>NZ_WEHZ01000006.1 GCF_012641745.1 Pseudoalteromonas peptidolytica
ATGCTCAAGCAGTGTGAATGCGGCTTACCGAGTCAACGCAGCAAATTGAAAACCGCTGGCTGGAACGACAAATTTAGGGCACAGGTATTCTTTGGTTTATAAGTAATCAAAGTATGCTCCGCCCCTGTTAATAAGAGTGGGTGATAGCGCGAGCTAAGGAGAATGTAGTCTAGTTTTCTGCGATTGACTATTACAGAGAATTACAACTTAGGTGATTATAAAGAGGTTTACCTATACGCAAGTTTTACTGACAAATATTTGAAAATATACCGACTAGAGGAATTGCCTCGGAGGTGTTGAGCGTGCAAAAATATATTCCTTTAAACTCAATAGAAAGCATACGTAAGAACGAAATCGGAGACTGCGAACGCTGGCGCAGATAGCTTAGCACTAGCAACCGAAACATAAAATTGATAAAAATATGACTCGGGCACTTAAATTTTAAAAAAACCACTATGTAAAAGGAAATTTTTATGGAGCTACACTCTCTCGCGTTATTCGCTATTGCTTGCTTAGCAATTAACCTGATCCCCGGGCCTGATGTTATTTATATTGTATCTAACACCATGAAAGGCAAAATATCGGCAGGAATGCAGGCTGCACTTGGTTTAGGTACAGGCTATTTTGTTCATACCATCGCTGCTTGTTTAGGATTGTCGGCAATTATTCTGAGTTCGGCTTTTGCATTTAGCGTGGTGAAATGGCTTGGCGCGGCCTATTTAGTTTATTTAGGCGTTCAATCAATACGGTCAATGTGGCGTGGCGACAGCCTGCTACAGCCGAAAAAACCAGAAACTCAAACTGGTAATGTTTTTATACAAGGTATTTTAGTCAGTGTACTGAATCCTAAGGTAGCCTTGTTCTTTTTGTCTTTTTTACCGCAATTTGTGGATCTTGCAGCACCATCAACGTCGCTACAAATTTTAATACTAGGGATACTATTTAGTGTTTTGGCTACGGTTTGTAACTTAGCGTATGCAGTTGCTGGCAGCTGGTTGTTTAATCGACCTAATGCAACACGCTATTCTCGTGCTCTTGAAGGCGTTTCGGGCATGTTGCTACTAGGGTTAGCTGGGAAAGTTATCGTTAGCGAGAAGTAGACTAGTGCAGGGTTACTGAACAAGATAAACCAGGTGGGGGGACGTGGAAAAGTCTAAAATTTGGAAAGACAAGTCTGTTGTAGGGGTTGAGCTCTTATCAGCGCAGTATACCAAGTTTGAGTTTGCCAAACATTGGCATGATGAATTGGCCATCGGTGTGATAGAAGACGGCGCTGAAGGTATTCTCTATGGCGGGCAAAAGTTGATAGTGCCTAAACATCACATTGTGGCAATCAACCCCGCTGAGGTGCATACCGGGTTCCCCGGTGTGCCAAGTGGGTGGCGTTATCGGATGTTTTATTTTGATCTCGCATTTTTACAGCAAGTTTTTGACAAAATGAGCGTGCACTTGGAGCCTGTCGTTAATCGCACCATTATTGATGATAAACGTCTGTTTTTAGGCTTGTTACAGCTTCATCAAGCGATGGAGCAAACGAGCTTCACGTTGACGAAAGAATCATTGTTATTGATAACCTTAGAACAGGTGTTTACCCAGTACGGTGAAGTAAACAACCCTGAACGCACCACTTTTATTGATACGCATAATGTGTTTCGTGCAAGAGACTATCTTTTTGACAACTGGCAGGAAAATATTTCACTCGATGAGTTAGAGGGGTTAACGAACAGTACTCGATTCCAGTTAATCAAAAGTTTTAACTCAACATTTGGCCTGACCCCGCATCAATTCCTCTTACAGATCAAAATACAAAAAGCCAAGAGTTTGCTTGCCAAAGGCATGACTTGTGTTGATACCGCGCTATTCTGTGGATTTTATGATCAAAGCCATTTTAATCGCAATTTTAAGCGGGCATACGGGGTATCACCATCTAATTACAAGTGCTGATATCTACACTTCAGGCGTATTTTCAATTTTGTACAAGACCAAACATTTCGATTTTTGTACTTTGTGTGCTTTCACAAAGGAGAAGTTTTGACAATGAGTTTGTTTATCATTTGGTTTAGTGCCATGTTCCCGTTAATTTTTAGTCCAGGTCCTGCAAATATTGTATTTGCTGCATCAGGTGCCAATGTCGGAGTGAGACGTTCATTAGGACTCTTAGCTGGCGTTGACATAGTGTACGTCCTCAAGTCGCTCTTGGTAGGGTATGGCCTTGGTAAAGTGATTGAGTCTCACCCGATGGCTTTGAATTTTCTGCAACTGATGGGGTCTATTTACCTTATCTATATGGCGACGAAATTTTTTGGCGCATCTACGAACATTTCAGCAAGTGATAACAAAACACTAGGTTTTATGGATGGAGTATTACTGCAAGTATTGAACAGCAAAGGGTGGGTATTAGTTTTGATTATGTTTACGCTTTTTAGCGAGCAAGCGAATGATGCCTTCGGCGCTGCGGGAAATTTAATTCTGGTGTTATGGCTCGCGGTACTCAATATTTCAGTACATTTGGTCTGGATTAAAGCAGGTGACTTGTTGGCGCGAGTATCGAACAACCCTGTTTATAATAAATACTTGGAACGATTTTACGGTGGGTGTTTGTATCTTGTCGCGGTTTGGCTAATTTTCGATAATAAAATTTGGTACTGAGATCTGGTATCAGCAAAAATAAAGGCTTCTAAATAGAAGCCTTTATTTGTATATAAGTAATACGGTGATTACATCACCCGCATACCAGGCTGTGAGCCTTCGTCTGGATTCAAGATATAAATCTCTTTACCACCAGGACCTGCCGCTAGCACCATGCCTTCTGACATACCAAAACGCATCTTACGAGGCTTGAGGTTGGCAACCATTACGGTTAACTTGCCGATAAGATCTTCAGGTGAATACGCTGATTTAATACCCGCAAACACTTGACGTGTTTCGCCACCTAAATCAAGGGTTAACCTAAGTAGCTTATCTGCACCTTCAACATGTTCTGCGTTTGCAATTTTCGCGACACGCAGGTCAACTTTAGCAAAATCATCAAATTCGATTTCTGCTGCGATTGGCTCTTTGGCAAGCGGACTATTTGGATCGGCTTCAACAGACTGACCACCTACTTTCTTTTCGAGGCTTTCTTTAGAAGACTCAATCATGGCATTGACTTTATCAAGTTCAACGCGTTGCATTAGCGCTTTAAACTTATTGATTTCGTGATTAACAAGGGCGCTGTCAATGCTCTCCCAAGTAAGCTCAGTGTTTAAGAAAGCTTCTACATTTTTCGCCATACCTGGAAGGATAGGTTTTAAGTAGGTAAGCAGTACGCGGAATAGGTTAAGACCCATGGAGCAAACATGGTGTGCACGCTCAAGAGTGTCTTCATTCTTTGCAAGCACCCAAGGCGCTTCGGCGTCAATAAACTGGTTTGCTTTGTCAGCAAGAGTCATGATCTCACGTACAGCGCGGCTGTATTCGCGGTTTTCAAAGTGTGTCGCAATTGAATCCTTTGCAGCAACAAAGCTATTTAGTAGCGCTTCGTCCATGACAGTATCGCTTAGTTTGCCACCAAACTTTTTGGTGATAAAGCCTGCACAGCGACTTGCTATGTTTACCACTTTGCCCACTAAGTCTGAGTTCACGCGTGCCGCGAAATCTTCTAGGTTTAGGTCTAAATCAGTAACACCACTGTTTAGTTTAGCAGCGTAATAATAACGTAAATATTCAGGCTCTAAGTGCTCAAGGTAGGTGCGAGCTTTTACAAAAGTCCCCTTAGACTTAGACATTTTAGCGCCATTTACGGTGACAAAGCCGTGAGCAAAAACATTATTTGGTTTGCGGAAATTAGCACCATCTAGCATTGCTGGCCAAAATAGGCTGTGGAAGTAGATGATGTCTTTACCGATAAAGTGATATAGCTCAGCATCAGAGCCTTCACCCCAAAACTCATCAAAGTTCAAGCCCTGTTTTTGACATAGGTTTTTAAAGCTTGCCATGTAACCGATTGGCGCATCCAACCACACATAGAAATACTTGCCAGGGGCACCAGGTATTTCAAAACCAAAATACGGTGCATCACGGCTGATGTCCCACTGCTGTAGGCCATCTGCAAACCATTCGTCTAGCTTGTTTGCCATTTCAGATTGTAAACTACCTGAACGCAGCCATGTTTTTAACATGTCTTCAAACGCTGGCAAGTCAAAGAAATAATGCTCTGAATCTTTCAAAATTGGCGTCGCACCAGACATCACAGATTTTGGCTCAATTAATTCTGTCGGGCTATAGGTTGCACCACAGGCATCACAGCTGTCGCCATTTTGATCTTCAGACTTACAGGTAGGGCAAGTACCAGTAACAAAGCGATCTGGTAGAAATATACTTTTTTCAGGGTCGAAGAGCTGCGAAATTGTACGCTTTTTAATATAACCTTTTTCGTCTAAACGAGTGTAAATAAGTTCACTTAGTTCACGGTTTTCATCGCTGTGTGTGCTGTGGTAGTTATCAAACTCGATATTAAAATCGGCAAAGTCACGTTGACGCTCAATGCTTACCTGCTGAACCATTTCTTCTGGCGTAATACCTTGCTTCTGTGCATTTAGCATGATTGGCGTGCCGTGCGCATCATCTGCACAGACATAGTAAGCTTCATGGCCTTGTAGCTTTTGGAAGCGAGACCAAATATCGGTTTGAATATATTCAAGCAAATGGCCTAAGTGTGTTGGGCCATTTGCATATGGTAATGCACTGGTAATGAGAATTTTTCTCTTCGTCATAACGATTCCATGAATTTAGCGCGATCTTTTTAAGTGATGGTGCTGAATTGGCTTACTTTTCACCTTATTGGCGCTCGAATGCACAAGTGCGTGAGGTGACTTACCTTTGTTCAGACCATGAACCGCGAATTGACTGGTTTTAATGTGTTGAATGTTACATAATTCCGAGGCTATTTTCATCACCCAGAGGAGTTTAATTTGTATGTTTGGACTGGAAAAATGGTTTGCCAGAGGAAAAAATACCAAACAAGCAGTAATTGAGCTTTTAAGTGGCTATCGCAGTGCTGCATTACCAGTGGGAATTGATGCGAATTGGGTGATTAAAGTACAAGAGTCAAACAAGCAAATTCAAGTACATATTAACTTCCCGTTTGCTATTCAATGTGATCAAGAAATATCTAGCTACTTGAAGCAACATCTAAATAAGCCTGTTGAGGTGATATCTGACGTTATTGTTGTCGGTCGACCAAAATTTAAAGCCATTAAACATATTATTCTTGTTGCCTCAGGCAAGGGCGGGGTGGGTAAGTCAACGACGGCGATTAATCTAGCCTACGCACTGCGTGCTCAAGGCGCAAAAGTGGGTGTTTTAGATGCCGATATTTACGGGCCCTCATTACCAAGTTTGCTGGCTCTTGAGGACGAAAAACCTCAGGCAAAAGATGATAAAACCTTACTACCAATTGAAAAGGCGGGAATTAAAGCCATGTCTATCGGCTTTTTGGTTCCAGCAGAAAATGCCACAGTTTGGCGAGGTCCAATGGCTTCTCAAGCACTTACCCAATTGCTAAATGAAACAGAGTGGGGCGAGCTGGATTATCTGATTGTAGACATGCCGCCTGGCACCGGGGATATTCAGCTTACAATGACGCAAAAAGTGCCAGCCAGTGGCGCTGTGATCGTCACTACCCCTCAGACGCTGGCGCTGGCGGATGCGCAAAAGGGTATCGCGATGTTTGAAAAGGTGCAGTTGCCTATTTTAGGACTGGTTGAAAATATGAGTTACTTCAATTGTGAGCAGTGTGGCAGCCGCAACCAAATTTTTGGTCACTCAGGTGGTACTGCATTGGCAAGTCGATATGGTGTACCTTTACTCGCGGAAGTGCCGCTTAATGACCAAATCAGAGTAGCGACAGAACAAGGTAAAGATATTGTTGCTTTGACTCATCAGGCAAACCAACAAAACGAAACGGATAATCATGATATAGCCGATCATTATGTTGATTGTGCCCAACTGGTTGCCAGTATGTTATATTATCAATCAAACTCAACGTCGGGTGTTGAGATTGTGATGACGGAAGATTAAGAATGAGATTATCGGATACCCACATTCGAGAAGCGATAGAACAAAAGCGTATAGTTATAGAGCCTACGCCTGAACCAGATATGATTTCAGGGGTAACGGTAGATTTGAGACTTGGTAACAAGTTTAGAGTATTCCAAGATCATGCCGCACCTTATGTAGATCTCAGTGGCCCAAAAGATCAGATCAATGCCGCGATGGAGTCAATCATGAGTGATGAAATTGTGTTAGAAGATGGTCAAGCTTTTTTCTTGCATCCTGGGGAGCTTGCGCTGGCGATGACGTTTGAAAAAGTAACGCTACCTGCTGATCTCGTTGGCTGGCTTGATGGCCGTTCGTCTTTGGCACGGCTAGGTTTAATGGTTCACGTTACCGCGCATCGTATTGACCCCGGTTGGTCAGGCAATATTGTTCTAGAGTTCTACAATTCAGGCAAGTTGCCTTTGGCACTTCGACCAAACATGAAAATCGGTGCGATGAGTTTTGAAACTATGACCTGCGCCGCTGAGTTTCCATACAATGAACGTAAAGACGCAAAGTATAAAGATCAAAATAGCGCCGTTGCGTCTCGCATCAGTGATGATAAATAATTAACTTGAGCTGCTGGTAATTAATACTTACTCGCAGCTCACGTGAGCTCGGTTATTATCAAATTTTCTGGCTATCAATGACTGCCATTAACTATACGCAATTATTCTTTGATAGCCAGTCAATGCCATCACTCTATCTGCACAGTCGGTATTAAATGTTTTTCACCACACTGACATTTCAGACAACGAGGATATTTTAAGCGAACGCTACACGACAGCCCGCACTTATGATAGGCTCAACACGGCCCTCAAATAAGGTGCAAGGAAAGGGCGATAAAATTATACCCGGCTGATAAGCTGTGTAGTTACATTAATCTTAGACTGTCTCTCAAACCTCTCCATAACGATTTAAATTCAATAATATTTTTGCATTTACTCTGAACCTCACCATACTTATGTTAGTAGTCACCGTCATGGTGAACAGCAAAACGATTAGAAAACAACCTGAGCTTCGGATAATTAATGTCGTTCTAGCTGCCGGTTTTAGCGCTAACTGCGTTGAATTGACTCCCAATAGCCAGCTATTGGTTCGTAAATTCGCCTTGTTGTCCCTAAAACTGTCTGGCTAGATAAGAGCGTAGTTTAATGTGGTCTCAAAAACAATGAGTTGACTCATTCGAGCTGACGCATTCCTTATCCAAACCTCCGGTTAAATACGTAACTCGGTATAAAAGTGAAGCAAGGAGAAAAAGTATGTGGCTTAGCGTAGCTAGATATGCCGCACTGATGCTCGCTACTATATATTGTGTGTTTACAGCTGCATCTGTAACGCTTAACCAGTACACGCTAAAAGCAATAGATGGAAATCCCGAAATATCAGTGGGTTACGGCGCTTTCTCAGACGCTACGTTCACAGCATCAAAGGGTACTGTGTCAATACCCAAGGGGGTTGACGTTTGGCTTCGTGTTCAAGTTCCCGAATCGATGCTAAACAGCAAAGTAGTGGTGTCTATTGAGCGACCTTCGCTTGGTGGTGTAGAGTTTTACTTGATGGCGACAGATGATAGTTTATATCCTGTAAGTGAGCTTAATAATTCGGCCTCGCTACCCAATCTTTCCCCTCATTTTATCTTTGAGCCGAACACGTCCAGCCGTGCTGTATTCGCCAAAATAAGTTCACCTTATGTTTCTACCTCAGAGGTCGAGATTATACCTTACAGCAACTACGTGAAAACGACCAATGTACGGCTGTTTTTCATGGGAGTGTTTTTTGGAGTAATGTGCCTGATCAGTATTTTTATGTTGAGTACAGGAATAATTTCAAAGCGCACCAGTTTGCTCGCTGTCGGTGGGTATCTGTTATCTTTGGCACTATTATATGTTGCTCATAAAGGACTCACTGACGTTGTGGTAAGCTATCAAAATAGTGCTAATTTTATGCACTTTAGTGATAGTTTCATGTGCTTCTCACTTGGATTTTGTCTCCTGTTTTTTCATTATTTTCTGACGCAAAATCGGCTAGCTAGAAAGTTCAAATCAGGAATCAAGTTGATAGCTGGAGTATATATTTTGATTGGGATTGCTGCTGCCGTTGCCAACGTTGATTTACCGTTTGCGATGCAGTCAACAATGGTTATTGTGGCAATCGTTTTGAGCGCCATTATTTTAGCTAGTCAAGATAAAAGCAATGCAAAAGAAGTGTATTTTTGTGTGGCGATTTGGTCTCCTATAGTGGCTGTATTAATAGGGTTTGCGGCAAGTCAGAGTATCAACAGTACCACAGAGCATGTGTCGATAGTGAATGACAGTCTAATTGCTTTACACTTGATACTGCTGCTTTTGTTTGTAATTTGGCATGATGCTGAAAAAAGACGCATTTATATCCATTATGCACAATTTGATAAAGAAACAGCACTTCCTAATAAGTTCGCTCTTTTCGGTGCTCTTGCAAAACTTGAAGAGCAGAATAAGCCCCATACGTTATTGCTTTTTAAACCGTTAATATTACCATCTATTCGACTGAATTTTGGTCTGACGTTTGCGAATCAACATATTAGTAAACTCTTTAAAGAAGTGCATGAGCAAATTAATACGTATGGTAGTGCAGCTGTTGCAAATAAAGGAGATACACATATTTACCGACTGGAAGACCAAGTCTTCGCGATAGTGCTTGATGGTAAAATTGAAGTCAGTCAAGTTGAACAGTATGTTTGTATTTTATCATCCGTTTTTGAGGAAGGGGTGTGGTATAAAGATACCAAAATTGTCGATAGCTTGGATGTGGGTGTAGCAAATTATCCAATGCACGCCAAAACAACTGAAAAGCTGGTACAACGCGCCTTGCAGGCGCTAAATACCAAAACGCACAATGGCCAACGATGGCACTTGTTTGACGTTGAAAGTTCAATGTCTAGTGAGCGTCAATTAAAATTGACCTCTTTTTTAAAAAGTGCAATAGAACAAGAACAGTTTAGCTTATTTTTCCAGCCTCAAGTTGACCTTAAAACAGGAAGAGTGTTTGGCTCTGAAGTGTTAATTAGGTGGTTGCAACCTGATCTTGGCTATATACCACCCGATGAGTTTATACCGATTGCTGAGTCATCCGGCCAAATCTACGAGATCACCGAATGGGTGGTGGAGCAGGCGTTAAAATACCAAGCTCAGATCACGAAGCAAATTCCTGAGCATGTAATTTCTATAAATGTCTCGGGACGAGATCTTAGCCGCCGAGAATTATCAGTGCAGCTCATCACGCTTATCAATGAGTTATCACTTGCACCGTCTCAAATAATGATTGAAATTACAGAGTCTGTGACGATTGGTAATGAAACTGAGCTTAAAGGTATGCTTGATGATTATCGTTCGATAGGAGTCAAAGTTGCGATAGATGATTTTGGCACAGGATACTCATCGCTTGCTTACTTGAGTAAATTGGGTTTTGATGAATTAAAAATCGATAAAAGCTTTGTAATGGATATAGAAACCTCAAAAAGCAATCAAACTATCTGTAAAGCAACGTGTGATATGGCACATAGTTTGGGGTCAAAAGTGGTGGCTGAAGGTGTCGAAGATATCAATAGCTATATTCGCTTGCAGGCTTATGGCTGTGACTACGCTCAAGGTTATTTTATTTCTCGGCCGTTACCGTTTAATGAGTTTTTAAGTTGGCTGGAAAAAGTTAACTCTGCTTCTGATATAAAATCGTTCCTAATTCGCTAAAGTAGCGATGAATTATCTTTGCACAGTGCGTTCTGTGTCTTTGGAGTGGGTAGATCCCCAATTTCTCTTGCTCAGAGCCTTTTATGCCTCCTGCGAGAAATAAGTTTTCAATGTCGTCATGATAGGCAATAACCGCTTCAAACATTCGTGCAGTGAGTTCTTCTGGCAGCGCGTAGTAGACTTGTTTATTTGCTTTATCAGCAAGCTTAGCGACATGAAAATACTCATTTGGCTGCGCTTTGTTCTCAGTCAGTAGCACGGCAGCATAAAAATCAGATAAGATATTATTGAGAGGGTGAGCGATTGTATTTGTGGATAAAAGCCATGCTGAAGATGCAAAAGCCTGTGTTGGCTGTTTGATCAAATGTTGACAAATATAGTGGTCAAAAGCGTGCCACCACTCATGGGCAAGTGCACCACCACCGGCGTTTTTTGCGAGTGCAAGTGTTCTGGCTGTTGGGGCGTAATGTGCTTGTACTCCTGGTCTTCCGCCTGTTCCAAAGGCAAAGTTCAAGGTTCCTCTTAGCCCTATTACTGTAGGTGGAACCCCAAGAATTTGTGCTAGATCGGCAAGGGAATCATAAATCAAGTTTGCAGATAAGCGTGACTCCTCAGGCGTTACCCAGCTGCCAATAGTCATGGTTTTGAATCCGAAAGTCAGCTTTATTTCGCTAAAGTCGACCTGATCGCCAAAGCGATAATCTGGACCATTACGACCATATCCTTGGTGCAATCTTGAGCGTTTTGTGATCTGGTTCATCGGTAATTCAATATCTCGCTTTTACGTCGACAGGCATTAATTTCATCTGCTCTTCGACCATGCCTTTTTGTAATGTATAAAGTGCATCCACATTACAGGAGTCAATGAGGTTAAGAAAATGCGCTGTAGCCTCCAAAGTTGATAAACTGTACTTATGCTTTGATTTTCTGATGGTGTATTCGCTGGCATCAACCGTATCAAATTTGAGACTTGGCAAATGGTGTAGCCATGGATTTAATTGATAAAGTTTGGTCGCTTTTTTCCAGGTTCCATCAAGGACAATAACAGCATGTAAGTTAGCGTATTCATCGCGTTGTTGAACCAGCGATTGAGCTTGGTCATTAGGGTAAAGCAGCGCGACGTGTTTTTGTTCGCAATATGCTTTTAGATTATCGAAGTCTCGTTCATTTTCTCCAACCACTATTTGTATGTTACGTAATTGCAAAGCGAGTAACTTTGCGGTGTTTTTTGCTACTTTTGCCTCGCTCGGATGCTGCATAACAACCACTTCAATTGAGTTATCTATTAATTCGCTGATATATGAACAAACACAGGTTTGAAGGGGAAAGGCACAAACAGGACAAGTATTACGCTTCATAAAGACAAAAAGTTTTAAAAAAGATGGCATATTTTACCATATCTATTGCGTATTTACTTTGCACAAGAAACTAGATTTGGCTAGCATAAGTAATAGCATATAAAATTTAAGGAAAATTATGAGCATCGTAATAGATGAAAGCGCCTTAGAAAACATGCAAATGTTGCTAGGGGAGCAGTTTGAAGACACCGTTCATTTTTGTTGTTCGGAATTTGAGCGTTTGGCATCGGAATTAATGTTAAGTTTGAATCACGACCAAGAGGCTGCTATTCGTCATGCTCATAGCTTAAAATCTAACGCAGCTCAATTTGGGGCGTCTAGCTTGAGCGACCTAGCAAAAACCTTAGAACATGCACTAATACAAAACGATCAGGGCGTTGTTGACAATGCGATCCAAGAGTTATCTTCCCAAGTTGTAGGTTCAAAATCTAAGCTAGAGCAATGGTTGAGTGTCAAAACATAGCTAAACGGGGTATAGGTCGGTAATACGACCTCTTTTTCCTTTTTGGGTCAGAATGTTCATCCCGCGTCGTTCTAAACAACGTGTCTAGTTATATTTTTCGCTTAAAAATCGACAGAGCACTAATGCCACGTATGGTATCGTTCAACGCAAAGTCAGATTATTACCATTACATCCTAAATATTGCTTGCTGAGGTTGAAACAACATAGTGCTCAGCTTTGGTCATTGTCGTCAGTCAGTACTTGTCTAATACTCCGTATCTTGTAGTAATTTTTACCGCACAAAAAGTGATTACCAGCGTAGCATTAATACAGCATTGTGATATATGCTTGAGCAAATTGAGGGGGGAATAAATGCTACAAATAACAAAAAGTAATAAATTAAATGGGGTAAGTTACGACATTCGTGGCCCAGTTTTAGAGCAGGCAAAAAAGATGGAAGATGAGGGCATGAAAGTGCTCAAGCTAAATATTGGTAACCCTGCTGCGTTTGGCTTTGATATGCCAGAGGATATGCACCGAGACATTATAAAGAACCTTTACTCGGCACAAGGATACTGCGACTCGAAGGGGTTATATTCTGCCAGAGTGGCTGTCTATCAGTATTATCAACAAAAAAGCTTCCCGAATATAAGCGTCGATAATATTTTTATTGGTAACGGTGTTAGTGAGCTAATTCAAATGACGGCACAAGCGTTACTTAATGATGCAGATGAAGTGTTAATTCCTGCACCAGACTATCCACTTTGGACAGCTGCAGTGAAGTTATCAGGAGGTGAACCGGTTCACTACCTTTGTGATGAGCAACAAGATTGGTTTCCGGATATTGAAGATATAAAAAGTAAAATCACAAGTAAAACAAAAGCACTTGTCCTTATTAATCCAAACAATCCCACAGGTGCAGTTTACGATAAGGCGCTTCTTGAATCTCTCATTAATATCGCCAGAGAGCACAAGCTTTTACTGCTAAGTGATGAAATATACGAAAAAATTCTTTATGACAATGCCGAGCACTTTTCGATAGCTAGTTTATGTGACGATATTCCAGTGATCACGTTTAATGGTCTTGCCAAAACATATAGAGCTGCGGGGATCCGCATGGGGTGGATGGTATTAAGTGGGAAACTTTCGGTTATGCAAGATCTCACCACCGGACTTGAAATGTTGGCCTCCATGCGGCTTTGTGCAAATGTGCCTGCGCAGTTTGCAATTCAGCAGGCGCTAGGTGGGATCCAGTCTATCGATCAGCTTGTAGAACCCGGGGGGCGATTGTATGAACAGCGTGATATTGCGTTCAATGGCCTGAATGACATTGAAGGGATAAGCTGCGTGAAGCCCAAAGGCGCACTGTATGCTTTTCCTAAGGTAGACATGCAGCGCTTTAATATTAAAAATGATGAACGTATGGTGCTGGATTTACTAAAAGAAGAAAAAATCTTGCTGGTTCATGGACGAGCTTTTAATTGGCCAACAGCGGATCATTTTAGACTGGTGTTCTTACCACATAAAGACGATTTAGTGCCTTCAATGGAGCGAATAAAGCGCTTCTTTGCTCACTATCGTCAGTAAAAGCATAGAAGTGAGTTAATACCAATTAATTTTTAATACCTCCTTAATTTTAAAGGAGTAAATCTGGCATGAGGTGTGTTAATAATTTCTTATTTAGAACAACTAAAAAGCAATTTTTTTGCCTCAAAATAGATTATTTACTTAACCTGAGACTCGGATAATTAGCTAACAAACTCATACTTTGCAGAACGCATTTTACAAACGATAAAAAGCTCGGAAAAGTTTCCGAGCTTTTTGGTGGGCTAGTAATGTAAATGTATTTTTAGAACTAAAATTCGAAGAGGGGTAGTTCACCCCAATCCAAACGAAATGCTCAGAATTTAATTGGTGTTAGATTTCAACTCAGTTGTTACCTTTGATTGCTCATGCCCGTCTTTTTTGAGCCACTTGCGACCAAGGCGTTTAATATCCTCCAGCGCAACATACTGACATGGAATAAGCACCAATGTGATCACTGTGGCGAAGAGTACACCAAAGGCCAGCGAAACAGCCATCGGGATCACTATCTTAGCCTGTAAACTAGTCTCCATAATGATAGGTACCAAACCGATAAACGTGGTAAGCGACGTTAAGAGAATCGCTCTAAAGCGTTTGCAGCCGGCTTCAACCGCTGCATCTTTCAAGCTAGTTCCTGCATCGCGTGCTTTATTGACGAAATCGACCATAACGAGGGAGTCATTCACCACGACACCAGCAACTGCGATGATCCCAAAGAAAGATAGGCTACTCATGGTCATCCCTAAAACCATATGACCAAATACTGCGCCAACTACTCCAAATGGGATAACCGACATGATAATAAGTGGTTGTGAGTAAGAGCGCAGTGGTATTGCGAGTAAGGCAAAGATGATCATCAACGAGAGCGCAAAATCGCGAATTTGCTCGGCAACACTATCCATCTCTTCTTGAACTCGCCCAGCAACAGCACTTTGTACACTTTGGTAATTTTTGAGTAAACTAGGTAAGTATTCATCACGAATTTGTTTAGCAATTTCAAATGGCTGAGCTACTTCTGTATCTACTGAAGCCCATACGTTGATAGTGCGTTTGGCATTCTCGCGACGGATACGATTAACACCATCGACGAGTTTTACATCAGCGACTTCCACTAGCGGAACTTCAGCGCCTTGTGGTGTTAAGATGCGAACATCTTGGATGTCACTGATTGTATCACGATGTTCTTTTGGATAACGGATCATCACTTTAATCTCTTCACCATCGCGTAAGATACGTTGAGCTTCAAGACCATAGTAACTGAAGTTAACCTGAGAGGCGACGTCCGCCAAAGTGAGCCCAAGACTGTAGGCCAGTGGCTTAAGCTCTAACTGCACTTCATCGGTTGCAGATTGCATCGAGTCGTTAATGTCACCAACCCCTTCGATGGTGGCTAATTTATCTTTTAATTTAGCAGCGACTTCTTGTAGTGCAGCCTTTTCTCTACCTTCTAATCTAAAGCTAATATCGCCGTCATCACGTCCACCATTCATAATACTGTCTTGAATGTTTAACGACTTCACTCCAGGCAGCGTGGGCATTGCATCACGCCACTTAGCGCTCAATGCAAAAGTGTCGATTGGACGAGCCTCTGGTTCAACCAAGATAACCATGATGTTAGCACTGGTACGGCCATTCATATTGACCATATAATCACGGATCATCTTTTTCCCATATTCAGCTTCGATTTCTTTATCAACACTAAGCACCATCTGTTCTATCTTTTGGATCGAGTTCAAAGTTGCTGTTTCTGATGACGATAAGTTCATATCAATAGAAATTCTTGGAAAGTCGTGTGGAATTTTAGGGTTAGCAACAAACTTAACTAAGCCACCAGCAAACATTCCTGCACTGACAATAAGTACAGCCAAAAATCCAACAATGACGGTATAACGGTAATGGATACAGCGGTTAATAAAAGGTCGATAGCTGTTTTCGATAAGACTTTGTAAGCCACGATCCATCTTTTCTCTTAACCGATGAAACGGGTTTTTTGGGTTGCTAGGTTTGTCCTTCATTGCTGCTAAGTGGGCAGGTAAAACTAGCTTAGATTCAACCAAAGAAAACAACAAACAAAGAATAATAACGCCACCAATGGCTTTAGAAAATGCAGCTGTTGGTCCTGTTGCTAGGGTTTGTGGTAAAAATGCAGCAACTGTTGTCAGTACTCCAAACGTTGCAGGAATTGCGACTCGCTTCACTCCTCGAACAACATTATCTAAGCTATGGCCATGCTTTTCGATTTCTGCGTGAGCGGATTCACCAACAACAATGGCGTCATCGACTACTATTCCTAACACGAGGATAAATGCAAACAGTGAGGCTAAGTTAATTGTGACGTCTAAAAAGCCAATAGGCATCATTAAAAATGCCCCCAAAAAACTCACTGGCAGCCCCATCATAACCCAAAATGCTAGACGAACACGTAAGAATAGCGCAAGCATTAACATAACCAATACGCCACCAAGCGCCATATTCTCTAACATCATGTTTAGGCGGCCATTTAGGTAGTAGGTCAAATCAATAAATGGTTCTAGTTCAACACCTTGTGGTAAAGCGCCTTTTTTAGCCTCCAAATAATTTTTTATCACAGAGGCGACTTTGGTAATGTCCTGATCTTTAGAGGCACTCACCTCAAACACAAGAGAATTTTTACCATTGTATTTCGAGTACTGTAAACCTTCTTCAAAACCATCATTAATGATGGCTACATCACCTAAATAGACTTGCGCGCCATCCGGTAGAGTCAACAGGGGGAGTTTTCTAAATTCATCACCACGGTATGCTTGATTTTCGACGCGCATTGAAATGTAACCATTTTCAGAACGGATTTGTCCTGCGGACATGTTTGCTGAAAAGTTTTTAACGGCGTCAGCAACGGCTCTAAAGCTCAGCCCATATTCACGCATTTTATCGGGGCTTATCTCTATTGATATTTCGTAATCCAGCCCGCCATCAAAGCGCACTAGGTTGACACCAGGGAGTGATAGCATCTCCTCGTGAATACGATTACCCAGTTCTTTGAGATCATGAGGAGTGAGATCGCCATTTAATGATAGCCACATCACCTCTTGTGTTGCTTTGTCATGGCGAACAATAGGGCGCTCCATACCCGAAGGGAATGTTGATACAGCATCAACTTGCATTTTTACTTCATCAAGCACCTCTTTGGTGTCGTACTGTTCATCCACTTCTATCCATGTTTGAGAGTAACCTCGGTTTGAGTAAGTAATTAGTCGTTTTATTCCTTCGAGTCCTTCCATGGATTCCTCGATTTTTATGGTGATACCTTCTTCGACTTCTTGAGGTGCTGCACCAGGGTATACAGCTTGGACACTAATCCAATTACTGTCGTATTGCGGAAACATCTGCTTGCGAATTGAGAATGCGGTGAGCAGTCCTCCTACGATAATAAAAATCATCAGTAGGTTGGCAGCGACAGGGTTTCTTGCAAACCAAGCGATTAGGCCTTTTTCTGTGCTTTGCATAATCACTTACTCCTCTTTAAGTGCCAGCTGTGTGTTGGCACTTTGCATGACAGCATCATCTATGCGTAGCTGCATTCCCTCTGAAGGGTAGTCTAGGGCTGAGGTGATAAGCTGTTGACCGGCGCTAACGCCATTATCTACAACGACCATACCGTTATATTCACGGATGATGTTAAGTTTTTTATAGCTGAGTTTATCTTGGTCATCGAGCGTCGCTACGCGCCCAGATTTAACTAAGTGGTGAGGGATAAGTGTTGCATTTTCAATTAATAGACCTTGAATTTCAGCATTAATGTAAGCACCAAACCTAAGTGGTTTTAGCAAATGACTGTAGGGTTGCTCAACTTGAGCCACAAGGTATGTCATCCGGCTTTTGTTATCTATTACTCCTTCACTGCGGACAATTTGTCCTTTCCAGCTCATAGACTGACCAGCCACGTCGGCGGTTAACATTACTTCAGCGCCTACGCCTTGTTGAGGTAGGTATTGTAGCTCTTTGTCTGCTACAGGGAGTCTAACTTCTGCGACAGAAGTTGCATTCAGTTTACCAAAGCCATTACCTGGGTTTACTACACTACCAAGACTGACAGTACGAGACTCAATAATTGCATCGTAAGGGGCGCGGATATAAGTACGTTCTAAGTTGCGCTTGGCACGTTTTACCGCAGCTTGTGCTGCTTTAAAGCGTGCTAGCTTCTCTGCAAGCTGTGGCTTTCTCAAATAAAGCTCTGATGGGATTTTTTCGTTCGCGTTGGCGGTTATTCGTTGCCACTCAGCTTTGGCAACTTGCACTTGAGCTTGTTCTATTTCTAGCGCAGAACTTGCCTGTGCCAGTGCAGCCTCGGCCTCAATAAGCGCAGCTTCGTAGTCATTAGGGTCGATACGCGCCAGTATATCTCCTTCTTTAACAAAACCGCCTTTTACAAACTTCTCATCAAGATCAATAACTTGACCGCTCACTTGAGCAACTAATTCGGTACTATACTTAGGTGCGACGACACCGTACGAGGAGACGTTAAGTCGAACTGGTGCAACTTCAATTGGTTGAACCTGCACCAGTGGATGAGTGATTTCCTCTGGTTTTTCTTCTGGAGGCTGTTTCATTGCAGACATAGCAACAGCCGCTGCAATACCCACCGCGAGAACGGCAACCGGTAGAATGATTTGTTTTTTACTAGCCACGTTAAAATCCTTCCTGTTGAATGATTTTTAATAATCCAGATTAACGGCTCTGGATCATCGATAAACTTAAGAATACGCGAATAGTTATGTCGAGGTGTTTAAATCCTACGGGAATATGTAACAAAGCTTTGCGTACCTAAATTAATCGTTACATTCAGTAGTAATATGGAAGTTTTTACGAAATGGCAATTTTTCGATAAAATGCACAAATGATGAGAATTTTAGTGAGAAGCTAGATGGACTGTAGACTTGGCTGTGGGGCTTGTTGCATTGCACCGAGCATTTCAACGCCTATCCCGGGTATGCCTAACGGTAAAGTAGCTGGGCAGCGGTGTATTCAGCTTGATGAAAACAACCTTTGTAAATTGTTTAATAAGCCCGAACGCCCCCCTGTTTGTCTTCAATTTAAACCCATGAGGGATGTATGTGGTGATTCAAATGAGGCCGCGATGAAAATTATTACTGAACTTGAGTTACTGACCTAGTTTGGCTGGAGTTTGTCGGCTTTTATACCAATTTTCTTAATTAAGTGGTTTATGTTGAGGCGAGAAAATCTTGTTGATAACCCCGCTACCGCGTCCTGCTATCGCCAAGGTACCTACATCTGTGTAGGCAAGGCATAAATTTTGCTATTTAGTTGTTCTAAATAAGAAATTTTTAACGCTGTTAGCATCAGATTTACTCCTTCAAATTGAGCAAGTATTAAGCCAAATTAGTATAAGTAAAAAAACGCCCAGAGACTTACCTGCAAGCTCTGGGCTTAGGGAAAGGCTCAAGGTTGAGCCGTGCGCTAACTAAAAACACCTTCTAAGACTTTAGGGAGAAGTAGAAAGTAACGTTAAGTTTAGTTAACCTTTCAGCGTTTTTACAAATAAATGAACTATTTATTAAGTTTATAAAAAACATAGTGTTACCTGTGATATTCTTAATCGATATTAAAAATATCAAAAGGGTATATTCAGGTTATACCCAAGTTATTAACAGGTCGTCTTTAATCAAATCACGCGGTAAACTATTTTTCACTTTGTTTTTTTGCCATTTACCCAGTCCAATGGCACTGCCACATAGCATTAGTACGACTTCTCCGGTCAGGGTTGTTGTTGTATCTAAACGGATGTCTTTGCCGTTGAAATAATCTCTGGCTTGAGTTTTTGTTAGTTCAAGTATGTTTTGCGTTGCAAGATGGCCAAATGCGGTGGCAAATTCGTGTTCTAGCCTTATCCCATTTTTGTGAGTCGTACCCACTAAAATACCGATACGAGCATATTTTATCCGAGCTTGAATTGCATCAAAACCATTGGGAAAGAGCCATACTTCTTTGTCTCTTGCCATTAATGTACCTTGAAGCTCGCTGATACCAAATTGCTTCTTTAAAACACTGGAAAAGGTTTGAGCGGTTTTTTTATCAACGGGGTTAAAAGGAAATACGCCTTTTTTTTGTTTCGGATCCTTTGCAGGAACACTCATGATCTTCGTAAATTTGGCAATAAAGAAACCTTCGCTATCATAAACTTGAGGCCAGATGTGCAGATACCCCTCGGGTGTCACAGCATCTTCAGCGCCTTCGAATAACGTCGCTAGACTCTCTATTGATACAGCGTCGGGGTAACTGTCTACTAGATATTGACAAACCTGTTGATTTTCTATTGGCGTTAATGTGCATGTCGAGTAGACAAGACTACCACCTGGCTTTAATGCCTGAAACGCACTATCAATCAGTTGTTTTTGTACGGCCGCAATTTCAACATTAGACTCAATAGACCAATTTTTTAGTGCATTAGGGTCTTTTCGTACAGTCCCTTCACCTGAGCATGGTGCATCCAGTAAAATATTGTCGAAACATTCGTACATATAGTCACCGAAAATACAGCCATCAAAATGAGATAAGGCAACATTGTGTATTCCCATGCGTTTCATATTGGCCGCAAGCGCTTTTAAACGTGATGAAGATAGTTCATTGGCGACTAACACCCCATGTCCGCCCATATATGCTGCAAGTTGTGACGTTTTTGAACCTGGTGCTGAGGCCATATCGAGATTGATATCATTGTCAGTAATCGTGGTTTTGAGCGCTGTTGGCGGTAACATCGAGCTGGCTTCTTGAACATAGATACAACCACTCAAATGAATATCTGTATTACCAATCGCCAATTTCGCTTCTTCTATATCACTTCTTGTTATCCAAAAGCCTTCTTCACACCACGGGATAGGCTGAGCATGCCAGTCGTTCTCGCGACAATATTGCAAAAATTCAGTGATAGACATTTTCAATGTGTTCACTCTGATTGCTCGACGCAGCGGTGACTGACAGGTAGCAATAAAATCATCAATACTCAGGTGTGCAGGAAGATAAGTTTTTACATCATCTATGAAGTCGTTAGGAATATAGGTTGTTTTGTCCACGAGTAAACTCAGGTTGTAAGTTTTTCACTATTTTATACCAATTAGCTTGGAAAAATGCAGATTTGTTACCTATGTAGGCGTTTTTGAACAACTGGCTGACATCACTTGCAAATAGAGATAGAATGTTCGCGAAATATCGCGAGGTTTTGTATGTCTATTATTAAACATTTTTTGGCTGATCCCAAACTACTGTTGAATGCAGTGGGGGAAGGGATCTATGGTTTTGATTTATCTGGAAACGCAGTGTTTGTTAATCCCGCAGCGGAGCGGATGACGGGCTGGCAAAGTGCCGAATTGCTGGGCAAAAAGATCCATCAATACCATCATCATAGTCACGCTGATGGCAGTGAGTATCCCGCAGATGAATGTAAAATATATAAAACGATGTTTGATGGTAAAACACGCCAAGTACAGCATGAGGTGTTTTGGCGAAAGGATGGTAGTTGTTTTCCTGTGGAGTATACGTCTACGCCTATATATAAAGATAAACAAATTATAGGAGCAGTCGCGATATTTCGCGATGTTTCACAGCAACACAATACGGAAAACGCATTACGCGAGGCATTAAATAAAGTTCAAGTACTTACCGAGCAGCTCAAAGATGAAAATGCTTACTTGTTAGAAACCTTAAATGAAAATTGGCAAGACTCTGGATTAGTCGGTAACAGCGATATATTTCAAGCTATGTTAGCGCAGCTAGAGTTAGTGAGTAAGACCGACAGTACAGTATTGATTTTGGGTGAAAATGGTACAGGTAAGGAGCTAGTTGCAAGAAACTTACACCGCCTTAGTGAGCGATCATCACAGCCGTTTGTCAAAGTGAATTGCGCTGCATTTTCTCCCACATTAATAGAATCAGAGCTGTTTGGTCATGAAAAAGGGGCATTTACTGGAGCCAATGAAAAACGAAAAGGGCGGTTTGAACTGGCAGATAAGGGCACCATCTTTTTAGATGAAATAGGTGAATTACCATTAGAAGCACAAAGTAAGTTATTGAGAGTTTTGCAAGAGCGCGAGTTTGAAAGAGTTGGTGGGAGTAAGTCTATTCGAGTTGATATCCGTATTGTTGCTGCGACTAACCGCGATCTGCGGCAGATGGTTGAAGAGGGGAGTTTTAGAATGGATCTCTATTATCGCTTAAATGTTTTTCCTATTCGAGTACCTGCACTACGTGAGCGTATTGAAGACATCCCTGTATTGGCAAACAATCTCATTATGCAACTCAATAAAAAGCTCGGTAAGCAACTAAAAGGTATTTCTAAAAAAGCACTCTATGCGTTACAAGGCTATGATTGGCCGGGAAATATTCGCGAGTTACAAAATATACTAGAGAGAGAGGCTATTTTATCTAAGGGGCGGTTGCTTGATTTATCTCAATCACTCAACCTATCTGAGCAAACAAGAGCAGAGCATGGTGTATTAACACTCGCGCAAGCCGAAGCCGAACATATTACAAGGGTACTTGATATGTGCAATTGGAAAATATCAGGCACAAATGGCGCAGCAGAGAAGCTGGGTTTACCGGAAAGTACGCTAAGGTCTAAAATGAAAAAGCTGAAAATTAGCAAAGATCCGTGATATTTCGCGGTTGTTCGTGATATTTCGCGATTTAATATTTTTTCCATTTTAAAAGTTGTTTATAATCAATTGTTTATAAACTTTCAGTTTGGTCTGAAAGTTGCAATATAAACTTTGTGTATTACCAATGTAGCAAATAACATGAAGTTTGATATCAAAGAAGAAGACATGATCATTAAGCCCTACAAGCAAGAGGGGCCAATTTACGTCAGAGAGCAAAAAGGGTTTTTTCAAAAAATAAGGAGAAACCTAGGTTGGTTCTTAATGTTAACTTTCGTTCTTATTCCTTGGATCCCATATAACGGGCAACAGGCCATATTGCTCGATTTTGGTACTCAGCAGTTTAAGATCTTCGGAGCCACTTTCCTACCACAAGACTTTATGATTTTGGCATGGATTTTCATGGTGGGTGCGTTTGCACTATTTTTTGTCACAACATGGCTTGGACGCGTTTGGTGCGGCTATACATGCCCACAAACAATTTGGATGCTCATGTTTACTTGGGTTGAGCATCGAGTTGAGGGGACTCGCAACCAAAGAATAAAACTTGATAAATCAGATTGGGATAGCAAAAAAATCGCTAAAAAAACGGCTAAGCATGCTATATGGCTGTTCATTTCAGTATTCACTGCCACCTCCTTTATGGCTTACTTTATTCCTGCAAAAGAGCTATATCTGGACATGTTTACATTACAGTGGAGTGGCCTTACCTCCTTTTGGGTATTTTTATTTGCATTTTGTACTTATGGTAATGCGGGCTTTCTGCGTGAAAAAATGTGTACCGTCGCATGTCCATACTCGCGCTTTCAATCCGTTATGTTTGATAAAGATACACTCGTTGTAACTTATGATAGCGGGCGTGGTGAAAACAGAGGTCGTCGTAAACGTAAGGATGATCCAAAGCAAAAGGGGTTAGGTGACTGTGTTGATTGTAACCTGTGTGTTGAAGTTTGCCCCGCTGGTATAGATATTCGTAATGGCTTGCAATATGAATGTATAAACTGTGGGTTGTGTATTGATGCGTGTAATGAAACGATGAATAAATTTGGTTATCAACCAGATCTGATCAAATATCAAAGCGAACACCAGCAAGCAGGTAAAAAATCTAATCCATTTAGGCTAAAAATTGTTGGTTATGGTGCGATCACGGTATTGATCATGGTTACTATGGTAATTTGGGCATTCAACCGTACACCGATAGAAGCATCCGTGATCCGTGACCGTAATGCACTGTACCGTGTTAATTATGAAGGGTTAGTAGAGAACCCTTATACCTTGAGTGTGATAAATAAAACACAGCATGACTTGACGTATACGGTAAGTTTAAAAGGTTTGCCAAATGCCAAATTGACCGCTCCGGTGACAACCCACATTGCTGGTGGAGATATGGCATTGATCCCAGTAACAGTTACAGCTGATGGTTATGACTTAAAAGGTAAGCGGATCCCAATTCAATTTACGATTGAGTCGCAACAGGATGCAACGATTAGTATTACAAAAGATAGCTATTTTTATAAAAACTAGCACGATTTAATGAATTGAGTACTGATTGTATAAGCTACACAAGCTAGATAGATTTGCGAAGTGTGGCTGATACAATCACTCAAGGTGTTGATTTTCCCTATACCAATTTGACTAATCAGAAATCTAGTTGAGGTGAGTAATCCTATAACCGCCACATAAAAGTCTTGCTATGTCCTTCTTTAGCGAGTGCCTTTAGTGCCAGTTAAGTCAGGTTTGCTCTCTTATACTGATGCTGTATTACGCCGAACTGGTATTACACTCCCCCGACGTAATGCGCCCTCTAGTAGGGCGCTTTTTTACATGTGCATAAATGCACATCCAATCGCTAAATATCGCTATTTCTCTTCGTACTATTAGCGTTTACTATGTATGTTATTGAGAATGAGTTTTATTAGCTAAATTATGTTTAAAAATACACGTCAAAGATATGGTGTAATAGCCATCATATTTCATTGGCTCAGTGCTTTTGTAGTATTCGGCATGTTTTGCCTTGGCATATATATGGTAGAGCTAAGCTATTATGATCCATTTTATCGGGATGCGCTGTACATTCATAAAAGCGTTGGCATATTACTGTCCATATTGATACTACTGCGCTTGGTCTGGAAGTGGTTAAATCCCGCGGTTAAACCTTTAAGCGCAGCAACACCTCTACAAAGGCTACAAAACATTCTGGCGGGATGTGTTCATCTAGTTTTGTACTTAGGTTTAGTTACTTTATTTTTATCTGGATACCTGATCTCGACCTCTGATGGCAGAAGTATAGAGGTGTTTGGTTGGTTTTCCGTCGCAAGTGCAGGTGAGCTATTTGATCGTCAAAGCGATATAGCGGGCACTATTCACCTATACGTTGCGTGGGGGCTATTAGCTGTCGTTGTAATCCACATCTTAGGCGCCTTAAAGCATCATTTTATAAACAAAGATCAGACCTTAGCGCGCATGATTAAGGTTATGACTCCAAAAAAACATGAGGAATAACACATGAAAACACCATATTTAGCTGCTGGTATTGCAGCTTTGACAATGGCCGTGAGTGCCAGTGCTGCTGATTATACTATTGATACCAAGGGCGCACATGCGTTTGTTAATTTCAAGATTAAGCATTTGGGATATAGTTGGTTACATGGTCGTTTTAACAACTTTGAGGGGGAGTTTAGTTATGATGCCAAAAACCCAAATACCTCAAAGATAAATGTAGTCATTGATACAGCGTCTATTGACTCAAATCATGCAGAGCGTGATAAACACCTACGAGGCAGTGATTTTTTAAACGTGAAAGCACATCCAAAGGCCATATTTAAAAGTGAGTCCATCACGTTTAGTGACCAAACACACGCAAACGTTGTTGGCACTTTTACATTAAATGGTGTGACCAAAGAGATAGCTTTTGACGTTAAAAAAGTAGGAGAGGGTCAAGATCCATGGGGAGGCTATCGAGTTGGTTTTGAAGGCGAAACACAGCTAAAACTTGCAGATTACGGCATTGACTATGATTTGGGGCCGGCTTCCACACACGTGACTATTGGTCTGCATTTGGAGGGGATCCGCAAATAATACGAACTAAGAGCTAGTCTTATTTAATTCATTTGTAATGATGTCATAAACCGCTTTGCTATCTACGCTAAGCGGTTTTCACTTATTAAAAACACTTGCCAATTGAGGTCTAAATTGCTCGGGTAGCCACCGAGACATTGTCAATCTGTAGCGCTCGTCTTTATGGACATTCCCTAAAGCCAAACTAATTGCCGCGGCATCTTCTTGACCTTTCGCATTTTTACTGCACCCAGCAAATCCTGTTGTTATTTGAGACGTAAGGTCAAGCCTAACCTGAGTTAACTCATCAAGTTTGTCTACATGTAATTTATGATAGTAATGCTCACTTGGATAACCCAATATCACATCAACGCGCTTTTTAATTAACATGACCGTTAAGCTCGCCAGAGCATCACGCCCTGGTCTTATTGACACTTGTTTATTGGGTAAATTAGTAAGCAATGTGTCGAGCTCATCACCAAATGAGCGGTTAGCCGCAATGCCTACATTTAGCTTATGCTTTGTCACCAGTGAAGCGAGGTTGATGGCCTTATCTTTAACACCTAGAGCGTGAGCGACATCTTTGCGCAGCGCAACTGATGTTGACAATCCGATGGTCGAATACTCGTCACTGAATGCGATGTGCTGCTGACGATCTGCGGTTTTATACAAAGAGATGACACAATACTGGTTATTAACATTTGATAATTCGTGTATCGCTCTTGAAGCGGGATATAACTTATAGTTGAAGGTATAGTCAGGCATATATTGTTGAATGAGTTGAATTAGTAATTCATCTCTTCCTTGGCCTTCTAATCGATCGGCAAGGATATAATAAGGCGCAAAGTCGATGACTATCCATGTAATTTGCTTAGCATGACTCATACTGGCATATGTTATTGTGAGAAAAAACAATATGATTTTAATCAAACTTTAAAGCCCTTAACGCGCATATACTAAGCTTAGCATCACCTGCGTTATTGATGATTAAATTAATGTATATTTAATTTGTATTTAATGTTTACAGTAGGGAGGGGTGTGCTAGTTTTAAATAAAGTCTTAGTTTTGGGAAAATAGACGTTTTAGAATGGTTGTGGCAAGTAGCCGAACTCTTTTGAAAATGTTTAGCGCTAACATGTCCTATTGTGTACATGACCTATTTTACTGTTCTGATTTATAAAGCATATTATACCAAGCTAAGATAGTATCTCGTTTTTATAATCGTTTTTTAGTTAGCTAATGGGAGTGTGCTTTTGTAGCGAGCCTACTATGGCGCAACACGGGCTATTTAAGTAAACCATTTCTGCATACTGCAAGCTAATTTGACGATCATGAGACCAAAAAGGTAAGGAAGCCAGTCAAACCAATAACGATAAATTATTATAAGGAAAATCTATGACTATTCTGATTGTAACCGACATATTTGGCCACACAGAGCATGTTAATCGGTTTGCTAATAGCCTTGGTAGAGATGTAAAGGTACTTTCACCTTATGTTGAGGAGCCAACGAATGTCACAGAGGCTGAATGCTATCAATTTTTTTTAGCTCAATGTGGCCATCAACGTTTTGCCGAAAAAGTCGTCGCAGCTATTGATGCTCTCAATCCAAAATTAATTATCGGCTTTAGTGCAGGCGGCGCAGCTGCTTGGGTTGCCTTATCTGAATTCAGTAGTGTCAATTCGGTCGAGCATCTGATTGCTTTTTACCCAAGTCAACTGAGAAATCACTTACAGCATAAGCCTAATTGTGATGTTTCTATATTCTTTGCCCAAGTTGAACCACATTTTGATGTTGAGCCTGTTATTGATACGCTTCGGTGTAAAAAGGGAGTAAGTTGCGTGAGGACAAGATATTTACATGGTTTTATGAATAAGCTATCTACTAACTTTGATTCTTACGCATATTCTCATTATCAATATTTTTGCCAAAGGGAAGGACGGGTTAGCTCAACCCCAGTGTTGGCTGAACCTGTTACTTTGTAGTCAGCTGGAAGACTGGGGAGTTAACACCCTCACAGTAGCCAACTTTATGCTACCTGGACTTGAAGCATAGGTGATTTGGAACTAAACCTGACACTAGTTATATGTTTTTCTTGATTATATTAAAGGAGTGTAAGATGTATCCAGAGTTACCAGACTATCGACATTTTTATAGTAATCCTATTGCAAAGCCTCCTTGTCGAATGCTTAATGCGCAAATGTATGGCTTTTTTGTTGAAGGTGAAAAAGCAAAAATTCAGGCTTATATCGATAGCACATTAAATACAGTGCCAAGTAGTGATTTCACATTCAAGGCACTAACTAATTGGTGTTTGCTAACGTTTACTGACATTGAAAATATTGCGTCAAAAGTGGCACCGTTTTCTGATTATGGATATATGCAGGAAACGGATATTATTATTTGGTTACCGATACTTAAGGTCAGTCTTGAGATCCGAAAGGCTGAACACCTTTATTGGTATCCAGCATTTATTGCGGTGAATAACATAAATGCACTTATCAATGGCAGAGAGATTTGGGGTTACAACAAATACTTGTGCCGTTATCGAATGCCTGAGCAATTTGGCAAGCCACTGCACTTTTCTCTTTCTCTAGATACCTTCAAAACATTTAACCCAAGCACCAAGATGGATTGGCATGACTTATTATCAATTTATCCAGAAGATGATGATGAATCTTGGTTAAAAGAGGTGTTGGAAGTTGGTGACGAAATAGCAACCCTTTTTAAAGCTTCTGTATGTGATTTAGATGTGGATAGCCAATTTTTGAAGCAGTTTCTGTCCGGGTTTACACATCCACAAATGGATCAAATCCTGTTCAAACAAATTCCTGATGGTTATGGTGAAAAAGCCGTGTATTCAGCTGTGGTACACTCACCGTCTGAAGTAAAGAAAATTCATAAAATTGGCTTCATAAAGGATGACCTGCATCTTGATCTTCAACACCTAGATTCATTTCCGTTAAACAAGATGTTTGGCATCCCACTCGGTAAAAGTGAATTAAAACTTCCGTACTATGTAAAAATGGATTTTGATCAAGCGGGTGTAGAGGAGATTGTATCGACGACTTCAGGCATAACAACTCAACGCAGATAATCGAAGCTCAAAAGCGATATACGTCTGTTAAGTGGTCTCTCGGTATTGCTAAGCCTCATTATTGAGTGCATTAAACTAATGTTACGTGAATGGAATAACTATGAACAAACAGAAAGTGGCTATCCTTGGGGGCGGCGTTTCTGCTATGACAGCTGCTGTATATATGACAGAGCAAGAAAACTGGCAAGAACGCTATGACATTACAATATATCAGCAAGGCTGGCGGTTAGGAGGTAAAGGTGCGAGTGGACGCAATCCAAAACATGGTGAGCGCATCGAAGAGCATGGTCTACATGTGTGGTTTGGTGCCTATGTAAATTCGTTTCGAATGATTGAGACTGTGTATGACAAACTAGCTCGCCCAAGTGACAAGCCCATCCACACGTGGGAGCAAGCCTTAAAACCACATAGTTTGGTTGTACTTCAAGAATACATAGATAGGCAGTGGCAGACTTGGTCTGTTGACTTTCCAACTATCCCAGGCAATCCAGCAAACGGTACATTGGATTTACATTTTTGGCAGATTTTAAAACTTCTTGCTGCGTGGCTACATAAATGGGTTGACGATATAGAAGATGAAGTCGTGAAGACACATAAAACAACACAACTCATAACAAGAAAAAATAGAGATAAAAGTTTATTGGCACATTTAGGGCAGGAAGTCAGTAATTTCTTTGATGATATTGAGGACAAAGCGAAGCGTTTGTTTGATGAGGCGGAGCAACAAATTCAGGAAGTGCTGTCGACTCCTAAATTATTGATTGCTCAACTAGATGCTTTTTTAACAGTAAGAGGATCAGACCATCGTTTAGGAAACAAGAAAGATCACCTAGTAGTATGGTACATGGTGCGTAAAATTAGGCGTTGGCTGAAATCAGAGGTAAATGACTTAATTGATGATAATCCGATCATAAGACGTTTATATATATGTCTTGACCTAGGTATTGCTATGATTATCGGATTATTGCGCGATAAAGTGTATTCCAGAGGCTTTGGATACATTGATAAATATGATTTTAAACAATGGCTCAGGCGTAATGGTGCTAATGAAACACTGTCTGTAGAGTCCGCTCCGGTAAGGGGATTCTATGACCTCGTGTTTGGCTACGAGGATGGTGACTTTGAAAAGCCCAATGTTGAAGCTGGAGTCGCTTCTCTTGCTATGCTGAGAATTATGCTGTGTTACCGCGGCGGTGTGATGTGGAAAATGCAGGCTGGTATGGGAGATATTATCTTTGCACCCATATACGAATTATTAAAAGCAAGAGGAGTAAAATTCGAATTTTTCAACCAAGTTGAAGCGCTCAAAGGCGTGACTTGCGGTGAAAGCAATTATGTTGATGAAATCACTATTATTGAACAGGTAAAATTAAATTCTGCGCAGTCATATTCTCCATTAATGCCTGTGAAAGACTTGCCATGTTGGCCAAGCGAACCGATTTGGGGGCAAATTGACCAACAGCAAGTTGAATTGATCCAACAGCATGAGGTGAACTTGGAATCTTATTGGTCCAATTGGGAGTCGATATACCAACACACATTTGGACAGCCACTTCCGCGGAAAACGCTAAAGCGTGCTGTAGATTTTGATTTAGTTATTTTTGGAATATCTGTGGCTGGACTTTCGCCACTTTGTGAAAATTTATTGGATCAAGATGAAAAGTTAAAGCAACAAGCAACAAATGTTAAAACAGTAGCCACGCAAGCGATGCAGCTATGGTTGACTAAAACAGACAGTGAATTGGGTTTTCATGACCCTTCACAAAGCGATGAAAGGCCAATTTTGAGTGCTTTCTCGAAGCCTTTTGACACATGGGCTGCGATGTCTAATTTACTTGAAGTTGAGGATTGGAAAGACCAAAAGCCGAGTAATATAGCTTACTTTTGTAGTGCATTTACCTGTGCCAATTATCCGCCACCATCAGATCATCATTTTCCCGAGCGTATGAAAGCTGAAGTAAAAGAAAACGGTTTAAAGAAGTTAACCAGTCAGATGCAGCCACTTTGGCCAGAAGCTTACCATGGAGATGACTTCGACTGGAACGTGTTGTTTGATAGAGGTAATACTTCTGGCGCGACAAGGTTTGACGCACAATATTGGCGGGTTAATGTAGATCCTAGTGAGCGATATGTATTAAGCGTGGTTGGCAGTAGTAAGTTCCGCCTAGCAACGAATGAGACTGTATTTAGTAATCTTTATCTGACGGGGGATTGGATAAAAACAGGAGTGAATGCTGGGTGTGTAGAGGCCGCTGTAATGGCGGGTATGCAAACGAGTAGAGCAATTACAGGTTATCCAGAGCAAATCAGTGGTGAGCAAGGGTTTGCACCATTTGACTGATATGCGGTGGAAAATGAGACCCATGACCACTCGATATTTCAAATAACGGTATTAGTGTGAGGTTTTAACTTTGGTTATCGGGTACGGAAACTACCGTACTTGATACCAAGATGTTGGGGTCGCTGTAAAACTTTTAGATGAGACAGCGCTGGAAGGAGCTATTTAAAAAAAACAATAACTTAGCTTGTTTCACACCGAGACTTCTGGTTAATTAAGTGTAATTACTTGGGGGTCGTTTTAATTCAGCTATACTGAAAGTGCAATTGCATGATATAGCTAGGGATTAAAACTATGCCACATTCAAATGTGCTGATGAACACGGTTACTCTTGCGTTACTTTTTGCTATCTCTTCAGAGGCAAGTGCCAAAGCAGAAAATATCGAAATAATCGAAGTCTATGCACAGAAAAGAAAGCAATCCATTAATGATGTTGCGATTGCCGTCAAACCTATTTTTGGCAGTCTAATCAAAGATGCCGCGGTGAAAGATACAACTGAGCTTGGAAGCCTCGTATCTAATGTAAAAATTAGCCAAAACGCGGCAGAGGGTACACCACCTGCGATAAACATAAGAGGGGTGGGACTGGTTGATTATAACACCGCGAATACTTCTCCCATTGGTTTATATCTTGATGGAATTTCTGTTGGCTCTGCAAATAATCAAATCATTAATCTATTTGATATGGAGCAAATAGAGGTATTGAAAGGGCCACAAGGGACGCTGTTTGGGCGCAACACGACAGGTGGTGCTATTTTGCTAAGGACTAAGCGTCCTGAGGATGGCGATTATGCTTATCTTACCGCCGGGATTGGCTCTGACTCCCTTTCAAGTGCCTCGACAGTAATCAATCTGAGTCTTACTAACGATAGTGCGATGAGGTTTGCCGGAAGCCACAAAAAGTACGATTACACCACATACAATCTTGATGATCGCTTTCCTGAAGCTGGTATGGAACAAAATGATGCTCGGTTAAGTTATTTTGGTGAATTTGACGATTTTAGCCTTTTCATAAAGGCTGATTATGGTCATTGGAATGGTTTGGTACAGCCAGTTGGTAACATTGGTATTTACGCAAACCCTGCTGATGGAACGAGATGCGCCTATTCACAGCTTGGCAGCAGTAATTGTGTCGATCTATTTGGCTTTAATAGCGGCAGCGACGATTTTTGGGCTGTAAGAGTGAATAACTATCAGCAACATCACAGCGTGAGCAAAGGGCTCACCGGAGAGTTAACTTATCAACTGGCTGAACAGTCGCAACTTGTATATTTGAGCGCTTTTAATCGGTTGGATCGCATACATGGGTTTAATTGCGATGGTAGTATTTTTTCACTATGCGAGGGAGAGTTAGGGCTAAAAACTGAAAAGTTAACTAATGAACTGCGATATGAGCAAGGCAGTTCACGTGGGTTTTTAACGCTGGGTTTATTTCAACTTGAAGAGCGTATTTACCAAGATAACTACAATGATCTTTTACGCGACTTACGAGGAACCGAAAACGGCTCGAGTGCAGCAACTTTCTACTATGATAACGATATAGAGATCTCCTCGCATGCAATTTTTGGTCAGTATGAGTACAGGCTGAGTGAGGAAACCGCGCTATTATTGGGCTTGAGGTATAGTGATGAAAAAGTCGACTACGATACTTTTTCCTACATGAACATCCCATTTGGCGACAACACTGCTGGGATCTTAATTCCTTCATACGACATACAAGGTGAAACATCGGATACCAACCTATCAGGTAAATTCTCCGTGATCCATAAGCTCGAATCAACTAAAAGCTTGTATTATAGCCTTGCAAATGGGGTGAAAAGTGGTGGATACAATGGTGGTTTCTTGGTGTCTCGCTCGGCTGCTTTACGAGCTAGCTACGGACCAGAAAAGCTGATTGCGCATGAGCTGGGCGCAAAGTTAATGTTCGAACCGATTGACCTACGCACTAACTTTGCGGCTTTCTATTATGATTATAAAGATCAACAGGTTTTTATGAATCAAGCCTCAGAGATCCCTGGAGCGCCCCCTTATCAACTATTAAAAAACGTGGGCAAGTCGACTATTTATGGAGTTGAGCTAGAAAACACTTGGGGCGTGTCGAAACAAACTCAGGTTTCACTAGATGTTGGTTATATTCCAGAGGCTAACTTTGAAGAGTTTGTGGATCCACTCGGAGTCGCCTTAACAGACAATCGGCTCCCTTTCACATCCAAATGGAATATTGCAGGCCATGCTGAGCATAAATTTAGTTGGAACTCTGTCGGAGTAAAAGCGAGAGTTGGCTTTGATTATCAAAGTGAATACTATTTCGATCAAAATGAGTCGCTATACGCCTCTCAGCCGAGTTATATTCTGTGGAATGCTAATTTACAGTTCAAATATGATAAGTGGCAAGTTGGAGTGTGGGGTAAAAACCTTCTTGATAAAGAATATAGTCATTTAATCTTCGACTTAAGTAGCTTTATAGGCATGCTTGAAGATTTTAAAGGGGAAGGAAGAAGAATTGGACTCGATGTTACCTACCACTTTTAAGTTTTAATTCGTGGAAAAATAGTAATTAGATTTTTGAGGTATAAAATTGCGCAAATTAGGTGAAAAGAAAGCAGCTCATAGAAAAGGGATGCCCGTTAGCATGCGCTTTTTATCTATTTTGCTCTGTATTTTTTGGTTTTCGGGAGCCTGTTTTGCTGATCAAACATCGTTGACACTTTCACAACCTTGGCATTACCAAAACCTTCACAATATTGGGCGCATCTATGAGGCAGCATCTAGCACCCGATTTCCTCAGAATTGGGATGAGATACAGACTTGGGAATCCACTCAACAACCTTTTGAGAAAAGAGCTTTATTTTCAGGTCGGTATTTTTTAGTGACTAAAGTGAAGAATCAAAGTCCACTTAGTGAGTTTGTGTTATATCCCTACAACACCGTGCTGAGCAAAATTGAGTCTCGGATATACACGCCCCAATCTGTTATCAGTGTATTTTCCGGCGGTGTGGTCGAAAACGAGTTTGCATTTCACTATGGAAACCAAATTCATCTAGAGCCTAACCAAGAATATTATATTATTACTCTATTTGAGAGCGATTTTTTCTATACACCCGTCAAGCTGACTATTGAGCCGCTCAGGGACTTTGAACGCAAAATCGTATATGAAAACTTAATAATGACACTCTGCTTTGGGGTTGGCATTGTGCTGGGGTTATATAATCTACTTATTTATATCGGATCGAAAGATATTACCCACCTTTATTACGCGCTATTTACTTGTGTTTGGGTGTTTGCATGGAGTCATTTTTTTCACGTACCAGACCAATTGTTTGGGTTTTACTCAGCTAATCTTCATTGGTTGGGCTTTGCACTTGCACCGCTTACTAACGCACTGTTTTACATACACCTATTAAAGCTTAAAGATGCCCATCCAAACTATGTTTCAATTTCAATTTGGTTGGGGGTGATAGCTGCATTGGGTTTACCATTTTGCATTCTTTTTCCAGGGTTTGGCTTTATTTGGGCAACCTTAGTGACTGGTCTTGCAATGTGTTTTGGTTTATTTGTTGGGGTAAAGCGGTGGTCTGAAGGGTTTCAACCCGCACGCTATTTTGTTTTTGCTTATGTTGCTATGGCTGTGCCAAATATGATTGGTAATTTTACTAATCTCAGTTTACTTCCTGAGTCATCAAGCAATTTGTATTTGTATGGGCTGATAGGCTCGGCACTAGATGCACTTTTATTGGCTTTTGCCGTTGCTGATAAATTTAGGATCACCAGTGAGGAGAATATTGAGCTAAACAAAAACCTAGAAGCAAAAGTCCTGAAGCGCACTTATGAGTTAGAACAGGTCGCTGCAGAACTTAGAGATGCGAGTGAGGCAAAAAGCCGTTTTCTGGCAAATATGAGCCATGAAATTAGAACTCCTATGACTTCCATTATAGGTTATGCCGATGGCATTATGCTTGGAGATATAAAACCTCATGAGCGGAATCATGCAATATCAGTTATTTTGCAAAACTCGAGACATGTTTTAGGCTTGATAAATGATATTTTAGACATGTCTAAAATTGAAGCGAATAAACTTGAAGTTGAATTGGTTGAATCTAATCTCTTTCAGGCGATTGCACATGTGGACTCTCTACTGGGTAAGCAGATAAGAGATAAAGGGTTGGAATTTGCACTAAATTATCATTTCCCATTACCTGATTTTGTTGTAATAGACCCCACGCGGTTGCGCCAAATTTTGCTTAATTTAACCTCTAACGCCATGAAGTTTACCACGGTTGGGAAAATCTCAATCGATGTTGCGTGCCAAAATGAAAGGTTACTGATCACGGTGCGTGACACTGGGATAGGAATGACCGCAGATGAACAAAAGGAGTTATTTAGTGCGTTTTACCAAGCTGATTCTTCTACTTCAAGAAAGTATGGAGGAACTGGGCTTGGATTAAACATTTCAAAGAGTCTCGCGAATAAGTTAGATGGAGATATTTTTGTTGAAAGTGAGGTCGGCTCGGGCACAGCATTTACATTGTCGTTAGGGCTATATACGACGGAGAGAACTAGGTGGGTAGAAAGCTTAGCACAAATTGGGGATGTACGAGAGCATATCAAGGTGCCAGAAGAAATTACTCAGGCATTAAAAGGAGAGGTGTTACTCGCGGAGGATAATACCGATAACAGTAAGTTGATCAAACGGATCTTAGAAAGAATGGGATTATCAGTTACTGCTGTGGAAAATGGTCAACTTGCAGTACAAGCGGTGCTGGACAACGAATTTGATCTTATTCTGCTTGATATTCAGATGCCGGTTATGGATGGTGAACAAGCGTTTAGCTTTATTCAAGCGACAGGGGGCAGTACACCAGTGATTGCACTTACCGCCAACACCATGCAGCATGAAATCGATCGTTATTTGAAGTTAGGTTTTAGCGATCACCTTGCAAAGCCAATTGATAGACTTATCTTTAGTCAAAAAATAGCGCACTATCTGGATATTAAAGTAGAAGAAGAGCTTGACCTGCCAGAAGCTGAGTTTAATCAGCTTAAACAACAATATGTATCGGGATTACATGAACAAATCATACAAATTAAGAACCAAGCTAAGTATCAAGATTACGAGGCCTTAGCGAAGACGGTACATGCAATCAAAGGCACGGCTGCCATGTTTGACTGTATTGATATACATAAAATTGCCCATCAACTTGATGAAAAGTTGAAAAATAAACAGTTACAAAATATAGATACTCAGTTGCATGATTTGCTAGGTGCGATGACTCGCGCAATTGAATCTGGGAAACAAAAAAGTGAACAAGCGTGAACATGCTAGCGCAGTGGCTGGAGCGCATTTAGCTGAGATGAACTTATGATTGGAAAATCGCGTCTAAGTTTGTAACTGGCATAAAGGTTAGAAAAAATAGTCGTTTTAGATAGCCGATCAAGGTGTGCAATAAATAGTTGAGCACTGTGCCTTTGTCCTGAAGGGTGTGTCATTTTGCAGCAGCGTTGAAATTGTGCAATCAACGTTCTGACAGACTCTGATTTCCCCTTTGTAGATAGTGCCAAATCTGCCTCTATAAAAAAGGCGACTCCACTCCAGTACACTCGCTGCTGCGCGTTCAAAGACCACATGTTTTCGCTGACAGATGATAAAGTGCCCGGTACCGCCTTGGTATTGTCTCTGCCACGCTTTAATCCCGAGCGTAGTCGTAAGTTAAATTCATCGATGTCAAACACAGCATTGTCAAGCATGATGATATTTTGTAGGTAAGTGGCTAACCCTTCGGCTAGCCAAAAGTCAGGATAATCTAGTAATGGATGATAGAGGTGGGCAACTTCATGATAAATAGTCCAATCTTTAATTAATACCTCACTAGAAGTGAAACGTTTAACATGTAACTCCACTGAGTCATATTTCCCTCGCTTTATTGCCCCCCAAGGTACTGGCTCGGAAGCTAAGAAAACAGGCTCAACCGTAATGTTGAGTTTGGTTTGCTGCAAAGCGCCCAATGTCTTTTCAGTGGCCTCTATACTGTGCGAAACCCAAGTGTTGATGTGCTTCTGATCTGTATTACTTAGCCAGCTTGAATACATTAATTCAATGTGTGTTGCACCTACATTATTTGTAATGCAGGCCAGCGCAAATAAAATATAAAATCTCATGTTTATCGCTTTTTGGTTAGCACTAACGCAAAGGTTCACTTGAATAGTTCAGTTGAGATTATCTCAACTGAACTGAACAGTCTATTGTGTAAAACTATACAAAACATCAACCAAGGAAATTTAATGAAATTAGTTATACTCATGGTTAGTACTGCTGCCTTATCAAACCCATTACTTGGGACGTGGGAATTTGTCGAAGGGGAATATGCAACGCCAAATGGCCGTATCACCGCAAAAGCTCCCGAATTAACATCGACCAAACTTATCACAGAAACTCATCATAGTTATATCACTCAAAGTCGAGGCGAGTTTAAGTATGCGGGGGGTGGTAGCTATAAGCTAGAAGGCGATCAATTTATTGAAACGTACGAGTATGGGAATATTCCTTCTTTACTAGGAAGAACTATGTCATTCAACTATAAAGTTGATGGGAAACTGTGGCATCATGAGCTTTATGAAGATGGTAAGTTTGTTGAAAGGGAAGTATGGAAAAAAGTCGATTAATCCCAGCTAAGATGCGTTACATTTGTCACGCATCTTCCAAATTTCAAAATAAGTACACAGATACACCAGTTCCCATGGGCACTCAAGTTTTAATCAAAGTACATGCTTTTGGTGTTAATCGTGCCGATATTCTTGAACGTCAAGGTAAATATCCGCCACCTCAAGGGGATAGCGAAATATTAGGCTTGGAGGCGTCAGGTGTTGTAGTTAAAGTTGCTGATCGGGCATTTGAACACTTGTTGGGGAAAGATGTCTTTTGTTTAACCTCAGGTGGTGCTTATGCAGAATATGTGGTTGCGGAGGCCGCTTTACTTATCCCTGTCCCCTCAGGTATGTGTCATAGCTATAGTGCAGGACTCGCTGAGATATACCTGACGGCATTTGATGCGCTAATAAGAGTAGGTCAATTAAAAGCAGATGATGTGCTGCTTTGCCATGGTGGAGCATCTGGAGTTGGCAGTGCAGCCATTCGGATCGCCAAACATATTGGTGCTACAGTGGTAACTACCCAAAGCAGTGAAGAGAAAGCCCAGTATGCTATCTCCTTAGGTGCAGATCATACGATTAACTATTCTGAGTCTGACTTTGCTGAAGAAATGAAAAAACGTAATTTAAAGGCAAACGTAATACTAGACCCCGTAGCTGGTGATTATCTTAAAGCCAACCTAAAAGTTGCTGCAATGGACTGCCGTTGTGTCTTATTGGCAATGCTGGGTGGAAGATACGCAGAGCTAGACTTCGCAAAAGTGTTAGCAAAGAGATTTAACCTACACGGTAGCACACTTCGAAACCGTTCAATCGCATACAAAACAGAATTAGTTGCCAGTTTTACCTCCATGTTTAGCAGTCGACTTGCAGAGCCTGAGATGCAGATCCCGATATACAAAACTCTACACTGGGATGATATTGAACAAGCACATGAGCTTTTAGAGCAAAATCTGAATCGAGGTAAAGTCGTTGTAAGAGTATGCTAATACCAATCAGCTTTTATCGTATAGCCAAAGTGTGGGTTAGTTAACTTGGTAACCGATACCACTGAATAAATTGGTTTCTTAGGTTGCTTGCCTGCCATATTTGGTCCATCTTGGCGGGTAGAGCAAGTAGCGCCAGAAAAAATAAGCAAGTGAGCAGATCCCAATACCAATATGCTAATGTATATGGCTGGCTGAAAGGCTGTAAAAAGTAAATAACAATGGTATGAAAACTAAAGACGGGTAGGGCATGTTGCCCTAAAAAAACTGGATATTTCAACGTAAAGACAAAAGGGACACTACGCATTAACAACATAAAGAGATAGATGACAAGCAATAAGTTGAATTGGTATACGAGCGAAGCGCTACCGCTACCATAGACGTACGGCTGCATTAACTCAGGAGCCGTGTGTTTAATGACGACTATAGTTCCGAGCAACGAAAGTAGAAAAACTTTAATGCCCAAGGGAAAGCTAAACTTTATATTCTTATCATATTTTAAGTAGCTAAGGAGGACACCCATATAAAAATAAATTTGCCATGAAAAGGGGTTAAAGTAGCTAACATTCGTTGATACATCTAAACCTAATAGCTCAAGCAACGGTGTAAACCACTGCATAGTTACAAATTGAGACATCAACCAAATAAAGACGGTGATGGCTGCAACCCTAGTCGCATTCCCTCGTTTGATGGCTCTAATAGCAAAAGGAAGTAAGATCATAGGGACTAAATACAATACTAGAATATCGTGGTAGCCCGGTTGCTCTAACAATAGCAAGGCTAAAAAATAGCTCTGCGTGGGGCTGACAAACCAGTTCGCTGCGTTAAAAAATCCTGACCATTGTGATACGTATATCGGAAATATTCCGACTAACGTAAAGGTTAACGTGATAGCTAATATATGAAAGCTATAGATAGTCCAACAACGCCGCCAAATTTTAGTCTTGAGTTTAGCGCTGTCTTCGCTGTATCGTGAGTAAACCAAGTAAGCAATAAAGCCTGACAAGAAAACAAATCCTTCGGCTGCAGACACAAGTCCTAATGGTGCTCGGGTGATCTGTGGAATGAAATTACCATATAAATGATTACAGGTAATAATGATAAGAAGCCAACCCCTTAACCCATCATACACTGTATACCTATCCATTTATTTTTCTTTCCTTGAAGTGCCTAGCGATGTTATATCGACTTCTTAATTAAAAAATTGGTATTACTTTGTTCCTTTTTTAAAAATATTGCTAATGAAATATTCTAATAGACATATATTTTACAAAAATTTGTATGGAGATAAGGAAGGATTTGATATATTGAGACTTTTTGAGTTTTGGTACAACCGAGTGGATTCGAACCACCGACCCCTACCATGTCAAGGTAGTGCTCTAACCAACTGAGCTACGGTTGTACAATTTTTTGAGGTGTTTTTGGTACGACCGAGTGGATTCGAACCACCGACCCCCACCATGTCAAGGTGGTGCTCTAACCAACTGAGCTACGGTCGTACTGACGTTTATCAGGGGAATCCCTGTCAACGCGTTGTAATATATAGTGACTGAGCGGTTGGATCAAGCGCCTTTCCTAATTTTTTGATTGTTTGCCTTTTTTTTGTTCATGATGGTGTTATTTCACACAGTTTATAAAAGTTTTGCCACCAAATGACGTGCGCTTTAGCAGAAGCTTTGAGTTCGTCTAAATGCGATTGCAGCATGAGTGGATCAGAAATGCCATGTTTTTCAAACACTACCTGAATAGGTTGCCAGTCTCGGATGAGCTGCTGTGTTATTGATGTTAACATTGCTTGATATGGCTGTATATCGTTCAGGTAGTACTTAGAGAAAACATTACTAATAATCTGTGCCTGTTTTCTGTTACTCCCTTTGCGACACACGCCTTCTTCTAGCTTGAGATTTTTCATTTGTAAAGTGGCAGCGGTATTGAACTGTGTTTGTTTACGTAAACTGGTCAAAAGTGACGATATAAATCGGTGAGATAATATTTTTAATGCAGGAGTTATGGTGGTTGCTGCAATCTGATCGGGATCATTTATATTGACAGCCACATCAGCGAGTATATTAACAGCCGCTAATGTGTCGCCCATTAGTGCAGTTGGTTCTGGTGGGATCTCTAAGGTAGTTAATAACCCAAGGCTTGCGAGCTCTTTTTCATTAGTCATCATATGTAGAAAAAACAAAGGCAGTTGCGTTCGCTTTTCTGCCAGAGCTTGGATCAAGATTTGGCTGAGTTCTTTTTTGGTTTTGGGATGAGTAATGCAGTCGGGAGCATGCTGAAGGAACTCAATGGTATACTTTAATCGCTCACTCGGATAACTTACTTTCCCTAATTGGTTGTTCTGAGCTGCAATTAAGTTCGTTATTTTACAATGCCCAGTTTGGGCAATATCTAAAACAGAAATGCTCAGCTCGCTTTGCGGCTGAGATACTGTTTGTATGTCAATGTTATGAAGTGGTTGAGGCTTAACCACTTCAATATCACTGGCTGAAGCAAGTCTACTTTGATAATCTGCAAACGTATCCGACGGCTGCTTTGAGCAAGCAGTCACAAGTAATATGATAATTAGACTAAGTATTTGCTTTGCTAATTTCAAAACTCACCCTCTTATTCACGCATGTCACCAGCAACACCGCTGCGGTACTCAACCCGATTATGATACCAATCCAAAACCCTTGTGGCCCCATCGCTGTTGTTATCCAGTCTGTCTTTGCCAATATGTACCCCAGAGAAAATCCAATTAACCAATAAGATATAAATGTTACCCACGATATTGGCTTGGTGTATTTTAATCCCCTTAACACGCCGTTTGCAGAGACTTGTAACGCGTCTGGTAATTGATACAAACAGGCTAAAACCATAATACTGGTCGCAAGTGCAGCAACTTCCTCATTTTTCGTATATAGCCACACAATACTATCTCTACTTATATACGTCACCACCGCGACAAATAGTGCAATTAAGATTGCCAAAGTAAAGGCTGTTTTTATTGCAACTCGAAGGTTGGCTGTTGCCCCTTGTCCAGTTAAATTTCCAATACGTATAGCGATAGCCATAGATAAACTAAGAGGCATCATGAACAACATGGTGGTTACACTTGCTGCAATCTGATGACCGGAGACAGCTATTGAGCCTAAATCCGCAATAAATAAAGGAATACAAGCGAACAGCGTGACCTCAAAAAACGTTGCTAGGGCAATGGGAAAGCCAAGTGCGGCAATATACTTCATGACCGATAGACTTGGCTTGGAAAACCCAGTAATCAGAGCCTTACCTGGAATATGTTTACTTTTTAGGCTGTAAAGCCACTGTACGATTGCCATAGACCACAGCACAATTGTGGTGGCTAAACCACACCCAGCGCTACCGAGGGCTGGCGCGCCAAATTTTCCGTAAATAAAGATGTAGTTCGCAATGATGTTGATACCAAGCCCCACGACACTGATATAGAATGCGGGTTTGGTCTGTCCTACACCTTCTGTTACGTTGCGATAAACTGTGAATACTAAAAAGCCTAAGAGTCCCCATTTAACAAAATCGATGTAACCTTGTGCGAGACCTTGCACGTTGTCACTAGCACCGATGTTGCTAAAAACAACTGGCGTATAATTAGCAATTAAGATCCCGATAGAAAACAGCCCTAAAGATAAATACATACTTTGCTGAAAAAACTGTTTTATGCCAGCTTGGTCATTAGCACCATGACAGTGTGCCACTATGCTCGTTAATGCCAGCAAAATACCTTGCAAACTGAATATTAAAGGGTTCCAAACACCCGTCGCTATGGAAAGAGCGGCGAGGTCTTCAGCGCTTACCTGGCCTGCCATCATAGTATCTACAACGGTCATGAGTACTAAAGTTACTTGTGCAAGAAAAACGGGGATAGCCAACTGTAACAAACGTCTAGCTTCCCAAGTTGAGAAATTCATGATGCGGTACTGCTTGAGGAATAAAACGTTATTTTATTTTAGCAAAAGACATATAGCAAAACTTTGCGGTTTAATACATGCGGTTGATATCAGAAGGCTTAATTGCTTTCTAGTCTGGGCTGCGATCCAAGTTAAACTAACTGGAGGTAAAATATCATGTGGATATTGAGTACACCTTTTCAGTTGATTTAGTTACAATCCAGTTTCTGAAATCATGAGGGTAGATATGTTTACTGGAATTGTTCAAACCAAAGCGACAGTTGTATCAGCCAAACGAGAAGCAAACCTAGTCAGGCTAGTGGTGTCTGTTGGCAGCAAGTATTTAGATAAACTCACATTAGGTGCAAGTATTGCGATTAATGGATGTTGCCTCACCGTAGTGCACTTTGAACGATTAGACAATGATGTGGTCGGTCAGGTTAGCTTCGATGTGATTGATGAAACGTTAACGTTAACAAACCTAGGCAATATTACGCGAGGAGAGCAGGTTAATTTCGAGCGCTCAATGACATTTGGCACAGAGCTTGGCGGACATATTATCTCAGGGCACATTCAAACTTCTGGTCATATTAGCGTGATTAAACGCAGTGCTGGCAATGTAAAAATGCACATTGCTCTACCGCAAGCATGGCTAAAATATGTTATGTATAAAGGCTTTATTGCAGTAAATGGGGCGAGCCTTACAGTAGGGGAAGTGGACAAACATGGCTTTTGGCTTCACCTAATACCAGAAACATTGGCGCTAACCAATTTAGGTACTTGTAGTGAGAATGATACTGTTAATATTGAGGTCGACCAGCAAACCTACACGATAATAAATACCGTAGAAAATTACATGAAAAAGCAGTCCTTGCTGGAGCATGTTAGCGATTAAATGGTGTCGTGGGTGTTTCGCTTTTTTGACTTTTGCTGACGATACGAAACCAACTAGGCTTTATACTTGCTCAATATCAAGGAATGAATCTGACGCGGATTGCGATAAACATTTATTTAACCAGAAGTTTGGAGAAGGAGTGCTCTACCTCTTTACTGTCAGGGCACAACTTGCTTTACCTTCTTATCTAGCCCGAGAGTTTTAGGGAAAGCTTTATTGTCGACAAGACTTTCTCGCTTCAAAACAGAAATCTTAAGCAAGCGAGTCCGTATCTTTGAGCCTACACTTTAAGTTACTCAGAATATTTGCTCATCGTCGCTATCAACTCTTAACTCAAGTTTGTTATGCAAATGATCGAGATGCATATTTAGATGTATTGGGCTACAGCATGCTGCGCAGTCCTCATAGTAGTCTTGATCACCTTCACTGGTATCTAGGCTAACGAAAATATGGTGCCCGCAGTGCGGGCATTCGATACGTTGCTGGTATAGATTTTTCATTGGCCCCCCACAAATATTGGCCAAGATGTACTCCAACTAATTATAGTTCATTATGACGAAAATATGGCAATTACTTGAGTATTGCATTTACCTGCTCTGCGGCATCCCGTAGGTATTTGCCAGCAAATAGGTTAGCTTGAACTAACAGTGGGTATAGCCTATAAATTGCTAACCTTTGCGACGCATTGTCAGCAAGTGGGTAGATTGAACTATAACCTTGATAAAATGCCTCTGGGAGTGGGGCAAATAAAGAAGCCGTAGCGATATCGATCTCCCTATCCCCATAATAGCAAGCCGGTGAAAACAACACTGGCTTGCGCTCACTGAAACCAATATTGCCATGCCAAAAGTTACCATGAACCAATGAGGGCGCGACATGATGTGGCAATAACGGTTTGAGGTGCTCTACAAACGTATCTATATCGGTCAATACAACGCCTTTTTCAGCGAGTAATTGAAGCTGCCAGCCGATTCTTTCCTCGGCGAAAAATACTTCCCATTTTTTGTGCCACTGATTTGGTTGAGGTAGCTCATGGATATAGTTATCTTCTTCCAGTCCATACATCTCTTGCTCGTGACGTTGATGCAGCTTTGCTAGGTTTTCACCGCATTCAAGCCAATTTTCGTTACGATGATCAAGTTCTAGCCACTCTAATACCAAAAAGCAAAATTCTACACTGGTACCGAGGGTAATGGTGTCTGCGATTAAAAAGTCCGAATCGCGAATGAGCTTCTCTCTGTTGTTTACTTCACACTCAAAACGCTCAAGCGCTTGTATGGGAGCCACCTTCACCAGAAATTGATGATGCTGGTTAGAAATTTTGTATAGCTTTTTAGAGCCATAGCTTTTAAGTGTCTGTTTTGAAGACAGTTCAAATGTTTCATGAAGAGATTCAGAGATTTGTTGGTTGACCTTGTTCCACATAAGTAAGATCCAACAGAGCCACTTACTTTAAAATATGGTTGAAATTCTCAAGATCACAAATACTTGAGGCTTTTTTATAAAAAAAATAGAATATCGGTCAAGCGATTTTATCCAAAGGAAGTACATTGAATAAAAATATCATTACCAATTTGACTGCGGCGGTCATCACAGTATGCGGCCTAGTGTGGCAGCAGGATGTGGTGTTTTCAATAGGGCTATTTGCGTTATCAGGAGCGATGACAAATTGGTTGGCGATACATATGTTATTCGAAAAGGTACCATTCCTATACGGATCGGGGATTATCACGATAAAGTTTGAGTCGTTTAAAGCATCTATTCGAGAACTTATTTTGAGTGAGTTTTTCAGCAAAGAAAAGTTAGAAAAATTTTTAAGTAATGAACATCCCAAATTCGATTTAACTCCAATAGCGAACAAAGTTGACCTAAACCCTGCATTCGACAGATTACTCAACGTGATAGAGGCCTCTCAATTTGGTGCAATGTTACAGATGTTCGGTGGTACAGAAGCCGTCCAGCCACTGAGGGAACCATTTATTGAGAAAATGCGCGTCGCTATTATTGAGCTTGGTGAACAACCCGAGTTTGACGCTGCTGTTAGCGAAGCCTTGAGTGCTGGACTAATGGGAGATGACATTCACAAGACGATTGAAACGGCAGTAGATGAACGACTGAACGAACTGACTCCTAAGATGGTGAAGGAGATTATACAAAATATGATTAAAACACACTTAGGCTGGCTCGTAGTTTGGGGTGGTGTTTTCGGTGGATCGTTTGGTTTACTAACAGCGTTAGTTTGACCTATTCAATGGGTTAATGCTCAAGTCATCGCAGTTTTCTGGGGATAATGATAAAGGCGTAGTCAGGGTATCTACGCCTTGGATACTAATTGCTAACTTAGGGTCGCCGGCTTAGTGATTACCTTGAGCCGGAGACATGTATGGTTTTGTCAGAGATTTTTGCAATGTCTTTGATGCTCGTTTTTACATTTTCATCAGCACCTAAATACTTTGCTACAGTATTGAAGCCATAGGTGGCTGCAAATTCGCCGACAGGAAGATCGTTACAGTGTAGCTTGTCTTCAATGATACGCTTATCTAAACGGCTACTTTTTAGTGTGTTATGTAGATGTAGCTTGTTGTCTTTAACGACAGACATACATACTTTGGTGGCGACCGAGTCGTCTGCGGGACTGAAATTAGCAGCTGATGCGCTTGCGGCAGCAAAAAGTGAAGTAAGACATACTAAATTGAACAGTTTCATGATTAGCTCCTTGGCTATCTCTTGGACACCTAGTTAGTATTGCCAAAGATCCTCGTGAATGCTGTAAATCAAGTAATTCGGAATGTAATAGAGTATTACAAGTGTGTATTTGTTTTTTACTTCCCTGTTTTAAAAGGTATTTTTTTATCCACTCCGTCATATTTGGAAAAGTTTTTTTATCAAAATAAAAATATTTACATTTAATTAATGCGGCATCTCACAAAAGCATGCGATTTTTTAACCAATGGACGGAAATATGTCAAAACGTGTCAATACTGACGTTAATTTACATTCCAGATCAATGGTTAGATTTTGTCTCTCCCGAATGTCAAAACATACGTTATAATAAGGGGCGTTCGTCGTAATTACTTGTCACTAAAGCGCATAATTGCGTAAATTAGTGGTGTACAAGTTAAAGTCACAAAAAAACAATAGAGATGACAAAAATGGTTAAATATACTCCCTCCATAGTTGTAGCTGGTATTGCCGCTGCGCTGATGGGTTGTCAGGACAACGGCCCTCAGAAAGAAAAAGTAACAATAGAAAAAAATCCCTATCCGAGCACGTATAAAGCAGTACCTTCACGATCCACTTTAATTACTAATGCAACTGTGTTAACGGGGACTGGTGATAAGATTGAGCAAGGTGATGTGTTTATTGTTGACGGGAAAATCCAACAAGTTGGCAAAGATTTGTCCGTCACAGCTGATACCACAATAGATGCACAAGGTAAGTGGGTCACGCCCGGCATTATTGACGTGCATTCACATCTTGGTGCTTACCCTAGCCCCAGTGTAGAGTCACACAGTGATGGTAACGAGATAGTTAACCCAAATACCTCACAAGTTTGGGTCGAACATTCTGTTTGGCCTCAGGATCCCGGGTTTAACCGAGCTCGGGAAGGGGGGATTACTACATTACAGATCTTACCAGGCTCAGCCAATTTATTTGGGGGTAGAGGGGTTACATTGAAAAATGTGCCAGCACCAACAATGCAAGCGATGAAGTTTCCAGATGCACCTTACGGCCTCAAAATGGCATGTGGTGAAAACCCTAAGCGTGTATATGGATCAAAGGGCGTCGCACCGTATACTCGTATGGGTAATATGGCTGGCTATCGAGAAGCGTGGATTGAAGCCGGTGAATACAAGCGCGCTTGGGAACAATATGAAGCAGAATATGCTGCTGGCTTGAATCCAGATGCACCGAAACGTGATATCAAACTTGATACCTTACGTGGAGTGTTAGACGGCGAGATTTTAATTCATAACCATTGTTATAAAGCTGAAGAAATGGCCATGATGATCGACTTGTCAAAAGAGTTTGGTTATCACGCAGGGACATTCCATCACGGTATTGAAGCATATAAAGTTGCTGATCTTTTGGCTGAAAATGGTAACTGTGCGGCACTTTGGCCAGATTGGTGGGGCTTCAAAATGGAAGCGTACGATATGGTTCAGGAGAATGTTGCTATTGTTGATGCAGTGAAGAACTCTTGTGCAGTGGTTCACTCAGATTCAGGTACAACTATCCAGCGCCTAAATCATGAAGCATCAAAAGTGATGAATACAGCTAATCAGTCAGGCTTCAATATTAGTGAGCAACATGCTATCAAATGGATCACTGCCAATGCAGCAAAATCTCTTGGGATCCAAGACAAAACTGGATCGCTTGAGCTGGGTAAGCAGGCCGATGTGGTGATCTGGAACACGAATCCTTTTAGTGTTTATTCTCAAGCAGAGCAGGTATTTATAGATGGTGGCAAAGTTTATGACCGCAACGATGAAAAATACCAAGCAGTTAGTGACTTTATGTTAGGTCAAAAGTAAGGAGTTGATGAGATGAAAACCATGAAATTAGCCATGATCACTAGCGCTTTACTTGCTCATTCGGCTGCATTTGCAGAAGTCACTGCAATTACAAATGCTACTCTACACACCGCGACGGCTGAAGGGGTGATTGAGGGGGCCACGCTACTAATTGAAAACGGTAAAATAAAAGCGATTAATCCAAATAACATAAATGCTGATGTGACGATTGACGCCAGTGGTAAAATTATCACGCCAGGGTTTATCGGCTCCATGAACCAACTAGGTTTGGTTGAGGTGGGGGCAGTCGCAGCCTCTCGGGACGCCGGTGATGACGCAGCTGGTATAGACTTTGATGCAAGTACTGCATTTAACCCTCGTAGTAGCTTGATCGCGTACGCAAGAAAGGGTGGTGTTACACAAAACTTAGTTACGCCTTGGGGTGGCAAAAGTGAATTCGCAGGGCTTGGCTTTGTGGTTGATTTATCGGGTACGTTTGATAGCGTAACTGATAGGCAAAGCGCTTTAGTTATTCACTTGGGTGCCAAAAGCGAAGGGTCTCGTGCAAAGTCATTAGATAATGTCGTCAAAAAACTTGCGTCGCACCAAGAAAAGCAAAATAAAAAGGATGATAAAGACAAAGCTAAACCAACCGCTGAAGAGCAGGTGTTAACTCAAGTGTTAGCGGGCGAAATGCCAGTTATTGCTTCGGTATCACGAGCTTCAGATATATTAGAAGTGATTAAAGTTAAGGAGCAGTTTGGCCTTGATCTAATCATTAAAGGTGCTAATGATGCTGTATTAGTCGCTGACGAGTTAGCTAAAGCTAACGTGCCAGTTATCCTCAGTGCGGTGTCAAATTTACCCTCTAGTTTTGATTCTATGCACGCAAGCCTTGATAATGCTGGAAAGCTAGAAAAAGCCGGGGTGAAAGTTATTTTGTCCATTGGTGGTGATGGAAGTCACAATGTTTACCAGCTGCGTTTTGATGCAGGTATTGCTGTAGCAAATGGTATGAGCCATGCTGGCGCATTAAAGGCAATTACTGCAAATCCAGCGGCTGCGCTTGGTATTGATGGTGGTGTAATAGAAGTTGGCAAGCGCGCAGATATTGTGATGTGGAGCGCAGATCCTTTTGAATTTAGCACTACAATTGATAAGATCTGGATCAATGGCGAGGAAGTGTCTACCGAGTCACGCCACGATAAACTAAGAGACAGATATACGACAGATTCTGATATGCCAAGAGCGTATACGAAGTAATATAGTTAAGAATAGCTTAAAAAGCCTAAAATCGTCTAAGGTTTTAGGCTTTTTAAATTATAAATAGCTTTGTATAGCGTTGCTATTTTTCAAACAGGTTATGTACTCGTGAATTCAAGCCCGAAGCGTACTTCTCGTTAAATTAGGCTGCTTTGCGTAATTCATCGAAATATCACGGCTGATTGCCTAAGCCCTAGGAATTTTCTCGGCCTCGCATTTAGCGCCTGTTCTATGTGCGCAATTTGCTTAAACTTCCCCCAGTTTGCGCACTTTTTCATTAGCCCGAAAAGCAACTATATAGGCGCCTGTTTCTTTTTTTCACTAGTATATAGCGAAGTTTAGGTTGAGATTAATCAGGCACCGTCACACTGAGTTGAAATCTCTATCTTAATTATATTGTTGTTTAAAATATAATAATCTAAAATATTTAAAATTCTCTTTTTATTAATGTTGATTTTGGTTGTTTTTTAAACTATCCTTGATTTGGTTTTAAAGTAAATATTTAAGGATAAATATATGAAAAGAACATTTGGAATAAATGATTTTATAATCTACTTTGCTTTTGCCTTAGTCTTCAGCTGTAATGCTCAGGCTAATTCTGAACTAAACACTGATCTTAAACATAATATGACAGCCTGCCATGGATGTAGCGAAAGCTATAGTCAATCTGCCGCTAAAAACGCATGGGAACCTGGGGAAAGTGGCACTATTTTCGTATTTAATTACCCAGCAAGAACACTTAAAAAGTATTATGTATATTATGAGTGGATCCAAGTTGACCCTACCCTGCGAGTCCCAAAAAAAGAGTGAGAGCTGAAGTATTATCATCTAGAGAAAGAGAGTATGGGCAAAATATTGTTCAAGTCTTTAATGATTTTAAAGAGCGCTCATTAACCTATGAAGTTAACCGAGGCTCTCTCCATACTGATATAGTTGTTAGCTCAAGTCCCTATGGTAACAACGCTTATGACTTTGTTCGGAGTTCACAAATGCGAGATGAATTATTTGATACGCACTTTCGGCTTGGATATAATAGAGTTTCAACCTTAGTAAATAGGATTACTTCTGCTCTTAACATAAAAAGATTTGCGATCTTTTCAGAGAAATTTGATTTTAATATAATTTTTCCAGATGGCTCATACGTAAAAGTTGAACCTAACCTACATAGACAAACCTATAACATAGTTGAAGTTAAAGATGGAGACGGCAACACCATCCCTGTCACGCCCCCCAATACACCACAGTATTATCAGCATAGGCAATGGGCTCGTTATGAAAATTTCAAAGAGTATATGTCAGAGCTAGGCCTAAGAATGCGACAAGCTGAATTGTCTCGTTCTTGCCCGAGAATAAAGACGAGTTGCACTATTTCCTCTGACAATAGTCGGATGACCTGCTTAGCGTCTTGTAGTTAGTCAGTGACTTTGTAACTCATTAATATTATATAAAAAGGAATAATTATGAATATTAACTTTAAGATCTCATTTGTATTTATCTTGTTTTTCAGTTTTATTTGCCATTCAAGCACAGAGAAAATGAGTAGTAATCAATTTAGATTATTAGGTGGTTGCCATGGATGCCAAGATATTGAGGCTAGAAGTGTTGCAATAGAAATATTAGGCATAGGCAATAATGGCATTGTTTTTATTTATGATTTTGTAAATAGAAACTTGAGCAAGGTCGAAATTTATCATGATAAAGCGAGTGTTGAGGGTGAGCAAGTTTACATACCGCAATACAGAGTACTTTCATTAACTGAAAAAGAGTCAATGGCGCTTGAACCACTAGAATCATTATTTCTGGAAAGCTTGAATTATGGTAGCTATTTGAGCGAATCACCCTACTTGATAGCAGCTCATCAGGTTGAAGGGGATTGGAGCAAGGATAATGCAAATGACTTTATCTTAACATCGGCGATGAGAAGTAGCTTAAATAAGGAAATTATTGTTAATCTAAAAAGTCGTATCAAGCCTTTGCTAATTTCAATTAGAGATATTTTGGATATGGATACCAATGAACTTGTAGATTTAAAGCTCCTTCATAAATTAGTGTTTACCGATGGAAGTTATGTGCTTGCGGTTGAAAGTGAGCAAAGTGACGGCGAGGATTTTAAAGTACTTAATGCTTACGATAGCCAGCATAACGTGTTGGAAACGTACTAAGAGAACTGATTCCAAATGCTTAATTAGGAGCCAATATGAAAAAATATCTTTTAGGGCTATTATTAATATTTCTCTCATTAGTGAGCTTTATAGCATACTGTGGTTTTCAAGCTAAATATAATGTCTTAACCAGCTGTCATATGTGCTCCGATTTAAAAAAACAAAGTGAAGCAATTAGAGCGCATACGGGGCAATTAGGAGAAAAGGTTTATGTCTATGACTATAGCTCACGAAGCTTGTCAAAATATCAAATAGCATCTAAGTTGGTATTGACGGACAATGGCGTTGTGGATATTGATTATGCAGTGCCTGAACCATTGTCTATAGATGAACGGTTGGCTCAAGTAATGATTGATAAAGTTTTTGATGGGGTAATTGCTTCAAACTAATTTTAACTTATTATGATTAAATATGAAGCTTATGGAGTAATAAGCTTCATATTTTTTATCAAGTATTATCAAATACATTTGGCGGGTTTTGGCAATCCGGCTATTTTTGTTGCTTGTTTGGCTGGGCCTTTTGGAAATAGCTTATATAAATAGATGCTATTACCTTTATCTTCGCCTAGTGCCTTAGCCATTGCCTTTACCAGCATGCGGATCGCGGGGCTGGTATTGTATTCGAGATAAAAATTTCTTACAAATTCAATGACTTCCCAATGAGCATCTGAAAGCTCAATATTTTCTTCTGCGGCTAGAAGGGGTGCTAAATCTTTAGTCCATTGAGTATGATCTAGCAAATAGCCTTGTTTATCTGTCTCGATAGTTTGGTTGTTAAATTCTAGCATGATGATTACCAAGTAATTGAATTGTTCATCGTAATGGTCAGCTCAACCCAATCTTTGTCAGAAATAAGCTTTACTCCGGCTTCTGGGACAATACCTCTGGCACTGGCGCAAGTTTGCAGCATCACCACATTTGCATCCCCAGCTGAGATACGCGTTTGCCCAAAGCAGCCATCATTACATAATAAAATTGTGTCGTGATGGGATACAAACTGCAGCTGATTGCATGCTTCGATACTAGAAATAATATGTAGCGTACTCATAGTGTCACCACAAAGTCATGTTGTTTGATTAACGCAAGGATTTCATGTTGATTTTTGATTTCAGTAGCAACAGCAAGGGAGTGTGCCGATACGTTAAACTCCTCCATCGCTGACTGACAGGCATAAACCCGCTCGACATCATAAATTTCCAGAGTTTTTAATTGCTTAAACATGTCTTTTAAACTCAGTAGTGGAGCATTAAGGGCTTTCTGGAGCGATAGCACAGCAGAACCGGTAAAAAGCCAACTTACTTGTTGATCAATCGCTGCATAGATTAGTGCGACATCGAGCGCTTCTTTCAGACTATTTTGGTCAAATGGACTGGTTTGAGAAATAATTAACACGTTTTTACTCATTTAAACTGCATCCACTTATCAGACTTACTCGAGATCATGGCAAACTCCGCAAGGCCAGCAACGGTGAAAGGGCTAACGTCTTCGATGTTAACGCCGCGCTTTTCCGCAGCGGTGACACACAGCAACAGGGGGATCCCTTTATCTTTGATGCGTTGCCAAAGTGCGTTTAGTTGCAATTCATCGGAAGCGTGTATGATATTTTGACTGGCGTGATAAACACCATCTTGGTATAGAAAGATACACGCGATTTGATGGTCACTTTTAATAGCGGCATCGACATACCGTTCTAGTAAAGTTAACTTTGATTGTGCAGCTACGCCAAAGTGCACTGATATGGCTATTTGACTCAAATTTTACTCATAAAAAAGCCCCGTAATGGGGCTTATTTTATCAGAAATTCTGAGTTAGTCATCCGACGCACCTAAAAGGGCAAGGATACTGGTAAATAAGTTATAAATACTTAAATACAAGCTCACAGTTGCAAGCACGTAGTTCGTCTCGCCGCCGTTGATAATTCGGCTTGTATCATAAAGGATAAAGCCAGACATTAATAAAACAACTGCCGCGTTAATTGCCATAAACGCGATGCTCGATCCAATGAACAAGTTTACTAGGCTTGAGATAATAACCACGATTAAACCAACCGTTAAAAAGCCACCCATAAACGAGAAGTCTTTTTTGGTTGTTAGTGCATAAGCGGATAAACCAAAGAAAATGAGCGCGGTCGTACCAAGCGCTTGTGCGATTAGCATACCACCGTTTGGTAATGCTGCGTAATGGTTGAGCATCGGACCTAAACCAAAACCCAGAATACCGGTGAACAAGAAGACCAAACCTATCGCGGATGAAGAATTTGCCTTTTTACCTATTACGAATAACAAGCCAAAAGCCACAAGTGAACATACAATCCCCGTAATTGGCGGAAGTGCCATTGTCATAGAAATTGCAGCGGTTACGGCGCTAAATGCCAATGTCATAGCCAATAGGAAGTAAGTGTTTTTCAACACTTTATTGGTTTCCATTGTCGACATTAACGGTTTTGCAGTGTTGTATGAATGATTGAATGCCATGATTCAAGCTCCTTAGTAAAACATGCTGTCCCAAAAATAACTCGGACAAGAGTATCAATAGTTATATGTTGGGGCAATGGTTTCTAGATCAATATCGCTGTTAATGTGATTGTATATATCATAGTTTCCTTTTAGCTTAAGACATTGAATATTGTGATAAGTTCGCAGAAACACAGTAAACAGCTTAATTTTGATTGCTAATTATCCGAAAGGGGCGAAATTTACGCAAACAGTCAAAAAATTTAAAAAAAAGCTTCACAAGCGCAGGGGGATTCTCTATTATTCGCACCGCTGCGGAGAGATGGCTGAGTGGTTGAAAGCACCGGTCTTGAAAACCGGCATACGTTAATAGCGTATCTAGGGTTCAAATCCCTATCTCTCCGCCACTTATTTTTGATTTATGCCACAGTGTGTAAATTTTAGGTTTTGGAGAGATGGCTGAGTGGTTGAAAGCACCGGTCTTGAAAACCGGCATACGTTAATAGCGTATCTAGGGTTCAAATCCCTATCTCTCCGCCACATTTCAAGCCCTCGAATTCGAGGGCTTTTTTGTTTCTAGTATCAAGTTTTTCCGCGCTATATTTTCAGCCGTATATACTCGATTAAAATCCCTATTAGACCAAAGTCTGCTAGTGCAGGGTCTTGGCTTGTACAATACTCTATCATGTTGAATAAATAATATGTGTAGAGAGTGTTGAATATGAAACAAGTTGGCAAAGGGGTAGGGTTTTCTTTATTGTCCCCATTGATCGTGGGCAGTGTACTTGGTATCTACTACAGCTTTACACTCGGTCGCAGTGAGATGTTCTTTAACTTACTACTTAGTGCAATTTCGAATGCTTATATCGTTGGTCTTGCCATGTGCCTATTCGTTGTCCCTGGATATATCCTCATGTTTAAGTACAACAAGGTGCAATATAGCGGTTTGCTAACATTGGGTTTACTTGGTGGTGCGCTATTCAGCTATCTTTTTTCCACACAATCGGGAGTGGGTTTTATTGTTAACGCCTTAATGTCAATGCTAGCAGCAGGGCTTTTCTTGTTTGGTTTGCGGGCACGCAATCATAAAACTGAGTGATAATTGACCGAGTAGCGTAGCTTTTACAGATAATTAATACTTTTTCAGTCGAAAAGGTTTTAATTATTTCTCCGAAAGAGTACCTTTAGCTTTTGTCGTTCAATTCGTGAATTTGATGGTAATGCAAAAGCAAGATTTTTATCAAACTTTAGTGAAACAAGCTCAGGGCTTGATCAGTGGTGAGCATAACATGGTTGCCAATATGGCTAACTTGAGTGCGCTTTTATTTACAACCCTTGAGGATATCAACTGGGCTGGGTTTTATCTTATGGACAGTGCAGATGAACTTGTACTTGGACCATTTCAAGGTAATCCAGCTTGTATCCGTATACCCGTAGGAAAAGGGGTGTGCGGAACTGCTGCGGCAAGCTGCGAAACGCAGCTGGTTGAAGATGTTCACGCATTTTCGGGTCACATTGCATGCGACGCGGCATCAAATTCAGAAATCGTCATCCCTGTCTTCAAAGATAATAAAGTGATAGCTGTGCTAGACATCGACAGTCCTAGTCTGGCAAGATTTGATGAGCAAGACAAAAAAGGCTTAGAAGCATTTGTTAAAGTTTTTGAGGAAACACTTTAATGAAGGATATGCTTCAGGTACAAGATTATTTGTTTTCCTATGCCGATGTTGGTGATTGGGAAGGCGAAGAAGAGGTGGTTGCAGAGCGCTTAAATGAGCTTATTCATCACGCCTGGGATTTACTCCCTGAAGATTTAGATTGCGATACAATTGATAATCTCATCGAAGGCATTTGGGAACATCTTCGCGGTGATTTGGCACTTCTTGAAGCAGATATAGAAGAGCTAACTGACTGGGTAACACACTATATAAACTCGTCGCTCGATGAGCAGATGTAATTAATAGGTTTAAAAATGGAAACCACAAACAAGCTAAAAGACATAAATGAAGTATTAGACTTCTTATTTTCCGAATTTCCTAAGTGCTTTAAGCAAAAGGAAGGGATCAAACCACTTAAAGTAGGTATTTTTAAAGATATCGCAGAGCGTATTGAAGGGTCTGACAAAGTCAGTAAAACTCAGGTACGTCAAGCGCTTCGTAAATACACATCTAATTGGCGCTATTTAGAAGCTGTCACTAAAAATGAGTTCCGTATTGACCTTGATGGTAATCAAGCTGAAAAGGTTGAGCAGGAACATGTGGAGCATGCGGAAAAGGCACTTGCTGAGAGCCGCGCTAAAATGGCTAAACGCAAAAAGCCACAGCGTCCAAACAATCGTGATGGCGAAACAAAATCTTACAAAAAGAAACCACATGGAAGGGATCGTCAAGACCAAAAACGCCCTAAAATGAATAATAAACCTGCTGAAGTTAAACCTAAGCGCAGTGGTAAAGTTGAACCTTTACCAGCAGAACAGGTCAAGGTTAATAACAAAGTAAAAGTCAAGCTTGGTCAAGCGCTTGTTAATGCTACTATCACTGAAGTTAAAAATGACGAAGTGCACGTAGAGCTTGTAACAGGAATGCAAGTTAAGACCAAAGCAGACAGCCTATTTATCCAATAAGGAGTTGTATATGAGTAAAAAGTTACCACTCATTTCCCTAGTCGCAGCGTTCGTATCGAGTGTTTCTTTAGCCTCGACAAGCACAGTCACCATTAAAGACTTGCCGGTTCTTAAACCTGAAGCGCAGCATACAACGGCTAGTAAGCGAGTGACCAACTTATTTACTCGACAACACTATAAACGCTTCAGCTTTAATGATGCGTTGTCTGATAAGATATTCGACCGCTATGTAGAAGCAATCGACTTTAATAAATCCTTGCTGTTGCAGTCGGATATCGAAAGCTTTCAGCAATACAGAAAGCGCTTTGACGACGCATTGATTTCAGGCAAACTCGAGTTTGCCTATGACATGTTCAATTTGAGTATGAAGCGACGTTTTGAACGTTATGATTTTGCAATAGGTCTCCTCGAAAAAGAAATGGACTTTGAGAAAAAAGACGAGTTCATCTTTGATAGAGAAGACGATAACTACGCAAATTCAATGGTTGAGCTTGATGAGTATTGGCGCCAGCGTGTTAAATCAGATGCGCTGAGATTGAAACTGACTGGTAAAAACTGGGAAGAAATTAAAGAAATACTCACCAAGCGATACAAAAATGCACAAAAGCGCTTGGCCCAAACTAACAGTGAAGATGCGTTTCAAGTCATTATGAACGCTTTTGCACGTAGCATCGAAGCACATACCTCTTACCTGTCCCCTCGAAGAGCCGAGCAATTTAAGATGGACATGGATCTTGAGCTTGAAGGCATCGGGGCGGTGTTGAGTTATGATGAAGACTATACAGTTATCCGTAGCTTAGTGCCTGGTGGGCCTGCAGATAAAACTGAAAAGCTGAAGCCAGAAGATAAAATTATCGGTGTCGCGCAAGGTGAAAAAGAATTTGTAGATGTGATTGGCTGGCGGTTAGATGACGTTGTCGATCTCATTAAAGGACCAAAAGGCACTACAGTACGTTTACAGTACTTGAAAGGAGCTGATAGCCACGGTACACCAAAAGTGGTTGAGATTGTCCGAGACAAAGTAAAACTTGAAGACCGCGCTGTAAAGTCAGAGGTATTTGAAGCTAAGTACTCTGATCTGCAGAGCAAAATTGGAGTTATTGAAATTCCAAGTTTTTACAACAACCTTTCTCAAGATGTAAAAACTGAACTTGCCAAATTAAAAGAAGCAGAAGTTGACGGTGTGATCGTCGATTTACGACAAAATGGTGGTGGTTCTTTGTATGAGGCGACACAGCTATCAGGTCTCTTTATCGACCAAGGTCCTGTTGTTCAGATCCACACAGCATATAATCGAGTTGAAAGCCAACAAGATAGAGATGGCATTACATTTTACGATGGTCCCTTAACTGTACTTGTTGATCGTTATAGCGCATCAGCATCTGAAATTTTCGCCGCTGCGATGCAAGATTATGGCCGTGCCGTTGTGATTGGTGAGCAAACCTTTGGTAAGGGTACGGTTCAGCAACATCGTGGGCTGGGTAAGAATTACGATTTATTTGAAAATCCTTTGGGAAGCGTAACTTATACCATTGCTAAGTTTTATCGTATTGATGGTGGTAGTACGCAGCACAAAGGCGTGATTCCAGACATTTTATTGCCTTCAGCTGTCAACCCTGAAGATTGGGGGGAAAGTCAGGAAGATAACGCATTACCTTGGGATAGCATCGTTAGGGCCAAATACTCAAGTTTGGATAATTTATCTTCTATGATCCAATATTTAAGTAAGCGCCATGACGAGCGAGTTCAAAAAGAGCCTGAGTTCACTTATGTCTATCAAGATATTGAACAATACAAGGCACGTAAAGACGATAAATCTATATCTTTGGTTGAAGCCGAGCGAATTAAAGAGCGTGAAGAGCGAGATGCACTCGTACTGAAACGTACAAATGAGCGCTTGAAACGACTTGGTTTGGAACCCGTCGAAGATTTAGACGATGCACCTGAAGTCATATCTGAGCTAGATCCCTATCTAGAAGAGGCAGCACTGATCACACAAGATCTCATATCGTATGGTCGAATAGCCAAACAAGGTTCGTAACTGATAAAAGGCGCTTCAAGCGCCTTTTATCTTTGTATCATCCTATCTAACCTTAGCTGCTGATAATTGATGCTATATTGGTGCGCAGTTACCTTAGCGAGAGCAGGACGTGGAAGGGAGTCCCCTAAAACTTTCTGTCTAGACAAGGAGAAAACTAAGTTGTGTCCTAGCAACAATGAGTTAGAACATTCCTTATCTAAACCTCAGGTTAATTAGTGAAATTGGTATTACTTTTATTTTACAATCTTTGCTATGATCTGCGAAATTTTTTGGGCTAATACTTTTTTGAGGCTTTTTGAATGTTAAATGTGGTTTGTCCACATCGTACAAGGATATTCAAAACGGCTCAAAACGGTATACTACAAATAAAATAATTATAAGCATGAGTCGTCGTGCATAGGAGTATTCCTTTTGAAACAACAAAAACAGCCGTCATTTGTCGACGCGCTTATCCCGATTACGCTGCTTGTCACTTTACTGGGGGCCGCCGTATATCTGTATGGTGATAGTTCTTCGTCGGGTCCTAACCAAATAGCATTGTTATTTGCTACTTTCACAGCTGCATTAATTGGCTTGAAAAATGGCTACACTTGGAAAACTTTGGAAGAAGCGATGATCAAGGGGATCACGATTTCCCTTGGTGCAATTATCATTCTGTTGATGGTTGGTGCCTTAATCGGCACGTGGTTACTATCCGGAACTGTTCCGACGTTAATCTATTACGGTTTGCAGGTTATTAATCCAAGCTGGTTCTATGCCGCGAGCTGCTTGATCTGTGGTGTGGTCGCGATGAGTATCGGTAGCTCATGGACAACGGCTGCCACTATTGGTGTTGCACTGCTTGGTGTTGCGACAGGTTTAGGGCTAGACCAGGTGGTCACGGCGGGCGCTGTTATATCCGGAGCATACTTTGGTGACAAACTTAGCCCGTTATCTGAGACGACTAATCTCGCTCCAGCAGTAGCTGGAAGCGATTTGTTTGATCATATTCAACATATGCTGTGGACGACAGTCCCAAGCTTTGTCATCGCACTTATTATTTTTATCTTTATGGGCTTCAACGCTGAGGTAAATAGCGAGGCCGGACGCATAGATGAGATCGTTTCTATATTACAAAGCAACTTTAATATAAATATTTTCATGCTAGTTCCACTATTAGTGCTTCTGGGACTTGCGATTAGAAAAATGCCCGCCTTTCCCGCTATTTCGATTGGCGCTGTGATCGGTGCTGTTTGGGCTGTTTTGTTTCAAGGAGAGTTAATTGCGAGTCAAATTGATCGCAGCCAAGGTGAATTAGTTGGCTATATTAAACTCGTATGGGCAACCTTTTTTGATGGTTTTGCCCTACAAACTGGCGATGCAAAAATGGATGATTTGCTCAGCGGTGGTGGAATGTCCTCAATGCTTACCACAACTTGGTTAGTGATGACTGCACTGATGTTTGGCGCGATAATGGAAAAAACGGGTCTTTTAGATGTATTTGTACGCAGTATTTTAAAAATAGCGAAGAGTACGGGCTCACTTATTGCGTCAACAATAGCTACCTGTGTTGGCACAAACTTGGTTGCTGCCGATCAATACATAGCGATAGTTGTTCCAGGACGAATGTTCAAAGAAGAATATAAAAAGCGAGGCTTAAAAAGTGTCAATCTTTCTCGTACGTTAGAGGATGGCGGTACCATTACCAGTCCACTTATTCCATGGAATACCTGTGGTGCCTACATGCAGAGCGTACTTCTGATCAATCCATTTGATTATGCCATGTATGCGTTTTTTAATTTGATTAACCCATTATTAGCGGTTATCTATGCGTATCTTGGTATTAAAATTTTGAAAATTACGCCACCAGAGATGAAGGTTGAAGGATCAAAGTAAGTGCTGAGATTTGAAAAGAAGCTACAAGGTTACTGATGACAATCGACGGTAGCTCAGATCCAAAAGCGAAAATCGCCTACAATGATTGAAGATGGGCGTAAATGAATTTATTTAATCACACGCCCCAATTTGGGGCGTTTTTGTAAGGAATATCTATGACTCAAAAACCACAAGCTAAATATCGTAAGGACTATATTGCACCTAGCCATCAAGTCGATGAGTTGTCTTTGACCTTTGAGTTAAGTCCACGAAATACCATAGTGACTGCTGTTAGTAAATTTCGTGCAGCTGCTGGCGCATCACAGCTAGTATTGGATGGGGTTGATTTAGAACTGCAATCCTGTCAAGTAAACGGTAAAGAGTGGCACACTCGTGAGCAAACAGAGGCTAAGCTTATATTGAATGAGCTGCCAGCTGAATTTGAACTCACCATTGTGACTCACATATCTCCGCAGACTAATACTTCTCTTGAAGGGTTATATTTATCTGATGGTGCTTACTGCACACAATGTGAAGCTGAGGGCTTTCGTAAGATCACCTACTTTATGGACAGACCCGACGTACTTACCACTTACACTGTGACTATTATCGCAGAAACTAAGTATCCATTTTTGTTGTCGAATGGCAATAAAGTGGAAGAGGGCACGCTTGAAGATGGCAGACATTTTGCCAAGTGGCATGACCCATATAAAAAACCCAGCTATCTATTTGCTTTGGTTGCAGGCAGCTTTGATGTTTTAGAAGATACTTATCAAACCAAGTCTGGGCGGGAAGTTAAATTAGCGCTATTTGTAGATAAGGGTAATTTACACAAAGCACCACATGCTATGACTTCATTGAAAAAAGCAATGGCATGGGATGAGCTGCGTTTTGGGTTAGAATATGACCTAGATATTTATATGATAGTGGCAGTAGATTTCTTCAACATGGGGGCAATGGAAAACAAAGGCCTCAATGTTTTCAATAGTGCTTGTGTACTTGCAAGCCAAGAAACTGCAACAGACCAAGATTTTCACACTATTGAATCAATTGTTGGCCATGAGTACTTCCATAACTGGACTGGTAATCGCATTACCTGCCGAGACTGGTTTCAGTTGAGCTTAAAAGAGGGGCTTACTGTATTTAGAGATCAAGAATTTAGTAGCGATCTGGGGTCTCGAGGGTTAAATCGGATAGACGCGGTAATGGCGATGAGAACTCATCAATTTGCTGAAGACTCTGGCCCAATGGCCCATCCAATCAGGCCTGAAAAAGTAATAGAAATGAATAATTTCTATACAGTGACTGTATACAATAAAGGGGCCGAGGTGATCCGCATGATGCATACTTTGCTCGGTGAAGAGAACTTCCAAAAAGGGATGCAGCTTTACATTACCCGACATGATGGTCAAGCCGTGACCTGTGATGATTTTGTCAATGCTATGATGGATGCCTCTGGCGTTAATTTAACGCAGTTCAAGCTGTGGTATGAACAACATGGAACGCCTAGACTAAATGTAGTGACAGAATACGATAGTGCTGCACAGCGCTATACAATGACAGTTACACAGCAGCATGCAGATAGCGATCCGATAAAAGCGCCGTTACATATTCCATTCAAATTGGAATTGCTTGATGAGCAAGGGCTGAGCATCCCGTTATTGACGCAAAAGGGTGAAATTCAAAGAGCACTCGATATTACTGAGTTTGAACAACGCTTTGAATTTGAGCAAGTGGCAACAAAACCTGTACCTGTACTACTAGAAGATTTCTCTGCACCGGTAATTATGGAATACAATTATTCCACTGATGAATTGCTACATATTTTGCGTTTTGCACGAAGCGACTATGCTCGCTGGGAAGCGATGCAGCAGATATTTATGATCGCCGTCAAAGCTGCGATTGATTCTGGTGATTATAGCTTAGACAGTAAGGTACTCGGTGCCTTATCTTCATTGGTTAAGCACCTAAAAGGAGATCTTGCACTGCTTGCAGAATTATTAAGTTTACCTACTTTTGATACGCTTGCGAGTCAGTTTAAGACAATTCCAGTAGACGCGTTAGTGAATGTATCTAAGGCATTTGAGTCACAGATTGCTCAGGCACTACAGCAAGACTTGGAACTCGCTTATACTTCATCAACCGAGTCAGGTTCTTTAGATGCGCAGGATGTGGCCGTTCGGGCATTTAAAAATAAAGCCTTATACTACTTAGTTAGAACTGATTCGACACTCGTTGAAGATGCGCTGAGGACACAATTTGCGTCAGATAATATGACCACTAAACTTGCATCTCTCAAAGCTGTGGTATCAGCTGAGCACGAGAAGATGGAAGCCTTATTCAGCGAGTTTGACAGTCAGTGGCGTCACGACGCGTTGGTAATGGATAAATGGCTGGCACTACACGCAAGCTTGCCAAATGATGAAGTGATAACGAAAATAAATACACTTTATGACCACCCATGTTTTGAAAAAGGCAATCCAAATCGAGTACGAGCACTCATTGGTAGCTTCACCCGCAGTAACCCGGCTCAATTTCATCGAATTGACGGCAAAGGTTACGAGCTACTTGGCGACCTTCTAATCGAGCTAAATGGCATCAACCCACAAAATGCTTCCCGCATGATCACGCCGTTTATGTCTTGGCGACGCTATGATGAGACGCGTCAGAAGCTGATGAGAACACAGCTGGAGCGTTTGGCGAGCCTAGAAGGGCTAAGTGATGATTTATATGAAAAAGTAGAAAAGGCGTTGGCGCAGTAAATGAAAGAGTACTTCTTTTACATGGAATTGAGTTATGACAAGTGCCTTGGTTATTACCATGGACATTATACTTCAGTACAAGTGATCGAAGATGGCGGGAAGACGATACGCTTTCCCGCTGAGCGTATTCGTCCATTTATTTCATCGATTGGGATCAGAGGCAGATTCCGCTTAATTTTGGATGATAGCAACAAGTTTCTGTCGTTAGAAAAAGTTACTTAGTATCAGCCAAACTGAAAAACATATTTTATTTTTGTTAAATGAGTTTGTTATAAGCTTGAAATACGTGTTATAAATTATCTGGTAGGACGTCTTACCAAGAGTAAAATGCGCCCCTAGAGGCGAAAAAGCGTTGATTTAATGGCGTAGTATTTGTATTTTCTTGCTTTCGCTTCTATCGTTTAGACAACAAAAAACAATAACTCTAAGAGCTTAAGCTCTAGACAAGACCCGCCAAAAGGGGGAGAAATAATGATAAAAAGATCGCTCTTTGTGAAAAACAAAATCATGCTCGGTCTTAGTGCGGCAATCATGGGAGCTGCCGCGACATCAGTACAAGCTGCTAGTTTTGAAGTTGGTGAGTTCGATATCACTTTCGACTCAACGTTCTCTTATGGTCAAAGTATTCGTGTAGAAGACCGTAATTTTGACTTCATCGGTAAGAGTAATCATCCTCAGTTTAATTGGGATGGTTATAAAGCAACGACTGGCAATACGATCTACTCTTCGTCTCAAATATGGTCGCAACAGGGCGCCTATTCAAATAATGGTGATGCTGGTAATCTGAATTTTGATTCAGGCGATACCTTCTCACAATTATTGAAAGGGACGCACGATCTCGCAATAACCAAAGACAACTTTGGTTTATTTACACGCTTTATGTACTTCTATGATTTTGCGATGGAAGACGGAGACTTTGCATATGCCAACCCGGTGTCTGGTAAGAAAGTAGACCCGTGTGAAGATGATAATACAAGAGAACAAGTTTGTTCAGACTTTCGTTTACTTGATGCCTTTATCTGGGCTGATTTTGATCTGAATGACGGTAAAAACCCACTATCGATACGTTTAGGCCAGCAGGTAGTAAACTGGGGTGAGAGTACGCTGATATCACATGGTATCAATGTTAACCCGGTTGATATCGATAGACTCAAAGCACCAGGTTCAGAAGTCAAAGAAGCTTTTATCCCTGTTGGTATGCTTTGGGCGTCAATTGGCTTATCTGAAAACGTAAACCTTGAAGGCTTCTATCAGTATCAATGGCACGAAACAAGACTACCAGCTACCGGCAGCTACTTCTCAACTAATGACTTTGCTTCTGAAAACGGCTACATGCAAAACGTTCAGCTTGGTTTTACCTCAAACCCTGATATTGATTTGTATCACTTGACCGATGCACTTAATAGCTTATACGCCGACGCAACAGCTTCACTTGTTGCACAAGGGGTTGTGCCAACTGCCGAAACAATAGGTCAGACAGCCGCTGCGATGTACATGGCATATCCAACGAGAGTAGCGCTTAAAGGAAAGGGTGCAAGTGGTATCAGCGAGCCTGATGATGGTGGTCAATATGGACTACGTTTAGGCATATTCTCGCCTGAGCTTAATGATACTGAATTTGCGCTATATTACATTAACTACCATAGCCGTAGACCGCTTATTTCAGGTAAGGCATCTAACTTTACTGGTGCCGCGCTAGCTGCTGATCTGGATTACATTAGAAATAATCCTATTACAGAAGACAACATCACAAATCTAAATGCGTTCACGCAAGCAAAGATCACATACCCTGAAGACATCAAACTTTATGGTTTGAGCTTTAATACGGCGCTTGGTGAAACTGCGCTATCTGGTGAAATTGCGTACCGAGAAGATGAGCCTCTCCAAATTGATGATGTTGAGTTATTGTATGCAGGTATGGTTGAACAACTTGCAGCTGCAGGGATAAGAGAAGACTTTGAAGGTTTCTCACAGTTAAGCCAAGGTGATGATATTGCCTTCGTAAACCCTGGAGAAATTGCGCAAGGTTATATATTACGAGACACCATCCAAGCACAGTTGACAGCAACACATCTATTTGGCCCATCTTTGGGGGCTGACAGCTGGGCTGTTGTCGGTGAAGTCGGTGCCGTAACAATCAAAGATATGCCAGAGTATGATGAACTTCGTTTGAACGTGGCCGGTACTGGTCGAAGCGGAGTAATTGAAGGTGTATCGGGTCGAGAGTATGGATTAATACATCAGGCGGTTTCTAATGGACCTGAAACAAATCCATTCCCATCTGCATCAGCATGGGGCTATCGACTGATTGCTAAAGGGGAATACAACAACTTATTTAGTGGCGTTAACTTCTCACCAAAGGTTGTGTTTTCGCATGATGTGAACGGTATAACACCAGATCCAATGTTCTTATTTGTTGAAGATCGTAAATCACTTGGGATTAACCTAAACTTTAACTACCTGAACACTTGGTCATTTGATTTTGGCTACAACACCTTCTGGGGTGGTGGTAAAACAAATACCTTCGCAGATCGTGACTTTGTCTCATTCAATATTAAGTATTCAATTTAAGGGCTTTCGTTATGTTTAGAAAACCTACATTTATCGCAGCAACAATAATTACAATGATGTCTGCAAGTAGTGCAATGGCTAAAATGAGCCCAGATGAAGTTGCACGTTTAGGAAAAGATTTAACACCAATCGGTGCTGAGAAGGCAGGTAATGCTGATGGTAGCATTCCAGCGTGGAATGGTGGTATTACTGCGCCACCAGCAGGTTATGAGGTGGGAATGCACCACCCAGATCCATTTGCCGATGACAAGGTGCTATTTACAATCGACAAATCGAACCTCGATAAATACAAATCGTTATTGAGTCCAGGTCAGATTGCTCTATTTGAAACGTACCCAGATACGTTCAAAATGAATATCTACCCGACGAGACGAAGCGCGTCTTATCCTCAGTTTGTTTACGATGCAACGAAAAAGTATGCGACAACAGCTGAACTAATTGAAGGGGGTAACGGGATAAAGAATACCGCTGTTGGTATCCCATTTCCTGTTCCTAAAAACGGCTTAGAAGCAATTTGGAACCACCTATTGCGCTTCCGTGGTTTGTCTATTGCCCGTTATGGTGGTCAGGCAATGCCAACAGAGTCTGGCGATTACAATATTATTGGTTTCGATGAACAGTTATTGGTGAAGTATTCAGCGACGGATGCAACACCTGAAGCGTTGCAAGAGTCAAATATTCTATTTAAGTTCAAGCAGCGTGTAACCGAACCTGCGCGTCTAGCTGGTACGGCTTTATTGGTGCATGAAACCATGGACCAAATTTTGACTCCTCGTCAGGCCTGGACATACAACACCGGCCAGCGTCGTGTTAGACGCGCGCCAAACGTTGCCTATGACGCACCTGGAACAGCGTCAGACAGCTTACGTACAACAGATGATTTTGACATGTTTAACGGCTCACCAAATCGCTATGATTGGAAGCTAGTAGGCAAAAAAGAAATGTATATTCCGTATAACAGTTACAAGCTACATAGCGATAAATTGAAGTACGAAGACATTCTGATGGCAGGTCATATTAACCCAGAACATGTTCGTTATGAAAAGCATCGCGTGTGGGTAGTTGAAGCTAACCTAAAAGAAGGCACTCGTCATATTTACAAAAAACGCGTGTTTTATATTGATGAGGATAGCTGGCAAATCCACGTAGCTGATATATACGATAATCGTGATCAGATGTATCGAGTAGCGATGGCACATGGTCTGAACTATTATGAAGTGCCTACACACTGGAGTACGTTAGATGTTTATTACGATCTGAACTCTCGTCGTTATCTTGCGATTGGTTTAGATAATGAAGAAGACATGTATGACTTCAGTCAATCTTTCAATGATAACGAATTTACTCAGGGTGCTTTGCGCCGTGAGGGTCGTCGTTAATTAGTGAAACATCAGGCTGGAGCTATCTCGCTTCAGCCTTCTTCCTCCTTTCCTCTCACAACTCGAGTGTTTTCTCATGATTAAGAAAGTAGTAGCAGCCTCGATATTAACTATGGCGCATTTAGCTGTGGCCGAAAGCAGCGATCAGATTGCTCCGCAGTCAGCCTTAATGGTCGCACACCCAGAACAGACACTATTTACAGATATTACCGACACAGGTAAAGCATTAGTCGCAGTGGGTAAACATGGCACAATTATATATAAAAAGGCAGAGCAAAAATGGACACAGGCATCAGTGCCAGTTCAATCCTTACTAACTGCAGTGACATTTAAAGGTAATGATATAGGTTGGGCCTGTGGCCATGATGCCAGTATTTTAAAAACCACAGACGGCGGCAAAACGTGGACAGTGAAGCAGTATTTGCCACAGCTCGAAAAGCCTTGTCTAGACATTGAATTTGTTAACCAGCAGCACGGTTTTGCAGTAGGTGCTTATGGGATGTTTTTTGAAACGTTTGATGGTGGAGAGTCTTGGAATAAGCGGTTTATTAGCGAGTTTGTTCATCCCGATGATGTTGAATACCTAAATGACTTAAAAGAACAAGATCCGGCTGGTTATGAACAAGAAACTGCATTTATTCTACCGCACTTTAATCGCTTACTTATCACGGACGATAACATGTACCTTGCAGGAGAAATGGGCTTGGTTGCTCAAAGTGAAGATCTGGGCAAAACATGGCAAAAGTTTGACTCATTTTATCGAGGTTCTTTTTTTTCTATCAACGAAACCAAAGATAATCACTTCGTCGTAGCGGGGCTTCGTGGCAACGCGTTTATCGGTAGTGGGCAGCAAGTTCAACAATTAAAAACAGATAAAACTGCCACAGTTAACAATATTATTGTCGATGATTCAACGACTTACATGCTCGCCAACAGCGGTGTCATTTTTAGTATTAAAAATGGTGAAGTTACTTCAAAGCAATTAAAAAATGGCCACTCAATTTTATCTGGCGTGCTTAAAAACAAGAGCTTAGTCCTTGCGACTGAACAGGGGATTGCTGAAATAGAGGTGGGTAACTAATGCAAGCATTTTTAAATCAGTTAGTTTATGTCATCTTTAGGCATCGCATTACCGTTGTCACATTTTTTATTTTGACCACGTTATTTTTGGGGTATAAGGCAACCCAAATTCAGTTAGATGCGTCATTTAATAAAAATATTCCATTGAATCATGACTATATGAAAGTCTACCTAGAGCACGAGAAGCAATTTGGTGGTGCAAATAGTATTCTGATTTCGGTGTGTGATAGAGACGGCGATATTTTTAATGAACCGTTTTTTACCCAGCTAAAAGCGGTTCATGACCAACTCTACTTTATTCCTGGGGTAAACCGCCCGTTAGTAAATTCTATCTTTGCACCCAGCGCGCGCTTTGTTGAAGTTGTTGAAGATGGCTTTGCAGGCGGACCTATCATTCCTGCCAATTTTCAACCAACTGAAAAAGGGCTTAGCGTTGTAAAGCAAAATATTGAAAAAGCTAAGGTGGTTGGCCGCATGGTAGCCAGCGACTATTCATGTGCCATGGTCACAGCACAGTTAATGGAAATTGATCCACAAACACAAGAAAAGCTAGATACGTTGGCATTTGCACAAAAACTAGAGTCAGAAATCAGAGCACCACTGAGAACTGATAAAGTTAGCATTCACATTATTGGCTTTGCGAAAATGGCCGGTGATATTGCCGATGGCGCAAAAGGTGTAGTGTTATTTTTTGCACTTGCCATCGCATTTACGTTCATCATGGTTTGGATGTTTTGTAAAAGCTTTAAGCTAACTTTATTGCCGATAGCGTGTTCATTTATCGCGGTTATTTGGCAGATGGGTTTATTAAGCACACTAGGCTTTGGTGTTGACCCCATGTCTATTTTGGTACCGTTTTTGGTATTTGCAATCGGTGTGAGCCATGGCGTGCAAATGATCAATGCAATCGGCAAAAAGGTGGCTGAAGGCGTATCAAGCAAAGTTGCGGCAGAAGCAAGCTTTAAAGCGTTGTTGATCCCAGGTGGTATTGCGCTGTTATCAGATACGGTGGGCTTTTTAACCTTACTTGCGATAGATATAGGTATTATTCGTGAGCTAGCCATTACAGCAAGCTTAGGTGTAGCAGTTATTATCTTTACTAACTTAGTATTACTGCCAGTTATGGCGTCTTTTTTCGAATCAGCGAATATCAAACGAATTGGAGACGGTAAGAGTACGAGTCACGATGTGTTCGAGTCAATACGAGAGACTCTTGTTAAGACAACAGACAAAAAAGTAGCACGTGTGATTTTACTCATCAGTGCATTACTGTTTGCGTTTGGATATTGGCAATCCGATAAAATGCGTATTGGAGATTTGCATGCTGGCGCACCAGCCTTACACGAAGATGCCAGATATAATCAAGATACCTTCTTAATATCAGACCGCTATGCAATTTCGTCAGACATCCTTAAAGTGATAGTCGAAGCATTTCCCGCAGCATGTACTGATCACGATACGATGGCACGTATTAGCCGTTTTCAATGGCGCATCGAAAACCTCCCTAGTGTGCAATCAGCGGTCTCTTTGAGCTCTGTAGCTCAAGCTGTGAATGCAGGGTACAACGAGGGTAATTTGAAGTGGCAGGCACTACCAAGAAATAGTGCTTCCTTAGTACAGGCCACTTCTCGAGTTGAGACTAGCTCAGGGCTTTTAAACGGCGATTGCTCAGTGATGCCTATAATTATTTTTATGGAAGACCACAAGGCCGAGTCGATAGATCACGTTATTACTCAGATCAAAGCTTTTGCTCAAGAAGAGGGCACGGATGATGTTGCGTTTAGATTAGCATCAGGCCCCATCGGGGTGATGGCCGCGACGAACGAGTCGGTGTCACAAGCACAGGTACCTATGATGATCTATGTTTATGGTGCTGTGATCTTACTGTGTTTGGTAAGCTTTAGAAGCGTGCGAGCGACCATCGCGGTTGTGCTGCCACTGTACATTGTATCGACACTTGCGCAAGCGCTGATGGTGCAATTAGAGATAGGACTAACGGTGTCAACGCTACCTGTGATTGCTCTTGGTGTTGGAATAGGTGTCGATTACGGCATTTATATCCTATCCTCTATGATGGGACAGCTTAAGCAAGGTATGCCGTTGTCAGCGGCTTATCGTAATGCGTTAGCCGAGCGCGGTAGTGCTGTACTGTTTACGGGTATAACACTTGCTATCGGAGTAAGTACATGGATCTTCTCTGCGCTTAAGTTCCAGGTTGATATGGGTATCTTATTAACCTTTATGTTCTTGGTTAATATGCTGGGTGCTGTGTTGCTTTTACCGGCAATTGGAACGCTTCTCTGGTCTGACCAGAAAAAATAATGTGAATAATTGTGCTCCTTTTTATTTGGTATTGGCGATTTATATCTATTTTTTGTGAATAGTTGAGCAAACAGCTGAAAAGCTTGAAATGTTTTCGTCAAAAAGGCTGTTTATTAGCGTAAGAAAGGTTAGAATTTACCTGACTCCACGCTAATAAATGGCTGTACAAATAATCTACCGTTCAAAGGTGGTATAGATTAAGGAACACATAATGACACAAAATGAAGGCACGGCTTCTGTTATCCTAGATAACGTATGCAAGCTAATCCACAAAAAAGTCCATGCTGACAAAGTGTCACTTGTCGAAACGTTTGCCAAAACCTTGTACAGCAATATGTCTAAAGAGGATTTGGCACATCGTAACGACAGTGACTTATACGGCGCAGCATTGAGCCTTTGGAACGCCCTAGATAAAAATAAGTCTGACGAAGCCGTCATTCGCGTTTTTAATCCTGAGGTGGCAAAAGATGGATGGCAATCTTCGCATACTATTGTTGAGATAATTGCTAAAGATATGCCGTTTTTAGTTGATTCAGTGCGTATGGCAATGAATCGCAAAAATATTGTCTCTCACCTATTACTTCACGCTCCACTTAAGATACAAAGAAACGACGATGGTGCAATCACTGCGCTTTCTAACTTAAAAGCAGAGCAAGAATCAACCTCTACTAAAACCGTATTTTTCATTGAAATTGATAGACAGACAGATAATTCAGCTATCGCTGAATTTAAAGCTGAGCTTGAATCTGTTTTAAATGATGTGTCTGTTGCGGTTGCTGATTGGAAGCCCATTCGTGACAAACTGGTGAGTGTCAGCCAAGAGCTGCCAACTCGTCATTATAGTTGTTCAAAAGAAGAAGTTGCAGAAGCTGTTGAGTTTTTGGACTGGCTGGTGAGCGATAATTTTACCTTCATGGGCTATCGTCAGTATGACCTTACACCAGTTCAAGGTGACTACGAGTTAAAACCAGTCGAAGGCACAAGTCTTGGTTTGATGAAAAACTCGGGAGATGATCATAGCCGCTTACTTTCAGAGTTACCTGAGGTAGCTAGAAAAGAAGCTCGCAGTAGTAACTTGTTAATCTTAACAAAAACTAACTCGCTGTCGCGTGTACACCGTCCTGCGTACATAGATTATGTTGGTATCAAGCGATTTGATACCAAAGGCAACGTGATTGGTGAAGACCGCTTTATCGGGTTATTCTCTTCGAGCTTCTACAACAATAGTGCAGCCGACGTTCCGGTACTTAAGAGTAAGATTAACCGTATCATGGAGCAGTGTGACTTTGCTAAAGGCACACATGCTTACAAAGCGGTGTTAAATATTCTAGAAACCTATCCGCGTGATGAGTTGGTGCAAGCGCGCGAAAGTGAGCTACTAGAAGTGGCCATGGGCGTGCTACAAACACAAGAACGCGACATGTGCCGATTGTTTGTGCGTAAAGATGTATACGGTCGTTTCTTCTCTTGTATGGTCTATGTACCAAGAGAGCGTTACAACACTGCATTAAGACGTGAAACACAGCAACTACTGGCGCGTGCATTTAAGTCGAGTGAAAAAGTAGAATTCACTACTTTCTTCTCAGAATCAACGTTAGCGCGTACACATTACATTGTACGTGTTGATGACAACAATATAGATTATAACGTGAAAGAAATTGAAAATAACTTGGTTGAAGCCGCTCGTACTTGGGAAGACAAGCTACAAGGTGCATTGCTTGAAAGAGCGGGTGAGTCTCGTGGTAATGAGTTAAACCGTAAATACACCAATGCGTTCCAGTCTGCTTATAAAGACCAAGTATTACCAAGTGCTGCGGTAGTAGATATCGAGAAACTTGAACAGCTCAACGAAGACAATAAACTGGAGATGCTGTTCTATAGACCTCAAGAAGAAGCGACTTCTCAATTAGTACGTTTAAGTTTATTCCATAAAGCTGAGCCAATTCACTTGTCAGACGTAATGCCAATGCTTGAAAACTTTGGTCTGCGCGTTATTGGTGAAACACCTTATGCAGTGAAGACCACTGATGGTCAAGTAAACTGGATCATGGACTTCTCTATGCTTATCGACAGCAAGGGGATCACCGACTTTGACAAAGTATCAGCACGTTTCCGTGCTGCATTGACGAATGTTTGGAATAATCGTCTTGAGAACGATGGCTTCAACCGCTTAGTTTTGTTAGGTGGCTTAACTGGACGCGAAGCGTCTATTTTACGAGCGTACGCGAAATACATGCGTCAAATTGGCGTGACTTTCTCGCAATCCTACATTGAAAACACGTTCGACCGCTACCCGCACATTGCGGCGATGATCGTTGATCTGTTCGTCAAGAAGTTCTCTCCGAAGAAAACGGCATCAGAAAAAACACTGACTAAAGTCATTGATGCTATTTACCAGGAACTAGAGAACGTTGCTAATCTTGATGATGACCGTATTATTCGTCTATATGTCGACATGATTAATGCAACGCTACGTACTAACTTCTATCAAAAAGAAGCTGATGGTACGAATAAGTCATACACGTCATTTAAGATCCAGCCAAGTGCAGTGCCAGATATGCCATTGCCACTACCAGCGTTTGAAATCTTCGTTTATTCACCACGTGTAGAGGGTGTACACCTGCGTGGCGGAAAAGTAGCTCGTGGTGGCCTACGTTGGTCAGACCGTCGCGAAGATTTCCGCACAGAGGTACTTGGTTTAGTTAAAGCGCAGCAGGTTAAAAATACGGTTATCGTGCCTGTGGGATCTAAAGGTGGTTTTGTTTGCAAACAACTGCCAACAGAGCGTGAAGCTTTCTTCAAAGAAGGCCAAGAGTGTTACAAGATCTTTATCCGTGGTCTACTCGACATCACAGATAACATCGTACATGGTGACATCGTTCCGCCAATCGATGTTGTTCGTCATGATGAAGACGATCCATACCTAGTTGTTGCAGCAGATAAGGGGACAGCTACCTTCTCTGATATCGCAAACGGTATCGCAGAGTCTTACAACTTCTGGTTGGGAGATGCGTTTGCTTCTGGTGGTTCGATCGGTTATGACCATAAGAAGATGGGCATTACTGCAAAAGGTGCGTGGGAATCGGTTAAGCGTCATTTCCGTGAGATGGACATTGATTGTCAAACAACTGACTTTACAGCGGTTGGTATTGGTGACATGGGTGGTGACGTATTTGGTAATGGGATGCTGCTTTCTAAGCACATTCGTTTGCAAGCTGCGTTTAACCACATGCACATCTTTATCGATCCAAACCCAGATGCAGCAAGCTCATATGTAGAGCGTGAACGTCTATTTAATCTGCCACGCTCAAGCTGGGAAGATTATAATAAGGATCTGATTTCTGAAGGCGGTGGTATCTTCTCTCGTGCAGCCAAAGCAATTACGCTAAGCGCTGAAATGAAGAAGATGATAGGCACCAAAAAATCTAGCATGACACCAAACGAGTTGATCAAAGCATTGTTGAAGATGCCAGTTGATTTACTGTGGAATGGTGGTATCGGTACTTACATCAAGTCTAAATCTGAAACTGACGCTGAAGTTGGGGATCGTGCAAACGATGCACTGCGTATCAACGGCGGTGAACTTGGTGCGAAGATATTTGGTGAAGGCGGTAACTTAGGTGCTACTCAGTTAGGACGTATAGAGTTTGCTTCAAACGGTGGGCGTATCAACACTGACTTTATCGACAATGTTGGTGGCGTAGCGTGCTCGGATAATGAAGTTAATATTAAGATCCTACTGAATGGCTTAGTCGCTGAAGGCGATTTGACGAAGAAACAGCGAGATGAATTACTTTACTCGATGACTGATGAAGTATCAGAGTTGGTATTAAAAGACTGTTACCGTCAGACGCATACACTTTCGATCACGAAGTCTAAAGGTCCAGCTACGCTAAAAGAGAAAGTACGCTTTATCCATGCACTTGAAAAAGATGGCAAGCTAAATCGTGCAATCGAATTCTTACCAACAGATGAAGAGCTAGCAGAGCGCGCAGCGGCAGGTAAAGACCTAACTCGTCCAGAGCTTTCAGTGTTAGTCTCTTACTCCAAGATGGTACTAAAAGAAACGTTAGTGGTTGATGAGATCTCAGAAAACCCATATTACCGTCAGCTTTTAGTTAACTCGTTCCCGTTACCACTACGTGAGCGTTTTAATGCTGCAATGGATAACCACCCGCTACGTAAAGAGATCATTGCAACTAAACTTGCGAACAATATCGTTAATGACATGGGTCTTAACTTTATGGTTCGTATGCACGAAGAAACAGGAGCAACAGATGCAGAGATTGCGATTTGTTACTCTATTGCAAGCGCTATCTTTGAAATGAAAGAAACGTGGTCAGCTATTTCTTCACTGGATAATAAGATCCCGGCAGCAGTCCAAACGGAAATGTTGTATCAATTACGTCGTACGGTTCGTCGTGCAACGCGTTGGTTCTTACGTCATCGTGATAAGTCTCAAACAATCGAGCAAACTATCGCGTTCTTTGCTCCTACATTCAAAGATTTAAGTGCAAACTTACACAACTACATGGTTGCAAACGAAAGCGAGCAAATTGTAGATAAAGCGCGCGACCTTGAATCTCAAGGTGTACCAGCTGAGATTGCACTGCGCATCGTATCGCTTTCAAGCTTGTTCTCGGTAATGGACTTAGCAGAAGTAGCTCATAGTGCGGGTCGTAAGATTGGCGTTGTGTCAAACACTTACTTCACACTGGGTGCAAACATGGGTCTACATTGGTTCCTTGACCAAATTACAGCGCAGCCTGTGGCAAACCACTGGCAAGCACTTGCTCGTGCATCTTATCGTGAAGAACTTGATTGGCAGCAACGCTCACTATCTGAGGTAGTGCTAAATAGCTTTGCCGGTGATGATAGTGACATCAATGAACAGATTGAGCAGTGGATGGATAAACAAGCTGGTTTATTACACCGTTGGCAGCAAATGCTAACTGAGTTTAAGACGTCGCAAAGCCATGACTTTGCTAAGTTCTCGGTTGCACTGCGTGAGCTAATGTTATTAAGCCACAACTGTGATACTTCCAAATAATCTAGAAATCGCTACAATACCCCAGCTTTGACTGGGGTATTTTTTTGTCTAATGTCATTGCCATAATCCATTTAGCTAAAATCACAAAAAGGTGATTTTAGCTAAGTCGATTACGTACCAATACTGAGGAGCTACCATGTTTTACGATCTTGCGCGTCGTTTTATGTTCAACAAAGATGCGGAGTGGGCACACGATTTTGCCCTAGGCAACCTTCGTCGCTTTGCAAATACGCCAATGAGCCTTGCATGGTCTCAATCAGTTCAAGACAAACCAGTTAACTTTTTGGGATTAGAATTTAAAAACCCAGTAGGGCTCGCTGCTGGTCTTGACAAAAATGCTGAGTGTATCGAAGCATTCGCACAAATGGGCTTTGGTTTTATCGAGGTAGGCACTGTTACGCCAAGACCGCAAGCTGGCAACGATAAACCTAGGATCTTTCGTCTACCTGAAGCAAATGCGATTATCAATCGCATGGGATTTAATAACAAGGGTGTTGATTACTTAGTTAACAATGTTAAAGCGGCAAAATACGATGGGATCCTTGGGATCAACATCGGTAAAAATAAAGATACACCGAACGAGCAAGGTAAAGATGACTACATTCACTGTATGAGAAAAGTGTTTGAGCATGCGTCTTATATTACTGTCAATATCTCTTCACCAAATACACCGGGCCTTAGAGATTTGCAATATGGTGAAGCACTAGATGATCTGTTACAAAGCTTGAAAAATGAACAAATGGATCTGGTAGCTAAGCACAACAAGTCGGTGCCTATGCTGGTTAAGATCGCCCCTGATGTTGATGGTATTCAGCTAGCTCAAATTGCTGAGTCTCTTGTGAACAATCGTATCGATGGTGTTATTGCAACAAATACAACATTAGCTCGTGATGCCGTAGAAAACTTAGAGCATGGAAATGAAGCTGGAGGCCTGTCTGGTCGACCGGTTCGTGAGAAATCAACGCACGTTGTTAGCGAACTAAAGCGTATTACTGAAGGTAAGCTACCCATTATCGGTGTTGGTGGGATCGACAGTGCTGAGTCTGCTAAAGAGAAGTTTGCAGCGGGAGCTGATCTTGTTCAAGTGTATACTGGCTTTATTTACGAGGGACCAGAATTGGTCAAAAGGATCGTTACGTCCTTATAAGGATCGCTCATATAACAAAATGATCGAAAACAAAACGTTATTATAAAAAATTTCATCATTGCGCTTTTCGCGTTATACTCCCACTTACTGGTTATGGTTAATTAGTTTGTGGGAGAGTCGTTTTGCAAGCTTCAAAAGAGTGGCAATGGATACGCTGCGAGAAAAGAAATAGGCTGTTAATTGACTTAGGTGAAGAGCTTCAGCTTTGTACGCCTTTTCGAATTCGACACCTGACCGACGACTCTGCATCAAGCCCGACCTTTAGCCTAAACGAGGCCGAATTTTATCAAAACGTATTCGATTACCTTCGTGGTTTTTCTGTCTGGAGTGAACCACAATGCTGTCAAATTGCTTTGAATGCAACCGCTGCTAAATTCCATCTTCAGCCAATGCAAGCTAAAAGCTGGTTTTTCAAACCGTACAATGGGTGCGAGCCCGTTAGTGAAGCTGTGGTTTGTTTGCGTTCAAAACAAAGCCAAGGCGAGTTTTTGATAATAGAGCATGACGGCCAAGCAAGCCTATGTCTAAATCTAAGTCAACAATTTATCTTAGATGAAGGAATTGAACTTGAGCAATTTCAAGCAATTAAGGTACTGAATGATAGATTATCTCCCCTAGTTTTATCGAACCTAGTACACCGAAGCGCGTAGCGATATTGAGTTAAGGAATAACACAACGTAATGTCTCGCCCATAACCATACTCTAGCTCCCAATCAGAGCACTTCTCCACAAGGTAGCTATTAGCTTTTATAAAGTCTAATTGACCCGAGCCGTTAGGTTGTATTAACTTGTACCTTATACCAATTAGACTTAATACTTGCTCAATTTGAAGGAGTAAATCTGACGCTAACCCGTTAAAAATTTCTTATTTAGAACAGCTAAATAGCAAAATTTTTGCCTTGCCTACAGGACGTAGGTACCTTAGCGATAGCAGGAGACGGTGGCTGAGTTATCGACAAGATTTTCTCGCCTCAACATAGACCACTTAATTAAGATAATTGGTGTTAAATCATTGTAGCAATGAATTAAGGGAATAACTATGAACTGTCTTTGCGACAAAACTTTAAAGCTGATCTACACCGACATTGAAGGCTATTGCGGTTATCAATGCCCATCTTGTGATGCAGTTTGGCTTCCTCGTAAATTTGTAGAAGCGATTAAACATACCTACCATTTTACATACGCAGACTTTCTTGCGACCCGAACACCACTCAAACAGAACGCTGTACAATCATGTCCGGATGATGGCCATAAGCTTGTTGCGTATCAGCTCAATAATGCGTCGTTTAGTGAATGTCCGTGTTGTGCCAGTATTTGGTTTGAAGCAGGGGAGTTACAGGCACTGTTGCAAAATTACCAACGCGTTAATAGCAACACGAGTATCTTAGACAAGCTAGATATTTTTAATTTGTTTAACATATTGTCTTAACGAGTTTGAAATTGGCAATAAAAACAGACGGATTGGCTTTGTCTAAAGCTAATTTGCATATAATAACAGTGCTCCTGCTATTTATCGTCTTCAATCAAAGTCAACTAATAACTAACCATAACTTGTGTGTTATACTGCGCTCAGTTGAAATTTAAGGGTATTCAAATTGCAATTTATCGCATTGACATCTATTGGTGTAGAGCAGCTACTGGTAGAAGAATTAACCGAGTTCGGTTTTGAAATTAACAAGCAAACGGTTGGGTCTGTAAAGTTCACTGGCACTAATTTAGACGTACAAAAGTTTTGTATGATGACTCGATTTGCAACACGCGTAATGTTGCTGATTGATGACAAGCCAGAAGTAAACGATAAAGACTCGCTGTATAAATTTGTGCGTTTTCAAGCTTGGCAAGACTGGTTTAGTCCTAAGCAAACGTTTGCTGTTGAGTTTAATGGCACCAACAATGCGCTAAAAAATACTCAATTCTCTGGTTTAGTCATAAAAGACGGTATTGTTGATTACTTTAATGACTTGTTCGAACAACGCCCCGATGTGGATAAGCAAACACCAGATATTCGCATAATTGCGAAACTGACCAAACAAGGTTGTGCGCTTTATATTGACTTTTCTGGCCCGCGTTTGTCTGACAGAGGCTATCGTGATAAACAAGGTAAAGCACCTATCCGTGAGCACTTAGCCGCAGCGCTTGTGAAGCGCAGTGGTTGGTTGCAAGATACCAATAAACCACTATTTGACCCCTGTTGCGGCTCGGGTACGTTGTTGATTGAAGCGGCATCCATGGCGCTTGGATTACCAGCCAATCCAAACAAGGATTTTGCTTTTAAACGTTTACCAAGCTTTCGTGAAAGCAAGTTTAGTGAGCTAAAAGCGCAGCTTAACGTAGCCCCAGAGCAGAAAAACCTCTGGCTAATAGGTAGCGATATAGATGAACGTGTCCTTGCCATAGCAGAGCGCAATGCCAAGCGAGCTGGACTGGAGTCACATATCAAATTTAAGTTTGAAGATGCCAACCAGTTGAGCCTTGCCGCCAAGCGTCCAGGTACAGTACTCAGTAACTTACCTTACGGTGAGCGCTTAGGTGGAATGGCTGAGATAATCACGCTTTACCGCAATATGGGTATTGCTTTCAAAAAGCATTATAGAGGCTGGGATTTGGCTTTATTAGCCAGTGAAGAGAGCTTGCTGAAAGTACTAAAGCTAGCACGCAAAAAATCATATAAGTTTAAAAATGGCCCATTAGATGTGCTGCTAAACCTGTATGAAATGAACGATGCGCAGGTACAACAAAATAAACAAAGTAGTGGTTTAAACTTTGAAGGGTCTAGCGCATTTGGTAACCGCCTCAAGAAAAATGTGCAGAACCTTAAGTCGTGGTTAAAAAAAGAAAACGTAAAGGCTTATCGAGTTTACGATGCGGATATTCCAGAATACAACGTTGCGGTAGATGTTTATAACGATAGTGCGGTGATTTTTGAATATAAGGCGCCGAAAGAAATTGACGATACGGTAGCGCAAAAACGTCTACAGGACGTGATCACACTGACTGCCGAACAGCTTAATATTGATCCGCTTAACATTGCGGTAAAAGTAAGAAAGCGTCAAAAAGGTCAAGAGCAATACAAGGCATTAGACAAGCAAAATCGTACTGAAATAGTAGAAGAATATGGCGCAAAGTTTAAAGTCAATCTATTTGATTACCTTGATACGGGGTTATTTCTAGATCACCGCTTAGCACGTAAATTTATTCAACAACATGCAAAAGATAAGCGGGTATTGAACCTGTTTGCATACACAGGAAGCGCCTCGGTACATGCAGCTGTTGGTGGTGCTAAATCGGTCACTACGGTTGATATGTCGAAAACCTATTTGAAATGGGCGGAAGAGAACTTTGAGCTTAATAGCTTGAAGAATCCTCGTTTCAGATTTGAGCAAGCTGATTGTTTAAAATGGCTCGAGCGAGCAGTTGGTCAATATGATCTTATTTTCTTAGACCCTCCAACATTTTCAAATTCAAAACGAATGTCAGATGCCTTTGATGTACAAAGAGATCACCTAAAATTATTTGGCTGGGTTAAAAAAATCTTGGCACCTAATGGCGTACTCTTGTTTTCTAATAACAAGCGTGGCTTTAAAATCGATGAGGTTGGACTCGCAGCCTTGGGGTTAAGTGCTGAAGAGTATTCTACGCAAACTCTATCCCCAGACTTTAAGCGCAACAAACAAATTCATAACAGTTGGTTGATCCGCCATGATTAAGTGCACATTATTTCACACCGAAGGTTGTCATTTGTGTGAAGAAGCGTTAGCAATGCTCATTCAGCTATTACCTGAAGCAGAAATTGAATTAATAGATATCGTTGATGACGAAGAAACGATGACGACATATCAATATCGTATTCCCGTTATCAAAAAAATCGAAACAGGGCACGAACTTGGCTGGCCCTTTTCTCAACAACAATTACAAGAATTTATAGCATAGTATGGATCTTATTCGAATCGCTAAAGCACAACTGGCTTTTGGCTCGCACCCTATACTCGATCAGGCTGATGCAGTGATTGAGTCAGGGGAGCGTGTTTGTATTGTAGGACGAAACGGTGCAGGTAAGTCTACCTTACTCAAAGTACTCGATGATCAAGTTCAACTTGATGATGGTGAGATAAACCGAGTAGGTGGTCTGAAAGTATCAAGGCTGGAGCAAGACCCTCCAAAAGGGGCAAATGGCTCGGTGTTTGACTACGTTGCTAATGGATTACCCGATGTCGCTGAATTGCTGATTGAATTTCACGAAATTAGTGAGAAGCTGCAAACTAACCAGTCTGATAAATTAATGACAACGCTTGAGCGCCTAACGCAAAGATTAGAAAGCGAGGATGCTTGGCGGTTTGAGTCAAGGATCAAGCAAGTACTGAGTCAGTTACAGCTGGATGCTAATATGCGGCTTGAAGAGTTGTCAGGAGGCTGGTTACGCAAGGTCGCACTGGCAAAAGCACTTGTTAGTGATCCTGATTTATTACTCTTAGATGAGCCAACGAACCATCTCGATATGCAGAGTGTTATTTGGCTAGAGCAATTTTTAAAAGAATTTAAAGGCGGAATCGTGTTTATTTCACACGACCGTGCCTTCATTCGCTCTATGGCAACTCGCATCCTAGATTTAGATCGTGGTCAGCTGGTTTCATACCCTGGAAACTACGCACAGTATCTAGAGCAAAAAGCCCATGATTTGAAAGTTGAAGAACAGCAAAATGCGCTATTTGATAAAAAGCTAGCGGAAGAAGAAGCTTGGATCCGTCAAGGGATCAAAGCTCGACGTACACGTAATGAAGGACGTGTGCGAGCCCTCAAAGCATTACGTGTGGAGCGTAAGCAACGTATCGAGCAACAAGGTAAAACAGACTTTAACATCGAGACTGCTGAGCGCTCAGGTAAGTTGGTGTTTGAAGCTAAGCATCTGAACAAAGCGTTCCAACAAAAAGTCATTGTAAAGGACTTTTCTACTTTGGTTATGCGTGGCGATCGTATTGGATTGGTTGGGCCTAATGGTGCTGGTAAAACCACGTTATTGAAAATGTTATTTGGTGATATTTCATCAGATTCTGGTTCAGTAAAACAAGGGGTTAACCTAGAAGTTGCATACTTTGATCAATACCGCGAAAAGCTAGACGAGGAAGCGACTGTTCAAGATAATGTTGCCGAAGGCAAACAAGAAGTCATGATGGGAGGACGCTCACGCCATGTACTTGGTTATCTTCAAGACTTCTTGTTTCCTCCAGCTCGAGCAAGAACGCCAGTAAAGGCTTTATCAGGCGGAGAAAAGAACCGCTTATTGCTTGCGAAGCTTTTCTTAAAGCCTTCTAACATCATAGTGCTGGATGAACCAACCAACGATTTGGATATTGAAACACTGGAACTTCTCGAAGAAATTTTAAATCAATATCAAGGTACTGTTTTGGTGGTAAGTCACGACCGAGAGTTTATTGACAATACTTGTGGCAGTGTGTGGGCTTTTGAAGGCGAAGGTCAAGTGACTGAAATAGTTGGTGGTTACAGCGATTTTGAGCTGTATCAGCAAAAGCGCGACCAACAAAGAAAAGATGCCCAAAAAGTTGACCAAGAAAAGCAACAGACCGCGCCGCTCAAAAAGGCGCCAGCTACGACTCGAGCAAACAAGCTGAGTTACAAATTAAAACTTGAATTAGAGTCATTGCCCAGTAAAGTAGAGGAACTTGAAGAGGCAGTGAATAAACAACAAGCGCTGGTCAGTGATCCTGACTTCTTTAAACAAGATCAGCAAACCACCCACGAGGCATTGAACCAATTGACTGAACTAGAGTCGAAGCTGGAAGCCGCGTTTGAGCGCTGGGAAGAATTAGAAGCATTACAGAATCAGCAGTAAGGATTAAGATGAAATTTAAACTTTTAGCCGCGAGTATCGCTGTTGCCATTTCACAACAAGCGGTCGCTGCAACATATCAGTTAACAGAACTACCAAGACACGCAAACAGTAAATATACCAATGTATCGGACGCGAATGAGGCGGGTGAAGTTATTGGTCAAGCATCAAACTTATTTGGTGTAAAAATTGATGTATCTTATATTGATTTTGACGATTCAAATTTAAAAAACTATTACGACAACGCGAAGCTGCAGTACGAGAAAATTGATGAACCCATCACGTTTACACTAGATGATATTCAAAATAACAATGCCGCAAACACTAATGCACAAGCGCATGCGTTTATGTTGTCTTACATCACGTCGGCGAGTCGTTCAGCATCATTGGAGTATCAGCAGGTTAACCGCTCTATTTCGCTTATGTTTAACAATAATACAGCAGAAGAGTTTGTTGTATTTGATGAGCAATCACCGGATTATCAAGGGTTAACTCGCTCTGTAAGCAATTATTTAACCGGTATTGCAGATGACGGCACTATTGTTGGGTGGGGCTCTGCGCCTTACAAAAAGATCACCTTCACCAAAGATGGTGAAACAGAAGTAGATACCTACTTTGTCCGGGATTGGCGTAATAAGGGTGTTCTAATTACGCCAGCCGGTGAAAAAATTGCTTTAGAACCTGCTTTTGCTGAGCATGGCGGCTTATCTTTAGCTACCGACATAAAGCAAACCAATGATGGTGGGTATGTGGTAGTTGGACAAAGTTCAACATCGTTATCAAAACGTACGATAGAAAGCATTGAAGATAATTGTGATGGCGTGGACGAACCTGTTGAGGTCTGTATTCAAAGGCTTTCTAATCCATACCATACTCGAGCATACAAGTGGACGTTCGATAATGACTTCAATTTAACTAGTGCAACTGATTTAGGACTGGCTTTTACACCGGATGAAGACAGTGAGATTGCTTATTCAAGTATTGCAATTGCGACCAATGCAAATGGACTGACTGTAGGTGATTCACGTGCACGAAGACAAAGCAATGATGATTTGCTTCCGAATGATCAAGCGGTTTATTTTAAAGAGGGCGAAATTAAGCGTATTAAAGAAGTTGAAAGCTTTTATGAATATAGCCAAGCGATTGATGTAAATGACAATGGCATCATTATTGGTGCTTTTGGTCGGACAGCGAATGGCTCCAAAGAGAATGACTCAACGGGTTTTTATTTCGATACTAATACCTCCGAATTTAAAGAAATGCCGGCATATTTTGAAAACTCAGTAACCGTAGTTAATGATATTAATAACAATGGTTTTGTTGTTGGTCAGGGGGTTGTTGAAAAGTCAGGCTCTAGCCGACGTCGTGAAGCATTCTTATATGAAATTGGTGCAGATAAGTTGGTGAATATCAATTCACTTCTTCCATGTAAGAGCGATGATTTTCCTTACACTATAGGGGAAGCGGTTAAAATCACCGATGATAATAAAATCTACGCTGTTGCAACGAAAACCGTTGAAAGACGTAACACATTAGGCGAGATAGAAAAAGACAGTAAGGGTGAAATAGAATATGAGTCAGTCACCTTACCGGTTGTATTAACTCCTATCTCTGGTGAGCCTGAAACTTGTACTCCACCTGAAGCTGAAACGTATGAGCGTCAGTCAGCAAGTTGGTCTTGGCTTAGTTTGCTAGCTCTACCTTTGGTTGCGCTGAGAAGAAGACGTAAATAAAGCTGGTGGTACTAGCCAATAAAAAAAGCCCTGAAGGGCTTTTTTTATATTTAACACTAATGTAGCGAAGATCTTGTCTATACTCTATGTAGTTATTCTAAATAAGAAACTTTTAACGCAGCTAGCATGAAGACCAAGTGGTATGAAATTAATCAATCTTGTCCACGGTTTTGCCAAGCTTTATTGACTGAGCGTCGCCATAAATAATCAATGCCAAAAAAGCCAATAACTGCTGCGATGCTCGCACAGATTAACGAGCCGACGATAAAAGCAGGACCAATGGTCGTTAGGCTTTGTGCAAGCCACTCCCAACTTGCTTCGAAATGAAACGGTTGTTGCTCTTGCCCGAGTGCGAATACACCAACCAGATATGAACAGTAGAATATGGGTGGCATGGTTAATGGATTGGTGATCCATACTAACGCAATAGATAAGGGTAAGTTAACGCGAAAAGGGATCGCGAGGGCTGCAGCAAGCACCATTTGAAAAGGAACAGGGATGAAAGCGAAGAATAACCCCACTGAAAAAGCCCCTCTTGCCGAGCGCCGGTTGAGGTGCCACAAGTTAGCATCATGTAATAATTTACCGAAGATTTTTAATGATTTCTGTTGTTTGATTTTATTATGATCAGGTAAAAAGCGTTGGATCGTTTTTTTCGCCATTTGCAGCTGCCGTCTACTTGGATTCTGATATGTTTTGGAATAATCCTAGGGAGCTTCTGCGCAGTATTTTTCCTTGATAACTGGCGTGTGGCCGCAACAAGCTTATTCCTCTACTTCATAGGGCGTTATTCTAAGCCTTTTTCTCTGATATTGGCAGGATTTATTTTAGGGATTTCTGTAGTTCTTTGTCATTATGTCGTTTTTTATAAATTACATATACCACAACAATGGCTCAGCGGCCCCATTATGATTGTTGGAGAGGTGATTGAGGTCTCAAATACGCCCAGTGGTGGCGCTGTTGTAATTGATATGCAGAAAATTGCCTCTGAAGACATTGACAGCTGGCGAAGTGTTCGCGCTAAGCTTTATCAGAATGACTCCAACATTGTATTTAGTATCGGTGATAAAGTTGAGGTATTAGGAAAGCTTAAACGATTTCGTAGTCGAATTAATATCGGACTTTTTAATGCTGAACTCAATGCTTTCAGAAAGCATCATTATTTTAAAGGCAATATCTTACGTATACAGCAAATAGAGAGTCGTCCAGATTGGCGAACATTGTATCGCCAACATATCGCCAGTGAGTTACAAAGTACAGAATATGGTTGGTTTTATTATATTCTACTGACTGGTGACACTAGTAAAGCGACATTTGATAACAAACGGCAGTTCAGACAACTCGGGCTGAGTCATTTACTGGCAATTTCAGGTTTACACATTGGTATTGTCTTTGGCTTAGCTTTTTTATCATTAAAAATACTGTTCTATTGTAGTCCCATCAGCATTTCACAACACACCAATCTGCATCAAATATGCTTAATTTTTGCGGTGTTATTATGCGTCGGATATGTGTTTGTATGCGGTTATAGTGTCTCAGCGACAAGAGCTTTGGTCATGGCTTCAGCATGGACAGCTTGCTATCTGTTTACGCTTAGGGGGAGTGCCGTGCAGATCCTTACGACGGCATTGTTCGTGGTACTGATAATCGACCCATTTGCATTACTTAACCCCGGTTTATATTACTCTTTCTTTGCCGTTGCCATTATCCTTACTTTACTGCCCAAGTCAGGGAGTGGGGTGGTTGGGAAACTGCTTGTCTTAGTTAAACTACAAGTAGCATTATTTGTCTTCCTACTGCCACTTAACCTGTATTTTTTTGCAGGGGTTAGTGTGGTCTCAACCTTCGCGAACCTTATTATCATTCCCTTTATTTCAATAATCGTCGTTCCTGTACTCATACTTCATTTCTGTGTATTTGATTATGTTGACTGGCAACTACCTTTGGATTTGGTGGATACTGTGTTGACAATGGCACTTTTAGGCTTCAAATACCTTCCTGTTGACTGGTTAGCACTTTCAAGTGTATCCGCAGAGTTACTAATTTGTACTTATCTGAGCGTCTTGCTCTTTGTTATTTTCAGACATTACTTGAGTGTACTACCGTTATTCTTTTATCTACTGAGCAGTTTTACTAAAGTACAACCAAACTGGCAGCTTGATGTGTTTGATGTTGGGCATGGAACGGCCGTGTTAATATCTAAAAACCGAAAAGGTTTGCTATATGATTTAGGTGCAAAATATTTTGGTTATTTCTCAATATTTGAATTTGTAATTAAGCCTTACCTTAGCAACAACCGTATTCAGTTGGATGCCACGATTGTCAGTCACGATGATGGCGACCACAATGGCGGACTTGATGATCTGTATGCTTATGACGGTGGACGGTCGTTACTGCAATTTCATAACAATGAGCAACTGCTTGGTTGTAACCTTGGTAAGCATCAGTTTGCAGGACTTGACGTACAAATAATTTGGCCAAGCGAATTGTCTGGCAATGATAATAACAACTCTTGTGTGGTTCGGGTGAGTGACGGGCAGTTCTCAGTACTGTTACCGGGAGATATTGAAAAACGAATAGAAGCAAAATTAATTAATGAAGCGCGCGAGTCATTAAAGGCGGATATTTTATTGGTGCCACACCACGGTAGTGCCAGTTCCTCAAGCGAAGCATTTGTTGAGGCTGTTATGCCCAAGTTTGCTGTATTTTCAAGAGCGTTTCATTCGCCATGGAAGATCCCAAATGAGCAAGTGGTTAATAGATACAAGAAAATAGGCGCAACACTTTTAGATACCGCGTTGGATGGACATATTAGAATTTTGATTTTTGACCAAAAAATAGCAATTCAACGAGGCCGACTGGTTGAAAATTACTGGTTTCTCAGATAATCCATTCAGTTTTAGTGATTTGAAAGTTACAATAATGCCATATAGAAAAATTGAGGCTGGCAATGCAACCAACCGATAAGCAAATCTACGCTAGATTATTTAGTTACGTAAAAGACTTTAAACTTGCAGCCATATTTTCTGTCATTGGAATGATAGGGTATGCAGCAATGGATGCCTCATTCGTTGCACTGATGGATCCATTTATAGACGAGGGGTTGACTGCTGGAAACCGAGAAGTGCTTAAACTCGCCCCGTTTGTTGTGATTGCTCTGGTGGTAGGCCGTGGCATATTTAATTATATGGCTTCTTATTGCTTGTCTTATGTTGGTTCACAAGTCGTACGCAGCTTGCGACAGCAATTGTTTGAACATATGTTGTACTTACCGGTATCTTTTCATGATCAACATTCTAATGGTGAGCTGATTTCTAAGATCACTTTTGATACGGAGCAGGTGCAGCAGGCCGTGACTAAGGCGTTGCAAGTCTTGATAAGAGAGGGGGCATTTGTCTTCTTTCTGCTGATCACTATGTTTTATGCTAGCTGGCAGTTGTCGCTTATTTTTCTAGTTGTTGTGCCAATCGTTGCTGTTATTGTCACCATTGTTTCAAAACGTTTTAAAAAAATATCGAAGAGTATTCAAGATGCTATGGGCGAAGTGACAAAAAGCTCAGAGCAAATGATGTCTGGTCACAAGGTGATCCATGGTTTTGGTGGCCAAGATAAAACCATTTCGCACTTTGCCAAAGTGAATAATCATAACCGCCAACAACGAGTAAAAATGGATGCTACCAAGGCATTGAGTGTGTCGGTTATCCAAATCATTGCAGCAAGTGCTATGGCCGTTATCCTTGCTATTATCGCCATGCCTTCTATGGTGGATAAGATTTCATCAGGCACCTTTGTAACGCTCATTACCTCAATGATGATGATGCTTCGCCCACTCAAGCAGCTCGCTAATGTCAACAGCGATTTACAACGAGGTATATCGGCAGCAAAAAGTGTTTTTGCCGTGATTGATTTAGAGCAAGAAAAGGACACTGGCACGCAGCCTTTGGTGCGTGCAAACGGTGATATTAAAATACAGAATCTGACTTTCACCTATCCGTCTAAAAATGATCCAGTCATTACCGCATTAAACTTAGATATAAAGGCAGGGCAAAGCATTGCTTTTGTTGGCCGAAGTGGTTCTGGCAAATCTACAATTTCAAATTTATTGCCACGTTATTATGATATTGACTCCGGGAGTATTGAACTTGATGGGGTTGATATCAGTGACTACAATCTGGCGGATTTACGTGCACAATTCTCAATTGTATCTCAGCAAGTGGTGCTATTTAACGATACTATCGCTAACAATATTATGTATTCACTCGAACGTCCGTTATCGGATGAAGCGCTAGAGCGTGTGGCAAAGCAAGCCCATGTTTGGGAGTTTGTTAAGGATTTACCAGAAGGCTTGAACACTCTAGTTGGAGAAAACGGAGTGATGCTTTCAGGTGGTCAGCGCCAACGTATTGCAATTGCTCGCGCAATTGTAAAAGACGCGCCGATTTTAATATTGGATGAAGCTACATCAGCATTAGACACCGAATCAGAGCGCTTAATTCAACAAGCCCTAGAAGAGTTAATGCACGACAAGACCAGTATTGTTATTGCCCATCGCCTGTCGACAATCGAGCATTGCGACCAAATATACGTATTAGATAAAGGTAAAGTTATTGAGCAAGGTGAACACCAACAGCTCGTTGCCCAGCAGGGGGTGTATCACGCACTTTGTAAGATGCAATTTGGTGAACAATAAATGGCGTCAAGAATCGAACAAAACTGGTATAAAAAGCCTGGGTTACTGACTTTATTACTACTGCCGCTGGCATTATTGTTTGGCCTAATAAGTGCTGTGCGAAAAAAGCTTTATACACTTGGTTTAACTAAACAATATAAAGCGTCAGTGCCAGTTATTATTGTGGGCAATATTAGTGTCGGAGGAAATGGTAAAACACCGTTTGTACTTTGGTTGGTTCCTTTTCTTGAGCGGCTTGGTTTAAAAGTGGGGATAATCAGCAGAGGGTATGGTGCAAATCCTCCTACTACGCCATTTTTGGTGACCAAAGACACGCCAACAGAGCAAGGCGGTGATGAGCCTTGTTTGCTTGCGCAACGATTAGCTTGTCCAGTGATGATAGGCGCTGACCGACAAAAGAGTATTGAATCATTACTACAACACCATAATATTGATATTATTGTCAGTGATGACGGATTACAACACTACAAACTGGCGCGAGATATAGAGTTTTGTATTGTAGATGCCGAACGTAAATTTGGTAACGGTTATTGGATCCCAGCAGGTCCACTTAGGGAGCTACCTAGTAGAACGAAAACCGTCGACTTAACAGTTTATAACGGTGGCTCAGAAGCATTTTCATATGCTTTAGAGGGTACCGGGTTTTTCCATGTCACAGACAATACGCTGGTAAATGAAACATACACTGAAGGTGTATCTGTGTGCGCTATCGGCAATCCAAAAAGGTTTGAGCATACACTACGAGAGAAGGGCATTGATCTCACTCATTGTCTACATTTTGCTGATCATCACCCTTATCAACCGTCGGACTTTTCACCGTTTAGTGGTGATGCTATTTTTATGACAGAGAAAGATGCGGTAAAGTGTCGCACTTTTGCAAAAGATAATTGGTATTACTTGAGAGTGGATGCCAAACCAACACAAGCGCTTGAAAAAGCAATACTCGAATTACTTAAAGATAAAGGGATCCATCATGGCCTTTGATACCAAATTACTAGAAATAATTGCCTGTCCTGTGTGTAAAGGTAAATTAAGATATGACAAAGAAAACCAAGAACTCATTAGCACCGCGGCCAAACTTGCTTATCCAATAAAAGAAGATATTCCGGTGTTGCTAGAAAATGAAGCGCGAGAGCTAAGCAGTGATGAGGTTGAGCAGTGGAATTCGTAGTCATTATTCCTGCTCGATATGCGTCTAGTCGATTACCAGGTAAGCCCCTAGCTGATATAGCAGGCAAACCCATGATCCAGCATGTGTATGAGCAAGCGTGTCAATCCGGTGCTACAGCGGTTTATATCGCAACCGATCACAGCGCAGTGTTTGATGCAGCAAAAGGATTTACTGATAACGTACTTATGACTAAAGATGATCATCAATCTGGGACTGAGCGATTAGCTGAAGTTGTAGAGCTGCTTGAACTTGATGAGCAAACTTTAGTGGTGAATGTACAAGGTGACGAACCGCTGTTAGAGCCTGAAAATATCGCGCAAGTAGCTACTTTATTACATCATTCCGATGCACCAATGGCGACATTGTGTGTTGATATTGATGATGTAGAAGAAGTGCTGAATCCAAACGCAGTAAAAGTGGTGTCGGATATTCATGAAAACGCGCTATATTTCTCACGCGCGTCCATTCCATTTCAGCGTGATAGCATGTTAAAGCTCGACAAAAATAATGTTCCTGTAAATCATTTTAATCGCCATGTAGGGATATATGCCTACCGCGCGGGCTTTATTAAAACCTATTTGTCGCTCAGTGTTTCACCACTAGAGTTACAAGAGTCGCTAGAACAGCTACGTGTGTTATATCATGGCTATAAAATCAAAGTTGCTAAGGCGATAAAGCCTGTGCACGGTGGTGTTGATACACCTGAAGATTTGCAGCGTGTCCAAGAGATACTAAATGGATAAGCTTAAGCTGATTGCTGATGAGGCGGATTATATCGTAGCCTATAAGCCGTGTGGGGTTAACTTCCACAGTGAAGAAGGACCTGGCTTTGTATCGCTACTAAATACGCAACTAGGCTATCAACTATTTCCAGTCCACCGCTTAGATAAGGTAACATCAGGCCTTATTTTACTGGCTAAATCGAGCCAAGCGGCAAAGCAATTTACAGAGATGTTCACGTCGCGGAAAATAGATAAATATTATCTTGCAATGATTAAAGCCAAACCCAAAAAAAAGCAAGGTTGGATAAAGGGTGATATGGCCAAGTCTCGGCGTGGTACATTTAAGCTAATGAAAACCAAGCTAAACCCAGCTATAACTCGCTTTTATTCTCACTCCGTTGGCGTTAATTTGCGTGGATGTATTATTAAACCATTTTCAGGTAAAACGCATCAGATCCGCGTTGCACTGAAAAGTATTGGTGCACCTATCTTGGGCGATCTTGCGTATGGTGGGGAACCTGCGGACAGAACATATTTACACGCCTTTTGTTTGGAGTTTGAGTGGCATGGTAAGTCGGTTAGCTACCAAGCTTGTCCTCCAGAAGAAGGCGCATTTACTCACCTTTTAACACATGAAATATTTGCAATTTGGCAAAAGCCAAGTCAATTAGAGTGGTAACATGACTGATTCAAATACAGAACTTAGGTTTGGCGGTATTGCTCGTCTATACGGTAACGCAGAGTTAGAAGCATTAAGCAAGGCACACTTTTGTGTTATTGGTATTGGTGGTGTTGGCAGTTGGGCTGTTGAAGCGCTAGTTCGAACTGGGGTAGGCAAGATAACGCTTATTGATATGGATGATATTTGTATCACTAATGTTAATCGCCAGCTGCATGCTCATAGTGAAAGTATCGGGATGCAGAAAATTGAGGCGATGCGGGATCGTTGTATTGCGATTAATCCAGCTTGCGAGGTCATCCTTATTGATGACTTCCTGATGTTAGATAATATTAGAAGCTACATCCAAGATTTTGATTATGTTATTGACTGTATTGATGCTGTTAAAGAAAAGGCGGCGTTAATCGCCCATTGTAAACGCAATAAAATACCCGTGATCACCACAGGTGGTGCAGGTGGACAGACCGATCCAAGTCAGATCCAATACTCAGACGTTGCAAAGACTACGCATGACCCATTACTAGCAAAAGTTCGTTATATTCTCAGAAAGCAATATAACTTTAGCGATAATCCAAAACGCAAGTTTGGCGTAGATTGTGTCTATTCAACCGAGCAGCTGGTTTATCCAAGTAGCGATGGCACCGTATGTAAAGCCAAGCAGCAAGCTGAAGGTGGAAAAAATATGGACTGTGCCACAGGGTTTGGCTCAGCCACGATGGTAACGGGGAGTTTCGGTTTCTTTGCGGCCTCTAAAGCGATACGAAAGTATCTAGATAAGCAAAGCAGAAGTAGCAAGTAAGTGTGCTCATATGAGCACCTTGAACGCTTATGTTGTTAACTGTCCGCAGCTCAGGTTAGTATTACGCTAACCTATTTGCTTGCATCTGGATCTGGTCGACAATCGCCCGTATACCATTGCCTCTTGAAGGGCTTAAATGGCTGATTAATCCTAAGGACTCAAAAAGCGTATAAGCACTAAATTGGCTTGCCTGTTCCGGTGTTTTCCCTGCATATGCTGCGATGATAATTGCAAGTAATCCTTTCACGATACGTGTATCTGAATCTGCAATAAGCACAAGCTGTTGTGCACTTTCGTCTAAGTCGACGTATAACCACACTTTACTGTCACAGCCCGATACTAATGCAGATCCAACTTTTAGTGCCTCTGGAAGTTCAGGAAGTTGTTTACCAAAAAGCATTATTTCTCGGTACTTGGCTTGCCAGCCATGACTTTCTGATAACTTTTTTGTGATATTTTCAATATTCATCGTTTAATCTAGTAATTCAATTGTGGCTTTTAAGGCATTAATAAAATGCTCGACATCAGCTTCGTTATTGTAAAATGCTAAACTTGCTCGCACTGTTCCATTGACATTAAGCATGTTCATCAACGGTTGAGCACAATGATGTCCGCTTCTGACGGCGACACCATAGGTGTTGAGTAGTGTAGCAAGGTCATAGTGATGCTCATTTTTGTAATTAAAACTGACAATCCCCACGTTGTTCTGCGTGTCACCATACACGGTTACGCCTTTAATTTGGTTTAACTGTTGTAAAAGGGACTGATAGAGGGCTCGTTCGTAGCGCTGAAGTGCCGACGGGCTAATGTTGTTCAAGTAATCAACCGCAGCGGCCAATCCTATGACGCCAGAGATATTAGGCGTGCCAGGTTCAAATTTACCAGGAGCATCACGATAAGTGGAGTGTGCAAACGTTACCTCTTGGATCATTTCTCCTCCCGTTTTATATACGGGCAGGGTATTGAGCAAATTATATCGACCATATAATCCTCCAACACCTGTAGGCCCCAACGCCTTGTGAGCAGAAAAAACATAAAAGTCGCAATCCAATGCTACCAAATCAGGCCGCAAGTGCATAAAAGACTGTGCGCCATCTATGACTGTCTTCGTACCAAGCGTTTTACAAGCTTTTATAAGAGATTCGATGGGGTGTATATTACCAAGCGCATTAGAAACATGTCCTATCGATAAGATATCTGGTTTATGTGTTTGCAATAGCGAGATAGCACCCGCTTCATCAAGCACACCATTTTCAAGCATAGGCAACACTAACAACTGTGCGCCGGTACGCTTACATGCTTCTTGCCAAGGCACGATGTTAGCATGATGCTCAAATGGGCTGATCGCTATTTTACTGTTTTCATTTAATGCTTGGCTGAGGCCATGAGCCAAAAAGTTTAGTGATTCTGTGGCACCACTGGTCCAGACAATTTCTTTTGCAGAAACATTTAAAAATTTGGCGATAGTTTCACGTGCGGCTTCATATCGATTTGTCGCGTTTTTACTCAGTGTATGTAAACCTCTGTGTACATTTGAATTCTCAGCTTGATAAAAAGTTTTGATGACATCAATAACTTTGTTCGGTTTTTGTGCAGTTGCAGCTGAGTCGAGGTAGCAAAGCGGCTGCCCATTTAGTGATTTGTCTAAAATAGGGAAGTCGTCGCGCAGAGAATGTATATCAGTCATAACGTACCTGAGTTAATTTGGCAGCGAGATTTTAGCTAATAACTGTTCATAGTTAAACAAAAAAGGCCGCATTAAGCGGCCTTTTGCAATAAAACGTCAGTATTATCTGTCGCTTTTTGATTTATAGTCGCGTGCTGTGTAGCCTTTGTAAAGCTGACGTGGACGACCAATCTTATGACCTGGCTGAGAAAGCATTTCGTTCCAATGTGAAATCCAACCGACAGTACGAGACATCGCGAAGATAACAGTGAACATACTTGTTGGAATACCAATTGCCTTAAGAATGATACCTGAGTAGAAGTCTACGTTAGGGTATAGTTTCTTCTCGATGAAGTACGGGTCTTCCAATGCAATTTGTTCAAGTTTCATTGCCACGTCAAGCAATGGATCTTGAATGTTAAGCTCTTTAAGCACTTCATGACACGTTTGACGCATTACTGTTGCACGTGGGTCAAAGTTTTTATAAACGCGGTGACCAAAGCCCATTAGACGGAACGGATCGTTCTTGTCTTTTGCTTTAGCAACATACTCGTCAATACGGTCAACAGAGCCGATTTCTTCAAGCATCGTTAAGCAAGCTTCGTTTGCGCCGCCGTGTGCAGGGCCCCAAAGTGATGCAATACCAGCTGCAATACATGCGTATGGGTTTGCACCTGAAGAACCTGCTAAACGTACTGTCGACGTTGACGCGTTTTGTTCATGATCCGCGTGAAGCATGAAAATACGGTCCATTGCTTTAGCAAGTACCGGACTTACGTTGTAATCTTCCGCTGGCACAGAGAACATCATGTGCAGGAAGTTTTCAGCGTAGCTTAAGTCGTTGCGCGGATACACGAACGGCTGACCAACGTTGTATTTGTATGCCATGGCAGCGATAGTTGGCAGTTTTGCAACCAACTTAACCGCACAACGCATGCGTTGATCTTCATCAGAAATATCAAGGTCTGAATGATAAAACGATGATAATGCACCAACAACACCACACAGCATAGCCATTGGGTGAGCGTCTACACGGAAGCCTTGGAAAAACGCAGCAATTTTCTCGTGCATCATGGTGTTGCGAGTGATCTCATCTGAGAACTCTGCTAGTTGTGCTTCGCTTGGTAACTCACCGTTAAGTAGTAAGTAGCAAAGTTCAATATAGTTAGAATTTTCAGCAAGTTGCTCAATAGGGTAACCGCGGTGAAGCAGTACTCCTTTGGCACCGTCAATGTAAGTGATAGACGAGTCACAAGAGGCAGTCGACATAAATCCTGGGTCATACGTAAATAGCCCGTGAGCGCCTAATGAACGAACGTCAACTACGTCTTGACCAGCTGTACCTTCGTAAATTGGTAACTCAATCGGATCGTGACCATCAATATGGACTGTGGCTTTTTTATCTGCCATCTATTTGTCTCCTATTTAATAACAATATTCTGATTGTTATGTTGTGATACTAATGTTAAGCAAATTCAGATCATTCTAACTTATAACCTAGGCTAAAAGTCAATTTTTATGTGATTTATGCATAAATGTATAATAAATATTCTATTGCGATTAAATATTAGACCATTCGCTAATTCGCAAGCGTCTCTATCTAAACAAGAATTGTAAAAGGCCGCGTAGCCTTATATACTGTCAACGGTTTTATACCGTATCGTCTGTGGGTAAACCTATTTTTACATCAATTTTTTACACTCCAGTGAACTTTTTGGTGTCCTAATTGGTTTATCTAGAGTGTGCCATCTACATTTGCAATATGTAGGTGGGTTTCATAAAAACAAGTAGATGAGCTCCTTTGTGGGCAAAGATGGGCAAGTAACTGTGAAAAAGCAAAGACCTGTAAATCTAGATCTTACGACTATATCTATGCCACCAACGGCTAAAGCGTCGATCCTTCATCGTGTAACCGGTGTTGCGTTTTTCTTCGCTTTAACCTTTGTGATTTGGGCTTGGTCTGAATCTCTTTCTTCTCCTGAAGGCTTCGAGTTTGTAAAAGAACTGATGTCTGGCTTTATTGCGAAATTCATCGCATGGGGCACCCTAACTGTATTGTCTTACCACATTATCGGTGGTATCCGTCACATGATTCAGGATATGGGACATTGGGAAGAATTAGAATCAGGCAACAATAGCGCGAAGATTGCATTAGCACTTTGGGTTATCGTAGCAATTTTAGCTGGAGTATGGATATGGTCTTAAATCAAGCGACATTGAAGCGTGATGGCGTACAAGACTACGTATCATTGCGCGCGACTGCGTTAATTATCCTAGCTTATGCGGTATTCATCGTAGGCTATCTGTTAATCACACCTGAACTTACTTATGAAGCATGGTCAGGGTTGTTCTCAAACTTGGCTGTGAAAGCAGCAACCATGATCACGCTAGTATGTATGATGGTACATACACGTATTGGTTTATGGCAGGTTTTAACTGACTATGTTAAGAACTCAACAACCCGCTCTATCCTTAGCTTTGTATTAAACCTTATGGCACTAGCTTACGTAGCTATTGGCCTGTTTGTTCTGTGGGGTGTTTAAGTGAAATATAACGTACGCGAATTTGACGCAGTTGTAGTTGGTGCTGGTGGTGCGGGTATGCGCGCGGCACTTGCTATTTCAGAATCAGGTAAAACTTGTGCTCTTATTTCAAAAGTTTTCCCAACTCGTTCTCACACAGTGTCTGCACAAGGTGGTATCACTGTTGCGCTAGGTAACTCGCATGAGGACAACTGGGAATGGCACATGTACGATACGGTGAAAGGGTCAGACTACATTGGTGACCAAGATGCCATCGAATACATGACTAAAACGGGTCCTGAAGCTATCACTGAGTTAGAAAATATGGGTTTACCTTTCTCTCGGTTTGAAAATGGTCGCGTATATCAGCGTCCTTTCGGTGGTCAGTCTAAGAATTTCGGTGGTGAACAGGCTGCACGTACAGCGGCTGCGGCCGACCGTACTGGTCACGCACTGCTACATTGCTTATATCAGCAAAACGTTAAAAACAAAACCAACGTGTTCTCAGAGTGGTACGCGCTTGATTTAGTTAAAAATGATAAAGGCGACGTAGTCGGTGTTACCGCAATTGACATTGAGAGCGGCGAAGTCGTTTATTTCAAGTCTAAAGCGGTTGTGTTGGCAACGGGCGGTGCAGGTCGTATCTACGCATCGACTACTAACGCACACATCAACACGGGCGACGGCGTAGGTATGGCTGTTCGTGCTGGCATTTCAATGCAAGACATGGAAATGTGGCAGTTCCACCCGACCGGTATTGCTGGCGCTGGTACACTAGTGACTGAAGGTTGTCGTGGTGAAGGTGGTTACCTTCTGAATAAAGACGGTGAACGCTTCATGGAGCGTTACGCGCCTAACGCCAAAGACCTTGCTGGTCGTGACGTAGTTGCACGTGCAATGATGACTGAAATTCGTGAAGGTCGTGGTTGTGAAGGCCCATGGGGTACGCACATTAAGCTTAAGCTTGATCACCTAGGTGAGGAAATGCTTAACCTTCGTCTTCCTGGTGTTTGTGACTTATCTAAGACATTTGCACACGTTGATCCAGCGAAAGAACCTATTCCGGTTATTCCAACTTGTCACTATATGATGGGTGGTGTACCGACAAACGTTAATGGTCAGGTGCTTAGCGTAAGTGAAAATGGCGATGAGCGTATTGTAGAAGGTTTATTCGCAGTAGGTGAAATTGCATGTGTATCTGTACATGGTGCAAACCGCCTAGGTGGTAACTCACTACTTGACCTCGTTGTATTTGGTCGTGCAGCTGGTAACTTCTTAGGTACTTACTTGAATGACTTTGAGTCTACAGGTGATGCGTCTAAAGATGACGTTGATAATGCGTTTGCACGTTTCAATCGCTGGGAGTCGTCTGAGGTCGGTAAAGGTGAAGACCCAGTACAAATTAAGAAAGACTTGCAAGAGTGTATGCAGCTTAACTTCTCAGTATTCAGAGAAGGCGACGCAATGGCAGAAGGACTTAAAGAGCTTAAAGAAATCCGCGAGCGTCTTAAGTTTGCACGCCTTGATGATAAGTCATCAGAGTTCAACACGCAGCGTATCGAATGCTTAGAGCTTGATAACTTGATGGAAACAGCATACTCAACAGCAGTAGCTGCTAATTTCCGTACTGAAAGTCGTGGTGCTCACTCTCGCTTTGACTTCCCAGAGCGTGATGATGAAAATTGGTTGTGCCACTCAGTTCATCATCCGGAATCTGATTCGATGACTAAGCGTAAGGTTAACTTTGCGCCTACGACTCGTGAAGCGTTCCCACCAAAAGCACGTACATACTAGGAGTTCAGCGATGGCTACTTTAGAATTATCAGTTTATCGTTATAACCCTGATGAAGATTCAGCACCACGTATGCAAGACTACACTCTAGAAGTAGAGGAAGGTCGTGACATGATGGTGTTGGATGCTCTGATGCAGTTAAAAGAGCAAGATCCAACTTTATCTTTCCGTCGTTCATGTCGTGAGGGCGTTTGTGGCTCTGACGGTGTAAACATGAACGGTAAGAACGGCCTCGCCTGTATTACCCCAATTTCTGCAGTGCAGAAAGGCGGTAAGGGTAAGATCGTTATTCGTCCATTACCGGGGTTACCAGTAATTCGTGACCTAGTAATTGATATGAGTCAGTTCTATACGCAATACGAGAAGGTTAAGCCTTTCTTGATCAACGACAAGCCAACTGGTGGTGAAGAACGTCTTCAGTCTATTGAAGACCGCGAAAAACTAGATGGCTTGTATGAATGTATTCTTTGTGCATGTTGTTCAACGTCTTGTCCTTCTTTCTGGTGGAACCCAGACAAGTTCATCGGTCCTGCGGGTCTTTTACATGCTTATCGTTTCTTGGCTGATAGTCGTGATACAGCAACAGAAGAGCGCCTTGCAGATCTTGATGACGCGTTCAGCGTATTCCGCTGTCACAGTATTATGAACTGTGTTAGCGTATGTCCTAAAGGTCTTAATCCAACTAAGGCAATTGGACAAATTAAATCAATGTTGTTAAACCGCTCGGTATAACACATACTACTAGCTAAGATGGCAAGCGATCGCTTGCCATCTTGTTTTCGTTTGAGTTTCTGCGCTAGATAAAAGGGCTAATAGATGCACGAAGGTGTGATGAAGGCATGGCTAGAATCTTCGCATTTGTACGGCGGCAACGTTGCGTACGTAGAAGATCTATATGAGGCGTATCTAGATGATGCAGCTTCAGTGCCAGAAGAATGGCGAGAGGTGTTTGATCAACTACCTAAAGTTGATGGTGTGGATGTTGATACAAAACATTCCGAAGTAAGAGCGCAATTTGCGGAACTTGCAAAAAACAAACACAGAGAAGTCGTGGTATCAACAGAGGGTTCTGCTGACGCCAAGCAAGTTAAAGTTCTGCAGTTAATAAATGCATTTCGTTTTAGGGGTCACCAAAACGCGAACCTAGATCCACTTGGGATTTGGGAGCGAGAACGCGTTCGCGATTTAGACCCCGCTTTTCATGATTTAACTGACGCAGATCTAGAAAAAGAATTTAACGTCGGCTCTTTTGCATGTGGCAAAGAGACGATGAAGCTAAAAGACTTGTACGCTGCACTAAAAGCGACATACTGTGGCTCTGTCGGTGCAGAGTACATGCACATCACGTCTACCGAAGAAAAACGTTGGTTACAGCAGCGTTTAGAATCGACCTTCGCTAAGCCACAATTCGACAAAGAAACCAAATTAAGAATCTACAAAGGCCTTACTGCCGCTGATGGTTTAGAGAAATACTTGGGTGCAAAATTTCCAGGTGCAAAACGTTTCTCTTTAGAAGGTGGTGATTCTTTAGTACCTATGCTGAAAGAATTAATTCACCGTGCAGGTGAGAGCGGTCAGCAAGAAGCTGTTATTGGTATGGCACACCGTGGTCGTCTTAACGTATTGGTTAACGTATTGGGTAAAAACCCACAAGAACTATTTGATGAGTTTGCTGGTAAATACGGTGAACATGCAGGTTCTGGTGATGTTAAATACCACATGGGCTTCTCGTCAGACTTTGGTACAAAAGGCGGCAATGTCCACATGGCATTGGCGTTTAACCCATCTCACCTTGAGATTGTGAACCCTGTTGTTATGGGGTCTGTACGAGCTCGTCTTGACCGATTAAATTGCCAAAGCGGATCAAAGGCTTTACCTATTACGATCCATGGTGATTCAGCGATCGCTGGACAAGGTGTTGTTCAAGAAACTTTCAACTTGTCGCAAACGCGTGCATACGGTGTCGGTGGTTCAATTCGTATTGTTGTGAACAACCAAGTTGGCTTCACGACGTCAAAGCGTGAAGATACACGTTCAACAGAATACTGTACTGACATTGCGAAGATGGTTCAAGCACCTATCTTCCATGTTAACGCTGACGACCCAGAAGCGGTTGCATTCGTTACACAAGTGGCACTTGATTTCCGTAACAAGTTCAAGCGCGACGTAGTGATTGACTTAGTATGTTACCGTCGTCACGGTCACAATGAAGCGGACGAGCCAAATGCAACACAGCCGCTGATGTATCAAAAGATCAAAAAGCACCCAGTACCTCGCCAGCTATATGCTGAGCAGCTTGTACGTGAAGGTGTGTTCTCTGAAGAAGATGCAAAACAAATTTCTGAAGACTACCGTAACGGCTTAGATAAAGGCGTGTGTGTAGTAGAAGAAATTCAAAAAGAAACTAAGCATTCTTCGGATTGGTCTAAATATGTCGGTCATGACTGGGACGCGCCATATGAGCCAAAAGTTGAATTAGAAAAACTCAAAGCACTCGGCGAAAAGATTGCCAATTACCCAGAAACGCATAAAGCACAATCGCGTGTGAAAAAGATATACGACGATCGTAAATTAATGGCGAAGGGCGAAAAGCTATTAGATTGGGGTATGGCAGAGACGTTAGCCTATGCAACGTTAGTTGACGAAGGTACTGATGTTCGTTTAACGGGTCAAGACTCTGGTCGTGGTACATTTTTCCACCGTCATGCTGTCGTGCATAACCAACAAGATGCCGCTACTTATCTTCCGCTACAAAACGTACGTGAAGGTCAGGGCGTATTTGAGGTTTATGACTCGGTGCTTTCTGAAGAAGCGGTACTTGCATTTGAATATGGTTATGCCACAGCAGAACCAACGTCATTGGTACTGTGGGAAGCACAGTTCGGTGACTTTGCAAATGGCGCTCAAGTTGTATTCGACCAGTTCTTAAGCTCAGGTGAGCAAAAGTGGGGACGTTTATGCGGTCTAACACTACTTCTACCTCATGGTTATGAAGGTCAAGGCCCAGAGCACAGTTCATCACGTCTAGAGCGTTATTTACAGCTATGTGCTGACCACAATATGCAAGTATGTGTGCCGTCAACACCAGCACAAGTTTATGCAATGTTGCGCCGCCAATCGGTACGTCCATTGCGTCGTCCTTTGATTGTGATGACACCTAAATCACTACTACGCCATCCGTTAGCTGTGTCTACGTTAGAAGAGCTTTCAGAAGGCGTGTTCAACAACATGATCGACGAGATTGATGATATCAATCCAGAAAATGTTGAGCGTGTCGTATTCTGTAGCGGTAAAGTGTACTACGAACTTTTACAAGAACGTCGTAAGCAAGAGTTGAACAACGTTGCTATTGTTCGTGTTGAACAGCTATATCCGTTCCCCCACAAAGAAATGGACGAGATCATGGCTCGCTACCAGCACGTGAAAGATTTTGTTTGGTGTCAAGAAGAGCCACAAAACCAAGGTGCGTGGTATTGTTCACAGCATCATTTCTGGGAAGCTATTCCATCTGGCGCTAATTTAACTTACGCAGGTCGCAAGGCCTCAGCTGCTCCAGCATGTGGATACATGTCTACACATACTAAAGAACAAAACGCGTTAATTGCTGACGCTTTAACAATCAAGAAATAAGGAATAAGAGATGACAACCGAAATTAAGGTTCCTGTTCTTCCTGAGTCTGTTGCTGATGCAACGGTTGCTACATGGCATGTAAGCGTTGGCGATAAAGTGACTCGTGATCAAAACTTAGTTGACATCGAAACAGATAAAGTCGTTTTAGAAGTCGTAGCACCTGAAGATGGTGTTATCGTTGCAATTTCAGAAGAAGAAGGCGCAACCGTTCTTGGCGAACAGGTTATTGCACAATTAGGTGCTGCTGATGAAGCAGCAGCGCCTGCACAATCAAATGAAAAAACAGCAGCGCCTCAGTCGGCGCCAGCATCAGAAGGTAAAGAAGTGGACATTAAAGTACCTGTACTTCCTGAGTCAGTAGCAGATGCTACTATCGCAACTTGGCACGTTCAACCAGGTGAAGCGGTTAGCCGCGACCAAAACTTAGTTGATATTGAAACAGATAAAGTGGTTCTTGAAGTTGTTGCACCTGAAGACGGTGTGATGGGTGAACATATTCACGCTGAAGGCGATACCGTACTTGCTGAACAAGTGATCGGTAAAATTGTAGCCGGTGGCGCACCAGCGGCAGCATCTAGCGAGAAAAAAGAAGAAGCACCAGCAGCATCTTCTGACGAAAACTCAGATGTACTAACACCATCTGTTCGTCGCCTTATCGCAGAAAAAGGCCTTGACGCTTCTAAGATCAAAGGTTCTGGCAAAGGCGGTCGTATCACAAAAGAAGACGTTGACGCCTTCCTTAAAGCGCCAGCAAAAGCAGAGTCTAAGCCAGCTGCATCAGCACCTGCTGCCCCTGTTGGCGAGCGTACACAAAAACGTGTACCGATGACACGTCTTCGTAAGACAATTGCTAACCGTCTACTAGAAGCGAAAAACTCAACAGCAATGTTGACAACGTTTAACGAAGTAAACATGAAACCAATCATGGATCTTCGTAAACAATACCAAGAAGTGTTTGAGAAGCGTCACGGTATCCGTTTAGGTTTCATGTCTTTCTACGTGAAAGCGGTAACTGAAGCACTGAAACGTTTCCCTGAAGTGAACGCATCTATCGACGGTGATGATATCGTTTACCACAACTACTTCGATATCAGTATCGCGGTATCTACGCCTCGTGGTCTAGTTACACCAGTACTACGTGACTGCGATAAGCTATCAGTTGCTGAAATCGAAAAGAACATTCGCGAACTGGCTATCAAAGGTCGTGACGGAAAACTAACAGTTGATGATATGACTGGCGGTAACTTCACAATCACCAACGGTGGTGTGTTTGGTTCACTACTTTCTACACCTATCATCAACTTACCACAGTCTTCAATCTTGGGTATGCACAAAATCCAAGAGCGTCCTATGGCAGTAAATGGTAAGGTTGAAATCTTACCTATGATGTACCTAGCGCTTTCTTATGACCACCGTCAAATCGATGGTAAAGAGTCAGTTGGCTTCCTAGTGACAATTAAAGAGTTGCTTGAAGATCCAACACGTCTACTGCTAGACGTATAATATTTGTTTAAAGAATAAGCTGTATGCTCGCATACAGCTTTTTTTTTGCGCCTTTGGTCTAAGTGGGGTTTTCATCAGAAGCCTTGGGATCTATACTATGTGCGCAATTTGGGATAGCTGACTATTTGCATAAATATTCAGCTTTTTTAGTATAAAAAATTGGATAAAGCATCATGAATTTGCATGAGTATCAGGCAAAACAACTTTTTGCCGAATATGGTTTACCTGTATCAGAAGGCTTTGCTTGTGATACACCTCAAGAAGCAGTAGAAGCTGCTGGTAAAATCGGTGGAGACAAGTGGGTTGTTAAGTGTCAAGTACACGCAGGCGGCCGTGGTAAAGCTGGCGGTGTTAAACTTGCAGACAGCAAAGACGAAATCCGCGCATTCGCTGAAAACTGGTTAGGTAAAAACCTAGTTACTTACCAAACAGACGAGAAAGGTCAGCCAGTTGCTAAAATCTTAGTAGAAAGCTGCACTGATATTGCAAATGAACTATACCTAGGTGCTGTTGTTGACCGTGGCTCACGTAAGATCGTGTTCATGGCATCAACCGAAGGTGGTGTAGAAATTGAACAAGTTGCAGAAGAAACGCCTGAACTAATTCATAAAGCTGAGATTGACCCACTTGTAGGTCCTCAAGCTTATCAAGGTCGTGAGCTAGCGTTCAAACTAGGTTTGAACCCAACTCAAGTTAAGCAGTTCACTAAGATCTTTATGGGTCTAGCGCAAATGTTTATCAACCACGACTTTGCACTTCTAGAGATCAACCCTCTAGTAATCACAGACGCTGGTAACCTACACTGCCTAGACGGCAAAATTGGTGTTGACGGTAACGCGTTATTCCGCCAGCCTAAAATCCGTGAGTTCCACGATCCTTCACAAGAAGACGCACGTGAAGCACACGCGGCAAGCTTTGAGCTTAACTACGTTGCACTAGACGGTAACGTTGGTTGTATGGTTAACGGTGCAGGCCTTGCGATGGGTACTATGGACATCGTAAACCTACACGGCGGTAAGCCAGCTAACTTCCTAGATGTTGGTGGTGGCGCGACTAAAGAGCGTGTATCTGAAGCGTTTAAGATCATCCTTTCTGATGACAATGTTAAAGCAGTACTAGTAAACATCTTCGGTGGTATCGTACGTTGTGACATGATCGCTGAAGGTATCATTGGTGCGGTTAAAGAAGTTGGCGTAAACGTACCAGTAGTTGTACGTCTAGAAGGTACTAACGCTGAAGCTGGTCGTGAAGTACTAGCTAACTCAGGCCTTGACATCATTGCAGCTGAGTCACTAACTGACGCTGCTGAGAAAGTAGTTGCTGCTGCGGAGGGCAAATAATGTCTGTACTAATTAACAAAGATACTAAAGTAATCTGTCAAGGTTTCACTGGTGGTCAGGGTACTTTCCACTCTGAGCAAGCTATCCAGTACGGTACGCAAATGGTTGGTGGTGTTTCTCCTGGTAAAGGCGGTACAACTCACCTAGGTCTACCTGTATTTAACACAGTACGTGAGGCGGTAGAGTCAACTGGTGCAACTGCATCTGTTATCTACGTACCAGCTGCTTTCTGTAAAGACGCTATCCTTGAAGCGATCGACGCAGGTATCGAGCTAATCGTATGTATCACTGAAGGCATCCCTACGCTAGATATGGTTGATGTTAAAGTGAAGCTAGAAGAAACTGGCGTTCGCATGATTGGTCCTAACTGCCCAGGTGTTATCACTCCGGGTGAAACTAAGATTGGTATCATGCCTGGCCACATCCACATGCCTGGTAAAGTAGGTATCGTGTCACGTTCTGGTACTTTGACTTATGAAGCAGTTAAGCAAACTACTGACGCTGGCTTCGGTCAATCTACTTGTGTTGGTATCGGTGGCGATCCAATTCCAGGTACTAACTTCATCGACGTACTTGAGATGTTCCAAAACGATCCGCAAACTGAAGCTATCGTGATGATCGGTGAGATCGGCGGTACAGCTGAAGAAGAAGCGGCTGAGTACATCAAGCACAACGTAACTAAGCCAGTAGTTTCTTACATTGCTGGTGTTACAGCGCCTCCAGGTAAGCGTATGGGTCACGCTGGTGCAATTATCGCAGGTGGTAAAGGCACAGCTGACGAGAAATTCGCAGCACTTGAAGCTGCGGGTGTTAAGACCGTTCGCTCTCTTGCAGAAATCGGTTCTGCACTAAAAGAGAAAGCGGGTTGGTAAGTTAATACCATCGTTTTAAAAAGGCTCCTTATGGAGCCTTTTTTTGATCTCGATGATGGCTTATATTACTAATTCGCTCAATTAAGTGAACTCCATGTAGGCAAGGTATTAATTACCCGGAGCTGAGGTTATTTGGTTGCTGTAAATAAGCAATTTTTAACGCTGTTTGCGTCAGGTTCACGCCTTAAAATTGAGCATGTATCAAGCTCATCGTTACTGTGCCGTTACAAGCTGTATTCTCTTTCCACTTTAGCGATACGGGTGGTATAGCTTTGATACCATTTATTATTACCGCTTTTTTGCGCTTCAATGTGCTCAGCATTCGCTTTCCATGCTTTGATTGACTCCAGGTCTCGCCAATAAGAAACCGTGATCCCAATTTCTTCACGCGCTGATTCTAATCCTAAAAATCCGCGTTGAAGCATAGCAAGCTCGACCATTCTCGACGCGGTTTGGGCGTAGCCCTCGTCGTCTTCATTTTTTATATTGGTAAAAATTACGGCGTAATAGGGTGGCGGTGGAGTCGTTGCTATCATAAGTTGTGGCGCAGTAAATTGTAGGTGTGAAGTTTATACCAATTAAGCTGTGCTCAAATCAATCATGATAAATAATGAGTTACTCATCAGAACAACTCATCATTTATTGCTAATGCTATTCGACCCCAAAAGGGTTGTCTATGCTGTGGGCAGGTTCAGTAAACCAACGTGGGCCATCGTCGGTCATATAGAAATGGTCTTCCAAGCGAATGCCAAATTCGTCAGGAATAACCAGCATAGGCTCATTTGAAAAGCACATTCCAGCGGCAAGCGGCTCTGGGTTGTCTTTGACTAAATAAGGCCATTCATGGATATCTAAGCCGATACCATGTCCAGTGCGATGTGGGCAACCAGGTAGTTGATAGTCAGGACCCAACCCATTGCTGGCAATATATTCTCTTGCGGCCTTATCAACAGCGCCGCAGCTCGCACCAATTTTGGCTGCGCTAAATGCTGCAAGTTGTGCTTGCTTCTCGATTTGCCAAACGGATTTTTGTTTTTCACTGGGGTCGCCAAAAACATAAGTACGGGTGATATCACTAAGATAGCCGTGTAACTTACAGCCAGTGTCGACGAGAACCACATCGCCTTTTTTCAACGTTTGCGGATTTTTCACGCCATGTGGGAATGAGGACGCGACACCGAATAACACAATACAAAAATAATTGCCCGGTGCGCCCACTTTTTTGTGCGCTTCATTAACAAAGGCTTCCACTTCGGTTGTGGTGATCCCTTCATACAGCATAGATGCCGTCGCTTTATGTACGGCAAGTGTCATGTCCATTGCGCGTTGAATAAGGGCAATTTCATTTGCCGATTTATGCATTCTGCAATGTGCGGTTACTGCCTTTGCATTAATAAGCGAAAGCTCTGGAGCCGCGAGTCTGATCCCATCAGCAACAAAAAACGCAGTGCTTTCGTCAATGGCGAGTGTACCTGTGCTATCAATATTGAGTGTGTTAAGTACGTTTGCGACAAGCTCGTAAGGAGATTCTTCTTCTTGCCAAGCATGGATAGGGCCTTCAATCAGCCAATAATCTTTAATAGAACCAATTTCAAAAAATGGGACGATAAACTGGACTTGTCCGGTGGCGGGTAAAATAGCACCGACCAAACGTTCACTGGCGTACCATTGTAAACCGGTAAAGTACTTTAAATTTGTACCTGCATTTAAATAGAGTGCATCAATGTTGTTTTGCTGCATATAGTGTTGAGCTTTTTCTATTCTTGCTAAATACTCGCTTTCGCCAATCGGTGCTACGCTTTTGGTCATATCTTCTAAGTTATCTAGCGCTTGCTGCGCACTTTGGTATGCAATACCTTTCATTTTTTGTGCTCCTTGTTTAATTAAATCGAGCAATACTAAAAGGAGTAAGATCGATGTCGTTGGGCTTGTTGTCAATAAGATCTGCGATACATTCACTTGAAATTGCGGCTTGGGTCAGTCCTAGGTGTTGATGACCTAGTGCAAAATAAAGGTTGTGATGATTAGGCGCTTGTCCGATGACGGGTAAATAATCTGGGAGTGAAGGGCGGAAACCAACCCACAAGTTATCATTTTCCTGTGGCAGCGATGAGTTTAACAGTATGCGTGCATGATGTAATAACGCGTGAGCACGGCTGTAGTTGGGTTTACTCTCCAGTGTGGCAAATTCTACTGTACCGGCAAGTCTTAACCCTGTTGTCATTGGCGTCATAATGAACCCTCGTTCACTTGATGCGACGGGTCTGGTAAGCGTGTTATTCACTGCCAACATATTGTGATAACCACGCTCGGCAATCATGGGCAGTGAGTAACCTAAAGACGCACAGAGCGTTTTACTTGCAGCACCTGTTGCCACGACTACTTTGTTAAAGGTTATCTTGTGGCTTTTGGAGTGAAGTGTATAGCCATGCCCTGTGTGGGTAATATTATCGATTGAGCCTTGCTTGAACGTACCGCCTAGCTGCATAAACTGCTCATATAACGTCAAACAGAGGGCGTAGGGATCTGTGCTATGCGCGACTTTATCAAAATACAGTGCTGAGGTAATAGTATTTGATAGGCTCGGCTCCATTTCTCGGGCTTGATCACCGGTAAGTAAGCTCACTGAAATGTCCTGCTCGGCGTATTTGTGATAGCTTTGACGCGCTACGCTTTCGTCACCTTCAAATACCAGTAAACTGCCGTTGCTAGATATAAGTGTATGATACTTATCACCAAGCAAACGTTGATATGCGGGGAGTGCGCGTTCATTTAAACTTCTAAGTGCGATTGTACCTTTATGGAAGCAGCTACTTTTCATTTGCTTTAAGAATCGTACAAACCAAGGAATATTTTTGAGCAAAGAAGTAGTCTCAATTCGCAAAGGCCCAAGCGGATTGACTAACATGCTAGGCACCTTTGTGAGTATATCTGCATCTGCCATGGGAAATATTTGCTCTGTGGCAAAATGCCCCGCGTTGCCCATAGAGCAACCCTCTGCGGGTTGGTTTTTATCGATCAAGGTAACAGCGTGGCCTCGTCGAGTTAATTGCAGCGCTGTGGTGATCCCAATAATCCCAGCACCTATTACTGCAATGTTATTATTATTTTCCACGATTTACCTCACCATCTTAAATTGTATTTCTACATAGCCATCAATCAGGCCTCGTTTAAATACCAAGAAGAAAAATTTATTACATATAAATCATAAGACTACAGAGAGTTAAGCCAATCATTTGAGTGGATGGCTAAAAAATCTCAAGTTGAATATTGATTATTGTATACAATATACCTATGATGGCAAGCACAATAACTAAACAACTTAATGAAAGGCGAGAACCATGAAGGTAAATTGGCAGGGTGTATATCCAGCGGTAACCACTCAATTCCATGATGATGAAAGCATCAACTTTGATACCACAAAAGCGATGATAGATAACCTGATTAACGAAGGGGTTCATGGCATCATAGTATTAGGCACCGTAGGTGAAAATTGCTCACTCACGGCTGACGAGAAACGCCAAGTCTTAAAAGCTGCAACAGAAGTGGTAGGTGATAGAGTGCCACTACTTAGTGGTGTGGCTGAGACCACAACAGCACTGGCTATTGAGTTTGCCAAGGATGCAGAAGCGCTTGGCATAGATGGGCTGATGGTATTGCCGGGAATGGTCTACCGTTCAACCGAGCGTGAAGCTATTCATCATTACCAACAGGTGGCGCGCAGCACCGCGTTACCTATTATGATTTACAACAATCCAGTGACCTATGGTGTCGACGTGTCAATCGAAGGCATGAAAACCTTAGCTGAAGAGTCCAATATTGTTTCTGTAAAAGAAGCAACGGAAGATACCCGTCGTATTAGCGAGCTGTTTAGCGCATTTGGCGATCGCTACGTGGTATTTGGTGGTGTTGATGACATCGCACTGGAAAGCCTGATGCTTGGTGCAACGGGTTGGATCTCGGGATTGACTAATGTATTCCCACGCGAGTCAGTGGCTATTTATAGGCTTGCTGAGCAAGGTCGTTTTGAGGAAGCGCGCGCTCTGTGGCGTTGGTTTTTACCTTTGTTACGCTTAGATACAATCCCAACACTGGTGCAGTGCATTAAATATGCCGAGCAGCTAGCTGGACGAGGTAGTGAAGTAACTCGCTCGCCAAGATTACCTCTTACTCAAGAAGAAAAAGCCTATGTAAGTCGCTTGTTCGATGAAGCAATGGCAAATCGAATTGACTTAAGCCAATTTAACTTGGACTAAGCGTATGATTTTGGGCACCTATTATTGTATTGATGGCCATACCTGTGGCAACCCTGTGCGCTTGGTCACAAGCGGTCATCCAACGCTTTTGGGTGAGAGCATGAGTGAAAAGCGCCAACATTTTTTACGTGACTACGATTGGATAAGGCGCGCACTGATGTTTGAGCCCAGAGGCCATGACATGATGTCGGGTGCCTTTTTATATCCACCGACCACTGCTGATGGGGATGTGGCAATCCTATTTATCGAAACCTCTGGGTGTCTGCCGATGTGCGGACATGGCACTATCGGGACAGTCACTTTTGGCCTTGAAAGCGGCCTTATTACTCCAAAAGAACAGGGTGTACTCAAACTTGATACTCCAGCGGGGCGCGTGAATGCCTATTATGAAATGAATGCAGGTAAAGTGACTTGGGTAAGGCTCTATAATGTACCGGCATTTTTGGCGTATCAAGCGGTGCCTGTCCACGTTGATGGGCTAGGAGAGCTTACTGTTGATATCGCTTACGGCGGTAACTTTTACATAATTGTTGAGCCTCAAAGTCTATTTGCTGGCGTGGATCAAAGTTGCGCCGCTGAATTACTGGCATGGAGCCCTAAAGTGCGCGCGGCAGTTAATGCGCAAATAAACCCTATCCACCCTGAAGACTCTACCGTGTGCGGTGCCTCCCATGTGTTATGGACAGGCAAGCCACAGCATTCAGATAGTCATGCAGCAAACGCGGTATTTTATGGCGATAAAGCACTTGATAGGTCACCTTGTGGCACAGGCACAAGTGCAAGAATGGCGCAGCTATATGCAAAGGGGCTGCTAAAAGAGGGTGATACCTTTGTTCACGAGAGCATCATAGGCAGTCAATTTATCGGTAAGGTCGAAGGCACAACTGAGGTCGCGGGAAAAGTGGCTATTCAACCAAGTATTCAAGGTTGGGCACGTCAAACGGGGAGTAACTGCATTACAGTAGATGACGAAGATCCTTACGCATTTGGTTTTCAGGTGCTCTAGCCATTAAGACTGAAAGAAAACAGGAGCTAACAATGAATTTATCAGGAAAGAGCTACATTAACGGTGCGTGGCAAGCTGCGCAAAATGCAACAACATTTTATGCGTTTTGTCCTGCAACCAATGAATCGTTAACGCAAGCATTTTTTAACGCCAGTGAAGCACAAGTAGAGGAAGCCGTTAATGCAGCAGAGCAGGCTTTTAAGGCTTATCGTAAAACGTCGATGACTGCTCGTGCAGAGTTTCTAGAGACCATAGCACAAGAAATTCTCGCCTTAGGTGATGAACTAATAACTACCACGATGGCTGAAACTAACCTGCCACGAGCAAGGCTTGAGGGCGAGCGTGGCCGCACGGTCAACCAATTAAACGCATTTGCCGCAGCGCTGAGAGATAACCTAGCAGAGCTCAGTTTAGATAAAGAAGAGCAAGCGGACCCAAATCGCACTCCGCTGCCTAAGCCAAAAACACAGCTTAAGCATATTCCAATTGGCACTGTTGCGGTGTTTGGTGCGTCAAACTTCCCGTATGCCTTTTCTACGCTCGGAGGCGATACCGCAGCTGCGTTAGCCGCTGGCTGCCCTGTGGTATATAAAGGTCACCCAGCACATCCGGCAACGTGTGAGCTAATGACTAAGGCCATCGCCACAGCAATAAGTAAGTGTGATATGCCAAGCAGGGTGTTTTCAATGCTGCAAGCCAAAGTGTATGATGTCGCGCATTGGTTGGTGGAAGCTAAGCCTATCAAAGCGGTTGGGTTTACAGGCTCCTTTGGTGTTGCAAAAGCATTGCAAGACACCATCGCGAAGCGCCATGAACCTATTCCGCTTTACGCTGAGCTTGGCAGCGTGAACCCGCAAATTGTTTTACCTGAAAAAGTTCAGGCACAAGGCGCAGAGCTTGGTGCACAATTTGTCCAGTCTTTACTTATGGGTAATGGTCAATTTTGTACTAGCCCCGGTATTTGGTTGGTGCCAAGTAGTAGTTCGCAAGCATTTATCGAGACGGCTAAGCAAAGTGTTAGTGGAGCGCCTTCTGATACCTTATTGACTCCGGGCATTTTAAAAGCTTATCAAAACAGCATCGCGGCGCTAAAAGCACACCCTCAAGTAACGTTGTTGAGCGCTGGTGAGCAAGCACAGCCGTTTCACGCCAGCGCTCACTTGTTCCTGACGGATAGCGAAAGCTTTGCAACCGATGCAAGGCTTAAAGAAGAAGTCTTTGGGCCAAGTGCTTTAGTGGTGAGCTATGACAACTTAGCGCAGCTTGAAGACTTAATCGCAGACTTAGATGGACAGCTCACCGCCAGCATTCACGGCACTGAGTCTGACCTACATCAAGCTAAAGACATCATGGAAGCGCTACAATACCGTGTAGGTCGACTGATTTATGGGCAAATGCCAACAGGCGTTGAAGTGTGTGCCACCATGAACCATGGTGGGCCGTTTCCGTCATCAACCGATGTACGCTCAACATCGGTAGGGTTAGAAGCGCTCAAACGATTCGTAAGACCAATTTGTATACAAAGTTAAGCAAACCAAGCCCATAGTACCGCTATGGGCTTTTTACTGTATTGTACTTAAGGCGGTGTTCATGCTTATAGCGAGGTTGAGCTGTAGGTTGGTACTTAAGAGTTTTTTGCTTGAGTGGATATGTATAGAGTGATAAGTTAGCGCTTTTCATAACAATAATCGGAACAGTCATAGTATCCATGGTTTGTAAAGACACAGATAAAAAGCCTAATTCACCAATCAACTCAAATAAGCACAAGTTCAAGCTAGCGCTGGTTTTAGGGGTCATAGCGCTAGTCGGTACTGTTGTATTTTTTGTCCTGACCAGTAATTTTATTGCGGTTGACAACTGCTTAGACGCTGGGGGAAGCTTCGACTACGCACTAGAGACTTGTGTTCACTAATAAAGTCATCGTTATACGGGTCGTTCCTAATGCGATATTGCTGGGTTCGACTTAATGACGAAGAGCAAATATATTTGTTCGTTTACAGGTAACCCATAAAGCGAAACTCGGTACAATAAACATAAACCTAATTTTGCGCAGACACTGATAACTCAATACATGACCCTGTAATTAATTAAGACAAACATGCAATTTGCATTCAGATACGTTTATAATGGGTTCATAAAACAATAATTACTAAAGATTATGGCGATTGTACATAAAACTCGAACTCAATTAGTTGCTGAAGCAATTCGTGAAAAAATCCTCACTGGCGAAATCAAAGCGGGCGAGCCGCTAAGGCAAGCCGCACTGGCGGATGAGTTAAATGTCAGTCGTATCCCAGTTAGAGAAGCCCTTCTGCAACTAGAAGCTGAAGGCTTAGTTAACTTTGAAGCGCACAAAGGTGCGACAGTCACGCGTTTAAGTGCCGAACAAATTGATGAAATATTTGACTTACGCGCATTGTTAGAAGCCGAGCTATTACGTCACTCAATCGAAAAGTTAACCGCGCGCGACCTATTAGAAGCCGAAGCCATCTTAGCTGAACTTGAAGAAGCCACTGCCGCTGGTGATACACAGCTGGCAACGGGCAAACTCAACGCCGAATTTCACAGTAAACTCTACAGCAAAGCACAGCGCCCACAAACTCGCGAGTTGGTGGATGTGTACAGCAAAAACTCTGAGCGCTACGTGCGCATGCACATCCTTCTTGCCGGTGGCATTAAAACTGCGCCCGAGGAACATCGCCAGCTATTAGAGCTGTGCCGCGATAAAAATACCAAAGGGGCCTGTGACTTTTTGAAAAAGCATATCACTGGCGCAAAAGATGATATTAAAGCGCTGCTGCTAAAGCTTGAAAGCGAGCAATAGGTAAATTTGGTTGTATAAATCTCAGTGGATTTCTGAACCGTAGTCATATTTACTACCATGACTGTTGTTCAGGATGCTGTGATTACATGTATTGCACGGACATAATCATATTTAACGCCCCCAACATTGATCCACATCATCCTCGCAAGACTAAAGTCTCATCAAAACTTGGCGGCTTTTTATCTATCTTTACTCTGTTCTAGCAAAACTGAGTAACCTATTATGACAACAACAACCTATCAGCAGGCATACCACACATTTTCCCAAGACCCAGAGGCATTTTGGCTCAACGAAGCGGCACGGCTTGATTGGCATACGCCACCAAAAATCGGACATAACCAAGACCAAGAGGGGCTAAGTCATTGGTTTAGTGATGGTTTGATGAATACCAGTTATTTGGCACTTGACCATCATGTACATCAAGGCCGAGGCGAGCAAACCGCATTAATTTATGACTCGCCAGTGACGAATACCAAACGCAAAATTAGCTATGGCGAGTTGCTCTCTCAAGTGAGCCATTTTGCAGCTGGCTTAAATCAACTTGGTGTAAGTGTAGGGGATAGGGTGGTAATTTATATGCCCATGGTGCCAGAGGCTGTCGTTGCCATGCTTGCTTGTGCGCGCGTGGGTGCTATTCATTCCGTGGTGTTTGGCGGTTTTGCACCTCATGAGCTTGCGGTGAGAATAGATGATGCTAAACCAAAGCTAGTGATCAGTGCTTCTTGTGGAATTGAAATAGGTCGCACTATTGAATACAAACCTATGCTGGATGAAGCTTTGTCGTTGGCAAAGCATCAAGTGGAACATTGCATTGTGCTACAGCGTGAAGCATACCAAGCACAGATGTCTTCGCCAAGAGACCTAGATTGGACTATGGTGGCAAATACGCCAGAATCCTTTGAAGCTGTGCCTTTACCAAGTATACATCCGCTCTATATTTTATATACCTCTGGCACCACAGGTACACCCAAAGGAGTAGTGCGAGAGCAGGGGGGTCACGCTGTGGCATTAAACTATAGCATGAAAACCGTTTACGGCATGGAGCCCGGTGAAGTATTTTGGGCAGCATCCGACATTGGCTGGGTTGTGGGGCATTCTTATATTGTCTATGGGCCACTGATTTATGGTTGCACCAGCGTGTTATACGAAGGTAAACCGATTAAAACCCCGGATGCTGGGGCGTTTTGGCGAGTGGTTGAAGAATATCAAGTGGCAGCGCTCTTTAGTGCGCCCACGGCATTTCGTGCCATTAAAAAAGAAGATCCGAGCGCGGCGCTATTGGCTAACTACAACACCAGCAGTTTAAAAACCTTATTTTTGGCAGGTGAGCGACTCGACCCTGCCACCTACGACTGGTTACAGTCCAGCACAAAGCTGCCGGTAATTGACCACTGGTGGCAAACAGAAACGGGTTGGGCTATCGCATCTAATCCCGTTGGAATTGAGCTGATGCCCACAAAAGCGGGCAGTGCCACGGTTCCCATACCTGGCTATCAAGTTGAGATCCTCGATGTCGACGGCAGTACATGTGAGCCCAATCAACAAGGCGTTGTTGCAGTTAAATTGCCCCTTCCCCCAGGTTGTTTAACCACTATTTGGAATAATACGACGCGCTTTAAAGGCAGTTATTTGTCTCAATACCCCGGTTATTATCTCTCTGGTGACGGCGGCTATTTTGATGAAGGCGGCTATCTGTTTATTATGGGCCGTACCGATGACGTAATAAACGTAGCCGGACATAGACTGTCAACTGGTGAAATGGAAGAAATTGTTGCAGGCCATAATGCTATTGCAGAATGCGCCGTATTTGCCGGTAAAGATGAGTTAAAAGGCCAAGTGCCTATTGCTATGGTGGTATTAAAAGATGGTGTAAACACCACTGAAGCGGCCATTACAGAGGAAATAAGAGTCTTGATCCGAGAAAAAATCGGCGCGATTGCCTGTCTTAAAACTATTAGAGTCGTTGAGCGTTTACCCAAAACCCGTTCGGGTAAAATACTTAGAAAGAACTTACGCCAGCTGGTGGATGGAGAAGATATTATCGTACCGTCTACCATTGATGACCCAGTCATTATTGAAGAATTAAAACAGCTGTGGGGCGAGAGTCAGTACCAATAGCTTTGTATGTCAGCGGGTTACTCCAATGCCAAACATTTAATATTTAATGTGGCTGGTTTATCCCGCGATAAAATATACCTCAGGAAGGAGCGGGGTCACCCCGCGATCTTTAATACAGTTATCATTCAAATCTAATATCACGTTAAGTCATGGTCGCCTATGCTGCTGAGTTAACAGAGTGAACTTTGTTTAAAGGGTTACCGACGTTAAGTAGGATCGGGTTCACCCCGCGATCTTTTGAGTACGGTTATCGTTTTAACCTAATATCACGTTAAGTCATGGTCGCCTATGCTGCTGAGCTAACAGAGTGAACTTTGTGCTAAAGGGTTACCGACGTTAAGTAGGAGCGGGTTCACCCCGCGATCTTTTGAGTACGGTTATCGTTTTAACCTAATATCACGTTAAGTCATGGTCGCCTATGCTGCTGAGTTAACAGAGTGAACTTTGTTTAAAGGGTTACCGACGTTAAGTAGGATCGGGTTCACCCCGCGATCTTTTGAGTACGGTTATCGTTTTAACCTAATATCACGTTAAGTCATGGTCGCCTATGCTGCTGAGCTAACAGAGTGAACTTTGTGCTAAAGGGTTACCGACGTTGAGTAGGAGCGGGTTTATCCCGAGATCTTTAATACAGCTCTCTCAAAAATCCATCATCACAACAACCCAACATAACCAACCGCTGTCCGCAAACTGTCCGGTGTCCGTCCAACTTCTCTAATTTACATCGTTAAAATTAATAAAATCTATATAAAACAATAATATAAATTCTGGCACGTTACTTGTTATTAATTACTCATCATATTAGCGGACACCAACTTGTCCGCATGGAGGTAGCATGATTAAAGATACAAGTGCGCAAGACAAACAAGTCGCCAAAAAAAGAACCATAAAAAAGCCAGTTATCGCTTTACTTACCCTTGGGATCACCTTAGGTGGATTAACCAGTGCTTGGCCAAGCATTAACACGATTTTATCTGCCGAGCAGGCGGTGTCGCGGGAGCAAATACGTCTTGCCACAGTCGTAAGAGGTGATATCAGCGAAGATATTCGTGTTGAGGGGCGTACGCTCGCTGCGAATAACCCTGATTTATACGCTATTGCATCAGGCACGGTAACACTCAACGTTAAACCAGGTGATACCATAGTTGCAGGACAAATTTTACTCAGCATTGACAGTCCTGAGTTGGATAATCGTCTACTTCAAGAGGAAGCGACGTTTGAACGGCTTCAAACAGAAGTTGAGCGCCAGCGGATCTCAATCAAGCAGCAGCTACTCGATACCAAACAACGCATGGAAATGGCGAAAGTAGAACTGGAAGCCGCTGAGCGGGAAATGGCGCGATCAAAACAAAGTATCGAAAAGCAAATCATCTCAAAGCTAGAGCTTGAGCAGTCCATGGTCGAGCTAAAGCGCGCACAATTGCAAGAGCAGCATGCCATTGAGTCTTTAAAACTGGAGCAAGAGCGGCTCGCGTTTGAGCTCAAAAGTAGCGAACTCAGTCTAACTCGACAACAACATATTCTAGAAGAAGTGCAGCGTCAGGTTGCTGCACTTAATATTGTTTCGCCGCTGTCGGGGATTGTTGGTACGGTACATGTGCAGCAAAAACAGTTCGTGCAGCAAGATGCGGCGCTCATATCATTGGTTGACCTTTCAGAGCTTGAAGTGGAAGCACAAATTCCTGAAATTTATGCAGAAAACCTAGGTGCAGGCATGGCCGCTGAGGTATTCATTAATCAATATCAATACAGCGCTAAGCTAGTTGCAATTTCCCCTGAAATTGAAGCTGGCCGCGTGAGTGCACGGGTGCGATTTGACGAGCAGCCAAGTGGTCTTCGTCAAAATCAAAAGGTATCAACCAGAATTATTCTGTCGCAAAAGCAAGACGTACTCAAAGTAAAAAGAGGTGCATTTGTTGAAACAGGCGCTGGGCGTTTTACATACACAGTTGTCGGTGAGCAGGCAGATCAAACATCCATTCAGCTTGGTGTCAAAAGTATTTCTGAAGTTGAGGTTATCGATGGCTTGAGTGAGGGGCAAGAAATCGTGATCTCAAGTTTAGAGCCGTTCAATAACAAAGCGCGAGTGTTACTCGGTAAGTAAGTCAGCCGCGCATAAAATAAGAATGAGAAGGAATAAGTAATGTTAAAAATGAATGAAGTAAGCAAAATTTACCGCACTGATCTGATTGAGACCCATGCGCTGAGCAATGTGAATTTGAGCATAGATGAGGGGGAATTTATTGCCGTTACCGGTCCGTCAGGTTCAGGCAAAACGACTTTTTTGAATATTGCCGGTTTGTTAGAGCGCTTTGAACGTGGAGACTACTATTTAGATGGTGAAAACGTTGCCAATCTTAACGATAAAAAGCTGTCACAGCTAAGAAATGAAAAAATTGGTTTTATCTTTCAAGGCTTTAATCTTATCAGCGACTTATCTTTATATGATAACGTTGAAGTTCCTCTTATTTTCAGAGGAATAAAAGCCAGTGAGCGCAAAAAGCGCATTGAAGAAGCACTTGAGCTTGTTGGACTTGCAAGCCGCATGAAACACTACCCGGCACAGCTAAGTGGTGGGCAGCAGCAGCGTGTTGCCATTGCCAGAGCATTAGCTGGAAAACCTCGGTTCTTGTTAGCAGATGAGCCAACGGGTAATTTAGACAGCTTAATGGCAAGGCAAGTGATGGACTTATTACAAGAAGTAAACCAAGCGGGTACTACATTGATTATGGTAACGCATGACAATGAGCTGGCAAGACGAGCAGGTCGTAACATTCAAATTCTTGATGGCGAACTCACTGACATCACTAAATCTCAACTAACTGATCTGGCAGTGTAGGAGCAGGCAATGAAAGAATTAGTAATGTTAGCTTGGCAAGGGTTAAAACAAAAGCCCAAGCTCAGTGCACTGATGGTGATCAACCTAGCAGTTGGGATCACATTAATGTTAACGATGTCTGCTATTGTGAAACAAAGCAGTAGTGAGGTAATTGGCTACAAGGGGGATAGCTTATACACAGCTGGCCTCAACTATTTTGACGTCGATGAAGACGTAAACGACTTTAGGCAGTTTCCTCGTTGGACGTATCAAGATGCTCAGGCCCTTCAACAAGCGAATTTACCGTATGAATATGTATCGTTTAACTATACCACTGAATTTATCGTGGGGCTTGCAGATAATTCAGTTAGGCCAATAAGTGTTGAGGCGTCAGGTACAGATAGTGGGATGTTTAATGTGCTTGATGTGCCGTTTATCTATGGTACCGCGTGGAATGCGCAAAGCGAGAAAAGTGGCGAAGCAATCGCTGTTATCAGCAAACATGCCAACGATCACTTATTTGGTGGAGTAGACTCTGTAGGGCAGTTTATTCAGGTTCAGGGAGAGCAAATACGAGTTGCTGGTGTAGTCGACCTAACGCGCTATAAACGTCGCTTTCAAGATTTAAGTTTTAGTAATAATTATAATCACGACGTATTTATCCCTCTAAATTATGCTTATGCGCAAAACTTTCCGAGAACGGGACAGGTAACGTGTAGAACCGACGACTTATACACAACAATCAGCCCTCGTAGTGGCAGTATCGATATGCTGAAAAGTGCAGAATGTGGTTATTTGACGGTGTGGTTTCAATACCACAATGACGTAGAATTGGTGCAGTTGGCCGAATTAAAAACATGGTTGAATAATTATATTAAGCAGCAGCAAGCGCTTGGTCGTTTTCAACATAAAAACCTTACCGACTTTTATAGCATGGGCGAGTTGTATATTTTGATCCAGCGCTTTATGGCATGGGAAGCTATTTACCTGACTTTTTCTTACTTATTATTTGGTATTTGTCTAGTCAATACCGTTGGTATTCTGCTGGCTAAATTTCAAGCTAATCGCAAACTTATTTCCCTATATAGGGCACTTGGTGCCAACCAAAGCGTGATCATGATCATTCACTTTTTAGAGATTTTAATGTTAACCCTAGCTGCCATTGTCCTTGGGTTTATATTGGCGTTCGCAGGTCTTGAATTGATGTTCCATTTACGCATGTACCAAACTGACTATATGGCCATAGCAGAGCAAGTAAGGCAAATCTATCAGTTCGATAGTGAATTGGCGCTTGTGACAACGCTAGGTATTTTCTTGGCAGTCGGACTGTCTGGACTATATCCGGTGTACCGCAGTAGCCGCGTATCACCAGCATCGGAATTAAGGGGATAAACATGGCGATTAAACACATTCTAAGCTTAATTCTAAAGCAAAAAAGTATTGCGTTATTAATTATTTTACAAATAGCTATCACAGTGATGATTGTCAGCAATACCGCATTTATTAGCTACGCAACATTACAAAATTGGTTGATCCCATCAAAGCTTGAAGAGCGTCAAATACTCAATGTCACGACGCGGGTATTTGATACCTCAACCGATGTCCCAGCCCTAATAGAAAAGGACATTCAAGCGATTGAAAAAGTGCCTGGTGTTATTGCAGCGTCTTATGCTGGTCGAGAGTTGGTATTGAATAGCTTAGGCCCAGGATGGACTATTTTTAAAGACACCCAACCAGAAACTGACTACCGTGTATTTGGTTATTTTGGTCTTGATGAAAAAGGCGCAGATGTACTTGGACTTGAGCTTGTTGAGGGGCGTAAATTTTATGCCAGTGAATATATTAAAGGAGATGAAACAACCAAAAATGCAGGGGTTATGATGATAAGTGAAGAGCTAGCTAAGTCGTTATTTGGTGATAGCTCTGCGCTCGGTCAATCCGTGTACATTTCAAGGCAGCGCATCGCGCATCAAGTTATTGGTGTATATAAAGGCAAAATGCTGGGAGAAGGTGCAACGTATAGCCAACAGCCATATCATTCCGGAATTGTTCCTGAAGTTATTTGGGGCAATCGTCAGCGGGTAAATTACTTAGTCAGAGTCGAAGCTGGAGTGTCTGAGCGGGTGCTCGAAGACGTCGAAACCGCACTCTATCATACAGATGGGCGAATGGTTGACCGAGTCGAGTTTGTAGGCAGAGCTAAAAAACGTTTATGGGATGGCCGGAGCACCTTTGCGCTCACCATGGCAGGGATCAGCCTGATTGCTTGTGTGGTAACAGCACTTGGCATCGTTGCACTCGTTAGCTTTTCTGTTAGCTTACGTAAAAAAGATCACGGCATACTGCGTGCTCTGGGAGCTTCTAAAGGTCAAGTAATGTGGTCTTTAATAAAAGAAAATACAATTTTAGTCTTTATCGGTTTAGTGCTAGGCTTTGGCCTCTCGATTTTGCTTTACTATTTTTTGATGCACAACGTTCGCGTGCAAAGTGTGGTGGAGATCCCGTTATTAGTCGGGGTTGCTATTTTCACTTGGCTTGTAAGCACCCTTGCGGTGTACGTGCCAGCCAAAGAGGCGGCTAAAGTGTCACCGGCTCAAGTAACCAAATCGAGTTAATAATAAAAACAACAAAGCCCCGTATGGGGCTAAATCTATAAATTAGGATCAAAAAGCGTTCATGAGTGTATTGGTAATTGACGATAATCCAGATGTAATTCAAGCCATTAAAGTCCTTCTGTTGCTCAACGATATTCAGTGTGAAGGTGTCACTTCTCCGCAGCAAGGGTTAGAGATGGTGCGCAGTAAGCAATTCGACTTGGTCATTCAAGACATGAACTTTACGCGGGATACCACAAGTGGCGACGAAGGCAAAGCGCTGTATAAAGCGATTCGAGATATAGAGCCTGACTTGCCTATCATCTTACTTACCGCGTGGACAAACCTAGAAATGGCGGTAGAGCTTATTAAAGATGGTGCGGCAGACTACCTAGCTAAACCTTGGAAAGACCATAAGTTGATCACCTCAGTGAAAAATTTGCTCGAAATGCGTGAATTGCAAGAGCAGGTGAGTAGCGCGGCAAATCAGCGTAATGCGCGAGTGCAAAAATTAAAGGCACAATATGATTTGTGTGGTGTGGTGGTTGCCGATCCTGCCATGTTGAGCTTGCTCGAAATGGCAACTCAGGTTGCCCATTCTGATGCACCAATATTGATCACAGGACCAAACGGGGCAGGTAAAGAAAAAATTGCAGAAATCGTGCAAGCCAATAGCAGCTATAAACATAAGCCCTTTATTAAGGTAAATGCTGGAGCTATTCCAGCTGACCTGATTGAGGCCGAATTATTTGGGGTTGAAAGTGGTGCGTATACAGGCGCACAAAAAGCCAGAGCTGGGCGCTTTGAAGCGGCTGATGGCGGAACCCTATTTTTGGATGAGATAGGTAACTTGTCTTTGGCTGGTCAACAAAAATTACTGCGAGTATTGCAAAGCGGTGAGTTTGAACGTGTTGGCAGTACGGTGACAAAAAAGGTCAATGTAAGGGTAATAAGTGCTACCAATAGTAATTTACCAGAAGCTATCCGTGCAGGTGCTTTTAGAGAAGACTTGTATTACCGAATTAACATGATAGAGCTGAAGCTGCCGCCATTGTCTGAACGTAAAGAAGATATAGCCGAGTTGGTAGAACACTTTTTACCTAGCAATAAAACAATAAGCAACGCGGCAATGAAGCAGTTAAAGCATCATTCTTGGCCGGGTAACGTCCGAGAGCTAGAAAACACCATAGGTCGCGCAGTGCTGCTGAGCTCAGGACAAGAAATTGAATGCGCGCATTTGGCGATTCAAACGCCGCAGCATGGAACTGTACTTGAGTACACACAAGCAGATATTCAAGCAGCGTTAGACAGTGCGGATGGCGTTGTTAGTAAAGCTGCAAGAAAGCTTGGGCTAAGCAGACAGGCACTATACCGCAGAATGGAGAAGTTTGGTTTAAAATGACGGTATCTCTTCAAGCAGCAGTGTCTGCATGCGTTTTTATCTCATTGTTAGTATTTGCAAGTGTTGTTGGCTTTGCTTCGGCTTTATTGTGGCCTATCACATTATCGCTGTCAGCTGGGCTCCTTAGTGCAGCGCTTGTGGGACTATTAAGCGTTCAATATTGTATTGGACGCCAGCAGCGAATAATCGATTGTTTGACAAGTGGGCTTCGTAGCTTTAAAGATCAAGATTTCTCAATTCAAATTACCCATTTTGACAGCATAGAAATGGCTGACTTAATTCTAGAATATAATCGTTTATCGACAACACTAAAAAAGCAGCGCCACGCCACAAGCCAACGAGAGTTGTTACTCGATACGATTTTACAAGTGTCCCCGGTATCTATTTTGTTGCTCAACCAATTTGACCAAGTCATATACGCTAACGACAAAGCCGGAAAATTACTTAATAACAATAAGTCGTTAAGCGGCCTAGTGCTTCATCATGCCATTGCAAATGCAGACCCAAAGCTGCAAACTATTTTGCTACAAAAAGAATCCGGATTTGTGACTTTTCAAGCCAATGATGAAAAGCAAAGCTATTACTTTTCAAGGCAGAGCATAACGCTCAACCACCAGCCACATGTATTGTTAATGTGTCAAAACTTATCCAGCGAAATGAGCCGTCAAGAAGTGGGGCTATGGAAAAACGCCATTCGGCTGATAAGTCATGAGCTTAATAATTCATTAGCGCCCATTTCTTCGTTGACCAACTCGGCAAATACAATTGTAGAGCGCAGCGCCAAAGAGCAAAACCACGCCCTTATTCAACTATTGCCCGACATGCTCTCGACGATTAACCGCCGCACGGAAAACCTCAGTGAATTTGTGGCTAAATATAGCGAATTTGCAAGATTACCTGCGCCAAATATTACAGAGCAACCCTTGCAGCCTTTACTTGATACCGTTAGCAAACTTTATGACTTTACTTTGCTGGCTCCACTCCCTGTAGAAAGTGCCTTTTTCGATCCTATACAGGTAGAGCAGGTGTTGATTAATTTAGTTAAAAATGCGCATGAATCAGGGTCTAAGATAGATGAAATAGGCGTGAAGCTGCTGGTTGATTATCAACGACTCATTGTTGTAGTCGTGGATAGAGGGGCGGGAATGGAAGAAGAAAAGCTTGCAAATGCAGTACTGCCATTTTTCTCCACAAAACCAAGTGGTACAGGTATAGGGCTGAGTATTTGTAATGAAGTCGCCATTGCCCACGGTGGACAACTTAAGCTATTTAATCGCAAAAAAGGTGGCTTAATGGTGCAGTTTGATTTACCACTCGTCGCACCAAAAGCATAGCTTTGTAATGACACTTACCCATATCTGGTAGGAGCGGGTTCACCCCGCGATCTTTTAGGTTGTAATACCGCACCCTATGCCACGAAAATCTTTTTGCTCGGATAAATCAAGACCTACAAATAACAAGCTTCACAGGTTTAGCCTGTTGGCCTCACTTTCTGTTAAGCTCATATCTGGTAGGAGCGGGTTCACCCCGCGATCTTTTAGGTTGTAATGCCGCACCCTAAGCGGCGGAAATCTTTGTCGTGGTAAATCACGACCTACAAATAACTCCTGTTGAGCGCATATCTATCGACAGGCAAAGGCAGAGCAGCGATACTCAAGCAAATTGACCATATAGGGATATAAACTTGAACGCGCAAACTCAAACCAATAACTACTTTTTACTCTTTGCCGGCGTGTGTACAGCGATTGCCGCAGTGGCGCACATTGGCTGCATTATCTTCGGTGCATCTTGGTATCGATTTTTTGGTGCCGGCGAAGAAATGGCTACTATGGCCGAGGAAGGGCTTATTTATCCTCACCTTATCACTGCCGTTATCGCTACAATTTTACTGCTCTGGTCATGCTATGCGTTTTCAGGGGCAAAATTGGTCCGGCAATTACCTTTGATGAAAACCGCTTTATGTGTAATAAGTTTAATTTTCTTAATAAGAGGAGTTGGCTTTGTTTTTATCATGCCAACTATCCCTGATAACAGCATGACATTTTGGTGGGTGAGCTCCTCCATTTGCTTGGTCATAGGCGGCGCTTTTGCGCTTGGAACCAAAAAAGCTTGGTCAAAAATTTAGCCGTTTTAAAAGCCAGCACTTCAGGTGCTAGCTTTTATTCAGATTGGGGAGCTAACCTTATTGATCCAGTGCTGTTCTAACACCGGCTTCAAGTTCTTCGTGAACAGATTTAAATAACCCAAGTTGGCGTTCTATGATATGTTCAGGTACACCCGCCATCGCGCGCACTATGTTGCCGTACAAGCGCTGCTTTTGGGCATCATCAAATAGGCAATATAAAGCACGAGGCTGTGAAAAGTCATCATTATCTTCGCGGTGGTCGTATCTATCTGCCATTCCCTCAAGTTCAAGAGCTGGGCGTTTATACTCTGGACTCTCTTTTGGGCCTCCCATTGAGTTAGGCTCGTAGTAAGCATCTTCGTTGCCACCGGGTTCATTGTTAAAGAACCGCATTGCACCGTCTTTGTGGTAATGATGCACCGGGCATTTTGGGCGATTAACAGGCAATGCCTCATAATGGGTACCGAGTCGGTAGCGGTGCGCATCAGCATAAGAGAAAATGCGTGCTTGCAACAAACATTTTATCCGGAGAAAATCCAATTCCAGATACTACATTAGACGGACTAAATGCGGCTTGTTCTATATCAGCAAAATAATTGTCTGGTATGCGATTTAATTCGAGTGTACCAACATCGATGAGGGGAAAGTCGCCATGTGGCCATACTTTGGTTAGATCAAACGGATTGTGTTGGAACTGTTTTGCTTGCGCTTCAGTCATCACCTGAATTTTCATATCCCATTTCGGATAATTTCCGCGTTCTATCGCCGCTAGCAAGTCCTCTTGAAAACTCTCCCTGCTTTCGCCAATTACCGTTTTAGACTCTTCATCAGTATGATACTGGTGGCCTTGCTGGGTTTTCATATGGAACTTTACCCAAACTCTTTGGTTCTCTTCATTGATCAAACTAAAGGTGTGAGAGCCATAGCCATTCATGTGTCTCACATCCGTTGGCAAGCCACGATCAGACATTAAAATTAATACTTGATGCAGGCTTTCCGGTGACAGAGACCAAAAGTCCCATTGCGCGGTGTTAGAGCGCAGGTGAGTTTTTGGGTGACGTTTTTGGGTGTGAATAAAATCTGGGAATTTATACGGATCACGGACAAAAAAGACGGGGGTATTATTGCCAACTAAACCCCAATTACCTTCTTCAGTGTAAAACTTTATCGAGAAACCTCTTACGTCACGCTCAGCATCCGCAACCCCTTTTTCGCCAGCTACCGTTGAAAAGCGCATCAGAATATCGGTTTGCTTGCCAACCTCAGCAAACAGTTTTGCCTTGGTATACTGGCTTATGTTGTTTGTTACTGTAAATGTTCCAAATGCACCCCATCCCTTAGCGTGAACGGTACGCTCTGGAATCCGCTCTCTATTTTGATACGCCAGTTTTTCGATCAACTGGTAATCCTCAACCAGCAGTGGACCTTGAGGGCCTGCGGTCAAACTATTTTGATTATCGGCGATTGGATTACCTGCGGTGGTCGTTAATGAACATTTCGTCATTGCTCGTTTCCTTGTATGTAAAATATAGCGCTGAAGGGAGCAAAAACTAAGCCAGGTTAAAAATTTATACTTATCATTGGCTTATATTTCTAATTTAATCGTTATGGAGGAATTTACAGAGAAAAATTTTCATAGTGAAAGTTATTTTCCCAGTTAAGGGAAGTGGGATTTGCATACGGGTAAGATACTGTATAGTTGTCTGAAATGCAGCGGGTTACCCGCTGCGAGTTTAGGAATGAATGTTAACTAATACCAATTTGACTTAATACTTGCTCAATTTGAAGGAGTAAATCTGACGCTAACAGCGTTAAAAATTTCTCATTTAGAACAACTAAATAGCAAAATTTTTGCCTCGTTATCGACAAGATTTTCTCGCCTCAAAATAGACCACTTAGTTAAGCAAATTGGTATAAAAGCTTAGAAAAACCTTGTTGAATTCCATAGACGTGTTTTACCACTATCTAATCCAACAAACTGCACAGTGCCGCTGGTTACATCAGCTGGTAATGTGTAACTCAGTGTTTTAGCTTGTGCGCCATAAGCAAATGCAGGAATACGTTTTACTTTTGTGCCGTCAATATACACATCTACATATTCAGTATTTGTTACGTCAAAACTATACAGGCCATTCGTCTGCGCAATTGGTGCGAATCTATCAGACTCAAATACGACTGTTGCCTGAGCGGTTGGTTTTGCAAGCAACTTGCGGGCGATAGTGTTGAAGTCTTGCGTGTCGCCGTCAAAGATGTCTTCAACGTTATAGCTAACGAGTTCATCTGCGACACAGCCATAGTCTTCAATGAGTGCATTAATATGATGACCTTGACGTACAGATTGACGCCATGAGACTCGCATACTTTGCTCATAAGGAAGTGCTTGGTATGGCGCACCAACGTATTGTACAAATACATTGTGTTCAAGCACGTTCGCGCCACCAGCACCTGTGCGTTCATGTTGGCCAAATACCGTCGCGATGCCGTTATCCTGCATACCACATGTAAACATATCACCTGCTGAATAAGTGTTGGCATTGGCCCAAATGCCAACATTACCATAGTATGCTTGGCCAATTTGGTTGGCAGCGTCTTTGGTGATAAATGAAGTGGCAGCTGAATACTGCTCAGTCGTACCTTTAACATCAGCTAACACTTGGCGCCAATTGTCGCTAAGAAAGGTGCCAAATAGCGAGTTATTCAGAATATGGTGATTCTCATCTGTATTAATAAAACGTACGTGTGAAGGCGTTACGCGTTTTGGTGTAAACAACTGCAACAAGTAGTCGTTGTATACAATGTTACCACCTGGGTTACCTCGAACATCAATGATAAGCGCTTTGGTATCGTTAAGTTTATTATCTAAAAGATCAATAATAGCGACGAGCGCAGTGTTAACACCGTTTGTAGGTGAGAATGATGCGAGTTTTATGTAGCCTACTGACTCTCCGTCAACCTGTACTTTATTCCACGTCACGGTCGGCTCTGCGGTACCATTTGCAGCTAACGTAAAGGTATCATCTTGTGCTGCTGCTTCCAATTCTTTAAATGTCGCAAATTCATAGTTAATACTTTGAGTAAATTGTGCCGCTTCATCCTCAGCTGTGGCAGGCGCGCTGGGTTTTGAATTAAATACTAACCAAGGCACGTTAATGGAGTATGTTTCACCTGTTTCATAGGACTCAAGTGTAATCGTTAACGCATCTTGTTGTGGTGGGAAGTGTTTGTTATGTGATTTGATAGTTAACGTATTGACAGCCCCAACAAATCCGCCGTCAGGGTTGGCACCGCCACCTTTAAATAAATTATTGTTTACCGCTTCATTAATAGGCTGGCCATTGTAAGCGACAACCTTATCACCTAAAGATACAGAGGCAATTTCTGGCGCAAGTACGGTGTAATTTTGCCAAATGCGGTTTACGCGTACTTCTTTACTACCGTCTGCGCTGACTGTTTGGGCAAAGTGAACCGGTACAAACGAAATAAAGTTTTTCATTGGCGCTGGGTAGTTATAGTCCAAATGAAAATCTCGCTGCGACAAGAAGATTTGTTGCAGCTGCTGGTGGAATTGAGTAGAGCTCAAGTTCCCCATGTTGTTAATTAACTCATCAATTGCGACCACTGGATCTAAGTGGCCTGCTGGAGAGAGACCATAGTACAGGTTCTTGGCATATTTATTTACGTATAAACCGTCAAGTAGCAGTTTTGCTTGCTCAGCGACTAATGCTTTTTGCTCATAACTATAATCTTGAACGCTGATCTGGTTACGCGTGTCTTCAAGGTAAGAAATTTGTGCTATTGCACCCGATGTAAAGCTCAATGCCAAAACGCTGGCTACTGTTGATAATTTAAACATATTGTTATTTTCCTGTATGTATTAGCAAGACTGTTTTATATCTTTTGGGTACAAATGTCGATATAGTTTAAATAAAATGATAATAATTTATGGTTTTTACTGTTTGGTATTAGGTGTTATTTCTGATTATTCGCTTTTTGTCTGAAAGTTGATGGAATAACGTAATGGTTCCTTGGCAGGGGGATTGGCTCGCTACGTATCAAGTAACTTACTTGCTGTACAGAAAAGAAATTAGCTAACTCATGGTTTTAAATATTAGGCTAAATGATTTCCTTACTCAGCCTAAAAGTGCTAGGTGAGGATAAGCTAAATTTTCCGCTTTGCTGCCTATACGAATATCGGTATCTTGGCGATAGCAAAGGGGAGCTATCGCCAAGCTGCCTTGCCTCAGCATAGAAAGCTAAATTAAGTAAGCGAATTGGTATAACCGCTATTTGGAGGCTAGCTGCGCTAAAGGTGGTTATTTAAAAGCACTGCGCAGTTAGCATGAGGAGGTGTTGAATATTCCACGCTTTGACTATGCGGTTTGGTGTAGTTCTTGCTCCATCTGATCTCGCATTTTAAATTTCTGTAGCTTCCCTGTTACTGTCATGGGATAAGCATCTACCAATCTAATATGCTTTGGTATTTTAAAGTAAGCGAGCTTTTCTTTTAAAAATTCACGAATATTATCTTCAGAAATGTAGTGGCCGGGCTTGAGTTGCACCCAGGCACATACCTCTTCACCATATCTATCATCTTGAATACCAAATACAGCAGCGTCCTGAATGTCTGGATGGTGATACATTACCTCTTCAATTTCGCGAGGGTAGATATTTTCGCCGCCGCGAATAATCATATCTTTGATGCGGCCGACAATACTCACAAACCCTTGGTCATCCATAACCGCTAAATCGCCGGAATGTAGCCAGCCATCAGCGTCAATAGTCGCAGCAGTTTTTTCAGGGTCTTGCCAATATTCTTGCATTACACAGTAGCCTCTCGCACATACCTCTCCGGGCGTCCCAATGGGGGCGATATGTCCAAGTTCATCAATAATTTTAACTTCGGTGTGCGGCATGGCCCGACCGACAGTTTGGACGCGCTTGTCGATGGGAGAGTCAATTTCGGTAATGTTATTAATGGGGCTGCACTCAGTTTGGCCATAGCCAATTAGCACGTCAGTCATGTGCATTTGTGTTTGTACTTGGCGCATTACTTTTTCGGGGCAAGTTGAGCCTGCCATCACGCCTGTGCGCAGGGAAGACAAATTAAATTCGCTAAAATTAGGATGCTCTAATTGGGCAATAAACATCGTTGGTACACCATGAAGCGCAGTACACTGCTCCTGCTCGACAACCTGAAGTGTTTTTAACGGGTCGAAGCTATCGTTTGGAAATACTGCGCAAGCGCCTTTACTTAAACATACTAAGTTGCCAAGTACCATGCCAAAGCAATGATAAAGTGGGACAGGAATGCAAAGCTTATCTTGCTCTGTGAGTTTCATGGCATTAGCAACCAGTAGTCCATTATTAAGAATGTTTCGATGTGTCAGTGTGGCGCCTTTTGGGTTTCCTGTGGTGCCAGAAGTAAACTGAATATTGATTGCCTGATCTGCATTTAAGTTGGCTGCGATAGCGCTTGCTTCTAAATAGTGGACGTCACTTGCCATCTCTAGCAGAGTCGAAAAGTTGATGAGCCCAGGTTCACTACCCTCATCAATCAGTACAATTTGTTTCAAAGATGGTAGACGTTTGGAGATTAGCTCACCAAACATGCAGTCATAAGATTCTGGAGCTAGCTCTCTTATCATATCGACATAATGGCTATGCTTAAACGATTTTGCCATCACCAGCATCTTGCACTCTACATTATTGAGTACATACTCAAGCTCGCTTGGTCGGTAGGCGGGGTTTATGCAAACCATAATGGCGCCAATTTTGGCTGTTGCAAATTGTACCAAGCTCCATTCAAGGTTATTGGGAGACCAAATACCAACTCTATCTCCAGGTTGTATGCCAACTGCCAATAGGCTTGCGGCCAATTGATTGATTTTATCGAGATACTGGCGGTAAGTCAGACGAATTGATTGATGAGAAACAACAATCGCTTCTCTTTGTGAATGATTGTCGACAATGCTGTCGAAGTACTGTCCTGTCGTCAGATTGGTTAATGGTGTTGTTTGAGATCCTGTAAAGTAACTTTTTGTAAGCTTGTAGTTATCTAATTCTTTACTCTCTGTAGTCATGACTTGTCCTTGCTGTTGATCGGTAATTATTATCGTTATGTACATTCAGTGATAACGTAATTGTCGACAAAATCAAGTTTAATTGGATGAAAAGCATGGATTTACGACTAATGGATAGTAATAAAGCATGGGAGTAAAATAATAATAAGCTTGTTATTTAACCAGAGGTTTGGATAAGGAATATTCCAACTCATTGTTGCTAAAGCGCAACTTAGTTTTTCCTTGTCTAGTCTGAGAGGTTTGGGGATAGTAGGGCGAGGTAGCGGAGTTATCGACAAGATTTTCTCGCCTCAAAATAGATCACTTAATTAAGCAAATTGGTATAATTATCCGAAGCTCAGATTATTTAGTATAAAAAACGCCTGAGAGATTCAGGCGTTTTACTTTGGCTTGCGATTAAGGCGGGTTACACCAGCCCTTCATCTGTTTCTACATGCTCTTCTTTGTGGTGTTTGGCAATCTCATCTGAAAGCGCTTGTTTGGAGCGTTTTTCTGATAGTCGCCTTGCCATTAACCAATAGAAGAATAATGGTAAGAAAAATACCGCGAGGAAAGTCGCAGAGAGCATCCCACCCATAACCCCTGTGCCAACACTGTGTCTTGCTCCTGCACCTGCGCCTGAGCTCATCACCAAAGGAACAACACCAAGGATAAACGCAAGTGAAGTCATAATGATGGGTCTAAAACGTAGTCTAGCGGCTTCTAGTGCTGCAGTGGCAGGACTCCATCCTTCTTGATATTTCATCAATGCGTATTCAACGATTAAGATAGCATTTTTACTGGCAAGGCCAAGTAGCGTCACCAAACCAATTTGGAAGTAGACATCGTTGGTGAGTCCTGCAATCCAAATCGATACTAGTGCGCCAAAGGTGCCAAATGGTAGTGCTAGTATCACAGAGACCGGTAATGACCAACGCTCATAAAGTGCTGCGAGGATCAAAAATACCATGATCACAGCCATACCTAGGGCAATACCAGTGGTACCAGAGTTTTGCTTCTCTTGGAACGCAGAGCCTGTCCATTCGTAAGTCATATCTGGGGGGAGTACTGCATTAGCGATACGCTCAAATTCAGCAATAGCTTGTCCTGAACTGTAACCTGGCGCGGCTTCACCCATTAACTTCACCGCTGATAAATTATTATAACGGTTCATGGTTTCAGGACCTCGGCTGTATTCAATATCTGTAAAGGCAGAGATAGGAACCATTTCGCCACGATTGTTTTTCACATATATGCGTCCAACATCTTCCGGTGTCATTCTAAACTCGGCTTCTGCAGACATAATAACTTGCCATGCACGACCAAATTTATTGAAATCGTTAACGTAGTAATTACCCAAATTAGCTGCCAGAGCGTTAAACGCTGAATTGATATTAACTCCCATGGCACGGGCTTGTTCACGATCCATATGCACTTTCAACTGCGGCGCATCAGGACGCCATAGCGTTTGAATACCTGTAAGGATTGGACTCTTCTGGGCTTCAGCCATGATCATCTGCATGCCTTGCTTTAATTTAGCAGGATCAGAGCCGCCTTTATTTTGCAAGAAGACTTCAAACCCACCTGTAGTACCCAATCCAAAGATAGGAGGTGGATTAAAAGCAAGTACCAATGCTTCGTTGATGTGTGCGGTCTTCATAAATAGCTCACCAACAAGTTCTTTCGCTGACACGTCTCGCTCATCCCAATGTGTTTGTGTCACAAACATCGTCGCGGCGCTATTTTTGAAACCTCCGCCGATGAAGTCCATTCCCGTAAACGCCACAACGTTTTCGTTAGCTGGGTTTGATTTCGCAGCTGCGATGACTTCATTGGCTACTTTAGCGGTGCGCTCTAGTGAAGAGCCATCAGGTAAAAATACAGCAATCATGTAGTAACCTTGATCTTCGTCAGGTACTAAAGAGCTTGGTGTTTTTTGCCACAAAAATACCGTTGCACCAATCATGGCTGCCATCAATGTTAGGCCAACAAAACCACGGCGAACCATAAAGCTAACCGCACCAACATAGCGTCCGGTTACACGATGGAACCAGTCATTGAACCACAGGAAGAACTTGGCATCTTGTTTGTGCTCGTGCTTAAGCAGCAACACACAAAGCGCAGGCGTCATCGTCAGTGCAACCACACCAGACAAGCTAACTGAGATCGAAATCGTGATCGCAAATTGGCGGAATAGTTCACCTGTTAAGCCACCTAAAAAGGCGATAGGTACAAACACTGAACATAGCACCAGCACAATCGCAACGACAGGGCCACTTACTTCCTGCATGGCTTTAACCGCGGCCTCTCTAGCCTGTAAGCCTTGCTCGTGCATAATACGCTCAACGTTTTCAAGTACTACGATGGCATCGTCTACCACAATACCAATAGACAGTACCATGCCAAACAGGGTTAATGTGTTAATTGAATAACCAAGCATATAGAGACCTGCAAATGTACCAAGTAAAGATACTGGTACCGCAAGTGTTGGAATTAGCGTTGCACGCCAGTTTTGCAAGAATAGGTAGACCACTAAGAATACCAAGATCATTGCTTCACCTAGTGTTTTTAACACCTCTCGAATTGAAACTTCTACAAATCTTGTGGTGTCATAAGAGTTAACGTGAGCAAGACCGGTAGGGAATTGAGGTTTGATCTGTTCAATTTCCGCTTCTACAGCCTTTGCTACATCTAGTGCGTTTGCACCTGGTTGTAAGAACACACCGAGTAATACAGCCTCTTTAGCGTTGATAGTACCTTGGAAGTTATAGTCTTTTGAGCCTAGTTCCACGCGTGCAACATCTTTAAGGCGAAGTGTTGAGCCGTCAGGATTTGCACGAACAATGATATTCTCGAACTCTTCTGCGGTAGATAATCGACCTTTTGCGGTAACACTGTATACCAAAGACTGCGCGTCTTGAGAGGTTGGAGTTGCACCAATACTACCTGCCGCGTACTGAGAGTTTTGCTCTCTAATTGCACTGGCAACTTCATCCGCTGTAACTTCAAGCTGACTCATAATATCTGGGCGCAACCAAATACGCATGGCATAATCTTTAGCACCAAAGATCTGTACGTTGGTCGTTCCAGGAATTCGCTTAACACGGTCGAGGATATTCATCGTGACGTAGTTTGACGTCCAAAGACTATCTCGAGTTCCATCTGGCGAATAAAACGCATGAACTTGTAAGAAGTTAGAAGAGGTTTTCTGAACAACCACGCCTTGACGTCTCGTTTCTTCAGGTAGTCGAGCTTCAACCTGCTTTACACGATTGTTTACGTCTACCGCAGCCTGGTCGACATCTGTGCCAATCTCGAATGTCACCGCAATTGTTGTGACGCCAGAGTTGGTGCTTGTCGATGTCATATACATCATGCCCTCGACACCCGTTATGGCATTTTCGATAGGGGTCGCGACAGTTTGCTCTAACACATCAGCGGAGGCTCCAGGGTACACTGCTCGAACCTCGACTTGAGGTGGGGCAATTTCAGGGTACTGAGCGACTGGTAAGCTGCGCATTGCTGCCAGACCTGCTAGTACTATCACAATTGAAATAACAAAGGCAAAAATAGGCCTATTTATGAAATATTTGGAGAACATCAGGTTATTCTCCTTGCTCGCTCACAGATACCGGCATACCGGGGAAGAAAATTCTAGCCATCCCCTCGACAATCACAGGTTGACCTGTTTGCAGACCCTCACGGATCACCCACATATTTTCGTTGTTAAGTTTAACCCATTCACCAACTTTAACTGGTGCGGGTAGGGCAACGGTCGTACCTTGTTTGTTCTTAGTTGCAATGTATACAAACTTACCTGTGCCGTTATCCAATACAGCACGTTGTGGCAACACAATCGCATTGTTTCGTACGGCTCCAGATAACTTGACTCGTACAAATTGCCCCGGTCTTAGTTCACCGTTTTCGTTTGGGATGCGAGCTTGCAGTTCACTGGTGCCAGTAAAACGATTTACGCGAACATCGCTAAAGTTTACTTTACCCACTTGAGCGTATAACGACCCATCTTGAAGAATAATTGTGGTATCAAACTCATTGTGTTCTGGTAAAGACAATAAGCCACTTTCCACGTCTTTTCGCATCGCTAATTGCTCGCGCTCTGAAAAGCCAAAACGAGCGCGGATAGTGCTAGTATCAGTTAGCTCTGTTAACAATACGCTAGGTCCTGAAACATAACTGCCCTCAGACATCAGCTCTCGTCCAACAATACCCGAAACCGGAGCCTCAACTTTTGCGTATTCTAAGTCCAGCTCAGCTTCTCTTAATGCCACTTTGGCAGACTCAAGGTTTGCAATCGCAACATCATATGCTGAAACAGAGTTATCAAAGTCGCGTTTGGATACTGAACGCTCGTTTTTTAGTCGCTCAAGTCTGTCACGTTCGCGTTTAGTTTGCTCTACGTTTGCTTTTGCTGCTTGCAGTGCTGCTTTTGATTTTTCTACGGCTAACTCAAAAGGCTTAAGCTCTATGGTAAATAGCGATTGCCCAGATTTTACAAACTGGCCTTCTTCAAAATTTCTCGACTCGATGATCCCTGAAACACGAGAACGGATCTCTACTTCCTTATCACCGGCAAGCGTTGCAGGTAACTCGATATCAAATGGAACCGATTGGGTGGTAACTTGCTGCACGCTCACTTTTGCAGGAGGCATTGCATGGCCACCTCCTTGTTTTGGTGCTTCTGAACACGCGGACAAAGCGCCAAGCGTGAGCATTAAAAAAGATAGGTGTTTTGCACGACTACGTATTGATGTTGGATACATGAACACTCCAATTCCTATATTATCATTTTATGCTGCCCAGCGGGTTTACTGGGAATATCTTGCAATTTGCCTTTAATAACAAACAGTTGTCTATAATCACATAGGCAACTGACGCAATTCCATGTCTCAACCACACCAAAGTTAAGGCACTTTGAACGACAATTAAGCAAGTAAACGCTAGTGTATACTTAAAGAAATAAAAGGTAAACGACTCCGTGTACTTTTCTTTTGTTTAGGTATACGATCATGTGTACTTTTTATTAACGACTTTTTTGATTAAAATAAAGGGAATGTTGATTTATTACAAAGAGGGCTTATCTCTATATCAGCCTTACTTGGTATACAACTTACCATGTGATTTAGCAGCTAAATAACCTTTGCCCATTGGTGTGGGCGGTGCTTGAGCGAGTTTTTAGGTCAACTGTTACCATTTACGTTTTATCTGGTATTGATAATTCGTAAAATTCAGTAGTCAAAAATGCACAGGCTAACAAAATAAACCATGAGATACTGGCATCCTAAGTGATGACCTTTTGCTTATCCAAACGTTAGGTTATGTAGATGGCTCGCTTTTCCCACTATTAATTAAAGACAGAATAAGTAGATGACGCAACTTTCACCAAAACAGCAGTCAATTTTATGCGCAGCGATTGAAGAATTTGCGCAAAAAGGTTTACAAGCAACCACGATGGAGTCGATCAGCCAATCAGCTGAAGTATCCAAACGAACACTGTATAAACATTATTCAACAAAAGATGAATTGTTTGATGCTGTTGTCGAATTGTTGATTGAACGGATAAAACCTATAACGGCAATACAGTTTATTCCGAATTATGATTTTTCTGTGCAACTACAGCACCTCGCAAAAAGCGCGATGACGTTGTTAAATGATGAAGATTACATGCGCTTATCTCGAATAGTGATGATTGAATCTATGCGCAGCTTTGAACAAGCTCAGAATTTGAATGGCAAATTTAGCCATTGTGAAGCTGAAATGATCCAGTGGTTTGAGGATGCAGCAAATGCAGGCTGTTTAGGGGATTTTGATGCAGATCTTGCGGCCGCGTACTTCTGGGGAGCGCTCAAAAAGCTTGGGTACTGGGAGCGGGCGATTAAATGGCAAGCTCCACTTCCTGAAGCAGAGCTTGACATATTAGTTGAAAAGGCGGTGGCATTATTTTGTAACGGTGTTACTCAACGCCAATAAAGCCGCCTGTTTGGTGGGACCAAAGTTTGGCATAAATGCCACCCAAGGCTAGCAAGGATTGATGGCTGCCTTCTTCAACAATCTTGCCTTCGTCCATTACTATTAGTCTATCCATTTGCGCTATGGTGGAAAGACGATGAGCTATGGCGATTACGGTTTTGCCTTCCATCAGTGCATCTAAGCTTTCTTGAATTGCCTGTTCAACCTCTGAGTCTAACGCCGATGTTGCTTCATCTAATATCAAAATAGGCGCATTTTTTAATAACACTCTGGCAATAGCGATACGCTGTCGCTGGCCTCCTGATAATTTGACGCCACGTTCACCGACTTGAGCATCAAAACCTGTATTTCCATGACTATCTTCTAAATCTTGAATAAAGTCGTACGCTTGAGCTTCTTTTGTTGCTGCGATTAATTCTGCTTCTGAGGCATCTGGGCGACCGTAAAGAATATTGTCTCGCACGCTGCGGTGCAACAGTGACGTGTCTTGTGTCACCATGGCGATATAACGCCTCAAACTCTCTTGCTTAACCTCTGCGATATTCTGCTCGTCAATGTTAATGCTACCATTATCAGTATCATAAAATCTTAGTAATAGGTTGACGAGTGTAGACTTACCAGCACCTGAGCGTCCAACAACACCTATTTTCTCCCCAGGTTTAATATTGAGGTTAAGATTTTCAATAACATTATGCTGACGTGCAGCATCTTTTCGTTTATAAGCAAAAGTTGTGTTACAAAAATCTATTTTTCCTGCTTTAAAAGCCAATGGTGCAGCGGTCTTTTGATCGACAATTTCAAGTGGTCTAGAGAGAGTATTCATGCCATCTGCAACGGTACCTATATTTTCAAATAGGCCGCTAATTTCCCACATTATCCACTGTGCCATACCGTTTAACCGCAGCGCTAGGCCAACAGTTATGGCAATTGCACCAGCGCTAATGGCATTAAAAGACCAAAGATAAATAGACAACGCAGCAACCGAAAAAACGAGAAGGTAGTTTAACGTCTGAATACTTACATTAAGGCTAGTTGCTAAACGCATTTGTTTATAAACAGGCTGGATGAATACATCCATACTATCTTTAGCATACTCTTCCTCACGTTTAGTGTAAGAAAATAGCTTGACTGTCGAGATGTTGGTGTAGCTGTCAACAATTCGGCCTGTCATTTCTGAGCGCGCATCAGCTTGTTCGCTAGAGACTTGTTTTAGCTTAGGTACAAAATAGAACTGAAAGCCTATATAGCATCCAAGCCATACTATAAGTGGGATCATCAAACGCATATCACTACTGGCAACGAGCGCAAGCATAGCAGTGAAATAAACCAATATGTATACCAGTACATCAAGTAGCTTCATGACGGACTCTCGCACAGCTAGTGCTGTTTGCATTACTTTAGTCGCAATACGCCCAGCAAACTCGTCTTGGTAAAATGTCATGGACTGCTTTAGCAAATAGCGGTGTGCTTGCCAGCGGATCGCCATCGGGTAATTACCCAGTAAACTTTGGTGCAAAATTGCGCTATGGAAGAAAACGATCAACGGTAAAGCAACTAAGGTGACCAAAGACATTCTGATCAATTCGGTTTGTTTTTCAGCGAATAACGTTTCTGGCGTATAACTGGATAACCAATCAACTAAGTCACCCATAAAACCAAAGAGTGTAACCTCCAACACTGCTAATATCGCAGCACTAAGTGACATAAAGAAAAGCGGCCATCCCATACCTTGGGTATAAAAGCGACAAAATGCCAGTAAACCTTGTGGCGGCTGACCGACCTCTTGTTCTGGAAATGGGTTGGTAAAGCGTTCAAAAACTCGATACATGAATAATCCCTAAATTTGTTCAGTAGCTAGTCTACCTTGATAGTGCGCCATGCGCGAGTCACAGATTGGTGCTAAATTTGCACAAATAGCTTGTGATTTATTCATTTGATATTGGGACAAGGAGCTAGTTGACTTATCGTGTTACAAACTCAAAACCGGTTAGTGTGTGAAGCAAATTGCTGTGACTCCGTTGTGTTGCAAGCATTCATTATTACAAGTGTCCTAAAAATACTATTTAGCAGTCGAGCACAGAGTTTAGCTATCTTGAATTAATTAGGAAGAGAGTTGCAATGAAGGTGTCTGGTCTGTCGAGAAATGTTGGTAACGCAATAGGGTATAAAGGTCAGCGTACTGACCTTTATCGTTTTAGCTATTCATCTTTTGCGTATGTTTTACGAAGGATATAAACGTATGCATTAGTAAAAGCCTGCTCTTGGAACTTTTTTAATCCAGTATCTTCAAAGTCCACAGGAACAGGGTTTCTTTTTAGTTGCTCTTTTACTTCGTTTCCAGCGAGGAGTTGCACATCTACATCAGAGATAAGTTGGATAGCGGCTTCCATCTTAAACCCTGTGGCGCTACCTGCGAATTTACCTTTGTGCGGACGCTGGCGAATGGCAACAGAGTCTACGCCATAATCTTGTATTAGTTTTGCAAAGTCGAATTGAAATTTGCGCATTTCCTCAAGGTCAGCTCCTTGGTTGCCCAAAGTAAAGCGTCGCTGACGAATATCTCTGATATCAAAAACATCATCTTCTTTAGTTAGCAAACAAAGAAGCGCTTCGCTGCCAGAAATTTCAACCCCAAGTGTTCTCATTTTCGTGTCCAGATTATGCAAAAATTGAATTATCTCACAGTGTTATTTCTATTGCTATTGCTGCATGGTCAGAATAACAAATATCTTCATCTATACGCCTCGGATCTAGATGAGCATCATAACTATAGTAGTTCAGCGAGGTTACTTTTTGTTCCGCGCGATTGGGATTAAACTCTTTGGAGCATAAAATGTAGTCCAGCACATTGCCTTCCCCGCGATAGTAGTGGCTAGGCGGTTTTTTGCCGTTGCTGTTATCAGCGTAAAAAAAACTGTCAAATAATCCAACGCTATCAAAACTGCTATTTGCCAACGGCGGAAAAGCTTGAGTCATAAAAGACAGGGCAGGGTTTTCTAACGCATCATTAAAATCTCCCATTACTAATGTGGCTGCCTGTTTTTCGCGTTGTGTTTTCAAGGCATCGTAATAAATAATAGAGGCTTCTAGTGACCGAGATATTTGTGATTGCATTGTGCCTACAGTTTCATGTAATAGCGTCAATAGAGGGTCATCTTGATGTGATTCTCCCAACATGTGCGCCATGGAGTGAACACGTTGTGACTTTAGATGTATGGCATAACATGCGAGTAACCCAAATCCGGGAATATCAAATTTACATTTTATTGGCGTACGGTTGAACTTGAACTGATGTTGGTTATTTAGGTATTCAAGTAATTCAGGGCAAGGCTCAAGCGGAGCGAAAGACTTTATAGGTAACTTAGAGGCGATAGCGACGACAGGTTTAAATAGAACATTTGGGTAAACGTGGTCTGGACTGGGTGAGTCTACCGTGGCGAAGTGAACTAACCCTAAATCTTCACAAATTATCTGTAATGCGTCGGGTGTGAACACTTCTTGAAATACAATCACATCAGGATTGATATGTTGAATAAGACCGGTGATGAACTGGGTCTTAGTTTGCCATTGCGTGTCGTTATAATGCTCATGAAGTTGATAAAACGAAAAAGGTGGTGCTGTAAAATTCAATAGATTAAAGGTTGCAAATCGATATCGCTTTTTGGCCACAGAGTATCCCGAAATAGTTTTTGTAAATTAATAGATTAATTTTAGCCCTAGGCTTGCACTTAGCCAAGTTACACGCGAGAATAGTGTCTCTCATACGAAAGACCTTGAATGAGCCGCGATAAGTCGCGCAAGACAATGCTTATTCGTAAAAGCGTTGATAGGCACACTTTACATTTAAAATTAATTAAATACATGTGGCGCATTGTAGGTGTCACCACTGTAAATAGGATTTATCATGCCAGTTATTACTCTCCCTGACGGCAGTCAGCGTATTTTTGAAAACCCAGTAACTACTCTAGACGTCGCTCAAGACATCGGTCCAGGACTTGCAAAAGCAACTATCGCTGGTCGCGTCAATGGTGTGCGTGTTGATGCGTGTGACATCATTGAAAATGATGCTGCGCTTGAGATTATCACCGCTAAAGACGACGATGGCCTTGAGATTATTCGCCACTCTTGCGCGCACTTAATTGGTCACGCGGTTAAACAATTGTTCCCTGAAGCAAAAATGGCGATCGGTCCGACTATCGACAATGGCTTTTACTACGATGTTGATCTTGACCACTCATTGACGCAAGAAGACCTTGAAGCGATTGAAAAGCGTATGTTGGAACTTGCTAAGACCAACTACGATGTAGTGAAGAAAAAGGTAAGCTGGCAAGAAGCCCGCGACGCATTCGAAGCACGTGGTGAAACCTACAAGATGGAAATCTTAGACGAGAATATCGCTAAAGATGATAGGCCAGGTTTATACCACCACGAAGAATATGTTGATATGTGTCGTGGTCCTCACGTACCAAATATGAAATTCTGTCATCACTTCAAGATTATGAAGGTGGCAGGCGCATACTGGCGTGGCAACTCAGAAAACAAAATGTTGCAACGTATTTACGGCACTGCATGGGCAGATAAAAAGCAATTAAAAGCTTACCTTAAGCGTTTAGAAGAAGCTGAAAAGCGCGACCACCGTAAAATTGGTAAAGCACTAGATTTATGGCACTGGCAAGAAGAAGCACCAGGCATGGTGTTTTGGCATAATGATGGCTGGAGCATTTACCGTGAGCTTGAAGACTTTGTACGCGAAAAGTTACGCGAGTACCAGTACGAAGAAGTAAAAGGTCCACTGATGATGGATCGTGGTTTGTGGGAAAAGTCAGGTCACTGGGACAAGTATTCAGATGCGATGTTCACTACGGAGTCTGAAAAGCGTGAATATGCTATTAAGCCGATGAACTGCCCAGGCCACGTTCAAATCTTCAACCAAGGCTTAAAATCTTACCGTGATCTACCACTGCGTATGGCTGAGTTTGGTTGTTGTCACCGTAATGAGCCGTCGGGTGCACTACATGGTTTGATGCGTGTTCGTGGATTTACACAAGACGATGCGCACGTATTCTGTACAGAAGAACAGATCATGGACGAAGTATCAGCTTGTATCAAAATGGTGTATGATACTTACTCAACCTTTGGCTTTGAAAAGATCGTTGTTAAATTATCTACACGCCCTGAGAAACGCATCGGCGAAGATGAGATGTGGGATAAAGCAGAGGCTGCATTGGCAGATGCGTTGAAAGCAAACGACATCGAGTTTGAATATTTACCAGGTGAAGGTGCATTCTACGGTCCAAAGATTGAGTTTACTTTGTATGACTGTTTAGAACGTGCATGGCAATGTGGTACAGTACAACTAGACTTTGCATTACCAGGGCGTTTAGGGGCTACTTATGTTGCGGAAAATAACGAGCGTAAAACGCCAGTTATGATCCACCGTGCAATTCTTGGTTCGTTAGAGCGCTTTATCGGCATTTTAACAGAAGAATATGCGGGTCAATTCCCAACTTGGCTTGCGCCTAAGCAAGTTGTGATCATGAATATTACGGATAAACAAGCCGATTATGTTCACGAAGTTGTACAAAAGTTAAATAAACTTGGAATAAGAGCTTGCGCTGACTTGAGAAATGAGAAAATTGGTTTTAAAATCCGCGAGCATACTTTAAAACGTATACCTTATTTGTTAGTTGTGGGTGACAAAGAAGTTGAGCAACAAGAAGTTGCTGTTCGAACTCGCACTGGTGAAGACTTAGGTAAATTCTCGATTGACGATTTCATCGCGAAAGTTAGCGAAGAGATTAAAAATCGACTATAAATATAAACTTGCGTGTACTTCACTTTTTCTGGTACACGCAACTACTTTTGAATTTTTTGGAGGAACGTACCATTAGAGGCGGCAAAAAAGGGCAAAATAACGCTCAGAAAAATCGTATTAACGAAGAGATTACAGCGAAAGAGGTTCGCTTAATTGACGCTGAAGGCGAGCAGGCTGGCATTGTCTCAACTAGAGACGCACAAAACATGGCGGATGAAGCAGGCTTAGATCTAGTAGAGATCAGCCCAAATGCAGAGCCACCAGTTTGTAAAGTGATGGACTACGGTAAGTTCCTTTTTGAAAAAGCAAAAATCCAAAAAGAACAAAAGAAAAAGCAAAAGCAAATTCAGGTTAAGGAAGTTAAATTCCGTCCTGGTACTGATGTTGGTGATTACCAAGTTAAGCTACGTAGCCTTCGCAAGTTTTTGGAAGGTGGCGACAAAGCTAAAGTCACAATTCGCTTCCGTGGTCGTGAGATGGCGCACCAAGAAATTGGTATCGACCTGTTAAATCGTATCAAGACAGAGTTGGAAGAGATTGCTTCAGTAGAGTCTTTCCCGAAGAAAGTAGAAGGCCGTCAAATGATAATGATGATGGCACCTATTGCTAAAAAGTCTTAATCTCGGCATAATACGCATCGAATTTAACGCAGGTTTCAAGTGCTTCGGCCACCTGCGTTATCCGGTTTTAAAGTAAGGACTTGATCCTTCACCGGTTTTAGGTAGTAAGCTAGGCCTACAAGTGAGTTTATCTCCGCCTACTTACATAGTGTTAAGCAATATCATTCGGAGTTATTGCAAATGGCTTATAAGCTAAAATCACACAGAGGTGCTGCAAAGCGCTTCAAAAAGACTGCTTCAGGCGGTTACAAGCGTAAACAGTCGCATCTTCGTCACATTCTGACTAAGAAGTCTTCAAAGCGTAAACTACACCTTCGTGCTAAGTCTATGGTTCATAAGAATGACCTAGGCCTAATCGATCGTATGTTACCATTCGCTTAATAGAGGATATCAGAAATGGCAAGAGTTAAACGCGGCGTAGTTGCACGTGCACGTCACAAAAAAGTATTAAAGCAAGCTAAAGGTTACTACGGAGCGCGTTCACGCGTTTACCGCGTAGCTTTCCAAGCGGTAACAAAAGCTGGTCAATATGCTTACCGTGACCGTCGTGCTAAGAAACGTACTTTCCGTCAACTATGGATTGCACGTATCAACGCAGCTGCACGTCAAAATGGTCTTTCTTACAGCCGTTTCATCAATGGCCTTAAAAAGTCATCGATTGAAATCGATCGTAAGATCCTAGCTGATATCGCAGTATACGACCAAGTAGCTTTCGCAGCACTAGTTGCTAAAGCAAAAGACGGTCTAGCTGCTTAATAAGCAGAGCATGACTTAGTCTTAGGACTAGATCTTGTATTAAAAAGGAGCCGTTGGCTCCTTTTTTAGTTTTATACTCATAAATTACTCAGCCCTTAACGGTTTTTCATCAATATTTTATCTAGCATGCGACTGCTCAATATTCGTTTTAGATACCCCATCAAGTATGTAGGGAACGTTACGTAATACCTTGGCTTCGCAGTTTTAGCACTCAATGCGTGATGCAGGGCTTTATAAACCGCTTCAGGCCCTAAGGTAAATTTCTGTGGTGCGTCTTCAGCGCCTAAGCGATTAAGCTGCGCCTGATACTCGTTGTGATGTGCGCTATGTTGATGATTGATGTTAGTTAAAAATGCGCGTTTCGCGTTTTCTCTAAACTTTGATACGATTGGACCTGGCTCGATTAAACTGACTTGGATATTGGTGTTGGCGAGTTCCATGCGCAATGTGTCGGTTAACCCTTCCAGTGCAAATTTACTAGCGTTATAGGCTCCGCGATAGGGTAATGCAACAAGGCCAAGCACTGAAGAATTGTGAACTATTCGGCCTGAACCTTGCTTTCGCATCTGCGCGACAGCCAAGCATGTTAGTGTGTGCCAACCAAAAAAGTTAACTTCAAACTGCCTTCTTAATATATCTGTAGGCAAATCTTCGACCGCACCAGGTTGACCGTAGGCGCCATTATTAAATAATGCGTCCAATTGCCCATTGACGATTGTAAGTGCCTGATGAAATCCATCTTTGATACTTTGCTCACAAGCTAGATCTAATACGATGCAATGAACACCTGTACCTTCAAACTTATTCAGGTCTTTTGCATTTCTGACTGATGCGATGACCTGATATCCGGCTTTTGACAACTGCAATGCACAGTAATAACCAATCCCGGTAGAACAACCAGTGATTAAAATTGATTTTTGTACGCTCATTTGTTCCCTAAAGTGATAGTTATCTGCGATTAACTGCAAATTTTTGTTGAATCACCGCACATTGTAAGCCGATAGATAAAATATTGATATAATTGACGGATAAAAGCAGAGGAATAGAGAATTATGATGAGTTCCAGCATTATTATGCTTACTGCAATGCTAGGTATGAATAGTCATTTGCCACCGCTAATGGAGTGGCAGGGTAACAGTGAACAACTATTACAACAACAAGGCCCATTGACGACTGATTTCGAACTTAGTGATGGTACCGATTCCCCAAATTATGAAGATACAATGGCGTTTGTTGACCGTCTAGTCGCGGCCAATCCAACACAGTTTAAGCTTGAAACTATAGGTACTAGTGATAGTCATCGCGCTATCAAGATGATTGTTGCCACTGAGCAAGGTGGTGGCAAATCTAAAGTCATTAATAGCGATAAACCGACTATTTTAGTTCAAGCGGGTATTCATGCCGGTGAAATTGATGGTAAAGATGCCATGTTTATGTTGCTGCGTGATATTGCCACAGGGAAACGTCGCGACATTTTAGCGAAAGTCAACTTACTAGTTGTGCCGATTTTAAATGTCGATGGTCATGAGCGTCGCAGCGAATATAACCGTATTAATCAGCGCGGCCCAGCGGTGATGGGATTTAGGACGAATGGTAAAAATCTTAATCTCAACCGTGATTATACAAAGCTAGATACTCCTGGTATTAGAGCGATCATGTCTGTGATCAATGAGTATAAGCCAGACCTATACATTGATGTTCATGTTACTGACGGTGCGGATTACCAGTATGATGTGACCTATGGTTTTAATCCAAGCTTTGCCAGTGAATCTCCAGCAATTGCCCAAGTATTGGAAAATCAACTCTCTCCTGAAATAGATAAAGCACTTCGCAAACAGGGGCATATTCCCGGACCTTTGGTGTTTGTCATGGACAAGCGTGATTTTAAGCAGGGTTTAGCAGGTTGGGTAGCAACACCAAGATTCTCAAATGGTTGGGGCGACTTAAAAGGGCTACCAACAATACTTGTGGAAAATCACTCTTTAAAACCGTATAAACAGCGTGTTTTAGGGACGTATGTATTTATGGATGGCGTCATTGATGGACTGGCCAACAATATAGATATATTACGAGAAGCTGTGAAAAAAGAAGCTGAGTTTTTGCCCAAAAAATTAGTGGTTGAGCGTAGCTACGCTAAAACTCCTGATTTCATTCAATTTAAAGGTATCGAATACAAGCAATTCGAAAGTGCACTTTCTGGGCATGTAGAAGCAAAATACCTTGGTACGCCAGTCGACTATGAGAAATTACCGATTTATTGGCAAAAAGAAGTAAAAACGATAGTTAATGTTCCAGAGCAGTTTTATATACCACCAGCGTATCCCGAAGTCGTTGAAAAGCTAGAGCTTCATGGTGTTGAAGTCATTAAATTGCCAGCATCGTCAGTAGTTGAAAATGTCAGTCAGGCAGCGGTAAGTGACTATCAGTTCGACAGTGTGCCTTTTGAAGGTCGCTTTAGAGTAGAGGCATCATTTAACTTTAACGTATTGCCAGAAAAAGTGGATGTAAGTGGCTGGTATAAAGTTGAAACAGCGCGACCTTCGGGAGAGTTGGCAACTCACTTACTGCACCCTAAAGCCCCGGACTCTTTCTTTGCTTGGGGTGAGTTTAATACGATTTTTCAACGTACAGAATATGTTGAAAATTATGCGCTTGAACCGTTTGCCAGAAAGATGCTAAAACAAAATCCAGCAATGGCATTAGCATTTGATAAAAAAATTCGTGAAGACAAAAAGTTTGCCAACGACTCTAAAGCGAGAATGGAGTGGCTGTACGCTCGGACACCATTTTATGACAGCGCTTATTTGAAGTATCCTGTTTTGATGGCATTTGGAGCAAATTAACAATGCAAGTATTAACAATACCTGTTACGCCGTTTATGCAAAATTGCCGTGTATTAGTTTGCCCGACAAGCAGAATCGCCGCAATTGTCGACCCAGGTGGCGAGCCGGAAAAGATCATCGCGCGCTTGACTGAAGAGGGGCTTAAACCGAAGATGATTTTGCTCACCCACGCGCATCTAGATCATGTGGGGGCAAGTACGAAACTGGGGGAGTATTATGATATTGAAATCATAGGCCCTCATAAAGATGACCTATTTTGGCTTGAAGCATTACCAATGCAATCACAAATGTTTGGTTTTGAAAACCACGCTGCATTTTTACCCTCATCATGGCTAAATGATGGTGATACAGTTGAGGTAGGGAAGCTAAAGTTAGAAGTTAGGCATTGCCCTGGTCACACGCCTGGACATGTTGTTTTTTATGAACCTGTCTCACAGCAGGTGTTGGTAGGTGATGTTTTGTTCAAAGGTTCAGTAGGGCGAACTGACTTTCCTAAAGGGGACGCAGCAAAGCTGAAGCACTCCATTGAGAGTAAGTTATTTTCGTTACCTAACGAAGTCGTTGTGCATTCAGGGCACGGTGAAAATACCACGATAGGGTATGAAAAGGCTACAAACCCCTTTATGAGTGGCCGATTTGGGTAGAATAGTAGGCGCTAAGTAGTATTCATATACAATAAGTTAGTCTACTATACGTCAGGGAATAATAATCAACATTGGCTTTGTAAGCTAATGTGCTAATTAAACTAGAATAGATATGTCATTAAACTAAGTAGATCGCCAAATCTTGGCATTGTTACAACAAGATGCGAGTCTTTCGACCGCCGAAATTGCAGATAAAGTAGGGCTTTCTCAATCTCCTTGCTGGCGACGTATCGCCAAATTGGAGCAAGATGGTTACATCAAAGGTAAAGTCGCACTGTTAGACGAGAAAAAGCTCGGATTTGATATGCTGGTTTATGCACACGTTCGCTTGTCGAACCATGGCAGAAATAACCTCGCTGAGTTTGAAAAACTTATATTGAGCTACGACGAAGTGACAGAGTGTTATTCAATGGCAGGCACGATGGACTTCATGCTGCGTATTATATCTAAGGGAATTGAAGGTTATGAGCAGTTTGTTCGAGACAATTTACTTAACCTTGAGTTTGTTCAAGAGGTACATTCAAATGTAACCATGACTTGCGTAAAACGCAGTACCTCTTTACCACTTTAGTACAGCATCATCGTCTGCTTGTTAAATGATAGTGAGCAGACGATTACTGGCCTGCCTTTTAGCTGAAATAGTGCATTTCTAACATCCTGCTGTCACTGTTCTATACTAGAATTTATTGCATACAAACCAATCTGCTTTAAATGCTAGATGTCTGCTATTTGTTTAAATTGCTGCTTTTTGCTAGAATCCGCAGCCTTTGTGTTCATTGTCAATTCAGACCAGAGGAAATAGATGTTTAATCTGATCAGCAAAGCGCCTAGCTCTGCTAAAAACGATGTACTATCAGGACTTACAGTTGCACTGGCGTTGGTGCCAGAAGCTGTAGCCTTCGCTTTTGTTGCGCAAGTAGACCCTTTGGTTGGCTTATATGCGGCATTCATTGTAGGTCTTATTACCTCAATCTTCGGTGGTAGACCGGGTATGATCTCTGGTGCAACTGGTGCACTTGCAGTCGTTATGGTTAGCTTGGTGATAGAGCATGGTGTTGAATATCTGTTTGCGACAGTCTTATTGATGGGCTTTTTGCAAATATTGGCCGGTATATTTAAACTCGGCAAGTTTATTCGCATGGTGCCTCACCCAGTTATGCTCGGCTTTGTAAATGGCCTGGCAATTGTGATTTTCTTAGCACAACTTGGGCAGTTCAAGGTGCTTGATGAGCAAGGTAACTTGACGTGGATGCAGGGCGAAGCGCTCTATATTATGTGTGGCCTAGTTGCGCTTACAATGGCTATCATTCATTTTCTCCCTAAGTTGACGACAGCAGTACCTTCAAGCCTTGCCGCTATCCTTGTAGTAACTGGAATCGTAATAGGCCTGGACCTAGATGCGAGGAATGTACTTGACTATCTTAAAGACATGTCTGGCAACTCTGATGCGACTATCGCAGGTGGTTTCCCTGCTTTTCATATTCCTGATGTACCATGGACACTTGAAACACTTAAAATCATATTCCCTTATGCGTTAGTATTGGCAGCAATTGGCTTGATAGAGTCGCTGTTGACGCTCACTTTGATTGATGAGATCACAGAAACACGTGGCCATAGTAATCGTGAGTGTATCGGTCAAGGTGCAGCAAATGTTACCTGTGGCGTATTTGGTGCGATGGGCGGCTGTGCGATGATAGGCCAGTCAATGATCAACATTAATTCTGGTGGCCGTAGTCGTTTGTCGGGAATAACAGCTGCGCTTCTACTATTGGTCTTTATTCTATTTGCTGCTAGCTTAATAGAAATGATCCCATTAGCCGCACTAGTTGGTGTGATGTTTATGGTTGTTCTAGGTACGTTTGAATGGTCTAGCTTTAGACTGATCAGAAAGATCCCCAAATCAGATGCTTTTGTGATTGTATTGGTATCTGGTGTGACTGTGATCACAGATCTCGCGATTGCAGTTTGTGTCGGTGTAATTGTATCGGCATTGGTGTTTGCTTGGGAACATGCAAAACATATCTACACCAATAATTATATTGATGAAAATGGCTCAAAGGTTTATGAATTACACGGACCACTATTCTTTGGCTCTGTAAAAAACTTTGCTGAATTATTTGATATAAATAATGACCCCGACGACATTATTGTAGAATTTAAATATAGCCGAGTTGCTGATCACAGCGCGATTGAAGCGATAGATGCGTTAGCAGAACGCTACAAAAAAGCTGGAAAAACACTTCATCTGCGCCACTTGAGCCAAGACTGCAAAGTGTTACTCGAAAAGGCTAAAGACTTAGTCGAATTAGATGGTCAAGCCGATCCAACATATAAAGTCGCTTCAGATAAGCTGGCGTAAATACAGTCTACAAGACAAGGCATTTATAGCAATTTGTGTAGAACTGCTTAACCTGAGGGAACATAGATTGAAGCTAAGGGGTTGTTATATTTCTTATTCATAACAACCTAATAGCACTTTTTTGGTGTTCCAAAACAGAGCGGTTAAATTAAATAAGTCATTATAATTTATCTTAAAAAAGACACTGCGGTGTCTTTTTTTATTTGCGGTAGGTCGTGTAAAAACTGAGACCATCAGCAGTGAATAAATGCAACGAGCTGAGATATAATCCAGTTAAGATAGAAGAGGTATAATCATTTTGAAGTGGCAATCACTGGTTGATAACAGGCAGAGGTTTTTCTGGGTATTACAAATAGCCGGCTGGTTGGGTTATGCGCTGGTGAATTACATTGGCTCGAAAGTATTTGAAATGCGCGACATCTATGTATTTGTTATTGCATTAAATGCTTATGCCGGTTGTTTGATGACAGTACCACTGCGTTATTTATATCGTAAGATATGGAACGCCTCTCCAGTTGTCTTAATCTTGGTCGTATTTACTGCATCATATTTAACCGGAACGCTCTGGGCTGTGGTGCAAAAATTCAATCATTGGGAAATATACCGTCATGGTTATCGACCCGATGAATGGTTTTATTATTTGCAGCAAGGTCTAGACTCCGTCTATATCGTTTTATGCTGGAGCGGACTATACTTCGGTATAAAGTACTATCAATTATTACAAAGTGAGAGACAAAAGGCACTAAAAGCCAATACGATGGCTCATGAAGCACAACTAAAAATGCTTCGGTATCAGCTTAATCCTCACTTCCTCTTCAATACACTCAACGCAATCTCAACACTTATTCTCGTTGAAGAGAATAAAGATGCAAATCAAATGGTATCAAGGCTTAGTGACTTTTTGAGACACACCTTAAATACAGATCCGATCAAAAAAGTACCACTAGAGCAAGAGTTACATGCGTTAACGTTATACCTTGAAATTGAGAAAGTACGCTTTGATGAAAGGTTGTCAATTGAGTTAGATGTAACAGAAGAGGCAGAACAAGCGCTAGTGCCAAGTTTAATTTTACAGCCATTGATTGAGAACAGCATCAAGTATGCTATTGCACATATTGAACATGGCGGCAAAATTGAGATTAAAGCACAGGTTTTTGCCAATGAGCTACTCTTGGAAGTAGGTGATAACGGTCCAGGCGCAGAGTTGGAAGATGGGCAGTTGAAAAGTGCACAAGGAGTGGGTTTAGCGAATACCAAAGATCGCCTAAAAACATTATATGAAAACAATTACTCGTTTGTGCTGTCAAACAATGAGCCTTCGGGTTTAAAGGTAAACATTCGCGTGCCATACGAAAGGGCGAAGAAGTAATGAACAAAATTAGAACATTAATCGTAGATGATGAACCGCTAGCCAGAAAAGGCTTGGCGGTAAGGTTAAGAGATTTTCCTGAAATTGAAATTGTAGAATTATGTGGCAGTGGCCAACAGGCTATTGATTTATGTAAGTCTGAGGACATAGATCTAGTCTTTCTTGATATTCAAATGCCAAACATGAATGGCTTTGAAGTAGCGAGAGCCTTGAGTGAAAGTGTCAAACCATTGCCTGCTATCGTTTTTGTAACTGCGTTTGATCAATATGCTGTCAAAGCATTTGAGATCCATGCGTTAGATTACATTTTAAAACCCGTTGATGACAACAGATTAAAACAGGCGGTGGAAAAAGTGCAAAGCTATTTAAAAACACAACAAGACAATGCGCATAAGAAAAAGCTAGCCAGCTTTGTTGCAGGGATCACAGGTAACAATTGTGAAGAAATCCTAAAGAAGTTAGCGACAGGGGATACAATCGAAGATAAAAAGTTCCCTGAGTCACTTGCGGTAAAAGAGCAAGGAGAGATCATTCGTGTTTCTACCGGCTCAATTCAGTGGGTGGATGCTGCTGGAGATTACATGTGCCTACATTGTAGTGATGGTCAAACACACATCTTACGAAAAACAATGAAGGATTTAGAGCAAGAATTGGACCCAACATTATTCGTACGCGTGCATCGCTCTGCTATCGTAAACACTAAACAAATTAGTAAGCTAGTAACCCAGAGCAGTGGTGAATACTTGTTGGTGCTTGAAAATGGTCAAGAGCTAAAAGTAAGCAGAAGCTACAGAGATAAAGTGAAGGCAGCATTAGCAAGCTAATACCAATTAATCTTAATACTTGCTCAGTTAGAAGAAGCTATTGTGGCGCTACAAGCGATAAAATGTCTTATTTAGAGCAACTTGTTGATAACAAAGCTTTGCTCGGTTTTAAGCTAAACGTTCTGCCTCACATTAGGCAGTTTGGTTTTATTAAAGTGTTACAACAAGAGAATGGTATAAAATAACGCCAAGTGATTAGCGCTGTTTCCTCATTTTATTATCGATACAGCTTTTACGCGCACTCACACGGGCGAAATAACAGAACTAGGTAGCGTGGCTACCCAGTTCGTTGTGGTTTTTATACTGTAATAATTTTTAGTGTATTACTTGCACCGATAGTTTCCATTTTATCGCCATGGGTAATGATAACTGTGTCGCCTTTTTCTAAAGATCCTGCTGCAACAAGAGTGTCTAGTGCTTCTCTAACCGCACTATCATCAGAACATTGGGTAGAGTCAAACCTTACCGGATAAACGCCACGATACAACGAGGCTTGACCGAGTGTGGATTGATGGCGAGACAGGGCATAAATTGGTAAACCGGAACTAATACGTGACATTAATTTCGCAGTATTGCCGGATTCCGTTAATGCAACAATGGCTTTTACTGAGTCTAAGTGGTTAGCTGCATACATGGCCGAAAGCGCAATGGTTTCGCAAGTGTCTGCAAAGCGACTATCTAGACGGTGTTTAGAAATGTGAATTTGTGGTTGCGACTCAGCGCCTAAACAAACGCGAGCCATCGCTGCAACTGTTTGCTCTGGGTAATCTCCCGCAGCTGTTTCTGCAGAGAGCATAACCGCGTCTGTGCCGTCCAATACAGCATTTGCTACGTCCATCACCTCAGCACGGGTTGGCATTGGGTTGTCAATCATCGATTCCATCATTTGTGTTGCTGTAATGACAGTACGGTTTAATGAACGAGCACGGCTGATAATTTGTTTCTGTTTACCCACAAGCGCAGCGTCGCCAATTTCGACCCCTAAGTCGCCACGTGCGACCATCACCGCATCAGAAGCAAGCACAATGTCATCAATTGCTTCAACAGTTTCAACAGCTTCTGCACGCTCTATTTTTGCTAACAATTGCGCATTAGAGCCTGCTTTTTCAGCTAAGCTTCTGACATAACGCATGTCATCACCGCTTCGAGGGAAAGATACTGCAATGTAGTCAACACCGATTTCCGTTGCCGTGATTAAATCTTCTTTGTCTTTATCCGTGAATGCCGGTGCCGTTAACCCACCACCTAAACGGTTAATACCCTTATTATTAGATAGCACACCACCTACTTTGACGCTGGTATGGACTAAGTGACCTTGCACTTGCTCAACAACCAGTTGGATCAGACCATCGTTTAACAATAACAAATCACCTTGCTTTACATCATTTGGTAGCTCTTTGTAATCTATACCAACAGCTTCAACATGACCCTGTCCAGGTTCCATTTTTGCGTCTAGAGTAAACTTTGCACCCACTTCTAAAAATACTTTACCTTCTTTGAAGGTTGAAACACGGATTTTAGGTCCTTGCAAATCAGCTAGGATAGCGACATTCACACCTAAGCGTTGAGATATTTCGCGTACCGCTTCAGCTCTGTTTTTGTGATCCTGAGCAACGCCGTGTGAAAAGTTTAGTCTGACTACGTTGGTGCCGGCACGAATTATTTTTTCTAAATTATTATCTCTATCAGTTGCGGGCCCCAGAGTTGCAACGATTTTAGTGCGTCTAAGCATCAGATTCTCCTGTAAGCTTATCAAGGTAAGCAAAAACTTATGAATGTGTTAAAAATAAATTAAACTTGCTGTCTTTTTACACATCACACATTGTGAAACCATTATTTAACTAACTTGAGCATAAAGAATTATGCAAATACCCTTTTTAACACTCTCATTAAGTTATATGATCTATATGTCATCATTATGACACCGGTGTCAGTAGGCGTCAATCTCGAATATTTTACCTTTTAATGATAAGAGAATATTTGCGATTAATCACAAATAGTGGTGAATACGCGCCGCTGTCACTATATTGCTATACAGTGAATTGTGTTAGCTGTCATATTTTTGTAACTGATAAGTAGCCAGCGAATAGTGTGTCTCGCTGGTCAATCATGGTTGCTAAGGTATAATGCACATACACGAACGCATAAAGTTTTGATGTTACCGAGGAGGAAACTAAATGCAGGTTGCATTAGTTGGTTTGGGTGTGATGGGTAAAAACCTCGCGCTAAATCTAATAGAGAAGGGGATGACCTTAGTCGCATATGACAAGAACCCCGAAGTAGGTGCGGAATTATTAAGTTGCGCACAGTCGTTAGGTATGGCGGAGCGCTTACACATAGTGTCTGATCTCGGTGATATGATCAGAAGGCTTGAGACTCCTCGCTCGATTTTATTACTGGTTCCAGCAGGTGAATTAGTAGATAAAGTTTGTAGCGACTTGGTTGAAGCCGGGGTTGAGAAAGAAGATATCATTGTGGATTGTGGTAATAGTAACTACAAAGATGGTATTGCTCGTAAGTTGAAATATCAAAATAAATTTGAGTTTGCCACCATGGGGATCTCTGGCGGAGCTGAAGGGGCGCGTCACGGTCCTGCGATGATGGCGAGTGGCTCTGAAGGCGGATGGGAACGTATCGAACCTTGGTTTGAGAAAGTTGCGGCAAGCTACAATAACGAGTCATGTTTTGCTCGCGTGGGTCAATCTGCAAGTGGCCATTTTGTAAAAATGGTACATAACGGCATTGAATATGCGTTAATGCAGCTGATTGCTGAAGTGTATCAACTACTTCGTCATGGTACTGGCCGCTCACCGAAAGAAGTCGCTGAAATTTTTGAGTCATGGTCAGAGGGTAACCTAAATAGCTACCTACTCGCTATTTCGAGTCATATTCTCAGCCTCGAAACAGAACAGGGTGAGTCACTAGTTGACCTTATAGATAACAAAGTAGGTGCTAAAGGTACTGGCCTTTGGACAGCACAGAATGCGTTAGAATTAGGGATTGCCGTCCCATCTTTGGTCGCTGCGGTGCAAGCTCGCCATTTAACTAATACGATAGATACGCCAGCGGCCAAAGAAATGACGTATGCTGCCAAATCTACCGAGTCGGTTGAAGTTGATTTAGACGAATTGAAACAAGCATTCTATTTCGCGAGCTTGCTATGCTATCGTCAAGGCCTTGCATTAATTAAAGGTGCGTCACGAGCTCACCAATGGAAAGTCGACTTAAATAAGACACTTCAAACCTGGCGCGCCGGTTGTATCATTCGTGCCGACTACCTAGATGATGTTGCTCAGGGTGTTGAGTTTATCGATTCATTAGAGGAGCCAGCACTGGCACTTCGTCGCACTACCGGTAAAGCGATTGCAACAGGTTTATCTTTCCCTGTGCTTGCTGCGACGCAAACATACATTGCGACGTTGAGCACTCCAAGCAATGGTCACTTAGTACAAGCACAACGTGATTACTTTGGTGAACATGGCATTAAGACGCACAGTGGTGAAACGTGTCACCTCACTGATCTTGTCGAGATTGATGCAAAAGTAAGATAGTCACGTCGACACTAGAAATGACAAAGCCGCAGTATCCACTTGCGGCTTTTTACTTTTCTTTTCTTCTATCTTTCTTTACCTAGTGAGTTCACCACGAAGGCTATCTTGCATAAAGTGGCGGATAGTTTCTATTTCAAGCTTTTGGCTGAATAGATAATGTAGTTTTGTTAAGCACGCTTCCAAAGTCATATCATAACCACTGATCACTCCACAATTGAGTAAAGCGTTTCCAGTAGCGTAGCCGCCCATATTTACTTTACCTTGGATACACTGAGTTAGATTAATGATCACCCCTCCGCTGTCACTTATTGCCTTAAGCTCACTTAAAAAGTGCTCGTCTTGTGGCGCATTTCCAACACCAAAGCTCAATAATATCAATGCCTTCATTTGACCTTTCATGAGGTTCTTAAGGATCTCAGTTGAAATTCCGGGATAAAGGTGCATCACAGCGATAGGTTGTGGGGAAATCTGGGTTACTTGCAAACTTTGCTCAACATAAGGGCTGAGCTTTCCTTCTAGTAGCTGTATGTTGATCCCCGCTTGCGCTAAAGGTGATAAGTTTGGAGACGCAAAGGCATCAAACCCGTCAGCATGAGCTTTTATTGCTCGGTTACCACGATACAACTTATTATTGAAAAATAAGCTAACTTCCGCAATGGGATAATTAGCCGCTAAGTACATGGCATTTAGCAGGTTCACTTGACCATCTGAACGAAGTTGAGATAGTGGTATTTGTGAGCCGGTTACAATCACAGGCTTGGTCAGATTCTCAAACATGAAAGACAGCGCTGAAGCGGTATACGCCATTGTGTCTGTGCCATGTAGTACGACAAAGCCATCGTAATCCTGATATTTTGATTGGATATCATCAGCAATTAGTTGCCAATGATGGGGAGACATATCAGATGAGTCAATTAAAGGACTGTATTCGTGAATATCAAAAAGTGGCATCTCATCGCGTGTAAACTCAGCGTTATTCTTCACCGTATCGGTAAGGTAGCCGGCAACAGGAACATAACCACGACTCGATTGCTTCATACCAATAGTACCGCCGGTATAAGCAATGTATATTTTTTTTCTTTTCATAAATAAGCCCAGAATAAAATCTGGGCTTATTATAGCAATTGTGTATCCGCAATTGCAGTCTTATTCAGGGTTATTCAGCCGATACATTACATAATAAACACAGGGTATAGACATGATTTGGGTCATTTAATTGACCGAGTACTTTGCTCTGAGCTTCTAGTGTATGACTTATATCATCTAGTGTGTTTAACGCTGTTTTTGCAAATATCGATTGCTCAGGCATAATGGCCTCAACTGCATTTTGTACTATCGCAGCACCAAATAACTGTTGCACTAGCTTTTCCTGCTCAGTTAGCGCTTGTTCTATGGTGATAACATCATACATCTCCAAGTTTGCAAGACTGGCTGCTGCGTTAATGGCATCATTCTTATTGCCTAACTTGTCAATGAGACCAAAATTTAGCGCTTGAGTTGCCAGCCATACACGGCCTTGCGCTACTTCATCAACCGCTGATTTCTCAAGGTTTCGTTCAGTTGCAACCATAGAGATAAACTTGTCATAGGCATCTTCAACGCCCATTTGAATAAGATGTTTATAATTACTTTCAATTCCTCTAAATGGTGATTGACCTTTTAGCTCTGTCGTTGCTACACCATCTGAATAAATACCAAGTGAATTAGCCGCGTTTTCGAAAGTCATTATCATGCCAAAAACGCCAATTGACCCAGTAATTGTGCTCGGCGAGGCCCAAATTTCATTCGCTGAGGCCGCAATCCAATAGCCACCTGAAGCCGCGACTGAGCCCATAGATGCGACAACGGGTTTACCTGCCGCTTTTAATGCTAACACTTCATTACGAATCGTTTCTGAAGCAAACATACTGCCGCCGCCAGAATCTATCCTTAAAACAACCGCTTTTACTTTATCGTTTAGACGCGCTCTTTTGAGCAGTGCAGCTGTTGAATCTCCGCCTATGGCACCAGCCTTACGTTTACCATCGGATATTTGACCTTTAGCAACGATCACTGCAACTTTTTCTGTAAATGGATTTTCAGCAAATTCTTTTGGTGGCAGTGTTGACAGATACTGTTCAAAGGACACTTGCTTGAACGATTTGCCTTTAGCTTCTAACCCCACTTCATCAATCAACTTTTGTACGAACTGTTGATCTGTAACCAGTTCATCCACCCATTGGTTATCAATTGCATATTTAGCAGAGTCGCCTTGTGCAGCTTCCATTTTATCCGTCAATGCAGCGAATGTTTCATCAAAATTTGTGACATCGAAACCTCGGTTCTCAGCCACTTCTGATTTGTATTGACTCCAAAGTGGTGTTATCCAACCAAGGTTAGATTGTTTTGCTTCTGGTGACATATCACTGCGGATGAAAGGCTCAACGGCAGATTTATAGGTACCAACACGGAAAATATGCTGAGTCACTTTTAGCTTATCTAGGGCTTCTTTGAAATAAAGAGGGTACATGCCAAAACCGGTGATGTTGACGCCACCGTATGGGTGTAAGGTTACTTGATCAGCAATAGAGGCTAAATAATATTGTGCTTGAGTGTAATATGCACCGTGAGCATAGATCTTTTTGCCTGCAGCTTTAAATTTTACCAGCGCATCTCTAATGTCGCGGAGTTTATCTAAATGTGCGCTGTGCATGCGTTGTAAGTCTAGGTACATTGCATATATTTGTTGGTCTTGCGTTGCCTTGTTGACTACGTCAATTATATCATCAAGTAAAATCTCACCAGGTTGCTCTGAGTCACCAAACTTGCCGCTCATTGCCGCTTCAAACGGGTCGACATAGGTTAGTTGCTCTACAATGATGCCATTTAGATCTAAGCGTAAGACACTTTTATCTTCCACTTGGACTTGGTCTTCACCGGATATAATATTAATCACAATGGCAATCAGAATGAATAAGAACAACAGATTTAAAATCAATCGTCTAGAAAAGTTCAAGGTGGCCCATATGCCTTTAAAAATATTCGCTATCAGTTTCAAATCGATCCCTTATGCTTAACATCAATAAAACACTATTTATTTATCATATATCAGAGTCGGTTTCATAGATAATAGAAAAACGTAACTAAGTATTTTCATGCGTGAAATATCAGCAATGAGTCTAGGTTCGTTAATTTCTTTCTGTTTAAGACTTGCCAAATAATAAAAAAACGTTAATGTTCACAGGTAAGACCAGTTTTGTGGGGCGGCAAATGTTAGAAAAAGAACTAAAACTTAAACATACAAGTTTGCGAAATCGCTTGGTGATGGGATCGATGCACACCGGGCTTGAAGAAGGTTGGCACAATCGAAAGCGCTTAGCTGCGTTCTATGAAGCACGTGCAAAAGGAGGGGTGGGGTTAATTATCACTGGTGGCTATAGTCCAAATTTACGCGGTAAATTGACGCCCATTTCGTCTTCTTTTAACTCGCGGTATGATGTGATAAAGCATAAAGCATACACCAACGTGGTTCACCAACATGGTGGAAAAATTTGCTTACAACTACTGCATGCAGGAAGATACGCTTACCACCCTTTTAATACAGCACCAAGTGCAATCAAAGCACCAATAAATCCTTATACGCCAAAAGCGATGAGCTTGGGCGCTATTAAAAGTACCATTGAAGATTTTGCACAGTCAGCAAAGCTAGCTGAGAAGGCCGGATATGATGGTGTCGAAATCATGGGCTCTGAAGGGTATTTAATTAACGAATTCATGGCGAATCACACCAATAAACGTACTGACGAATACGGTGGTAGTCTAGAAAATAGAATGCGTTTGGCGACTGACATCGTAAAAGCGGTGAGGGCGAAGGTGAGCGATAAGTTTATTATCGTATTTCGTTTGTCAGTGATGGATCTAATCCCAAATGGTTCGACAGCAGAAGAAGTTACGCTTCAGGCAAAAGCGCTAGTGTCCGCCGGTGTTGATATTCTTAATACTGGAATTGGTTGGCATGAAGCTAGAGTTCCTACAATTGCTTCAATGGTACCACCAGGCGCGTATCGAGAAGCGTCAAATAGGTTAAAACAGGTTGTTGATATACCCGTTGTGGCCGTCAATCGAATAAATACCCCGACACTAGCAAATGATATTTTAGCTAAAGGCGACGCTGATCTTATTTCTATGGCGCGTCCATTGCTTGCTGATCCTGAGTTTTTCAATAAGTACCAAGCACAACGTGAAGAGCAAATTAATATTTGTATCGGTTGTAACCAAGGCTGCTTAGATCATGTATTTAAAGGGCAACGGGCTACTTGTTTAGTTAATCCTCAAGCAGGGTTTGAGCTGGATTACCCGTTAGAAGAAGCAACTACAAAGAAAAAGGTATTAGTGGTGGGAGCTGGCCCCGCTGGATTATCAGTGAGTTATTATTTGGCTAAAAAGGGACACCAAGTTAAGCTCATTGATAGGGGAAGCGAACTAGGTGGACAATTTAACCTAGCGATGCGTATACCTGGAAAAGAAGACTTTCAACACACGCTAAAATACTATGTGAGCGAAATTAACCGCCTTGGAGTAGAGCTTTGTCTAAACACATCTTATGAATTGTCTATGGCAGATGCTTTTGATGATGTCGTTTTTGCAACTGGTGTAAGTCCACGAATGTCCAAAATCGAATGTGCTGATGGGCGTCGCGTGTTTGCCTATGATGAAGTGATTAAAGGAGAAGTAGAACTCGGTGATAAAATCGCGATTTTAGGTGCGGGTGGTATTGGTTTTGATATGGTTGCCTATCTGACAGAACCGCGAGAGCAATCTATTTCAGACTTTAAGGCACAGTGGGGTATCGAATGCGATCCTAAACCATCCCAAGAGCAAAAAACAATTTATATGTTAAAGCGTTCAGCTGGTCGCTTTGGTAAAGATTTAGGCAAAACCACAGGTTGGATCCACAGAGCGGTTGCAAAGCACCATAACGTTAAACAAATTGCACAAAGTGAGTACATTCGTTTTGATGGTCAAGGGCTGACTATCAAAGTCGCAGACGATGAGCAGATACTTGACGTTGATACTGTTATTGCATGTATCGGCCAAGTATCCAACGATACATTGTTTGATAAAGAAACATTGCCAGAAAACCATCATGTTATTGGTGGAGCGAAACTTGCTGCTGCAATCGATGCAAAACGAGCGATAGCTGAAGCTCTTCAGGTCGCGAGAAAAATTTAATGTAATAACCCTAAGAATTAGGCGGTCTATACTGATATTGTAACTATCAACTATGGACTGCCTATCTTATGCTTGTAAACCTGCTAAAGTTTTATAACAACACTAAACTAACGTTGGAACACTTCTCAGGGCTTGCCCCTTTACTCATCCGATTACTCCTCGCACCAGTGATGATTATCGCTGGGTACAATAAACTAAACTTTAAGCACCAAGACATCGAACTTTACCAAAAACTGCTTCCAGACCCTGGTGTAGTAGAGTGGTTTGGTAATAGTGAATGGGGGTTGGGGCTGCCTGTTCCTGACTTATTAGCATTTATGGCTGCTTGGACTGAATTTTTAGGTGGTTGGCTGATTTTGGTTGGTTTATTAACCCGTTTAGTCACGATCCCGCTAATGATAACTATGGTGGTTGCAGCAGTAACTGTGCACCTTGATAATGGCTGGTTTTCAGTTGCGCCATCAAACCCTGATACCAGTGCTGCTAAGGTTGTACACTGGTTGGGTGTTGAGCAGGCAAAAAATAGTTTAGATAATAGCCTAGAGGTAAAACAGAGGTTAGACATAATCAAAGGGTTGGTTGCAGATCATGGGCGGCCGGATTACCTATACGAAAAAGGAAACATAGTCATATTGAACAATGGCATCGAATTTGCCGCTACCTATTTTGTGTTGTTACTGTCGCTATTTTTTATGGGGGGAGGACGTTACGTCAGTATCGACTGTTGGTTGAAACTGCTAATGAGCAGCCAATCAAAAAGTATACAGTATCGATGATCATATAAAACAAAGCACTGTAAACTTAAGCGTGCTGCATAGTCGCAGGCGCTTTGAAATGGTAGACTAAGCGCATATTAATGATACCGATTTTGAAGGTACAATACGGAACGAACTAATGGACGCAATAGAATTACTTTTGACACGTCAATCAGATAGCAATCTTTCTTATCCAGGACCAAACCCTGAGCAACTAGAGATAATTAAAAAAGCTGCTTTGAAGGTACCAGATCATGGTGGCCTTACGCCGTTTAGGTTTATTGTGGTCGAAGAGCAAGGTCGTGAAAAGCTGGGTGATATTTATTATCAAGCAGCTATAAAGGAGCAGCAAGAACAAAGAGTCATAGATAGGGCGAAGGCGCTACCTCAGCGTGCTCCTATGCTTATTATTGCTGTTTCACCTTATCAAGAACACCCTAAAGTTCCTCGTATTGAACAGATCCAAAGCGCAGGTTGTAGTGTGTTAGCGATGCAGCAAGCTGCTTTTGCACAAGGTTTATCGGGTGTATGGAGAACCGGTTATTTTGCGCAGAGTGTGGAAGTTAAAAAGCAACTAGGACTGGATGAAAAAGATGAGATTGTTGGCTATTTATACTTAGGTACGCCAACAGTGTTATGTACAAAGCCAGTTAGACACAAGCCAGAAGACTTTTTCAGTAGTTTATAAGGGATCCCCCAATGGCATTACATGTAATTGACCACCCGTTGGTTCAACATAAACTTGGGTTACTTCGAGAGCAGGGAGTATCTACCAAGAATTTTCGTGAGATTGTATCAGAAGTTGGAAACTTACTGACTTATGAAGCAACTAAAGATTTAACACTCGGTGATGAGATAGTCTCTGCTTGGGACGGCAAACAGTTGACTGTGAAGCGTCTTGCTGGCAAAAAGATTACACTAGTACCTATTTTGCGAGCTGGTCTTGGTATGCTTGATGGCATATTACAACTTATTCCAGCTGCTAAGGTAAGTGTTGTCGGCTTGCAAAGAAATGAAGAGACATTAGAGCCAGTACCATATTTTGAAAAATTGGTGGGTAATATAGATGCTAGACTCTCACTAGTGATAGACCCAATGTTAGCAACAGGTGGATCTTTAGTCGCCACAATAGATATGCTTAAGAAAGCAGGGTGCAAGGAAATCCGAGCGATTGTGCTTGTTGCTGCACCTGAGGGCGTAAAATTAGTTGAGGCAGCACATCCAGATGTTGAAATATATACCGCATCGCTAGACAGCCACCTTGATGAAAAGGGGTATATTGTTCCTGGGCTTGGTGATGCTGGTGATAAAATTTTTGGTACTAGAGCATAATACCAATTTGACTTAATACTTGCTCAATTTGAAGGTGGAAATCTGACGCTAACAACGTTAAAAATTTCTCATTTAGAACAACTAAATAGCAAAATTTTTGCCTAGTTATCGACAAGATTTTCTCGCCTCAAAATAGACCACTTAATTAAGCAAATTGGTATAACATCAACATACGTTAATACTTGCTCAACGTGAGGGAGTAGTTTCAAATTCTTGAATGATTGAGCAGTAAGGCACGTGATTAGCTAATAAAAAAGCTACCCGAGAAGGTAGCTTTTTGGTTTCTATAAAAGAAAGGAACTGTTAAAAGTAGCCTCTGATCCCAAACTTAATATTACGACCAGGCAATGGTGCCTGCTCTTTGATAAATGAGCTATGCACATAACCCAATTCATCTGTTAGGTTGTCTAGGTTCAGATAACCAACCATATCATTGCCCATCAACTCAAAGTCATAATTTAACGAGACATCAACCATAGTATAGCCTTTAGTTTCGCTCTCATAACGGGCAACATTGTCTTGGTCAAAATAATGAGTAACGGTAAAGTTTGCCGTTAAATTTTCATAACGGTGCTCGTAATCCACACCTAGTTTATTACTAGGAATACGAGGTAAGTATTCGTCATTATCTAATTTAGCTGTGATTGAATCACCAAAAACTTTGACTCGGGCGAAGCGATTAAGCTTATAGTGAGCATCAAACTCAAGGCCATATAACTTTGCATTGCTACTTTCAAATTTAAATACTGGGATTGCGTCATCATGAGCGTGATCTGCGATTTCTAGCCCATGTTCAGCAGTAAAAATGTAATCAGTCAGTGCTTGATAATAGAAGTTTTCTATATCGTTGTAGAAGAAATTAACCGTATAGCCAAAATCACCAGAAAACTTTCTGAAACTAACATCTAGATTAGTTGATGTTTCCTGTTCAATATCTTGTGGTTCAAAATGTAAATGATCGCCCTCAAGTTCATAGCCTAAGCCAAGCTCATAAGTGCTTGTAGCGATATGAATACCATTTGAAAGTAGCTCGGCTGTTAAAGGTGCACGCTCTGAGCGTGATAATGAAACAGCAACATTGCTACCTGCTGTATAGTCATATACACCGCCGACAGAAACACTCAAGTTTGTCATATCAAGATCATAAGCTATGAATCCAGTTTCTATCTCACTATCATGATGGTCATGGTCATGGTCATGGTCATGGTCATGGTCATGGTCATGGTCATGGTCATGGTCATCTTCTAATGAATCACCTTTGCTAGAAAGCTGATAATCTTCGACTCTTGCACCAAGTTCTAATGTAAAATCACCGAAACGGCGTTCTTCAAGAATATAGAAAGCGTGAGTTTTAGTTTGAGTTGAAGGCGTAAATGCTTCATCACCATTTGCTGAATAATCACTGTCAGAAAAATGATAGCCTACGGTGCCATGCCACTCACCCAAGCGGTGCTCAGCAGTTAAACGCAACTCTGTAGTATCATTTTCAAATACTGTGCCGATATTACCATGTTCGATCTCAGCATGTTCATAATCAGTGTAGCCTACACGTAACCCTATTGATTCTAGCCAATCGCTGTGTACCGCATAATTGATAAGACCTTGCCAACGATCTTGCTTAACTCGGGCAAAGACAGATTCTTCTGCATGGCTCTCTTCACTCTCATGATCATCATGTGCTTCGTGGTCATGATCATCATGCGCTTCGTGATCGTGGTCATCATGAGCGTGGTCATGGCCAACATGCGAGTGTGCAGGGATCCCATAGTCAGTATCAATACGGCCGTAAGACAAACCAAGAGTGAGGTGATCGCCAACGTAACTTGTACCAAAGTTAAATTGCTCTGAATCGATGAAAGTGTTATCTACTTTATTCGCATATTCGACTTCATGTGATTCACTTTCGTGTTCGTGTTCGTGTTCGTGTTCGTGTTCGTGTTCGTGTTCATCATGTGACTCATGATCGTCGTGCGGTTGTGCAAAATTAGGCGTTTCATAATCGCCGCCTTTGCGCTTAACACCATCAAAGTGGAAATTAAAACCATCAAACCCTGACTCAAGTAATACGGCAAATGTGTTGGTATTCGAATTGGTGTCATGGCTGTAATCCGCAGCACCTTGCAAGCTATCTATGACATCTGTAGGAATACGATTATCTACAACGTTAACTACGCCACCAATAGCACCAGAACCGTAAAGCAATGTTGCAGGTCCTCTGAGTACTTCTATTTGTTGCGCTGCCAGTGAGTCATTGGTATTTGCGTGATCAGGGCCGACTCTTGAAGCATCGCTGCTGTCTAGGCCATTTTGCGTGATTTTGACACGAGGTCCATCTAAGCCTCTAATAATTGGGCTTGAGCTAACTGGGCCAAAGTAACTGGCGTTAATACCCGGTTGACCTTTTAATGTTTCCCCTAGTGTGGGCTTAGCACGGTTTTTTAATTCATCACCACTTAATACACTAACAGGAGAGGTCATCTCCATACTATTTTTGTGTAATGCCGATGAATAAACAACGATACTCTCAACTGATGTTGGCTCAAGTTGTACACGTACAAACCCTTGTTGTTCAGTGATATTAACGCGGTTGTCTAAATAGTTTGGTTTTGTAATGTGTAATTGAGCATCAGAGTCTACTTCAATTGTAAATTGCCCATTTTTGTCAGATTTGACGGTTTTACTTTTACCATGGAGGTGAACGGTCGCATTACTTAGAGGCTGATTGTTGGCATCAACGACTTTTCCGGTTAATTGTCCTGCGTAGGCCTGAGAAGTGCCTAGTAACGAGAATAACGCGCTGGCGATAAGAGACTGCTTAAACATATTTATTTTACCACGAGTTAGATTATTTACTGAACGAGTGAGCCCTTTAGGCAATAGAGTTATAATATAACACTACAGTTTAGGTGGATCAATAACGTTATACTATAACTTAGTTATTGTTGAAATTAATATAGGTACTATAGTTAGTAGATGCGCATAACTAGGCATGCCATGATGAACAAACCATTTGTATTCAAAGCAAGAATTAAAGTTGCTGATTTATTTCATCACAGTCATCATGAAGAAGCATTTACAGCAGCCATGTTGTCAAAAGAGAGCTGTAAACACTTTGCTATTAAACTTATTGGGATCTGTGCGTTGTCGTTTAACAAACCGGTGAAATGGAGTAAACAGGAAAGAAAAAACTGGCCCGATGTCTGGATAGTTAACGATAATAATGACGTTGAAGTTGCACTTTTTATTGGCAATTTTGAAGTAGCTGAAATTACTAAGTATGAAAAACTATTTCCTAAGGTTGTTATTTTCTGCCTAGAAGGTCAGCAGTGGTTTGATGCACGCAAATCACAGCTTGAATTTATTGACTCACTCTCTGTATTTAATATTCCTGAGCGATTTATTGATGAGCTTAGCGATATGTTGACTCGAAGCTTGCATTGGGATGTAATATTTGAGACCAATGCGGTAAGCGTCACAGATGGCGAACACTACATTCGAACACCGGTGACAAAATTAATGTAATCGCAGTAAATTATATTACTCTGGCAATTCAATTGTGATGTCACTGAGCGGTTTACTGCAACATAACAGGATATCGCCTTCGCGGACAAACGCTAATGGTTCATTGGAATATTGCGTGCTTCCATTTAGCAATTTTGCACGGCAAGCGCCACAAAACCCTTCTCGACATTGGTAAGAAACTTGGATATTGGCGTTTTCTAAAGTCTCTAATATTGAACATGAAGAAGCCACATATTTCAGTGGCTCCTCAATATTATTAACCTGAATGAGGTATATTGGCTTTTCAACCATTACAAATCGAAATCGCCAAAGTCAGCAGCGTCTACTTCTGAATCAATCTGACCAACTAGATAAGAGCTTATTTCTGCTTCTTGTGGTGCAACCTGTACGTTATCTGATACTAACCAAGCGTTGATCCAAGGGATCGGGTTTGACTTGGTCTCAAACTTTGAAGGTAAACCAACAGCGGTCATACGAATATTGGTTATGTACTCGACATATTGACACAAGATATCTTTATTCAGACCGATCATAGAGCCGTCTTTAAATAAGTACTCGGCCCATTCTTTTTCCTGTTCAGCGGCCTCTACAAACATCTTGATTGCTTCTTCGCGACATTGGGCCGCAACAATGGACATCTCAGGATCGTCTTTACCTTCTTGCATAATATTTAAAATATGCTGAGTACCTGAAAGGTGAAGGGCTTCGTCGCGCGCAATTAATTTGATGATTTTGGCATTACCTTCCATTAACTCACGCTCTGCAAAGGCAAATGAACATGCAAAGCTGACATAAAAACGTATTGCTTCTAGGATGTTAACGGACATGATGCAAAGGTATAGTAGCTTTTTAAGCTCGAACAGATTGATGACAACCGTTTTACCATTTATCTCATGCTTGCCTTCACCATACTGGTTATACAGGCTAACTTTTTCAATGAGTTCATCATAATACTTGGTAACCGCATCTGCACGTTCAACGATTTTGTCATTGCCAACAATATCGTCGAATATAATCTCAGGGTTTTGTGTAACGTTACGAATAATGTGCGTGTAAGAGCGGCTATGTATCGTTTCACTGAAAGCCCATGTCTCTATCCACGTTTCTAGCTCAGGGATAGAAACGATGGGTAACAGCGCAACATTTGGCGAGCGACCTTGAACACTGTCTAACAACGTCTGATATTTAAGATTGCTAAGGAAAATGTGTCTTTCATGCTCAGGAAGAGCCTGAAAATCAAGTCTGTCTTTACTTACATCAACCTCTTCAGGACGCCAAAAGAAAGAAAGTTGCTTTTCAATGAGCTTTTCGAAAATCGGGTACTTTTGCTGGTCGTAGCGAGATACGTTAACTGTCTGTCCGAAAAACATCGGCTCTTTTAGTTGATCGTTATGATTTCTGCTAAACGTTGAATATGCCATAAATGTGTTACTCAATACCTAAAAAAGCGGGTGAAGCACACCCGCATAGAACGTTATATCTTACAAGCGCCGCCTTCACAGCCATCATCTTCTACTTCAGGTTTTAGTTCGTCCTGAGCATCTGACGCACCATCACGGGTGTTATGGTAGTAAAGGGTTTTAACACCAAGTTTGTATGCAGTTAGTAAGTCTTTTAAAAGTAGCTTCATAGGTACTTTACCCGCTTCAAACTTACTTGGATCATAATTCGTGTTTGCAGAAATGGTCTGATCGATGAATTTCTGCATGATGCCTACTAATGTCAAGTAGCCATCGTTTGAAGGAATATCCCACAGTAACTCGTAACTGTCTTTCAGTCTTTCATATTCAGGTACTACTTGCTTCAAGATACCATCTTTACTTGCTTTCACGCTGATGTGACCGCGTGGTGGCTCGATACCATTGGTAGCGTTTGAAATCTGAGACGAAGTTTCAGAAGGCATTAAAGCAGACAATGTAGAGTTACGCATACCATGCTTTTTGATGCTTTCTCTGAGCGCGTCCCAGTCAAGGTGCAATGGCTCAGCACAAACTTTGTCTAGATCTCGTTTGTACGTATCAGTAGGCATAATACCTTGTGAGTAAGTTGTCTCGTTGAACTTAGGACAAGCACCACGCTCTTTGGCAAGTTCATTCGAGGCTTTCATCAGATAATATTGAATTGCTTCAAATGTTTTATGGGTTAAACCATTCGCGCTACCATCAGAGTACTTCACACCATTTTTTGCTAAGTAATAAGCAAAGTTGATAACGCCGATGCCTAGAGTACGACGACCCATAGTTGCGTTGTAAGCAGCAGGTACTGGGTAATCTTGATAATCCAACAGGTTATCAAGCGCACGAACTGCCAGCTCAGCAAGCTCCTCTAATTCATCTAAAGATTTGATCGCACCTAGGTTAAATGCAGAAAGCGTGCACAGTGCAATTTCGCCTTCAGGGTCATTAACATGACTCAACGGTTTTGTTGGCAATGCAATTTCAAGACACAGGTTTGACTGACGAATTGGTGCTACTTTAGAGTCAAACGGGCTGTGAGTATTACAGTGGTCAACATTCTGTAGGTAAATACGACCTGTACTTGCGCGCTCTTGTGCAAACATTGAGAAAAGCTCAATTGCTTTGATGCGCTTTTTACGAATAGATTCATCCTGCTCGTATTTTGTATAAAGCGCTTCGAATTCTTGCTGATCTTCAAAGAAAGCATCGTAGAGCCCAGGTACGTCTGATGGACTAAACAGGGTAATATAGTCATCTTTAATCAGTCGGCTGTACATGGTTTTATTGAACTGCACACCGTAATCTAAATGACGGACACGGTTTTCTTCAACACCGCGGTTGTTCTTAAGTACAAGTAGGTTTTCAATCTCTAAATGCCAAAGTGGGTAGAATAGGGTAGCCGCACCACCACGTACACCGCCTTGAGAACAGCTTTTAACTGCAGTCTGAAAATGCTTATAAAATGGAATACATCCTGTGTGGTATGCTTCACCATTTCTAATTGGGCTACCTAGCGCTCGGATACGTCCTGCATTGATACCAATACCTGCTCGTTGGCTTACGTACTTTACTATTGCAGATGAAGTAGCGTTAATTGAATCTAAGCTGTCAGCACATTCAATTAATACGCATGAACTAAACTGGCGTGTAGGCGTACGAACACCAGCCATAATAGGCGTTGGTAGTGAAATTTTGAACGTAGAGACGGCATCATAAAAGCGCTTGATGTAATCTAAGCGTGTTTCTTTTGGATAATTTGCGAATAAGCTTGCAGCAACTAACACATACAAAAACTGTGCGCTTTCGTAGATTTCACCTGTAACACGGTTTTGTACGAGGTACTTACCTTCCAGCTGCTTAACGGCCGCATAGCTGAAATTCATGTCGCGATTATGGTCAATATAATCGTTTAGTTCGTTGAACTCAGCCTCAGTGTAATCAGTCAACAAGTGTTGATCATATCGTTTGTCTTCAACAAGCTTTACCACATGCTGATATAGGTGAGGCGGCTCAAAGCATCCATATGCTTTTTTGCGTAGGTGAAAAATAGCAAGTCGAGCTGCAAGGTATTGGTAGTCCGGAGATTCTTTTGAAATAAGATCCGCTGCAGCCTTTATAATCGTTTCGTGGATATCACCAGTGCGAATACCGTCATAAAACTGAATGTGTGACTTTAACTCAACCTGAGAAACTGAGACGTTATCTAGGCCTTCTGCGGCCCATGTAATGACACGATGGATCTTGTCTAGATCTAACGGCTCTTTGCGACCGTTTCTTTTGCATACAGATAGCTGTTGGTTCATGTTATGTGCCTGTATTCCTTAGGAACGCGCTTTAGATATCGCACGAATTAAAAATTGTTTAGCAAACCACCACTATATATGGTGCTATAGCGGCTAGGGATCACAAGATAGTGGGGTTAGTGCGAATTTGCAAGAGAACAACTTTAGGAGAATTGTGGATAAGTTTGGGATAATTTATTTATGTTAGTGCCCACTCACCTTCGACAATCCGCTTATCTGCTCACAAAGAAAAATCAACTTAAAGATGGTGCTTTTTAGTAAAAATAAAAAAAAAGTTTAAGTGATTTTTTTCTACACAAATTCGTTTCTATAATCGTTAAAGCACAATATCTTGTGCTTTGAAAAAATTATAGCACTAGATATGCGATATTGCATCCAACGGGTTAGTAAGATATAGATCCGCATTCCAAGACTTAGCAACTTGTTCAGAAGGGATGAATCCCCACATCGCAACAGCACTTTTCATTTTTGCAGATTTTGCAGCAATAATGTCACGCTCTGCATCACCTACATACATACATTGACTGGGATCAACCCCCAATTTTGAGGCAACCAATAAGAGCGGCTCTGGGTGTGGTTTTGCGACTGAAAGCGTATCGCCACAAACCACAATATCTATCATTGCCAGTTCTGGTATTTGCTTTAATAACGGTAGCGTCAAAAACTCAGGTTTATTGGTCATGATCCCTACCTTTATGTTTTGCTTTCGAAGGCTATCCAATAACGCCCCAATATTTGCAAAACAATGAGAGTGTTTGGCAAGGTTATCCGCATAATAGTCGAGTACAGATTGGCGTAGTTGATTAACATCAAATTGATGCAAGGTGTCGCCAAACCCCACTTTTAGCATTGCCGCGACCCCGTCAGATATGGCACTGCTGTAAATGGCTTTTTCAACCACAGCCATATTATTCATTGCTAAAACGTGATTTAGCGCAGCACCCAAGTCTTCACTCGTGTCGAGCAGTGTGCCATCTAGGTCAAATAAAACAGCGTTAATCATACTAGCTTCTCAAAATGAAGTACGTAGTTGACGGAAACGTCTTTAGTTAAAGTGAATGTCTGTCCAATCGGATTGTAGTGAATACCGCTTGCTGCTCTTACTTTTAAGCCATAACTCTCGGCCCAATTTATTAAAGTAGAAGGACGAATAAATTTGTCATGTTCGTGAGTGCCTTCTGGCACAATCTTCAGTAACTTTTCAGCGGCAACAATAGCTAGCAAATAAGCTTTAGTGGTTTTGTTTAAGGTAGAAAAGAACGCATGTCCACCAGGTTTCACTAATTTTGCAACTGCGCGGATGATAGACTCTGGATCGGGTACGTGTTCAAGCATCTCCATACAGGTAACTACATCAAATGTACCAGCACGCTGCTGGGCAAAATCTTCAACTGGCACTTTTTGGTAGTTCACCTGAATATTGGCTTCTAGTGCGTGTAGTTTGGCAACATTTAGTGGCTCTTGACCCATATCAATACCAGTTGCATGTGCCCCCATCTTCGCCATACTTTCCGTTAGTATTCCGCCACCGCAGCCAACATCTAGTACATCTTTAGCAAATAAACCGCCACATTTATCGTTAATAAAGTCTAATCGCAAGGGGTTAACATTATGAAGCGGCTTAAATTCTCCTTCTTTGTCCCACCAGCGTTCGGCGATTTCTTCAAATTTTGCTATTTCATTAGGGTCTACATTTTGATGTTCGGTCATAAAAAACTTCCTCGTCGAATTGAGCGCATTATAAAAGGGATTTGATAAAAATAGCACCTGTAAAACGCTAAAAAGTGTGATAGCATGGCTAACGAATTTTATAATAAACAACACCCTTGCTGATACGCTGAAGCAATTCGGTTTTTAATAAGTGCTTTGATTTTGCATTTCAATTAACAAGCCATTTGATATTCAGCAAACAGCGCTACACACGTAATAGTGTGACATAAAAGGGGTGGACACTGAAGGAAAGTGGAGTCAAATGTCTGATCTCGCCAATGAAATCCTGCCAGTCAATATCGAAGATGAATTAAAAAATTCATATCTAGATTATGCGATGAGCGTTATTGTAGGCCGTGCATTACCTGATGTACGTGATGGCCTAAAACCAGTTCACCGCCGTGTATTATTCGCGATGAATGAATTGAAAAATGACTGGAATAAACCTTATAAGAAATCAGCTCGTGTAGTTGGTGATGTTATCGGTAAATATCACCCGCACGGTGATAGTGCTGTGTACGATACAATTGTACGTATGGCTCAACCTTTCTCTCTGCGCTATATGCTAGTAGATGGACAAGGTAACTTTGGTTCTGTTGATGGTGACTCTGCTGCTGCAATGCGTTATACGGAAGTGCGTATGGCGAAAGTTGCACATGAGTTACTTGCAGATCTTGAAAAAGAAACCGTGGATTATGTGCCAAACTATGATGGTACAGAACAAATACCTGATGTTTTACCAACAAAAATACCCAACCTATTGGTTAACGGTTCTTCTGGTATCGCAGTTGGTATGGCAACCAATATTCCACCTCATAATTTAACTGAGGTGATCAATGGCTGTTTGGCTGTTATCCAAAACCCAGACATTACCATTGAAGAATTGATTGACTATATACCAGGTCCAGATTTCCCAACTGCTGCTATTATCAGTGGTAAAAAAGGCATCGAACAAGCTTATAAAACAGGTCGTGGTAAGATTTATATCCGCGCCAAAGCGGAAATCGAAGTCGATGAAAAAACAAACAAAGAAACTATCATCGTTCACGAAATTCCGTATCAAGTAAACAAAGCGAGATTAATAGAGAAGATCGCTGAGCTTGTAAAAGACAAAAAAGTAGAAGGGATCAGTGCGCTGCGCGACGAGTCAGATAAAGACGGTATGCGTATTGTTATTGAAATTAAGCGCGGTGAAGTCGGTGAGGTTGTACTAAACAACTTATATGCACAAACGCAGTTACAAACTGTGTTTGGTATCAATATGGTTGCGCTAGACAACAACCAGCCTAAATGTTTTAACCTCAAAGAAATGCTCGATGCGTTTATTATTCACCGTCGTGAAGTAGTAACTCGTCGTACTGTATTTGATCTTCGTAAGGCCAGAGACAGAGCACACACGCTTGAAGGTTTAGCAATTGCACTTGCAAACATTGACCCAATTATTGAGCTGATCCGTCGCTCACCAACACCAGCTGAGGCGAAAGCAGCATTAACGGCGCGTGGGTGGGACCTCGGTAACGTGAAAGCAATGCTTGAGCGCACTGGAGAAGAGAATGTTGCACGTCCAGATTGGTTAGCTGAAGAGCTAGGGATCCGCGATGGTCAATATTACTTGTCTGAACAACAGGCGCAAGCCATTCTTGACTTAAGGCTACACAAGCTAACCGGTCTTGAACATGAGAAAATTTTAGCTGAGTATAAAGAGCTACTCGACATCATTGCTGAACTTCTGTACATCCTATCTTCTCCAGAACGCTTGATGGAAGTTATCCGCGATGAACTAGTTGAAATCAAAGATACGTATGGTGATGAGCGTCGCACAGAGATCACCGCGGCTGCACATGACATCAGCCTTGAAGATTTGATCAACGAAGAAGACGTCGTGGTTACACTTTCTCACGAAGGCTACGTGAAGTACCAGCCTCTTAGTGATTACGAGGCGCAGCGCCGTGGTGGTAAAGGGCGCTCTGCAACTAAGATGAAGGATGAAGACTTCATCGAGCGTCTACTGGTGGCAAATACGCATGATACAATCTTGTGTTTCTCAACCGCTGGCCGTTTATATTGGTTGAAAGTTTACCAATTGCCACTTGCGTCTCGCGCTGCGCGCGGCAAACCAATCGTCAACTTATTACCATTAGAAGCCGATGAACGCATCACGACAATTTTACCTGTGCGTGAATATGAAGAAGATAAATTCATCGTGATGGCGACAGCCAGCGGTGTCGTTAAAAAGACTCCGTTAACAGCATACAGCCGTCAACGTGCAAGTGGTATCATCGCCATCAATCTAAATGAAGGTGATAGCTTGATCGGTGCAAATATCACTACTGGTGAAAACGACATCATGCTGTTTACAGAGCATGGTAAAGTTGTCCGCTTCAATGAGAAACAACGTGACTCGGAAACGGGTGAAGTGAAGCGTGACCCTGAAACAGGTGAAGAGTTGCTAGCCTTACGTCCTATGGGTCGTACAGCTACAGGTGTTCGTGGTATCAAGATGCCAGACGATGTGAAAGTTGTATCGCTAATTGTACCGCAAGGAGAGGGTGCAATCTTGACCGTGACTGAAAACGGTTACGGTAAGCGTACTCCACTTGAAGAGTATCCAGCGAAGAGTCGCGCGACACAAGGTGTTGTGTCTATCAAAGTGACTGAAAGAAATGGTTCGGTGGTTGGCGCTGTTCAAGTTGATGATAACGATGAAATCATGTTGATTTCAAATCGTGGCACACTAGTAAGAACACGTGTAAACGAAGTATCGACGGTAGGAAGAAACACTCAAGGTGTTATCCTAATTCGTACGATGGAAGAAGAAAAAGTGGTCGGTCTTCAACGGATTGAAGAAATTGAAGTAGAAGACTTGCCAGAAGGTGAAATTGTTGAAGCTGAAGGTGAAGCAACCCCAGCGGTTGATTCGGACACCGAGGAATAACACAACCTTATCTTTAATATAAAAAGCGACTTCGGTCGCTTTTTTTCTTTATGTCAGTTTTTTCAATCTCCCCCTCTATGACAATAGCTCGAACCCTGATAAATTAAGGCTACGAACTATCCGGCTTTTGCTTGGGCAACTCACTGTTCATTCAAAAAATATGATAACAATTCATCGATAATTTGGATGGGCTAGTTTATTAGGAATGAGGAAAAATATGACGGTTTATAATTTTTGCGCGGGTCCTGCGATGTTACCTGTTGAAGTGATGAAAAAAGCGCAAAAAGAGTTTTTAGATTGGCAAAATTTAGGCGTATCGGTGATGGAAGTCAGCCATCGCTCTGCGCCTTATTTGGAGATGGCGAAGCAGTGCGAGGCCAGCCTACGTCGTTTAATGAACATCTCTGATGAGTTTGAAGTGTTATTTATGCACGGTGGCGGCCGTGGTCACTTTTCAGCAGTACCATTGAATTTGCATGTGGATGGTTTGCCTGGCGTGTATGTTGAAAATGGTATTTGGTCAACCGGCGCGACAAAAGAGGGCGCGAAGTTTACTCAAACACACGCAGTTAATATCCGAGCCGACGAAAATGGTCAGTTTGACATTTTGCCTGTATCTAAGTGGAAATTACCGGAGGAAGCGTCATTTATTCATTATTGCCCAAATGAAACTATAGACGGCATCGAAATATTTGAAGTACCTAAGCATCCTACAGCACCAATTGTTGCTGATATGTCCTCCAACATCCTTTCACGCGAAATCAATGTGGATGATTTTGATCTGATTTACGCAGGTGCGCAGAAAAACATTGGCCCTTCAGGGTTAAGTATTGCAATTGTTCGTAAAACATTACTAAAACGAGAGGGCTTGCCTAGGCCTGCAATTCTAGACTACGCTACTGAAGCTGATCAGCAAAGTATGTACAACACACCACCTACATTTGCTTGGTATCTTGCTTTTGAAGTATTCAAGCACTTAGAAAGTATCGGTGGCGTGAAAGCAATGGAAGCGCATAATACTGCGAAAGCTGCTGTACTTTACGATTACATTGATAGCTCAGATTTCTACTCAAACAAAGTGGCTAAACATTGCCGTTCGCTAATGAATGTACCATTTTGGCTAAATGATGAAAGTCTCAACGACAAATTTTTAGCTGAAGCTGAGCAAAACGGCTTAATAGCCCTAGAGGGCCATCGTTTTGTAGGTGGCATGCGTGCAAGTATTTATAATGCAATGCCAATTGAAGGGATAAAAGCCTTAGTTGCATTTATGGACAAGTTTGCCAAGGAGAATGGTTGATGGAACAGTTAACGCTTAAGCCTATAACCAAAGTTAGTGGCAGTGTCACGTTACCTGGCTCTAAAAGCTTATCAAATCGTATTTTGTTGCTTGCGGCATTGTGCGAAGGCACGACAAAAGTGACGAACTTATTGGATAGCGATGACATCCGCCATATGTTAGGTGCACTGTCTCAATTAGGCGTTGAAGTGACACTAGAAGACGACAACACGGTGGCACTTGTCAAAGGAAATGGTGGTAACTTTATTTCCCCCGTTGAGCCGTTATTTTTAGGCAATGCTGGTACGGCGTATCGGCCATTAACTGCTGTGCTTGCTGCTATACCCGGTGATTATGAACTGATTGGTGAGCCGCGAATGGAAGAGCGCCCAATTGGCCATCTTGTTGATGCCATGCAAACGCTTGGTGCAGATATTCAATATCTCAAAAACAAAGATTATCCACCGCTAAAGATTGTCGGTAAGCAACTTACCGGTGGTGAAGTTGAAATTGACGGCAGTATTTCAAGTCAATTTCTAACAGCACTGCTGATGGCAGCGCCACTTTTCAGTGGCGATACTAAGATCAGGATTAAAGGTGAACTTGTATCTAAGCCTTATATTGATATTACCATTGGCGTGATGGCTCACTTTGGGGTTCATGTAGAAAACCACGATTATCAGTACTTTGTTGTGAAGGCCGGTCAACAGTATCGGTCTCCAGGTACACTCATGGTTGAAGGAGATGCGTCCTCGGCGTCCTATTTTATTGCTGCCGCTGCCATTGCAGGTGGTGAAATTGAGATCAATGGAGTGGGTAAACAAAGTGTGCAAGGGGACATTGGTTTTGCCAAAGTGATGGAACAGGCTGGTGCGCATATCGAGTGGTATGATGAACGCATTGTGGTTCGTAAGGGTCAGTTAAATGGTGTAGACATTGATGCCAATGCAATCCCTGATGCGGCAATGACACTTGCAACGGTAGCGTTATTTGCCAGTGGCAAAACGGCGATTCGAAATATTTACAACTGGCGTGTTAAAGAAACGGATAGGTTGGCTGCAATGGCGACTGAACTAAAAAAGGTTGGTGCGCACGTAGTTGAAGGGCATGATTATATCGAAGTGACTCCTCCTGTTAATTTTAATTTTACAGATGTGGACACATATAACGATCATCGTATCGCGATGTGTTTCTCTATGGTTGCGGTAGGAGGGCAATCTATCACTATTAACGACCCTAAGTGTACAGCCAAGACTTTTCCCACTTATTTTTCAGTACTAGAAAGTATTAGCCAGTACTGAGATCTACCTTGATGCCGAGTCTCTTCGGCATCAACTTTCAGTTTACCTCAGCTAAAAAGTAACCCGTTCTAACAATTATTTGTATAAATTTGATGGTTGGTTTTATGCCAAAAGCTTATGTCTTACGGTATTTAATGGCACTAATAATTTGACATATAACAAAAAATGACAGGTAAATAAGGATATATTCAGCAAATTGACGTATACTGTGCGCCGTCAAATTCAGGTGAGCATTTTTAGGAGGTCTAAATGCAGGCAGCTATGCCAGTTATCACCGTAGACGGCCCAAGTGGTTCAGGCAAAGGAACTGTTTGTCGCTTGTTAGCTGAAACATTAAATTGGGAAGTGTTGGACAGTGGTGCGATTTATCGCGTACTTTCTTTGGCTGCACTACACCACCAAATTGCTACAGACAACGAAGAGGGGTTAGTCCCACTCGCTGCCAATTTGGATGTACAATTTTCAATAGATAAAGAAACTAAAAAAAGCAAAATTGTACTTGAAGGTGAAGACGTCACAAACACCATTCGCAATGAAGAAGTTGGTGCGGCAGCATCAAAAATTGCGGCACTTCCTCGCGTGAGAGAAGCTTTACTGCGTCGTCAACGTGCTTTTAGAAGCGAAGTAGGTTTGATAGCAGATGGACGTGATATGGGAACGGTTGTGTTCCCTGACGCAGAGCTCAAAATTTATTTAACGGCAAGCGCAGAAGAACGTGCTCGTAGACGATTTGTTGAGTTGAATGAAAAAGGCCATGATGTTACACTAAGTGGTCTGTTGGAAGACATTAAAGCTCGCGATGATCGCGATATGAATCGCAAGGTTGCCCCATTAGTGCCTGCCAGTGATGCTATTGTTGTTGACACAACAGAGCATAACGCTGAGCAAGTGTTCGAACAGGTTATGTCTTTTATCCAAGACGCCATTGTGGCAGGTAAGCTTCCTAAAAGTTGCTTGCCGAAGTAATTTTTTAATGACACAGGCAGGAAGCTAGTGTTTATTTAACAACCCCATGCAGCATGGTTGCTAATTGGTAATTTAACTTTATAGAGACGTATTTAGTATGTCAGAAAATTTTGCGCAGTTATTTGAAGAAAGCCTACAGGGTTTTGAAGTTGAGCAAGGCTCAATCGTTAAAGGTACAGTAATCGCTATCGAGAACAACGTTGTTCTTGTTGACGCTGGCCTTAAGTCTGAAAGTGCAATCCCTGCAGAGCAATTCAAAAATGCTGCTGGTGAACTAGAAGTTGCAGTAGGCGACGAAGTAGACGTAGCACTAGATGCAATCGAAGACGGTTTCGGTGAGACTATCCTTTCTCGTGAAAAAGCTAAGCGTCACGAAGCTTGGATCCGTCTTGAGAAAGCTTGTGAAGAGCAAGAGACTGTTACTGGTGTTATCAACGGTAAAGTTAAAGGCGGTTTCACAGTTGAAGTTGATTCAATCCGTGCATTCCTACCTGGTTCACTTGTTGATGTACGTCCAGTTCGCGACACCGCTCACCTTGAAGGTAAAGAGCTAGAGTTCAAAGTAATCAAGCTAGACCAAAAACGCAACAACGTTGTTGTTTCACGTCGTGCTGTTATCGAGTCTGAAAACTCTCAAGAGCGTGAAGAACTACTTCAAAACCTTGTTGAAGGTCAAGAAGTTAAAGGTATCGTTAAGAACCTTACTGACTACGGTGCATTCGTAGACTTAGGCGGTGTTGACGGTCTTCTACACATCACTGACATGGCTTGGAAGCGTGTTAAGCACCCTTCAGAGATCGTGAACGTAGGTGACGAAATCAACGTTAAAGTACTTAAGTTCGACAAAGAGAAGACTCGTGTTTCTCTAGGTCTTAAGCAACTTGGCGAAGATCCATGGGCTGCTATCGCTGGTCGTTACCCAGAAGGTGCAAAGCTTACTGGTCGCGTAACTAACCTAACTGACTACGGCTGTTTCGTTGAAATCGAAGAAGGCGTTGAAGGTCTAGTACACGTTTCAGAAATGGACTGGACTAACAAGAACATCCACCCTTCAAAAGTAGTTTCACTAGGTGATACTGTTGAAGTTATGGTTCTTGAAATTGACGAAGAGCGTCGTCGTATTTCTCTTGGTCTTAAGCAGTGTAAAGCTAACCCTTGGCAAGAATTTGCTCGTCTTAACAATAAAGGCGACCAAGTTTCTGGTAAGATCAAGTCAATCACTGACTTTGGTATCTTCATCGGTCTTGACGGTGGTATTGACGGTCTTGTACACCTATCTGACATCTCTTGGAATACTCCAGGCGAAGAAGCTGTACGTGAGTACAAGAAAGGTGACGAAATCACAGCTATCGTTTTACAAGTTGACCCAGAGCGTGAGCGTATCTCTCTAGGCGTTAAGCAAATCGATGCTGATCCATTCACTAACTACCTAGACGCCAACAAAAAAGGTGCTATTGTTAAAGGTAAAGTGACTGAAGTTGACGCTAAAGGCGCAACTGTAGAGCTAGGTGAAGGCGTTGAAGGTTACATCCGTGTAGCTGACATCGCACAGGAGCGTGTTGAAGACGCAACTGCTGCTGTTTCTGAAGGTGACGAAATCGAAGCTAAATTTGTAGGTGTTGATCGTAAGAATCGTACTATCAGCCTATCAGTTAAAGCTATCTTCGAAGCTGAAGAAAAAGAAGCTCTAGAGAAGCTTAAGAAAGAAGAGCCTGCGTTCGAAAACGCAATGGCTGCAGCTTTCAAAAATGCTCAAAAAGACTAATTAATAAGTCTTTACACTAGGAAGGGCGCTTAGCCCTTCCTTATACCCTTAAAGGAAACATTATGACAAAGTCTGAATTGATAGAACAACTTGCACTGCAGCACGCTCATGTTCCTGTTAAAGATGTAGAAAATGCGGTAAAAGAAATCCTTGAACAAATGGCTGGCTCATTATCAGACTCGGAACGCATAGAGATCCGCGGTTTTGGTAGTTTCTCGCTTCATTTCCGTTCACCTCGTACTGGTCGTAATCCTAAGACTGGCGAAACAGTTGAATTAGACGGTAAATATGTCCCGCACTTTAAGCCAGGCAAAGAACTGCGCGATAGAGTAAACGAAAGCTTAAATAATTAAGTCTAACGGAGCAAAACTTGGTTGCAGTATTGAAAAAGGGATTAGCTGTTGTTGCCATACTGATTGCATTTTTAGTTGGAACACAAAATCCACAAGTAGTTGGTGTCAATTTTGTAATTGCAAGTGCAGAGTTACCACTCGCAACCTTAATGAGCATTTGTTTAGCGTTTGGAATAATGATTGGCTTATTGGTAACCGCACCGGTTTTATCTAAGCTTAAATGGCAGAACCATCGCCTAAAAAAAAGTAATAGTAAGCTTAGCCAAGCAACCGAACGCTAGTCATGATCGAGCTGCTGTTTTTATTACTACCTGTGGCCGCTGCATACGGTTATGTTATGGGTAAAAATAGTGCTAAAAATCAAGCTCTAGAACAAAGCAGGCAGATCACCTCAGAATATAGTAAAGGCCTGAAGTTCCTATTAGATAGAGAGGAAGATCAAGGTCTTGAACATCTTACCAAACTTTTAGAAGTCTCTGCAGATTCAGTAGATCATTATCTTACCCTTGCATCTTTATTTAGGAAGCGAGGAGAGCTAGATAGAGCAATCAAAATTCATGAACTGTTACTTAAACAGCCAAATCTTGATGAAGAAGTTGTTAAATCATGCCGTTTAGAACTTGCTCAAGATTACATATTGGCAGGTTTATTAGATAGTGCCGAGGAGCACTTAGTTATTCTAGTAAAATTGGGTTTTAAAGAGGCGCTTGATCCGATTTTAAACCTCTACTCTCAAACTAGAGACTGGCGTAAAGGAATGCATATGTATGAGGCGCATTCTGAGTTATTCAAAAAAAATTCCCATTGTGCAACGATTGCAAATTTTTACTGTGAAGCTGCCGTTCTCGAAAATAATCCAAGCTTATTTGAAAAGGCGACCTCTCTTGCCCATGAAACGGTTAGACCTCTTTATGAAATGGGAAAAGATGCGTATAAACACGATGACTATGTTAAGTGTATATATTATTGGCGTAAACTTGTAAGTCAGTTTGTATTTATGGCTCCTCTAGTGTTAGAAGAGCTTGAATCTTGTTATGTTAAATTAAACATTCACGAACAGTTCTTTGAGTTGATATCTGAGTTATTAGAGAAAGGTGGGGTATTGATTAGAATAAAGTTTTGCCAAGGTATGGTAAGACAAGGGAAAATCTCAGAGGCCGTAGAGTTTCTAACTGATAGTTTAAAGCGTGAACCATCAATTAGAGGCTTTAGTTATTTGCTACAACTTTTAAGTGGTAAAGATGCTAAAATTGATCACGTATTGCAAGAAATTGATAAACTGGTTAAGTCTTATATTGCGACTAAACCAAATTATCAATGTGGTCATTGTGGGTTTACAAGCCATACGATGTATTGGTTATGTCCCTCATGTAAACACTGGGAGTCTCTTGCTCCAAGCCGTGGATTAGACGGTTATTAAATTTTTGATTTGGCCAAATAGGGTAACTATGTCGACACAAGATTTTAAAAAGGTTTTGATTGCGCTTGATTATAATAATGAAGACACTGCATTATCATTTGTTTCTCAACTTTCACCTGACGAATGCCGATTGAAAGTGGGTAAAGAAATGTTTACCTATTTTGGCCCACAGTTTGTAAAAAAACTTGTAGACATGGACTTTGATGTATTCTTGGACCTAAAGTTTCACGATATTCCCAATACAGTCGCAAAAGCAGTAGCAGCTGCTGCTGAGCTAGGGGTATGGATGGTGAATGTTCATGCAAGTGGTGGTCATGAAATGATGTCAAAGGCGAAAGAAGCCTTAACAGTCTACGGTGATAAAGCACCGCTACTTATTGCCGTTACAGTCTTAACCAGTATGGATCAGGGCCAATTGCTTAAACTTGGAATTGAAAAGACTCCGCAAGAGCAAGTGCTATATTTAGCAAAACTTGCAAAGGAGTCAGGTCTTGATGGAGTCGTTTGTTCTGCACAAGAAGCCGAATTGTTAAAACGTGAGCTTGGTGAAGAGTTTAAACTTATCACTCCAGGGATCCGACCAGCAGGAACTGATGCTGGTGACCAAAAACGCATTATGACACCACAAAAAGCTGTGCAAGCAGGGAGTGACTATCTCGTTATCGGTCGTCCTATCACACAAGCTAAAGATCCAGCAGCAGCACTAAAAGCGGTTAACGATAGTATTGTAGCTTCATAACAAAATACTGTTATACAACGAAGAAAAAGCCAACGCTCCATGAGCGTTGGCTTTTTTTATTGTCCTAGCTTTAAGTCACAGCCATAAGCATAGTAATAATCTTCAGAGAGATATTGCGCGTATACTCTTGTCTTATTATTTTTATTGATGTACCAATCACCCATAAAGGTATAATTTGGATCATCGCTTGCTTTAAAAACGAACTTCTCTAATTTATGAGTATCAGTAGCACCGAGCTTCAAAGTTAAAATATTTTTCTTAACTTTGTAATTGCCTCTAACAATAAAGTCTGCACCTCTATAAATCTCTGTTTGTTCAGTCGCTCTAGCTATAACTAAGTTTTTATTTGTTCTTACACAGATGTCATAAAGAGGGGATTTAAATCCATATTGCTCATATTCAATAACTAATACGCCTTTGGTTATTTCAGCACTAGAATATGGAAACGTTGAACTACCAGCTGAATCACCAGTACCAAACGAGTCACCAGTACCAAATGAATCGCCAGTACCAAATGAATCGCCAGTACCAAATGAATCGCCAGTACCAAATGAATCGCCAGTACCAAATGAATCGCCAGTACCAAATGAATCGCCAGTACCAAATGAATCGCCAGTACCAAATGAATCACCGGTACCAAATGAATCGCCAGTACCAAATGAATCACCGGTACCAAATGAGTCACCAGTACCAAATGAGTCACCGGTACCAAATGAGTCACCGGTACCAAATGAGTCACCTGCACCAAATGAGTCACCTGTGCTAAATATATCGGCGCTATATTCAGAGCCTAGTTGATATGCAGCACTATGTTGCGTGGTTTCTCTGATATTGTCCGCAGCAGAAGCTACTGATTGAGTAGTGTTTACCAAAACAACTGATAGGGGTAACACTGCTAAGATGTTGAATTTCATTATCTATCCTTACTTAAATTTATAATTTCTTGCTTTATTTCTTTGATAGCTCTTATAAGATCTTCCTTTACTTCTTTTATATATATATCCTCACTATTTTTTGATATGTGATTTGTGTGGTTTTGTATTGAAAACAAAATATATTTAAGACTTCCTGATAGAAGGATCATTGCAGCTCTATCATAGGTATTTTCCTCTAACTCTCTGATAGTTTTTGAAAGTCCGTTAACAACGTCCTCATAGGTAAAAGAAGATTCTATCTTTATATTTAGTTTATCTATTATTTCAATCATAGATATGAGGTTTATGTTTATAACTTCACGAGTAGAGTTGATAGCTTTAAATGTAGAAAGTGTATTTAAAAAATATTCATTATTATATTTAGCGGCATCGCATGGGAGTTTCTGAGTAGGCAACGCACCATCTATTTTTGCGCCAATACCTATGTTGTAAACTTTAACTTTTTTATTTGCTTTGAATAAAGACTCCAATGCTTTTTTTGATTCATTAAATATCCTTGTCGTAAGTACTTTATCGGTATTATTTCCTTTTACATAAAAGCTACCTTTAAATTTGGATTTACTTAGGCGGTCACTCTCATTGTAGTATTGAGAATGTATACTATGATGTTCTTTTTCATCAATAAACCCGTAGTCACATCCAGACAATATAATTTTCTCAACTCCCATGTAGATTAGCGCTGCGGCAGCTGCATTTGTTACCGTTGGATTACAGTGATACAAAAGATCAACATTATTGCTTAGCTTTATTATTTCTGATGCTGAATCGTTAGCTTTGAAAAAAACAAGTTTATTTTTAAATAAAGATAATGTTTTTGGTGAAACAGTGTTTAATGTCAGCAAAACTGTATTTTTTAATGCCGGATCACTTAGATAACGCTCTTTCAACGTGTGATTACTTTCAGTTCTTTCCATTTCTACATGTATATGCGGAGTGATATTATTTTTTAGTAAGCTAGCTAAAGAGGTACCACAGGAAACGATTAGGCCTTTAAAGCTTTTTATATCTTGGATGACTAAGTCTAATGATGGGCCGTTTCCAACAATTAATGCTGTTGTGTCAGAAAAGCAAGAGAAGTCCGATTTTTTAAACACTCTTAAGCTATCATTATTTGCTAACGTGTGTCTTATACCTATGATTTCATCTTCGGCATATCCCCACATGCTTACAAGAGAATTTCTCCACTCTGTGAAGTGTTCATATATTTCGTCAAAAAGACCGTTGTTATAGTGCCGATACAAGCTAATGTCAGCAAGTATTCCACAATGCCGCTCGGTTAAGTACTGTTTTACCTGAAATAGAAATGATGAGTAGTTTTGACACTGTAGAACTTTTAAGTTCCCACCTCTTTTTATACATGTTTCGCGTATAAAACTGAGATCTATATTGTTGTTCGCAATAGTTGCTAACTCTTTGTTATTTTCGATAACAATTACATCTACGTAATTTAACTTCTCAAGTAACAGTGGTATATGGTAACCAGCACCCAACCCCAGCACTATTAAGGTACTTCTGTTGGGGATTGAATTTGCCCTAAAGCCAAGCTTTTTTGCCACATCATAAGATTTTTTTATAAACCGCTGATGCGAAAACTGGTTACTATTTCTGGAAAAGCTTAAGGAAAGGTGTGTGGGTTGTTTAAAAAATAATTCGACCTGCTGCTTACATGCGGTTTTTGCATCGCCGCCATAAAACGTTGTCTCGATTTGCTGTAATGCATTTTCATCAAGACAGGAAGATACTTTGAATTTAAGATTACTGCCTTCAGTGAATTCCATATACTTTCTATTCCATTTGAACTTTCAACTCTGCCGCGATTTTATAATTTTATTGCTTTTATTTAAAGTATTCATATTACTATCAATAACGGTTACCTTCTAAGCTACAGTGAAATTCATCAATTCCTGAAAAAGTTGAGAAGGGTAACTTATCGACACTTATCCTGAAATTTACGAAATATTTATCGAAATATTATGACATCAAGCTAATTAAATAAATTATATACACTCAAAGTTTGCGAATAACTCTAGCTTGCTTTTGCTACTACACAAGGTTGAAATAGAGTAAAACGATTATTCTTTCACCAGTCCCAAATTAACATTAACTCAGTTTAGTGTGCAAATGTAGTCAGTTGGATAAATTGTCCAACAGCTTATAAATCTCTGTCATACATAGGCTCTTTTCATCATCAACTAATAGATTTAATAACGTCATATTTGTTGCATTTAACTGCCACAAATTTTTAGCTTCTCTGACTTTTTTACCTCGTATAGTGACATCCGCCATGCAAAATGCAATGGCTTGATATTGATAGGCAATACTAATACCAATTTGACTTAATACTTGCTCAATTTGAAGGAGTAAATCTGACGCTAACCACGTTAAAAATTTCTTATTTAGAACAACTAAATAGCAAAATTTTTGCCTTGCCTACAGGACGTAGGTACCTCGGCGTGAGCAGGACGCGGAAGCGGTGTTATCGACAAGATTTTCTGGCCTCAAAGTAGACCACTTAATTAAGAAAGTTGGTATAAAATTCACTTAAGCATACGTGAGTATGCAGATAACGCTAAGAAAGGACTTATGAATACAACACGACTCCCAATAGCACTGCTTTTAGGTGTGGCAAGTATAATAACTGGTTGCTCAGACTCTGATAATGACGTTGAAATAAATATACCTAAGGTAGCTGATCTTCCCAAAGAGGGCACTTTGGTTTCTCTACGCTTATTAGAGACTACGGATCTACATGCAAACATGCTGAACTACAATTACTTTTCTGACAAGCAAGATGACAAAGTTGGACTAGTTAAAACTGCAGCTTTGATCCACCATGCTAGAAGCGAAGTGAAAAACGCCATGCTTGTTGATAATGGCGATTTAATCCAAGGCAGCCCACTTGGTGATTATATAGCTAAGATAAAAGACTTAAAGGAAGGAGACGTTCATCCTGTTTACAAAGCGATGAATACATTAACGTATGACGTTGCAAATATTGGTAACCACGAATTTAATTTCGGCCTAGAGTTTTTGGAAGAGGCAATTAATGATGCCAATTTTCCTTATATTAGTGCCAATGTGTTTAAAGTTGATGGCGACGAAGACGAATCAAATGACGTCCCTTTTTTTACCCCTTACATTGTTAAAGAAAAACGGTTTCTTGATGAACTTGGTAAGGAGCAAGTGATTAACGTTGGGTTTATTGGGTTTGTGCCACCGCAAATTATGCAGTGGGATAAGGCCAACCTTGAAGGTAAGGTGATAGCCAAAGATATTATAAAAATGGCGGAATATTATATACCCAAAATGAAAGCTGAGGGTGCGGATATCATTGTTGCTATTCCACATTCAGGGTTAGATGTAAGCGCTGATAAACCAATGGCTGAGAATGCCTCTTATGCGCTGTCGAAAGTTGAAGGTATTGATGCCATTATGTTCGGCCATGCACACGCCAATTTTCCCGGGGCTGGCTACGGCGATTTACAAGCTTATGGTATTGATAACGAAAAGGGTACGATTAATGGTGTTGCAGCGGTGATGCCGGGGTTTTGGGGAAATCATTTAGGTATTATCGACTTAGATGTTCGGTTTAATTCAGGAGAATGGGTTGTGGTTGATTCTCAGTCAATGCTCAGGCCAATTTACGAGACTGATGATAATCGTAATACTGTTTCTTTGGTAGAGAGCGATGCAACTATTGAAGCCGCGATTCGTCATGAGCATAATGAAACGCGGACTTGGGTCAATGAACCATTCGCAAAAATTACCAATACCGTTAATAGCTATTTCGCCTTGGTTAATGACGATCCATCTATCCAGATCGTTACTGATTCACAAGCATGGTATACCGCAAAAATCGTTCAAGGTACGGAGTTGGAAGGTCTGCCTATTCTCTCCGCTGGTGCGCCATTTCGCGCAGGTCGAGGTGGGCCCGATGATTTCACCGCTATTCCTGCCGGAGACATTGCTTATCGTAACGTAGCTGATATGTATATTTATCCAAATGTGCTCAAAGTACTGAAGCTGTCGGGTGCTGAAGTTCGTGAATGGCTTGAAATGTCTGCTGGACAATTTAACCAGATCACAGCAAACACTGAGGGGGTTCAGGCGTTGATCAACCCCGATTTTCCTTCTTATAATTACGACGTGTTAGATGGCGTAACTTATCAGATTGATGTTACCGAGCCTGCGCGTTACGCAGCAAATGGTGACAAGGTCTCTAACGGTAATCGGATCAAAGCACTTAAATATCAAGGCGAGCTAGTAACAGATGAGCAAATTTTCTTAGTGGCAACAAATAACTATCGCACTTCGGGCGGCGGTAACTTTCCAAACGTATCAGCTGATAAAATAGTGGTGGATTCACCAAATGAGAACCGTCAGGTCGTTGCAGATTATATTACGTATGTCAGTGAAAAAAATGGTGCAAAGGGTTTAGATCCATCCGCTGATATGAACTGGTCATTTTCTCCTGTGGTTGGCGCACATATTGAGTTTTTTAGCTCAGCGAGCACTGATGCAGAGTTATATAGCCAGCAGTTTATTCATATTCTCCCTACCGGAAAAACCAACGAAAATGGATTTGCGCTGTATCAGTTAGATTTAACACAACCACTGTAACTTTTATAAAAGCCGCCGATTATTTATTCTTCGGCGGCTTCGTTCACTATGAAATGAGTAGATTGCCTGCTGTTTAAACGCGTTTCCTAGCTCACTAGTCAGGGACTATCGTTCACAATCGATTTTTAACGCTCTTCAGGTCAGTTTCAACCAAGATATATGCAATCAAACTTTGTCTATGCACAACTTTATATTTAAGAGATTATTGCTAGTCGCTTTTTGATTGCTACCTTTAACATCATATCAACTACCTTTTTATTCCATTTAACATGTTTGGATGGTAATGATTGCTATTTGTGTTAATGTGTCCTCGTTTTGGCAACTTTACGTATTGGACGGAACAGTTTGTCAATCTGCTTGTATTCTTCGAGTGTGAACTCAAAGGGTTATGGTCAAATAATTTTGGAACAATGTAATATGAAAAGCGTTTGCTTAATTTTATTCCTGTTGCCTTTCTATTTATTTGCTGATGCTGCCAATGTGGTAGTGGCAGAAGTGAAACAACAGAAACTTCAACGAACATTATCTTTAACAGGATCGATCAGCGCCGCCCAGCATGCTGAGGTATCAAGCTTAACGGATGGCGTGGTGACAACTATTTTAGCTGAAACCGGTGATATAGTTACTGCACAAACTGTCCTGCTAGGTTTAGATGCCGCATTGATAAACGCGGAGCTTAAAAGTTTAGAAGCGGCTCTAGAGCGAGCTCAAGTTGAACGAAATAACGCATTAAGGCTCGTAAACGAAGCCAAATCCTTATCAAAACAAAAATTGTTTGCACAAACAGAGCTTGCAGAGCGAAACACTAGACTGAAATTAGCAGAGGCCTCGTTATTAGAAGCGCGAGCAAATATTACATATCAACAAGAATTGTTAAATAGACACCAATTACGCGCACCTTTTTCCGGTGTTATTGCAAAACGTACGGTTGACTTAGGTGAGTGGGTAACCCGAGGCCAAACCGTCTTTGAATTGGTAAGCGAAGCAACACTTTGGCTTGATTTACAAGTACCTCAGGAGTATTTCCAACTGGTTAAAGTTGGCAGCGCAGTTAATTTCAATGTCGCTGGTGATACTTCTTTGGTACATCAAGCAAAAGTATTAGCTAAGCTTCCTGTAGTCGACCAAGCTAGCCGGACTTTTCTACTTCGACTGGTTGTAGCAACAGATAGCGGGCTGCGAGTCGGCGCTTCAGCGACAGCGCAACTGCCTCTGGTCGATGCACTACAAAGTGTCGTTATTCCAAATGATGCAGTACTGCGTCACCCTGATGGTGGCTTCAGCGTATTCGTTGTAGATAACGGTAAAGCAAAGCGCCAACACATAAAAGTAGGTAGTAGATTAAACGGATATATTGAAGTGACTTCAGGCTTGCAGGTTGGTGAGCAAGTGGTAGTGGAAGGCAATGAGTTGTTACAAGCCGATCAGCTGTTAAATATCGTGCCGAGGCTATAGGAGTAGTCATGTTAAAAGCGAGTGTAAAGCATGCCATTCTCGTTGCCGTGACGGTATTAATCTGTTCAATATTAGGTATTGTTGCTGCATTTAAGATCCCCGTACAAATGATCCCTGATCTGGAAGTAAGAACAATCTCTGTTGTTACAAATTGGCCCGGGGCAACACCTCAAGACGTAGAGAAGGAAATATTAATAGAGCAAGAGCGATACCTACGCTCCCTTGCCAATCTCAAGCGGATGTCGAGTTATGCAAGTACTGGTGAAGCCGAGATTGAATTAGAGTTTCCTTTTGGTGTTGATGTAAATGAAGCACTGATAAATGTCAGTAACGCATTGTCTCAAGTGCCAAATTATCCTGAAAATGTTGATCAACCAGTGTTGTATAGCAGCTCATTTTCGAGCAATGCGTTTATGTTCTTTAACTTAAAGCCACAATCAGGTAATCCGCTCAACATCGATATTGATATGCTGCGTGATTATGCCGAAGACTTTATTCGTCCAGAGATGGAAAGAGTTTCCGGTGTTTCTCAAGTTAACGTCCGTGGTGGTGCACTTTATCAGGTGCAAATCTTGGTCGACCAACAAAAACTAGCAAGTCGCGGAATTAGTTTGGTTGATGTTAGAAATGCGATAAGAAGTCGCAACCAAGATGCGTCAGCTGGGGATATAGACAGTGGCAAACGTCGCTATTTACTGCGGATGGTCGGTCGTTTTCAATCTGCACAAGCACTGGAGGAATTGGTAGTTAGTCAACGCCAGAATACGACTATCAAACTAAAAGATATTGCTGAAGTCAAGCTTGACCACTACGAGGTCAGAGATGTTGCATATAACAACGGCGAACGAGCATTAATGCTCTCGGTTAGACGAGAAAGTGGCTCTAACGTGATGGCGATAAAAGAAGAAATGATGCAGGTAGTGGCGCGTATCAATCGTGACATGCTCTCACACAATGGTTTACAGCTAACGTTGCTCAGTGACGACGTTCGTTATGTCAAAGGATCTGTTGAAAACGTATGGACCAACCTTATTTTAGGCGCGCTCCTCGCCACTTTGGTGATGTTTTGGTTTTTAAAAAGCCCACGCTCTACACTCATTGGTGTAATGGGCGTACCTATTTGTACTATTGCAGCGTTTTTGGGATTACTACTTTTTGATAGGACGATTAATGTTATTTCTTTAGCTGGAGTCGCGTTTGCTATTGGGATGACGGTTGATAACACTATCGTTGTGCTTGAAAATATAGAGCAAGCCAGACGTCGTGGGCTAGATAAGTTGCAAGCGGCTATCTCTGGCGTACAAGAAGTGTGGCCAGCCGTACTGGCGTCAACACTGACTACCGTGCTTGTGTTCGCGCCGATTTTATTTATTCAGCAAGAAGCAGGGCAGTTATATTCAGATGTCGCTATTGCAATTTCCGCTGCGATCATCGCTTCTATGCTAGTTGCGTTATTCGTCGTGCCTGCTGCAAATGCGAATTTCGCGTGCAAGAATATTACCAGCGGCATGCTATCAACACTGACGTTGCCAAAAGTTGTTCCAGTTCTGCTATCAAGCAGTTCTGCTCGTGTTGGGTGTATTGTTTTGGGGAGTGTGTTACTGCTAGGTGGTGCATGGCTATTTATGCCAAAAGCTGAGTATCTACCAGAAGGTGAAGAGCCCAAAGCGTTTTCGATGATGATAGCGCCGCCAGGGTATAACCTTAGCCATATGCAGAAGATTGGTGACGAAATACTCCCGTACTTGAACAAGCATCTGGAAAATGACGATAGTGATTTTGTTGCGGGGAAAACACAGTTACCACCTCTTAAATATTATTCAATGTCCGTCGGTGTTGGCAGTATTTGGCTATTAAGCGAGCCGTATAATGGCGAATACATTGACGAGATGATGGATGCGATCACGAGTAAATTTAGAAGCTATCCAGGCATGCGTGCATTTTCTTCTAGAGGATCTATCATTTCAAGTAATGATGGTGGTTCTAGAGCTGTTGCCTTGGACATTAGCGGCACAGATCAAACAGCACTTTATCGCGCTGCAGATGCGGTTTACCGATTGGCAGGAGAGGTGTTTGATAACCCTCAGATAGATTCGGCACCTTCTTCACTGACTCTTGACCAACCTCTCATTGAAATTCAACCTAGGTGGCAGCGGCTCGCTGAGGTCGGTATGAGTGCAGATGAATTGGGCTACACGGTAGCGGCCTTGAGTGATGGTGCTTATGTCGATGAGCTTATTTTAGGCGACGATAAAGTGGATGTTTTCTTGTTTTCAGAGGCAGGAAATCAGCAAAGCCTGTCACAACTTGCGCAGTCGCCCGTTGTCACTAAAGCTGGCCTAATCCCATTAAGCTCCTTAGCGGATCTGCAAGAAAAAGCTGACAGCGATAGTTTGCGCCGAGTTGATGGTCGCAGAACGGTGACTGTTTATATCATTCCACCAAGAAATGTGGCGCTTGAGCAAGCACAGGAGTTGGTTAGAACCGAGTTGTTACCACAGCTTCAGAGACAAGGCGATCTGTTGCCCGGTGTCAATGTGAGTATTGGTGGGGCAGCCGACCAACTGGACAAAACAAAAGAAGCGTTAGGTAGTAATTTTATCGTTGCATTGGCACTTTGTTATTTATTGTTGGTCGCTATTTTTAAACACTGGGGTTATCCATTATTTATTATGGCAACAGTCCCCCTCGGTATGGCTGGCGGTTTACTGGGTTTGATTGCTATCAATGGTATTGGAAGTGTTACAGGAGCTTTTCATCAGCCTTTTGACATGATCACTATGCTTGGCTTTTTAATCTTGCTTGGAACTGTGGTAAATAACCCAATACTAATCGTTGATCAAAGTCGTAGAAATCTGGAAAACACCTCAATGAGTGTTTATGAAGCTGTGATCTCGGCACTGCAAACACGATTAAAACCGATTGTCATGTCGACAATGACGACGCTATGTGGTCTTGCACCCTTGGTCTTTATTCCAGGAGAAGGCTCTGAACTTTATCGGGGAGTGGGCATGATAGTGCTTTGCGGTATTGCTATGGCAACTATCGTAACACTCACCATTTTACCAGCGTTATTGGTCACCTTTTTGAAAAGGCCATTAGAGAGTTCAGTAACCAAACTCTAATCTCATCCTAGTCACTCGGAGAGTACCATAAATGCCTTGCTTGAACTTTGATGCTCAGCAGGGCATTTTTATTACCGAATGAAAACTTGAATTTATAGGGTTTTGTCCTCAGTAAATAGAGTGAAGCATAGTTTTACATAACAAAAGAGCACACTATGGCAAATAATATACGCTCTGCAATTATTGCTGAGGGTGGAGGTCAAAAAGGTATTTTTACTGCGGGAGTGCTTGATGCTTTTCTTGAAAAAAAGTTTACGCCGTTTGATTTAAAAGTGGGAGTATCTGCAGGGGCACAGAATCTTGCTGTGTCCACTTCCCTTAACATGAGACATGTTTAATTAGAGTTTTCTGTAATACCACAAACAGGAGACAACGATGAAAAAGTCACGTTTTACAGAATCTCAGATCATAGCTGTGCTCAAAGAAACCGATG
>NZ_WEHZ01000007.1 GCF_012641745.1 Pseudoalteromonas peptidolytica
TGCTCAAGCAGTGTGAATGCGGCTTACCGAGTCAACGCAGCAAATTGAAAACCGCTGGCTGGAACGACAAATTTAGGGCACAGGTATTCTTTGGTTTATAAGTAATCAAAGTATGCTCCGCCCCTGGCATGTTGTAAAAGCCTCCCAGTCAGATATTAATAATTATTTTGAAAAACAAGTGTTAAAACCTCAGAGCGGGCACGTGGAACATAGTCAATATGGAAAAATCGCTGTAACTGAAGAGCCTTATAAAACAGAATACAATGAATGTTTAAAACAATCGTTTTCGGGTGAGTCTTTTATGTTTGGTGAATTGGAAGTGTCAGACCCTGAAAGATTAAAGCAATATTCTAGCGACTATTTAATGCATCGTCTTGCTTTTATCGTGCTTAAAAATAGTAGAAGAGACGTGTCTATTAAACCAATATTCGACGACCAATCATTCAAGCCAATACTTAATGGTATTCAAAATTTAACAAGTAGAACGTTGGATTGTGTAAAAAGTAAAGGCTGGGTTTATTTACCCAATAAGAAAAGTGAAAAATAAATATAACAAGAAAATCAACGAATGGACTTAACAAGCTTGGCTGCTCTCGTACCTCGCTTTTTTAGCCAAACTTTTATCAGTTCCTTATTGGGGCACTAGCCCATAGAAACTGTTATACGAAATTCATCTAATACAGCTGACGACCTAGCTCGTTTTTGTCCAAATACGAGTTGAGTGAGTGTCTAATATCGCAATTAGATTTCAGATATTAACTTGCTGTTGAGCGGCTGAGTTTGGCACGATGCAACAGTAAGATATACTCCTTAAAATTGAGTAAGTATTAATACGATTGGTATAAACTCGTTCGTTTTTTGCCAGCCTTAAGCAGGGTTATCTTTATCATTCGTCCCCACTTATCGTTAGATCATGTATCGTGGCTACTTTGGCGTGCGCTTAACCCTTCTCTTTAAGTTTGAGACATTGAGTTGCTGGATAATGATATCTATAAAGTGAGTTTGCTCTGCTGTGAGGTTGAAGGGTAATGCTTTAAACCTAAATTCATCACTAAACCCCAGTAATATAGCCTGTTTGAAATAGCGCTTGGCCTTAACATTGTGTTGATGGTAAAGGCTAATAAGACCAAGGCTAAATACTAACTCAGGATCTTGGTTACCAGCTTCAATGAGAGTGAGGATGTCATTTTGGTATCTGTTTATCAATTTAGGCTGAGCGGTGAGTAATGATAAATATAATCGGCTAAATAAAGCATATTTCCCTTGTTTTTCAACAGTCAGCGATAAAGTGTCAACGGCTTGTTTATGATGGTATTCACTAAGATAAGAAAGGGCGGTGAACCAATTTAGCGCTTGAGAATGTGAAGCGGTGCTGGCTAATACATTAAGTTGTTGAGTCGCTGTTTTATGTTTTCCTTGTTGCTGCAAAAGCTTTATGTATTCCAGTTGCACCCAAGGAGATGCTTTTACTGTGGGACTTGCATTGTTATAAACGTTTTCAAACCACTGAGTCATATACATTTTGCGTAGGCAGTTAAGATAGGTAGCAACGATCTTTGGTTCGCTAGAGGAGCTTTCGTAGGCTTGGCGTGCTAACGGGTAGGCATTAATGGTATTGCCTTGTGACAAGTAGGACTCGGCTAAGTTTGCTTTAAGTAAAGGCCAGTCAGGCGTATCAGCGACCATTTCTGTGAGTTGCTGTTGTGCCAGACTATAGCGACCTTGTAGCGCATGGGCTTGAGCTTGAAGTCGCTGCGCTGATGGGCTGGTAGGGGTTAAATCAAGCGCTTTTTTTGCATTTATTAAACTTTGTTCGAGGGCATCTTCAGTTTGATTATATAATTTATGTTCATCTAGTAATGCTTGGCTTAAGCCTTTATAACTTTCATTTACAGCTGGCGAGGTATTAATGCTTTGCTGATACAGCGTGATGGCACGTAAATTATCTTCTGCGGTTTCCTGCGCAACATGTTGCTGCGCCACACTCAGCACCGTAACAGTGTTTTCTGCATGCTTTAATGTTGTGAGGAAGTATTGATAAATTCCTAACGCGAAGAGTAGAGCAAAACTAATTGCTGACACCGTGATAATCGAAAACCGTTTTGTGGTCGGCACCAGTGGCTGGTGATTCACTTTCTCTACAGTTGCACTAAGGCGGTATCCAAAGCTGCGTTCAGACACAATATACTCTGGCTGGATGGCATCATCATTAAGCTGTTTTCTTAATCTCGCTATTTGTTTTTTTATTGCATCATGGGTCACTATTCGCCCAAGCCATACCTGCTGTTCTAGTTGCTGATAAGTCACAAGGTCGGGTGCATGTTCAATTAGGGTGAGCAATAATCTATGGCTCAGAGGTGTCAGTGTGTGACAGGTTTCATTATGGCTGATGGTGCGTGAACTGACATCAAAATGCCATTTTTGATTCAATTGATACTGCAATTTATAAATCCTATTTTTATTATTTTATTGATTTAAAAGCTTTTAATTTTTATGTCACTTAAAGTCACTCAAGCACACTAGCAAGCCAACAACAGATCCGTAGAGTAAGGTGTGTCATCATAATAAACAAGGATTTACATGAAAGTACTCGTTAATTTACTGTTGTTTTTGTATTTATTTTCCCTGTCTGCTGATGCAGCAGAGCCGTTACAACAGAAGCTAGATAGTTATATCGCGCAGTATCATCAGATTAAAGAGTTCGATGGTGCGGTTTTGATTGCGCAAGGGTCAGACATTTTATTACAGCAGGGTTATGGATTTGCCAATATTGAGTGGCAAATAGCAAACCAGCCCAGTACTAAATTTAAGCTTGCATCGGTGACAAAACAGTTTACGGCTGTTTTGGTTTTACAACAGGTGGAGCAAGGTCGTATTAACCTCGATGCCAATATTGTTAGCTATCTGCCGGAATATAGAAACGATACAGGAAGGCAAATTACCATACGGCAATTACTTAATCATACGTCGGGTCTTCCTGATGTATTTAGACATCCAGAATTTCGTCGTGTACAAAGCCATAACCCTTACCACAGAGATGAATTTATCAAGATATTCTGCTCAGGTGACTTACGGTTTAAGCCAGGCTCGGCATTTCGTTACAGCAATGCCGGTTACACCATACTTGGGCGGATCCTTGAACGTGTGACAGGAAAAAGTTACTGGCAACTACTTGAAACGCACATATTGTTGCCACTTGATATGAAAGATACAGGATTTGCCGACCATAAGAAATTGATTAAAGGCCTAGCTAGTGGTTACGATACGACGCTAGCGGGCGTAAAACACGCGGACTTTATAGATATGAGCGTGCCTTTTTCAGCAGGTGCAATGTACTCAACAGTACAAGATATGTATAAATGGGATCGTGCGCTTTATCACGACAAGTTATTATCTCCGGAGTTAAAGTCATTGTTGTTTATCCCCTCCAAGCATAGAAATTATGGCTTTGGTTGGGAAATAAACAAACAAAAAGTCGCGAACCAAACGAAAACACTGGTTCATCACAGTGGCGGAATTCCCGGGTTTGGCGCAAAGATCACAAGAGTGCTGGAAGACCAAACCGTAATCATTTTGTTGGACAATACAGGTGGTGCACCGCTTACAGATATGGTGAACGGCTTACTTGATATACTCGCGGGTAAAGCAGTGCAAGTTCCAAGGTTAAGTGCAGAGCGAACGCTGTTTGCAACCATTACTGCACAAGACGTTGCTGCAGCAATAAAAAGTTATCAGCAACAAGTGCATGAAGGGCAGGGGTTTAGCGAGCGCCGACTAAACCGTTTCGGCTATCAATTACTTGAAGTTGGTGCTTACCATGCGGCTATCGAGTTTTTTAAGGTAAATGTTGCTGCACATCCAAAAAGTGTGAACACCTATGACAGCCTTGCAGAAGCGCATCTCAAGCAGGGAGATAAGAAAAGCGCACAAGCTATTTATCAACAATTATTGCAATTAGACAGCCAACATGAAACGGCGAGGGCATTTGTGGAATCCAATCGTCGCGCTCAGCAATTACCTTAGCTAATAAGCGCGACGATGGTTTGAGCAGATGAGTGACCTTAGAGCGTGAATCTATCTACTTGTGCTTTAAGGTCATGAGCCAGTTTACTCATTTCATTACATGCAGTGGCCGTTTGGTTTGCACCTTCGGTCATTTCAACCGCTGAATAGTTGATTGTCTCAATATTTTTGTTCAGCTCTTCTGAAACAACGGATTGTTGATGGCAGGCAGAAGCGATTTGTGTGCTCATGGCAGCAATACTGTCTATTTGGCTTTCAATTTGTTGGATCATGTTACCTGCGACTTCTGACTGCTCTACACAAAGTGCTATTCCTTGTTCACAGCTTTTGGTCGCGATACCCGTTTCTTTTGACTTGGTTTGTAGATCATTAACAATCTCTACAATTTGTGTGGTGGAATCCTGTGTTCTTTGTGCAAGAGAACGCACCTCATCGGCGACAACGGCAAAGCCTCGACCTTGCGCCCCAGCACGGGCGGCCTCAATTGCAGCATTTAAAGCCAATAAATTGGTTTGCTCTGCAATTTCTCGGATCACATCAACGACTACATTGATATTGTGAGAGTTCTTTTCAAGGTTATTGGCAAGCTCACCAGCTGAGGAAACGGTTTCTGCAACGTCTGAAATATGACTAATATTGGATTTAAGGGCACTGCTACCTTCTTTGGCTTTATCACTCGCTTGAGTTGCTGACTCAGCCCCCATTTCTGTACTTTTAGCCACTTCACTGATCGCAGCTTGCATTTGAGTCATTGCTGAGGCGACCGATTGTAATTCATTTTGCTGCGTATTCATGCCTTGTGCGTTTTGATAGGAAATAGCATTTACTTCTTCGACCGCAGCGGTTAGTTGAATTGCAGAGTCATTAATCATGGTGATTAAGGCATGTAGTTGCGCACGCATTTTTTCCAAAGACTGAGTCAGCAAGCCCAGTTCGTTGTTACCGAGATCTTCAAGTACAATCGCGTGGTTTAGCTCGCCTCGAGCAATCTTACTTGCAAGTGAAACTGATACCGCTAACGGTGTTTTAATAGCCTTACTCAGCGCTAAACAAATCAGAACAATAGTTATTGCGATTAATAGGCCTGAGATAGCGAGTGTAAATAAAGAACTTTTTACAGCGGCAATAGCCTTGCGCTCAGACTGCTCTACGCTCTTATTATTCAGTGCTTCAAGCTCGGTTAGCTCTGACATGGCTTTAGCAAAAAGTGGGTAGCTATCTAAAATTATACGGTTTGCTTCGGTAGCGTTCCCACTTAAAATTAAACTTTCATAATGATATGTAGCGTCAGCATATCGTTGCCAAGCATAGATAAACTCATTAAAGAGTGCTTTTTCTTCCGCACTAACAGGCAATGATTTATATAAATTAACCTTATCATTTAATGACCTTTTAAGGTCTCTTAGGATCTCTAGCCATTCACTAACCAATTCATTTTCTGGGTTTAAAGCCGTACTAAACTCATCCTTTCTTATTGTAGACAAATCAATCTTTATATTCTTGACTGTCTCTACAGAAGGAATACTCGTTCTGACAATGTAGTTCAGGTTAGCGTTTATTTCATTCATGCCCTTGTAGCTCAAAAGGCCCACGGTAACGAAAATGATAAAGACAGAGGTGAAACTTAAAACTATTTGATTTGCGATAGAGAGTTTTTTTACATTCATTAGTACAGCTCAATAAACCCATTTGCTTATGTTGAAATTTGATTTTGGATTATATTTTAATCTTTATAAAAATATGAAATTAAATCTTTTTTGCGAATGTTTTAAGTTTGTTCCTTTTGTTGATAAAAGCCTAAATTAAGCGTGGGTTTTTATGCGCAGTTTTGAACTAATTCTTCGAGTAATAAAAAGTAAACTGCTTTTATTTTGAGGTTTTTCTACATTTTTTATTGTTTTACTTTAATGCTAAGCAATCTTTTAAGTGAAAAATTGAATGAAAATTCATGAGGTGATAAATGTTAAAAAACATATGTAAAGGCTAAATTGGTAAACAAAAAAGTGTCAACTTAGTTGGATTCTGAGCTGACCGCTGATTTAACTCATCTGGATGTTAGTGAGGAGGCAAGTTAACGCATTGATTTTTTTATTTATCTTAAATTACATTTTTGATCTTTGGTATTTCAGTGAGTTAACGGCTGATCTTGAGCTAAAATTCTCAAGTATTGATAATGTGTTTTACAGCATTACCTGAAAATCTTTAGAAACATTAGTAAATTTTGTGACATTACATTTTGTTACGGTATGTCATGGTAGAAATGATAGCGATAAAGAGGGTTGCGATGAAAAAATTGATTATTGGCCTACTCATTTTTGTAAGTAGTGCATGTTTGGCTCAGTCAACAGACAAAATCACACAGCATCAGCTGTTAGTGAATCAGATGTCTGTTTCACCATTTACCATTATTGATGTGAGAAGCGCAGCCGAGTTTAGCGACGGACATATCAAAGGTGCGATTAATATACCGTTTGATGAAATAGACCAACACCAAGAGGCTCTCTCAAAGCTGCGTGGTGACACTTTGGTGGTGTATTGTCGCTCAGGACGCCGTGCAGGTATTTTTATCAAGGAGCTGCTGCCAAAAGGGTATAAATTGAAGCATTTAGAGGGAGATATGCAAAAATGGCAGGCATCGTCTATGCCGATTGTGAACTAACACCTTTTCAGCGCTAGGGCTTATCTCAACTGCAATAATTATGAAGGCCAATCCTTATGGCTCCCTGTGGTAGCCATAAAACAAGGTTGCGTTTGGTACAGCTGTTAGTTTAAAGTACCATACGATTTATATATGGTTCATAGTTGGTTTATATTGTGGGTATAGTCAAAATCTCAGATGAATTACATGATGAAGTACGTGAGGCAAGCACGGTTATGTCTCGTTCAATCAATGCACAAGCAGAGTTTTGGATAAAAGTAGGGCGTCTGGCTGAGGAAAACCCCACCATGACATTTATTGAAATCATTGCAGCAGAAAGGCAACGCGTTAAGGCGCGAGAATACCAAGGGAAGTAGTGTGCAGCAGGTAACAATCAAAACAGCCGATGAAATTGAGCTGATGCGTGAAAGTAGCAGTTTACTTACGCGAGTGTTTGACTATATCGATAGCTGGATTGAGCCCAGTATTTCTACGCTGGAGATTAATGACAGAGTACACAACTTTATTGTGGATAAGCTAAATGCACGTCCGGCAAGTTTAGGTCAATATGGTTATCAATTTGTGCTCAATAGTTCAGTGAACGAGGTTGTGTGCCATGGCGTACCGAGTAAATCGCAACTGCTGAAATCATCAGATATCGTGAACATCGATATTACTTTAGAGAAAAATGGCTTTATCAGTGACTCCAGCAAAATGTATGTGATGCCTGAAGCGCTGTTACCGGCTAGAAGACTCGTTGAAACAACCTACCAAGCAATGTGGGCTGGGATCCGCATAGTAAAACCTGGCGCTAAGCTTGGCGATATTGGCTCGGCGATCCAGCGCGTTGCAGAGCAAGCAGGGTATAGTGTGGTGCGAGAATACTGCGGCCACGGCATTGGTAAAGAAATGCACGAAGGCCCCAATGTTTTACACTACGGTAAGCCAAATACAGGCATGGTGCTAAAACCGGGGATGACCTTTACCATAGAGCCGATGATCAACCAAGGCAATGCTAAAATTAAAACCAAGAAAGACGGTTGGACGGTAGTGACACGAGATAAAAAACTCTCAGCACAATGGGAGCATACCGTATTGGTAACCGAGCAAGGCTATGAAGTATTGACACTTAGAGCAGAGGAAGTGTAAGCCTCGGGCGTGCTTACACTTGTATCAATTAATCTTAATACTTGCTCAATTTGAAGTAACAAAGCTGACGCTAACATTTTGCCATGCCTATCGCGTAGATATCTTGGCGATAGTGGGGGGCGGCAGCAGTGTTATCGACAAGGTTTTCTCGTCTCAAAATAGATTACTTAATTGGTATTAACATCAGGTGAGTATACCGGCCAATAGAGGCGTATGGCTCTTGGCGGTTGTATTTAAGCTCTAACTCAAGCAAAGCATCAAAATCATCATCAGCCTTGTTAAGCTCTCTTAAGTAGTCATGAAAACAGCGTACACCGGTTTTTTGCGCGATAGTTAGCTTAGCTGCTTCTAGCCAAGCCGCCATGTCAGCTTGTTTGATTGGATTATTTGGGCTAAGTCCTACCTTTTGTTTAACCTTGAGCCCCTTTTGCACATAATCAAAGTTACCGTAGACCATGTTTGCCATTAAATGTGCCTCGTGATTGAAATACATCAAAGAAAGGGCGCCACTTGGTGACACTTGCGCTTTGAGTAAATCAATCGCACTTCGTTGGTCCACTAGCCATTCTAGTACTGCGTGACACATGACCAAGTCGAATTGCCCTAAGCTCAGTTGTGCTATTTCTTGTAATGGCGCACGGATAAAGCGCATCCGCTCACACAGTCCCGCTTCATTTGCCCGAGTTCTGGCAAGTTCAAGCATCTCGTCAGAGATATCGATAACGGTAACATGGTGCCCAAGCGCGGCTAAGTAAAGTGCTAACTGTCCTTGACCTCCTCCCACATCGAGCACCCGTTTATCAGTTGCGTGACCAAGCCAGTCAAGTTGCGCATGCAGGTCTCGCTGTAACACCGCCTCTCTGATCTTCCCTTTGTTGGTTCCATAGATGTTATTTTTAAACTTATGTGTAAGTTCACCAAAATTTCTATCTGATGGAGCAGGCTTGCCTTGATGTTTTCTTTTCGCCATATTGCAATATTTACTTGTACTTAAACCGGATTGTCGATATCGATGAACTCAACATCGAGGTTGTATTGCGCTGCTAAGTATTCGCCGAGCGCTTTGGCACCGTAGCGTTCGGTGGCATGATGTCCGGCGGCGATAAAGTGTATCTGCTGCTCGTTCGAAGAATGGATCGTTTGTTCTGACGCCTCGCCCGTGAGGTAGGCATCTATACCTTGACTTGCTGCAAGGTCAATAAAGCTTTGTCCACCACCAGTACACCAAGCAATGGTGTGAATAAGATGCTCGCCAGCGATGTTTAACAGTGGTTTACGGCCAAGTTTTTCTTCAACAAGTGCTGCAAAATCCGTTGCAGTCATTGGTGTTGTTAGTTTGCCTTTAACAGCGACGCTATTTTTATTCCATGGCTCAAGCGGCCTTTCAATTTCAAGCCCTAACAATTTACCAAGCTGAGCATTATTGCCAAGTTCCGGATGAACATCCAAAGGAAGGTGGTATGCAAGCAGGTTAATATCATTGGCAAGCAACGTTTGTAGCCTACGCTTTTTCATGCCGGTTACACATTGGTCTTCGCCTTTCCAGAAATAACCATGGTGAACCAAAATAGCATCAGCGCCGCGTGCAACTGCTGCGTCAATTAAGGCTTGGCTTGCGGTTACACCTGTAACTACTTTTTGGATTTCCGCTTTCCCTTCTACTTGTAGCCCATTTGGACAATAGTCATTTATTTGAAAAGGTTTTAGCAGTTCTGTTAATTGGTTCACTAATTTGGTTCGTTTCATAACACCCCCTAACGGTTAGATGGTGCTAGTTTACCTGTTTTGTGATGAGATCAAAATTGAAGGGAAGTAAAAGAAAAATGAGCCGCTCATCCTTGAGTGGGCTCATTGGGCTAGTAAACCGGCTTAGTTACGGGTTGGTAACTTCAACATCTTGACCTGTTTGAAGTCGCTCAGCACCACGAATAGCAACCTTATCGCCAGCGCGTAGGCTTTGCGCTTGACGAGGAATAACTTCGACCCATTGGCCTTTTCCATTGCCAATGGTAACGGGAATTTGCTCGGCTTTATTTTGAGCATCGATTTTAACCACATGAGAGCCTTGTTTTCGCAGTATGAGGGCATCGCGATCTACCAAGAGCGTCGGCTGTTTACTGCTGAGCGGCACAGTAACATCAACAAGTTGACCGATTGCCCAGCTATGACTTTGCTCAGCGGTAATGGACGCGCGCACCTCAACAGTTTGTGAGCGTGGATCGGTTGATGGGATCACCGAAGTAATGGTGGCAGTAGTATGTTCAGGGTGTGATAAGTCGCCAGCCTGAATGGGCAATTCGATGCCTTGGTGTAAAAACTTAAGGTACTTTACCGGCACATAAAGGCGAGCTTCAAGGTGGTGAATATCTAAAATTGTTACCAGCTCGTCTGCACGATTAATTTCTCTACCAGCACGTTTGAAACGCTCACTGATCACCCCATTGAATGGGGCGCGAATAGTGGCTCTTGAAAGCTTGTCTTCTATGACGCGAAGTTCAACTTCTGCCAGTGCAATATCAGACAAGGCCAAATCATGTTTATTCTGTACTTCATCAACCTGGCTTTCTGCGGCGCTACTGGTTTTAGCTAGCTTTTTTAACCGTGAGAGTTCTTGTTGATATAAGCGTAAATTAATTTTTGCACGCTTGAGTAGCTCGGTCTGCCTTGCCTTGTCAAGCTCTAACGGCAAGGTGTCCATTCTGACCAGTACTTCGTCTTTGGTTACGGTTGTGCCTGGCTCGACCACATAGAGTAATCTGCCGCTGACGCCAGAAGTGAGGGTCACATCGTTTTTGCCATATAACGTACCACTTACTTCAATTTCATGGGTTAGTGGCGCTTCGGTCACTGCTTTAGTGCTTACGGGGACAACCGCATAAATTTGTGGCGCAATAATACAAGTACAAAGTGCCAATGTTTTAACGGTCTGTTTTATTAGGTTCTTCATGTTATTCTCACTATTTACTGAGCCGCGACTAAGCTAAGGGGGCTTTGGTTACTTGCTGATTGCCTTGGCAAGGCGGGGTTTTTCGCCCAAGCTGTAACAAGCTTGGCATGAGCACTAAAGTAAATAGCGCGCTGATTGCCATCCCACCTACGATAACAGTGGCAAGACCACGGTAAATTTCTGAGCCTACACCAGGCATAAGCATTAGTGGCAGCATACCGAACAAACTCGTTAACGTACTTAAATATACTGGCCGCGCTCTTAGCAGTACCGCTTGCCTTACTGCGGTTTCTCGGTTCATGCCTGAAGCCATGGCAACCCGAGTTTGGTCGACCAATAGAATGGCATTATTGACAACCAGCCCAAGCAGAATAATAAAGCCAATCATGGTCAGTAAGTCTAACGATTGGAAGGTAAATAGGTTCAATATATATAGTGCCAGTACACCACCGGCAATCGCTAGGGGCATAACTAGTAACACCAGTACGCTATCTTTTGCAGATTTAAATAGAGCTGTCATTAATAGGAATAAAATAAACAGTGCCAACACAAAGTTGAGCGCCATTTCGGCCATTGCAGAGTTCATCTTCTGGGCGTTTCCGGCCAAAATCACACCGGCGCTATCAGGCATGCTTGCTCTAACTTTAGGCATAACTTGCTCAGTCAAAATAGTCTGAACTTGTTGCAAGCTCATGTCAGCTGGTGGAGTGACAACGATGCTTACTGTTCGGCGACCATTTACTCGCCGTAACTGAGTTGGACCAACAGTACGCTCAATGTTGGCAAGTTCACCAAGCGTTTGAATACCAGAATGTGGAGTTACTATGGGTAATGCCTTCAGCTCTTCTGGGTTCTTCCATGGAATACCGCGTAAGATGACATTCATACGTTCGTTACCATCAAAGTACTCATTGATAAATAAACCTCCAGTGTAAGCTTGAACGGCCTGCGATACATCGCGACGTGTTAACCCCGCTTGCGTGATACGGCGATCGTTTGGTGTAAGCCTTAGCTCTGGCTCAGCCATGTCTAAGCGCGGCTGAGGCCTAGCTGTTGCTTGTGGCAATGCCTCTTTTACGGCTCCTAACGCAACTTCAGCGCCTGTAATTAAGTCATCCATATTTGGGCCGGTGATATCAATATTAATGTCGCGGCCGTCACCACCATTGGCTACCTGGATCATTGAGCCTCGAAAGAAAAAGACTTGCGTATCGGGCAGGTCAACAAAAATTTCCTCTCGCGCTACTTTCATCAATTCTTCGACACGCTGCGGATCGGCAGAATAAATAAACCCCCCGGCGTTAGAGCCAAAAGCATAAAAGTTAAAATCTTTTATTCCGGGCTCCTTTGCGCCTTCGTAATATGGCATCAAACGCTTTTTTACTCTCAGTAATAACTCTTCTTCCATAAATTGGACATTACCACCAGGAGGCGTTACTAAACTGAAGAAGAAGCCATCTGTTGGTGCTCGGGGCATAAAGTCAGTTTTTGGTAGCATGGTCATTGTTGCAACCACCGAGCCACCAAGTAACACCCCAATCCAAGTGAGTTGCTTAGTTCGGCTATTGGTCAATTTCATGATGAAGTTCGTGAGTTTTTGCCAGTATTGGTGGTAAGGGTCTGTTTTTATTTCACTGTCAGGCCAAAGATGGTTGGCAAGCGGAATGAGTGTGATGGCGCAGAGCATGGACGCAATAACCGCAATAGAGAGTGTCAGTGCTAAATCCGAAAACAGCTGGCCTTCAATACCGGCCATAAAGAGAATAGGTAAAAAGATGGCTACACTTGTAGTCGTTGAAGCAAAGAGCGCGCCAGTCACTTGCGCCGCGCCCTTTAGTGCGGCCTTTTTACTATCAAACCCCTCGGTGCGAAGCCGTGCTATATTTTCCTGCACTATGATGGCAGCATCTAAAACCAACCCCACAGCAAATGCAAGTCCCGCAAGAGAGATCACATTAAGGCTACGGTCAAAAATATTAAGTGTGAGAAATGCCACCATCAGGGAAACAGGAATAGTTACCGCTATAACAACAGTCGCTTTAATCCCTCTGAAAAATAGCCACAGAATTAAACAAGAAAGCAGCACGCCAAGGCCTAAATTTCCTTTCACTAGTGACAGCGCGTTTCGGATATGCACTGAGGCGTCAAAGCTCAGTTCGATAGACAGACCATTTTCTGCTAAAGGACCTTGATTTAACTCATTAATAGCTTGGTTTATCTCATCTAACAATGCCACTGTATTGGCTTCATTTGCTCTTGAAATTCGGATGTAGTAGGCGGGTTTACCGTTGCGCCCACTCATACCTAGACGGTCTGAAAAGGTGCGCTCGACACTGGCAATATCCCCCAAATATATGGGTCTATCACCGGAGTAACCAACGCGCATTTGTGCCATACTTGAAAGGTCGTATTGGCCTGTAAATCTGACTGTATATTGGCGTCTTCCCACATTGGCAAGACCGCCTGAGGTATCCCTAGAACTGGCTAAAACATTACTAATTTGGTTTAGGCTAATGCCCAATGCTGCGGCCTTGTGAGGGTCAAAAGTAATGCGTAACTCTTTGGGGCGCTCGCTGGCAAGGTCGACTCTGGCAACCCCGGGAATACGGGCAAGTCTCGGCTCGATAAATTCATCTATTTGTTTTTGAAATTGCGCCATATCGAAGTCGAGACTATCTGAGTGATAGTCTTTGGGCGTGACGAGTAAAGTGGCCGCGGCTTCGCCATTGTTGCCGCCAGCAAAAACTACAGGGTCAATCGCATCTAAAGGTAATGGCGGAGCTTGATTCAAGCTAGTTAATACGTCCAACATGGCTTGCTGCATATTCGCACCAACAGCGAAGGTGAGCGTGATAGAACCATTCCCCCGATTAATATTGGTGTTTATCTCAAGTGCGCCTGGGGTATTTTTAACTGCATTTTCTAGCGGTTCAATTATCACTGACTCAATTTCTTCTGGAGCAGCTTGGCGCCATCCAGAAAAAATAGTGATTTGAGGTTGCTCTATATCTGGTGTTAACTGTATGGGGAGCTTAAAAATACTTAACATTCCAAACAGCATTATAAGTACCAGAATAACAATTACACTCGCTGGATTCTTAAGCGAACTACGTGTTATGTTCATTGCTATACTTCCAATCTTGCTTTTTTTGCATTGTAGTGTGATGTAAAAAAAGTGCCAGTAAAGTAAATCTTACGTTTTTCGAAGTTAGCGTCCAATCGGCGAAAATAAGCGATAAAGTGCATTCTCGTAATACCTTGTAACGCTTTTTTATAGATTGAAAAACTTTTTGATCTGGAATAAACCCGATAGAACTTTGACTAGCACAGAGCTATTAAGTCGTTAAACTAGGGCCAGCGCGATCAGCTCTTTGCAATAGTGTTGATTAGTTAATGAAGTATAAAAGGAGAGTTTATGTTTGTAGCGTTAAAATGGGATCATATTATTGGTGCACATTTTGTTCAGTGGATAGTAGTGGAATGTGGTGGGATAACGGATAAGTTTGGCCTGCCACAGGCATTACCACCTAGACGTGATGTCGCTTATTTCACTGATCCACTTTGCGCAGAACAAGATGCGAAGCATTTTGCTGACTATAAAAATGCTCAGCTGGCTAAGCCGATGAGTAAAGCATATTCGCCAAATTTGAGCGATCATCATGGTTTTTGTCATTATGCGTGGGATCATACCTATTTAGGTGAACTGATAAAACACGCGGTACTATACTGGGAAGACGGCAATCATCTCTCACCACAGCCACATCGAAGTGATATTGCGTATTTCACTGATCCTAATAGCAGTGAGGTAGACAGTATCTTTTTTGCGCAGTATAAATTGACGCAAGCTCGTCAGAATACACCTTCGGAAATGATGTCGTAACTGGTATGAGAAGCCTCAGGCTAAGTGCTTTTGAAGCACATAGCCTGTGAGATAGTTCAGTGTAATCTATCTAGAGGCATTAATATCGCTTTGCGTATAGGTAGGGTAACCCTCAGGTTTAAAACGATTTAAATTATTAAGAAAGCGACTATCTTTTACCGGTAAAGTCGCAGAGCCGTAGTCATATTGATTCAGCTTATCACGTAAGTCTATATTTGAGATGTTGTCGCCAGTCATGTGATACCAACTTATTATCGGAGGGGTTACAAAGCGGTGATAACCATTTTCAGCAATCTCATTATGCTTGGCAAAACGAAGTGCATGCGTCAGTATGCCATCCTTATGATAGACAATCTTTAAATGACCATTTTCAAATGGCAGCTCTTGAGCCGGTTTCGTAAATAGATCGCCATGAGCGCTATAGCTTCCGTGTGTGACTAACCCATCAAGCGTCCACACCGCTGCATATTCCCAGTCGTGCCGGTGGCCTCCGCCAAAATAGTCAAATACCTGATCTTTCTTAAAATAAAGTGCATAAAAGTGGCCACAATAATCACCGCTTTCGGTCGTTTTGCAGGCGTAGCGATGTACAGTATTTGAGGTATTTAAAAATTGATTGTCGCGGCAATCGCCAGTGATACGTCCAGAAGTTTTTAACCCCGAGTTTTGTTCGCCGGTTCGGCTTATCCCAGCACTTGGGAGGCAACCGTCACCATCAAAATCAAATACCGGCTCTGTACCGTTAATGATGTAAGGGGCGGGGAGTGCTTCATCTAAGGCTATGAAATCATGAGCCTGCGCTATTTGCACGCCAGCAAGCACAATCGCAAGAGATAAAAGAGGTTTATATGGTGTTGTCATATCGCTTTCCTTAATGGGTATAATTGGCGTTAGCAGCCGCTAACGCCGAGATTAGGATCCAAGATTATCGCGGAAGTATGACTTGATTGTATATAATGTGTTAAGTTTTTTGTTCTGGATTTAATTTATTTTTGAAATCAGACTGAACAATCTCAAGTGCAGCGAGCACTTCTTCAGCAGGGATCTCATGCTGTTCAAGCAACATGATGAGATCAATGGCGAGCTTTACATGGGTTGGAGCTTGTTCTAACGGAGTACTCATTCTTGAAACTGCTTCTTTTTGGCGATTTGGGCAACAGCAAATTCGATGGCGACGTCAACTGCCTTTTCCATTTTTTCTCTTTCTGGTTGCGGGAGGTAAAACTCCATATCTACATCATAGCGAATGTAACGTGAAGGCAGCTGATTTAATACAGTGCAGCAAAAATCAGCCATAACATCTTCATCATAGACTTTATCTAGTTTACGACGAACAATATGCTCAACAACCAGCTTTTCGTAATAATTATGTATATCGTCATGTAATTTCATACCGCCTCCTGCACATTCCTTTTTTAGTTTATATCATAATAGCGGGGTTACCTAACAAAGCCAAAAAGGTTTGTTGATGTACATCTATAAGTTGGTCGATGTTTCTTTGATAGCCACCACCGAGCGCGATAGCTAAGGGGATATTTTGTGTAACGGCACAGTCAATTACAATTGAATCACGGGTGTATACGCCCTCGAGCGAGATATTGAAGTGGCCTAATTCATCGCCTTGGTAAATATCTGCACCAGCATTATATAAAATAATATCTGGCTGATGTATACGTGTAGCTAGCGTTATCGCTTCTTGAACAGTTTCAAGGTATTGTTTGTCTTCTGTTCCCACCGGTAATGCAAAGTCTAAATCTGAATTGGGTTTGATCCTTGGGAAGTTGCTTTCACAGTGAATAGAGCAGGTGACAATATCATCACGCCCTTTGGCTAGGGCTGCGGTGCCGTCACCTTGGTGGACATCACAGTCAAAGATCAGCACTTTCTCAGCTTGTTGTTGTGCAATTAAGGTCGCGGCAACAACCCAGTCATTAAAAATGCAAAAACCACTGCCAAACTCACGATGTGCATGATGATAGCCGCCACTTAGGTTGGCTGCAATGCCATGCGTTAGTGCATACTCAGCTGCTGCTAAACTGCCACCCAAAGAAATCAAGGTACGCTCCACAAGTTGTCGGCTCCAAGGAAAGCCCATTCTCTTAATAGCTTTGTCGCTTAGGGTACCTGCTAAAAAGGCATCGACATAACCGCTGTCATGGCAAAGAAGGAGTGCATCGCGGGTAATTTTTTGCTCAGGCTGCTTGATATGCTCGGCAAACTTGTTGTTATTTAATCGTTGATATAATTTTTGATATTTGCTGATTGGGAAGCGGTGATGCTTTGGTAAAGCTAGGGCGCTGTAAATTGGGTGGTAGTAAAGCATTATCGATTTTGACTTTTTTCTACTTCTTGAATTTTTTGCTCGGTGGCCGTAATGGCTTTTCTGCAACGACCAAGGCGAGCATGGAGGGCTAAAATTTCGGCGTTAAGCTTAGCAGCTTCATTGCCGTTCGCCTTGTCCATTTGTAGCCTTCTCAGGTCTATCATTTCTTGTAATCTACGTTCAAACTCATGATTTTGCGAGAGCTCTTGATATAACTCATGAGAGGATTGCATGATTTTTTGTACGGCTTTTTTATAAACTTTGGCCTTCTTTGGAGTGTTGAGTTTATTTTCTTTGGCCCATACAGGGGTTGATTTTAATACTTTTAACACCGCCTCCATCTGCGAACCTATCCGCTCTATTGCAAATGCAAAAGCGTGACGTTGCTCGCTAGGTGGCAGGTGAGTCATTGCTTCTGAGATCTCATCAACATAATCACTGAGCTTTAAGCTTTTGGTTCGAAACACTCGAGTATCGAATAAGCTCGGTTGCGCCTGCATATAGCGGTTCTTATCAAACCATTTGGCAGCATCAAATTGCACGGCTTGTTGCTTCAAGCGGCTAATTTGCTGTTCTAGTTTGATAAGCCCCACACTCATGAAAAATAAGCCTCAATAATAAGCTTGCCAGCAAGAATAATGACGACGGTATTAAATAACGGTTTGATCAACTTGTTACCAAATTTTATGGCTGAGTGTGCGCCAAGCCATGCGCCAAACATTAAAAATGCCCCCATGGTTACACCCAATAAAAAGTTTACGTGTCCCAAAGCGACAAAAGTGATCAATGAAATAAAGTTAGAAACAAAGTTCATTGAACGAGCAAGGCCGCAGTTCAACAGCAAGCTCATTTTATATAGCATGCTGTTTGAAGCCGTCCAAAAAGTACCAGTCCCTGGTCCTGCCATACCATCGAAGAACCCGAGAGACAGACCTTGAGCCCACTGTTTTATTTTTAGCGCTCGATTAGCTTCGGGCAATGTATGTGAATCGGTTGGGCTTAGTTTGCCGACCAAGCTGTATATTGCAACAACAATAATAATGATAGGTATCAACTTATTTAAAAACTCGATACTAAGAAAATCGACCAGTAGAGTGCCCAATACCGCGCCTATAGCAGTCGCAATAGTGGAACCTATCCAAAAGCTAGGCTTAAACAGCTGCTTTTTATAGTAAGTAAAACTGGCCGTAAGTGAGCCAAAACTGGCAGCAAGTTTATTGGTGCCCAACGTTAAATGTGGTGGAAGTCCGGCTGTCAACAACGCGGGCACAGTTAGTAGTCCACCGCCCCCAGCAATAGCGTCAATAAATCCAGCAGCCAGTGCGACTAAGCAAAGTAACCCCCATGTAGTGGGTTCTAACGCGAGTTCAAACATTATTAATCAATTTGCCTTTTGTAAGGTGGCAGAGTATCGAGCATGGCTTTACCATACCGCTTGGTAACCAAGCGTCTATCTAAGATGGTGATACGGCCGGAATCTGATTCTTTGCGCAGCAGTCTACCACAGCTTTGTACTAATTTCTTCGCAGCATCAGGCACTGTTATAGATAAAAATGGATTGCCGCCTTTACTTTGTATGAACTCGGCTTGCGCTTCCTCAATAGGTGAAGTGGGGACGGCAAAAGGGATCTTGGTTACAATAAGGTTTTCTAGGTACTTGCCGGGGAGATCTAAACCCTCGGATAAACTCTGCGTGCCAAATAAAATACTGCCACGACCCAAGTCGATATTGGCTTTATGGCGGGTGAGCAAAGCATCACGAGACAACTCTCCTTGTACTAAAATATTAAGCTTTTTCCTTCTTAGCTTTTCTACAACGTGATTCATTTGCCAATAAGATGCAAATAACACAAGGTTTGCTTTATTCGTATCTAGATAATTCGGTAGCGCTTCGCCAAGGTAATCGCTAAATGCTTTATCGGTTGGATCGGTTGGTGTTTTGGGCAAATGTAAGGTGGCTTGATTTGGATAATCAAATGGAGAATCTGCTTTGATATATTTGACCCCAGGTTCTTTTGCCAAGCCACTTTCATGAGCAAAGTGGTCAAAGTTGCCCAGTGCACTAAGTGTTGCTGAACACAACACGGCACCTGCACATTCTCGCCAAAGATTATCTTTTAGGTAATAGCCTACTTCAATAGGGCAGTCGCACAACAGGTGGTCATGATGATTTTTGTATTCTAAACGCTTAATCCATCTTGCATGGGGGACGTTTTCTCCCTTTTTCGCATAGCTGAACCACAATTTATTCAGCTGCTCTAAACGGTTTATATACTGGCCACTTTCAACAAGCAATGGATCTGCTAAAAATGCTTGTACATCACCATCAGAGACATCCCCAGATAAAGCATCGTGCATTTTTGTGAGGCAACGTAGTGCGTCTTGCGTAGCATCAGCAATATCTTTTGCTTTTACTGTTAGGCTTTCAGGCACCTCTCCATGGCTAAAACGATAGGTGTCATCATCATTGTAAGTAAAATCACTTTGATCGAGAATATCTCGTACTGCTTTTAGATATTTCGCGGCGTCATTGGCGGCATCATTTAACTTAAAGTTTTGTCCTATGGCCTTTTGTGAAACCACAGTGTTGGCCATTTTTCCACTAAACTTGAGGAGCTTTTCAAGCCACTCAATAGTCCCCTTAATTGTTGCTGCAGCAGAGGAAAAATCACGGGTGATATGGGGGAGGTGATGTGCTTCGTCTATCACATAAAAGGTGTCTTCAGGTTCAGGTAAAATAGTCCCGCCACCTAACTCAAGATCTGCAAGTAGTAACGCATGGTTAATTACCAACACATCCATTTGTGCGATTTTTTGTCTCGCTAAATGAAAAGGGCACAAGTGATGGGACTTTAGCTGACGTTGGCAAGCATGTTTATCGCAAGCAATGATGTTCCAGACTTTGTCAGGAATGGTATCTTCCCAACTATCTCGGTCTCCTTGCCAGCGTTTTTCTTGGTAAGCGAGGGCAAGCTCTCTTAAACAGCTTTGTTCGGCTTTTGATAATGGACTACTGGTTGTCGGCATCATGGACAACTGCATTTCATCATCACTTACCGCTGCCATAAGCTTTTGTACACAAATATAGCGCTGGCGACCTTTAACCAAGTCAAACTTAAAATCCAAACCCGAATGAGCCTGCAAAAAAGGCAGCTCTTTGTTGATCAGCTGTTCTTGTAAAGCCACCGTTGCAGTTGAAATTACAAGCTTTTTTTTGCTAGAAAGTGCAACCGGTAGCGCGCCTAACAAATACGCGAGAGATTTGCCGGTGCCGGTTCCAGCTTCGATTACACATATACGTTGAGTTCGATGATAATCGCCACTCAGCGTTTTGGCTATTTCGGCAACGAGATAGTTTTGGCTCGGACGCGGGCGAAAGCCATCTAAAGCAGACGCTATTTGCTGATGTGCTTGACGGATGGTTTTTTTTAATTTGTCTGAGAGCATAATGTATCTGGCCTAGTGTGCAAAGATGGAACAAGCCTACCACTTGAACTAAATTTGTGTTTAATCGTTATCCTAATTAGGTCGGTTTAGTTGTAAACGCCTTTATGTTCAATAAACAGGTGGATATAATTACAGTGATTGAGCTATTTTAGGGTGGTATTGGAGTTGGCACAAGCGATATATCAGGGCTTTGTATTATCAAGACAGCAAATACAAGTAAACGGTAAGCTGCGTTTGTGCTATTGGCTTAAGTCACACCAGCATTTGCTGAAGGTGTGGGTGGATGGTGAGCAGCCACTATTTTTTATAAAGCTCACGCAGCGCGCCAAAGTAACAGAGATCCTCAATCAGAGTCAGGTACGCTTTGACATTTTTTCCAGTCAACTAAAGCACTTTGATCAAAACCCCGTTTGTGTCGTGAAGTTTCGTAGTTTACCTCAGTTCTATGAAGCAAAGCAGCTGCTTGAAAACCAAGTTACATTATATGAAGAAGATATTCGCCATACTGACCGCTATTTAATGGAGCGATTTATTAAAGGAGCTGCTTGGGTCAAGGGGCATGCGACACACAAACAAGGTTACGTTGAAATTACCCAAGCACAATTTAAAGCCTCAGATGATTACCGGCCAAATCTTGACATGCTATCAATAGATATTGAATGCAACGGTGAAGGTGTGCTGTTTTCGATCGGACTTGTTACTAAGCTCGAGCAGTTTGTTATCATGATAGGTGAACCACAACCAGCCACCGTTGAGGTGATTTGGGTTCATGATGAAATCGCATTATTACAAGAGTTAGTGACGCAAATAAATCGACTGGATCCAGATGTCTTAATTGGCTGGAATGTGATTGAGTTCGATGCAAACATATTAGCTGAGCGTGCACAAGCCAACGGAGTGGCATTGTCTATTGGGCGAGACGGTGGTGCGATGTCTATATTTAAAGGGAATTACACCCGAGTGTTAATTCCGGGCAGAGTTATGCTAGATGGCATAGATATGATGAAAAATGCCACCTACCACTTTGAAACTTTCAAGCTCAGCTTTGTGGCGGAGAAAATACTTGGGCGCACAAAGCTTATTGCGCAAGATGACCGCCTCGAAGAGATCATCCGCCAATTCCATCATGATAAGCCTGCTTTGGCCGCATATAATATGCAGGATTGCCAGCTAGTTTTAGATATATTTCTCAAGCTAAACTTATTGGAGTTTGCGCTTGCGCGCACGCAACTGACAGGACTGGAGCTTGAGAAAATGGGTGGCTCTGTGGCCGCATTTACTAATCTATACTTACCACTATTACATCGAAGTGGTTATATCGCCCCTAATTTATCAGAGCATGGCATTAGCTTTGATAGCCCTGGCGGCTATGTGATGGACTCAAAACCCGGGCTTTACCAAAATATTTTGGTTTTGGATTTTAAAAGCCTTTATCCCTCTATTATTCGCACGTTCTGTATTGACCCTATGGGATTAATTGAGGGGTTACAAGCTCCCAACGACGCAATTGAAGGGTTTAACAAAGGTAAGTTCAGTCGCACTCAACATCATTTACCTGGCTTAGTTGCCTCACTTGCAAGCGCCCGTGAAAAAGCAAAATTGAACAGCGATATGATGTTGTCACAAGCTATTAAAATTATTATGAATAGCTTGTACGGCGTACTAGGATCAAAGGGCTGTCGATTTTACGATCCTCGTCTTGCTAGTTCAATAACGATGCGCGGACATCAAATTATGCAGCAAACTAGAACCTGGATTGAACAGTTAGGATATGAGGTTATCTATGGCGATACGGACTCCACTTTCGTTTGCTTACCTGAGTGTTTAGCGAGTCACGAGTGCCAAGCTGTTGGAAAACAGCTAATGCATACCATCAATGATAAGTGGCGTAATCAATTAGTGGAGCGCTTTGGTCTTGATAGTTATCTAGAAATAGAATTTGAAACGCACTATAGCCCGTTTTTTATGCCGACAATCCGTGGCCAAGAAATTGGCTCAAAAAAGCGTTATGTTGGTCAAGTTGTTGAAGCGGGTGAAAAGAAACTAGTATTTAAGGGGATGGAAACCGTTCGCAGTGACTGGACTGAAATCGCAAAAGAATACCAACAAGCTGTTATTCGAGCGTTGTTTGATGGAGAAGACGCTGTTGTGATTACACACCAATATATTAGTCGCATCTTTGCTGGTGAAGTCGATGAAAAGCTTGTATATCGGAAAAAACTGGGCAAATCAGTGGAGTTATATACCAAAAATATACCACCTCAAGTAAGAGCTGCAAAACAAGCGATTGAAGAAGGGCTTTTAACAAGCGCTAGAAAAGGTACGCAAATACCATATTACTTAAGTACCAACGGGCCTAGGTTCGCTGTGCCAGATAAGTTAAAAGATATTGATTACTATCAGTATATTGAAAAACAAATTTTGCCTATCTATGAAATGTTGCCGAACGCTGCACAGCTAAGCATACGCCCCGACGGCCAGCAAAGTCTTAGCTTACTTTAGAACAGTTAAATTCCAATTATAGCAATAGCTTTGCTTCTATATGTTAATTTTGTTGCTGTTTTTGGCTCGGCTTTTTTCGCTGTTTACCATTAACATTCACTTCGTTCGCCACACTCCCATAGTCTATACAGAGTAGAATTCAAGCTTTTGAGTACGCAAATCGATCAAAAAAGAAAAAAAGTCCGTCATTTTGTTAAGTTACTGTACCTAGTTTGGGGCGTTGACTGGGGGTTTTTAAAAAAAATATATTTTTTTTGAACTTTTTTGATGTTTAATAAGTTGCTGTATTTACTAATTATTTTTTTAATTTTTTATGTTAATGCTGGTTCTTCTTTGGTTTAAATTATGAAAATGAATGTTGACCCTATGTTGTTACATAAAGTAGTATAGCTGCGTCATGCAGTGACTTGTCCCTAAGTTAGTTATGTTCGAGAGTCCTAACTATATGTTATCTAGGGATATATTTTCATGGCACATAAAAATAATCAGGGAGCAATCAATGTTAAATAATAAAGTAAGCAAGGCTGTACGCCTTGGATTAGCGTTTGGAGCAGCGTCAACAGCTGTATTTAGCGCAACCGCAGCTGCAGAAGAAGCATCAGTTGAAAGCGTAGAGCGAATTCAAGTAACCGGTTCTCGTATCAAGCGTACTGACCTAGAAACTGCAATGCCAGTGAGTTCTTTCTCAATGGAAGATATCAAGGCTTCAGGTGTACCTACTCTTGAGCAGTTTGTTCAGCAGCTACCAGTAATCAGCGGTGGTAGTTATGGTTCAAACGTAAATAACGGCGGTAATGGTACAGTTAGTATGAACCTTCGTGGTCTTGGTTCTGACCGTACTTTGGTACTACTAAACGGCCGTCGTTTCAGTGGTGACATTAGTACTATTCCTATGGCTGCAATCGCACGAGTTGATGTACTTCGTGATGGTGCCTCAACTATCTATGGCTCAGATGCGATAGCTGGTGTTGTAAACTTTATCACTGCTAAAAACTACACTGGTACTGAACTAGAGTTCCGTTACCAAGAAACTTCTGAAGGTGATGGCGAGTCAGACTCAATTAGCTTTGTAACCGGTATTGAAGGTGACAAAGGCAGCCTAATCATCTCAGCAGGTTATGACAAGCGTGAAGCTATTTATGGTAAAGACCGTGACTTTTCAAGCTGTCCTCGCCAAGAAGAAGATGGTAAAATCGTATGTGGTGGTTCAACAACCTCTTCACCAGGTACATTCAAGCTAAAAGGCAACACGACTGACAGATTTGTAATGGACGAAAATGGTAATCCAAGACCGTTTGTTACGTCTGATAGCTACAACTATTCTTCTACAAGTATTCTTTATCAACCGCGCGAAACTTATAACCTTTTCGCAGCAGGTCGTTATGAGTTAGCTGAAACAGATTTCTCTTCTATCGAGTTTTTCTCTGAGTCGATGTTCACTCACCGTAGTAACACGACAAATCTAGCGCCAGTAGGTACGTTCTGGGGCATGACGGTTCCTGAAAGTCACCCTAATAATAATACGGGCGATGAGGTTTATGTAAACCGTCGTCTTACTGAGTCAGGAAACCGCCGTACAGACTTTGATGTATATGAGTACCTGATCACAACCGGTTTTGAAGGTGAGTTCTCAAATGGCTGGTATTGGGACTTTAGCTACGGCTTTAACCATCGCCGTGTTAATGAGTTCATCGATGGCCGTGTACACCAAGAGCGCATGAATATGTTGGTAAATCCAGCGCTTTGTAATGCAGATAACAGCTCAGATGATTCAAAAGCATGTGCTGCTGCTGTTGCTGGTACGCCAGATGGCATTTGGAACCCGTTTGTTGATGGTAGCCTAACTCAGGATATGCTTGATTGGGTGATTGTTCCTCTTACAGACACTAAGATTTCTGAAGACACTCAGCTACAAATAAACATTACGGGTGATTCAGGTGACTTTGAATTACCAGCAGGTGTAATTTCTTGGGCAGCAGGTTACGAGCACCTTACGACTTCTTATGAAGCGATTGTTGACGGTGCATCTGGCCTAGGCGCTATCTATGGTACTGCACCAGGCGGTTCAGTTGGTAAATACAACACCAAAGCTTACTATGTTGAAGCCAATATCCCACTATTAGCTGATGTTGCTTTTGCTGAGCGCTTAGACTTAACCGTTGCTGCTCGACGTACCAAGGTAAATCTAATTGAAGATGCTGAGACGACTAAGAAAATAGCGCTTGAATGGCGTCCTAACTCAGAGTTAATGGTTCGTGCTAACTACTCTGAAGGGTTCCGTACACCGTCGATTACTGACTTATTCCGTCCATTTACACAATCAGCTGATTCATACAGTGATCCGTGTAAAAACTACGGCTCAAACAATGACCTTTCAGCGACATTTAAAGCCAACTGTGCAGCAGACGGCCTTCCTGGTAACTGGGGACAGCCAAACGCTCAATCAGGTTCATGGTGGGGCGGTAACCCTGATCTAGGTCCAGAGACCTCTGAAAGTAAGACCTTTGGTTTTGTATGGTCGCCAGACTTTATCGAAGGCTTTAGTGCTACCGTTGACTACTATGACATTGAGATCAGCAATGTAATCTCTAGCTTAACGCTAGAAACAATTGCTCAGACATGCTACGAGAGTGAAAACTTCTCTTCGCCAGTTTGTAACCTTATCAAAGGCCCTGAGGCATACGGAACTAAAGGTATCAGTCCTCGTCGTAACCTAGATGGTAACCTTGTTGGTGTTGACTTATCAACACAAAACTTAGGTTTCTTCAACTCAAAAGGTATCGACTTTGACTTTAACTACGCAATGGAAGCTCTAGGTGGCAACCTTCGCTTCAAACTTGCAGGTACGCACCTACTAGAACAAACTTCGCTTGAAGCTGAAGGCCTAGAGGTTAAAGACTTAGATGGCTACTACGGTGCTGATATAGCGAATGGTGGACGTGGTGCATTTAATGACTGGCGTGCTAACTTACGTGTGTCTTATGACCGTGATAATTGGGGTCTGGCACACACTATGCAGTACCAAAGTGCTGTTGATGATGTAGCACCAGCAAAAAATCAGCTATCTAGCAGTGTAGGCTCTGTTATTTATAACGACCTATCTGGTTACTATCATGCAACAGATACGTTGACGTTGTCTTTGGGTGTCAACAACCTATTTGACAAGCAGCCACCTTATGTATCGCAAGGTGATAACGGACTGCTTATCCGTGTTCATCGCTTAACTGGCCGTGAATACTATGCAAAAGCAACATTTAAGTTTTAATTTATAAACTTAATAGAAGCGGGGAAGTTTCCCCGCTTTTTTTGTTTATGGACGACCAAAACTGCACAATATAATTTAAGTGTTTTTTTATAATTAATATATTGAAATTAATACAAATTATCGTTAACTTTATTTTGGTAGGATTGAATTACTTACCACTTCCCAAAATTCCAGTTAATTACAATAAATAAAGAAGGACTTGTGATGAAAAAAATAATAATTTTGTTTACTACTGCATTTCTATTTGCGTGTAGCTCAACATCTGGAACTAAAAATGATGCAACAACAGCGAGCAAAAAAAGTCAATTAGAGTGCGAGGTCAGCTCTATGACTGGTAGCAAATTAAAGCGCAAGCGCTGTATTGATAAAAAACAAGCCGAATATGAAAAAGAAAATGCTCGGCGCTTAACACGAGAAGCATTAAACAATAGCTCCTCTATAGCGACTGACGGCTAAGTAACCTGAGGGTTAGATAAGGAATGCGTTAACTCCTGGTTTTTAAAATCACATTGTGTTGTTTCCTTATCTAGCCAGAGAGTTTTGGTGATAACACCGCTCCCGCATTCTGCTCTTGCTAAGATTAAGTCGTAATACCAAGTGGGAGCATTTAAGGCTGTAGTCTGGTTGCTCTTACAGACTTCTACTAAGTACCTCTAACAGATTATAAGACTTTTCCCACCGCTTCCTGTTTCCGCTTCAGAAGATATGCTTGGTCAGCTTTTGGCCTGACTCTGTATGCTATAAGTACTAGTTAAGTTAGCACGACAAGTTTATTGTGGTGTTGCTTATGTGTCATTTAGATCTCCTTTATATTGCGAGCGTTCCGATTTTTGGGATTATTTGTTTCTATTAAATTAAATTTTATTATAAGTCGTGTAAAAGTATGATTTCATTTGATTTTAGTGTGCCATCTTAGATTTTTGGTTGCCAGTTGTGCTGAAATCTGTGAAATGCTTGTTGACCCTATGTTAGTGATAAAAGTATTATAAAGGATATTGAACAAAAGTTGCGAAAATGGGTACTTTCTTGTTGCTAAAATTGGAACTCTAATGTTTGCTTACAAGAATGGGTTAGTTCTTATTTAACACTTTGTTTAATAAAAATTTATTTATAAAAATAAAAGCAGGGATCAATCATGTTCAACAATAAAGTAAGCAAAGCGGTTCGCTTAGCAATTGCTTTTGGTGCTGCATCTACAGCAGCATTGGCAAGCACAGCTGTATCAGCTGAAGAAAATACAGAAACAGAAGAAGTCGAACGCATTCAAGTTACTGGTTCGAAAATTAAGCGTATTGCTGCAACAGCACCAACACCAGTTGTTGTTATCGGGAGAGTCGAGCTTGAAGACGCAGGTGTCAGCAACGTTAACGACTTTCTATCAGAAATGCCAGCTGCAGAAGTTGGCTTGAGTCCAGAAAACTCAAATAACTATATCTACGCAAATGGTCTGAATACTACGGATCTTCGTGGTCTAGGTTCTAGTCGCACACTTGTGCTTGTGAATGGTCGTCGTTTTATCGGTGGTTCAGCGGGTGATAACGCCGTTGACTTAAACAACATTGCAACATCGATGATCGAGCGTATCGAAATTTCTACCGGTGGTGCTTCTGCTGTTTATGGTGCAGATGCCGTAGCTGGTGTTGTAAACATCATCACTCGTACTTCTTTCGATGGTCTTGAAATTGATGCTGCGACCACACGCCCATTTGAAGGCGGTGGTGAGCAAACATTTGCATCACTGGTATTCGGTAAAGAGTTTGATGGTGGCGGCTTCATTTTCAACTACGACTTTGCCGACCAAAAACAAATGGCTAAGCGTGACAAGTCATGGTGGTATGACAATCCAGTTTCATCAGTACCAAACCCGAATAACACAGGTGGTGACGATGGTATCCCAGCTCGCATCCCTTATGAAGGCAAAAAACATTACGCACTTTATGATGAGTCAAGTGAATTCTTCTTAGGTGGCGATCACTGGACATTCGATGAAAACCGTAACCTGCGTCCATTTGACAATGGTGATGGTTATATCCCAAGCGATCCAACGTCTTCACTTTACCGTTATTACGCAGGTGAATATAAAGATGGTATCGAAGAAGGTGCTGACGAATTCTTCCGTACACCACTGACGCGTCATACGTTTAACATCGCCGGTAACTACGAGATAAACGAAAACCATACGCTAAGCTTTGATACAGTTTACTCACTCAGTGAAGCATTTGGTCAGAGTACTCCAGTGTTCTGGCGTAGTTTGAACATACGTAAAGACAATGCTTTTGTAAAAGATGACCTTCGCCAATTGATGGAAGAGAACGAAGTAGAATCAATTACAATGCGTCGCTTAGCAAATGACTTTGGTCCGCGTAAGTATAATCAAGAGCGTTCGACTTTCCGTACTTCAGTGGGTCTAGACGGTTTCATTAACGATAACTGGTCTTATTCAACGTATTTCCAGCATGGTCGTTTACAGCAAGACACCTCATGGTTTGGTGAAGTAATCACAGAAAACTTTGAGAATGCACTTGATGCTGTAATGCTAAATGGCAACATTGTTTGTGCAAATCGTAATGATGAAGGTGAAGTAGTTGGTGCTATTTCAGGTTGTACACCAATTAATGTAATGGGTGCACCTGGTCAACATTCACAAGATACGATTGACTACATTACAACTGTAGCAACCGCACAGCATGGTGGTACGCAAACTAGCTTTGGCGCAACAGTAACGGGTGACTTATTTGAGCTGCCAGCAGGTCCTGTAGGTAGTGCATTTAGTTTTGAATGGCGCAGAGACTCAGCATACGAAGAACCAGGAACAGGTATCCGTAAGGGCCTTATCTTTGGTAACTCTGGTCTTGCGTATTCTGGCTCGCTAAATGTAAAAGAATACTCAACAGAGATTATTTTACCACTAGTTGTTGATCACGAATGGGCGCAAGAGCTTAACTTAGAGCTTGCGTATCGTTACATGGATTACTCATCAACAGGTGGTGATTCAGCGTATAAAGTAGGTCTAACTTACCAGCTGAACGATGACATTCGTTTCCGTGCAACAATGGCTGAATCTGTTCGAGCTCCTAACATCGAAGAGCTATACTCTGCGGCAGGCACACAGTTCTACGGGACTCGCTTTGACCAATGTGCAGCTGATACAATCCAGAACACTGATGAAAAATATCGCGCAAATGTAATCAAGAACTGTGCAGCGGCGGGTATTCCAGAGGGGTGGAGACCATCTCAAGAATGGACTGATGGTGGTAGTATCGAAGGTAAGCTTGGTGGTAACAACACACTACAAAACGAAGTATCAAGCGATGTTGTGTTTGGTTTTGTGTACACGCCAACAGCAATCGAAGGCTTTGATATCACAGTTGATTACTGGAGCTTCGAGATTGAAAATGCTATCGAAAACTATAACTATCGTGAGCTAGCTGAAAACTGTTACCGTGCTGATAGTTTAGATAATCCATTCTGTGGCTTTATCACTCGTGGTGACAACTTTGAAGTTGTAGACTTCTTCCAAACTTCACTAAACGCAGCTGAAGAGAAGAAGAGTGGTGTCGATATCGAGTCTGTTTATGATTTTGAAACTAGCATCGGTGAATTTGGCGTTAAGCTAACTGCAACGTATGTTGAAAACTACGAAATCAATCAAACTGGAAACCCTATCGATCTACTTGTGAATACTGGTGAGCAAGATCACATGAGATGGCGTGCTCGCTTGAATACAAGCTACGAATACGGTGATTTCAGAGCGGTATTAGTCACTAACTACCGTCACAGTGCAGTAAATGACCGTAATGGTTGGAACATCGAACAGCACGATTACAACGATATTCCATCGTACACAACATTCGATCTTTCAATGAACTACCGTGTGCTTGAGAATGTAGACTTACGTTTTGGTATCCAGAACATGTTCGACAGAACACCACCTAGACACCCATTAGCGTTTGAAGACACTAGCTGGTACGATCCAATTGGTCGTCGCGCAACATTTGGTGTAAACATCAAGCTATAATTACGTGTTATAGTATTAAAAAGCCGCTTTAACAGCGGCTTTTTTTATGCCTCAAGAAGCATATTACTTTGAGAAAACCGGAATAAGCGCTAAGTAATCCTATTCCTTGTCTAAGTATTTAGTTGGAAAAGCTAAATAACATCAACGACCTTGCTGGCTCTTCTATAACGGATTTTAAAGCCACTCCAAGCTGGCAATTCCCACTTTTTAGGTGCATCTTTTCTTGCGCCACGGATATATGTTAACTCTATCCTTTTTCCTTTAAAGTTATAGTTGACCGACATGCTCAGTTCTGGAATGGACCAGAATAACGGAAATCTGTCTATAAATGGGTCTAACTCCCACGACTCAACCTCATCGAACTGTAAATCTTGCTCGTCAATGAGAGCAATATCTTCATAACTTTCGATACCCAGTATATTTAACTTTTGGTGCAGAAACCCTTCAACGGTGGGAAGTGATATATCGCGGCTATGGTATTGATAAAATAATTGGGTGTAGCTGATTTTCAATTCTATTTGATTGGCTAATCCTATAAAAAGTGTGTTATTTAGGATAAGCATCACCAATGCCGAAATCGTGTCCTGAGGTGTATTCAAAGGCTTTGTTGTCTGACTTAAGGCTTCTTCGCCGTAAAAGGTAATAAATTCGCCCCAAAGTACATTGTCATCTACATAGGCTGCGTGCAGAACTTCGTTGCCAATACCTATTTTAAGGAGCTGCTTTTTCGTCAACGCAGCATTATACATTGCAAGCGTTTTTGCTTGTTTAGTGCCTTTTCCTGCCAATGAGAATGTGTTTAGCACCAGTACTGCTTCTGCATTTTCACAGATACGAGTATGGTTTGAGAGAACAACCTCACTTTGTCCATTATTAAAACCATGGCGGCGATTATTTTTATTAATATATACCCAGTTAGGTATTAAGCTCGCCAACTCAAGAAGCAAGTTATCATGGTTGAAACTTGCAGCCTTATCTAATGATGGCAAGGAAAAGTGGTCGCGCAAGTGAGCACTAAATTGTTGGGCTTCTTGAAGCGCATCAGGTGTAATATCGACTAAATCCTCAGCTCCGCCTCTTACAACAGAGATAGCGACTTCTATGTCAGAGCCATAAGGAAAAAGGGTATTTAATCTTGTTTGGCGCTCGGCATCATTTGGGAGTTGATAAACACGAGCCGGAACCGATAATACCGAGAATAAGTCTATTGCGGCTTGGCGCAGTGCATTGCTGTTTAACTTGCTAATGACATAGCCAAATTCAAAGTCGATGGGTAGAGGGTAGAGCTGCTTGCCAAGCTCCGTTGCAATACCACGCGCGTCTATCGCTTCGAGTTTTCTGAGCTGCTGTGTTGCAACTTCAACTGAACGTTCAGGTAAAGGGTCGATAAAGTGTAAAGATGAGACACCCTCAGTAGCGCAGCCTGAGGCCAATACCAGCTCTGTCAAAGATCCCCGTTGGATTTCTGGGGGAGTCGCATCAATAAGTGGTGCGTGTTGGCCATATAGCCTAATACATATACCAGCTTGTGTACGTCCAGCGCGGCCGAGACGCTGCTTAGCTGAATCTTTGCCAATGGCATCTAAGCCTAATACTGTTTTGCCTAAGCGTAAATGTGTGCGGCGCTCTAGACCTGAATCAATTACGCAAGTGACATTAGGAATAGTAAGGGAGGTCTCAGCGACATTGGTTGCCAAGATAATACGGCGCTCCTTATGCGCTGCCAACGCTAGTTGCTGCGCCTTAGGACTGCAGCCGCTATATAACCCTATCGCAATAGCGGGTAATGATTTCACTTTTGATAAACATGCTTGGATCTCGGCTTTGCCCGGTAAAAAGACTAAAATATCGCCGTCGCAGTTTATCAGTGCCTCTTGGCATGCGCTAAAAACGCGCTGCTCCAGCTGCTCTTTATGAGGCATCGCCCGAGGCTCTGGCGCATGAAAATACTCGGCGACAGGGTAAAGCACTCCGCCTGATTCAATAACCTGTGCGTCTAAATAGGTAGCAAGCTTTTGGCTATTTAACGTGGCAGACGTCACAATTAATTTATGAGATTGTGCTTGCTTTAACAAGGCCAGTAGTAAGTCCATATCCCAGCGTCTTTCATGGAATTCATCCAGCATGACGACAGTAAAATCAGCAAGTTTATTATCAAAAAACCACCTTAATGCGACGCCTGGAGTTGCGTAGATGACCTGTGAATCTTCTGAAAACTTACCTTCAAAGCGAATAGCAAAACCAACCTTTTCACCAAGCTTAGACTCACTTTGAGTCGAGACATATTCAGCTAGAGAAGTGCAGGCGATCCGCCTTGGCTCAATAACTAAAACCTTACCGTGCTCTGTCGCCCACAATGGCAGTTGAGTTGACTTGCCAGAGCCTGTTGTGGCGCAGACAACAACAGTATTTTGTTCCCTTAAGGTTTTAGTAAATTGAGGTTGAACGGACTCGATGGGTAAGGACATAACTACTTATTGGCTATTTACATTTTTCGGTATAGTAACAAAATTTGCTTGAAAAATCGGGTGATGGAACCAATTTATCTTTGAAGACTTATTCAAAAATGGCCAAAAACCATGATAGAAATAGCGCTTATTACTGGCCTTATTCTATTTGTTTTCTTGTATTGGAACTGGGATAAAGTTCAGCAATTCAGGTGGCAAAAAAAATATCAAAACCAAGCATTGAGTGGATCTGACAAGCAGGTGTTACTAAAGTACATGCCTATCTATCGCAATATGACAGATGCCGACCGTGAGCAGTTAGAAAAGCATATTGTCTGGTTTCTGGGAGAAAAGCGCGTACTTGGTAGAGATGGGTTAGTGGTATCACGGCTGATGTGTTTAATTATCGCGGCAGATGCGTGCTTACTCGTGCTCAAGCAAGCTTGGCCACTGTATCCCAACGTCAAAGAAGTTTTACTATATCCAAGTAGCTATTATGCCCCGCAAACCTCAAGAGATGGTGCCGGCTTGGTCAGCTTTCATCAAACGGTTCGTCAAGGAGAGTCTTGGCCTGGAGGTACTTTAGTGTTGAGTTGGCACGATGTACTTGAGGGAAATAGATTACCTGAAGATGGTCATAACTTAGTCTTTCATGAATTTGCCCATCAATTGGATCAGCAGACCGGTGTAACCAATGGAACACCCATATTGCCAGCAAAGGTAAGCTATCAGGATTGGGGCAGGGTATTATCGAAGGCGTACCAGCACTTAAAAATGCAGCTGTCCTACAATATGCCCCACGCTATTCATTCATACGGTGCAACAAATGAAGCGGAGTTTTTCGCCGTGGTAACGGAAACATTTATTGAAAAACCCTATGAACTCAAACAGGAAAACCCAGAGCTATACAATTTGTTAAAAGACTACTATCAGTTTGAGCCAAGGGACTGGCAACGATATTAAAGCACTTATACCAATTTGACTTAATACTTGCTCAATTTGAAGGAGTAAATCTGACGCTAACGGCGTTAAAAATTTCTTATTTAGAACGACTAAATAGCAAAATTTTTGTCTTGTTATCGACAAGATTTTCTCGCCTCAAAATAGACCACTTAATTAAGAAAATTGGTATTAAATAAAAAAACCGCTCAACTGAGCGGTTTTTCTTAAGAGCGTCGATTAAGAAAAGCTAATTTCTTTTCTTTCGCGTCGGTCTCTTCTTTGACCTTCTGAGCGACGTTTATCACCGCCGCCACTACGAGGGTCTTTGAAGCTGCGCTTACGATCTCTTGACTCTTCACCTCTGCCCTGACCTTGATCGGCTGGGTGGGTGCTCTTGGTCATGTTCATAGGGCGTTGGCAAATATGAACGCTCTTGAAGTGGCTAAGTACGTCAGCTGGCATGTTTTGTGGTAATTGTACCGTACTGTGTTCGTTGAACAGACGGATTTCACCAATGAACTTGCTAGAGATATCTGCTTCGTTCGCAATAGCACCAACAATGTTCTTAACTTGAACACCATGCTCACGACCCACTTCGATACGGTAAGTGTCCATAGGGCCTGCTGCGCGATCACGGCTACGAGATTTGCGTTCACCACGCTCGCCACGGTTACCGTCTCTATCTCGGCGGTCGCCGCGACGATCATCGCGCTCTCTACGCTCACGTTGTTGAATTTGAATATCTTCAACTTTTAGTGGTGTCTGTTGCTGTGCAAGACACAATAGCGCTGCTGCTAAGTCTTCTTGGCTCAGCTCTAGCTTTTGAGCAAGGCCTGAAGCCACTTTTGAAAAGAACTCAATGTCTTTGTGCTCAAGCGCTGCAGAAATCTTTGTCTCTAATGCACCAATACGCTTTTCTTCAACTACTTTTGCACTTGGTAATTCAACCTGTGCGATATCTGAGCGCGTATGACGCATGATGTTCTTAAGTAAATAGCGCTCGTTGTTCTTAACGAACAAGATTGCCTTACCTTGGCGACCAGCACGGCCTGTACGACCAATACGGTGAACATAAGCTTCACAGTCTTGTGGGATATCGTAGTTAACAACAAGGCTTAGACGCTCTACGTCAAGGCCACGTGCTGCAACGTCAGTTGCGATAACGATATCTAGTAGGCCATTCTTAAGACGGTCTACTGTGCGCTCACGTGCTTGTTGGTTCATGTCACCATTAAGCGGTGCTGCTGAGAAACCTTCACGCTCTAGTAACTCTGCAAGCTGAACAGTATCATTACGTGTACGTACGAACACGATAGCACCATCGTAATCTTCCGCTTCTAAGAAACGTACGATTGCTTTATTCTTGTGTGCTGTTGCACGCCAGTAAACTTGCTCGATCGTAGATACTGTAGAGTTACGCGGAGTGATCTTAACTTGTTCGGCGTTGTCTAAATACTTATTACAGATTGATTGGATCTGCTTAGGCATAGTCGCAGAGAACAAACAAGTTTGCTTCTCTTCTGGTGTTTTTTCCATGATGCTTTCAACATCATCGATAAAGCCCATGCGTAGCATTTCATCTGCTTCATCAAGTACAAGCGCATTAAGACCTGAAAGGTCAATGGTCTTGCGGTTGATGTGGTCAATCAAACGGCCTGGTGTAGCCACAATAATTTGGGCACCACGACGTAGAGCACTTAGCTGAATGCCATAGCTTTGACCACCATAAAGCGCGAGTACTTCAACGCTTTTAGTATATTTAGCATATTGCTGAAATGCTTCAGCAACTTGAATAGCCAGCTCACGCGTCGGCGTAAGCACAAGAATTTGCGGTTGTTTAACGGATGCGTCTATTTGGTTTAACAATGGCAGTGCAAATGCTGCCGTTTTACCTGTACCCGTCTGCGCTAGTCCCAGTACGTCTTTTCTTTCTAGCAATAACGGTATACATTGAGCTTGGATCTCAGAAGGTGTTTTATATCCTTGCTCTTCGACTGCTTTTAAGATTGCAGGAGAAAGGTCTAAAGATTCAAACGTAACTGGTTCTGACATTAATGCGCCTCAACTATTTTAAAGAGGCGCGCATTGTACAGGAAAGCCACAGCAAATGCTTGCATAAAATCACACTATTTTATATGTGACTGATATTGGTTAAAATTTAACCTAATCAAGTTTGCAAAGTTTATTGATAAAGGCCTAAATTGGCTTTTGCGTATGCTTCAAACTCGGTAAAGCCACCGATATGATCTTGATCGATAAATATTTGAGGTACAGTGGGGCAAGGTTTACCAGCTGACTTCTCTAAGTCGGCTTTGCTCACGCCTTCTTTAATAATGTCGACATAACGGAAGTTAAAATCATCGCGTTCTTGTGTCAATCGCTCTGCAACTTCTTTAGCTCGAACGCAAAAAGGGCAACCTTCACGACCAAAAATAACAGTAAACATATTCTTTCTCCTCTAATTGAATGACTACAGTATAGAGGAAGCATCCTGAAGGTAAATTGTATTAAAGTGATAGTGCTAATCTAAAAAATCGATTAGCTTCTATAAACCGTTTTAATGAGGTGAAAACCAAATTTAGTTTTTACCGGACCATGTACTTCAAATAACGGCTTTTTGAAGACCACATCGTCAAAGGCCTTTACCATATCTCCTTTATTGAACTCGCCTAGGTCACCACCACGCTTTTTTGAAGGGCAGAGGGAATGTTGTTTAGCCAACTTGCCAAAGTCAGCACCTTTGGCAAGTTTGGCTTTAATCGCTAAACACTCTTTTTCGGTTTTGACTAGGATGTGATAGGCGCACGCTTTAGGCATGAAAAGACTCTCATTGTAAAAATAAAAGCGATCATGCAGGGCTTGTGCGCCTGTGGCAAGTTAAAATGTTACACTAAAGCCGATAGAGGGGCGCATTTCAAAGTCATCATTTTCCTCTTCGATTACTAAGTCGTTGACTGAGTTAACTTTGTCATAATCAAGGTCGACATAGGCGGTGTTGTCTTGTCCGTATGCGTTCATTAGCTCTAAGATGAGTTTGCCATCAAGGCCAAATAATGTCGTTTTACGCTCAAAGCGAATATCGAGGCGGTGATAAGTGTCAAAGCGCTCTGAAAATGGGTCGCCATACACGGGCAAATAGCGGTTCGCAAATTCAGGGTTCTCTTTTACTCCCACAATCGGGGTGTAGGCTTGACCGCTGCGTGCGGTAAAGTTAAAGCCTCCAGACCACTTTTCGCCAAAGTCATAGTGAAGCACGGCATTCAGAATAAAAGGGGTATCGGCATAGTAGTCACGCTTAATGCCGGTTAACTCATCCTCACGTTCACTTTTTGCGAGACTGACAGCAACCCAACCATACCAGTCATCGGTTTTGTTTTTGTTAACAATAAAATCAACACCGTAGGCTGTACCGGAAGTCCCATTGATGTAGTTTACTTGAGATAAAGGAGCACTTTTAGGCAGGTCGTCCATGGTCTTATAATAGGTCTCAATAGAGTATGACCATTCATCTTTAAGTTCCTGCTTGAAGCCTAAGGTATAGTGCGTTGAACGTTGGGCTTCGAGGTCTGGGTTACCAACTACAGGCAAAATATATTCAAGGTCTTGAATGCGGCTGTAGGTGCCTGCCTTGGCTGAGATCACTGTGTCATCGTTATAGAAGTAATTGAGCGCAAGACGTGGATGGACAATGGTCTCATCACTGTAGTCATAATATTCGCCTACTATTCCTAATTCACTTTGCCATTTTGGGGAAAACTGCCAAACGTGATTAAGCCCTATAAAGGCAGAATCTGTTCCAGCACTCGATGTGCCCTTAATTCTTTCACCTTTATTTAGGTCGCAGTCGGGGTCAAACTCGGTGCAAACATAATTAAAAGCGTCGTAGCGGTAAGTGGACTTTTTGTCGTAATAGCCAGCATCTGCTATTAGGCGATGCTCTTTATTAAGCTTATAATTCGCGCGAATTTTATAGCTGAGCTGCTCTTCTTCAAAATTTTCAAAGTAGCCATCAGATAGCGTCGCACGCTGCCCATATCGCATTATGGCTTTATGATTCAGATACCCCACCCCAGCACGAATGTGTAGATCTTTAGCGTAATGATCCCACAGTATGTTCTGGCTGTTGAATTTGCGAGTGTAGCGAGCGTCACCTTGGTACTCTGGGGTTTTAAGAGCAAGGTGTGATGCACCTGAAAACCCAGCGGCTACTGAGTCCTCTGCACCATTGATATTTATCGTGACCGAATTATTTGCGTTAATATCCCACAGCCACTTCGCTTGATAATCGTGGTCATCAGGTGGATCGTTAATGATTACTCCCGTCGGTTTGCCATCATCGTCCTCCAGCTCTTCGCCATCATTGAAAAAAAGCGGTAGGGTACTTTTTCTGGCTGAGACATAGAATGCAGAATTTTCCGTTGCTTTACCCTCAACGAAGATACCAGCGTTAAACATGGTTAAATCTAGTGTGGTGGCAATATCTTGGTATTTTGGGTTACGAAGCGTGACGTCAAATACTGCCCCTGTGGCATTACTGTAACTGGTACCAAAGCCAGCTGAATTTAATTGAAAGTCTTGGATAGTATTGCGGTTGAAAATGGAGCTGCCAAAATCATGGAAAATATACCCGGCAGGCATAAAGTCCACTTCAAAGATATTATCATCAGGTGAAGAGCCCCGCACCGCAGGTGCGCCCATAGAGCCACCAGCAGCGACCACACCAGGTAAGGCAAATGCTGCCCTGAGAGGGTCGCCCATGGCTCCTGGCATATCTACAAGTTTTTGTGCATCTTCGGTAATTTCTGAAATAACGGAGCTGCGTTTGTAGATAACTTCAATGTGTTCAATTTTATTTTCCTGTGCAACTGCGCTATTTGCGAGGGTAGTGCAGAGCACCAGGAGTGAAATTTTGCTGAGCGTAAAGTGTGGCGCATGGCGCATGGTAGGCTTCCTATTCATCCTTTGTTAAGATGTGCATTAGCCTAAATGAAATAAATGTTGATTAGCTTCAGAGAGTTGTAATTAACTGTAAGAGGTTTGCCGCAGTTTCTTACAATCTCGCTCGGATCCCTATCTCAGAAGAGTAGCCAACAGAGCGCTCGGTGATCATAAAATTTTCATCAAGTACATAATACGTAGGGTAAGCCTGTACTTTATAGTCTGTTGCTGTGGCCTGATCACCGAGTAACACGGGCATCTCTAATTGTAGGTCGCTGACAAACTTTGTTACTTCTTCAGTCGAGCGATAATCCAGTGCAATCGCCACCGCTTTGACTTTGCCTTGCTGATGTAATTTGTCAATATTCGGCATGCTCACCCGACATACGCCACACCAAGGTGCAAAAAAATACACGACGCTTTGTTGCCCTTTGAGTTGAATAGAGGAGTAAGTTTGCTTGGACTGCAACATGGGAAGATGAAATGGCGGTGCCATTTGCGCTCCTGAGTCGGGCAGCATGTTTCTTTCTTGGTAGGTGGAAACGGCGAAAAACACCAGTACAATGACGAAAGCTTGGCCAAGTAGTTTGAGCATATACATGATCCCATGATAACAATATACGACAATAAAGACCGCAGTGTAGCGACCTTTATTGCATAGGACCAACGTTTTTGGGGTTAACCGTAAGGGTTATCGCCCAGATAGCGTTTCGCTTTTTGCTCTTTCAATTTAGCTAAATCAACCAGTACTAAACCATCGATACAGTTATTAAAGTCGGGATCTATACTAAAGCTCAGAAAGTTGACCCCTTGCGCTTCGCACAGCTCAGTATACTGTTTAAATAAGGTCGGTACTTGCGCGCCCATATTCGCGAGAATATGTTTGAGCTCAGCAAAGTCCTCTTTAATATCACTGCCACAAAATATTTGCTGATAGCGTGTAAGTTGATCGCTAGTTAGTTTCATCTCATTGTTAGGCGTGGCGATGCCCTCTAAATTGCAGAAGTAATGTTGGTAGTGATATACCAGCATCGCTTTGGCTTCATCAGGTAACGCATTTGATAAGCTTACCGCACCGAACATGTAGCGGTGCTCAGGGTAACGTTTAACAAATGCACCAATGCCATACCAAAGATAATCTAAGCTCTTTCGTCCCCAATATTTTGGCTGTACAAAACTGCGACCAAGCTCTAGCCCTTTTTCAAAATAAGGAGTCATGGCTTCGCTGTATGAGAATAGACTGTCTGTATAAAGTCCTGCTTGACCATGTTCTTCTATAACGTGTTTAGCGCTGGCAAGGCGATAAGCACCAACGAGTTCGAGTTGTTTTGTATCCCATAACAACAAGTGGTGGTAGTGCATATCGTATTTATCGATATCACGACGATTTCCACTCCCTTCTCCTACTGCTCTGAACGCGATTTCTCTTAAGCGCCCAAGTTCCCTAAATACCACTGAGCTACCAGTATAGCGATAGACATATATTTGCATCCCGTCGGGGGTTTCTCCTATACATTCACAGGCTTCCACCGCCTTTTTAAGCTCTTTACGATTTTCTGGCATTGCAATCGGCGTTTGAGTTTTGAGTGGAAGGGGCTTTTTACTCGCAAGCCGATAAAGCTGCTTACGGATCAGTGCGACAATTTCTTTGTCTTTGAGATTGTCAATTAGGTAAGACTCTGGGGGGATACTTGCACCTATTTCAAATTCTAATGACTTTTGCCTTTGTTTAAACATCTCTTTTACCAGTAGTAAGCTGGCTAAAGGCTTATAAATCATGCTTGTGCCGTAAAACAGCGGGCTGTTTTTAGCTTTAATAAAAATAGGTAAAATGGGACAATTGGCTTTTTTAGCCATGCGCAGAAAGCCTGAGTTCCACTTACAGTCTTTAATGCCTGTTGGGCTCAAACGAGAAACTTCCCCTGCCGGGAAAATAAGTAGTGCTCCTTCAGACTTTAGGTGATTTTGGATATTTGCAAGCTCTTGCTTTTTACTGGCACCAGAGAGGTTATCCACGGGCAATAGCAAAGGATGCATTGGTGTAACCGACATCAGCATGCGATTTGCAACTACTTTAAGATCTGGCCGTATCTGGGCAAGTACTTTTATTAGGGCAAGGGCATCCAAAGAGCCAATCGGATGATTTGCAACTATTACGACAGCGTCTTCGCTGGGAATGTGCTCAATTTGTTTTGGTTTAAAGCGAGCATCGAAATCTAATTCATCGAGGACTTGTTCAACGAACTCGAGACCCTCAAGGTGAGGGTATGTGTCGGCAAAAGCGACAAATTCTTGCTCATGTAATAAGTAACCAAGTCCTTTTTTTACTAAACCTTTTACCTTAGGGGAGTTTTCAAGTTGCGGAAGATTTGCTTCAATGACTTTATCTACACTGATCATTTTTCATCACCTGTTGGCGCTTTTTTGCAAGAGTAAAAACTATTAATGACAAGCATGTTGCATTGGTATGTCATTTACTTTGCAGTGATAGTGTGTAATAACAAAAAGGAATCATATGGCTTTACTTATCTGTGTTACTGGACGCAACAATGACAAATTAATCGCTAAACTGAGCGAGCTTTTGCCAAAACAAACGATACTCCAATGGCCTGTTGATGATGCAAGCTTACTAGCGAAGGTTGAGTTTGTGTTGGCATGGAATGCGCCTGAGGCATTATGGTCGCAGCTGCCTAATCTAAAAGTGGTGCATTCCTATGGTGCAGGCATTGATAGTATTCCGGTACAACTATTACCACCGCACGTAGAGGTTGCACGTATTGTTGATCCAAACCTAGCTGATGATATGGCCGAATATGTGCTTGGTCACATTTTGAGTCACAAACTCGGTATCAATATGTATCTTAAGCAACAGGCTCAACAAGCGTGGAAGCCCCGTAGAGCCAAGTCAGGCAGAACGGTAGGTATTATGGGAATGGGTCAGCTTGGCTTAGCTGTGGCTGATAAACTGAATGCTAATCGATTTACCGTAAAGGGGTGGTCGAACTCGGTGAAAAGCCTTGAAGGGATAATACACTTTTGCGGTGACGCTGAGCTTGGCGCATTTTTACAGGACTTAGATTATCTCGTCTGTTTATTGCCACTTACGGAACAAACAAAAGGTATCCTCAATGCCAAAGTTTTTGCTGCCTCTCCTGCTCATTGCGTACTAATTAACGTTGCTCGAGGTCTGCACTTAAATGAGGCGGATTTACTTACAGCTATCACTCAAGAGACTTTTGGTGGAGCTGTTTTAGACGTATTTGAAACAGAGCCTTTGCCAACAGGGCATGCTTTTTGGTCACATCCTAACATTACCGTGACTCCTCACGTTGCTGCATTAACAAGTTTATCTACAGCTGCACTGCAAATTGCAAATAACTATCTTGCGATGACAGAGGGTAGGGAGTTAATGCACATAGTGCAAAAGAAAAAGGGCTACTAGAGAGCTTGAAGGCACGGATAATACTGTATAAAAAAACATCTTGAGAGTTTATGAATGATGCATTAATTTAACAAAAAAACAATAATAAAAAGGTCTAGTCCATGAAGCAAAGTCAAGGTGGCGCGAAACTATCAATAGTCGTCGTTTCGGTTATTTTGTTAGGGGTATCTGCGTGGTTTAATCAAGCAGGTGCCAGTGAGCTTCAAAGAGAGACTGTTACCTTGGGAAAATGACAGAGATGAGGAACAGCATCTGTCTCAGAGGCAAATAGCCGAAGCACTTCGGCTATTTGGGCTTTAGCGCTTGGCGTGACGCTCTCTGTTTTCTTGTTTCTTTTCGTCGCTCTTTCTGAGTAGTACATAAGTAGAACCACTGCCGCCGTGACATTTTAAAGCAGAATGAAAGGCCAGCACTTGTGGAATTTCTTGCAGCCATTTGCTGGTGTAGCTCTTTAACACGGCTGGAAATGGCTTGCTGTTTAAACCGATCCCGTGTCTTATCAATAACACTCGAATGCTTTTCGTATGACAGTCAGTAACGAAATTAAATAAAGCTTGGCGAGCCTCATGAAATGGCTTGCCATGTAGATCTAAAGTCGCATCAATTTGGTACTTACCTAATCTAAGATTTTTATAAACCCCATCCTGCACCCCACTTTTTTTGAATGCGAGCAGGTCATGAGGGTCGAGAAGATCAACATATTCTGTAGAGAGGTAGTTGGGATCGAACTCAAGTTCTTGCTCTGCTGCCTTTCGTTTTGCGAGTTGTGAAATGGTAGGTTCGTTTTTGATACGGCGCAGTTGTGCTTTTTTATCTTGGGCGAGCGGAGTTACGTCGCCCATGGATGCCAAAAATAGCTCTTCATCAGTCATGGCCATACTGCTTCTCCATTAACAAGCAATGATAGCCATGATTTTAGCGCACCAAATTAAATTATGGAACTAGTCGCTGGGAACTAGTCGCTGGGAACTAGTCGCTAGGAACTAGTGAACTTCTAGTTGACCGAAAGTATAGACTTTAAAAAGATAAAATGTATTTATCAGAATCAGGCTAAGGTTAGAAATCACACTAGTGTTCATCAGATCAAGGCTAAACGAGATAAAAAGTACGCCACATGCGCACACAGCAGCTACTCTTAGTAGCGTTTTATGGTTAATAAAAAAGGCGCCAAAACCTAAAGTCAGTAATACTAAGTTAAGTAGCCAGTCGAGCTCGTTTGCCATTGTCTGTTTGGTTCTCCAAATATGTCTAAAGGATCGCCATTATGGTGATCAATAATGCTTCATTCAACTGATAAATTTTATAATTATCGCATTAGAAATTTTTATGGGTTAATGTCTGCTGAATAGTTATGTACACAATTTTGCATAAGTCGTGCTGAAAGTATTATTAGGTGTAAGTGGTTGAGCAAGGATAACGTGTGGATTTGCTTTTATGGCTATGATTGTAATGGAAAAAACTTTTTATCAGCGTGGATTAATATATGAATATATATACTAAGGTTTAATTACGAGAGTGTATTACAGAACCCTGAAGCGTGATCAGAACAAGCTGAGCGCTATAAAAAATAATTAAGGAAAGGCAATGAAAATGCTCAAGTACTATTTGTTAGCTAGCTGCGTACTGGCTGCGCTGACAATATACAGTTTGGGATCATGGCTAATGCTACCATTAGCTTGGTTTACTGTGTCAGTGTCGTTAGTCACTTTTGCTTATGCGACGAACTATCCACATATATTTAGAAAGCATGGAACAGGAACTATTCCATGGTATGTCACTTGGCTTTTCTGGCCTTATCTTGGTTTTGTGCACTTGTATAATGCAATAGAGCGCGGCAGGGATGTTGTAGATACATTTCAACCGCTAACAGAAGATCTTTTTGTTGCTTGTCGACTTTTCCCAAGTGATGTGGATATGCTCAAAGCGGAGGGTATAGAAGCAATTTTAGATGTAACAGCCGAATTCGACGGCTTAAACTGGTCGGCAGAGCAACAAGGGTTACACTACTTAAATATTCCTGTGCTCGATCATCAAGTACCAACACCAGAGCAATTAGCTCACGCAATGGCATGGATAGAGGCGCAACATAAACTCAATCGTAAAGTTGTGGTGCATTGTGCGCTTGGTCGTGGCCGCTCAGTGTTTTTTTGTACGGCATATTTGTTGTTGACCAACCCACAATATAGTGTTCGTGAAGCTTTAGAAAAAATTCAAAACCAACGGGAAACTGCGCGATTAAACAAGCAGCAACTAAGGGGGCTGACAAAGCTCCATCAAAACAAAAACTTCTCTCATGAGTTAAGTGCAGTGTTAATTGTTAACCCTGTATCGGGCTCAGGAAAATGGTCTGAATACGAAAATGAGATAGTTGGCATGCTGACTGAAAAATATCGCCTGTCGATTAGTCTTACAGAAAAAGACACTGATGTTTCAGTGCTTGCCCAACATTTGGTGTCACAGGTTCAACCCCACATTGTTATTGCAGGCGGCGGAGATGGAACATTAGCTAGTGTCGCTCATGGTATATATCAACAAGATACCTTGTTTGGCATTCTACCACTTGGCACCGCAAATTCTTTGGCAACCGTGTTACTTGGTCCGATGTCAAAGCTTGACCCTGTTAATCAATCGTGTGAAGCCATTTTAGCGGGCAAAACCAAAGCGATTGATATCATGCACTGTAATGGCAGAGCCGCCCTATTAGTTGCTGCAGTTGGTTTTGGTCAGGAAATGATCGAAAGAGCAAGCCGCGAGGAAAAGAATCACTCGGGTCAACTGGCGTACATTCGTGGTTTGTGGCAAGCCGTCAGCGAAAATAAACCCTTTGAATGTCAAGTGAGTTTTGATGGTGGTGAGCACTTTGCGATGAAGTGTGTTAGCTTAGTCATTGCTAATGCCGCGCCAAAAACGACAATACTCGCTCAGGGTCATGGCGAGCCTATTTACGATGATGGTCTGTTAGATGTTACTATTTTACCTGCTGAGCCCTCAGGCGCTCAGAATTTAACTGTTGCTGAGCTTATTCTTCCAAAATTAGATGACGCATCATCTAATATACGCACAGCTCAGTGTGAAAAAATAAATATTGCATTTGCGACGGATCAGCATTATGCACTCGATGGCGAAATATTAAGTGCAAAAGACATTGAGATTAAGATCCAGAAGCATGCGCTAGACGTGGCAGTGCCTTAGGCAGCTAGAAACGTGAATTTTTGTTAAAAGGGACTCAACCAGCCCGTGGATATATGAAATATTACACTCTAGAAAGGCTGCATTTAGCTAGTAATGCTCAGTCATCAATAGAATATAAAAACTCTTTCAGAAAAGTGTTCATTAGAATTGATCAAAACACTGTGTAATGACCTTAATCAATTCTACATTGTTTAAATTACATTCTTTCTTGAAATAATAAAGTATTGGGTAATACTAAAACTTAGTATTGCCCAATAAGAAAATGTCGATGTTAAATAGGTTTTCAGTTAAAAGCAGGTTGTTGTCGCTTTCAGGCGTTCCCGCTATATTTTTTATATTTGCCACCATTTTTACAATCGCTACCCTTTCAAACCTAACCAGTTACATTGACCGCATATATGACGATAGAGTTGTGCCATTAAAGCAGATAAAAGTGGTTTCTGATAATTACGCGGTCGTGATTGTGGATACCTTTCATAAGTTAAGGGGCCAACAACTGTCTGACCGCGCCGCGCTTGAACAAATAGAAGCAGCTAAAAATACGGCGCAGGGTGAATGGAAAAACTACCTTCAAACAGGATTAACAAAGCAGGAGCGAGATTTAGTTAGTGCGTCTGAAAAGGCAGAGCAAGTGGTTGAGAGATTACTCGACGATTACATCGCCAGGGTTAGAGCAAACACCTTTAACTCAATCCCCTATGATGTATTTATCCATGACTTGTACGCAGCTTTTGATCCATTAAGTGAAAGCTATAATGCGTTAATTGAACTACAGCTCACAGAAGCAAATAGTTTACGTAGTATGGGACGTGCTGAAGCGGATGCCACAAAGGCCGCTATGCTCATCTCCTCCGTTGCCATTATTGTCATGATGTTAACGATAGGAATGCTGATTTTTAAATCCATTAATAAGCCACTTACGCGGCTACGGATGCGCATAGGCAACATTGCCAGGGATGCTGACTTGACTCAGAGGGTCATTATTGAAGGAAACGATGAATTGAGTGAAATTGGGCGCGACTTTAACAGTATGATTTCCTGCTTACATGACTTAGTTAAAAGTTTAGTCACTATGGTAAATAGTTTGTCCAAGACGGCTTGTGAACTGAATACAATCAGTCAATCTATGGTAGGGACATCGCAGCAGCAGGAACAACAAACGGTAATGATTGCAACCGCGACCACTCAAATGAGCAGTGCTATTCAAGAGGTTGCACACAGTGCAATGAACACGGCGAATAAAGCTGAAGTCTCAGGAGAGTTGGCAAAACAAGGTGTTGGGGTTATATCACAAAATATTCAAACAATCGAAAAGCTTGCTGGTGAAGTTGGAGACAATGCACAACTAATAAAGGCACTGAATGATCAATCAAACGAAATCAATCAAGTGGTATTAATGATCCAAGGCGTCGCAGAACAAACCAATTTACTGGCATTAAATGCAGCGATTGAAGCGGCTAGGGCAGGTGAATCAGGCCGTGGATTTGCTGTGGTGGCTGATGAAGTGAGGCAGCTTGCACATAACACTCAAAAAGCGACTGAATCTATAAGAGAGATGATCTCAAAGCTGCAAGGTACAGCGCAACACGCAGTATCTTCAATGGAAGGAGCACAAAGTAGTGCAGCATCAGGAGTCAATCGAGCCAATGAGTCAGCAAAACTCATGGCAGAGATTAATCAAGCGGTAGATGAAATTGTTGGTATGAATATTCAGGTTTCGACTGCTACAGAAGAGCAGACCACGGTGGTTGCCGAAATTAGTGAGAATATTAACGATTTCAGCAGTAGCATCTCTGAAATTACCAACAGTGCAAAAAGTAATGCTGATGTCAGCAACCATCTTCAGGCTTTATCGGAGCGCCTTAATAAGCAAGTTTCCGTTTTTAAGGTGTAATTCCGATTAGTCTTAATACTTATACCAATTAGACTTAATATTTGCTCAATTTGAAAGAGTAAATCTATATTACTGTTACAGACATAAAAAAACCTCGACAGACCGAGGTTTTTTTATTCATGATATGTGCAAACCAGTTACACAACACCACGAGGTAGGCGGCAGTCATGGTCTTTTGCAGCAAGCTCTGCAATCCACTGTTCTTCCGCTTTAAAGCCTTCTTCGTTTTCTTTAACGACAGCAAAGCTTACTGATTTTACAGCTGCTTTAGGGGCCTTTTTAGTCGTTTTCGCTTTTTTAGCAGGCGCCTGCGTCGTCTCACTTGCTACAGCTGACCCTGAAGTTAGCTCTTCGGTTAATGCCGCTACCTCTGCAAGGCGCATGTTTTTGCCGCCATCGATGCTATACCAACCTGGTTTCGCAGTGATTTCAGGCTTTTTGCCATGTGCAGCTTCGTACGCAGCTTCGAAAGCGCTTAGTACTTCAGTTTTATCTAGTTTACTCATCGTAGATCCTAGTCGTGTTGTACGCGGATACGCGGGTTAAGATTAAACTCTATTTATACCCATATTTGCGTAAATTTTCAATTTTTTACGTTTTTCAGCGCCAATTTATCGGGATTTAGCCTTGTTTTGTTGCCTTTTTCGTCATTTAGAGTGCTTCTGGGTCAATCGTGCGTCGAATAGCTATCCATACTTTGCCAACCTGTTCATGCCAAACTCTAGTTACGACTTCGAGTGCGGTATGGTTGGCGATAAACTGTCGACTCCATGGATGCTGAGCAAAATTATAAAATTCTGTCGGTGCAGGGATGGTCTCAACCCCTTGAGCGTTGAAAAGATCCATCGCTCGTTGCATATGTGTAGCTGAGGTGACAAGTGCTACATTGTAATCAATTAACATAGGTGCGAGCATTTTGGCTTCGTCGGCGGTGTCTTTTGGATTTGGGTTCTGTTTTATCCTCGAAGTTTCAATACCTAGGCTTTGAGCTGTCTTGGCCATTAACCCTGCGCTAGTGGCATGACCATAGCCATACCCTGAAACAAATAGGTGTGCACTAGGGTAGAGATTCGCTAAACGCACACCTTCAACTAAGCGAGCAAGGCTACAACCGCCAAGTTGTGCATTACTAGGTAATGATTGATTTGGATATAAATCGCAACCCAGCACGACAATTTTGTCGATACTTTGATGTTTTCTTGGGTCAAGCGCGGTGAGCATTTGAGCATCTGTCTCGATAATTTTCTGTGCTACATAAGGAGTAGATAAACTCCAAATAGACAGTAAGCTCAGCCAACAAAAAATGTATGGTGCTTTTCGAGTTTTTGCGACAAACAGCAATAAGCCCATCAACAGAATTAAAGACAAAGGTAATGGCATGAGTAGTTGACCGAGAACCTTTTTCACTTCAAACATGGAAAATCCTTGTGCTAGCATGTGTAACTTAAGGGTATGCTAGCATGAGAAGAGGGTTCTAGAAATCAATCACATCATATTTACAGCCGTCGCTTCTGCGCCTATTTAAAAACGCCCAGCTACGGCTACGAGACTTTCGACCGCTATGACAGAGCAAAAAAGCAAACGAGCGCGCAACTATTTATCGTGCGGTTGTTTTTCTGCATGTGTTCAAAAAGTGCCGATATACAGGATTGTCTTTCATGCTTTTTTTCATGGCCAAATACATTGGGCGGCTCAGTCCAAGCGCACCAAGTGGAATTGACTTAATTAGCCCCTGACTTTCGTATGGCGTTACCAACCAATCAGGTAACGCGGCAACTCCCATTCCAGCACTGACAAGCTGAAAAATAAGTAGTCCTTGATCTACGTTTTTGAGTGTACCGTCAAAGCGAGCGTTTTGAATAAAGTGCTTAAAAATGTCTTGCCTTTCACGAGGTATGGGATAAGAGATGATAGTTTCATCTTTTAAATCTAGCGCGGTCACATAGGCTTTTTTGGCAAGCTCATGATCTGGTGCGACAATTAACTTTAACTTAAAGTCGAATAAATGCGCATACTCTAGTTTTTCTGGTTCACGAATATCAGAGGTAAGTACCAAATCAAGTTCATCATCCATGAGATCTGGAATTGCGTCGTAGCTAAATCCACGCTCGTAATCCACTTTAATATCAGGCCAAAACGTATTGAACTCTTTTATCGTGGGCAATAGCCAGTGAAAACAAGCATGGCATTCGACGCTGAGCCTTAGCTGTGAAATCGGTTGATTCAGGCTTTCTTTTAGACGGCATTTAGTAGCTTCAACTTTTGGCAATACCTCATTTGCAAGTTCTAGCAACAACATACCTTGAGGTGTAAATCGCACCGGTTGGGTCTTTCGCTCGAATAGTTGACAGTCAAGTTTGCTCTCGAGATCTTTGATCTGATGAGATAAAGCAGATTGAGTCAGGAAAAGCTCTCGTGCTGTATTCACAAGAGAACCAGTTTCTTTCAAGGTGGAGATAGTTTTTAGGTGCTTTATATCAATCATTATCAACAGTTCTCATATTTGAAGTGAGTAAATCTCAGCTTTACTCAATATTACGATTCTATTTATTTATTATCAATGTCTAGACGTCTAAATACCTATGGTGAATTGTTCAAAAATTCACAAATCCACTATAACACTAAAAATGACAGCGTTGTCACCAATTCTGTAAAAAAATTGCAAAAAATTATAGTTTAGTTTTATTCATATAATGAAAGTCAAATTTTCTCCAAACCTTTGGTACGTTAATCAAAGGTTTGGCTTAAAGATGAACGAGCTGGTTGTTTTTAAATTTTGCCTATGTTTTCAGAGTAGCTAAAAACAAAAGCCATCGCTTGATCTGCTGGCAGCGGTTGAGAAACAATAAACCCTTGGCCAAACTGACAGCCTTTTTGTTTCAATAACTGCCATTGTGTCTGCTGCTCTATGCCCTCAGCAACCACAGTTAAATTGAGTGATTGAGCAAGCTTTAAAATTGCATCTACGAGTGGGTTTTCTTTTTCAGTGAGCTGATCAATAAAGCTTTTATCTATTTTTAGCACGTGAATAGGTAATTGATGTAAATAACCAAGTGCTGAATATCCGGTACCAAAGTCATCTAGATAAAGCTTGACGCCAAGGGAAGCCAGTCCATGGATTATTTTTGTCGCTAGCGCTAAATTAGCGATAAGCCCTGACTCTGTGATCTCCAAACATAGTGAGCCAGAATGCAGCTCATAACGTTGATAAAGCTCTCTGATTGTATCTACAAACTCTAGGCTGGCAAAATGCCGAGAAGAGACATTGACGGTAACTCGTATCGGCGGTTGACCTTGATCTTTCCAGCGCTTTAATTGTGCTGCAGCTAGGGTTAGAAGGTGCAAGTCCAGCTCGATGATTTGCCCGGTTTGCTCTGCTATTTGAATAAAGGTATCAGGAGAAACAAGGCCATTTTTTGGGTGAAACCATCGGACTAATGCCTCGAAACCAACAATCGCTCCGGTGTTGAGTGAAAATATCGGTTGGTAGTACAAAGCAAATTCGTTATTTTTAATGCCATGCTGGAGATCATTTTCTATATCTGCTTGTTGTTTCAGGCGTTTACGCATCGCGTTATTAAAATAACACACTTGTCCTCGTCCTGAGGACTTAGCCTCATACATAGCTGCATCAGCTTGCTGCAATAGGTTGATTGCGCTATCAGAGTCTTTGTCGGTAAAGGCAACACCTATACTTGCTGATGCCTGTAGCACATGACCGTCGATATGTAGGGGCTTGGTAATTGCTTTGGTGATCCTATCAAGGAGGACACTCACTTGCTTTTTATCCGACACATTTTCTAAAAAAATTGCAAATTCATCGCCACCAAGGCGAGCAAATGTATCTGTTTTACGAATACAAGTACCAACTTTTTCCACAATCGCAATTAAGAAGTGATCACCAACATCATGCCCAAGCGAATCATTGATACTTTTAAACCTATCTAAATCTAGATAAATAAGGCAGTGCATGTGAGAAGATGAGCCTCGAGCGAGTCGTAAAATAGCATGTTTTATCCGCTCTAATAGCAGGTATCGATTCGCCAGACTTGTTAAGTCGTCATGTAGCGCGCGGTGTTCAAGTGCTTGCCTTGATAATTGCCGGTCAATTGCCATGCTGACTTGACGGCTTATATAAGTCAAAATAGAAAGGTCGTGGTTGACGAAGGCGTGGTCATTGTCATAACTCTGTAGGACGATTACACCTTGATACTGGCTATTAACAATAAATGGCACACCCAGCCAAGAGCGGGGCGAGCGGCCAATCATCTTAAAATATCCCCGTTTTATGTGCGTGTTAAACTGGAGATGGTCGCATAAAAGTGGTCGCTGATTTTTTAATATAAAATAAGATGCGCTATGTTTTATTTGATCTTTTGACACTCGCTGGTGCGCATTGCATTTTTCTGCACCTTCAACCAAGTAAACGATTTCTAGCACGTCCTCTTGGGTATCGTATAAACCAATAAAAAAGTTTTCCGCACTTAGTTGGGATGCAATGATCATATATAGATCATCATAAAAAGCTTCTAAATTCTCGAAGCGATAAGTGATGTTAGCGATTTTCAACAAAGACTTTTCTAAATTCTGAGCCTGATGTAATTGAGCAATGGTGGATTGTAGATTTTCCAGTGTTCTAAGTTGATGTATTTTTGCACTTAATAAATGCGCGACGGTTGATAAAATCTGTAAGTGTGCAGCAGTAAAATAATCCGCTTCAGGGTGCTCGCAATCAATTACACCAATCAAGTGGTCTTCATATTCCAACGGTACACATAATTCTGACAGAGCAGGGCGAAGATCTGCGATGTACATAGGGTGAGAAGCGACATCTCCAGAAATAAAGGGCGTTCTTGTCATTGCCACTTGGCCGGTAATACCTGAGCCTATTTTTATCCTAGTTTGTGCCACTCGATAGTCGCTATTATTTTCCGACACGCCCATGCTTGCAGCTACTTCAAGGTATTCTTGATAAGGGTCTGCAAGATAAATCACACAATCAACAAAGCCAAGTTTACTAACGACTTGTGTTGTAACGTATTCAAATAATTCATCGAGCTTGGTCAGGTGCAGCAATGACGAGGAAAACTGGTTGATGATGCTAAGCTGCTCTGTTTTTGATTCTAGTTTTTGGTTTTCAGATAGCATACATATTTCTCATAAATGACTATGATTACGTTAACGTAATTTGCACTTATTTACCAATACTGAGGTGTTTGTTTTATTGCGCTACAGGGAGCCATACCTCTGAGTTGAAATAAACTAAGCTTCGTCTTAAAAACTTTACTAACACCAAATCGCGGCCTATGATCGGGCAAATTCAGTAGTGGAAGAGAGCAATGAGCAGCAAACAAACGCTAACAATCACAAGACCGGATGATTGGCATGTTCACCTGCGAGATGGTGACGTATTGGTTGATACCGTAAGAGACATTAGTCGCTACATGGGGCGAGCGATTATTATGCCTAACTTAGTGCCCCCAGCAACATGTACCGACAGTGCTTTGGCATATCGCGAGCGGATCATGGGTGCTAATCCGCAAGGTAATTTTGAACCTTTAATGGTGCTTTATCTTACAGACAATACGACGCCAGAGGAAATCAAAAAAGCAAAGGCAACTGGTCACATTGTTGCGGCTAAATTGTATCCAGCCGGTGCGACGACTAATTCAGATTCGGGTGTCACGGATATTGAAAATGTATATCCTGCACTTGAAGCTATGCAAGAAGTTGGTATGTTGCTGCTAGTGCATGGGGAAGTGACAGACTCTTCAATCGATATTTTCGACCGAGAAAAAGTGTTTCTTGAAACTAAGCTCTCTAAGGTAGTAGACAACTTCCCGTCTTTAAAGATTGTGTTGGAGCATATCACCACAAAAGATGCTGTTGATTTTGTTACCAATGCACCGGACAATGTTGCCGCTACAATTACAGCCCATCATTTACTATATAATCGTAATCACATGCTAGCTGGTGGTATTCGCCCTCACTACTATTGTCTGCCAATCTTAAAACGTAATACTCACCAGCAGGCTTTGATTACAGCTGCAACGAGTGGCAGTAAAAAGTTTTTCCTAGGCACTGACTCCGCGCCTCATGCAAAAGACAAAAAAGAAGCCGCATGTGGTTGTGCTGGTGCATATACGGCGCATGCCGCTATTGAACTTTACGCTGAAGCATTTGAAGAAGCGGGAGCACTTGACAAGCTTGAAGGCTTTGCAAGTCACTTTGGCCCTGACTTTTATAATTTGCCACGAAATCAAGATACGATTACGTTAACAAAATCACCATGGGTGGTGCCTGACTCTTACACACTCGGCACAGGCTCAGTAGTTCCTATTAAAGCAGGTGGGACAATTGACTGGAAAGTAGATTGAGTTTTAAACAAAATGTAATTAAAATTTCTTAAATCACATACAAAAGCGCTATTATGGCGCTTTTTTTTGTTAAAATCTTTAGGTATATAGAATAGAATTTGTTTTTTTAAAATTTTAATATAGTATTCAATATTAATATTAAAACTAGCTTAAATGAGAGAGTGTCAATGCGTGAGATCAAGTCTTTTGTAAAAACTGCAAGTCCGAGTGATTTAGAAAAAGCATTGGAGTATATTCAAAAAGCGCTGGATGAGCAAAAGGAACAACAACAAGCCAAAGCTGAAGTAATGGCAATGTTGAAAGAAAAAGGACTTACGCTTGATGATTTAGTAGGTGAAGGCGCAGCTGATCGTCGCTCAAAAGTAAAACCTAAATACCGTATAATCATTGACGGTGAGGTAACAGAGTGGACGGGTCGCGGTAAAACACCTAAGGTATTCCAAGGTGTTAACTTAGATGATTATCTAATCGAATAAATAGCCGATTATTGGTGTAGTTAGATATTGCACTGATAAAGCCTACATGAAAGGCGTATCTCAATAGATACGCCTTTTTTGGATCAATTAGTTATATTTGAGGCGCTTATTTACGTATTAAGACCTTATCAGAAAGAAGCCGTAACAAATACCTTGGTTCACTTTCGTAAAAGTAATGATTCTGCTGTCATAGTATTACCGACAGGAGCTGGAAAAAGTTTAGTTATTGCAGAATTAGCAAAGCTTGCTAAACATAAAATACTGGTATTAACTCATGTTAAAGAGTTAGTTGAACAAAATGCACAAAAATATAAAAGTTATGGTTTACAGGCGAGTATTTTTTCCGCTGGCTTAAAAGAAAAGTCGTTACAGCATCAAGTCACGTTTGCCAGTGTGCAATCTTTATCGAGAAATGTCTCTCAGCTCGATCAATTCTATTCCCTCGTTATTATTGATGAATGTCATCGAGTAAGCGGCGAGGATAACAGCCAGTATCAGCAAATCCTGCAGCAAGTACGGACACGAAATCCAAACTTAAAAATACTAGGCCTCACTGCAACGCCTTATCGGTTGGGCATGGGGTGGATATACCAAAAACATTATCATGGTTTCGTTAGAGGTGAAGCTGATTCACCATTTAAGCATTGTATTTATGAGTTGCCGCTTAGGTATATGATCAAAAACAACTACCTAACCCCGCCAAATCAAATAGATCCTGCGGTAGAAAACTATGACTTTTCCAGTTTAAGTACAGATTCATTTGGGCGCTATTCAGCATCAGACATGAATACATTATTAAATGCTCAGACTCGTGCGACAAAAAGTATTATTGAGCACTTGATAGATTTGAGTACACAGCGACAAGGGGTGATGATTTTCGCAGCCACCGTCATGCACGCAAAGGAAGTGTTAGGTTACTTACCGGAGCAGTGTAGTGCGCTAATTACCGGTGAAACCAAATCTACAGAGCGTGATCTCTTAATCAAGAAATTTAAAAATAAAGAAATTAAATACCTAGTTAATGTGTCGGTATTGACTACTGGATTTGATGCTCCCCACGTAGACGTTATCGCAATTTTACGCCCGACAGAATCAGTAAGCCTGTATCAGCAAATTGTAGGCAGAGGACTTAGGCTGGATGACAATAAAGTAGATTGTCTGGTTCTAGATTATGCGGGAAATGATTTCGACTTATTTTCGCCAGAGGTTGGCAGCAAAAAGCCGAATAATGACAATGAACCGGTACAGGTACTTTGCCCAGGCTGTGGCTTTGCAAACATATTTTGGGGGAAAGTGGATGAGCAGGGCAAAGTGATAGAGCATTTTGGGCGACGCTGCCAGGGGCTGTTGGAGGATATTGATGGGGATTCACAACAATGTGACTTTCGCTTCAAATTCAAAGAATGTGACGCATGTGGTGCTGAAAACGATATTGCGGCAAGGCAATGTCATCAGTGTGGCGGGGTAATGGCTGACCCAGATGATAAGCTCCGTGCTGCCCTAAATTTAAAACATGCGATGGTGTTAAGGTGTAGCGGCTTAAGTGGGGAAGTGTTTAGCGAAAATAAGTTAAAAGTTACTTACTTTGATGAAGATGGTGCCAGCTGTAGTGAGGTGTATGATTTTTCTAATCAAAAAAGTGTATTTGTGTTCCACCAGCTTTTTGCAAAACGAAGAAAGTCAACACCTGTGCCTGCAAAGTGGCTATCTGCTGCACAGGTAACGACGACAGATCTCATCGCGCCAGATTTTGTTATCGCCAAATTACATAAAAAGTTTGGTTGGCAGGTTTCCGAAAAGTTATTTGATTACCAAGGAAGTTTTAGAAAAGCAGATAAAAGTTAGTCGTCTAGGTATCAGCACACCTATTAAATGTTGTTAAAACCTAAAGGTGTGCTTGGTTACTCAGGCTATATCGATGTAGGTACCTTGGCGGTAGCAGGGTGCGGTATCGTAGTTATCGACAAGATATTTACTTAAGATAATTGGGATAACAGCCTGCTATTCGTCAGCCATCAACCCCCAACCGTCGCCATAGCCTTCATGCTCATTTGCGATGCTCTCTAGGTACTGCTCTGTTTGGCTAAGCAGTTCATGTAGCGGCACCATGGTTACTGTTGTGACCACTTCCCACACACCGGTATCTGGGCATTTTTGTAGTTGGGTTTTAGGCGCTAGTTCATCTTTTTCAATAGTGTCGATGAAGCGTTTTGCATCATCTGCTTTTTCGAAGAGAATATAAAAGTCAATATTCTGCATCTGCGTTAAGTCAACGCCAGCAGCGGCAATCTCGGCAAGAAGCTCGCCATTATCATCATTTGGGAATTGCATAATTTTACTCTGCAGGTTCAATTATCGCTATTGTCCGTCATCTGTAACAAAATAAAAAGCATGATTGTAAATAAATGTGTGATAGCAACGATGGCAATATTACAAAATAAACCCGATGTTCAGGTTAAGGGCGGCAAAATAACACTTTATTTTAAAAGTCGTTTTACAGTCTCCAATTTCACAAGCACAATGACACTACCAGTGTTGTTGAGTCGCTATATTTAGGTCGTATTATTTTAATGAAGCCGTTTCTTCTTTGTCTGAAAATTGTATTGTTAACATGTTGCTTCTCTGCTTTTGCGGTAGAAACCGAGTCTCGTCCAGAAGCAGAACATATCACTAGTATTGTGGTTAACCTAGATAACAGCACGGTAAAAGATAATGTATTAGGTTTTTTGAAAGGGTATGAAGGTAAAACAAAAACACCGCGAGTCCTCAAGTCCATGCGAGTGGATATACGCCGTTCGTTAAATGCCTTGGGTTACTATCATTTTGAGATACAGTTTAGTGAAGATAGCCAAGCCGTTGCTGTTACTATAAAGCTCGAAGCGCCATTAAAATGGAAAACGGTGAATATTGATCTCATCGGTGAAGGCAAAGCAAACGCTGAGTTGTTAGCTTTGATAGAAGATGTGCCTGTACGTATCGGTAAACAGGTGGATCATAGCGATTACCAAGCAACGAAAAGTCGTTTAGAAAGTGAACTGCTGGAGCTAGGATATTTTGACTATCAATGGCAAGAATCTAAGCTGATCATACATCAAGGCAATCGATACGCTGGAGTTCGACTTTTATTGGACACAGGAATACGCTATCAGTTTGGTGGTTTGACGATTGAACGAAGCACCAAAGCTGCTGATTATATCCGTTCTTTGAGTCCTTTTTCCAAAGGGCAGCCGTTTGAGGCAGGTTTACTATCTGATTTTAATCTAGCATTAAATGAAACCCCCTATTTTAGCGCTATCAAGGTATACCCATTATTAAAAGCGCGTGCCCGTGGGCAAATTCCAGTGAGTGTTCACGTTAAAGACAAGCCTGCAAATAGCTTTGAGTTAGGCGCAGGATATAGCGATGATGTTGGCGCCAAAACACGTTTTAAATGGGTTAAACCGTGGATCACAAAGTCGGGTCACTCTTTTGAATCAAACCTTAGGATCTCTCAGAAGCAACAGGATATTACAGCTAGCTACACTATTCCCGTGGAAAACCCAAACGATGATTTATGGCGGGTGTTAGGAGGGTATCAATTACAAGATGATGTTACTGAGGGTATTGATAGCCGGATCTGGAATGTACAGGTACAGCGGCAGTGGCTAACCGATGATGATTGGATAAGAACAGCATTTATCAAGCGTGAACATGAATCTACAGAGCAAAAAAATGAAACGCAAAAAACCGAAATGCTGATACCAGGAGTCAGCTATTTAAAAAAGGAGAGTAAAGGTGGCGCGCTGCCGTATTGGGGTAATAAAAGGTTAATTTCCATAGAGGGAGCTGCTGACTCCTTATTGTCCTCGACGAATATGTTAAAAGTGCGTTGGAACAATGAGTGGCTAAGAAGTGTGGAGGCTAGACATTTGTTCTTTGGCCGTATCGATCTAGGTGCCATTGTGACTAAAGATATCGATAAAATACCCTTCACTCACCGCTTCTTGGCAGGCGGCGATCAGAGTATCCGTGGCTTTGCCTACGAGTCAGTCGGTCCACGAGATGACGAGGGGCGGATCTTAGGCGGTAAGTACCTGGCAACAGGCACTTTGGAATACAATTACCAATTTCACCCAAGTTGGAGAGCGGCGTTATTCATTGATGCAGGGACTGCAACGAATGACTTCTCCGATGCTTGGGAAGTCGGTGCTGGTTTTGGTTTTCGTTACCTAACACCAGTAGGCCCAATCCGCCTAGACCATGCGTGGGGGCTTACCAAAGAAAGTAAAAGTACTCGTCTTAGTATTGTCATAGGGCCTGAAATTTAATGCAGTTTAGACGCTTCAAAATCAAACTTATCACCGCCTCAATCAGTGTGTTTATACTGCTAGTTTGTTTATGTTTTACTTTACCCGGGCAACAGCTATTAGTTTGGGTCGCGAATAAATCAGTTGCAGGCCTTGAGATAAAGGGGATAGACAAGCGTTTGTTGTCGGGTGCAAATCTGAACTTACGTTACCAGAATGAAAACATAGATGTTCGTCTCAAAGACGCCAAGATAGCTCTGGCGTGGTGGAGCTGCGCTAGTGTGTGTCTGTCTGTAGATGCTAAGACGATAGCAGTAGAACAAAAATCTATCAGTAAAAGTGATACGCAACCTTCCCAAAGCAGCATGCTTGATTTGCCATTTTCATTTGCCATTCAGCAGGCTCAAATTCAGCAGCTCTCACTTAAGACACCTGAGCTTAATGTACAGGTACATAATTTTGATACGCAGCTATCAGGAGCAGGCTCACATATTGATGTCAGTGCTTTATCTATTGACTCGGTGCTGATAAACACCAAAGTGGCTAAGCCGCCAGCTTCTGCTCAAGTATCAACACCATTACGTGAAATAGCGCCACTGCAATTGCCAGAAGTAGCGTTACCGTTTACAGCGATGCTAGGTGAATTGACACTCAACAGGCTCTCCATTGATGAACAGACAATCACTAATATAAAAGTCTCTGGAGTCGAGCTGGCTGAGACCGTGAAAGTGCAACATGCGCAGCTCAACTATCAGCAATGGTTTTTATCGACAGCGGCAGACATCGCCTTAGATAACTGGACGATGACATTAGATGCCACGATGAGCGCGCCGCAAGGACTAATAACTGCCAGCCTAGTAGGTCAACCGCATAACTTAACACTCTCACTGAACACCAAAGGTGCGGTGTTTTCATCAATGCAAGCGCATGCAAACTTAACGCAAAAAAATTGGCCGTTTACGTTGCAAGGAAAAGTTGAAAAGTGGCTTACCCCTGCAAAGCCAGTGGCGCTGAAAAGTGCCACCCTTAGTCTACAAGGAGACATTACAAACTATAAAATGTCTACATCGTTGGCTGTTAATGCGCAGTCTATTGGTGATATTAGCGCTACACTTGATGGTTACGGAGGGATAGACACATTTATCTTGGCTAAAGGCGCGCTTTTACTCAACAAAGCTCAGGCCGAGGTGTCAGGAGAGATAAATTGGCAGACAGGGCTGAAAGCCAGCGCAAAAGGAGAGTTTACTCAGCTACCTATAGATAAGTTGCTAAGCTTGCTACCATCGAATGTTGAGATGGTCGAAGATGATGTGTTAAATGGCCAGTTTGCTCTGGGCTTTTCCAGCCACGCAGAGCAGTGGCAGGTTAATATCGAGCGCTTTAAAACAGAAGGGCAGCTTGCTGGATTGCCAATACAGGCAGAAGTTAAGTTTACTGTTGACCAAAGCCTGCTCGGCGAGCTGAGTCATGCACATTTAACTTATGGCAAAAATAAGCTCATCTTAAGTGGTGAGCTTGGGCAGCAGCTAGATTTACATCTTGATCTACAGCTGGAGCAAACAGCAAACGCGCTGTTTCCTGCGGATATTATAGGTGACGGTGAAGTTTTTATTCGGGGTGATCATACAAAGCCGAGCATTCAGACTGAACTGTATTTTGATTTGTTACGTTATCAGGATAAAACATTACACGGTTTGGCCGCAAACGGGAAAGTTGATATAGCCAATGTGCTGTCTGGTCAAATGAAATTGGCTTTAGATCGCCTGCATATCGACACTGAAGTGTTTGAAGGTATTCACCTTACGGTGAAAGGAGATCAAAAGCAGCATAATATCGCATTGGATGTTCGTGATAAGCGCGTCGTTGCCAGTCTAAAAGTCAGTGGTAAGACCCAGCAGTCAGCTTGGTATGGAGAATTATCGTCAGGTGAAATCACCGCTTCGGGTCAAACGATAACACTCCAAGACCCAGCTGTAATTGTGCTAAGTGGATCTGCTCAGCGTGTTGCATCACAGTGCTGGAAAATGGCGGATAGCATGCTGTGTTTCGCCGCCGAGCAGCAAAGTGGACAAGGAAAAGCAGAGTTTAAACTTGATAAATTAGCGCTGGCTACATTACAAGCTTGGTTACCAAATGAATTGGCGTTAAATGGGCAAACCCATGCTACAGCAAAACTTGCATGGAAAGGTGGTCAGATAATACGTGCAAATGGTGACCTAAATATCGTTGATGTAGAGCTTGCTACACATGGTCAAAGAGTTTCAATTTCTGAGTTTAAAGCACAGCTGAAAACCGATAACAAACAACTCAATGCCGATTGGCGTATGATGTCTGAGACACTAGGTAAATTCAGTGGTACGACGCGTCTACCGCTAAATAAGCAGACTCCAACGCTGGCCGGAAAGATTAAAGTCGAGTCTATCGTGCTGGCCAAGTTGTCTACTTTATTAAATCGAGTAACAGATCAAAGCTTTGATCTTCAGGGCACGGTGTCTGGAGATATAGATATTGCAGGCACACTATTGGCACCTGGGGTTAGTGGTAAGCTGAGTGCTCAACATTTATCTATGTCATCTGACTCTTTGCCGATAGAAATCGACGAAGGCAGTATAAATCTCGATTTTAATACAACGTCTGCACAGCTAAAGGCCGAGCTTAATGCTACCAAAGGCGGTAAATTAGTACTCACAGGTGACGCTGATTGGTCATCGGAATTATCCGCTAAAGTGAGTATGCAGGGGGATGAATTATATTTACAGCCGAGTTCGCGAATAGAGTTAACGGCAAATCCTGATTTAACGCTGTCTTATAAAGACAAAGTAGCACGTGTCTTTGGAGAGATTTTAGTGCCATTTGGTCGAGTGAATATCGAGTCATTGCCTGCGGGCGTAACCTCACCAAGCGACGATGAAATTATTGTCGATGCTAAGGTAAAAAAGCAAATGTCAGTGCCTGTCCAGCATGAAATAGATTTAGAGCTAATAGTTGGTGATAACTTTAGGGTTAATGCTCTGGGCTTAGATAGCTTTGTTACTGGTGCTATCAAAGTTGATAAACAAATAACAACGCCGATGTTAGCAACTGGGGAGCTGCAACTCAGAGAAGGAAAGTACCGAGCGTTTGGCCAAGATTTACTTATCCGTACAGGGCAAATTGGCTTTAATGGTGCGTTAGATAAGCCCTATTTAAATATTCGTGCGATCCGAAATCCAGTGACTACAGCGAATGATGTAACCGCTGGAGTAGAGTTAACCGGTAGTATTACTTCACCGCGTTTAGTTGTGTTTTCAGAGCCCACCATGGATCAAGCTAAAGCATTATCATATTTACTAAACGGCCAACCGCTAGGAAAGTCAGAGACTTCAAATAATGCGCTCCTCACTCAATTTTTACTCTCACAAGGAATTGATCGAAGCGAAAGCTTTTTTAGCAAGGCTGGTGAATCACTCGGCTTTTCCGACGTTAACTTATCAGCTAAAGGCAGTGGTGATGATACACAAGTTGAAGTGTCAGGCTATCTTACCCCCAATATACAAATAAGTTATCGAGTGGGTGTGTTTGAATCAATTAATGAAATTGCATTGCGCTATCGGGTTTTTTCTAAGTTTTATGTGGAAGCAACCAGTGGGTTATATAACAGCATAGATTTTCTATATAAGTTCGATTGGGATCAACAATGAAGTGGTTGATACTGACATTTAGCTTATTGTGGTTACCAGCGGTTGCTCAAGAAGCTAGGGTGATACGGATCAGTATTGGCGCAGATCCTTATATTGTCGAATTATTGACCTTAGCTTTATCTTATGAACAAACGCTGAGCAAAATAGTGTCGGTGCGCAATGTGGTGTCGCAAGCGCGAGCTATCAGGTTACTTGGGAAAAAGTCTGGGGTAGATGTTAGTTGGCTGGTGACTAACTCTCAACGTGAAAAAGCGGCAAGAGCCATTCGTATTCCGTTAGTCAAAGGTTTATTAGGTTATCGGATCCCGCTAGTACATCGAGATAATCGCCACGCACTCAGTGCTATACGTTACATTGGTGATTTACGAAGCTTTACGTTTGGTCTTCGTAGTGATTGGCCGGATCATGAAATTTTTGAGCAAAATGGGCTTCATGTTATGTCGTTTTCGCAAGAGCAAAGTGGCTATGAAATGTTAGCTAAAAAAAGATTTGATATTTTACCCAGCGATTTTGTGAGTATTGAAAGCGCACTCAGTGATCCGCGCTTACACGCAGATCACTATGTCGCATTTTATTACCCTTCTGCGGTGTACTTTTTTGTATCCCATGATGATCAGCTGTTATATGAACAGCTTAAAAAAGGGCTAAAACGAGCGCTACAAGATGGTAAGTTTGAAGCGCTGTTTTTAAAACACTTTTCTAGCCGAGTCAAAGCACTAGATCTCGAAAATAAAACAATTATAGAATTGAGTAATCCAACTTTGCCACCAAGCGCGCCGCTAGAAATACCGCATTACTGGCACACACAAGGAAAATAATAATGAAAAAGGCCTTAATTCTCACCGCATGTATTACTGCTTCATCCATCGTGGCGGCAACGCCATATACAAAGTCACCATCAGAAGTTGTTGCGGGAGCAAAAAAGTCGGATTGGCAGGAGTTAGACCCTCAAAATATCTTAAAAATCAAATTACAAACGGGGCCTGTGTACATTTCACTAAATTCTGAACTTGCACCTAACCATGTAGCAAATATCAAGGCATTAGCGCGAGAAGGGTTTTATACCAATTTAAATATGTATCGGTTTGTCGAAAATTTTGTTGCACAGGGGGGAGATATGTCAGATAAAAAAATTCCCCAAAAAGGAAAAAAGACGATCGCTGCGGAGTTTTACCATAGCACCGACTCAGGGTTACCGATTACCTCTGTGCAGGCTGTAGATGGTTACGCTCCTCGTACAGGCTTTCGAAATGGATTTGCGGTGGCACAAAATCAATCTGGTACAAAAACGTGGATGACCCACTGTGTTGGTGCTTTTGCAATGGCAAGAAGCAATGATGTAAACAGTGGCGGTACTGAGTTTTATATCACCCTCACACCGCAGCGCTATCTTGACAAAAATACCACCGTATTTGGTCAGTTGTTATCTGGGATGGAACATGTACAGCAGCTAAAGCGCCAGCCAGTGGCGGGACAAGCTTATAATGTGATCGAAGGTGTCTCAGTACTTGCGGATGTAAAAAATGCACCAACGTTCAAGCGACTAAGAACGGACACCGAGGTATTTGCAGAGTTAATATCAGCGCGTAAAAATAGAGCTGGTGAGTGGTTTGTCGATACTCCAAATCATACTGATGTATGTTCGGTGCCCGTCCCTGTAGAAATGCAAGAGGCGGCAAATTAAGATCACCTATAGCTTGGGATAAAGCGTCGCTATTTGCTGTTTTTTTATCTTAATCGGTGCCCATTACGCAGTTTGCACCTATCGCAAACTGCGTAATGGAGTTGGTATTATTGCCTGTTAGTTCGCACGGCATAAGGCGTCTTATTTTGCTCGTTTGAGCGGTATGGATTGATGTCCAATCCGCCACGGCGAGTATAGCGCGCATATACCGAGAGTTTCTCAGGATTAAATGTGCGCCACAGCTCGCAGTAAATACGCTCTACGCATTGCTCATGAAACTCGTTATGATCACGAAACGAAATCAGATACTTAAGTAACGCGGCCTTATCAATTTGCTTGCCCTGATAACTAATGACGATACTCGCCCAATCAGGTTGTGAAGTGATTAAGCAATTTGATTTGAGCAAGTGACTGTGAAGCGTCTCTTGCACTACTTTATCAGACGCTAATTTAAGTAAATTATGGTCTGGTGTGTAGGTGTCAACTTCTATATCAAGAGAGTCAATACACTCACCAGGTAATGATGAGAATGGAATACAATCAAAATCACCAGCGCCAAAAAGTGTGACGTTAACCTCGCTGTTTGAAGCTGCGGATAAATCCTCTGCCAGTGTTTGACGCACCACTTCCATCGAATCAAATCGGCTTTGATTAAAGCTATTTAAGTAAAGTTTGAATGACTTTGACTCAATAATATGAGAACTCTGGCAAGGAAAAACAAAGGTGGCAACGGCGACTTGTGGTTTGCCCTTAGTATTTAACCAAGATAACTCATAACCTGTCCACGTATCTTCACCTTTAAATGGTAGCTCAGTTTCGTCTACGTGAATTTGGTCACGATTAAGCTTTCGTGCAATTGGATGAAGTAAACTCGGGGTATAAATACTGGCATATTCTGTGGTTTTACCAAGCACAGAAGATTGCAGCTCTGGTGAATTGTTGTAGTCTGTCATGTTAACTCAAATCTCGTTACAATATTCATATTATAGCGAATGTTCACTTGAGGATTAATACCCCCTTGACGGTATTACCTAAGAATGTGGACAGAAAATAAAGAGAGCTTTACTTATGACTCAGCCTGTGAATATGGCATGCCTTCATCAAGCCCATGCGGATTATTATCAACGCACAGTTAAAGCATTACCCAGTACAGAATATGACGAAGCCTGGCCAAGCCCGTGCGAGCAAGGTGAGCCTAATAAACTCAATGAGATTAATTGGCAAGCTGTCGAGCGTAATCCTAAGGGGACTTTTGACGAGTTAGCAAATGCACTTGAAACACAATTTCCTGACGGTTTGAATACACTATATGGGGATTTTTTTTCAGGTAATATAACAGCCTTCATAGATGGTAAAAAAATTGAGTTACTTCAGGCGTGGAATGCGGATGACTTTGATAGACTTCAGCAAAATATCACAGGGCACATCTTAATGAAACGCAGACTCAAGCAGCCAGATACAGTATTTATTGGATTAACCGAAGCTGATGATTTATTGGTGTCAGTGGATGTGTCGACGGGGCAAGTTGGGCTGGAATTTGTTGGGAAAAAACAACATCATGTGCTGGCAGACTCAATCGCAGAGTTTGTAGATTGCTTGATTGCGAACTATCCCGAGTAAATTAACGAGCTAGGAGCCTAGGCTCCTTATGCCATATATGGTACTACTGAAAGTCCCACGAGATGTTGGAAACTAATTGACACGTCTCACAGCGAAAATCAAACAGCCCAAACCAAGGAGACTCCAATAACCACTCACCATTACAACTTGGGCACTTTCGTGCTTTTTCAGTCGCAAGGCTTTCTCCACCTACTCGATAAAGATAGTAGTAAACTGGCTTTTGAGTGAGGTAGCGAATACGCTTACTTAAATCCATTCCTCTTCTGTATAGGTCACTGTCGGTACTAGATATTTCCTCAAGCGCAGCAAACTCACAGCGTGTAGCACCATTTATCTGGATCTGATCACAGGCTTGCCAATCCTCTTTCCATTTTATCAGCGCCTTGTAGTCGCCATTGGCTATGGCTGGGATTTTATAGAGCGGTACAGGTAAGAAATCATCGCCACAATATAACGGACTGCAGGTATGAACATAAGTCGTATAGAGGATGTAGCTAGACGGTGTTTGGCAAGCGTCGGCACTATTGGCGTGGATGTCTTGACCAATTACCTTTACCTTAGGTGCAAGTAAGCCTGATTTTTGGAGCTCATCAATGGCAAATTTCACGAAAGGACTATGATTGAGCGGGTGTAGTGAGTCTTCCTCAGGACACATAACTCGAGTGATGAAATATCCCTCTTTGAGTACTGTTGGGAACTCATCACCGATAATTTGACCATTGAAGCGCAGCGCATTTACAACACGGTTGATTGCTTGTTCGGCGGCATCTAAGGTAGTTTCCTCGTAGCAATCAAAGATGAGATCAATGACAAACACTATGACTTCTCCAATAATTCGATAAGCTTATCTAGTTTTGCTTCTATGCGGTCTAATTGGCTCTGAGAAGCTTGGGCTGTGGGCTTGTCAATTGCTTGAGAGTCTTCTATACAAGTGGGATCTTGTTTATAAGCCGCAATACCCGCAATGATATCGGGCATTGCAACACTTTGAGTTAGTTTACTCTTGGTCAACGCAACGGTTGGCGTGATTCCACTGTCTACTAACTTCTTAATGGCGTTGGCAACAACTGGGTGCATAAATCTTCCTGAGTCCAGAAACAAGAAAGAGATCATATCACCATGTGATGCTGGGCGCTATTTGCCGGGCACCCAAGTTAATAACAAGAGGTTACCTTAACATAGCGTCAAGCTCATCAATCACTTCACTCCAGTCCGCATCTTCCCGCAACGACTCTTCAATAAAATGCCGTTGGCCTTCATTCCAAAATGGTGCCTGACTCAGTAACATCTCGTCAGGAAGGCGATGCTGCTTAACAAAACCATCGATTGATTTAGGATCATTATCTAGCCCTAATTGGGCAAATAATGTGCTCATTGTGTGGCGGCTTGTATCCATATCGTACTCCCTCATTTAATTGAGTTTTACTTACTTTGGCTTATTAAACTTACTACTGTTGGTATAACCTTTGTGAAAGTACAAGTTGTCATTCCAAGTTTTGGTTAACTATAGTAAAGGTGGTTGCCAACCCTTTAGCAAGTCATCATGGGTAAAAAGTCATGGTGTGAATATCGCAACTAATAACAATTTGCTTAATTTAAGTGGCCTCCTTTAAGGCGGTCAATCTTGTCTATAGGCCCGCGACAATATTTTGCGCACAGCAATATTTTTGTGGCGATTTCGACAAGGTTAAAACTCGCTATTTAGCTGTTTTAAAAAGTAATTCTTAGTGAAGGTTACTCCTTCGAATTGATCAACTAGTAAGCCAAGAGAGTACAATATAACCGCTTATGGCTGAATAAAGCATGACTTGTGTCAAATCAATCATAGCGTAAACGCTGTTGAAGTCGGCTTCAGCTGGTCAACTGTGTCAATAATCAATAATAAGGTTCGGCTATGTCAGTACAAACTAAAATGGATAATTTAGCAGTAAAGTTCTTAAGCCCAGAAGATATAAATGTAGCAGCAAGCGTATTGTACCAAGCGTATCATGATGACCCTTTACTAAAGCATGTGTTGCAAGCAAAGCACGAAGCTAGCTTTGAGAAAAAGCTCAGAGCGCTAATACGAGAGGAACTATCCGCATTTGGTCACACCGGCCAACCTTTAGTAGGGTTATATAACCAAGCTAGGCTGATGGCGGTGGCCTGTGTTATCGCCGATAGTAATGAATTAGAAGCGAGTCGGCAATGGCATTGGCGACTTAGGCTGATGATGAGTGCTGGGTACTTACAGACGCAACAGCTTATTGAAAAGGAAAGAGTAATTAGAGAGGAGTTGCAAGCTCATGAGCCGTATCACTTCTTATCTTTTATTGCTGTTGACCCGCATGTTCAAGGGTTGGGGTATGGACATTACTTACTAACAGCCTTAGATGACTTGCTATCGCAGCATGATAAGACCACGGGTATGGCTGTATTTATCACGCAGCAAGACCACTTAGCGTTATTCACAGCACATGACTACCACATTATAAAAAACTTTGTATTTAGTAGTGTTGAGAGGACGCTGCTGTTTAAGAAAAAGTAACTTTTGCATTTGGATTACACCTTTCCTTTCTGGTTATTGTGCGCCTTATTACCTTCATTGAATGTGTTTGCAATGGTTTAGCTGTTGTAAACACATTTCTGATATCAAGAAACAACTACGAACTTGCGTCAAGCTTCTTAAGTGTAAATAACAACGTCATGCCTTAAGTTTCAGTGAAATAGCAACAACGGAAATTGTTGTGTGAGATATCTCCTACGGTAATGTGGGTAAAGGCGTTTTGTCATACCGAGTTTGGTGTGTTTTTAAACTCTATCTTTTTGTTTATAAATGAAATTGTGTTTTTTGCTTTAAAATTACAGCAAAAAGATTGTCTGAGCCTATCTGCCAAAAAATTAAGAACCCCGTAAACTTAACAATGTAAGGAAACACAAGAGCAGGAGCTCAGCGTCAAAGGATAAGGAATATGACGACAACAGAAGGAAGTAGTACATAAGGCAAGGAAGGATGGAACTCTAGGAAGAGAGTATGAAGCGGAGCTTCATTAGGGATAAGGAGTCATAAGGAATGACAAGGAGCGCGGGAAGCGAAGTGGAACAAGGAAGATAAATAAGGATGAGCAAGGCTTTAGGATGAGGGAGCGTGGTCAGGATGACTACGAAGTGGATAAGTAACATAGGATGTTATAAATGGAGCACATAAGGATAGTGTGAAGTGGAGCCAAGCTGGCGTAGGAGCGCAGGACGCGAAGTGGAGGCCAAGGTGGCTAAAAGGAAACAGCACTGGAAGTGCGAATGGACGATACAAGGATGAGGCAAGGGTAAGTCGGAGTACATACCCGTTCAGGGGATGAAAAATTGGCGGATTGCTTTTTAGTGGTAAAGCAGAGGAATTGGATACCTCTTGGGATAAACGTCAGGATTGAGGCGCGGCAAACAGGCTGGCGCCTTGGTTTTTTTTATTTTTGTAAAAACTCCCTATCGATACGTCAACAATCGTAAATGCAAAATTAGCTGGTGACCCTATACGCTGGCAACTCTTTTCGTACCAACCTTTCATTTTCTAAGTAAAGCTTACCTTGATAGGCTGACTCACCGTCAGAGCTAAATTCGAACATAAACTGGCTCTTTATACCTAGTTTGCCGTTTTTCAACACACCAATTCTACGTTTTGTACAAGCTACACTTAATAATTGCACTTGCAAGCTCTCAGCTTGATGCTGGGCGTGTCTAGTTGCGGCTTCTGCGATTTGACGACTATACCAAAATAGCGCGATAACAGATGATACGATGATAAAAAGCCAGAGTGTTGTCATTTAAGAAAATAGCCTTCCAATTGCACGTGACAAAGTATTACTACGATTCTCTGCCCTCATTATTCCTAAAACATGTGGGCGCAACATTGGGATTGCAACTAAATCTGCGAAAATACTGTTGAAAAGACCATCAATTTGATTGTGCTCAGCGGCTTTCTCCAAATAACTATGTAGTCTATTTTGATCGGTGAGTGTTTCCCAAGTACGACCTGCAATAGTGAGCAAGCAGTCTGCATCGGTGGCCAGTTCAGAAGCTAAAATCGTATCTACTGCCTTTGCGATTAAACCAAGTGCATGACTGCCCGACATCGCGCGTAAATTAGTGACTACGGCATCCTTATTTTGTTCTTGGCAGGCGTGAGCTAAAACGGCTAAAAAGTCTTCGGTTTGTGTTGTTGAGACAGTAACGTGTTCAAGCATGGCGGCTAATGGGGTCTTAACTTCTACAGGCAAAATAGGCCATGCCTGTTGCAGGTTGCTTGAGTTTTGGCCATGGTCTAGGCGTAGAGCGAAGTCTGCAATACCTTGTAGCGCTATCTCTTGCCAACGATCGAACCCAAGCTTGCCAGAAAAGTAGAGTTCGGCGTGCTCGTAATATTGAGAGGCTGGGCGATTAAGATCACGCTTTAATAGTGCATTGAACGCAGCGAGTTTGTTCGCGTTAGGGGTAAAAACATAGGGGTTGTTGTCCAGTTTCCCTTGTGCGGCCTCTCCGGTTAATTGAGTGCCCAAGGCTTCGATCACCATTGAAGCAAAATGATCTCTGCTGGCGATGATCAACTTACTTTGTTCATCCAGTGGAAACTTTAAGAACCAAACATAGGGGTCAACAGTTGCTTGATTATCCCAAAACTGAATCGCCATGATAGCGTGGCCAGCTAAAGGGTATGGGTAAGGGGCTTGAGTATTTTCAATTTGCGCAAATTGCTTTTTGTCGATTTTTGTGATGCGACGGCCTATGTCGTATACACGCCACTGTGTACCGGCGTTAGTTAATAGTTCACCTAAAGTAGAGATTTGCGCTGTCATGAATACTCTGTTGTTACTGATACTGAAATTAGCGGCAATTATAGCGGTTTTTATTGGTACTGATAAGTCTCATAAAAAGGGCAGAGGCGAGAATTGGCTGGCTGAGTGATCACGCATATAGTTATAATGTCTAAAATTTAAAATGAGAAAGTACCGATGAACTCGGAAGTATTAATTCAGTTAGACGAACTAGAAGCGTGTTTGAAAGCGGCTGGTCTTTGGCAAGATTCACCGATTTCAGCAGAAGCCTTGTCCTCTGTTGAACCATTTTGCTGCGATACCATGGCATTCGAGCAGTGGTTGCAGTTTGTATTTTTGAACAAAATACGGGATATGGTGGCAAAAGGCGAGGCACTCCCGACCAACATGGCTATTGCACCAATGGCTGAAATGGTATTAAGTGACCACCTATATTTTAATGCTGTGCATCAGTGCTTGAAAAATTTAGATAGTACATTTGCAAAGGAGTGCTAATGCTTGAAATTTTGTATCAAGATGAACACTATGTTGCCATCAATAAACCATCTGGGTTACTCGTTCATCGCTCTTTTTTAGACAAACGTGAAACGCAATTTGCAATGCAGATGCTACGTGATCAGCTCGATCAACATGTCTTTCCTGTTCATCGTTTAGATAGACCTACATCTGGTGTACTGCTGTTTGCACTGAGTTCAGAGGCTGCACGAGCGATGAATGAAGTCTTTATTGCAGGTAAAATTAAAAAGCGTTATTTGGCCTTAACACGTGGCTTTGCACCTGACTCTAAGCTTGTTGATAAGCCGTTAAAAGAAGAGTTAGATAAGATAGCGGACAAATTTGCCGATCAGAATAAAGCACCGCAAGAAGCCCAAACACAGGTCAACTGTTTGGCGCAAGCTACATTGCCAATAGCTTTTGGTAAATATCCGAGTATTCGTTACTCTTTGGTTGAGTGTTTTCCACATACCGGGCGTAAACATCAGATCAGGCGTCATCTAAATCACTTAACACATCCCATTATTGGTGATGTGAACCACGGTGATAACAAGCATAATCATTTTTTCGTTGAACACTTTGGCTTACGTCGTTTGATGTTATTTGCAACACGGCTGGAATTTGTTCATCCTTACACCAACGTTGAGATTTCAATTACCGCCGATCTCGGAGAAGATACGCTCGCTGTATTTTCTCGCCTAGGGTGGTCAGACAATGAGAAGGATTATAAATAATGGCAAAAATTTCTATTTTTGTGGGTAGTATGTATGGTAATGCTGAAAACTTGGCAAACGATAGCGCTGAGCTCTTGAACCAAGCTGGACATGAAGCACATGTGGTTGAGCCTGCAACCTTAGCGGATCTAAAACAAGCCGAGAATATTTTGTTTATATCGTCGACAACCGGCGCAGGTGATATTCCGGATAATTTATTACCTCTGTTTTTGCAGATGCAAAGTGAGTTTCCGATGCTCACTGGTAAGCAAGTTGCAGTGATTGCGTTAGGGGATAGGAGTTACGGTGATACCTATTGTGGCGCAGGAAAGCAGATTGACGCCTTGGTCGAGGAATTAAATGCCACTCGGGTGCAAGCACGTTTGGATATCGATGCTTGTGAGCATTTTGAGCCATGGGAACCAGCTAAGCCTTGGCTACAGTCACTAGCCGACAAACTATAAGAAAATAGAGCCCGTAGGCTCTATTTCTATCTTTGCTTATAAACGGGTATTATACCAATTAGACTTAATACTTGCTCAATTTGAGGGAGTAAATCTGACGCTAACAGCGTTAAAAACTTCTTATTTAGAACAACTAAATCGCAAAATTTTTGCCTAGTTATCGACAAGATTTTCTCGCCTCAAAATAGACCACTTAATTAAGATAATTGGTATTACACTCGTTTAGTTTGTACGGTTAGTTTTAGTTTTTGACCCGGCTGAAGGTACTTTTGCCCAGCTAAATTATTCCATTTTACAATATCATTGACGTTTACATTAAACTTAGTAGCAATACGGGCAAGCGAGTCACCCTTTCGCACTTTGTAGGTAATTGTACGCTGCGTATCAACGAGTGCTGTTTGGCGAGGTGCTTTTTCACTTTTAAACACTGTGAGCTTTTGACCCAAGCGTAGTACCGCATTAGTTTTTAACTTATTCCAGCTGGCCAGCTGCTTCACAGTGACATCGTACTCGCGACTAATATCCCACAAGGTATCGCCAGGTTTCACAGTATGACTTAGCTTTTGCTTCGTCACTTTATTAGCTGCTAGGCGTACTTCAGGTGGTAAATGTTCGCTTTGTAATTCACCGTCACTCAGTGGCACAAGGAGCTTTTGGCCAACACGTATCATGTTTCCGTTTACATTATTGAGTGAGCGGATAGCGCCAATGCTGGTATTGAACTTAGTTGCGACGACCGACAGGCTATCGCCTTTTTGCACCGTATAATATTGCCAGCGTAATCTATCTTTAACTTCGGTTTTTGCTAGCTTATCTTTAAAGGCATCGACTTTTTCCATCGGTAATAGCAACTGGTGCGGACCATCAGGATCGGTTGCCCAGCGATTAAAGCCTGGGTTTAAGCGATAAAGTTCGGTTAAAGATATGTCTGCCATTTCTGCCGCCAGAGCTAAATCGATTTGGGAGCCTACCTCAACGGTATCTACAACTTGTGCATTAATAATCGGCTGCCAAGTCACTTTGAATTCATCTGAGCGCTTCAGCAGGTCTGACAAAGCGAGTAACTTTGGTACGTATGCGGTGGTTTCTCTTGGTAAATCAAGAGACCAGAAATCAGTAGGAAGGTGCTTTTTTCGATTTTTTCTGATGGCTCTTAGCAATCTGCCTTCACCTGAGTTATAGGCTGCAATGGCATTGAGCCAGTCACCTTCTAATGTTTTATGTAGATAGGTGAGGTAATCAAGCGCTGCTTGTGTTGAGGCAACAATATCGCGGCGACCGTCATACCACCAGTTTTGCTTTAAGTTGAAGCGCTCACCTGTTTGGGGCATAAACTGCCAAATACCAGAAGCGGTTCTATGAGAATATCCAAAAGGGTCAAAAGCGCTTTCTACTATTGGGAGCAAAGCAATTTCTACTGGCATGTTGCGCTTTTCGACTTCTTCTACAATGTAGTAAAGGTATGGCTCTGCGCGTTTAGCTATACGGTCTAAGTAAGCTTGGTGGCGTTGATAATAGTTACGTTCAGCAACTACTGGGCGGTTTTGTGGTACTTCGATAGAGAGCTGATAGCGGATCCGCTCCCATACATCGTCAAATACAGGGGCAACTTCTTCGTCCTCATCTTGCCATGAGGTGCTCAGTGTCTGAGAGATATCATAAGGGCTCGCATGGTCTAAATTAGCCTGCTTAACTTGCTCTGTTGCAGTCTCTAAGGGAGTTTCTTGGGTGATTTCACAACCACTTAAAATTGTTGCAGATGCAACAACGAGGGCGAGCTTTTTCATAAATGCGTTCTTTCGTTTGGAGGTTCGGACAAAAACTCGGCAATACTACCGAGTTTGTATCTGCATTTAAAGCTTCTTTGCTATTTTCTTTATAGCTGTCTAAATATGACGCAAGCAGCACTTCGTAGTGAGCGCGAGAAATAAATGGTTTTCCAGTGGAGATAAAGCAAGGTAACGCCAAATAGCTAGCCATTGACGTTACATTGAATCACTGTTGAATATGTTAAAAGTTATCCTTCCACTTTCTCAAAGCAGCAAAGTGAGCTTCGGGTGTGCTGTCATTGCTGATAAACTCTATAGGTGTATATGTAAGAATGTCAGCTTTAGCCGCGCGTGCAAATGGATTTATGGCTTTTTGCTGACCAATGGTAGTCGGGATAGTGCTTCTACCACCTTGGCGCAGTTTTTGCGCTTGTTGATGATACTCAGTGAGTGCGAGGTTATTTGGATCAACGGCGTGGGCAAATGCTAAGTTAGCTAGTGTGTACTCATGTGTGCAGTAAACTTGGCATGAGTTAGGGAGAGAGAGGAGTTTATTAAATGAGTGCCACATTTGCTCAGGCGTCCCTTCAAATAACCGGCCACACCCTGCGTTAAACAGAGTGTCTCCAGTGAAGGCGACCTCGTTATTAACATAACAAATATGATCTAACGTATGTCCCGGTGTGGCGATAACTTTTAGGGTAATACCAGCTAGGGTAATGGTATCGTGCTCTACGAGTGGACGCGTGATCCCCTGATACTTGCCGTTTTTTGGCCCATAAACGGGAAGATGTGGAAAACTCGTGAGCAGTGGTGCGATGCCATCAGTATGATCCCAATGGTGGTGAGTAACCAAGATGCCTTCAAGGGTAAGGTTTTGTTGATTTAAGTAATCTAAAACAGGTTTTTCGTCACCGGGGTCGACGACCCAGCAGCTTGAGCTGGTAGGGTCTTTTATCACCCAAATATAATTATCATCAAATGCTTTGATTGCATCGACTTGCACCATAACGCAATGCTCTATAAAGTGATTAATAACATCAGTATAACGAGCTTAGTAAATGAAACCAGCGTTAAGTTTTTTACAAGGACCTAAACCGGATGAGTGGCATGACTTCCCTCACGGTGATTACTTAAAAGTAGGGATCCAAAAACGGCTGGATGAATGGTTGCCTAGAATGTTCGGCTATCACATGCTAAAGCTGGGGTGTTTAAGTGGTCAAATGGATACCTCTGCAAGTCCCATTAAACATCAAGTTTGTGTTGCGCCGCAAGGTAAGCATGTAGGGGTCTTTGCCGAAATTGATGAGCTACCATTTTATGAGAATTCGGTAGATGCGTGTATTTTGAGTCAATGTTTAGAGTATCACTCCGACCCACATCATATTCTACGAGAAGCCCATCGGACATTAATTCCTGGTGGCTATATTGTTATCTCAGGCTTTAACCCATTCAGTCTTTGTGGCGTAGCGCAAATGTTGCCCTTCAGCAAAGAGAAGCTGCCCTGGTCAGGACGCTTTTTTACGCCATCAAGAGTAAAAGACTGGCTAGATTTACTTGGTTTTGAAATCGTTGCTGATGAGCGCTTTATTCATGCTTCGTTGGCACGTGGGTCGAGATTATCTCGTTTTGCCCCTTGGCGGCGATTTTGTCGACATTACTTAAAGCCGATGGGTAGTGTGTATATGCTGGTGGCCAGAAAGCGAGTAATGCCTCTGACACCCATTAAACCTAAGTGGCACGTCAAACCTAAGTGGACACCAGCAGTCAAAGGGGCTGGACTTAGACAAACTTGTCAAGATAAAGAGTAGCTTTGTGACTCAAGTTAATTATTAATGGAGCAGGTACAGGGAACACTGCTCCTGAGGGCGTATCAAATACTGGCTTCGTAGCCCTCATCTACAAGTAGATTAGAACCTGATGCAGCCTCTCGCGCTAAGTCATCAACCCGTTCATTGTACTTGTTTCCTGCGTGACCTTTTACCCAGCGCCACTGGATTGTGTGGCGGCTAGTTGCAGCATCTAACCGCTGCCATAAATCTACATTTTTAACCGGTTGCTTCGCCGCGGTTTTCCAATTGCGTTTTTTCCAGTTTTCTAGCCACGACTCTATGCCTTGCTTCACATACTGACTATCCGTATACAAGGTAATTTCACATGGGCGCTTTAGTGTTTCAAGTGCAACAATAGCGGCGAGCATCTCCATGCGATTATTGGTGGTGAGTTTATACCCTTCACTCATTTCTTTTTCATGCCCTTGATAGGAAAGGTAAATACCATAACCTCCAGGACCTGGGTTGCCTAAACATGAGCCATCGGTATAAATCTCTACGGTTTTTTGCACTGAATTGCCTATTTTTATGTAAAATGTGCGAATAGGGTAAAATAATAGCAAAGTTAAGCGAGCAACGATATGCACACTCGGCAAATAGTACTGGATACAGAAACCACAGGTATTGATCCGAAAGCAGGACATAGGATCATTGAAATAGGTTGTGTTGAGCTGGTTAATCGCAGACTAACAGGTAATAATTTCCACGTTTATATTAACCCCCAACGTGACATTGAAGAAGAAGCCATTGACGTTCACGGTATTACCAATGAGTTTTTACGTGGCAAGCCATTTTTTCATCAAGTTGCTCAAGAGTTTTTTGACTATATTAAAGGGGCACAGCTTGTTATTCATAACGCACCGTTCGACGTCGGCTTTATGGATCACGAGTTTGCTAAACTAAACCAAGGTTTTCCGGCAACCCATGAATATTGCCAAGTGCTAGATACTCTCGTAATGGCACGAGATCTTCACCCAGGCCAGAAAAATAGCCTCGATGCACTTTGCCGACGCTACGATATCGATAACTCAAAGCGTACGCTACACGGCGCTTTGCTGGATTCCGAGATTTTAGCAGATGTTTACCTGTCGATGACGGGAGGACAAAAAAAGCTGAATTTGGCAAACCAGAACAAAGGTAACCAAGCTAATTCAGCTGGAAGTATTATTCGATTGGATAGTAATCGTCCTGCGCTTAAAGTTTTACGCGCCTCTGCCGATGAAGAGTTAGCGCATTCAGAACGCTTGGAGCTGGTCAATAAAGCTTGCGGGCAAAGTCTGTGGCAACAATAGCGATAGAGATACAGTCAACTTTTCCACCAAAGTGATATTAAGGTTAATGCATGGTTTTACATCGGCTTTTTTTGGTGCTTATTTTGTTTGTCAGTATGGTGGTGAGTGCGCAAACACCGCAAATTACCATGCTACAGCGAGATGGCAAGGCAAATGAAATTCCGCTGCTAGATAACCGTTTTCGAATTGACCATAACATTGAAGAAATAACACTGCTATTTTTTCGAGCTCCTGGTACGCCTGCTGTTGTATTGGTAAAACCAGATGGTAGCAAATACTATGCAACAAGCTCGTTGGATAACGACGCTTTACAGTGGTATGACGAAGTTAGCTATGATCTTATCATCTTAAAAAAACCCACACCGGGCCCTTGGCAAGTGATTGGGCAAATTCAAAAAAACAGTCGGATCATGGTACTTGGAGATATTGAGCTTGAGGTAGAGGCGTTACCGCCACTTCTTTTTCGTGGTGAAGTACTAAAGGTAACAGGGCGTGTTACCAATGACGACAAGCCAATTGAAGTTGGCTATTTTCGGGATGTCGTTACATTATATGTTGAGTTTTCTAGCACCAATAATGATGAATATGCAAACTTTGGTGCAGGTACACAAAGCGTAACGGATTTTAAAGATGATGGTCGAGAGTTCGACGAAAGACCACTAGACGGTATTTTTACTGGGGAGTTTAAACTTAACTTTCCGGCAGGCGAGTGGCAACCTGAGTTTTTTATAGAAACTCCCATTCTCAAACGTAGAGTCATCAAACCCCCAATTATAATTGCAGAGCCACCATTTAATTTTGAACTGATGTTAGCGGGAGAGAATGAGTTTGAACATGGCCTCACCATCTCTATTGATGAGTCGGTGGTGAAGCCAGAAACAATCATTTTGCAAGGTAAGATTTTTTACCCTAACGGTGAAGAGCAGATGTTCACTTTAGACAAACAAGAACGTCTGTATCGCCAGCTTGCAATAAAAAACTATGATTGGGGACGATATAGCGTTGAGATTTCAGCATTTGGAGAAAACATCAATGGTCGTGAGTTTATGGCGACATTACCGAGCTATAATTTTGAAATAGAAAGACCGATAGAAAAGGTGCCAGAATTAGAAGCGCCGCAATTACCGCAAACAGCACTGCCTGAGCCTGAGCCAGAACCAACAATCAGTACAGGCTTATTAATTAGCATTATTGTGGCAGGTAACCTTGTGGTTTTACTCATTGGTTGGCTTGCGATCCGAGTTTTTGTTCAGAAAAAACCAATAAAGATTAAATTACCCGCACTAAAGAACCCTTTTAAGAAAACAGAAGAAGTGATTGATCTGAATGATTTGGGGGAAGATGAAAATAACACAACTGCAAATGGTTCAAAAAATGATAAATCAGGTGATATTTTGAACCTTTCGATGAAAGATAACTAAAAAACACGGTTTTTTTTCAAAAAACGGTTGACTCATGAGGGGGTCATTCGTATTATTCACGCCGCTGTCAGGGAGCACACCTTACAGCAAACACTGCAAGAATATGACGCGGAGTGGTAGTTCAGTTGGTTAGAATACCGGCCTGTCACGCCGGGGGTCGCGGGTTCGAGTCCCGTCCACTCCGCCAAATTTCTTCGTAGTATCAATAAGTCGCGCTGGAGTGGTAGTTCAGTTGGTTAGAATACCGGCCTGTCACGCCGGGGGTCGCGGGTTCGAGTCCCGTCCACTCCGCCAATACTTATTACAAACGTGCATTTGCTTCTTATGGAGTGGTAGTTCAGTTGGTTAGAATACCGGCCTGTCACGCCGGGGGTCGCGGGTTCGAGTCCCGTCCACTCCGCCAACACTTCGAAGCAAAAAATGCGAATACTCAGTGGAGTGGTAGTTCAGTTGGTTAGAATACCGGCCTGTCACGCCGGGGGTCGCGGGTTCGAGTCCCGTCCACTCCGCCAATGTATCGCATAACTATATTCAAGCTTTATGACAGCTTGTTTACTCGCTGGAGTGGTAGTTCAGTTGGTTAGAATACCGGCCTGTCACGCCGGGGGTCGCGGGTTCGAGTCCCGTCCACTCCGCCAACACCAAAACGAGTAAAATAATGTCATTAAGATATCTCTGCGGAGTGGTAGTTCAGTTGGTTAGAATACCGGCCTGTCACGCCGGGGGTCGCGGGTTCGAGTCCCGTCCACTCCGCCATTAAGATATCTTGCAAATCTATCACTGCGGAGTGGTAGTTCAGTTGGTTAGAATACCGGCCTGTCACGCCGGGGGTCGCGGGTTCGAGTCCCGTCCACTCCGCCAGTTTGCATTGTTTCCTCTAAGCAAACTTAATTATTCAAAGTAAAAGTCCCTTCTTATTGAATCTATTCACAACCTAAATAAAAGCTCACCGTATACTAAAATCTATTTTTACGCCTTGTCTGTATGATGTCAAAAGGTGGTATATACCAATTTTTCTTAATACATTGCTCAATGTGAAGATATAAATCCAAGCCTAACAGTGCTAAAAATTTCTTATTTAGAACAAGTAAGTAGCAAACCTTTTGCTTCAACATAGTTCATGTTTCTAAACAAACTAACATAATACCAATTAGACTTAATACTTGCTCAATTTGAAGGAGTAAATCTGACGCTAACAGCGTTAAAAATTTCTTATTTAGAACAACTAAATAGCAAAATTTTTGCCTCGTTATCGACAAGATTTTCTCGCCTCAAAATAGACCACTTAATTAAGCAAATTGGTATAAGTTTTTGGCTGACCCCATATTCACTCCTATGCTTTTGAGCGAGGCTCTATCTCGATTTTTTATGATCTACTTGCGATCCTTACAGATTTAAATATACTGTATATATAAACAGTGTTGGTGGGTTATGGCTAATTATCTAGAGCTTCTTGAGCGTAAAAATTTGCTTTGGCGCGGACGTGGTCGAGTATGTAAGCCTGAAGCGGTAAGTACCGGGTTTACCTTGCTTGATAGTGTTTTGCAAGGAGGTTGGCCTAAGCATGGTGTGATAGATATTCAAACAGCTGTTGGTATAGGGGAGCTACGTCTAATACTGCCTCATTTTACACAAGAAAAGCGCTTAAAGGTGTTAATTAATCCACCGGGTCGAGTGCAGGCTGCTGCAATTAATTACTTATCACTAGACTTAAGTGAGTTTGTAATATTGCAGCCAAAAAGCGATAGCGAAGCATTATGGGCTGCTGAGCAATGTTTAAAAAGTGGAGCATCGAGTGCTGTAGTACTTTGGCAGGATGCGCTTTCTATCGCTGTGGTGAAGCGTTTGCAGTTAGCTGCGCAATCTGGCGATAGTCGGTTATTTGTTTTACATCAAGGGCAATACATGAGTACCTTGCCTTTTTCTCTTTCTTTGGTACTAGAGGCAAAGCCCTGTGCCTTACAGGTGTCGATAAAAAAGCAAAGAGGGTCTTTTTCCCAGCATGCCATTAAGCTGCGTAATACAAACTACTGGCCGGAACTTGAAAAGCAAACCTTACCGAATATAGATGAGAGTATCACCATGCCTTGTGGATATGATCAGCGGTTAACGAGCTAATTATGTGGATATATCTTTATTTTCCAATGCTGCAGCTGGAGGGAATAAGTAAGCAAGCAACTACAACTGATTTTATCTCGTCTGTTGTTATCATTGATGGGCGCAAGAATCAGGTAGTGCAATTAAACTCTGTTGCAGAGCAAAAAGGCATAAAAATTGGCATGGGATTAGGTACGGCCTGCGCATTATGTATGCAGCTTCATGTTTTAGCATATGATAGCCAGCTAGAGCGTCAACAGTTGCTTGAAATTGCAGATGCACTGTACCAAGTTAGCGCTGATTTGGTGATAGAGTCACCTAATGGTATTGCGCTTAAAGTGGATGGCATGTTGTCTTTACACAAAGATTTGAGCTGCTATTGGCTCGTGATTACCGAGCAACTACGCCAATTAGAGGTCAGCTATCACTATGGTGTTGGCGTATCAATAACCATGGCTAAGCTATTAGCGCGGAGCCACAACGATACTTTGCAATTAACCGCCTCACAAACTCGTTATGCGTTGAGTAAAGTGACGTTGCAGCACACGACTCTTGCAGAAAAAGTGATAGATAAGCTGATACGCACAGGCGTGAAAACGGTAGCGCAGCTGGAACAGTTTACGCTGTCTGAATTAGCAAAACGGTTTGATACTGAGCTGGTGCATTATGTTGGTTGCTTATTTGGTAAGCTAAGAGAAACTCCCACTTTTTATCATCCTCCTGAGGTATTCGAGTTAACAGCCCCTTTACTATATGAAGTGGAAGTGGTTGCGTGGCTAGATAAGCCAATAGGGTATCTATTATCACGTTTATCGATGTTTTTACAAAAACGCAGTCTAGTGACCAGAGCCGTCAACTTTACATTTGTGCTGAGAGACAAAAACGCTTTGGAGGTCACGTTACACAGTGCTGAGCCCGAATATCGAATATCATATTGGCGACGACTGCTAGATCTAAAACTGGAGTCTATTACGCTCGAGGCCCCAGTACAAAGCGTATCGTTAAAAGTCGATGAACTAGAAACACAACATGCTACGGTGCAGGATTTATTTTCAGCCCAACAAAGTGCGATATCCCAGCAGGGGTTATTATCTATCTTATGTACAAAACTTGGTGATCAAGCTGTGCAGCACCTAAAATTAACGGGAGATCCTCGCCCCGAGAAAGCCAGTACGTATAGTCGTACACCTGATATTAGCAATATTCAAACTCCACCAAGGCCGACTATTTTGTTGTCTGAGCCACGGCCTTTATGTGAAAAAGTCAGAGTCATCTCAGGCCCTGAGCGAATAGTATCCGGATGGTGGGATGGTGAGCCAGTTCAACGTGATTATTTTATTGTGCAAAACCAACAAGACCAGCATTTATGGGTATTTCGCGAGCACAGTAATCAATGGTATATCCATGGGGTGTTTAGTTAATGTCGTATGCAGAGCTATTTTGCCAGAGTAATTTTTCGTTTTTAACCGGAGCTTCACGACCAGAAGAGCTGGTAAAACAAGCGGACTTTTTAGGTTACAGTGCTATTGCTATTACCGATGAGTGTTCATTAGCGGGTATTGTTCGTGCTCACGCCTATATACAAGAGCATAAGCTCAAGATAAAGCTTATTATAGGGAGCTTATTAAAATACCAGAACATTAAGTTTGTTGCGATTTGTCCAAATCAACTTGCTTATTCTGAACTATGTAGAGTGATTAGCAACGCTCGTAGACGCAGTGAAAAGGGCGCTTATCAACTGAGTGAATGGGATATTATGTCCCTTAAACATGTTTTACTATTGTGGCTACCACAGGGCAATATCCAAGATACTCAATCAGTACAGTGGCTTTGTAAATATCATCACGACAGAGTATGGATTGCTTATCAGCGCAAATTAGCTGTAGAAGACGACCGTTATTTTGCGCATTGTATCAAACTTGCAAAAGCCTATCATATACCTCTATGTGCAGTTGGTGGGGTATTAATGCACTGTCCATCCAGACTGGCGCTACAGCATACGCTCACCGCTATCCGCTTGAATCGTGTGATCAGTGATATTCCAGAGTTTATGATCAGCAATGCTGAGTTTGCGCTTAGGCCTATTCCCAAGCTCAAAAAGCTATATGCACTTAGCTTACTTGAAGAGAGTGAGCATATTGCTAGGCAATGTGATTTTAATTTAGCCAATTTAGCGTATCAATATCCTCAAGAGCTTGTGCCTCAAGGATTAACACCTATGGCTTACTTACGTTCACTGGTTGAAAAAGGTAAAAAAACTCGTTTTCCAGATGGTGTGCCGCCAGAAATTGCCGCGACAATAGAAAAAGAGTTGGCACTAATTGAAGCGCTAGACTATCCATTTTTCTTTATTACTATTCACGATATTGTGATGTATGCCAAGCAACATGACATCCTGTATCAAGGACGCGGATCAGCGGCAAATTCTGTCGTTTGTTATTGTTTGGAAATTACCGCAGTCGATCCTAGACAAGTGGGCGTGCTATTTGAACGTTTCATCAGTAAAGAGCGCAATGAGCCGCCGGATATTGATGTGGACTTTGAACATCAACGCCGCGAAGAAGTTATTCAGTATATTTACAATAAGTATGGCCGCAAACGGGCTGCGCTTGCTGCAACGGTGATCACATATCGTTTAAAAAGTGCAATGCGTGATGTCGGTAAGGCTCTAGGCATTGAGATGGCGCAAATAGAGTACTTTATTAAGCACTTGAATAGGCGTGATAAAGGACTTAATTGGCAAGCGCAGTTGGTTGAGCTTGGTTTTGAACCAAGTTCGCTAAAGGGACAGCATTTTATTCAACTTGTAAATGAAATTATTGGTTTTCCAAGGCACTTATCACAGCATGTTGGTGGCTTTGTGATCTCACAAAGCCCGCTGCATGAGCTAGTTCCCACAGAAAATGCAGCCATGCCCGAGCGCACGATTATTCAATGGGATAAAGATGACTTAGAAACACTAAAGCTGCTTAAAGTGGATGTACTTGCGTTGGGAATGTTAAGCGCAATACGCAAGTGCTTTGGTTATATAGCTCAACATACAGATAAAAGCTTGGATTTAGCCCAATTAACGCGTATGCAAGACGACCCTTTGGTTTACAAAATGCTGCAAAAAGGCGATAGCATTGGGGTATTTCAAGTGGAGTCACGCGCTCAAATGAGTATGCTACCAAGGCTCAAGCCTGCTTGCTATTATGATTTGGTGATTCAAATTGCAATCGTACGGCCAGGGCCTATTCAAGGTGATATGGTTCATCCATTTTTAAAGCGCCGAGAGGGAGAAGAACAGGTAAGCTATCCATCTGAAGCGGTTAAATCGGTATTAGAGAGGACCATGGGGGTTCCCATCTTCCAAGAACAAGTGATAAAACTAGCTATGGTTGCAGCTGGATTCACGGGAGGAGAAGCAGATAGCCTACGCCGAGCCATGGCGTCATGGAAAAAAACCGGAGAGCTGATGCAGTTTAAAGAAAAGCTCATTCGAGGCATGTTGGAGCGGGGCTATGAAGCACAGTTTGCTGAGCGTATTTTTGAGCAGATCTGTGGCTTTGGTGAATATGGTTTTCCTGAAAGCCACTCAGCCTCTTTTGCTGTGCTGGCTTATGCCTCTGCATGGTTGAAATACTATTACCCAGCTATGTTTTATACTGCGTTACTTAATAGCTTACCAATGGGGTTTTATTCGGCTTCACAGCTGTTGCAAGATGCCGCTAGACATAATGTGACTATTCTACCTATCTGTATAAACCACTCAGACTATCATCACCTAGTTGTGAAAGCAGATAACACAAACACTTTTGCTATTCGGTTAGGACTCAGGCTAATAAAGGGCTTAAGTGAGACTGAGGCGCAGCATATCACACAACAAAGACCTGACAGCGGGTTTCATCGGATCGCACAGTTACAACAAGTTGGTATTGCGAAAAGCACGATTAAAAAGTTGATTTCAGCAGATGCTTTACATCGCTTTGTTGATAGTCGCTATGCCGGGAGGTGGTCTTTGGCAGATCAAAGTAGGGCTTTGCCACTATTTGTTGAACTTGAAGAATCTGCACCCCAATATAATCACTTTCAAACCAGTGAGTTTGAGGAGCTTCGAGAAGATTACAATACCACTAAAGTTTCCCTACGAACCCATCCAGTTAAGCAACTTGAACAAGCTAAATTGATCAGTCGTACGGTGAAAGCAAATGAATTACTTTACCGCACACATAAGTCCTTAGTAACAGTGGTAGGTCTTGTCACTGGAAAGCAATCGCCTGGAACTGCAAAAGGAGTTACTTTTTTTACGTTGGAAGATGAAACGGGCAATATGAATGTAATTGTTTGGTCTGGCACAGCAAGAGCACAAAAACAGGCTTATATGGGAGCCCAACTACTAGAAGTAAAGGGCATACTGGAAAAAGAGGGGGAGGTTGTACATGTGATAGCAGGAAAGTTGATTGATAGAACTGAGTTACTAGAAGCGATGACTATTAAAGCACGCGCTTTTCGATAAGCATTTATTGTTTCAAAAATAAATGTTTTTTGGCTCCCCGCTGTTGGCGTTAGTTTTATTGAGATTACTGTTAATAATCAACTGCTGGTATTGCACCCATTTTTTGGAAGTGGCAATGAGCGTGGATGCAATTAATCTTATCGCTGAAAAGTTAAATGCCTCTTTTAAGATATAATTATTGCTATCCTTTAATCAATTTGATGGTTGCAGCAATAAAACCTTCTTGTTTGATTATTTGGTACTTTTGGCACGTGTCTGGTTTTTTCAAATCGTGGCATAGGTATAGTGTATTACGCTCAAGCGCGGGCTGAGGGTGTAAACTTGAATCAAATAGCACAGGATCTATCCCTGGTAGCCCTGGCCAATAAACACTGCTTGCAACAAGACCTAATTTTTCATAAGTAATTAACTTTGGCTTTGGAAAAACAATAAATAAAGCGAGTAACACACCAAGTATTATCCACTTTGCTTTGCGTTTTGGTTTTTCCTCATTTAGGCTACTTTGTTGATTTTGAAGTGCTGCTGCTTGTTGCGCTTTCAGTGCAGCTACCTGCTGCGGTGAGGTGCGATGGTTTTGTACCTTGCGCTTTATTGGTTTTTTGGTGCTGGGCTGTACTTGGCCTAAAAGCGATTGTTTTTTTGATGTTTTTGCCATGCTTTAAGTAGCCTTTTAGTTGCAGGTCTCTATAATGCTTCTATGCTAAATATAATAGCCTATTTTTACATTACAGCCTACGGGAAAGGACTATGGATCAAAGTATCTCTATTTTAATTGTTGATGATGTAGGGACAGTTCGCAGTTTTTTACATCAAACCTTGATGCACTTAGGCATTGACCATGTGCGTGAAGCCTCAACAGCAACACAGTGCGTAAAGTCATGTGAAGAGCAGCACTTTGATATTGTCTTCTTGGATATTGAGTTACCAGACGGTGATGGTAAAGAGTTAATTGCGACGCTTAACGAGATTAACCCGAATGTCAATGTGGTTATGGTATCCGCCCACTCAACGGTAGACAATGTAAAAGATGCTATTGAACGTGGCGCAAAAGGGTTTGTTGTAAAGCCATTCTCACCTAAGAAAATCGCAGCTATGTTGAAGAAGTTTTACCCAGATCTAGAATTGGTGTAGTGGTTATACCAAATTCATTCATTGACATAAACACATGTGAATTACAGATATAAAAAAACCGACTAAGCGTCGGTTTTTTCAATCCAGCAACAAATTAAAGTGCTTTAATCTTAGCAACTAAACGACTCTTATGACGAGCAGCTTTGTTTTTGTGGATTAGACCTTTAGTTGCGTAACGGTCTAGGATAGGCGCAGCAACAGCAAATGCTTGAGTTGCAGCTTCTTTATCACCAGCTTCAATTGCAGCGATTACTTTTTTGAAGTATGTACGCATCATTGAACGACGACTTGCGTTGTGCTTACGACGCTTTTCGCTAGTGATAGCGCGTTTTTTTGCAGACTTGATGTTAGCCAAGGTTTGCTCCTAACAATCTTAAAATAAGCTTAATTTAAAGGCCGAGGAATATGCCTGTTTTAATCGCAAAAGTCAATATAAATTAACAAGCGCGGCCTAATGTTCAACACCCAAGACTTGACTTGGGCTATTCTCAATTCTTAACCTGCAAGCAAAAGGCATTGTAAGGTAATGCTTTTTGTCTAACACAGGCAAGTAAACCCGTAATATCCCAAGTTGCACAAAAAATGAAAAGCCGTAGCTTTGCATGGTGCCTTGAAAATCTCAGGTTCGAACCAGAGTAAACAGTTTATATTCCACTAACGTGCAATAGGCTTACTTAGGTTAATGGCGCGTATTGTAGCAAAGCTGACCGAGCGCGCCTAGTGCTAAATGCACAACGACTGTGGCATAATTTGCTGCTAATCGCTGAATTTAGGAGTTAAGGTGATAAAAGGGTTATTTAAATCAGGTATGATTGTCAGCGCGATGACAATGATTTCGCGTGTGCTCGGTCTGGTGCGCGATGCTGTGGTAGCAAATTTACTGGGCGCAGGGTTGGCCGCCGATGTCTTTTTATTCGCCAACCGTATTCCTAACTTTTTACGTAGATTATTTGCTGAAGGAGCCTTTGCTCAAGCATTTGTCCCTGTATTATCAGAAATCAAAGAAAAACATGGCGACGATAAAGTACGGTTATTCGTTGCACAAGCCGCTGGTACCTTGGGAACCGTCTTACTGTGTGTCACTATCTTAGGCGTAATAGGCTCTCCTGTCATTGCTGCATTATTTGGCACAAGCTGGTTTATAGATTGGATGCAAGAGGGAGCCGATGCTGAAAAATTTGTCCTTGCAAGCGCGTTATTAAAACTTACATTTCCTTATCTATTTTTTGTTTCTTTGGTTGCACTAAGTGGCGCAGTATTAAATGTGTATAACCGCTTTGCGGCCGCGGCGTTTACTCCAGTTTTACTTAATATTACCATTATCGCTTGCGCTATTTTCCTTCATGATAAATTTGAGCAAGGCGCGTATGCACTGGCTTTAGGTGTATTTATTGGTGGTATTGTACAGCTACTTTTTCAACTCCCATTTTTGCTAAAGCTTGGTGTCTTAAGCCGTCCGCGGTTTGCTTGGCAAAGTCCTGAGGTGACAAAAGTGAGGACGTTAATGATACCTGCATTATTTGGCGTGTCGGTGAGTCAAATTAACTTATTATTAGACACTATGATTGCCTCGTTTTTAGTTACAGGCTCTATTGCATGGCTGTACTATTCGGACAGACTGATTGAGTTCCCACTTGGGCTGTTCGGTGTTGGTATTGCTACTGTTATTTTACCGGCACTTTCTAAGCTGCATGCGGGTGACAAAGGCTCCGACTTTCAAAAAACGCTTGATTGGGGAGTGCGTTTTGTGATCTTTTTGGGGTTGCCTGCCATGCTTGGTTTAATGGTTATAAGCCCACTTATCATCTCGGTTTTATTTGGTCACGGTGAGTTCGTATCGCAAGATGCAGACAACATTAATAAAGTTAGCATGGGGGTCGCAGCATATTCAGTTGGCTTACTTAGCTTTATGTTAATTAAGGTTTTAGCTCCAGGCTTTTATGCAAGGCAGGACATCAAAACACCGGTTCGTATTGGGATTATCGCAATGGCGCTCAATATGGTATTTAATCTGATGTTGGCACCATTTATTGGTTACCTTGGCTTAGCTCTTGCGACTTCTTTATCTGCATCTTGCAACGCGTTTTTGTTATATCGACATTTATCTCGTCAAGGGGTGTATAAGGTAAGTGGGTTCTCATTAACTTTTGCGGCAAAATGCTTGGTATCGGCGGTGGCTATGGCTATCTCGGTATATAGTTTGGCAATACAATTTGATTGGCTAGCATGGGGACTCATAGATCAAATTTTATTACTTTGTGGTTTATTAACGGTCGCGATAGTGAGCTATTTCAGTCTACTATTTATGCTAGGGGTAAGATTCAACACAATCCGTGATGCTTGATTCGCATTTTTAAGCAACTTGGGTATAATCGAGCTCTTTGATATTTGCTGCACAAAGGCACGGCACTATGCAACTAATCCGAGGGATCCATAATATTCGACCACATCACTTTGGTTGTGTGTTGACGATTGGAAACTTTGATGGGGTTCACCTGGGACATGTAGAAGTTTTGAAAGGGCTGATTAGCGATGCAAAACACTACCAACTACCAAGCACTGTGATGTTATTTGAACCACAACCTTTGGAGTTTTTTGCAAAAGATAAAGCGCCGGCAAGATTAACTCGACTGCGTGACAAACTCGTTTTATTGCAAGAATTGGGAATAGAACGGGTGATATGTGTGAACTTTAATCATAAGTTTGCATCACAAGATGCCGAGCAATTTATTAGGGATGTGTTGATAGCTAAGCTCGGTACTCGTGCCTTGACTATTGGCGACGACTTTCGTTTTGGCCGTGAACGAGCCGGAGATTTTTCGATGCTAAAGCGGGTGGGTGAACCACTTGGTATGCACGTTAAGGATACGGCAAGCTTTCGTAAACAAAACTGCCGAGTGAGTAGTACCTTAATCCGTAGCGCACTGGCACAGGGAGACTTAAACCAAGCACATGAAATGCTGGGTCATACTTACGCTATCTCTGGTCGTGTTATCCATGGGTGGAAAAAGGGTAGAGAGCTTGGGTTTCGTACTGCAAATATCGCCTTGAAACGCCAGGTCAGTCCCGTATGTGGGGTATATGCGGTAATTGCAACGGTAAATCAAAAAACACATTATGGTGTAGCTAATGTGGGTACTAAACCAACGTTAAATGGCACTAAAGCCCTCTTAGAGGTGCATCTATTTAATTTTAATGAGACCATCTACGGTCAATTTATGAAGGTGGAGCTGATTGAAAAGCTTCGCGATGAGCAAAAATTCGAAACATTGTCGCAACTAACAGAGCAAATCAGCCGAGATGTTAGTCATGCAAAACAGTGTTTTTCTTTAACGTAGCCGATACGGAAAGTAGGATAAATGAGCGACTACAAACATACTTTAAATCTACCGGAAACTGAGTTTCCGATGCGTGGTAATTTGGCGCAACGCGAACCAAAGATGCTGAAAAAATGGTATGAAGAAGACTTATACGGTCAAATTCGCATTGCGAAAAAAGGTAAAAAGCCATTTATTTTGCATGACGGTCCTCCGTATGCAAATGGTAATATTCACCTAGGTCACTCAGTAAATAAAATCCTAAAAGATATTATTATTAAGTCAAAAACGCTTTCAGATTTTGACGCACCCTACGTGCCAGGTTGGGACTGTCATGGTCTACCCATTGAGCTACAAGTTGAAAAGAAAGTTGGCAAGCCAGGCAAAAAGGTATCAGTTGCTGAGTTTCGCGAAAAATGCCGTGACTATGCTAAAAAGCAAGTTGAAGGTCAAAAGGTAGACTTTAAGCGTCTTGGTGTTTTGGGTGACTGGGACAAACCATACTTAACCATGAATTTTGATTTTGAAGCCAATGCTATTCGTGTACTTGGTCGTATTATCAAAAATGGCCACCTACACAAAGGTGCAAAACCAGTTCATTGGTGTACAGACTGTGGCTCGGCACTTGCTGAAGCGGAAGTTGAATATCAAGATAAGCAATCTCCAGCTATAGACGTAAAATTTGTATTTGCAGACCAAGCAGCAATTGTCGACGCGTTTAGCTTGACCGATGGCCATGAGGGCAAAGGCGAAGTAAGTACTGCAATCTGGACTACAACACCTTGGACATTGCCTGCAAACCGCGCTGTAGCGGTACATGGTGCACTAGAATATGCGTTGGTACAAATCGAAGATGAAGGTCAAGAGCAGCGAATTGTACTTGGCTCTGAGTTAGTCAAAGATGCAGTAGACCGTTTTGGCTTTAAGCACTTCCATGTATTAGGGTATGCAAAAGGCGCAGCACTTGAAAATCTTCGTGTTGTACACCCATTCTTGGACTTTGATGTTCCAGTGATTTTAGGTGAGCACGTAACAACAGATTCAGGTACTGGTATTGTTCATACGGCACCTGGTCACGGTCAAGAAGACTTTGTAGCAGGTCAGGCTTATGGCCTTGAAGTTGCAAACCCTGTTGGTGCAAATGGTGTTTATCTACCGGACACGCCAATTTTTGCAGGTCAGCACGTGTTTAAAGCGAATGACAGCATTATCGAACTGTTGAACGAAAAAGGTGTGCTGTTCCGCCATAAGGCACTGACGCATAGCTACCCGCATTGCTGGCGCCACAAGACTCCTATTATTTTCCGTGCGACGCCGCAGTGGTTTGTGAGTATGGATCAAGCGAACTTACGCACAGATTCACTGAATGAAATCAAAAAGACCGAATGGTTACCAGAGTGGGGTGAAAGCCGCATTGCAAACATGGTTGAAGGTCGCCCAGATTGGTGTATTTCTCGTCAACGTACTTGGGGTGTACCAATCGCGCTATTTGTTGACAAAGACACAGGTAGCCTGCACCCAGATACAGAAAGCTTAATTGAAGCCGTTGCCAAGTTAGTAGATGAGAAAGGTATTCAGGCTTGGTATGACCTTGAGCCGACAACTTTACTGAGCGATGCAGATGCGCAGCAATACGTTAAAGTACAAGATACACTCGATGTTTGGTTTGATTCTGGTGTAACACACGCTTGTGTAGTAGATGCCCGCGAGGAGTTAAGCGGTCCTGCTGATCTGTATCTAGAAGGTTCTGACCAACACCGTGGCTGGTTTATGTCATCAATGATGACTTCTGTTGCTATCAACGGTCATGCGCCATATAAGCAAGTGCTAACGCATGGCTTTACGGTAGACGAAAAAGGTCACAAGATGTCTAAGTCATTGGGCAATGTGATTTCACCGCAAGATATTATGAATAAACTGGGAGCAGACATTCTGCGCCTGTGGGTTGCGTCAACAGATTATACTGCTGAGATGACGGTATCTGACGAAATTTTTAAGCGCTCAGCGGATCGTTATCGCCGTATTCGTAATACAAGTCGTTATTTACTTGCTAACCTAAGCGGTTTTGATCCAAAAACTGACTTAGTAGCGATAGAAGATATGGTTGAGCTAGACCGCTGGATTGTAGCGCGTGCAGCACAACTACAAACTGAGATCAAAGCAGCCTATGACAAGTATCAGATGTTGCAAGTTACACAAAAGCTTATGAACTTCTGTACTGGTGAGCTTGGCTCTTTCTATCTTGACGTAATTAAAGATCGTCAATACACCGCGAAAAGTGATAGCCACGCTCGTCGTTCTTGTCAGTCAGCGCTTTATCATATCGCTGAGGCGATGACACGTTGGATGGCGCCGATCATGAGCTTTACCGCACAAGAAATCTGGGAAGTTTTACCGGGTGAACGTGGAAAGTTCGTATTTACTGATACTTGGTATGATGCAATTGAAGGTGCAACAGAAGGGTCACTAAATAACGAATACTGGCAGAACTTACTGGCAGTACGTGACGAAGTGAACCGTGTACTTGAAAATGCGCGTAAAGAAGAAGTTATTGGTGCGACTTTACAAGCTGAAGTAACGCTGTACACGGGTGGTGATTTAGCTGAGCAATTAAATGCTATCGGTGATGAACTGCGCTTCGTACTATTGACTTCAAAAGCAGTGGTAGAGGTGGTGAATAGCCAGCCTGAACATGCTATCTCAACAGAAATAGATGGTTTGTTTATCAGTGTTACTGCAACAGAAGCTAAAAAGTGTGACCGTTGTTGGCATTATACTGATGATGTAGGTAGTGACTCACAATACCCTGATATTTGTGGTCGCTGTATCAGTAATGTTGAAGGTGATGGCGAGCAACGCCAATTTGCCTAGGAGTCAAATGTGACACAAACTACACAGAAAAGTGGTCTAGTGTGGTTGTGGCTTAGTCTACTGCTTTTTGCAGTAGACTACTTCACCAAAGCACTGGTAATGACCGAAATGGATCTCTATGAGTCCATCGATATCCTACCTATCTTCAATTTAACCTATATGCACAATTATGGGGCTGCATTTAGCTTTTTAAGTGATGCGGGTGGTTGGCAGCGCTATTTTTTAAGTGGTATTGCTATTGCCATTAGTACGTTATTAGTATTTTGGCTGCGCAAACTTCCGGCTTCGAATTGGCAGTTAGGTCTTGCATATTCACTCGTACTCGGAGGGGCAGTTGGCAATTTATTCGATCGGATCATCCACGGGTATGTGATCGACTTTTTGCACTTTTATTATCAGGATTGGCATTATCCGGCATTTAATGTTGCGGACATGGCAATTGTTGGTGGTGCAGCACTGCTTATTTTTGATGCCTTTACCAGTGGCGATAAACCACAGGAGAAACAATCGTGAATGAACAAGTGATTGGAGCAAAATCAGAGGTTTTGTTTCACTTCTCAATAAAGTTAGAAGACGGTTCAGCGGCCGACTCGACTAAGGTCCATAACAAACCAGCCAAGCTTTTTATGGGCGATGGCAGCTTAACTGAAAACTTCGAAAAATGCTTACTGGGACTAAAAGCAGGCGATGAAAAGTCGTTTGAGCTTGAGCCAGAAGATGCGTTTGGGCAACCAAACCCTGACAATATTTACTACGTTGATAGAAGTAAATTTGGTGCAGATACACCGGCTCAGGTTGGTAGTATTATTGCCTTTACTCAACCTGATGGTACTGATCTACCTGGGTTGATCCGAGAAGTTGCTGGTGATTCGGTAACGGTGGATTTCAACCACCCGCTTGCGGGTCAAAAAGTGACATTTGAAGTTGAAATCCTAGAGGTAAGCAATTAATGGAAATCTTGCTCGCAAACCCAAGAGGATTTTGTGCTGGCGTTGATAGAGCCATCAGTATTGTTGAGCGTGCGCTCGACATTTTTACTGCGCCCATCTACGTCCGTCATGAAGTTGTGCACAACAAGTATGTGGTGGATGGTTTAAAATCTCGTGGAGCCGTGTTTGTTGAAGAGCTGGATGAGGTACCCGATGACAGTATCGTCATTTTTAGTGCACACGGTGTTTCTCAGCAAGTCCGTAACGAAGCAAAGCGCAGAGAGCTAAAAGTGTTTGACGCTACTTGCCCGTTAGTGACCAAAGTGCATATGGAAGTAACTCGCGCTAGTCGAAGAGGCACTGAATGTGTGCTGATTGGACATCATGGTCACCCTGAAGTTGAAGGGACGATGGGGCAATATGACAACCCTAATGGTGGTATCTATCTTGTTGAGACACCCGAAGACGTAGCGGTGCTTGAAGTTAAAGATGCCAATAACGTGTTTTATTGTAGCCAAACGACACTCTCTGTCGATGATACAGCTGACGTTATAGACGCTCTGCGAGAGAAGTTCCCAAACATAAGTGGCCCGCGTAAAGATGACATTTGTTATGCGACCCAGAATCGTCAAGATGCGGTACGTGACTTGGCAGACAAAGTTGATTTACTTCTTGTTGTTGGTGCTAAAAACAGCTCAAACTCGAATCGCTTGAGAGAGTTGTCGGATAAAATGGGCACTAAATCTTTTTTGATTGACGACGCCTCTTCCATCGATGAGTCATGGTTATCAAATGTCGAAAAAGTTGGTGTGACAGCAGGAGCATCGGCACCTGAAGTATTAGTACAGCAAGTTATAACTCGGCTTCAGGAACTTGGCGGTAAAACCGTTGTTGAAAATCCAGGGCAAGAAGAAAATGTTGTCTTTGCAGTTCCTGTCGAGCTGAGATAGCAGGATAGGGCGATGACACCGAGAATTAGGTTGTTGTCAGCACTATTATCAGAACGAGGCATACTAGCTTTACTAGTTGCCTCGCAGCTCTTTGCTTTTTTATACTCTTTGATCATTTCAGGACCATTTTGGCAGAGTTTGGGTCTTGTTAGCTTATTTATTCACTTCACGAGCTTTTTATCTCTCACTATCTTAGTAGTGATACGTCGCTTCGTAGAAACTCGCTCTGATCTTGTTGAAGCAGGCATACTTATCTTAGTGTTTGTGATGGCAACGGCGCTCACCAGTTGGTTCTTTCCTTACTTATTTACGCTACTTGGATGGATTGATGAAGCCAAAGTTGAGATCAACCTTTGGCGGAACATTGCAATGTGTTTGTGCATTATGACTATCTTTGCTCACTTTCTCGCAATTTTTACAGACAACATCCGCAAGGTAGAAGCATTATCTCGGGCTGAACTAGAAGCATTGCAGGCAAGGATCCGACCGCACTTTCTATATAATACGTTAAATACGGTTGCTGAGTTGATACATCTGGATCCGAGCAATGCAGAAAAATCAGCGCTAGCACTAGCTGATTTATCCCGTGCAGCGATGTCAACCCAAAGTGTTGTACGTTTAGACGATGAAATTCAAATGTGTAAAGCGTATCTGGATCTGGAACGCTGGCGGTTTGCTGAGCGCTTGAGGGATGACTGGATACTAGAAAATATCATAGGAGATGAGCGTATCCCTGCACTTATTTTGCAGCCGCTCGTAGAAAATGCAGTAAGCCATGCTGTTGAGCCAAACCCCTCTGGTGCAGATATTAAAATATCTATCCATCGAGCTGGGCGCATATTGACGATAGTGATTGCCAACTCCTACAATCCAACATTACAACCTACTCACCAAGGTCATGGTATTGGTCTGAGTAATATCCAGCGTCGTTTGGCGCTATATTATGAACCGTCTGTTGATTTTGAGGTTAATGCCAGTGAAGACAGCTTTACCGTTTCTATTTGTATACCGTTATGAATACGTTAATACCTTACCTCATTGTGGATGATGAACCACTCGCAAGAGCTCGCATTAGACGATTGATGGACAAACAGTTGCGATTTGTCTGTGTGGGTGAAGCGAATAACTCAGCAAGTGCTAGACCAGTACTTGATGAAACGGCGGTCACACTTATTTTTTTAGATATTTCTATGCCAGGTGAGTCCGGTCTGACGTTTGCCACTGAACTTAGACAGCGGTTTCCTCGGATAAAAATTGTTTTTTTAACAGCACACCCAGAATATGCACTTGAGGCATTTGATTTGCATGCTAATGGCTATTTGGTGAAACCGCTGCGCGAAGATAAGTTGATGGCTTTATTGATGACTATTTTCCCAGAAGTAGAAACGATTAGCTATCATGTCGGAAATGAGCTTCGTCATGTGCAATTAGCCGATGTGCTTGTGGCACAAGCAGATGATAAATATACTCGTATTACGTTAAAGTCAGGGACAGATGCACTTGTCGATATATCACTCAAAGCATTGATGGATAAATTCCCCTCACACTTTGTACAAATCCACCGAAGCACGCTTGTCAATCGTAATGATATCGCTGTATTGGAGTCGCAGGGACACAAGCACTTTGTTGGTTTAAAGTCGTTATCTGCACGATACGAAGTGAGTCGAAGAGCTTATTCCCAATTAAAAGCGCTACTGTAATAAACCGTTTATCGGCTAAATAAACCTTTCAGACCATTTCACGTTGAGTTTCAGATCCTCCTGTTTACACTGAACCTAGGATAATAATATTCTGGTTCCACTATGAGGATAAAATACAGGCAGCAAGGCTTCACTCTGTTAGAAGTGCTCATTGCCTTTATGATTCTGAGCTTTGGGTTATTAGGCGCGGTGGCGCTGCAAGCAAAAGCAAAACAAGCAAGCTTTGACTCAATGCAAAGAGCGGCAGCAGTTGAATTGGCCAGCGACATTATGCACCGTATTCGTAGTAACGACGCAACGAATATCGCTACTTTATACAACGTTGATTTTAATAGTACCGAAGCGGTGCAAGACACAACGGCATGTTATAACAACTTTTGTAATGCCGCAGCCATTGCACAGACGGATATTGCGAATTGGCGTCGAGCGATTAGAGCGCGAGAAAACACAGGCGCATTGGATAATGCAGTTGTATGTATTAATCCAACGACAGGGGCGGACGCCTCGGGGATCAATGTAGAGGTTATCGTAACATGGCGCGGTCGCCAAGCGATGACAGCGCTAGAGAATAACCCCGCAGGTGATTGTGGTGTGGCTGACGATAGGCGCAGGGCGGTTGTAATGCAGACATTTGTACTCATTAGGAGTGAGCCATGAGAAAAGTACTTGGCTTTACTTTGCTAGAAATCATGATAGCTATGTTTATTGGTGCCATGCTTTTAGGTGGCGTTATTGCCACCTATGTTGGAATGAAAGCCACGACAAGCGATACCATGCAAATCGGAGAGCTTCAGGAAAAAGGGCGTTTAGCGTTGTCAATTATGCGTCGTGATATTGAACAAGTTGGTTTTTGGGGCACGTTTTACGACAAAGGGTTTACACTGGATAACCAAAGTGCGCCAGCAAACCCTGGTAATGACTGTTCTGGTGGGATTAACAATGGCAGTTTTCCGAACAACCAACCAGCTAACTTTAGACCAATTTGGGCCACATTTACGACTAATGCTACAGCGCTCGGCTGTGTGACATCTGCAAGACCGCAATCAGAAGTACTACAAGTAAAATTTCTGGAAGGAAACCCGGTCACAACAGTAGGGCTTGTCCCTGACATGGCGGCGATCCGAGACACAAGGTATTACTTTATTGCTCAGCAAGAGCAAGCTGAATTTATTGCTGGGGGTAATATCGCTAATATGCCAAGTGTCAACGCGACGTTATGGCCATACAGTCATCACGTTTATTATGTCAGTGAAGAACAGCAAGTGATCAATAATCGCACCCTTACCATTCCGGTGTTAAGGCGACAACGTTTGCTCGTCAATGGCGGAATGAGTGATGAGCTGGTCATTGAGGGGGTTGAACAAATCCGCTTTGTTTTCGGTCTAGATACAGACTATGACGGTCGCGTTGATAGGTATCGACACACAGCCAATATGTCTGAAACCGATTGGGAAGGCACCCGCGGTATTTTGTCGTTACAGCTTTTTGTATTGGTTAGGGTATTGCAACCCGATCCTGACTTTGGTGTACAGGCACGAATGTACACCCTAGGAAATGACCCTAATAGACGTGAGCTGACTTACACAGACGCTATTCGTCGCACCGTATTCTCAACCACTATTTCAATGCATAACATGGGGGGCTCATCGTGGGAAATGTAAAACAGCGAGGAGTAGTTTTGATCATGGCCATGGTAATGGTGGTGGCTGTGATGGCGATAGCGGTGACACTGATGAGTACCAGTACACTGGATATTAAAATGACACATGCGGTGATGGAGCGAGAAGAAGCTGAAAGTCTGTTATTTGGTGAAATGCAGCGCTTGATCAGGCAAGAACAAAGGGCGCCAAACAACGTTTTTTTACGTTCACGGCAGCAACTCGCTGATGATGGTGCAACAGTACAGACTCCTGGCGGCCTTCAAGCTACGGTAACGAATTTAAACAATGGTGAGCTGGAGCTATTTTGCCCACGCCAATTTGATTATACCGCAGGCTTTGTTTGCAACATGACAGAGGTACAGGCCACAGTAGGGTATGGTGATAAGGGTCGTCACAATGTCACAATTGTGATGGGAATAGGCCAAGAAATTGTCAGTGTTTCTAACTAGTATTTCTCGAGTACAGACTATGAATAAGCTCTTTTATGTTATTACCGTTATAGCAATAGTGCTACAGACTGCAAAAGCGGAAGATATAGAACTTTATGTTAAACACAATGTGTCAACTCGGGAGCAGCCGAGAGTTTTGATGCTTTTTGATACCTCAGGCAGTATGGCTTGGGATTCACAAAATGGTAAAACCTGCTATGAACGCTACTCCTACAGGTATCGAGGGCGCTGGCGGTATGGCTATCGAGAGGCCGAGTGCTTTAACGGTAGTAATTGCTACCAAGCTAACCAATATAACCAAGCTGTTCAAGGTTGTGCCGATAGCCGTTTAAAGGTTGCTAAAGACGCCATGCGTAACTTAGTAACTAAGAATGATGACATTCAATTTGGCTTATCTCGTCTGTATTCATCAAGTGGTGGATATATTTTAAATGGCATTGGCAGCAGCCAGTCTGATATTGTAGATAAAATAAACGCCTTGCCAGCATCGGGGTCAACTCCGCTATCAGAAACGCTGTGGGAGCTTTATAACTACTTAAAAGGCGGAGATGTATATTGGGGAGAGAATGGTGGCTATGACCGAGATAGAAGTATTGAAAGTGGTGGTGATTACATTTCTGCATTTAAGCGTCAGCCCGGTGCAGAAGAGCGCTGTGATACATCTGTAAATTTGATCTTGATGACAGATGGCGATCCAACTAGTGATACCGACTCGAATAATAGCATAGTCAATGAGTATTATTCTGTGTATGGCGCATATCCGGATTATTTTGATGTAAATGCAGGCTCTGGCGTTACCAGAAACTACTTACCAGCATTAGCAAAAGCCATGCGTGGTACTTCGCAGGTAAAGGTTGACTTATATCCGACTACCCCAGATGAACATGATTTTGCACGTGTATTTACCATTGGATTTGGTAATGGGATGTCAGAGCTAGGTAAGAATTTACTTGCTGAAACCGCAGAGCAGGGCGGTGGACAATACCTACATGCTAATAGCGCAAATGAGTTGTCAGACGTACTAAAAACTACCATCACCAACATTCGTAACATTAGCGCTAGCTTCAGCTCGCCAACCGTTTCTGCTAATGCAGAAGATCAAACGCAAACTGGTGATGCGCTTTATTATACTTTGTTCAAACCTGAAACTCATACACGCTGGCGTGGTAACTTAAAAAAGCTAAAGTTTGAGAACAAGAAGATAATTGGCCAAGAGAAAACGTCAGCAATTGACAGCAAAGGAGCCATTTCAACTAACGTTACAACCTACTGGTCTGAACCAGGCTCAAAAGATGGTAACAATATAGAAAAAGGCGGAGTAAATTACGCGCTTCAAAATCAGATCAGCAGAAAAGTACTATCTGATTTTGGTGGCAGTGCACTGGTTAGTTTTACCTATACTAATGGTAAAAATACCTACGGAGATCATGCTAGTTTAGCTTCAGCTATGGAGATGAGTGGGGCAAGTGAGGGCCAATTACAAGAAGTTTTTGATTGGGCGATGGGTCAAGATGTTGACGATGATGATGGCGACAGTAACCGCTCAGAAAGAAGAGCGGATATTTTCGCCGATCCACTTCACTCAAAGCCTGCTACGGTTGACTATGGTAATGGAGACGTCCGTATTCTCGTCGGTACGAATGCTGGTATGCTGCATATGTTTAAAGACAGTGGTAATAGTGTTAGTGAGAGCTGGGCGTTTATTCCTGGAGAGCTGCTGCCAGTCTTAAACTCAGTTAAGACACAAAAACCAGAAACAAAAATTTATGGGGTCGATGGTCCAATTACGACTTATTTTCATGACCTAAATAAGAACCACAAAGTAGATAATGGTGATAAAGTCTGGGCGTTTGTTGGTTTGCGACGCGGCGGGAATGAGTATTATGGCTTTGATATTACCGACCCTGATTCGCCTAAATTATTGTGGGGTGGGCCTATTTCTGGTGACAAGACCAAGTTTAATCACCTAGGGCAAACGTGGTCGAAGCCGGTTGTTTCTTTTATTGAAAAACAAAAAGAAAGGCCTGTATTAATATTCGCCGCGGGTTATAACACGAATAAAGATAATGTCTCGAGATCAGAAGATAAAGACAATAAGGGCGTAGGGCTTTACATGGTTGATATTATGTCTAGCAATGCTGATATTGTTTGGTCACTAACAGGTGATGCTTTTAAAGGAAAGCATAGTATCGTAGCGGAGCCAACACTGACTGACTCTGATTATGATGGCTTTGTTGACAGAATATATTTGGCCGACACCGCAGGTAGTATTTGGAGAATTGATATTCCTGGTCCAAATCCCAATGATAGCGACGAGCCTTGGACACACTTTGAGCTTGCCCGTTTAGGCAGCTCCGCAGCTGATCAAGATAGGCGTTTTTTCTATCGCCCGACTGTGGCAAGGACATTCTATAGCCAAGTCACAAAGACAGTGAACAGAGACAATGTTAATGATACTCGAATCGATAGGAAAGACACGCCATTTGACGCTATTGTCATTGGTAGTGGTAACCGTTCCAAACCAACAGATTCAAGTGTGACTGACTATTTATTTATGATCCGAGATATACACACCAAAACACAGTCGTTCGTTAATGATATTCCCGAACCCATTTTGGTTGAAGAGTTAATGGAAATGAAAAACGACCCATTTGGTAATGCTGTTAGCGATCTAAATACATTTATCAACCTAGAGGTAGAGCTTAGTAAATTTAAAGGTTGGAAATATCAGCTATCCGGCGGCGAAAAGTCCTTAGCTGCGACAACAGTTATTGGTGGAGTTGCATATTATACTTCCTTTACGCCAGCTGATCAGACAACACAACAGTGCACATTGACAGGTGGTAAAGGACAGCTTTATATGTTTCATCTTCATTATGGAACAGGTAAAACCTATATTACATCACAAGACTTACCTGATACACCGACCATGATCGTGAGAGAAAACGTGGTTTATATCCCAGGTCCTGGTATTGAAGCCGGTCCTGATGCAAGTACGCCATTTGCGCCACCAAGTATTCCGAGTGAGCCGGTTCCTGTCGTCGGAGAAAATGGTTTAATCGAAATTTTTAAAAGTAAAAGTACAGGAATAAGAACTAGGCAGCTTTACATCTATAAACGGGAAGAAAGTGATGAGAAAAATTAACGGGCTACCTCATAATCGTCAGGGCTTTACGTTAATCGAAGTCATGATAGTGGTGGTAATAATTGGCATCATGTCAGCTATAGCGTACCCTAATTATACTGACTACGTCAGACGAGGTGCACGTGCTGAGGCGATGACTGTGTTGCTCGATGCAGCAAATAAGCAAGAACAGTTTTTTGTTGATAATCGTCGCTACTCCAATGATTTAGGTGCAATAGGAGTACCTCGGGAAACAGGTAATGGTTACTTTGTTATTACCTTACAAAATGTCACTGTAGATACATTCAGGGTTGTTGCAACTGCAACTGCGGGCCCAGTAAGAGGAGACCAAGAATGTCCAGCACTAACAATTGACGAGCTTGGTGTGCGTGGCGTAGCTGGCGTAGTAGGGCAAGCCCAAATTGATCGTTGTTGGGAGCGATAAGCACACATCATGAGGGAGATGTCACTCCCTCATTGATTACACTTCTCAGTATCTTTAAGTGTACTACGTCCAGTGTAACTAACTGATAGTGCAAGTCCTGATGTATTGCTACTATTGCAGTAAATAAACGTACCATTATATAACCCTGCAAGGTGGCCAAAACGGCGAAATACCACAGCATGGCGAGGATAAACTAATGTATCTCCACGCGCTGTTGAGTCAAATACACTTAACTTAACGTCTTTACCTGTAAAAATACCTACAGGGTAATAGTCTACAAATATCGTAATAGACTTATGCCAATCACGTTTGTCGCAACGGTCTTTGTTTAAGGGGCAAAGTGTGACAGTCGCATCATTAGCAACAGCTTTAATACGAGCAAAGTTAATTGCACGCCTTAATGCCTCTAACTTAAATTCAGCATTGTTAGCGCGTAACGACGAACTAAGAAATGGTAGCGTCAACGCGCTAACAATAAGAATAATGGTGATGCAAACTAAGCTTTCTAAAAGTGAGAAACCAAATTGACGACGCATATCCTTTGCCTCGAAATGATCATATAAAGGAGCGTAGCGTCACTATGGCTAAAAACAAGGAAAGTGAAAAGCTTTCAAGTTAACTGACATGATGTCTAAACAGAAAATAGGCTGCCTGGTTACGTTAGTTGATTAACTCACTGTTTATTCCGAAATCAGGTTAATTACACTGATCCTCAGTATCGCCTCTATAGAGTGCTGTGCCAGCTTGAGACACACTAAGTTGTTGATTGTTATCTTCACTGCCCGGACAATAGGTGAAATTACCAGTAGCTGCGCCACTAAGTAGCCCACTAGAGTCAAATCTTAGGCGATTATCGCCAGAAAATACCATATTATCACTGGTATTTACGACTTCCATTACTCTGTGAAGCGTATCATTATTGTTAAATTGGCCGTCATTATTCCTATCGACAAAAACGGAAATTCGGTTTGTTGCCCAATCATCTGCACAAGCGAACGGAGCCCGGTTTTGTATACTTTCAGGGGGAGCTGGGCATAGAATGACAATCTCATCAGACGCTGTAGCTTTGACGCGAGCAAAGGCAATATTTCGCTGTAACTCCTGTAAAAAAGATTGCGCGCGGTCACGTTGCAACAGGTTGCCATCAAAGCTAAATGAAACAGCTAATACAATTGCTAAAATGGCAATTGTTATCATAAGTTCTAACAGGTTGAATCCCGCTGATTGTTTCATTACTGCCTCACAACCAAAAATTAATAATTTAATATTAGTATTATTGCGTGAAATCACCTCAACTTTCAATGTCTTTGTTTGCCTTGAACAGGTGTATTGTCTAAAATCGACGCTATACCAAAGGAATCGAGATAGTCATGAAGAAAATAGAAGCAATAATTAAACCGTTCAAACTAGATGATGTCCGAGAGGCGCTTTCGGATGTGGGGATCACGGGGATGACAGTGTGTGAAGTAAAGGGCTTCGGTCGTCAAAAAGGCCATACTGAGTTGTATCGTGGTGCCGAGTATATGGTAGATTTTTTGCCCAAGGTAAAACTTGATATAGTCACGGCAGACGAAGATGTTGATAGAGCCATTGAAGTGATCTTGAAAACAGCACAAACAGGCAAAATTGGCGATGGCAAAATATTTGTGACTGATGTTGAGCGTGTGGTGCGGATCCGTACCGGTGAAGAAGACGAAGAAGCGATTTAAGCCAGTGAGTCGGCTATTGTAGTGTAGTCAGTCGCGACCAGTATGTAGTCGCGACTGACTAGTATATCTATTTACTGCGTGGGTTAGCTGATTTTGCTTTTTTTACGTTTTCTGCAAGATCCTGTAACCCCAATTTACGGTAACTCTTTTCCATAATATCAAAAGCTTGTTTTAGGTAACTACTTTGAGAGTAGTGTTCCACAACATATTTACCTCGATTAGCTGCTGCAAGGTACGCTTCACGTTCAAAGTAATATTCAGCTACTTTTAATTCATAACGCGCCATTTTGTTTAATAGCCAGACGATGCGCTTTTTGGCTTCTGGTGCATAAGGACTGTTGGGATAGTTTTTAACGAGTGTGGTTAAATCTTGAAATGCTACACGAGTACGATTTGCGTCTCTGTCAGCCCTATCCACTCCAAAGTACTCCTGAAATGCGTTTTCATCAGCTTTGATGCTTACAAGACCGCGCATGTAGTACATGTAATCAAGATCTTTATGGTTTGGATTTAAACGGATAAAGCGGTCAATTGTCGCTAGTGCTTGATCTGTGTTACCTGTTTGGTAATAAGCATAAACTAAGTCCATTTGAACTTGTCTTGCATATGGCCCAAAAGGGTATCTTGCGTTAATTGCGCCAAGTAACTCAATGGCGCGTGCATAAAGACCTGAATCTAAAGTTTGCTTTGCATCTTCATACAGTGCTTGTGCAGATTTGTTTGGTACGCGTTCTATATCTTCTTGTTCTGGTGCGGATGAACAGGCTGCCAAACCTAAAACAGACGCGGCTAACGCCAGCCTAAAGGCGTGTGTCCTTAAGTTTTTAATCATTTTATTTTACTACCTTTGTTTTCTTCGGCTAGGCCAACTCGGCAAAACCGAGTAAACTATGCATTTATACGATTCTAACCCAGTCGAGCACGGCTTGCACTGGTAAATTAGGTAAAGTTTCAGATGTCAGAGCAAATTTCCCTCCAAGCGGAGGTTCCAGTCGAACTCGGTGGTAAACGTCTAGACCAAATATTGGCGCAATTGTTCCCGGATTTTTCTCGTTCAAGAATAAAAACTTGGATCCTTGAAGATAAGGTCACCGTCGATGGTGAAGTTTTCAACACGCCTCGTGAAAAGTTATTAGGTGGTGAAAGCGTCGCCATTGAAACGGTAATTGAAGCCCAGCGTGAATACGAAGCGCAAGATATAGACCTAGACATCGTCTATGAAGATGATGATATTCTGGTGATAAATAAGCCGATGGGGTTGGTCGTTCATCCTGGTGCTGGTAACCCAGATGGCACAGTGTTAAATGCTCTGCTACACCATCACCCAGAAATCATTAACGTGCCTCGTGCTGGTATAGTTCACCGTCTTGATAAAGACACGACCGGTCTAATGGTTGTGGCGAAAACCATCCAAGCGCAAACACATTTAGTAAAAAACTTACAGGCGCGTGAAAACTTCACCCGTGAGTATGAAGCAATTTGTAACGGCACCATGACAGCTGGTGGCATGATTGAAAAGCCAATAGGGCGCCACGCTACAAAACGTACGCATATGGCGGTACATGAAATGGGTAAACCTGCTATTACGCACTACCGTGTTGCAGAAAAATTCCGTGCACATACTCGGCTTCGTCTGCGACTAGAAACGGGTAGAACGCACCAAATTCGCGTGCATATGGCATATTTAAACCATCCACTGATTGGCGATCAGTTGTACGGTGGCCGTCCTCGCCCACCGAGAAATGCCACTCAAGGACTTACAGAGCAGTTAAGAGCATTTAAACGTCAGGCGCTACATGCGATAAAGTTGAGTATCGCTCACCCAATTACGGGTGAGATGATGACATGGGAAGCGCCAGTGCCTGAAGATATGGTAAATCTGGTGACGGCGCTAAGAGAGGACACCAAAGAAAACCCAGACTTGACGCTGTAAGATGCAGCTAGCTCAGTGGCCACTTTCTCAACTTGTTGGGACACTATCGACAACGCGCGAAGGTGGTGTTTCTCTACCGCCTTTCGACAGTTTTAATCTTGCCTCTCATGTTGGCGATAATGCCGAACATGTTGCAGAAAACCGTCGAATTTTGCATGGTTACGTTGCCAACCCCATTGTTTGGCTTGAACAAGTCCATGGCGCTGAGGTTGTGGTGGTTGATGAGCAGTTTGAGGCGGCGCAAGTCCATCAAGCAGATGCAATCTATACGCGCTTACGGCAAACGCCTCTAGCTATCATGACGGCAGACTGTTTGCCGATCTTGTTGGCATCAGAAAGTGGCGAAGAAGTAGCAGCTATCCATGGTGGCTGGAAGCCGCTCGCTGCTGGTATTATTGCAAATACACTTGCTAAGTTTCGTTGTGCCCCTGAAGAAATTCACGCATGGTTTGGCCCTGCAATAGGACCTGATGCTTTTGAAGTGGGTGAAGATGTAGTAGATGCGTTCGAAGCACAAAAAAGTACGGCCTTTAAAGCTACAAAAAAGGGTAAGTACCTTGGTAATATTTTTGCGCTTGCTGAAACACTATTGCGCCAACAAGGTGTTATAAAATGCTACGGTGAGAGACACTGTACAGTCAGTTTGCCTGAGCTGTACTTTTCTTATCGTAGAGACAACATAACAGGCCGTATGGCGACTTTGATTTGGCGCAAATAATCAGGTTAAATTATTACTTTAACGCTTGATCTTCGCTCCACTAATACCCATAAATAAGGTAATTCAATATTTTATATGGGTAAATAAATCATGCGTTTAGATAGATTTACAAGCAAATTTCAAGCTGCGCTTTCTGACGCGCAATCACTCGCGCTTGGGCGTGACCATCAATTTATTGAACCTGTTCATTTAATGTACGCTCTGCTACAGCAAAGTGGCTCAAGTGTACGAGCGTTATTGGCGCAAGCAGGTGTAAGCGCTGATGAACTCAATACCAAGCTATCTCAAGCCATTGAAAAACTATTTAAGGTTGAAGGCGTAGGTGGAGATGTCCAGCTTTCGAATAACCTGATTTCACTTATCAATCTATGTGATAAATACGCTCAAAAACGCAAAGATAAATATATTTCTAGTGAGCTTTTTGTTTTTGCGGCAGTTGAAGACAAAGGAGCTTTGGGTGAAATTTTCAAAACTTTGAATATTACCCAAGCAAAAATCGAGCAAGCGATTAAAGCGATCCGAGGCGGGCAGAAGGTTGACGATCCCAATGCAGAAGATACACGTCAAGCACTTGAGAAATTCACCGTTGACCTTACTGAGCGAGCCGAACAAGGTAAACTAGACCCGGTAATTGGTCGCGATGATGAAATTCGTCGCACCATTCAGGTGCTACAGCGCCGTACTAAAAATAACCCTGTACTTATCGGTGAACCGGGTGTTGGTAAGACCGCTATCGTTGAGGGACTTGCACAACGTATTATCAACGGTGAGGTGCCAGAAGGGCTGAAAAATAAGCGTGTACTATCACTGGATATGGGGGCGCTAGTCGCTGGTGCTAAATACCGTGGCGAATTTGAAGAGCGTTTAAAGTCGGTGTTAAACGAGCTTGCCAAAGAAGAGGGGCAAGTTATTCTGTTTATTGACGAAATTCACACTATGGTTGGGGCCGGAAAAACCGATGGTGCAATGGATGCTGGCAATATGCTCAAACCTGCACTTGCGCGTGGAGAGCTCCACTGCGTCGGAGCCACGACGCTCGACGAGTATCGACAATATATTGAAAAAGATGCTGCACTTGAGCGCCGCTTCCAAAAGGTATTTGTCGCAGAGCCAACCGTTGAAGACACTATTGCCATACTCCGTGGCTTAAAAGAGCGCTACGAACTTCATCATTCAGTCGATATTACTGATCCGGCGATCGTAGCTGCGGCGAACCTGTCACACCGTTATATTACGGATAGACAGCTTCCAGATAAAGCCATTGACTTAATTGATGAAGCCGGTTCATCAATTCGACTGCAAATAGACTCAAAGCCGGAGCAATTAGATAGACTTGAACGTCGTATTATTCAACTGAAGTTGGAAGACAGTGCACTGGCCAAAGAAAAAGATGAAGCCAGCCAAAAGCGTCGAACCGAGATGCAAGCACTCATCAATGAATTAGAAATGGAGTATCGTGAGCTAGACGAAGTATGGAACGCTGAAAAAGCCTCGCTTCAGGGTACACAAGTGATCAAAGCAGAGCTGGAACAAGCGCGGTTAGATTTAGAAGTCGCGCGCCGTGCAAGTGATTTACAACGTATGTCTGAGCTGCAATATGGCCGTATTCCTGAACTAGAGCGTAAGCTTGACTTGGCATCCCAAGCAGAGATGCAAGAAATGAGTCTACTGAAAAATCAGGTTGGCGAAGATGAAATTGCAGAAATTCTCTCTCGCTGGACAGGGATCCCAGTGGCTAAAATGCTTCAAGGTGAACGTGAAAAATTACTCCAAATGGAAGATGAACTGCACAAAAAGGTCATTGGTCAAGATGAAGCGGTGAATGCGGTTGCCAATGCTATCCGCCGCTCTCGAGCTGGGCTTGCTGATCCTAATCGTCCAATTGGTTCGTTTTTATTTTTAGGCCCAACTGGTGTTGGTAAAACGGAGCTAACCAAAGCATTAGCCAACTTTATGTTTGATACCGAAGATGCCATGGTGCGGATTGATATGTCTGAATTTATGGAAAAGCATTCGGTGGCAAGGTTGGTAGGTGCGCCTCCGGGTTACGTTGGTTATGAAGAAGGTGGATATTTAACTGAAGCGGTGCGTCGCCGTCCGTACTCGGTGGTGTTACTTGATGAAGTAGAAAAAGCTCACCCTGATGTGTTTAACATCTTACTGCAAGTCTTGGATGATGGTCGCTTAACTGACGGACAAGGGCGTACGGTAGACTTTAAAAACTCAGTGATCATCATGACTTCAAACTTAGGCTCAGATGTAATTCAAGAGCAGGCCGGTAGTAATGATTACGCCGCACTTAAAGAGCGGGTGATGGCAGTGTTGGCAAATCAATTTAGACCGGAGTTTATTAACCGGATTGATGAAACCGTTGTGTTCCACCCGTTAGTTAATGAGCATATTAAAGAGATAGCGAGTATCCAATTAGCGCGATTAAGCCAGCGCTTAACGCAAAGAGGTTTTGTGCTTGAACTAAGTGACGCTGCGCTTGATAAAATTGCTGCAAGTGGTTTTGATCCAGTCTATGGTGCGCGGCCATTAAAACGTGCTGTACAACAGTACATTGAAAACCCGCTGGCACAGGATTTATTACAAGGTAAATTTGTGACAGGAGATACTATCAAAGTCGATGTAGTGGATGACCAAATCGTTTTTAATCATTAACCGAGATTTGGATAAAGCATAAACTATCCACCACTAACAGTATACAAACGCGCTTGCTGGAGTAAGGCAAGCGCGTTTTTCATTGTTGTAAATTGCGTCTTCTTTCGCGTATTCTAAAAAACAACAAGCTCTCTCTAAAACTGAATCTCTTATGATAAATGAGTCAACTACTTACGGTGTTTATGAGTTTGGTGATAGCAGCCAATTATGTCCGCTCACTCGTACTTTGCTAGCCCTTAACAACGGGCAGGTAGTGGTGAGGGTACTCAGCACCAGTGTTAACCCAATCGAGCTTAAAACAAGACAAGGCTTAGGCTATGTTGCAGAACAAAAAGAGGCAGGTACCTTTCTACCTTTGGGGTATGACTTATTTGGCGAAGTGGTGGGAGTATCTGACTCTGGTACACAACTTCAAGTGGGTCAACATGTTATAGGCATGGTTGGTTTTGCAAACAACCCTGGTACCTACAGTGATTATGTGGTTGCCAATGAAACTGAATTATTAGCGGTTTCAGCGCAAGAAAGTCTAGCGATCTCTGGTCTATGTTTAGCAGGCTTAACTGCAAAGCAAGCCCTTGATAAATTTTCCCAGTACGAGCGTCCTTTATATGTTTTGGCACCTACTGGGGGGGGGGGCCACTTAGCTATTCAATTAGCACAACTTCAAGGACGTAACGTAGTTGCTGTGTCCACTCGTGCAGAACACCCACTATTGGCTCAGCTAAATGTTACCGCGATTAGTTACGATGAATTTTATCAGTGTGATGTTGAATGCGACCTATTAGATTTGATTGGTGGTGAAATAGCACTACAGTGTTTGAATGCACTTCGCAGTGGCTCACAATTAGTTACAGTCCCCAGTGTGACCAAGGCACTTATTTGTGAGCAAGCCACGATAAAAGGGATAACGGCACAGGGAATGTTGGTTGCGCCTGATTTAGATGACCTGAAATATTTGTATCAGGCGTACCAAGCTGGCAAAATCAACATCAATGTGAGTCATTATTTTGATCTGGCAGACATTGCGCTTGCGCATGCTTATATGGAAAATGCGCAATATGTCGGTAAAGTTATTATTAAAGCCTGACCGTGGTGAGATAGGCAGTGATGGACAGTGAGCCTCACTCTTTTTATCAACACCCTTGGTATAAACTAATTTCGACCCCATAAACTTGAAATTGGCCTGTAGGTTCGAGGAAGAATTTTTGAAACAATTAGACTTAAACACTAAGCTGGATTTGTTGTCTGGCGGTGTACATCGCGGCGCTTTTAAGGGTATCAAAAGAGGTATCGAGAGAGAGGCCTTGAGGATCCAAGGGTCAGGAAAGATAGCAAAAACTCCACATCCAGAAAAGACTGGCCATGCTCTAACTAATGGTTACATTACCACGGATTTCTCTGAATCCTTATTAGAGTTCATTACTCCAGTCAGTGAAAATCCTGAAGAGACGCTAGCGCAGTTGTCTGATTTACAGAAATTTACGCTAGCCAATATGGGCGATGAGTTATTATGGCCTTTATCTATGCCATGCTTCATTGAAGATGAAGAAGATATTGTATTGGCGCAGTTTGGTACTTCCAACATTGGGAAGATGAAAACGCTGTATCGTGAAGGGTTAAAAAACCGCTATGGTAGTATGATGCAGGCCATTGCCGGGGTGCATTTTAATATCTCTTTTCCCGAGCAAGTATGGCAAAGCCTGCAATCCATATCAGAAGATAAACAAGCTCAGCAAACGTTTATCTCACAACAGTATTTAGGCTTAATTCGCAACTTTAAGCGTGAAATGTGGCTGATCAGTTATCTCTTTGGTGCTTCACCGGCGCTGTGCCCATCATTTTTGCAAGGTAAGAAAAGCGACCTACCATTTAAGACACTAGAAAACGGTGCTATTTACTTAGAATATGGTACTGCGTTGAGATTAGGTGATTTAGGTTATACCAATAGCGCGCAAAGCTCGCTGAAAGTGATGTATAACGACTTGGATGAGTATATCGCTGGACTTAGAGAAGCGATTAGATGTCGCTCTGATTTATATCATGAGATCCCAGACTACCGTGCAGCAGAGCCAAAGCAGTTAAATCGTAATATTCTACAAATAGAAAACGAATTCTACTCGCCAATTAGACCGAAGCGTAATGCGAAATCGGGTGAAACGCCAACTCAGGCACTAGAACGTGGTGGCATTGAGTACATCGAAATCCGTGCCTTAGATGTTAACCCATTTGAACATACCGGTATTAGCCTTGAACAAATTCATTTCTTGGATGTCTTCTTAACTTACTGCTTATTAAAGCCAAGTGCTGAGTTGACCTTTGATGCGCAAAAATTAGCAGGTAAAAACTTACGTCAGGTAGTAAACCAAGGGCGCTGTACTGAGCTTGAATTGGAAAGGGAAGGTGTACCAGTCACAGTAAAGCAGTGGGGGTCAGAGATCTTCGCTGATTTAGGTCGTGTCGCACGGATGTTAGATTCTAATAGTGGTAAATCTGTTTACGTAGAAGTGATTGAAAAGCTATCGCGCGCGATAGAGGCACCTGCACTGACCTTTTCAGGACAGTTGCTATCGCAATTACAAAACCGAACCCTTGAACAGGGGTCAATGGGACTTGAGCTTGCAAACAACTATAAGCAGCTGCATCAAGACGTAGAATATGGTTACTATGATGAAGCGGAACTTGCAGCATTTGCGCAGCAATCATTTGAGGATGAAGAAGCAGTAAGAGCTGGTGATACAGTTGATTTTACCAGTTTCTTAGATGATTATTTTTCTCGAGCATAAAAAAGCGCAGCCATAGGGCTGCGCAAATAAATTTCAGGGATGAAACAATGCTAAACTGCTGCATTCATAAGTTCAGACCAATGCAAATTGTTAAAGTTCATTAGGTTTCGAAAAAAATGCAAAAAAAATTAATTTTAGTTGGTCTTATTGCTGTTTTATCTGGATGTGCGACTGCACCACCAAAGCAACCTCATGATATTTGCAAGATTTTTGAGGAAAAAGAAGATTGGTACTATGACGCTCGAGACGCCCAAGAAAAATGGGGATCGCCCAAACATGTTCTGATGAGCATGATGTTTCAGGAAAGCTCTTTTCGTCATGATGCTGCACCTCCGATGGAATATTTCCTTTGGTTTATTCCCATTGGCCGTGCCAGCTCAGCTTATGGCTATTCTCAGGCCAAAACTCCCACCTGGTCAGACTATATTAGAGAAACGGGTAATTCTGGGGCAGACCGTGATGACTTCGACGATGCTATCGATTTCATGGCTTGGTTCGTTTACAAAACCAATAAAGTAAATGGTGTGTCTAAGTGGGATGCTTATGCGCAATATTTAAATTACCATGAAGGTTGGGGTGGCTATCGCCGTGGCACCTATAAAAAGAAAAAATGGCTCATGCAGGTCGCTAATAAAGTGAAACATCGCGCGGCAAGATACGCCGTTCAGCTAAAACGCTGTGAAGATGATTTGGATAAGAATTGGTTCGAAAGGCTATTTTCTTAGAGGCGTGTTTTCTTTATTTTAGAAAAGGTGATAGTGCATACTTGGAGGCAAAATTTAAGTCAGCATATTCACTTATATTGTTTAATCCCTGCCGGTACGCTCGATAAGGTTCAATGAAGTGAGATAGAAAAAGGCTATCATTTCTATTTCACTTTGATAACCCTAAAAGTTATCTTGCTTTTTACACAATTCCTAATGATCCAGACGTTATAAATATTACTTCCTATAGATTTAAAGTATAATATTACGCCCAGTTAGCTTAATATTATGTGCAAATTACATTGATAAGTATTCTGATGAGCAACATATTCAACAGAAATTTGAAACTTTTGATATTAAAGAATATGTCGCAAAAACAAAAAGTTAACAATGCCGTAAAGCCAAGGACACAAAACAGCAGGCTCGCGCTCCTTCGCCGCCAGCTTTAGCCAACTATTAACCGCCGCTTTTAGGGGCGTTGTTTTCAATCGGGTTCTAATCATACATTCGAAAAACAAAAAGGCAGAAAAATGAAAAAAGTAGTATTAGCAGCAAGTATTTTAGCATTAAGTGCGTGTTCAACAATGCAACCGCCACGCTACGCTGTTTCTGTAGATAATATTCAAACTTTAAAAAGTCTAACGGAGATTAAAGGCGAATTTGCATCATTAAATCAACCTGCAAAATTTAGTTCAAATTGTCGTCTAATGGGGCCAATTGAACCTGCGGATGGTTTATCGATTCCGCAATTTATTACTAAAGCTTTCAATGATGAATTGAAGATGGCTGATAAATATTCAAAAGATAATGTTAAAATTACGGGTGATATTACAAAAATTGAATTTTCATCAATTTCAGGTTTAACCAGTGGGTATTGGGAAATTGGTCTCAAATTGAAATCAACGAATGGAACTAATTTAACTGTTAATAATAAATATTCATTTAAGAGTGGTTTTGACGCAATCACTGCGTGTAATGCTACAGCAGATGCCTTATCCCCAGCAGTACAAGATTTAATTAAAGCAACAGTCAATCACCCTGAATTTTCAAAATTAATGCAAGAAAGCTAATAAGGTGCTCAAACGGAAAAATTACAGTTGACTAGCGCTCCGGGCAGTTTAGTCGAACTGTATTTTTCCGCTTATCTTAGCGTTAGCTGTACAAGGAAAACCGAGTAGTGGAAATGTTCGTAGAAATTATCAAAAATATGTATGGGATATCACTGGCTGAGTTTGCAGTGATGATAGTAGATACTTTTACTTATTTAATTGCTCTTTTCATAGTACTCTTCGCATTTGTTAAGCTCGATAAAGTTACAAAAAGTAAGCATGCCAAAGGAGTTAAAATCTCTATTGTTGCTACAATTTTCTCTTCGTTTGTAGCGAGCTCAATTGTAGAGAATTCTGAAGAGCTTGGCTTAATTGAGGTTTCGGTATTTCTTATACCCTCCATTTTCACACTATTAGCCGCAGTTTGTTTTTATCGGTTTGCTAAAGAAGTTCTGGTAAAGTACAGTTAACAAAGCCGTTTACAGCAAGGGTTATGTTGTACGGAAAATAAGCTCAGAAATTAATATAAGATTAAATAAAAAGGAGCTTTATGAAAGCAGCTATGAATGAATTAAAAAATGAGGCAAAAGCTAAATTATTGTTTTGGAATAAGATTGACAGCAAAGCAATTAAGGTTGGTCTCGTATTTGTTTTTATTGGTTTAATCGCTTTAAAAGTGTTTACCACCGCACTTACTTTTGACTGGCTGAAAAATTTATTCGCTTAATTAACTCGTGGCTAAGTATGACATAACGAGCTGTTCAAGTGAGACTGCTAGCATTTGGTTCGGGTTCGCCTCGCTACACATTTTAGTCAAACATTATCAGCCCCGTAACAGGATGTCATGTTTCTAGGCAAATATACTCAAGCTTTTAGTTGTCCTTACATTTTAACAAGTTGGAATGTTGTGGCGTCTTATACCTTACATATTGAGCGTGAAAACCAAATCTCTGAGACCGAATGGCTCGCAATTTGTGAAAGTGACTCATCGTTAACGGTTCAGCATGTTGCTATAACCACGAACCCACAGACGGGAGAAGCTATTGAAATTCAAACACCAAACAGTTGCATCTGGACGAGCCCAATATTAAGAAGAAAGTACAACTTTAGTTATACTAATGGCAGTATCACCTTCGGTAGCGATAAGGCTCAAATTAAAAAAGCTAAAAAACTAGCTCAGCTACTTAGTGCAAAAGTCATTGGTGATGAAGGCGAAGAATATTAGGAATATAAAAAGTTAATTAAAAAGTGGACGTAAAACCGTAGGCTTGCGCTCACTCTTTGCGTTGTAAAGCCAGCTATTTTACGCCATTTATTAACGCGTCAGTACTTACTCAAAGGAATAAGCATGATTAAAATACTTACTATTACATTCCTTATAATTTCATTCGCTTGCCCTGCAGTTGTTAAACGACATGATGTTCAGCCAGAAATGTATGAAGTTAAAAAGATCCCTGATTTTTTTATTGATATGCCGCATGAAGGAGCTGCTGTTCTTATTGATAAATACTGGTTGGTCACTGCTGCGCATGTAGTCTTTTACGATTATCACGATAAACCTATAATGCTGCACGGCGTAGAAAATAGAATTGAAAGGGTTATCTTTCATCATGGATACAAAGAAGATCCAGGTAATTGGGGGCCAGGAGCTGCTAAGCCATTAATAGATTTTTTGAGCAGTCGAGATGATATAGTGCTACTCAAATTAGCTGAACCAGTTGAACACTTAAAACCTATATCTCGATACTATGATAATAAAGAAATAGGTGAGGAAGTCACGATATTTGGTAGGGGAGCAACTGGCACAGGTCTGACGGGAGAAATATTGACAACTAAAGCGCCTTCTCTTTGGGAAAGTATTTCAAACACGATAAGATCTCCGTTTACAGATCTAGACGAAACTCAAGCTAATAGAACACTCAATAATTATAAAAATATTATAGAGTCAGCAAATGAAAGCTGGCTTATGTTCCGGTTCGATAAAGCTGATGATGCACTTCCTCTAGAAGGTAATCTTGGTTCTGGTGATAGTGGAGGTCCTGCAATTATGATACGAAATGGCATACCTTTGCTGATCGGATTAGCAAGCTGGCAAGAGTACGAAGGTGATTTAGAGGGGTATGTCGGAGGAAAGTATGGCGCTGTTTCCGTATTTGTCAGGATTTCGTCATACAATCAATGGATCGATAAAACAATCTTGGCATACAGAAACAAAACCTAGCAAGGGTTTTTAAGTTGGACTCGAAACAGTTTGAGCTGTTTAATTTCATACTTTAACAAGCTACTACTTGCCGCTTAAAACGGCGTTAGGGTTCTCTTTATGATAAAAATGCTACGTATGAGTATTTTATCTCTTCTGTTTGTACCTCTCACTCCATTTGCTAATGGGTTAGAAATTCAAGATATGAAAACAGTCAACTATCGAGATGCCATTTCATTTCAAATCTTCACGAACTGGGAAGTCGAGGACGAGTTTGGCGTCCAGGGCACATTTTATTAAGACCTGCCTGATACTGGGACTTTAAGGATTAGCGTATTTGAATTTACCAGTAATTCTGAGGAAGAAAGAAACACAAAAATAAGAGATCCTTACTTCCCGGCACTGTTGAAATGCTCATTACAGTTACAGCACTGAATTAGAGCTTGTTGACACACCATGAGAACTCTAACAAGTGGCTGAATAGAGATTATCAGAGCAAGTCATGTCTCTGCCTTCACAACTGTCACGCTATACTCAGTTAACTCGTTAGTCACGCGTTACTTTACAAAAAATAGCGATGAATTAGCCTAAATGCGTTCATTGTAGTGATTAAGGTGATGTGGCATTGGTATTGCGAGCGTTACGCCTTGGTTGGGCCTTTTGACTCCCTGCAGTAATGGCTTTTGATAGTATGGTAACAAAGCCTAGCAGATACAGCTAAGTATAAATAAGGCGAGCTAACTAGTTCGCCTTTTAGTATTAGCTGTGTTTTGTTGCTTCAGTCTCTAGTGAGACCTTTACTTGCTTAATCATGTTCTCTTTGATCTCAACCACTTCCATACGATAGTTGTCGACACGTAAGCTTAGCGGGGCATCAGGAATGTCTTCGAGGTGCTCGACAATCAAGCCGCTTAGGGTTTTAGGGCCTTCTGTAGGTAAGTCCCAATCCATCTCTTTGTTTAAGTCACGAATGTTGACACTGCCTTCTACCATTACTGTGCCGTCGTGTTGCATGTTGACGTCTTCACTCGGTGCACGCGTCTGCGTTGTCGTAAAGTCGCCCACAACTTCCTCAAGTATATCCTCAAGCGTTACTAAGCCTTGAATATCACCATACTCGTCAACCACAAGCCCGATGCGTTCTTTTGCTTTTTGGAACTTGATGAGCTGAGTATTTAACGAGGTATTCTCTGGGACATAGTAGATTTCTCGCACTGCTCGCAGTAGCGATGGCTTATCAAATTGTTCTTTGGTCAGTAGGCGTAGTGCATCTCTGGCATGAATAAAGCCTACTGCATCGTCAATTTGGTCACGGTAAAGTAGTACACGGGTGTGCTGAGCATTGGTTAACTGACGGGCAATGTCTTTCCACTCGTCGTTAATATCAATGGCATTGATTTCACTTCGTGGGATCATGATGTCTTCCACAGTAACATGATCTAAATCGAGAATAGAAGTCAGCATATTTTGGTGGTTGGAAGGCAACATTGCACTGGACTCATTCACCACGGTTTTTAATTCTTCTTTACTGAGACTATGCTCTTCAATTTCTTGTGGTGTGATACCAACCAAACGTAGCATGCCGTTGGTGATCCAATTGGTTGCAACAACCAAAGGGAATAGTACTTTCAATAATACTTTAAGAATAACAGAGCTAGGGAATGCGACTTTTTCTGGATATAGCGCAGCTAATGTTTTTGGTGTGACTTCAGCAAAAATAAGCACCACAAGTGTAAGACCGAAAGTAGCGACAGCAATACCCATGTCGCCATAAAGGCGTAATCCGATAATTGTTGCGACCTGAGCGGCGGCTATGTTGACAAGGTTATTTCCGATCAGGATCAGACCAATCAGTCTGTCTGGACGGTTGAGGAGGTTACTTACACGCTTCGCGCCACGGTGATTCTCTTTTTCAAGATGTCGCAGGCGAATACGGTTGATTGACATGATACCGGTTTCTGAACTAGAAAAATAAGCCGACATCAAAATGAGCACACCGAGTATAATAAACAAGGCGCTGGTCGATATGTCTTCCAACAGTGGATCCCTTTTTTACTTACGAAAGCGTATTAAGCGTTAGTGAGTTACGATAGTCAAGTTAAAGTTTAAAACCTGCCTAAAATCACTTCTTGTATAAAGCGACTACCAAAGTACCCAAGCGTAACGACACCAGAAGCGGTGATGATAGAGATAACAACCGGCTTACCACGCCATCCAAACACACGATGTCCAAAAGCTATTACTACATAGATAAGCCAGCCCACGATAGACAATATGGTTTTATGGATAGTCTCTTTGGCGAACATGCCGTCTAAAAAGTAAAAACCAGAAGCCAAAGCGAGCGTAAGTAGTCCAGTGCCCACAAACAATAGCTGATAAAGCTGCCTCTCTACCTGCATAAGCGGTGGTAAGTGGCTCGTCATGATGGCCAAGTCTCTTTGTTTTAGACGCTTATCGATAAACATAAACTGGATAGCGTAGAGTGTAGCAATAATAAGTACGCAGTATGCCAATAGCGATAATGAAATATGTAGCACTAAGCCAATATCTACGTTTATGGTATCCATAATAATATGATGCGGGATAAACAGACTAGCTAAGAGTAAAATTGCTGCAAATCCATACACAACAGGAAGCAGTAAGGTTGCAGGAAAACGCAAAGATACCGTGGTTACTGAAACCACAATAACCCAGCAGGTTAATAGTGCGACATTTACCGTGCTGAGGTCTTGACCTTGATGAGTAAATACAGAGTTTACCAACACGAGCATGTGGGTCAAAATAGCAACGGTACTTAGTATTAAAGTCTTCTTTTGATTAGGTCCTTGTTTGTCAAATAAGCGCGACAAAACATGACTGGTGGCCATGGAATAAAAAAGGCAGGCGATTAATGACAAGCTAACAATCAACATAAAGATAAATGCTCAATTTTTTGGTTTTCCTTTACGGCTATTGTATTTAAAGCCACTTCGCTTGCATAGAGTTTTATTTCAATCTATTAACTTATTCTTATTTTAGTGCAAGGAAAGCGTAAAAAGCAGAACAATCAGCTTGAATACTGTATTAGTCGCTCGCATATCAGTATAATGCCCGTTAATTTCGAGATTTTGGAACCGATACATGTTTGAAAACCTCCAAGAGCGTTTAGGAAAAACGCTCAAAAACATTAGTGGCCGTGGCCGATTAACCGAAGACAATATTAAAGAAACACTCCGTGAAGTCCGCATGGCGCTACTTGAGGCTGACGTTGCCTTGCCAGTTGTGCGCGACTTTGTAAAACAAGTAAAAGAACGTGCGGTTGGTGTTGAAGTCACAAAAAGTCTGAGCCCAGGCCAGGTTTTCATCAAGATTGTTCGTGAAGAACTTGAAAAGTCTATGGGTGAAGCCAACGAAGAGCTGAACTTAAATGCTCAACCGCCAGCGGTTGTGATGATGGCAGGCCTTCAAGGTGCGGGTAAAACCACCAGTGTTGGTAAGTTGGCTAAGTTCCTAAAAGAGCGCAAAAAGAAATCTGTGCTGGTGGTCAGTGCTGACGTTTATCGTCCCGCTGCTATCAAGCAGCTTGAAACTTTAGCCGCTGAAGTCAACGTCGAGTTTTTCCCTAGTGATATTTCACAAAAGCCAATTGATATCGCAACGGGTGCAATTTCTCACGCTAAGAAAAAATTTATTGATGTGGTACTTGTAGATACCGCAGGTCGTTTGCACGTTGATGCAGACATGATGGATGAAATCAAAGATTTACATGCGGCAATTAATCCTATCGAGACTTTATTTGTGGTCGACTCAATGACGGGTCAGGATGCTGCAAATACGGCAAAAGCGTTTGATGAAGCGCTGCCGCTAAGTGGTGTGATCTTAACCAAAACAGATGGTGATGCACGAGGTGGTGCAGCATTGTCAATTCGTCACATTACGGGCAAACCTATAAAATTTATCGGTGTAGGTGAAAGGACGGATGCGCTTGAGCCATTCCATCCAGATAGAATTGCGTCTCGGATCTTAGGTATGGGTGATGTATTGTCCCTTATCGAAGAAGTAGAGATGAAAGTCGATAAAGACAAAGCTCAAAAAGTGGCTGAAAAAGTCTTTAAAGGCGATGGCTTCACATTGGAAGACTTTGCAGAGCAGCTACGTCAAATGAAAAACATGGGCGGTATGATGTCGATGCTAGACAAGCTTCCGGGCATGTCAAATCTTCCCGATGCAGTAAAAGGCCAAGTAAATGACAAGACCTTTAATCAAATGGAAGCCATTATCAGCTCAATGACACCTAAAGAGCGCGCGCGTCCTGAAATCATCAAAGGTTCTCGTAAGAAGCGGATTGCAGCCGGTTCTGGTACACAAGTACAAGACATCAACAAGCTGCTGAAGCAATTTACCCAAATGCAAAAAATGATGAAAAAGATGAAGGGTAAGGGCGGCATGATGAAGATGATGAAGAACATGAAAGGGATGATGCCACCAGGTATGTTTGGTGGTGGTGGACCTAAGTTCTAACACTGTTTATATTACAAAAGGCGAGCACCTCACTGCTCGCCTTTTTACTTTATCTAACTCGTTTGCCAATTATATCGCCGGACTCGTTAGAGGTAACGGATATTGATTTATTAGTAAAATCGGGCACAAAGGGTTTAAAGTTTTCAGCTTTTTTAGGATCACCACTACCGATGTACTGCGCCTCTTGCGGATATGAATATACTGGGCGGGTGAAAATAATATTACCTTGCGTATCTTCTTTTTGTGTCATCAGTGTATCTGGTGCTACCCCAGTATCTAGCCAGTGTTCTAACGCAGCTATGGCATCAAAGGTTTCAGCACCTGGCCCTTCAATACCACAATGAACAAGCCCAGGGGGTAAAAATAGCCGCGCAAAGTCGTATGTATTATCTTTGCCCATGTAGTTGATCACTGCGTTGTACCAGTCAATCGTTGCGTAAGCAGGAATTGCCGCATCTGACCATCCGTGTAGTACTATCATTTTGCCGCCGCTATTTCTAAATCCGGTCAGATCAGGGTGGTCAGCATCCATAAAGCTTGAAATAGACGAGAGTTCGCCGACTTCATTGTTATAAGAAAAACTTCTCCAATTGCCTTGGTGATATCTCTCTTGAGGAAACGCAAGGTATTTCAAATATTCGGTTGCGGCATAGTAGTGGTAAGGTTTGATAAATGGTGCTTCTGGGAATAGCCAACCTGTCCACTCCGGTTCAGAGCCATAAGGTAGGCCACCATAAATGGCGTTGCCCTGTTGGTCGTAGGAAGGGGCATATATTTCTTTGATTGCATTGGCCTGACGTGGTGTTAGACACTTACTAGAACTGTTGTTTTCACATATCAGCGTTTGCGGGTCAAAATCACAGCGTCTTGGATCGCTGATCAACCCATCAACCAAACCATCTTTATGATCGCAAGCTGCCATGACAGCCTGTGAGATAAAATCCGTGTAGCTGGCGTCGAGCAGTGCATTGTCGTTTTCATCCAATATTGCTTTGGCATTATCCATACAGTTGATCAGGTTGACTTTGGTGTAGTTAATTGTTGGTCCTCTGGCGATTACCCCATCAAAGTCGTTAGGGTAACGCTTAGCAGCCATGATGCCTGCATGACCTCCTTTTGAGCAACCTGAAATAAATGAGTAGGTTGGAGGCTTGGCATAAAAGCGTTCAATAATAGCTTTTGCCGCAACCGCTACCACATGATTTGCTCGATAGGCAAAATCTTCCTTTAATGACACATTATTTTTAGCCCACAAGCCATCAAATCCGGCTGCGGTATGGCCGCCATCATGAGACATGGTGGCGTAGTTACGTATGATCCCTGCCATCGTGGGGTAGTTTGATACTTCGCCACAAAAACCCATACAAGCATTGAGTAAAAAGCGTTTATTCCAAGCTTGATCCAGTGGCAATCTCAGCTGAAAGCGTATCGTTGGTGCTGCATAGCCTTCGACTAAACAGTGTGCAGGGAGCGTGTTTGTCCCTTTGGGGATTGGGGCACCTAATAACCGACTATATTTATACGTCCAAAGCTCAGTATCGGCATCAAGGGTTTGGCTTGGGATATATTCAGCATTAGTAATACTTGTTGCCGCGTTACCATTTTCCAGTTGGGAGTAGTCACCAAAGCGTAATAGCTTACAGGCTGTCGCTGTGTCATTATTTGCGGCGAAAGCTGAGAGTGTGGTTAAACTGGCCGTACCAAGAAGAGCTACGCCGATGAAGCGCTGCGCTATGCGGTGTGTTTTCATCCTTATTCGGATCATGTGATTACTTTCCTTAATAACAAAAAATAACAGTGCGTTTTGACTTTTACCGTGCTTACACACCGTCTGTGTTTGTACCTAAAATGAGACGGTAGTGCTGAGGTAAACTTTACTTTTGCGTTTTGCTGAGCGAAATCTGCGCTTGGCTTTGGAATTTACTTGCATTGCGCGTGAAAATGCGTAAAATGCCCGAGCTTCCCGTAGTGGGAAGTACAAACTTATTAATGAAAACAGTCAATCTATGTAGAGGACGGTATGGTAACTATTCGTTTGCAACGTGGCGGCGCTAAAAAGCGTCCATTCTATCAAATCGTGGTTGCGGATAGCCGTTTCTCGCGTGACGGTCGTTTCATCGAGAAAGTAGGTTTCTTTAACCCGATCGCAGCAGGTCAGGAAGAAAAAGTACGTTTAGATTTATCTCGTGTTGATCACTGGGTAGGTCAAGGCGCATCTCTTTCAGATCGCGTTGCTAAGCTGGTTAAAGACGCTCGTAAAGCGGCTTAATAGGCGTAAGTGTAACCATGAGTCAAAGTAAAACCTCGACAATCGTTGTTGGTAAGCTTGGTGCTCCTTATGGCATCAAGGGTTGGCTTAAGGTGCATTCATTTACTGATGATCCCCAAGGGATCTTCGATTTCAGCCCATGGTTGATAGGGCAACAAGGTAAATGGCAAAACCTTGAAGTGAGCGACTGGCGTCGTCACAACAAGGGATATATCGCTAAATTTGCGCAAGTAAACGACAGAGATGAGGCAATGGCTTATACCAATGCAGAAATCGCTGTTTATGCTGAGCAGCTTCCTGAATTACCTGAAGGGGAGTTTTATTGGCGAGATCTTATTGGCATGTCGGTCGTAACAAATAAAGGTTACGACTTAGGCGTAGTCGATGACTTGATGGAGACAGGCTCAAATGACGTTTTGGTTGTGAAAGCAAACAAAAAAGATGCGTTTGGGCAATCTGAAAGGTTAATTCCATTCTTAACAGACTCTGTTATTTTGGACGTTAACCATGAAGAGAGAAAAGTTACTGTAGATTGGGATCCAGCGTTTTAATGAGTGATCAGCAAAAGCTATGGGTTGGGGTGGTTTCACTTTTTCCTGAAATGTTTGATGCGATAACTCAGCAAGGCGTAACGGGTCGAGCTGTGAAAAACGGCTTGATTGAGTTTAATTGCTGGAACCCCCGAGATTATGCCATTGACAAGCATAGAACTGTGGATGACCGACCTTATGGTGGTGGTCCTGGAATGCTAATGATGGTTGAGCCTCTCAAAAAAGCCATTCTTGATGCCAAAGCGGCAGCAGGTGATGGTGCTAAAGTAATTTATATGTCCCCTCAAGGGCGAAAACTAGATCAGCAAGGTGCGTCAGAATTGGCGAAATCTGAAAAATTGATACTAGTTGCGGGTCGTTATGAAGGTATTGATGAGCGGATCATCGAGTCTTTTATAGATGAAGAATGGTCCATTGGTGATTTTATACTGAGTGGCGGTGAGTTACCTGCCATGACATTAATTGATGCAGTCGCACGATTAGTGCCAGGCGTACTAGGTCACAACCAATCAGCTGAACAAGATTCATTTTCGGATGGCTTGTTAGATTGTCCTCATTATACTCGGCCGGAAACATTGGATGATAAAAAGGTGCCTGCTGTATTACTCAGCGGAAACCACCAAGAAATAGCCAAATGGCGCTTAAAGCAGTCTTTGGGTAGAACTTGGCAACGTCGTCCTGACTTGTTGCGTAACCTAGCTCTGACTGAGGAGCAGGCGGCATTACTTGCTGAGTTTCAGCAAGAGAATGACCAAGCTTGTGGCTAGAAGACAGTTACACCTAGGAATGTGAGAAATAAAATGGCAAAAGTAAACCAAAATATTATTAAAGAGCTTGAAGCTGAACAGCTTAAGCAAGACGTACCTGCGTTCGGCGCTGGTGATACAGTTGTTGTACAGGTACGCGTTAAAGAAGGTAACAAAGAGCGTCTACAGGCCTTTGAAGGTGTTGTAATCGCTAAGCGTAACCGTGGTCTACACTCATCTTTCACTGTTCGTAAGATTTCAAGCGGTGAAGGTGTTGAGCGTGTATTCCAAACGCACAGCCCTCTTATCAGCAGCGTAACAGTTAAGCGTCGTGGTGCGGTTCGTCGTGCTAAGCTTTACTACCTACGTGAGCGTTCTGGTAAATCTGCACGTATTAAAGAGAAACTTAACTAATACGTCGCATTTATCAAATGCAGATAAAACAGGCCGCTATATGCGGCCTGTTTTGGTTTTAGCCTTGCTCATTATTCCCATTCTGTAAATACTCACTCTCATATCACATCTTTTGTCATGATATTTTCATGGTAGCTTACTTTTAATGCGGCTTACTTCTTGTTAGACTCGGTGTATTATTTAATTTACTACCGTATATATAAGTTTACATCATGAATGGGGCTAATGATTTAGAAGCAATACGCGTTGCAATAGATGAGTGTGATAGCGAACTTGTCGCATTACTTGCAAAGCGCAAAGCATTGACCGAGCAAGTTGGAAAAATAAAACAGCAAAAAGGCGCGCCACTGCACGTGCCAAAGCGCGAGGCTGAGCTTATCAAAGCACGCCGTGTAGAAGCCGAGAACAAAGGGGTTAACCCTGATCTTGTCGAGGATATTCTGCGCAGAATGATGCGAGAAGCCTACGAAAACCAACAAAGTGAGCTTGCGTGTGCAGCACCAATAATGTCACCTATTGTGATCGTTGGGGGTCAAGGTGCCATGGGTAAACTGTTTGCGAAACAGTTTAAACGCTCCGGTTATGAGGTACGAATACTTGATAAAGATAATCAATCAGAGGCTACTGCGTTACTAAATGATGCAAAACTGGTGTTGGTGAGCGTACCAATTAACGCACTAGAGCAAGTTGTTAATGCACTGCCTGCGCTACCTGATGATTGTATTCTCGCTGATATTACCTCGGTGAAACAGGCGCCGCTAAAAGTGCTGTTGAACAAGCATAGCGGCCCTGTTGTGGGGCTGCACCCAATGTTCGGCCCTGATATATCACATTGGGTTAAACAGACTATAGTTGTGTGTGAAGGACGCATGCCAAAACAGTGTGAAGGGCTAATCAAACAGCTGAGAATTTGGGGAAGCCAGCTGGTGCAAATGGACGCTAAAAAGCATGATCAATCTATGCAGATTATCCAAGTTATGCGCCACTTAACCACTTTTGTATACGGGCAGTTTTTATCTAAGCAATGCCATTCACTGAAGGAGCTAAGAAGCTGCTCATCGCCAATTTACCAATTAGAATTGATGATGGTCGGGCGTCTATTTGCGCAATCGCCAGAGCTTTACTCTGATATTATGCTTGCGCAATTTAATGATGTTGAAGGGCTTTTAGCAAGCTATCAAGATACCTTCGAACAAACACTGACGAAGTTGCAGCAGGGCGACAAAGAAGGCCTAATGCAGTCTTTTTCAGAGGCCAAACAGTATTTCTCAGAAAGCGCGAAACACTTTCTATCACAAAGCCGAGGCCTGCTTAACAAAGCCAATGACGCTAAAGTGTTGGATTATGAGGAAAGTATTTAGCTTTTAGGTATGCCAGTTCAATGAGTTAAACATTATCGCTTTACACCGAAGCATTATGGACAACAATTTGAGCTGGTATGTAATACTTTGTTTGTTCTCAGGGCAAAGTAGTAACGACTCGATCACGGCAAACGAATGTTGCGTAGGTGTGATTGATTTGTACATGAGGGTGTTTTTACCATGACAAACATCATAGCTTCAGAGTGCGTAATTACTGCTGGGTATCTTGGGTTTGTGGTGAAATATTTCTCGTGGTTCTCTAACTAGAAACTTGAATTTTTTAAACCATTATAGATAGCATTTACTCTAAAAGTTTCTTCCGAGTAACTTGCGTAAGTTACCGCTAACTTGATGACTACAGTATCATTTTATTTAGACTATATTAAATTATCAGTCCAAAAGGTTAATTATCTGTAAGGGTTAGCCTTGCATTTATTGACAACAAACACTTCTAGAGACTATAACAAGATAAATAAGTTTGAAGTAGAATCAATGATGCCTTTATATTTTTTCAGCGCTTATAATCGCCAGATTGTCTCTTTACAACACTCAACGATATCTCTTTGCATGACATGTAGAGGTGATATTTCGCCATCCTGATCTTTTATTCCGGCTGTTTTTTTGTATGCAACGGTGAACGTATAGTCATCATCGCTGTTAAATCTTTTGTTACTCCAACTTTTAGTGGTGGCATAATGTTTAAATCTCTCGCTCGTGTTGTTTCCAGCCATATGACGTTAATGGTATTGATGCCATGTATGTTACTTGGCGCTGTCATTTTTTATGATGTATCAGTATCTGCTAAAAGAATGAAGGACGCATATGACGCAGAGTATAATGCCTTTTTGAGCCATGCAGTTTTAAATGTGATCCATGAAACACAAAAAGAGCGGGGAGCATCAGCAGGCTTCATTGGCTCTCAAGGTCTTAAGTTTGAGCAAAACTTAAGGCTGCAACGTAATCTTACCGATAGTGCAATTGCAAAACTAAAGCAACAACAGCAAAAGTGGGATCTTATGCCAGAAATGGCACAAGAGCTGATAGAGTTTGAGAGTAAATTATCTCGTTTATCTAGTGTACGTTCTAGTATCGATTCTCTTTCTATGCCTATTTCAGAAGCGCTAAAGTATTACACAGATATTAACCTAAAGGCTCTACATATCGTTATCAAGGCCTCGAGACTGAGCAACGATCACACTATATCTACTGAATTAGTCGCAATATATAACTTTTCAAATGCCAAGGAATCAGCTGGTATAGAGCGCGCAGTTTTGTCTAATGTGCTTAGTGCTAATACATTTACACCTTCACTGAAAAACAAATATGTTGCTCTGATAACCAAACAAGCCGTATACCTTGAAGAAGCGTTAGAAGCCTCTCCTCCACAAATGCGTGAATTATTCAAACAAGCGTTGAATCATTCATCCATGCGCGCCGTTGACGTCTTCAGACAAAGTGTTGCTGATAAAAATGATGGCTTTAATCTCAGCGCTGAAGCATGGTTTAAAGCTGCGACAGAGCGAATCAACATATTAAAAGAGGCAGAAGAAAAAGCACTAACATTGGTTGATAGAACAGCTATTGATATCCAACAGCATGCCGTGTTGGTCTTGGTAATAGAATTTATCATATTAATTGTTGGCTTTTTTATTACTGCAGCATTGTTTTTTGCGATTCGTCTGCGTAAGCAACAATCAGCAATGATTGCTGAGGGTATTGAAATTGCTCGAGTCAAAAAAGACTTAGGTCATGAAATTAAAGTAGTCACCGAGGATGAGTTAGGGCAATCAGCAAAAAGCATTAACAATCTAACGAAGCAATTTGAGGACGATTTGGTTGAATTTGCTAGAGTTTCAATGGGTATAACCAATTCGTCAGAAGAGACAGCTACCGCCATTCAGCAAAGCCAAGATAACCTAATTAGTCAACAATCAGGGATCCAAACTATTGCATCCGCTTCAGAACAAATGAGCGCTAACATACAAGTCATTGCAAGCTCCATGCATGAAAATGCCACCGCAGCTAAAACTGTGACACAAGAGTCTTTACAAGGACAGCAAGTTGTGGAGGATGCTGTAAATGTTATTCAGCAAGCATCAAATGATATGGAGCGATCCGCAACTACGGTGGATGAACTGAACAATCGAGTGGGTAGTATTTCATCGATGGTTGATATGATTAGAAGTATTGCTGAGCAAACAAATTTATTGGCATTGAATGCAGCTATCGAAGCTGCAAGGGCTGGAGAACAAGGAAGAGGTTTTGCTGTTGTTGCAGACGAGGTGCGCAGCCTTGCCAGTCGTACTCAAAACTCGACTGAAGAAATTTCCGCGCTAGTATCTGAGCTTCAAAGTAGTTCATCAGAAGCATCCAATGTTATCACTCAGGGCAAAGAAAACGCGCTAGAAGCTGCGGCACGTGCAAAAGAGATCAAAATAGCTTTGCAACAAATTGTTGAACAGGCACAACAAGTAGAGTTAGTCACAGAGTCTGTTTCAAACAACACGCAACAACAAAGCAATGCAATTGATGAGGTCAGCAAAAATATCTCTGCAATATTTGAAAAAGCCACGGAAAATGTATCCGGTGCAGAGCAGATAAGCATTGCCGCACGTGATATTGCAAGTGCAGCTAAAGTGATGGACAAGCTCATTGCTCAATATCAAGTGAGCCAAGTAGGAAAGCATCGTAAAAGAGAGTGTTAGTTACGATTGTAAAAATTTAATGCCGATATTCACCATCATTTTGGCTATAAATCAATAAAGTTTGACGTGGGTATTCGTTATCTACTCTATTATAAAGTTGCTAGCTCCCATTAGGAAATGCAGAGGCTAGCACCATAAAATCATTATGTTTAGCAGATTTAGGGAAATAGCAATGTTTGCAAGCTTTCTAGTCCCATTATTAGCATTTTTAGCTACAGTGTTGTCTATTCGTGGTGAAACATGGAATTCTGCCGAGTCAGGAATTAGAAAAGTCACAGGGGTAGGCTGGCTTGCTTTTGGAGTGGCAGCTATAGCTCTCATAACAGGTATTTGGACTGCAAAAGAACAATATCGTAAAGAAATGTATGGGAAGTATATTGCTTACTATGATTTTATCGATCCGCTGCTTAATCTAGAAAACTTGATGCAAGCAGGTGATTTCTCAGAAGACACTCTACAAAGCAGCGGTTTTATCCAGTACTGCCGTGAAGTTAGCGAGTTATATAAACACTGGAATACACGAGTACCTGGGGAGGTAATGACAACCATCGGTTCTTTAGGGCGTTGTGAAATATTTGAGGAGCCTATGGATGATGTCGGGTATGTAGTTACGTTGTCTTGGGTAAATGACCAGTTATGCCAAATCATGCAGGCTGCCGAAGTTAGTGGAAAATGTGACAAACGTGTCAATGTAGATTGAGCATGAAATTTGGCTAATAGACCACCATATCGTCATGAAAGGCCCAATATGTCCGCACTTGAAACCAAGTGTGACAGTGCTGAGGCCTTTTCTCGAACTTTTAAACAAAGTCCTTCAAAGTTTAGATAAGCTGCAATTAAACTTGGTTGTTATGACGTTTTCAATTTTTCACCACAAAATTTAGCAATGCAGACAAGACTTGCCGATATTATCAACTTTGAGCAGATTCAAATTGCTTTTTTTAGAGCACAAAGAGTCAGCAAAACGGATATTTGAAAGTGCAGGTAAGCTTATCGCTTGGCGACAACAGTTTTTTGATGCTGATCCCCGTTGTTATCTGGCTTAAGGTCAATAATACAATACCAGCGAGATGCAACTTGTTCTTAACGAGCCAACTAATAGCTCGGATAAGTCGCTTTTGTGTGTAGCGGGCAATTTGTGTATTGAATTTCTAACCATCGACTGTTAACTTTCTAAAATTATTAAATAAAGCTCACTTAAATTTCATTTTTATTTATCTTTTGGATAAGTGAGATATTCAAGAGTACACGCTAATGAGCAGTTGAGCGCCAAACGTAGCATGGAAGAATATGGAAATAATTGAACTAGATCCTAAGTCCGAAAGTGTGAAGTCGGTTGTAAATGAGATAGACGACTTGATGAACACGCTTTATCCTCAGGAAAGCAATCAGTTGTTGTCGATTGAAGAGTTAATGAGCGACGATGTTTATTTTATCGGGGTCAAAAATGGTAAGGAAGTTATAGGTTGTGGGGCAATTGTTCGTAAATGCAACGATGGTATTTATGGTGAATTAAAGCGTATTTACGTAAAGCCAAATTATCGTGGTAAAGGAATTTCGAAATCGATAATGAATGCTCTGATAGCGTATGCTAAAGAAGAAAGATTCCCAGCTATAAGGCTCGAAACAGGTATCAAGCAGTCTGAGGCAATCAATCTGTATGAAAAACTTGGTTTTAGAAAAAGAAAACAGTTTGGAAGCTATCTATATGATCCATTGAGTATTTATATGGAACTTGAATTATGTGTCTAATAAGAGACCATGGCGTCAATAGCTAATTTTATGCTTGTGGTGCTTGCCACATTATCCCGTCTCTGAGTATCGAATTTAAGATCACAATTATCTTCCTAACACAGGCAATCAGTGCAATTTTTTGGTTTCCTGCAACCACCAATTTTTAATGTTGACCTCACATTGTTATTAGACTGCCTACACTTTAACCGGGTATTATGCGCTTTTTTAAAAAGTCTTAAAATTGTGGAAAAGATCATGTCTAACACGGTTCAGCAGCAAATCGGAAACATCGCTTTAGTCGTTGAAAATTACGATGATGCGATAGAGTTTTACACGCAAAAACTTCAATTCACGCTAGTTGAAGATAGCGATTTAGGAGGCGGTAAACGCTGGGTTCAAGTCTCCCCTCCAAACTCCAATGGTACGAACTTACTGTTGGCTCAAGCGAGTACACCAGAACAAATGCAAGCAGTAGGAAATCAAACTGGTGGTCGTGTATTCTTGTTTCTACAAACAAATGATTTCTGGCGTGACTATGAGTCAATGAAGGCACAAGGTGTTATATTTAATGAAGAACCAAGAATTGAAGAATATGGCACAGTAGTGGTATTTCAAGATCTCTATGGTAACAAGTGGGATTTACTGCAACTAACATAGAGTCGTTAAGTAACACGTACATAACCTGAGGTTTGGATAAGGAGGTATCGGTGAATCGTTCCATTAAGTCAAAATTGCCCCTAATATTTCTTGTTTGTATTTCGTTATGGTGGGGATTCTATTACCAATCTAATGGCTCGCTTAATGATTATGGCAGTGCAAATTTTGAATGGTTGTTTCTTTTAGATGCGTTGATTGTGCTGCCAATTATCTGCTTTTTTTGTGTAGAAGATAGAAAAGAAGCCTTCTTAAAGTCGGTTATTTTAGTGTGTTTGGCTGTACTTATCGGCAGTTACATTATTCCCGAACAAAGTAAGCTAATTTGGCATTATCTTGAAAATGGGCGCTACGTTTTATTGGCTATCACGCTTGCTTTTGAACTGGCTGCAATTTTAACTGTATACCTTGCGATTAAAGCCGCCATTTGCAAGTCTGAAGACCCCGACCAAGCCATTGAAAAACCGATTAAAAAATATGTTGGTGACGGCCCTGTTGCAAAGTTACTGAGTTTTGAAACCCGAATGTGGACCTATGCGCTTTTTTCTAAGCGAGTGCAGCCAAAAAACTTCAGTGGCGAGCAGCACTTCACGTATCACAACAAAGATGGGGCACAAAGCAATCTGCTTGGTTTTATCTTTTTAATTGCACTTGAAGTGCCAATTGCACATTTATTGCTGCATTTTATCTGGTCTCCGTTTGCGGCAAATATCGTCACTTTGCTGACGATATTTAGCTTGGTATTTTTCTTTGCAGAGTACCGTGCTGTTGCAAAACGGCCTATTTCTTTGGTGGGAAATCATTTATTCATTCGATACGGCCTTTATCAGCCATTCGTTATACCGTTAAGTAAAATAGCAAAAATTCAGAAGAGTACAGGGGTTGTGGGGCGCTCTAAGTCTATAAAGCGCTATAACTATTCGGGTTTCCCTAATGTTGAAATTGCACTGGTAGAACCAGTGGGGAGTGTTAAAAGTGTTTTCATTGGGGTAGATAATGCCGAACAATTTATCTCAACTTTATCAACTGAGGCATCACGGCTGGGAGCCGTTCGTTAAAGTCGACGTTATTGCCGTAAACTTCTAGATAATGCACGTGGTATATCGTCCTTAAACAGAGTATGCCATCGTATCACTTGCGCTTTTCTGACAGGCACTTCGCCTTTTCACTATCAACATTTAAGCAATGTAAACATGAGTAATAATCACGCACTAGGTCACTTTAGCTAGTCACGATGGCATTAATTTCCCAGATTAATTCAGCATTTAAACCTTTTGCTCATTTGCCTCGTCTAAAGAATGATTTTAGTTATTTATAAAGGAAAACTATGAAATTCTTTATCGCTATTATGCTAGCAGCAGCCTTATCTGCTACCAGCGCCATAGCAGCGCCTACAAAGAAAATACTAATGGTGGCTTCTAATATGGTAGATATGGGAGACCCTGAAAAACATGATGCACGAAACAACTTATGGGAATTTGCACCTCCGTATCATATTTTTGTTAGCCACGGCTTTGAAGTTGATTTTGTATCACCCAATGGTGGTGAAGTTAAGTTCATGATGGATCCGCTAGGGATAAGTAGTTACACCATCAAATATGAGGGCTTCTTAGAAAAAGCAAACAATTCACTCAAACCCTCTGAAATTGAACCGAATGACTATTGGGGAGTATTCATCGGTGGTGGCTACGGTGTCATGTTTGACGTTGCAGATAATAAAAAAATTCACTCCATTATAAGTAGCATCTATGAGTCAGGTGGTATGGTCGGTGTTGGTGGCCATGGTTCAGCAGGTATTGCAAACGTGACATTATCTAATGGGGAGTTTTTGGTGAAAGGGAAAAAAGTAGCAGGATTCCCTAACTCCACAGAACTATCTAAGCCATGGGCAAAGCAAGGAACACTTTTGCCTTTTCTTATTGAAAGTCAGCTTAATAAGAATGGTGCTATCGCTCAAAATAAGAAAACACTAAAAAATAAACACGCAGTGATCGCAGATCAACGGGTTATCTCAACAATGTTTTTGCCCTCAGCCGCACTTGTCGCAAAGGAAATGATAATCTTAAAGCAGCAGTAACAGTGCTTAGCAAGCCAACTCAAAGAACAATAAACGGTTGGTATTGCTTCTTTGATGCTAATTTTAACCAGTTATTTTGTTGTCTCTGATTAGAGCGCTAGATGCCGGTTACACTTCAAATTTAGGAGTTTTTGTGAATCGATTAATAACCCAGTCTGTATCATTGATATTTGTCATCTCATTAATGGCAGTGTTGGCTTCTTGCGCAAGTTATGATGCCATTAATTTTGAGTCCAATACGAAAGCGGAAATCACAGAATTTATTGATGACAATCCTGGGCAGGTGGTCTCAATTTCTGTTGTAGATGCAGAGAATACTTACCAATATCACTTAGGGACGTTAAGGAATGGAGATACACCTGATAACCAGACAATATATGAAATTGCCTCTATAACTAAAACCTATACCGGTTTAGTTGTTGCTAAAGCCATTCAGGATGGGAAGGTTGAGCTTGATAAAGATATTCGTCATTACCTCAAAAATAATGAATACAAAAATTTAGAGCTGTCTAATCAATATATAACATTACGACACCTTATGACTCACACAAGTGGTCTCCCACAAGAGTTTGCTTACAACAGTGAAGACAAAGCTAAAGGCGTTGCAGTTGCTTTTGAAAAAATGTCAAATTATTCCAGAGATAATTACTTTGAGGATCTTAAAAAAGTAAAGCTGAATTCTATACCTGGTGAGGACTATTTGTATTCAAGCGTTGGTACTAATTTAGCAGGGTATATTCTGGAATCTGTTTATCAAAAACCTTTTGCTTTATTGGTTTCTGAATTCATCACAGCTAAGTCTAAAGAGCAGCACACGAAATTTAGAGGCACTCACTTTAAGCCAGGCGAAATTACTGTGGGTATAAGAGATGGTGAACAAGTGCCTCTGTCCAGTGCATATAGTTTTGCTGGGGGAGGGTTGACTACAAACGTTGAATCTATCACGCAGTATATTCAACACCAACTTTCGGCAGAGCCTGAGGTAGCTATTTCTCATCAACTTCTGAATGAAAGTTGGACGGGTCATGGTATGGCATTTTTTTGGTACACAAATAACTATGATTCAAATGAACAAGTTCTATACCATAGTGGTGGTTCAATGGGCACATCTAGCTGGCTTGCCATTTATCCGAAGAAAAAAATTGGTATTTTCATTGCAACCAATGTAGCTGGAAAAAATACTCAACCAAAGTTAGAAGCTATTTCAAATAAGGTTTTTGACCATTTAATTGAATATAAAAAAGCTTTAAAGTCTGAGCTGTAATCGCTGGCTTCGTTGTACGTTGTAGTCAACAATTATTCACCGCTTATTACGGCCTTAGCACGCCTTAATGATATACGAACCTATAGCATTGAAAATTAAGTCAGTATATAGGCCAGATCAAAGTACGGTGGTTGCTGACGCTCTCTTTAGACATTGGGTTAAAGATCATCGAGGGGTCAAGCTATTGGAAAATTGTAGCAAACTTTGACTCCTCGTGGGTTTTAAAGCCCAAGGTAAAGGTGACTTATGTGTTGAGGTTGTAATTTTTACTTGTGGATAAATGAGGTATTCAGGAATACACGCTAATGAGTGGTCATGCTTCAGGAGATGACTCAAAAATTGGAGCAAACAGTATTTCTGGGTATCTATTTCGGACGGCATGTACAAAAATATCAACATTTTCTTGATAGCAGCAAGTTAGGTAGTTGATCCACTCTATATATCTTGAGCTCTTACCGTCTCGAAGTTGGCAAGAAAATTTTTCTATTGGGTTATCACCATTTAATACAGAGTCAATATCGAAGGTGTTTTTTATATTTTTCCATAGCATTCGCTCTGAATCTAAAAGTTTGGTGAATAGCTTGTTGAGGTACTTATCTTGTAAACCGAAACTCCCAAATCCTAGCTTGTAGTTTTTAACCGTTTCATTTAATTCACCAAAATGAACACCGCAGAAGCGCGGTAAATCAATAGAGCTGGAATAGAGCTTGTTTATATCGACGTAATAAAACAGAGTACTGAGAGCGGTGTAGTCATGAATGACAGTATCGTACAGTGTTGCTCCTGTGCTGTAATTGCCTTGATCAATGTCCTTTTCATGAGCCTTCTTCATCTTTCTGAGTACGTCAACGGTATAAATATGTTCATTGTCAAGTTTGTCAATCATAGTGTGGTGTGTAGGGCACATCCACATAAGGTTGTCATAGCTGTTGACTTTAGCTTCTGATAGATCTGGGTTGTGACGTGCTCCTTTTTTACCAATCGCTTCAATATGAGCCTTTTCGCCAACCACAGAGTTGTTACTAATTAGTAGCCTTTTACAAATTTCTCCTTCGTGACGATAAGAACATCGACCTCCTGCTGATGCAACCAGCCGTTTCAGATCTTTTTCGGTATAGCTACGGGTGATTTTCTTTGTCATAGTGTTCACAGTGTTCTTAATTAATAACCAAAGTGATACTATAACACATTGAAGCATAATAAAATTGCTTAAGGTTGATAGCTAACCTTTGGCATTTTTGTTCGGTTGGCTTGAGTGTCGCGGTAGTTACCCACAACTTAGCAAGTTGTCACCCCACACACGCTTAAAACAATGAAAACAATCAGGTTTGATTAACCCAGCGTGACAGCTCTAGCTAACCATTACAAGTAGATTTATTCCAGCTTATTGCTCACCTAATATCTTATCTAAATTCGCTTTTGAACGGGCGACGCTTTCTAGTGGTGTCAGGCCATTTGGATATTCTTCTTGTTCAATCACTAACCACTGCGTGCCGCCGTGTTGCTGCATAGTTTGGATGAGCGTTTTCCACGGATACGCGTTTTCACCAATAATTGGACTTTTGCCGTCCCCTTGGTGCGTGCGTATTTTAATATGGGTGGATACAGTTCTTCCTGCATATCGCTTAACATATTCGCGGGCTGATTTACCTGCGTAATTCACCCAGCCAACATCAAGCTGTAGTGGCAAGTCATTGGGGGTATTGGTGGCGATGTAATCCCAAAAAGTGCTAGCAGCGTACGCATTAAATTCTTTTTCATGATTATGAAATCCGATCTTCATATCGTAACGTTTGGCAACTTGGTGCACGTGGTTTAGTTGCTTTACAAATGTTGGGACATGATTGTTACTCCACGCTCTTTCATCCCAAGGGATAAAGAGTGTAGATACGCCTAAGGTTTTGTAAAAGAGCAGGGTGCTTGTTAGTTTGTCTTCAGCTAACGCGTCAAAGCCGACGTGCGCGCTGCTCGCAACTAAGCCGAGTTTAGCTAGTCTTTGCTTTAATTTACTTGGGTTATCGGTATAGCTGCCAAAGTTTCCGGCAAATTCAACACCTTCAAATCCCATGCTTGCAAGTGCTTGCAAAGTACCGTCAAAGTCTTTTGTCAATTCATCTTTTACCGACCATAACTGAACACTTATAGGTAAGTATTGCAGAGCTGGCTTGGCATACAGTGGTGAGATAAAACTTAAAGCAATGAACAGTAGTGCCTGCGTTAATCGTTTTGTGCTTTTAACAAACATCATCTACTCCAAAAGAAAAAGCAGAGATAAACTCTGCTTCGATTCGTCATAACAAAATGACTCAAGGGTTAGTCACGGTACGCATACTGGCTTAGTCCAAGTTCGGCCAGTACGCCATCTAGATGTGCCTTGGCTTCGGCAGTCGGCCCAGGGTAATCGCCTGCAATTGGCACGTTTCCAAGGTAACCAATATCCTTACAGCCCTCTGGTGTGCAGAAATAAGCGCCGAGGACGAGATCCTTGAAGCGCAAAAAAGCTTTACCAATTCGTTGAAATTGCTCTGGCGTGTGTTTATCAAAATACGCAATGTCATCAATTATTGCTTGCTGTTGAGCGGTTGCAAGCGCGACAAACTGCTGCTGAAAGCGTAATTGTGATTCATCATCAATCCAAGCTAATGCGTGCAATATTGTTACTCGGTCTTTTTGCTGGCCATGGTATGGCGCGCTTACCCATTCATCAATAACACTTGGCACTTGTACTTCAGAGGCAGACGGATGGCTCTCTTCTTTTGGCACAATCCAATCCGCAAGGACAGCCACTAAGGTAAGTTGTGCTTCAGTTAAGGTTAATGGCCATGGTGATTCTGGTGGGATCACCATGTTGGGATCTGTACCATATCCTTTAGCTGTTACGGGTTTAATATCAACATCGGGCCAGTGTCCAGCATTTGGCGTAATCGTCTCTTCTACCACTTTACTACAACCTGCGGTCACGGTGAGCGCTGAGCCTGCTGCAAGCAAGCCTAACCATTTTAATGACTCGCGGCGCGTCATACCTGAAACATATCTGTAAGGGTTAAGGTTATCAGGTGTATTCATCACAGCACTCCTTTATCAATCTGTTCAGCCAGCCAAGTCGAGTTTCGCATCGCCAAAGTCATAATGGTTAAGGTGCAGTTCTTATGCGGGTTTGAAGCAAAGACCCCTGCGTCCATTACAAATAGGTTGTTACAGTCCCAAGTTTGGCCCCATTGGTTGGTGACGGAATCTTTGGGTGAACTGCCCATTCTTGTGGTGCCGACTTCATGAATGATCTCACCCCCTTTTGAAATAGCCTTTTCCGCAGGAGGTAGTTCGCCGACCTTGGCGCCCATGGTTTCAAGGATTTGCTTTGCGGTTATAAGGCCGTGTTCAATTTGCTTTAGCTCTCTGTCAGACCATTTGAAATGGAATTTGGCAACTGGGATCCCCCATTTGTCTTTGACACTCTCATCAATTTCCATGTAAGAATCTGGGTTAGGTAGCATTTCTCCGCGTAGTGCAAATCCAACATAAGAGCCATACGCGTCGCGTACTTGCTGCTTTAGCTCGGGGCCATAACCTTGCTTGTCGCCTGAAACGCCAGAGCCCGGTTCCCTAAAGCCACTGCTAATTTCAAAATGGTAGCCTCGAGGGAAGGCTAACTCACCTTTTTCTTGTGCTTTGTGGCCCCACCAAGGAATAAATAGGTGGTTGGCGGTATGGCCATCTTCGTTATAACGAGGGCGGCCTTTTAACGCGGGTATTTGCGCACCAAGCCAAGCACCAGTGGAGTCCATCAGATTCCGTCCAACGTGGCCGCTAGAGTTGGCTAATCCATTAGGGTGTTTAGTATGTTTTGAGTTCAGTAAAATACGTGCAGATTCACAAGCACTGGCAGCGAGTATGACAACGTCGGCGTTAAGAGCGTGCTCTTGTGCAGACTTTTTATCGACATAAGTGATGCCGGTAACCTTACCTTCTTCATCCGTAGTCACTGATTTCACCATGGCGTCGGTGATCACCTCAAGGTTGCCCGTAGCTTTTGCCATCGGAATTAGTGAAGTGGTGGTTTGAAAAGCCGCGCCAATAGAGCAGCCATGGCCACATGGCGTCGCATAAAAGCAAGCTGAGCGATCGCCTTTACTACGGGTAAGCACTGCGCGGTGCATGGGCACAGCTGGGATCCCTAATTTTTTAGCCGCAGCGGCAACAAGCAGCTCGGGTACTCTTGGTTTGGGCGGTGGCTGCAAGATCCCCGGAGCAGAGGGGGGCATATCATCAAGCCCAGTGTTCGTGCCACAGACTCCAACTATTTCCTCGGTTTTATCATACCAAGGTGCAATATCTTGGTATTCGAATGGCCAATCAGCCCCGTGACCGTCACGACTTTTCCCCTTGAAGTCATGTTCACTAAAGCGCAGCGAATAGCGCCCCCAATGGTTAGTTCGGCCACCAAGCATACGGGCTCGCCACCAATAGAAGTCGGTATTTTCAGCGTGTGTATAGGGTTCGTCAGGCACTTGCCAGCCACCATCAATGGTTGCATCGTAAAAGCCAAAGTTTTTATCTTTGTTACCTGCTCCCATCAAAGGTGCTTCGCTATTGCGACGGAACATGGGGGTTTCTTTCTTAGGATCGTAATTTCTACCGGCCTCTAGCATCAACACCTTATGTCCAAGCTTAGCCAGGGTGTATGCAGCCATTGCACCACCTGCACCGGAGCCAACGACGAGTACTTTATGGTTAAATTCCGCCATCATTAAAGCTCCCTGATCTTGATATTTTTAAACCAAACTTGGTCACCATGGTCTTGCAGACCGATATGGCCTTTTTTGCCTTCAGCGAATCCTTCCCATGTCGCGAACTTGCTGCCTTTGACTAGGGTATTCCATGTACTGCTACCTATCACCACACTGGTGGTACTGACTCCGTTCTGCCATACTTGGAGGTGATTATCTAGCATTTTAATACGTACTTGATTCCATTTTTCAGCAGGCTTATGTGCCTTACTTGGTGCGGCAATCAAGTCAAAGATAGAGCCAGCCAGATGAGAGTCGATTTTGTTATCAGGGTGCTCTTCGTTGTCTAAGATCTGGATTTCAGGTGCTCGTGAATAAATTGCACTGCCTATTTCATCGACCAGCACAAAGATCCCACTATTGCCTTTTCTTGACACTTTCCATTCGAGCTGTAACTCAAAATTACGATATATTTCTTTGGTTAGAATGTCGCCGCCGCCCCCTTGCGTTAACGTCATTGCCCCGTCTTTCACTTGCCATTTTGGGTCAAGAGTGTCGCGTTTAAAGTTACGCCAATGAGACATGTCTTTGCCATCGAATAACAATTGCCATCCCGCTTGTTGCTCTTGTTGGCTCAATTGATTATCAGTGGTACTCGCACAAGCGGTACAACTAACAGTCAACGCCAGCGTGAGCATTTTTATAGAGTTGAGCATAATGGAACCTCGTTTGTTCACTTTTTACTTGTTGCTACTTGTACCAATTAGTCTTAATACTTGCTCAATTTGAAGGCGCAAACCTAACGCAGGCTGCTTGAACAATTTTCGCCTTATTATCGGCAAGGCTTTTTCACCTCAAAATAGCAAGCTTAATTAAGCGAATTGGTATTACGCGTATTTCTCTACGCGCTTATTTTTATTGATATAAAGATAAAGGCCGATAAAAGCCACAATTAGAATCGCTGGAAATAACAGGATGTTTTCAAGCACTGCTTGACCGGCAATAAGTTCAGATTGCTGTGACGTTAATTCTGCGGCTTGCGCCTCACGCCTTGCTGAATCAATCCAACTGCCAATTACAGGATTCCACATGCTAACGGCAAACATACCAGCGCCCCCCATCAAAGACATGCCCAGAGCCCCCGTTTTTGGTGTGTACTCTGCAACACAGCCCAGCATCGTTGGCCAAAAATACGTGACACCCAAAGCAAATAAGATGGCGGCTAGGTAAACGGCTGCTCCGTGCACTTGACTCATCATAAAAATACCAGCCGTTGCTAATACAGCAGAGCCGAGCAGTACGCCCGTTGGGTTAAAGCGGTGGACAATGGGCCCTGCAAAAAATCTGCCCAATGCCATAAGTCCTGTGATAAGTGCAAGGATCATCATTGGAGATGCGCCAGAAGCTCCTAAAATACGCTCAATCCACTGTTGTGTACCAAGCTCGGTTGTTGCTGTTAAGGTCATACAGCAGATTAAAAATAGATATAATGGCGAGAACAGGTGTTTAAGGTTGCTGGTGGTAGAATGATCTGTGCGATCAAATTCCGGAAATTGTGATTTGATCATCATCGCACCGTAAATCAGCGTTGGAATTAATATCAAAGCAACTTGCCACTGCCAATTAAAGCCCAATGTCGTCATGGCACTCGATGCCAGAGCACCAATCACTATGCCGCCTGGGAACCAAACGTGGAAACGGTTAAGCATGGTGGTTGTATTTTTGGGGTACATTTCAGCGATCAGCGGGTTGCAGCCAGCTTCTACAGAGCCATTGGCAAAGCCTATCAAAAAGGTCGAGATGAGCAAAAGCCAAAAACCATCTGCGGTAATGGTCAAAACCAACCCTGCAAAGTGGCAAAAAAAGGCTAAAGCGATAAGCTTTTTGGCACCGATGGCGTTGTAAATAGCACCACCGAGCATGGTTGCTATAGGGAAGCCTAGAAATGCCATCGCGTTTACCCAGCCCAGCTCCGTGTCGGAAAGGCCAAATTGTCCGCCTAGCTGTCCTAAAATACCCGCTCGGATCGCAAATGTCATTGACGTCACAACCAATGCTAGGCAACAAAGATGGAAGACGATACGATTATAATTGTTATTTTTCATGGTCGCTGTCCTGTTTATATTAAACCGAGTATTTGCTTATTGCGCTCGGTGTCTGTACTACTGCCTGCGAAGTCATCGAAGGCTGTCTCTGTGGGTCTGATCAGGTTTTGTTTAATAAATTCAGCCCCTTCTTTGGCGCCATCTTCGGGATGTTTAATGCAGCACTCCCATTCCAACACCGCCCAGCCATCAAAACCGTACTGTGTTAACTTGCTGAATATTTTTTTAAAATCGACCTGTCCGTCACCTAATGAACGAAACCGTCCTGGCCGTTGTTGCCATCCTTGGTATCCGCCGTATACACCGCAGCGGCCGTTGGGGATAAATTCGGCATCTTTTACATGAAATGCTTTTATTCGCTCATGATAGATGTCGATAAATGCTAAATAATCCAATTGCTGTAAAACAAAGTGGCTCGGATCATAAAGAATATTGGCTCGGGGGTGGTGATTGGTCGCTGCTAAAAAGCGCTCAAAGGTGACCCCGTCATGCAAATCTTCACCGGGATGAAGCTCGTAGCACACATCTACACCTACCTCATCGAAACGGTTCAAAATAGGCAGCCAACGTTTAGCCAACTCCTCAAAGCCTTGCTCAACAAGTCCACTGGGCCTTTGCGGCCAAGGGTAAACAGTATGCCAAAGCAGCGCGCCTGAGAAAGTGGCATGAGCGGTTAGCCCTAGCTTTTCACTCGCACTGGCTGCAAGCAGTAATTGATCAACAGCCCATTGTGTTCTTGCTTGTGCTTTACCATGCACCTCTTTTGGTGCAAATCCATCAAACATCTGGTCATATGCTGGGTGTACGGCAACCAACTGACCTTGCAAGTGTGTAGATAGCTCAGAAATAGTAAGGCCATACTCATTGGCAATGCCAGTAATTTCATCGCAATAATCCTGGCTTTCAGCGGCTTTTCTTAAATCAAATAATCGCGCCTCCCAGCTAGGTAGTTGGATCCCTTTGTAACCTAATTGGCTTGCCCATTGACAAATACTATTAAAGTCGTTGAATGGTGTTTGCTCAGAAGCAAACTGCGCGAGAAAAATTGCCGGTCCTTTGATTTGTTTCATGTGTATTTTATCCGATGTTAAAAGGGTGCCACTTGGTTTCTTTTGCACTGGCAGCAACTGCGTTTTCTATAAATGCCATACCGCGAACTGCCGCTTGAATACTCGGTACGTCAAAGTCTTCTGGCTGGACATCCGGTTGTTGCTGGCGCGCTTGAATAAGCATGGCAAAATTAAGATAAATATTGGCAAAGGCCTCTAGATAGCCTTCAGGGTGACCTGCTGGCACACGGGTCGCATTGGTCGCGGCGTGGCAAAGCGTGCCGGCTCCTGTACGGAGTAACTGAGCCGGTGCATCTTTCATGCGTAGCCAGAGGCTATTAGGCTCCATTTGTGACCACTCGATACTGGCTTTGTCGCCATAGATTTTTAACGTGAGATTATTTTCCTCACCAAGTGCTATTTGACTTGCTAGTAGCACGCCTTTTGCACCATTATCAAAACGTAATAATACCGTGCCGTCATCATCTAGCTGGCGCCCACAAACAACGGTGTTTAAATCGGCACAAAGAGAAGTGATAGTTAAGCCACTTACATATTCGGCGAGGTTGGCTGCATGTACGCCAATATCACCCATACAGCAGCTGATCCCAGATTGACTCGCATCTAAGCGCCAACTTGCTTGTTTACTTTGCTCGTCATCTTCACTTGCAAGCCATCCTTGACTGTATTCAACAACGACTTTACGAATATTACCTAGTTCTCCTGTGGCAATACGGTGGCGTGCCTCTTTCACCATGGGGTAACCTGTATAGGTATGAGTCAACCCATACAGGCAATTTGTCTGTTGTAATAAGGTTTGTAGTTGTAATGCTTCGGACAAATTCAGCGTTGCAGGCTTGTCGCTTAATACATGAAAGCCATACTCGATAGCTTTTGCCGCTATCGGAAAATACAGGTGATTTGGTGTCACAATAGCGACAAAATGAATGCGTTCAGACTCAGGAAGCGCAGCTTCAGATTGCAATAACATGTGGTAGTCATCATAGCAACGTGTTGGTGCTAACCCTAGCTGTTTACCCATTGTTATACTTTTCTGTGGATCTGAGCTAAAAGCGCCTGCTACTAATTCTATCTGGCCGTCCAAACGTGCTGCAATTCGGTGTACAGCGCCTATAAAAGCACCTTCACCACCACCAACCATGGCCATACGGATTTTGCAATTATCCATTGTTTAGCTCCATCGAGTTATCAAGGTGAGTTGATCTGATGCTATTGATAATAGGAAAGTGCTATACCTTAGCGGTAATAAAAATTCGGTTGACAATGCAACAAAATCGGCGTTTAAATAAATTGGTTTAGTTCATTTTGTTAAGATGGGAAAGGGTGTGATAGAGCAAAGCATTTTGACTCAAGCTGGGGTCAATCAACTAATAGCGGCGTTTGATTTGATCCCAGATATTCTTTTTTGGGTGAAAGATACAGACAGTAGGATAGTGCACGCGAATCAACAGTTTGTTGAGCACCAAGGTTATAAAGCATTAGAACAAATATTGTACAAAACCGATTTCGACTTCTCGCCACCACATTTGGCATTTCAATATGTAAATGATGATAAGCGGGTGATGGAAGGGTACATAGTGACAGATAGACTAGAGTTAAATCAAACGAGTAGCGGTGATTTGGCATGGTTTTCTACATCTAAGCATGTGCTATTAGATGAAAATGGTAAGACTTTGGGTACATATGGTGTCACTCGGCATCTTGAAAAAACGTCAAAGGCGCTCTCTCATGTTAGAGCAATCGAAGCTCCTGTTGAATTTATTCGCACCAATTATCATCGTCATATCTGTATCGAAGAATTAGCAGACGTAGCTCACCTCTCCGTGAGCGCACTAGAGCGTAGGTTTAAAAAGCACCTAGCAAAAACCCCAAACCAGTTTATTAATGAAGTCAGATTAGAAAATGCCAGAAAGCTATTAGTTGAAACCCGTTTACCTGTGTCGCAGGTTGCCTATCAATGTGGTTTTTCAGAGCCTAGTTATTTTAGTAAGCAATTTCGTCGATTATTTGGTGATATTCCTTCACAGCTACGCAAAAAATTAGCATCAGTCGACTAGGGAGTTGCAGCGCCAGCAGCGTTAGATTTAGTGCAGAACGTGGTTTTTGGGGCGTAAACCATTGTTGTTTACAATAAGCGTTAATAGGTTTGTTATTAGCACTTCAGGCTATTTAGTGGTTACTGCACTTTATCTCTTTTTTGAGTGATCAGCTTTTACAGACTAGTAGAACCCAAAGTTGGCATACGTACCATTTTTACCAGAATCATTTTATTCTTTTTGTTTGATTTATTGGAATTAAATATTTTAGTTGGGCAAGTGAAGTTCAGGAGTCTTTTATTTCTTCTTTTTTTTCTTACGGTTATCTATTCCCATCCTGATACAAAACTATCCAATATCGTCATATTTTGTGAATATAGCGCATACTTCTTCGGTAATGAAGCGTATGAAGGTTTGCATCTTTTTTAACCTTTACGCCGATTTTGTTTTATTCCAAACCGATATTCTATTATCACTTTTGTTAATGCACTCACTATGCTGAACGAGTATTACAATTGGTTGCCCCCCTTTAAGGAAGCCAAAAAGGGTTGTCATAAGATCATCCGTCATGGAGCAGCAAGGGACGCATGATTTTATAAAAATAAAAATTTGGAGATAGTAATGGCCAATAATAATAACAGAAGCCATGCAGCAGGAAATTCACGGCAATTTAGCAAGTCTGTACTCGCTCTTGCGATATTATCAGCGACTAACTGGGCAATGGCTGAAGAAGCCGAAACAGAGCAGGCACAGGAAATCGAAACGATTGAGGTGCGCGGGATCCGCGCATCTATGGCTGAAAACTTGGCGATTAAGCGTTTATCAAACGCGATTGTGGATGCCATTACAGCAGAAGATATTGGCAAGTTTCCCGATAAAAATGTGGCGGATTCACTGCAACGTGTACCCGGTGTGGTGATTTCTCGTAGTGGCGGGGAAGGGGAAAACGTCAGTATTCGTGGCCTTTCCTCTGATCTTACTTTTACGCAGTTAAACGGCAATTTTATTGCTTCTTCTCCGGGCTCGCCGTCGCGCTCTTTTAGTTACTCTTTGTTGCCGTCTACCATGGTGCAATCGGTTGAAGTGTTTAAATCTTCTGAGGCGCGTTTAGATGAAGGTGGGGTCGGCGGCACGGTTATTCTACACAGCCGTAAACCACTGGATATGGAGGCAAATTCTGGGGCGTTAAATGTTGAATATACCTACGCTGATGTGACTGAAGAGTACGAGCCTAATTTTAGCGGCGTTTATTCTTGGAAGAACGAAGAAGAAACCTTTGGCTTGCTAGTTGGTTATACCAATCAAGACCGCACCAACCGGTCTTTAGGCGGTGATATGTCGGGCGGTGGCGGTTGGCGTTGGGCAACAAGTTCAGAATTGCCAGCGGCGGACACGGCGGGCAATGTGATTGCTGATAGTACACGTCGATTTGCAGCGTTAGAAGATGCTTATGGTAACGTTTATGATGGTGTTTGGGCACCGCAAGTTGCAGGTGTTGGGGTAACCAAAGAAAAACGTGAACGTCAGGGGTTACAAGCCACCATTCAATGGCGTCCAGTAGACGATTTATCTTTAACATTCAATCATTTTCATTTTGAGCTTGGGCAAAATCGCACCACGTCACAAATGTGGATCCCAGAGTGGAAGTACAGCCCAGATTACCTTACCGGTATTACCCTAGACGAAACCGGTACGATTGTGACAGGCATGGACTTTACCAGTGGCGCTGGTGGCACTGAAGGGAATCTTGAATTTCCTTGGATCATTGGTAGTTACACGGTAGAAAAAGACACCTCGGATACCTACGACTTCGCTTTTGAATATGCCGGTGATTTATATGATTTACGTGGTAAATTTGGTCACACTGAAGCCAGCGGAGGCCCTTCAGAATCTTGGAGCGCGGCGTATAAAAGCGGCCAACCTGCGAGTCGCAGCGATTCTGGACAGGTTGAAAACGCCGCTTCATTTGCTGGGTGGCGATTAGGCGACAGAGTGTCGCTGTACGCCGATCCCGCTTTGCTGTCTAACCTTCAGGCTGGTATTGCCGGCGATCCCGACCCGGGTTCGACAGGTTCAAGCTTTGTCGTCAGTGACTTAGAAGAGGACTATGCCCAGTTAGACCTTGATTATCGCGTCGGGTACGGCATCGTTGATACGCTGCATGTTGGTGCTAAATATCGTAAAGCGACACTGCACCGCGAAACCAACAACACCTTCTTCATCACTCAAGATGGGGCTGACAGAATTGCCAGTGGCGAGCTTGATCCATTCAGTCAAGGTGCCATTGATGAGGTGTCTTACCAGTGGATTGGTGGTATGCCAAAACTGGAAGATATTTTGAATACAACGTCTGAACAAAATATCCCAGGCGGTTTTGAAGTAAATACCATGCCCACGATCAATTGGGATAGATACCGCGAAATCGTGACCAGTGAATATGTTAAGCACACGCGCCGTGAGCCTGATTTTGTGTTCGACATAGAAGAAGAGATCATGGCCGCCTATCTACAAGCCGATTTTTCTTTTGGAGATTTTAGAGGAAACATCGGGGTACGCTATGTCGAGACTGAAACGCAGATTATGTCATCGGATAAAATTAACTACTTTTTAGATGACATTGATGATGTCACCGAAGAAGATATCTTAGGTGATGAGCGCCTTATTGACGTTGAAACCACCACCGTGCGTACCGTAACCGACTCGCAATTTTTACCTAGCTTCAATATTGTCTGGGATGCCAGCGACAATCTTGTTATACGAGGTGCTATCGCCAAAACGATGTCTCGAGCCCCGTTCAACGACATGGGAGCACCCGAGCAGTTAACCTTTATCTCTCAAGAATGGGCAGACGACAGGCTCGAGTTTAGAGGCAACCCTGTGGAGCCTGGATGGCGCGGCGCAGGTGGTAACAAAGCGCTAAAACCATTTGAATCGGTACAGATGGATTTATCTGCGGAGTATTATTATGGCGAAGGATCTGCGGTTGGCATTGCGGTATTCAACAAAGACGTAGATAACTTTATCGTGCCCTTGATCATTACCTCAGTAAGGCCGTTTGAGGGCTTTAATAACCCTTTTACCGGTGTTGAAATTGTGCCGCCGGGTGATATTACCGTCACGCCGTTTACCACCACCGCCAATGGTACAAACGCAACCTCTCGGGGAGTAGAGCTGTTTGCACAACATGCATTCGATAATGGCTTTGGTCTCAACGTTAACTACACCCTAAACGATACCAATCAGGCAGACATTAGCGTAGACGGTGAAAAGGTCGGTGAGTCTGCACTTGTCGGTAGTGCTGATAATCAATTTAACTTCTCCGTCTATTACGAGAATGACACTTTCAGTGTCAGAGCATCATATAACCGCCGAGGAGAGACCGCTTTGGGGCTTGCCGACGGGCTCACTGTATATCAGGAACCATATCAACAAGTTGATGTGAACGCTTCTTATAACTTGATGGAAAACCTGATCCTAACCGCGTCTGTGATCAACCTAACCAAAGAAGAACCGAGAACCTTTTATGGTGAAGATTCTAAAGCGAGATTGCGCAGCAGCAGCTACACCGGGCAGCGCTACTATGCCGGGATCACCTACCGATTTTAACTTTGGCGATAACCATAAAGTAATGCAAACCGGGTGAAGTCGTGTCAGTACAACGAGAAACAATATCACGGCTTATCACCTGCTTGTGGTGCGTTTATATCAACCTATTCACACGAGTTGGTTGATATGTAAGAAGGGATAAATATGAACACGTTAAATAAAATAAGAAATGCGATCCCGCTCATTGCCGTTAGCAGTTTATTGGCTGCATGTGGCGGCGGGAGCGATGATCCAAAAGTTGAAAAAGTGCCAGTAACCCCCGCTGTGACGACGGCAGAAGTATCAGGTTCAGTGATAAAAGGCGCGTTGAGTCAAGCCCGCATTTCGGTGACGGCGCTCAATGGCTCTAGCATGATGATGGATGAGAACTCGACAACCAGTCAAACGGGGGAATGGTTTATAGAGCTGGCTGGTAAAGCTGGGTTTGGTATTAATTCTACTATTAAAGTGACCGCCACAACGAGCGAAGGCTCGCAGATGCGCTGCGACGCGAGTCGCTGTGGCTCAGTAGGAATTGGGGAGCAGGTAAGTGGCGATTACATTTCTGGTGTGACTTTGGCTACTCTAAGTCATGTTGCCGTGCCGTTTGGTTCAAATGCCGATGGTAGTGCTGATGCTACCTTACAAATCAACGCCTTGACGACACTAGCAACCATGCTGGTGGAGCAGCAGATTGCCGAGGGGCGTAATGTCTCCACTCCTGAATTAATGGCACTGGCAAAAGCCCAGATGTCTGCGTTATTGCTTCGGGCTCTTGGTTGGCAAACAGGGAACACTAATGTTTTTGAGTTACCTGTGGTTAGCGCTGACCAATTAACGAATTTTGAATTAGGGGAAACTTGCATAACCTCTGACTCTGGTGAGCAAAGTTGCGAGATGACGTATGTTTCCGAGAGTGTGCAAAAGCTTTCCCTATTCAATGCTGCGTTTGCACAGTTTGACGAGCAAGGTTCCTTGCAAGGTATCTTAAGCGACTCTGCTAGTAATCTTAGCGCCGCACTTGGCGGTGATGAAGCTGCACTTGAAGCGCTTCGATTGCCAATCTACAACGCGCTGCAAGCTCACCCATTAACGAAGCAGCTAGGTCTTAGTGCCGATAGTATTATGGACTTAGCACTACCACTATTTGATGAGCCGGTATCCACCGGACCCATGCTGCAAGTCGTGACATCAGGTGCCACTATTACAGCAAGAAATGCGATTAGTGACGCCGAGAGTGCAGACAAGGCATTTGATGGCGATCCGCAAACTAAATGGCTTGACCACAATGATTGGCAGGGGCCACCGACAGAGGAAGCACCATCTTGGATCCAAGTGGATTTTCCCACTCAACAAGCAATTAGTGGTGTTTACATTACCAGTGCTAACGATGCCCCAGAGCGAGATCCAGAAAACTTCTCGTTATTAGCTTCAAACGATGAGGGCGCGAGTTGGGTTAATTTGGGCAATGTGGTTGGGGCGTCGTTTGAAGCGCGCTTTGAACGTCAAGGCTTTGTATTTGGTAATGCGCAAAAATATACCAGCTACCGAATTGCTGTGACAAAAAACAAAAATAACGATGGTTTACTGCAAATTGGAGAAATTCAATTTGTTGGGCCGGTTTATCCGAGCGTTGACCATACGGATACTGAGACGTTTGCGGTCACGGCAGGCAACAGTATCGGTGAGGCAGAAAACCAAGATAAGGCATTTGATAACGACCCAACCACTAAGTGGCTGGATCATAATGGTTGGCAAGGCCCACCTACTGTCGAAGCGCCTTCATGGATCCAAGTAGATTTTAATGAGGCGGTGGCAGTTAATCAGCTTGCGATAACGAGCGCCAATGATGCTCCTGAGCGAGATCCTGAGAACTTTGCTTTATTTGGCTCTAACGATAACGGAGTTACATGGCAGCAGTTGAGTAATTGGGTTGGTGAATCTTTTGAAGCAAGAGGAGAGCGCCAAAGCTTTGCGGTAGCGAATCAATTGCCATATCAAAGCTATCGCCTTGAGATAACCAAGAACAAAAATAATGATGGTTTGATGCAGCTTGCTGAGATTGAATTAATCGGCCCAGAAATCTCTGGATTAGATCATGCACAAGTTCAAGGTGCGAGTTACACGGCGCGTTTTAGTATTAGCGATTCAGAGAGCGCAGCGCAAGCCTTTGATAAAAATGTTGAGACTAAGTGGCTCGATCACAACGATTGGCAGGGGCCTCCCACTGCTGAAGATCCAGCTTGGGTTCAAGTAAGCTTACCACAAGCGCAAGCGGTAAATACTTTATACATTACCAGCGCCAATGATGCGCCGGAGCGTGACCCTGAAAACTTCCAACTTTTGGCATCTCACGATGGGGAAGTATGGCAATTATTAAATACTTGGGTAGGGGAGCCGTTTGAATCGCGTTTTGAACGTCGAGCCTTTGCGTTTGCTAATGGCTTGGCTTACACACATTATCGCTTGTCTATCAGTAAAAATGCGAATAATGATGGGTTAGTGCAAATAGCTGAAATTGAACTCGCTGGACCTCAGTATGCACTTGAAGACTTGTCTGACTTGGCTGGAACAAGCTTTACCACGCGTAATCGTATTGGAGATGCGGAAAGTGAACAAAAAGCGTTTGATAATGATACCGAGACAAAATGGCTAGATCACAATGAATGGCAAGGCCCGCCAACAGAGGGATCACCATCTTGGATCCAAGCTGATTTTACTGCGTCACAGATTGTGAGTGGTTTGGCTATCACCAGTGCCAATGATGCGCCAGAACGCGATCCCGAAAACTTTCAGCTACTGGGATCTAATGATGGTGGTCAGACGTGGACAGAAGTCGCGGTTTGGGTAGGTGAGCGCTGGGATGAACGCTTACAACGAAGAGTGTTTACTTTCTCCAATGCTTTTGCCTATCGCAGTTATCGTCTAAACATTAGCAAAAATGCGAATAACGATGGCTTAGTACAGATCTCAGAAATTGAGCTCCTTGGTCTTAGCAGCGAATAGCCTGAATTAAATAAATCTCAACCAAAAAAAGCCAGAGTGCAATTTGCGCTCTGGCTTTTTATTTTTCTCAGTGAGAGTGACTTAGTATGGTTGATTATGCCAATTTACTTAATTAAGTGGTCTATTTTGAGGCAAGAAAATCTTGTCGATAGCCCCGCTACCGCGTCCTACTATCGCCAAGGTACCTACCTCCGTGTAGGCAAGGCAAAAATTTTGCTATTTGCTCTAAATGAGAAGTTTTTAACGCAGCTAGCGTCAGGTTTAATCCCTCAAATTGAGATCATAATACATCCACAGCTTGTAGCGATTCGCTCTGGTAGCAGCCCAGTAATCGTACAAATTGAGTATGATCTTTTAACTCTTCAAGTGCCACTTGGACTTGTGAGTCTGCAATATTGGCAAGCAAATCTACATAAAAAACTTCTTCCCAAGGGTTACCAGGTACTGGGCGTGACTCTAACTTAACCATATTGATATTATGCTGTTTAAATACCATTAGCGCGTCGGCAAGTGAGCCAACATGCTGTTTGGTGGCCATAATTAAACTGGTTTTAGTTGGGATTTGAGTGGACACTTGAAGTGCTTTTCTTGCGACCACAATAAACCGGCTATGGTTTTCAGTTTGATTTGCAAGACCCGCCTTGACTACCTCAAGACCCATGTTTTTTCCTGCTTGGGCTGAGCCGATAGCTGCACTATTTGGATGCTCAGCCGCATGCTTTAAGGCACTTGAAGTCGAGTCGCATGTTTCATGCTGAATATCGCCAAGGCCTTGAATGAAACGGCTGCACTGGGCAAAAGGTTGCGGGTGCGCATAGATTTTTTCAATAGCTTGTAACTCTGTGTCAGGCAGTGCTAGCAAGCAATGTTCCACGGTATGCGTTACCTCGCCCACAATGGAGACTTGTGCATGCTGTAGTAAATCGAATACTTCGTTTATGCTGCCAGAGCTGGTATTTTCAATGGGTAAAATGCCGAAGTCGGCTTGGCCTTTTTCTACTTGCTCGGTGATTTGATCAAAGCTTTGGCAACCCATTTCCACAAGCTTGCCGGGACGACGGCTAAAATATTTATGGCATGCGAGTTGGCTGTAAGACCCTTGTCCGCCAAGGTAAGCAACGCGATGTGTATCACCTACAGCATCGGGATTTAAATTCTTTTGCAACATGGCTTGTTGGTTTAATACAGAGTCTTCTAAGATGGTTTGGAAAACGCTATTTATGTAAAAAGCATCTAGACCCAGAGATTTACCATAGCGGATTAATTTCTCTAGCAGTGCTTGCTCACGTGCTTCATCACGGATTGGCTTATTGTTGGCTATTTTATATTCAAGCACGCCGTGACTAATGCGGCGTCGTTTTGCCAGTAGTATTAATAACTCTGAATCTATCTCATTGATGTCATGCCTAAGGGCATCTAATGTGTCTTGTGTCATAGGTCCTCACTCCCATTTAGCCAAAAAAAAGCCCCCCGATGTTGGGAGGCTTAGCTATTCTTTTTCACTCGCGAACAGTCAAGCCTCTTCACCTAAAGAAGCTAAAAAAGAAATATGTGTTGCGTGTGATGAAATTCATTTTTTCAAACCTTATTTTGAAATCGAATACATTATTAACATAGAACCAAAACGAAACACAAGTACTAGTTTGAATGTGGTGGAAAAAATTCTTAGGGGCTATCAATAGAGACACTTCATCTGTTTGACTTATATATAGGTTAATCAAACGTAACTTATTGGCGAGTCGAAAAATATTCTGATATATTCAGGCAATACACCACTACAAATAGAAGATAGGCTAACTTGTGGGTAATCGTCGCCCACCATCCAGATATGGTGCGAACTCCTTAAGTGTAAAATTATCGATGCTGATCTCGGCAATATGCCTGATCTCTGGCGTTTTTGCGGCCGCATTGATGCTAAAATCTGAAGAAAAGCAGTTAATCTACGAAGAATATGATGAGCTAAAACGTTTCAGCGCACAGGTTAACAGTCAGTTTTCAAGCTACTTAGAGTTAAAGTCTAGCTTAGCTGAGCAAGCAAATTCTGTTGTCGCCAAGCACCTTCTTTACAGCAGTGAAGACTTCTCTGGCGCGCCCGCGAATATAGAAAAGCGGGGTGATAACCTTGCAAGCACTGCAAGAAATGGCTTATCCGCTGCTCTGTATACTGATGGCAATGATTCACAAGCAATGCAAAAGCTCTTTTCAGAGTCGGAATTACTTTGGAATATACTCGCGCCGCCACTGTTACAAGATTTCTTTAACTTTTATCTTTCTACAAAAGATGGTTTTGTGAGAGTCGCGCCCCCAAATGCACTGCTGGCCAAAGACCCTCGGTTAGTCAATAACCAGCTACATAATTTGCCAATACTACATGCAGATCAAAACCCAACGCGCGAGGCCGTGTGGTCAGGCGCTTATTTTGATCGAGTATGGAACAAATGGGTGATCAGCATTTTGGTTCCACTTTATCTTGATGATACCTACATTGGTCTAACTGGGAGTGATATTGAATTAGAGACGCTACTTGAGAAACTTCCGCGCTCTGATCAACAACAAAATTTTATTGTTTTTGACAAACAGGGGCGCTTATTAGCTGCGCCTGGTTTACTTCAAACGACTGCTATCACTGGCAAACTCCAAGACTACACTGAGCTGCCCGAGGGGTTAAGCAAAATTGTACAAGCAGCACTATTTACCAAGCTACCTAATATTCAAGATGAATTTAAGCACAGGGATAAATGGCATATTATGCACGTTACCCATATTGCCAATTTAGATTGGTACATTGGTATATACAAAAAGCGTGCTTCTGCTATTTCAGCAATAGAAGAACTAAAGGTGAAGTTCTTTGGCTTGTTTATTCTTTACGCGATTTTTGTTGCGCTGTTATTACATCAAGTTTTATATCAATTGGTGCTCAAACGTATCAATGCGCTAGTTAAAGCGGTAAAAGGGTTCGGTCGTGGTCAATGGGATATGCCAACGTTGCCAAGCACTGACGATGAAATTGGTCAGCTTAATGCCTCTTTTAATGATATGAGCGTAGAGATCAGGCAACTTGTCAACGGCCTAAATCAGCGTATTACCGAAAAAGAAATAGCCGAAAAAGCGGCAAACAGGTTATCTAAAGCAGTGGCTTTTTCGGGCACAGGGGTGGTTTTAACTAATGAGCATTTTCAAATTGAGTATGTAAACCCTAAGATGCAAGAAATGACAGGCTATGATGAACTGCATTTTATAGGCTCACCTCTTTTGAGTATTATTTCAAAAGACATGGCAATTTTAATTGATGACATTGATATTGATTTGCGCAGTCGTAACTATTGGCGCGGTGATACTATGCTTGCTGGTAATCGAGAAGCACCTATTTGGGTGAGTTTGAGTGTTTCGCCTATCCGTGAAGAGGGCGGTGCAATTTCAAGCTATGTTGCTTCAGCTCAAGATATCTCGTTTGTTAAAGAAAGCCAGCGCAAGATGGAGGAGCTTGCATATTTTGACACGCTAACGGGGCTTGCAAACCGTACCTTCTTCAGAATGCAGCTGCGCAAATCGATGGCGCTTGCAGAGCGCGGTCATTACGCCTTTGCTTTATTTTACTTTGACTTAGACGAGTTTAAGCGGATCAATGATACCTTAGGCCATGATGCTGGGGATCGCCTACTTCTTGAAGTCGCGACACGATTGAAAAAACGTCTTCGTGCCGAGGACACCATTGCAAGGTTAGGTGGTGATGAATTTGCGGTACTGCTCAGTGGTATTAATGAACGAGAAAAAGCCATGGACGTGGCAAATATTATTCAAAAAACGCTCTCACAGCCAATCAAATTGGGTAATAACGAGGTTATAGTCAGTGCGAGTATTGGCATAACAATGGCTCCTTTTGATAGCCAAGAAGAAGAGCAACTCCTAAAACATGCAGATTTGGCCATGTATCAAGCCAAAGCCAAAGGCCGCAATACCTATCATTTCTATAGCCAAGATCTAGATGCCGCAGCAAATGAGCGATTATATATCGAAAACGAATTACGCACGGCAATAAAAATGAAGCAGTTTACGCTGTATTATCAACCACAGGTAAACAGTGAAACCACTGAAGTGGTGGGCTATGAAGCGTTGATCCGCTGGTTTCACCCAATCGAGGGGGCGATCCCTCCTAGTAAATTTATTCCAATAGCAGAGGCAACAGGGCTGATAGTTGAGCTTGGTGCTTGGGTATTGGAAGAAGCCTGTCACTTTTCTCGTCGACTGAAAACAGCTGGTAAAATTGGCAATGTATCCATTAACTTGTCAGCGCGGCAGTTTAAAGATGCACAGCTTATTAAAACGTTGTCGGATATTATTGAAAAAACAAAGATAGAACCAACGCAGCTGCACCTTGAGTTGACAGAAAGTATGTTAATGGGAGACGTCGAAGCAGCAATTGCTCAGCTCAAGCACATAAAATCATTAGGAGTGTCGTTGTCTATTGATGATTTTGGTACCGGTTACTCTTCGCTTAGCTACATAAAGCGTTTTCCAGTAGATATACTCAAAATAGATCGCTCATTTGTAAAAGATATACCTGAAGATCCTAATGATATGGAAATTACCGCAGCAATTATTGCAATGGCGCAAAAATTAAATTTACAGGTAATTGCTGAAGGAGTGGAAACCGAAGCTCAAATGGCATTCCTGGCGAAAAACAATTGCTATATTGTGCAGGGTTACTACTACAGCCCACCACTTTGTGAAGCCGATATATTTAAGTTCGTTCCTACGATATAGTTTATTGTGATTGTATTGGTCCGCTCACTAACAGCGATTGGTATCCATATTGCTTTGCTTTTTAGTTTGATAAGACTTGTACGCGATACACCGTACAAGTCTTAATCTATGTATTATAACAATTAACCGCCCGCGATTTTTACCTTAAAACCTTGACCCTCTAGAAGCTGTTTAAGCTTGTCTCTATCATCACCTTGGATTTCAATAACTCCTTCTTTGACCGCACCGCCTTGCCCCATTTTAGACTTTAGCGTTTTAGCTATTTTTTTTAGGTCGTGCTGCTCACCATCAATACCCACTACCAACATGACGCCTTTACCTTTTCGGCCTTTTGTTTGCCTTTCAATGCGTACGGCACCATCTTTAAATACTTTTCCTAGTATTTGTTTTTTAGGTTCTTTTGTATCGATACGACCTATATCTGTCGAGTATACGAGTCTAGATTCTGACATCTAATTTGGCCTTATAGCTGTTCTTTTATAAGATGATAACAAAAAGCAGATTAGATGTTTTTATTTTTTGCTAAATGCTTTTTAAGCGTTATATTTAAACTGGTGAGGGGAAACAAATCAAAATAATTTAGGAGCTTAAAGATGAGCTTAAGTAAAAATGCTTCTGCTGATGGTAAAATATTAACAATTCAAATCAGGGGAAAGTTTGACTTTAATCTGGTGCAGTCGTTCCGACAAGCCTATGCGGAAGTCAGCGATCAAACCGAAAAGGTAGTGGTCGATTTGCGTGAAACTGATTACATGGATAGCTCTGCACTGGGTATGCTGCTGAACATGAAGAAAACACTCGGTACTTCCGTTTCTAGTATTCATATAAGTAACTGTCGCCCTCAACTCAAAAAAATCCTTCAAATATCAAGATTTGATAAAAAGTTCGATATTGACTGATCACAGCAAGATTAAACCCTCATGAATATCTTGGTTGTTGATGATCAAATACTGAATTGCAGACTTCTCACGACAATGCTTGAACAGCAATTTTACACTGTTTTTTGTGCTCATAATGGTTCTGAGGCGCTAAAAATACTCGCGCTTCATGATATCGATATTGTCTTGTTGGATGTGTTGATGCCAGTGATGGATGGCTTTGAAACCGCGCCAAAAATAAAACAGCATGCCGGAAATGTGTACTTACCAATCATTTTTATTACCGCATTGGAAGATCAAAGTAGTTTTGAAAAGTGTCTCGCTGTAGGTGGGGATGATTTCATTCACAAACCGTTTGATAAAGTAATTTTGTCGGCGAAAATAAAAGCACATGCGAGAACTCGAAGGCTTAGTCAACAAAGTAACGAACAAAAACGACAGCTTGAGTATCATTACAATCAAATCGAACGAGAGCATGAAATTGTTGAGCATATATTTAGTAATGCTCTAGCCCAGCAGACAACGTATCCTGAGATATGCGAGTATCATTTATCACCAGCCTCTATGTTTAACGGTGATATGTTTTTAATGGCAAAAAGTCCGATGGGAGGATTTTATTGTCTACTAGGCGATTTTACTGGGCATGGACTTGCTGCGGCAGTGGGGGCATTACCCGCTTCAAGGATCTTTTATACCATGGTTCAAAAAGGGATGGCGGTAAGTGATATTGCCGTTGAATTGAATACAGCTCTGAATGAATTATTACCTGGACATATGTTTTGCGCCGCAGCCATCATTGAATTAAGTAGTTCAGGTAAGAGTATTTCTGCTTGGATCGGTGGGTTACCAGATCTTTATCTTATTGACAGAAACGGCAAGTTGATTAAAACAATAGAAAGCCAGCATATGGCATTGGGGATATTGGACACAGAGGAATTTGAGCGAAACTTATTGCACTTTGAAGTAAACCCTGAACAACGTTTGGTCATGGCAACGGATGGTATCATAGAGTCAGAATCTGATAGGGGGGACATGTATGGAGAGAGAAGACTAAAACGTTTGCTAGCAAGCCGACCTGTTATTTCAACCGAGCAAATCATTTCTGAAGTGAGGGAGTTTACAGGAAGTGGGGAGCAGCAAGATGATTTAAGCATTGCAATCATCAACTGTGTGGCGAGTGAATCTGTGGCATCAGTCCCATCTCATTATTCAAGCCTTCCATTCAATATATCACTCTCCTTGGATGCACAGCAGATGAAAACAACCGATCCAGTGCTTGAGTTGGTTGATTTGTTAAGCGAAGTAGGTGGAATTTCAGCACATCGCTCCAATATCTTCTTACTACTATCAGAGGCATATAATAACTCACTTGATCATGGTGTATTGGGTCTTGATTCAGAAATAAAAAATAAAGAAGACGGCTTTTTTGAGTATTACTGTCTCAGAGAGAGCGTTTTAAAAGAGCTGAAAGAAGCTTTGATCATTATTTCTGTACGTTATAGCCCTGAAGAGCTTAAGTTGTATTTTTCTATTTGTGACTCCGGAAATGGTTTTAAAGCGGGCACACGTAATCAAGTGAAGCAGGAGTATAGTCATGGTCGGGGCGTAAGTTTGCTGGGGGAAATTGCACAAAGTGTCAGCTATAATAGCGCTGGGAATGAGTTAGAAATGGTGTATTCACTTACCTCCGAATCTATTTAAAGCAAACTCAGACGCTCTTTTATTATACTCATACCAAAGCTTGAAAACCGCTATAAAACTACTACTTTTGAGTTGGCAATGTGACACCAGCGTGTTAGTCTTGCATTAATTTTAATTTGGATGTTTAGATGGCTAAAGTGTCACGTTATATTTCTTTAAGTGGGTTATCAATCCAACCTGAGCTTTTACAGCAGCAACTAGTCAAAGTAGATACATTCCTTGAGCAAAACACAAGTTCGGCGGTGTGGTCTTATCAAATCCCAGAGCTTGGTGAAGGAGGTAGTTGTAGTTTATTTGGCAACCTACAAGACACGCCTTTTTTATTGCAGGAATATATAGAAAAAGTTGAATCTAATGAGTATGCGTTGAGCAAGTTGCAAACAATAGTGTCGGCTGTGGTTGCGCATAGCGCAGTAGACTGGTTTGGGATCTATCAAGCTAGGGAAACTCAAGAGGGTAAGCAGCTGCTTAAACTGGCTTACCATGGTGCGCCGAGCAGACCATTATTTCCAATAACAGAGGCTTTTGCAGCAACGTCAAATAATATTCAAACGGTACTAAGTGCAAAGGCACGGGTAATTAACGATATACCGGCGTATGCTGCTAGGGGAGGGGAATATTATACGTGCGACCCTAAAGTTAAAGCTGAGGTGTGTTTGCCTTTATTTAATGAGCACGAGCAATGTATTGGTATTATTGATGCTGAAGCATTTACAGAGGCTTTTTTTGATGAGGAAATACTCGCGTTATTAGCCGCTGCATGTATTCGCATCCCACAATATTTACCAAAATAACCAGTCTATTTCTTTATTCAATTGGTAGCGTAGCAGCCCTAAGATAACTAGCACCACTTGATATTTTAGTCTGTAAACTTGCCTCTGCTTAGGTGCGGACAAGTTTACAAAAATGAATAAAATTCTAGATAAATATGGTAACTGGTAACAAATCTGTATGTTACCATCAACGCTATTGGAATCGGATGTCAATCATCCGAATTGGAATTAATTAAAATAAAAGAGATAAGCTATGTTCTCAGAGCTAAAACCACTCCCAACAGATCCTATTTTAGGCCTGATGGCCGCTTATAAGCAGGATAACAACCCACAAAAAATAGATCTTGGTGTCGGCGTTTATAAAGATGAACAGGGAAATACACCTGTTCTCAGAGCGGTTAAAAAGGCGGAAGCGTTTCGTCTAGAAAATGAAACAACGAAAAGCTACATTGGTTTAGCTGGTAATTTAGACTTTTGTCAGAAAATAGAGTCTTTATTACTTGGGGAGCATAGCGCGCTGTTGGCAAACCGTGTACGTACAGCACAGGCACCTGGTGGCACCGGTGCTTTACGTGTCGCAGCTGAGTTTATTAAACGTTGCAATACTAATGCAACTGTGTGGGTGACTACCCCGACTTGGGCAAATCACATTAGCTTATTTGAAGCCGCTGGCTTGACGGTAAAAGAGTACCCTTATTATGACTATGAAAATAAAGGGCTACTATTTGACGAAATGATCAATGCGCTAAAACAAGTGCCCAAAGGTGATGTAGTGCTTCTTCATGCTTGTTGTCATAACCCAAGCGGTATGGACCTGAATCAACAGCAGTGGCAAACCGTGGCAGAACTTGCAAAAGAGCAGGGCTTTACGCCTCTTATTGATATTGCTTATCAGGGCTTTGGCACTAGTTTGGAGGCCGATGCACAAGGGTTAAGAGCGGTTGCTGATCAGGTCGATGAAATGATTATCTGTTCTTCATGCTCGAAAAACTTTGGTCTGTATCGTGAGCGAGTTGGTGCGTGCTCTATTATTGCCAAAGACAGCAATGTCGCTGATGTGTCGAATTCGGTAATGCTAAGCGTGGTACGTAGTATCTATTCAATGCCACCAGCGCATGGTGCAGATATTGTAAATACAATTTTAAGTAGTACTGAGCTGACGCAGATGTGGCATGATGAGTTGGATGAGATGCGTGGTCGCATCAATGGCTTGCGTACATTGATAAAGGAAAGCTTAGCGGCAAAAGGCGTTGACCAAGACTTCTCATTTATTGATCGCCAGCATGGTATGTTCTCATTCCTAGGAATAAACAAAGAGCAAATCGACAGGCTTCGTAATGAGTATGCTATATATATTGTAGGTTCTAGCCGTGTTAACGTCGCTGGTGTAAGCAAAGATAATATCGATTATTTTGCAGATGCTGTAGCAAGTGTAATTAAATAAGCTTTATTACGCGTGATAAAAAAACCGCAATTTGCTGCGGTTTTTTTTGTGTGTAGAATTGCATGAATCGAATTTACTTTACGCAAATTTCACATGGAATAGATGCTACCGGAGACTAAATGTTATCCTTTTAAGCTTGTTTAATTTTAGTTACTTTATCTGAGGGATTTTCAGTCTCAACTTTACTTTTTGCACTGGCTTTTGTTGATACCTTGCCACCTTTTAATACGGAAACAAAGTCATCTTTTTGTTTTGCAATTTCAAGTGCTAGGGATTCGACTTGTTGTTCACTTAGTGGTACGTCTACCTTAGTCAGCATATCTTCTAGTGCCTCTGCGACATCTAACATTTTATCGTAAGCATCAGCCTCTTTTTTAGATGTGAAAGTCATACGCTCGACTCCATTTCTTTCAACAACATATTTGATGATAACTGCCATGGTTATTCCCCTTGTCACTGTTTTTATATACAGTAATCCTAAACTCCATAATACGCAAGTTATTTTGAAAATTTTTCAAGTTCGGATGAGTCTAGTTTGTTTTAATAACCTAAATTAAAACAGGAGGTTATCAATAATTTTTATTTATTGAACAATGAGTAGCTTTGACAAATCATAAAACACTGACTTTAGTTATATGGCCTTATTAATCATCAGTGAGAATGCAGGTGATAAATGAGGGATTGGATCTTTTCACACAAGGAGTGTTATTTATGTTGATAAAAACCATCACACTATCCATTTTACTTGCGCTAGGCCTTGGTCACTCTGTGACCGTTGCTAAACCTCCAGAGCAAGTCATCACAGTGCAATCACAAAACCACAGTGTATTAGACATTAACACAGCTGATGCGGATGCACTGTCAACTTTACCAGGGATTGGTATACATAAAGCTGAAGCTATTATTGAATATCGCGAAAAGCTCGGCCGCTTTAAATCCATACAAGAGCTGCTTGAGGTAAAAGGTATCGGGAATAGAATACTGGCCAAACTGGAGGGCAAGATAAAAGTTTGATAGAACAGGAGTATGCGGGCTAATTTTAGTTGTCCGCATACTAATTTAACTGTTTAGTCTACTTTTTGTGCTGAAGTAAACTCTGTTATTGCTTGTGTCAGTTTGGGTTGTCCAAAATAAATTTCTAGCGGTGTAGTAAGTAATGGGTAGATCAATCCTGCAACGAATAAGACAGGCAATAGGAGCCACCCTTCAAATACTACTAACGATGCAAAAAATGGAGTTAATAGTATTAATTTAGCGATCCGTAATAGCACCTTAGTTTTGGCATCAAGATGACTCAACGCGATACGTAAAATCATCTGTTTTTCACGGAGCTTAAATTCATCAAGTTGTGCTATTTGGCTTAACCTAAAATACATGAATTTGCTATCTCAACTTCTTTTTGTGAAATGGAAGAATAAAAACAAGATAAACACCGCGCTGTAAAATGCGAAAATGATTTCCATCCAACCAGGCATAGACAGTCCTGCAAAAGACCAATCTATATTACCGCAATCACCTGTTGCAGCAAAGAAGCTTGGCAGCCATTCGTGAAGGGGCATAAAAGATGGGAAATTAGGTATAAAGTCACAGGTGAAGGCAAATGGGTCTGTGGTTGTTTGCATCTCTATATGTTCGCGTGCAATCAAGAACCCCCAAATGCTTCCGACTCCCCACGAAGTAAATGCTAGGCTTCGCACGGCAAAATTACGCGGTGCTATCATACCGATTAAACCAGCAGCGAGTAACCCGAGCATCGCAAAACGTTGATAAATACACATGATACAAGGCTCTAACCCCATACCATATTGGAAGTAAAGCGCCACAGCCTCAAAAATAGCTGCTGAGAGCGCAAGCAATCCCCAAGACTGCTTTGAAAGGTGAAAAGATGCAATGCTCATTATGAAGAACCTCTTTTTGTTTTATTATGCTTTATCAGGCCCTATCAGAGCAACCTTCCATCGTGAGTGGGCGCTACCTTTGAGCGTTTTTGCGCTCAATTCTCAATATATCGGGTTGAAAAGAGCCTGCCAAAGGTCAACTAAGCGCTCAGCAGCACTAGTATCTGTTTCACCGCGCTCCTAAGGCATTGATATGTAGTGTAGCGCGCTTAATCATGGTGCCATTTACAATTACAGAATCAATATCGTTGTAAGCGCTTACTGACTTTAAAGGGTCGCTGTTTAAAAGTAGTAAGTTGGCAATTTTATTTACAGCTACACTGCCATATCTATCATCTAAAGAGAAGGCTTTGGCATTGTTTATGGTCGCTGCACTGAGCAAGCTAGCCAAGCCTACGCCAGCTTGGTGCATCATAGTCAATTCTTTATATGTAGATAATCCAGGTTGTGATGTATAGGTTGGTGCTGGCGGTGTATCCGAACCAAGTAGCAATGTGGCATCATTTTTATATAAGTAGTTAAGTGCTAACTGCCCTTGGGAAAAAATGCGTTTCAGCTTAGCGACTTTTTTCTGATTACTCATGCTGCCCCAACCTTGGTTCATTTCTTTAAAAAACCAACGACCAGGTTCACTTTGATACCAAGCAATCACAGGTGAAGGGAGCACAGTTTGATATTCTTCAGTGAAAGAGAATGTCCTGTCAGTTACTTTTGCCAATGAGTCCATTACAGTCAACGTCGGCTGATATGCAATGTCTTTTTCAATGATGCTATCAAGTACCGCTTTTACTGTTGGTGGCAGAACGTTTGTAGCTTGGTTGATATTAGGCGTTAACCAGTTCCAAAGACCATGAGCCATTATGTCAACATTGGCATCTACGGCAAGTTGCTGCATATCAACGGCATTGGCATGAGCCATGGAAGGTAATCCTATTGCCTTGGCAGACTCGGTCAAGCGCCTTGCATCACCTTGATAGATAAGCGGTATATTACTGTTTTCTCCAAAGCCATCTTCAAAGTAAAGTTTGGCACAAGTTGCGCCATCTGACCTCATGCGCTCAAGCGGTTGACTACCTTGATGTGAATGTACCTGTGATGGCGTGAGTTCATGTGTTGGGTCATTATGCTGTGCAATAAAATAAGGTTTATGATGATGTAGCTTAGCGTAGCTTAAGCCTTCGGCGTTATAACCTTGATAAACTGGCATTGCACCGCAAAAAAAAGCATTCGGTGCAGGCACATTAGCCATAAAATCAGCGATGCCACTTGCTGTATTTGACGGATCGATTACTTGCGTCACGCCATAATATAGATAGTTTCTTCCTTGCCTTTGCAAAAACGCCTTTTGCATCTGTTTGGCGTTTGGATCTGAAGCGAGTAACCCAGGCATAGTTTTAAGGTGTACGTGGCTGTCGGTGAGCCCCGGAATAAGGTATTTATCTTTCGCATCAACGACAGTTTTTGCACGCGGTTTTTTACGTGCATTGGATACCTTAATGATTTTGCCATTTTGTATCGCTATCCAATGATTTGAAATGATATTCACTTGGTGCTTATCAACAGGGTTTAAAATGATAGCATTGTCAATTCTAAGGTCGACAGCTGCAAATAACGCATTAGAAAATAGCATGCAGTATGTCGCGGCAAATAATATTTGTTTTTTCATAATAAAAATTTGTTTGTGTTGTAATAGGAGTTACCGAGCATAAATTGGTTTACAGTTGTTGAACTAATTTTCATATAAATAAACTCTTAAATTTTTCTAAATTTAATTAAAACTATAATAATCAATAATATAAGGTGTTTTTGAGTTGAAAGATTTGTTACTAGGTAATTGGTTAGTTATGCCTAAGTTGAATCAAATTATTGAGTATCCCAACGGGCAAGAGTACACAGTAACGCCAAAAATGATGCAGCTGTTACTTGTTTTGATCGAGGCGGATGCACAGCCGCTTAGCATTGACGAGATCATTGAATTGGTATGGAAACCAAAAGTAGTGTCTGACAGCTCAGTTTACCAAGCCGTAGCACAGTTAAGAAAAATCCTAAACTCAGACCCACAACATAAAGAGTATATAGAGAGAATATCAGGTCATGGTTATAGGATAGCTCCGAATGTACTCGTCACTCAAAATAGTATAAACACTTCGGTAAAAAGCAGTCGTTGGATCTGGTTTGCAAGTGTCGGCTTTACGTTAGCGCTACTGCTTGCGATTTTGACATCTATCTTTAACGAAAGTACTCGCAATAGCGCAGAGGATGACCCCTACTTTGATGAGGTTACGCTTGCAAAGCACTTATCTAAAAGCACTAATATTGCAGAATTAGAGCAAGCAAAAAGCCTTTATCAACAGGTGCTGTCTAAGCAAGGAGAAAATATAGACGCGCTAAGTGGGTTATGTAATGCCTATATGGGGCTTAGCTTATTTGGTGAAATATCAGAATATGAGTTATTGGCGCTATGCCGTCCTTTACTGGAAAAAGCACGCGGATTGGAAGAGAAAAATATTGAAGTTATCACCTCCTTGGCTCGATTCGCTGTAATAGAAAATAACGATATACAAGCACAGAAATATTTTACTCGTGGTTTTGAAATATCAATAGACAATCCGAGGTTATGGCATTGGTATGGACGATTTCTTCGCAAGAGCAATGACATAGAAGGTGCCGTAGTAGCACACCAAAAAGCGTATCGATTAGCGCCAAATGATGCCGTTATCGTTCGCGGTTTAGCCTACGCCTATCTAAACTTTAGAGACATGAGCTTAGCGAGGAAATATTTTGAACGCAGTGTTGCCATCGCACCCCACACCAAGAATAACCCACTTTACCAGTTAGACTTCTATCCTTTGAGTCAAAAGCGGGCGCTCCAGTACCTACAGTGGTATCGTGAAAATCATGTTGATCACAATAAGCTCTACCCCGCACAACAGCTAAGCCATATATTGATGTTGCTCAGCTTAGGACGTACACAAGAGGCTAATACGTTGTATCAGCAAGCCACACAGTTCACGACCACTTCAGCATCCTTCAGACTATATGTTGAAGCAGGGCTGGCTTGGCAACAAGGTAATGCAGAAAAAGCCGAAACGCTTTTAAAGCAACGTTATACGCTAGGCTCAAACGCTAAGCACTACGTGATGCCCTATGTGATGGCACTAATTGCGAACCGCAAATCTGAATTAGCAAAGGAGCTTTTTGAGCGTCATTTTAGTGAAGTTAGCTCTTTGCTGGCACCTATTTCAGAGCATACTGGGCAGTACCTCATCTATGCCTTAATGCTAAAGCTCACGGAACAACAAAATAAGTATGAGAGAGTAAACACATTAATTTCGAATCACCTCGCCCAAGATAAGGTGCTTGACACCTCCTTGCTAGCGCTGTGGTTTACTATTAATAACGAAGAGCTCCGTGCTAAACAAGCACTCACTGATTTACTCAATGATGGTTGGCTTCCAGATTATAACGATAGCTTCTTTGCAATTGAGCTCTATTTTTCTTGCTTTGCTGATCATGAGTTTAAACGTCAATGGCAACGACGTCTCAAGCGTATACAAGCCCAGCTGGAGGAGCGGGTAGAATAACCTACATCGAGCAAAGTTATGGATGAACTTAAATCGTGGCTATCCGTTGAGGTACGAGACGTCTTACCTATATCTCAAAAAAGGCAATAAATACAGCGAGCCTTGTGCCGCTACTTCCGGAGGTTATCTTTGCTATGTAGCATCAATTTCTGGCTTGGGTGATTTGTTGCTTGTTAGTTGAGCTTCATCTGGTACAATCAGTGGATTAACGAGCACAACCTGCCAATATAGGCATTGATGTAATAATAAAGTGGTGTGAGATGAGAATTTTCAAAGCCAAGAGCCCAGCTGGATTTGCTGAAGAATATATTGTTGAGTCAATTTGGAACGGCGAATTCCCTCCGGGATCAATCCTACCTGCTGAGCGTGAGCTTTCTGAACTCATTGGTGTAACCAGAACAACACTACGCGAAGTATTGCAAAGGCTGGCACGCGATGGTTGGTTGACTATCCAGCATGGTAAGCCAACTCGAGTCAATAACTTTTGGGAAACGTCAGGGCTAAATATTCTCGAGACACTAGCGCGTCTTGATGAAGATAAAATGCCTGAACTAACCGATCAGTTGCTGTCTGCTAGAACCAATATCAGCGCCATCTATACTCGTGCTGCTATCAAGTTTAACCCTCAACGTGTTATTGATATCTTATCCAAACATGCAGAATTAGCGGACACCGCCGAAGCATTTGCCGATTATGACTATCAGGTGCACCATGAACTGGCAGGCGCAGGTCAGAACAAAATTTATGTACTTATCTTAAATGGATTCAAAGGGTTGTATTCTAAGATTGGTTGTCATTATTTCTCTGATTCAAGAACGCGAGATCTCGCTAGACAGTTTTACGCAGACCTTACCACGTTGGCAGAAAACCAAGAACATGATGGTGCAATCTCTCTGATGCGTAAATATGGTCATCAGTCTGGCGAAATTTGGCAGCAGATCCGTGGTGATATGCCTGAAAATATCATGGACTAAATTAGTCACAGAATTATACATTAAAGGCTTCATAGTGAAGCCTTTTTTGATCTCAGGTGTTGGTTTGCAAGATATTTGCTACTTTTTCCGGCAATCGAATTTATAGATTGATGCTATCGGTTAATTCGATTGTTATTTCTGTTCCTACGCCAATACACTAGTCAAAGTTTTTGGTAGTAAAAAAGCACAAGGCACTTTAGTGAACGCTAAATGCAAAGGTTGTTTTTTTATAAGCATGCCACAATATTAAGTACCAGATGTTTTGAACTCGATAGAGAGACAAAACAAGATTGGAAATAAACCTAACTATTGGAGATAAAAATGGGTGTATTAGTAGGCCGCAAGGCACCAGACTTTACAGCAGCAGCAGTACTAGGTAACGGTGAGATCGTAGATAGCTACAACCTGCACGAGCGTATTAAAGGTAAAAAAGCGGTTGTTTTCTTTTACCCACTAGACTTCACTTTTGTTTGTCCTTCAGAGCTAATCGCATTTGACAAGCGTTACGAAGAGTTCCAAAAGCGTGGTGTTGAAGTTATCGGTGTTTCTATCGACTCTCAATTCTCACACAACGCATGGCGTAACACTCCAGTAAACGAAGGTGGTATTGGTCCAGTTAAATACGATCTAGTTGCTGACGTTAAACACGAAATCTGTCAAGCATACGACGTTGAGCACCCAGAGGCTGGTGTTGCTTTCCGTGGTTCTTTCCTAATTGACGCTGAAGGTAACGTACGTCACCAAGTAGTGAATGATCTACCACTTGGCCGTAACATCGACGAAATGCTGCGCATGGTTGATGCACTTGCATTCCACGAAGAGCACGGCGAAGTATGTCCAGCTGGTTGGACTGAAGGTAAAGCAGGTATGGACGCAAGCCCTGAAGGTGTTGCAAAGTTCCTATCTGAGAACGAAGGCGCACTATAATTTAGTGTCTGCTATGTAATACCAATTTGACTTAATACTTGCTCAATTTGAAGGAGTAAATCTGACGCTAACAGCGTTAGAAATTTCTCATTTAGAACAACTAAATAGCAAAATTTTTGTCTAGTTATCGACAAGATTTTCTCGCCTCAAAATAGACCACTTAATTAAGCAAGTTGGTATAATATCTATAAGATATTAAAAAGAAACCCGCTAGTTAGCGGGTTTTTTTAATTGCTTTCGATTTCTCGGCGGCTTTCTCAGGGTAATACGTTGACTATTCGGCAGCCCTGCCTCTTTAGCAAGTGCCATGCTAGTTAAAATTAATGTACTGACCGAGCGACTTTATTAGTTGAATGCTTAGGTACGCTGCAAATAAGCTTATCACTGGAGTTGCTAGTAAACTCAAAAATGTAAGTTCATTAATCATTACGCTTTTCCTTTTCGTCTTTCTTGTTAGTATTTTCAGCTTGAAATGCTGCTTGCAATGATTGTTTGGTTTCGATTCTCAGCTCTTCGATGTTGGCCTTTATTGATTCACTGATCGCTTGTGATATTTTGCTTTTCACATCCTGTAGGATGGAGTCGTCTATTTCTGTAGCAGTAGTTGTCATGCTAGCTGTTAGTAGTAACGTAGTCATGGTTAGTTTCGCTAAAGTAGTCATAATAAGTTTCCTTGTAATTTGTTAGTCGCAATAACTATTACAAAGGTTGTGCCAACGTGAATTTATTTTTTAAAGCTTTGATTTTTAAATCAATTTAGTTTTCTATGAAGAAGTTAACGTAAGACGTTGGTGAATTTGACGAAGGTGACATAACAAAAATAACGAAGTTTTAGTCAAATATATAAAGAGGAGGTTGAGCTCGTAATGAGGCCGAATTAACGGCCAAAACTTGGATCGTCTGGTAGGTCGACAAGGATCAATACAGCACCTTTACCACCGTACTCTAACGGTGCTTGGTGTATCGCTAAGACATCAGGGTGTTGTACAAGGTATTGCGGCACTTTATGTTTGAGTATTCGCTCGCCAATGCCGTGAACAATGCAGGCACAAGCAATATGCTGTTTTTTACAAGCATGAATTAACGCAGCAAGCTCTTGTTTGACGGTCTCTTTGTTCAAACCGTGTAAATCTAATATCAGCTCTGGTGCATAATCACCACGCCTAAGCTGTTTAGCGAGATAGCGGTCAGCGCCAGCCTTAACATAATTAATAGTTCCCGAAGTATCGATATCAGGAATATACTCGTCCGAAAAGTAAAACTCTGACTGTTGCTGCTTCACTTGTTGTTTCAGCTCTACACTCTGAATTTTTTTCGTTTGTTTGAGCTGCACCTGATCTTGCTTAAGAGGTTTTACACCATTCAAGGACTCGCGAAACATCGCGAAATCATCATTTAGGTCAGCATTAGTGTTAGATTCTTTGTTCATGGTGACATTTTAAATAAAAAAAGCATAAAAACCTAGCTTAAAAACCGCTACAATGTCGCCATATAGTTTGATCTTAGAGAATCTTCATGACGGAAATGTCACAACCACTAATCACCGACGAAATGGCAAATGAAGCGTTTCAAGACCTCCATACCATCCAAGACTGGGTACGATGGACTGCAACTCAGTTTGTCAGCAATGAGGTCTTTTTTGGTCACGGAACAGATAACCCGTGGGATGAAGCGGTAAGTTTGGTGCTGCCTGTGCTCCATATGCCTATTGATGCACCTAAAGAAATTATGCACGCCCGTGTGACGCAAAGTGAAAAATCTCACTTGATAGGCTACATTAAAGCACGTATTGAACAGCGTATTCCCGTGGCTTATTTGACCAATCAAGCTTGGTTTGCTGGTATGCCGTTTTATGTTGATGAGCGCGTATTAGTACCACGCTCTCCATTTGCAGAATTAATTGCAAAACATTTTTCTCCTTGGGTGGCATCGCCTAACAAAATAAACCGTATTTTAGATATGTGTACGGGCTCTGGTTGTATTGCGATTGCACTTGCCAAAGCATTTGAGCGTGCACAAGTAGATGCAGTAGACATCTCTTTTGAAGCTTTAGAAGTGGCTGATCACAATATCAATCAGCATATGATGCACGACAGAGTGTTTGCCATCCAGTCTGATGTATTCAGTGGTGTACCGGGCCAAAAATATGACTTAATCGTAGCAAACCCACCTTACGTTGATGCTGAAGACATGTCTGACTTGCCTGAAGAGTTTCATCATGAGCCAGAGCTTGGTTTGGCGTCAGGAGAGGATGGCCTTGACGTAACCCGTACTTTGTTAGCAGAAGCTGCGGATCATCTAAATGATGACGGTTTGTTATTTGTCGAAGTCGGCAATTCTATGGTACATATGGAACAGCAATTCCCTGAAGCACCTTTCACTTGGTTAGAGTTTGACCACGGTGGTCTGGGGGTCTTTGTGGTATCCAAACAGCAATTGTTGGAATACTTTAAAAACTGATAGGGAGCCAATGCTCTCTATCGTCTATTTTGGAATGAGGAAAAACGATGGCAGGCAATAGCATTGGCCAATTATTTAAGGTGTCGACCTTTGGTGAAAGCCATGGCGCTGCGCTTGGTGGCGTGGTGGATGGTGTACCACCTGGGCTTGAGATAACTGAAGCTGACTTACAAATTGATTTGGATAGACGTAAACCGGGTCAAAGCCGATACACAACACAGCGACGCGAAGGTGATGAGATAAAAATCCTTTCGGGTGTATTCGAAGGTAAGACGACCGGAACTAGTATTGGACTGTTAATTGAAAATACCGATCAACGTTCCAAAGATTATTCTAACATCAAAGATTTATTTCGTCCGGGCCATGGCGACTACACCTATTGGCACAAATATGGCCACAGAGATTACCGTGGTGGTGGACGTTCGTCTGCCCGTGAAACAGCGATCCGAGTTGCGGCTGGTGCGATAGCGAAAAAATATCTAAAACAAGCTCATGGCATTGAGATCAATGCTTGTCTTTCCCAATTAGGCCCTATTAAAGCTCAAACGTATGATTGGTCAGTTGTGGAAAACAACCCCTTTTTCTTTCCTGATGAGTCTAAGCTTGAAGCGTTAGATGAATATATGCGTACGCTAAAAAAAGAAGGTGATTCAGTTGGCGCGAAAGTTAAAGTTGTGGCGAAAAACGTGCCGGTAGGTCTAGGTGAACCTGTTTTTGACCGCCTGGATGCCGAAATTGCGCACTCCCTAATGAGCATTAATGCGGTAAAAGGTGTAGAAATTGGTGACGGCTTTGATGTGGTTGAACAAAAAGGTTCTGAGCATAGAGATGAGCTGACGCCGCAGGGCTTCACCTCAAACCATGCAGGTGGCGTATTAGCAGGTATTTCAACAGGGCAGGACATTATCGCGTCAATTGCGCTAAAACCTACCTCAAGTATCTCAGTCCCAGGGCAGAGCATTGATACCCAAAATCAACCGCAAGAGGTAGTTACCAAAGGCCGCCACGATCCATGTGTGGGCATTCGTGCCATCCCTATAGCGGAAGCGATGTTAGCCATAACACTTATGGATCATCTATTACGTCACCGCGGTCAAAACCAAGACGTCAATTTGCCGCACAAGCCCATTTCAAGCCATCTCTGATTTTATTCGGCGTCCTGGGGTTATTTGACTTCAGGTTGTTCTGGCACAGTGTTTGCTCTTCTTGAACAAATCAAGGAGAGCAATCATGATCACTTATCAATCTCACTTTGCAACTCGTACAGTAGAGTCTGCTTCGCAGCAGCACAGCCCTACCCAAACTAATCGAGCTAAATCAAGTGCTCAAGAGCAAGCGTATGTCGCGGCTGCGAATATAGCTGCACAATCTTCTCGTGCACTCGACCATAAAGTAGACGAGCCATTTAAATATGAAGTAGTGGAGCGTAATGAAACATTTCTCGAAAAAATGAGAGAAGCGGTAATGTTTAGCCGCTTAGGGGCAAATAAAGAGAAAATTGATGAATTAAAAGAGAAAATGGCAGAGCTTGAAAAGCTCGCAGCCGAGGGAAAAATTTCACCCGAAGAATTAGAAGAGCGTATGGCTGCATTAGAAGAAGCAATGAGAGATGCGGTAACTCAAGAAGAAAACAAAGCGAACAAGGACACGCTACTGAGTTAGTGAGGCTCAAAATGATAAAGGCCTCATTAGAGGCCTTATCAGTGTTATAACTCAATACTGTTTAGCTATGGTAGTTTTCACACGCTTCAAGGGTGTTTTCAATCAAGCTAGCTACTGTCATCGGGCCTACGCCACCAGGCACTGGAGTGATAAAGCTCGCGTTTTGTTCCGCGATGTCATATTGCACGTCACCGACTAACTTACCTGATTCCAATCGGTTGATACCTACATCAATGACAATGGCACCTTCTTTAACCCAGTCACCCGGAATAAACTCAGGTTTACCGACTGCGACGACGAGTAGATCTGCACGACGAACGTGGGCTTCCAAGTCTTGGGTAAATTTATGGCAAACGGTTGTGGTACATCCTGCCAGTAGCAGTTCAAGTGACATTGGACGACCTACAATGTTTGATGCACCAACCACAACAGCGTGCATCCCTTTATAACGCACACCGGTAGAGTCGAGTAGGGTAATGATCCCTTTTGGCGTACAAGGTCTTAGTGCTGGCATTCGTTGAGCAAGACGACCCACATTATAAGGATGGAAGCCGTCGACGTCTTTGTGAGGATCTATACGCTCTAACACTTTTTCCGCGTCTAGGCCTTCAGGTAGTGGCAATTGTACTAAGATCCCATCAACTTCAGGGTCTGCATTAAGCTCGTCAACAAGCGTGAGCAGTTGCGCTTCGCTCGTGTCACCTGGTAAGTCGAAAGATTTAGAAACAAATCCAACTTCTTCACAGGCTTTACGTTTTGAACCAACATAAACTTGACTCGCAGGATCCTGACCTACTAACACAACTGCCAAGCCTGGTGCTCTCAGACCTTGTGCCAGTCTCTCTTGAACTCGTTGTGCAACAGTAGAACGAACTTGTTTCGCGATAGCTTTGCCATCAATGATGTTTGCCGTCATGATTGACCTATATTAAGGGTTAAAAAACTTGAACGATGATAGAGCCTTTAAATTCTCCTATACAAGTACTTTTATTGAGTGATGACTCTGCTTGTAAAGAAAAATAATGGGGTTGCTCTATTTATATGTCCTGCTAATTAGTTTGATAGAGGACATTTGCCCGCTATTTTCGCAAAAAACAGCCAGCCCGCCAAGTTAGCATTGCGTAAAACCGGAGGTTTTCACAACTTGCCTAGGTAAGAGCGTATAAAATTTGATTAAGTCAGCTGTTTTATCAACAATTTGTGGTAAAATTAGGCAGTTGAAACAAAAACTAAAAAAAATATTTGACCTGCTGGGGGCAAATCACTATTATGCACCCCGTTGCCAACGAGGACTCACCGATAAAAAGGTTCTTAGTTCTCCAAGGTCACAGTCGGCGATTAGCGCAGCTTGGTAGCGCACTTGGTTTGGGTCCAAGGGGTCGCAGGTTCAAATCCTGCATCGCCGACCACTTTTAAAATAAGATAGTAGCATGAAGATGTTTACTCGAGTTTGCGCCCTTAGCTCAGCTGGATAGAGCAACGCCCTTCTAAGGCGTCGGTCGAAGGTTCGAATCCTTCAGGGTGCGCCATCTTATTTTAATCCACATGTAGTGGCGGCTGTAGCTCAGTTGGTAGAGCCCTGGATTGTGATTCCGGTTGTCGTGGGTTCAAGTCCCATCAGTCGCCCCATCTACATGCCAAAATTAGTCGGCGATTAGCGCAGCTTGGTAGCGCACTTGGTTTGGGTCCAAGGGGTCGCAGGTTCAAATCCTGCATCGCCGACCACTTCTACAAAATACTTATGTTCGGCGATTAGCGCAGCTTGGTAGCGCACTTGGTTTGGGTCCAAGGGGTCGCAGGTTCAAATCCTGCATCGCCGACCACTTTCTCTCTATCAGTATCTCAGTCATTTATTTCAAATTTACTAACTTTTAATCAATTAGCACCAATATGCCTAATTATTTAACCTGATTGCTCGACTCCGTCGTTGAATAGGTTATAATGCCGCGTCTATTAATTAACGTAGTGCCCGTAGGGCAGGCAACAAGCGTCACATGCAACGGAGAGTTTGGCAGTTTAGCCGAAGGCCCACAAAAGCATGATGGTTGTCTTGTTAGTAAGGAAGGCGCTTTGTCGCCCAAAAATGAAGATTGAGGTAAATCATGCAAGTTTCTGTTGAGACGACTCAAGGCCTTGAGCGCCGTCTGACCATCACCGTTCCTGCAGAGAACGTTGAGACTGAAGTTAAAAAACGCCTACAACAACTGTCAAAAACACAGCGTATCGATGGCTTCCGCCCTGGTAAAGTACCAGTGTCAATCATCACTAAGCGTTACGGCGCAGCTGTTCGTCAAGAAGTTGCTGGCGATATTATGCAGCGTAATTACATCGAAGCAATCATTGCTGAGAAAATCAACCCAGCGGGTGCACCTACATTTGCTCCTAAGTCACTAGAAGCTGGTAAAGATTTAGAGTTCGATGCAACTTTTGAAGTATACCCTGAAGTTGAGCTTAAAGACTTAGATAAAATTGCAGTTGAGAAGCCTGCTGTTTCAGTAACTGACGAAGATCTTGCTAACATGCTTGAAACACTTCGTAAGCAACACGCTACTTGGACTGAAAGCGACGCAGCAGCTGGCGAAAAAGACCGTGTAACGGTTGACTTCGTTGGTACAATTGACGGTGAAGAGTTTGAAGGCGGAAAAGCTGAAGACTTCCCTCTAGAGCTTGGTCAAGGTCGTATGATCCCAGGTTTCGAAGATGGTATCGTTGGTAAGAAAGCAGGTGACGAAGTCGTTTCTGATGTGACTTTCCCTGAAGACTACCACGCTGAAAACTTAAAAGGTAAAGCAGCTCAATTTACAATTACTGTGAAGAAAGTTGAAGTTCAAGAGCTTCCTGAACTAACTGACGAGTTCGCAACTAAGTTTGGTGTTGCTGAAGGTGGTGTTGACGCACTTAAAGAAGAAGTGAAGAAGAACATGGAGCGTGAGCTTAGCCAAGCGGTTAAAGCAAACGTAAAAGATCAAGCGATCAAAGGTCTTCTTGACACTAACGAAGTTGAAGTGCCTAAAGCACTAGTTGATCAAGAAATCGACGCACTTCGTCAACAGGCTGCACAGCGTTTTGGCGGCAACGCGCAAAACATGCCTGAGCTACCAGCTGAGCTTTTCCATGAGCAAGCTGTTACTCGCGTAAAAACTGGCTTGCTTTTAGGTGAAGTAATCAAAGCGAATGACATCAAAGCAGACGATGCAAAGGTTGAAGAATTAATCGAGACTGTTGCTTCTGCATACGAAGATCCAAGTGAAGTAGTTTCATACTACAAAACAAACGATCAACTTATGCAGCAGATGCGTAACGTAGCAATGGAAGAGCTTGCTGTTGAAGCTGTACTTGCAGCTGCAACTGTTTCTGATGTTGAAAAATCATTCGATGACATCATGAACCCACAGGCTGCTCAATAAGTCTTTGAAGAAATCATTGACTTCCAGCTAAGCTGAAGTTTAAATGGCTCGAGTTACTCGGTGAGAGAATTCGGGCCATTTTTGTTTTTACACCTTGATATTGAAGCATAAAGTACTTATATCTTGAGGCATGGCTTATTTTATTAGCTATACTTGATGGTATAAGACAAAATGTGCTTATCACAACGAGCTGTTAGAAATGCTCGTTCCATTTCGCTCAAAAAAGTATTAGCCTAAAACCGAATGACAGAATGTCTCTTGAGTCGCAAGCGATTTAAGTTACCTATTACAATAAGGCAACAAATTCTGTGCTAGTAAGGAATAAAAAACATGAATGATGGTATGATCGATCCAATCAATGCGTTAGTACCTATGGTCGTGGAGCAAACGGCTAAAGGCGAGCGTTCTTATGACATTTACTCTAGACTACTTAAAGACCGCATCATTTTTTTGACAGGTCAAGTAGAGGACCATATGGCCAACTTGATCGTGGCACAGATGTTGTTCTTGGAGTCGGAAAGTCCGGACAAAGATATTTTCTTGTATATCAATTCACCTGGTGGCTCCGTGACTGCTGGAATGTCTATCTACGATACAATGAACTTTATTAAGCCTGATGTTAGTACGGTTTGTGTTGGTCAGGCAGCGAGTATGGGAGCATTTTTGCTTTCAGGCGGCGCTAAAGGTAAACGTTATTGCTTGCCAAACTCTCGAGTGATGATCCACCAGCCTTTAGGCGGCTTCCAAGGTCAGGCATCAGATTTTGAAATTCATGCAAGAGAAATCTTGTCTATTAAAGAAAAGTTAAATCGTCTGATGGCTGATCATACTGGACAACCATACGATGTAGTTGCACGTGACACCGATAGAGATAATTTTATGACTGCTGACCAAGCCCTAGAATATGGCTTAATTGACGCGGTTCATTCACGTCGCGAACTGAAGTGATTAGTCGGTAACCAATGAGCATAAATCATTGGTTACTGCTATGCCAAAGCTTTTATTCTTTGGTATAGTTAAAAGAAATACGATGTTATCGACAGATAACAACAAAAGAATGAGGTAGCTGAATGTCAGACACTCCAACAGACGGCGATAAGAATAGCAAGCTGCTGTATTGCTCATTTTGCGGCAAGAGCCAGCATGAAGTTCGTAAGTTAATTGCCGGTCCATCTGTCTATATATGTGACGAGTGCGTTGAACTTTGTAACGATATTATCAGGGAAGAAATCAAAGATATTGCGCCTAAGCATGACGCGTCTGATAAATTACCTGTGCCAAAAGAGATCAGAAATCACCTTGATGATTATGTTATCGGTCAGGAGCATGCGAAAAAAGTGCTGTCCGTTGCTGTATACAATCACTACAAGCGCTTACGCAACCAAGGTGGTAAGGGTGATGTAGAATTAGGTAAAAGTAATATCTTGCTAATTGGTCCAACAGGTAGTGGTAAAACACTATTGGCCGAGACGCTTGCAAGACTTCTTGATGTACCATTTACGATGGCAGATGCAACAACGTTAACTGAAGCTGGTTATGTTGGTGAAGATGTTGAGAACATCATTCAAAAGCTGCTACAAAAATGTGACTACGACGTAGAAAAGGCACAACGTGGCATTGTCTATATCGACGAAATCGATAAGATTTCGAGAAAATCAGACAATCCATCTATTACCCGTGATGTATCGGGTGAGGGTGTACAACAAGCATTACTTAAACTGATTGAAGGTACGGTTGCATCTGTTCCGCCTCAAGGTGGCCGAAAACATCCGCAACAAGAGTTTTTGCAAGTTGATACATCGAAAATCTTATTCATATGCGGTGGTGCATTTGCTGGCCTTGATAAGGTGATCGAACAACGTAGTTCTAAAAATACAGGCATCGGTTTCGGTGCTGAAGTTAAGTCAAAAGATTCTGAGCGTTCACTGAGCGAAACATTTAAAGATGTTGAGCCTGAAGATTTGGTCAAATACGGTTTAATTCCTGAATTTATTGGTCGTTTACCGGTTGTTGCGACCTTGACCGAACTTGACGAAGATGCGCTTATTGAGATCTTAAACGAACCAAAGAATGCCTTAACAAAGCAATATGCAGCGTTGTTTAAGATGGAAGGTGTGGATCTTGAGTTCCGTGAAGACGCTTTGCGAGCGATTGCGCATAAGGCGATGGAGCGAAAGACCGGTGCACGAGGATTGCGTTCGATTGTTGAAGGCGTATTGCTCGACACTATGTATGAGTTACCTTCATTGGAAGAAGTCAGTAAAGTAGTTATTGACGAAACCGTTATCAAAGGAGAGTCAGATCCGATTATGATTTACGAAAACAATGGTAAAGAAAAAGCGGCATCTGAGTAGCTCAGAATTAAAATAAAAGGAGCCTAGTGCTCCTTTTTACATCTAAGTTAGGAGCTAACAAAAAGTATAAGGTAAACTGCGAGGCTAGCTCATGGTTGGTAAGCTAAATCAGTATTTTCCCTCACCAGAGCTTATACCAATTATGCTTAATACTTGCTCAATTTGAAGGCGTAAATCTGACGCTAACTGCGCTAAACATCTTCTATTTAGAACAACTAAATGGAGAGTTTTCGCATAGTAATAGACAGAGTTTTCTCGCCTCAAAATAGTAAGCTTAATTAAGCGAATAGGTATTGCCCCAATATGATACCAGTTGAACTAAAAACCCTGAACTTTGGATAACTCATACTTTTCTGGAAACCGACAAGGGCAACGCTATCCCTGAAACGTTTTGGCTAGATAAGAGAGTAATTCAATGCTATTGAGAAGCAATGAGTTAGCTAAATACTTGCTCAACCCTCAGGGCTGATAAACCGTTTATTTTTTAAGTGGAAAAGTCGCTTCTAGACATACGACGCTGTGAAAGAAGTCGATATAGTCCCTTATTATACCAATTTGACTTAATACGTGCTCAATTTGAAGGAGTAAACCTGACGCTAACAGCGTTAAAAATTTCTTATTTAGAACAACTAAATAGCAAAATTTTTGCCTGGTTATCGACAAGATTTTCTCGCCTCAAAATAGACCACTTAATTAAGAAAATTGGTATCATTGCAAATAAGCTGGAGCTTTAGTTTACTGATATTTGATTGCTTTATGCCTTAAATTGATCCCTACTTGATGTGGATTACTATAAACTATTGAACTTTATCTGCGTTATCCCCATATAGCTCAGTATTCCCAAAATTAATTTAAGTGCGAAGAGAACATAATGACGCTTGAAAGAACGGATCGAGTAGAAATTCCTGTGCTAGCGCTGCGCGACGTAGTCGTGTATCCGCACATGGTGATCCCGCTGTTTGTAGGTCGAGAAAAATCAATAAAATGCCTAGAAGCAGCGATGGACAACGACAAGCAAATCTTTTTGGTTGCGCAAAAAGACGCTTCAGTTGATGACCCTAGCACTGATGATGTCTACCAAACAGGCACTATTGCGACGGTGTTACAACTATTAAAGCTGCCTGATGGTACGGTAAAAGTACTTGTTGAAGGCACACAGCGCGCCAAAATAGACGAATTTTTAGTTACAGACGAATATTTCTTAGCGCAAGCACAGTATATCCCTTCACAGGATGCTGATGAGCAAGAGCAAGATATATTAGTGCGTAGTGCAATTAGCCAGTTTGAAGGCTATGTAAAGCTTAATAAGAAAATTCCACCTGAAGTACTGACGTCAGTTTCAGGTATTGATGAGGCCGCACGCCTTGCTGATACAATGGCTGCGCATATGCCAATTAAAGTGCCTGAAAAGCAAAAGGTACTGGAAATTCATGACGTAACAGAACGTCTTGAGTACTTGATGGCGCTGATGGAAGGTGAGATCGATTTACTTCAAGTAGAAAAGAAAATCCGTTCTCGCGTGAAAAAGCAAATGGAGAAGTCACAACGTGAGTATTATCTGAATGAGCAAATGAAAGCAATTCAGAAAGAACTTGGTGAGTTAGACGACGTACCAGATGAATTTGAAGCGCTGAAAAAACGCATTAGCGAAGCAAAAATGCCGCAAGAAGCGGAAGAAAAAGCACTGGCGGAGCTGAACAAACTGAAGATGATGTCACCGATGTCTGCAGAAGCGACTGTGGTGCGTTCTTACATAGAGACGATGATAAATGTCCCATGGAAAAAACGCTCTAAGGTGAAAAAGGACTTAGCAGGTGCGCAAAAGATTCTAGACTCTGACCATTATGGCTTAGAAAAAGTAAAAGATCGCATTATCGAGTACCTTGCCGTACAACAACGTACCAATAAGCTCAAAGGCCCTATCCTGTGCCTAGTTGGTCCTCCTGGAGTTGGTAAAACCAGTTTAGGCCAATCTATCGCGCGTTCTACAGGTCGTAAGTATGTGCGTATGGCGCTCGGTGGCGTGCGCGACGAGGCTGAAATTCGTGGTCACAGAAGAACCTATATTGGCTCAATGCCGGGTAAGCTTATTCAAAGTATGTCGAAAGTTGGCGTGAAGAACCCGCTTTTCTTATTAGATGAAATCGATAAGATGTCATCGGACATGCGCGGCGACCCTGCATCTGCTCTATTAGAGGTGTTAGATCCTGAGCAAAATAGCAACTTTGCAGATCACTATTTAGAAGTAGACTACGATTTATCAGACGTGATGTTTGTTGCGACATCAAATAGCTTCAATATACCAGGCCCACTGCTTGATCGTATGGAAGTGATCCGTTTGTCGGGTTATACCGAAGATGAAAAGCTTAATATTGCGAAACAGCACTTAATTCCTAAACAGATCAAGCGTAATGGTCTGAAAGAATCTGAAATTAACATCGAAGACAGTGCGATTATTGGTATTATCCGGTATTACACTCGAGAGGCTGGGGTACGGAACCTAGAGCGCGAAGTTTCTAAGCTCTGTCGCAAAGCGGTGAAAAACATTTTGCTAGACAAAGATGTAAAGCAAGTTGTGATTAACCAAACAAACCTAGAAGAATTTTTAGGTGTTCAGCGCCATGATTACGGTAAAGCTGAAGATGGTGATCGTGTTGGTCAAGTTACGGGTCTAGCGTGGACAGAAGTTGGTGGTGATCTATTAACCATTGAATGCGCTGCTGTACCAGGCAAAGGCAAACTGACGTACACTGGCTCTTTGGGTGATGTGATGCAGGAATCTATTCAGGCTGCGATGACGGTGGTACGCAATCGTGCTGAAAAGCTTCGTATTAACGACGACTTTTACGAGAAGCGTGATATTCATGTGCATGTTCCTGAAGGCGCGACTCCTAAAGATGGACCAAGTGCGGGTATCGCCATGGTAACAGGCTTAGTGTCAAGTTTAACAGGCAACCCAGTGCGTGCAGATGTCGCGATGACCGGTGAAATCACATTACGTGGTGAAGTGCTGCCAATTGGTGGTTTAAAGGAAAAGTTACTTGCAGCGCATCGTGGTGGAATTAAACGAGTTTTAATACCGAAAAAGAACGAGCGTGACTTAAAAGAAATTCCTGAAAATGTCCTTGAAGGACTTGATATTCATGCTGTGTCTTGGATTGACGAAGTTCTATCATTAGCATTAGCGCAGCCAATAGACAGTTTTAGTGTAGAATCACAAAAAAACTAAGAAAAAAGCCAAAAAATTAAGTGAAAAGGCTTTTCAAATCTAAAAGGTGTGTTAAGTTAGGCACTGTATTCAAGCTTGGTGGTTCGCAAGCCCCGTAATCACTAGGCTTGAGAAAGATTTCGAGAATTAGAGAGTCGCTGTGATGTCTCTAAATGAATAGCAAAAGTTATCAGATAGAAGTAACTTTTGATAATAACTATGGAAGAGGATGATATTGTGAATAAATCTCAATTAATCGATCAAATCGCAGCTGATGCTGACATTTCTAAAGCGGCTGCTGGTCGTGCGCTAGATTCATTCATTGAGTCGGTAACCGGTGCACTTAAAGAAGGTGACTCTGTTGCACTTGTAGGTTTTGGTACTTTCTCAGTACGTGAGCGCGCTGCACGTTCTGGTCGTAACCCACAAACTGGTGAGACTATTCAAATCGCAGCAGCTAACATCCCATCTTTCAAAGCGGGTAAAGCGCTTAAAGACGCAGTAAACTAATTCATTTTGGATTAGGCGATGCAGAGTCATCGCGAACTGCTTCAAGATAAAAGGCGTATCTGTTAAGATACGCTTTTTTTATACCACCTCAAACCTCGTGGCGGTGGTGTGATGCTTAACCCAAATCTAGCAATACAAAGTGCTTATGTGCTTTGACTTAGATAAGAGAAACAATAAATGCTTGAAAAGATCAGAGAAGGCTCACAGGGCCCTGCGGCTAAAATCATATTAGGTTTAGTCATCTTATCTTTTGCGTTAGCAGGGATCGGTGGTTACCTAGGTCAAACCACTGAGCAACCTGTCGCAGAAGTCAATGGAATAAAGATCTCGCAGACAAAGTTCTCACGTGCTTACTCGAATGAGCGTGCACGTTTAGAGCAGCAGTTTGGTGAGTATTTTGCGCAAATAGCAGCAGATCCAAATTACATGGCACAAATCCGCCAAGGTGTTGTAGATCAATTAGTACAGCAAGAACTACAGTCACAACTGGCAAAGGAACTTGGTCTTCGAGTGAGTGATGAGCAGGTAAAAAAAGCGATTGTTGAGATGCCTTACTTCCAAATCGGTGGTGAGTTTAGCAATGACCGTTACCTCCAAGTTATTCGCCAGATGAATTTTCAACCTGACAGCTTCCGTGAGTATTTACGCGATGAAATGACACGAGCACAACTTATCTCTGCGGTAGCTGGCAGTGACTTTGTATTAGAAAATGAATTACAACATTCTCTTGCGTTACAGCAGCAAACCCGTGCAATCGATTATGCCGTCTTAAGTAAAGATTTAGTAAAAGATGAAGTCTCAGTTTCACCAGAAGAGGTTCAGAGCTACTATGATCTAAATCAGAATCAGTTCCAAGCACCGGAGTTGGTGGCTGTGAACTATATTGAGTTGAAAGCAGAAGATTTAGAGCCTGCTGAGCCTGTTACTGAAGAGGCCGTTAAAACATACTATGAAGAACAAAAGAACCAGTATCTAGAGCCTGAAAGGCGTCGCGTTTCACACATTTTAGTAGATTTGGGTGAAGATGCTGCAGCTGCAAAAGAAAAAGCAGACATGCTGCTAGCGGAGCTAAATAGCGGTGCTGATTTTGCAACTCTTGCAGAAGAAAAATCAGATGATATTGTCAGTGCAGAACTAGGTGGTGATTTAGACTGGATTGAACGAGAGATGATGGATCCTGCATTTGAAGACGCAGCGTTTTCGCTTGCAGCAGTAGGTGATGTATCAGAGGTGGTTGAATCTGAGTTTGGTTATCACATCATTAAGCTGACTGATATTCAACGTCAACAGGCCCAATCTTTTGATGATGTTAAAGATGAGTTGCGTGCTGAGCTTGAAAAGGCAGCTAAAATAGATGCTTTCTACCAAAAACAAACTCAGGTTGCTGAATTGGCCTTTGAAATGGCGGACTCCCTTCAAGATGCAGCAGAAGTTGCTGGCGTAGAAGTTAAGTCTACCGAGTTAGTAAGCCGTAATGCGCTTCCTGAGCCATTAAACATGCCAGCTATAAATAATACTATTTTTACTCCTGAATTAATCGAAGACAGAGTGAATTCAGAAGTTTTAGAGGTTGCGCCAGAACATATTGTCGTTGTACGTGTTTCGGATCATAAAGCTGCGGCCACTAAACCACTAGAAGAAGTCAGTGAGCAAATTCAAGCACAGCTAGTTGCTGAGAAAGCATCAAGCTTGATTACTGAGAAAGCTCAATCACTGTTTGAGCAATTGCAAAATGGCACGGCACTGGCAGACATTGCCAAAGCACAAAATGTTGAGGTTAAAAGTGTCAATGAGCTGCAGCGTAGAAGCTATGATGTTCCTCCTGCGATTGCAACTGAAGCATTTAAACTTCCTCAACCTGGTGTTGCGCAATCTTACCCTGCGTTGGTTGAATTAGGTAATGGTGATGCTGCATTTGTGGTGCTTAAATCAGTAACCACTCCAGACGTGGATGGACAGATAGATCCGCAGCAGAAACAATCAATCACTTCCTCATTTGCTAATAAAAATTATTTAGAACTACTGGCTGCACTTGAAGCTAAAGCCGAAGTAATTAGGCCACAGCTACAATTAGCTGAGCAGCAATAGCAACTCAATAATGAAAAAAGCGCCGCATTGGCTAATGCTGATCAGTTAAGAAGTTGATCGGTTGACCGATCAAAATGATCATGCACAATCCGTAGCTAGGCAACTAACTACGGATTTTTTGTGAATATAGAACAAGCTCTTCATTCAGCTTTTG
>NZ_WEHZ01000008.1 GCF_012641745.1 Pseudoalteromonas peptidolytica
GAGCCTCCAAAAAGCAAATTCCCTTAGCATAAATAACACCAACTCTGAGACATCGAGCGGGTAGCAGCTCAGTCCAACAAGCGATTATGCAACACAAACTGCGTGTCGCATAAATACTAAAGTGTTAGCTATACAAGGAAAACTTTGCACTCAAATGGACACCTTGTTTACAAATCTTGAACAGATCGCTGCTCAACAGAATTTGATTTCAAATGCGATTGCAGGAGCGAAATTGTGGGTCTCTTCTGAGGACTTTGGTATTGATAACTCAATAACCGATAAATTTAAATTCGAATTTCATTCTCACAAACTTTGTTTTAAACATGAATACATCGAAGTTTCGTATATTGAAACCAATTTAACTATTCTACTCGAAGAGGAAGAAGTTGGTTATTATTCTTGGCACACGCTATTAGATGGTGAAGTTATTGATGACATGTTAGTTATTACAGATAACGAGTTAAAGTATAGCTAACAAGTTAATCAAACAGTGGACGCAAAACAGCAGGCTTGCGCTCATTCTTCGCTTAGTTTAGCCTGCTATTTTTCGCCGTTTATTAAGGCGTTAGGCATCAGGAGGATGAAATGAAGCTAAATACAATAAGGATTCCTTGCACAAGTCTTAAGGAATCTGAAGTTTTCTACACGGAACATCTTGGTCTTTTGAAGTTGTTTGGTTCAGAAGTAGAAGGCTTTATTGGGTACAAGCTTGATAATGTTCAAGTAATCATAGAGCCGGAAGAAAAAGGCGAGTTCGAAAGTGGTAGGTATCTTGGTTTCAGCATCGAAGTCGATAATCTCAACCAATTTTACGCCCGTTTAAATGAAAGAGGCGTTAAGTTTACTGGTGCTCCCGAAGAACAATTTTGGGGAGGTTTAATGACTCACATAATTGACCCAAGCAATAATACATTTTCAATCGTCCAAGTAGAGTCGGTTGCCTAACAAGAGACTATGGCGTCAATAGCTAATTTTAAGCTGTTGGCGCTTCCCACATTACACCTTCCCTAAGCATAGAATTTAAGATCACAATCATTTTGCGAACGCACGCAATAAGCGCCACTTTTTTCGGTTTTCCGGCAGAAACTAGCTTTTGATATTGACCTTTAAAAACTGGGTTAGATTGTATTGCTGACATCATGGCCATGTATAAAACAGTCCTAACTTGATGGCGACCTCCTTGTATTTTTCTGAGACCTTTGAAGCGACCGCTCTCTCTATTTATCGGTGCAACTCCAACTAATGCGGAAGCTTGTTTGTTGGTCATATATCCCAGTTCAGGTAAGTTACTAATGATGGATGCTGCCGCGATTTTTCCAATGCCTTTCATGCTTTAGGGGAAAATAAGTGACACCCATCACAATTAATCACAATTAGCATCCAAACTGAGGTAGAGTAGGAAAATAAGTGACACCCATCACAATTAATAGAGGAAAATAAGTGAGGAAAATAAGTGACACCCATCACAATTAATCACAATTAGCATCCAAACTGAGGTAGTGAAGTAAAAAAGTATATAAACACCTCAATCACTGGATACAAAAACGTTTTTCGGTAGGCCAATTTTTAGCGCCCAGGCATATCCCTACACTAAAACTGGGTTATCGCGTATGACAAAGCGTTGTAAATACAACAGTTATAGATTTTCGAGTTGATAGTGTTAGTTTTGCTAAGCCAACAAGCGCTCGCAGTTTGTTAGGTTTGTCCACCGTCGCTTTTGCAGTGTTTCACAGTAGGCGGTTACTGTTCGCTCTCGGCCCACTGCACCGTGGAATACACGTGAAAACTGTGTTGTGAGTTTTATCCAGTTCTCAGGCTCTATATTGAGTCGAGTGAGTATGGGTTGAGACTCAAAGATATAGCCTCGCTTGTTGTCTCGAATACAACGGCCTGTGAGTTCAACCAATTCAATATAGGATTTGAGTTCAAAAGGCAGGCCTTTTGGCATATGTTTTCGTGGGCTGCCGACAAAGCGTAGTAGGTTTTTTGGTTGCTTTCCCATCTTCGCGTGGTCGATGCGTTTTTTGATGCTGGTGTAGTCTGAGGTTTCAGGCGTTGCGGCGATGTTGGATCTAATTGGGTTTAGGTCTACGTATGCGAGACAAGCAGCCAGCGCTGCTTCATCCAGTAATGCTTGAGACTTAAACCGTCCTTCCCAAAACCGACCTGTGCAATTATCTTCTTTATTTGCTCGGCGGGCGATGTCTTCGTTAAGCACTCGCATAAACCAGCTAATATCGGCCAGCCTTTCCCTGTATTTATCAACCAGTTCATCTAGTATCAACTGCTCCGACTCGCTGAGAGGCTCTCCTTCAATAAATTTTTGGCTTATCCAATTACCTTTAAACAACTTGTGCCATCGTATCACTATCGCTTCATCGGACAGACGTTTCGCCTTGTTGTCATCAACATATAAAACAATGTGAGTATGATTGCTCATCACTGCATAAGCACAAACATCAATGCAAAATACGGAAGCCAACATCAATAGCTTTTCTTCAACCCAATCTCGGCGGTGCTCGTATGATTTTCCGGTAAATTTATCTTCACCGCATAAAAAGGCGCGCCTGACGCAACGGGAGATACAGTGATAATATTTGGTGTCAGTTAAACTGATTTGTCTTTTACGGGCAGTCGCCATCGTTTGGTTTCCTCAATCCATTGAGTGTAGAGCTAAAGCTTAGGCGGCATCTCATGAAGGTGCAAATTAGTGGTGGGTGTCAGCGAATTTGCTCACTAGTTGAATGGTAATGATACCACCTAAAATAGTGTCCGGATTTATTGAACCACAACAACAGGTATCTTGCGGCTAATTGGCGTATTCAAGTTAGATGCAACAACGGCCAAAGTAGATCGAACGAGTTGGTAGCTAGATAGCTGTTTAAAATCAACTGGTTAACCTGATTAACTGCTCAGGCTAGTGGCTTCTTTACGCGTAAAAATATAATTGCTTATTAAGGCAAATTTAGGTGTAATGAATACATAATAAGCGCTGAGCAATGCAGGGAAAGCTTACATAACAGTAGCTAAACTGATTACACTAGCTAGGAAAGTGAGAGCCTCCAAAAAGCCTATTTTTCCAATTAAGCTATAGCATAGACAACACCAACTCTGTCACACCGAGCAGGTAGCGGCTCAGTCCAACAAGCGATTATGCAACACAAACTGCGTGTCGCATAAATACTAAAATGTTAAGCCTCATTGAGGGAGTGGAGTCTAAATGAAATCAATTGTATGGTTATTCTCAATTTTTATTAGCTTTGGTGCCCTAGGTACAGAGCAAGAGTTACAACCAACAAAGTCAGGGCTATATGATGTGGGTGGGTTTAAGTTGTATCTTGAATGCTACGAAAATGACAAGCCTCAATTAATACTTGAGCAAGGCTTTGGTCTTTCTGGTTCTGATGGGGTTTGGCTAAAAAACATAAAACGCTTAAAAAACGATTTTAGTGTGTGCTTATACGATCGTGCTGGCCTTGGAAAGAGTGAAAAAGGCCCTGTTCCATTTACAGTAAATGACATGTCCAGAAGGCTACGCAACTTATTACAAGCTGCAAATGTTAAATCCCCTTATTATTTTGCAGGCCATTCGTATGGTTCATATATCATAAACTCATATAATAACTTGTTTCCAAAAGAGGTTCTTGGAGCGGTGTTAATTGACCCACCAACTTTCGGCTACTTTTATACTATGGGTACACGTTGGCCAAAAGAACTTAAAACAGATAATAAGCAACTACTGCGTCAGATGAACTTTGAGCTAACAGTACTTGATCCGTTATTTGAAAAGGTACCAGAAAAAGTCGATCACATGAAAAGCTATAAAGAATTAAAGAATGCTTCAACTTTTGGATCAAAACCTTTAATTACAGTACGTGCAAAAAATACGGACAAACGTTATGACCCGCCATTTGTTCCAGACGAGATTGCCCAAAAAATGGATGATCTTGATAGTAACGCAGATGGTTACTTCAAGAGCTTGTCAAAAAATAGCAAAATTGTATATTCGGAATCAGAAAAACATTTCTTGCATATTCATGACAGTGACTTGGTCGTAAAAAGCATTAAGGAACTCGTAAGTAAATGAGGCTTAACAAGTGCCTAAACCACGGCAGCAAAACAGCAGGCTTGCGTTCCTTTGTCGTTGACTTTTGCCTGCTATTTCGCGCCAGTTAGGCAAGCGTTAGGCTTACCAAGACGGTAGCGTGAAATTTCGCTTCATAGGTGTACTATTTAGCGTTATTTCATTTGGTTGCTTCACTACTGCTCAAATTCCAGACGCTATCAAAATTAACAATGTGGAATATCGTTTAAACACAACTTCGTTATAAAAATACCTAACAAAGATCAAATGGGGAAAACCAGACAATGCTTCCCCCTTAGTTTGTGCTACATGGTTATTATTGTTCACTAAAGACTGTTGTCGTTGCTTACCCCTTTCTTACTCACACGTCAGGAGTGATAGTCTTTATTCAGCGGGGACAATCTCCCATTCAGTGACATCTAGATGTGTTTCAGTTGCTTTGCACAACGCCGACCAAATTGTCACAAAATGCACTTTTTGAATATCGCTGCCACTGTGCATGATGCTGTTGGAAATTGCTTCTGTGCTCGGGGGCGCATAAAGTCTAGGATGCGAGTCTTTATACTTTTTGTAGGCCCAACTATTTTGACCAAAGGTATCTTTTAACTGTTGCTTGCGTCGAGTGATTTGGTCATTTTTATCTTGTATTTCTTGATAAGCTTGTTCAGCCTCTGGCCGTTTGACTATGGTGGTCTTAGAAATCAGGTTAGGTAAAGAGACATTGGCCTGCGTGGCCATTTGCGTAAAGCCGTCTTGCATCTCTCTGAGGCGCTTGTTCCCTGTCGATACCCTTTGTGAGCGTATGGTACTTGGCCAAACATTATCTAGCCTTAGCTTTGCCATGGTGGAGTTGCTATGCACACCAAAATACTCGTCAGGTAGCCCAAGCATATGTCCAAATTCATGTGTCATCACAATGTATTTATGCGGTACGGTGCGATCGACGTTATGCGGTGTGCGAATAACGATAAGTACGCCACCATTTTGACCAGACACCGTATGGTTACGATCGCGAGTTTTTAAAAAGGTCACTGCGTCTTTTGCCCACTGTTGAGACGTGTTGGCCACAATCGCAAAGTTGTCGCCGACAATGCGCTGGTTAATATAGCTTGCGACTGAATTTGCTCGGCGTGATTCTAAATTGTATGTAAAGGTGCTGTCATTTTTGCCTTTCAGGCCAATAATGTACGCTTTAATACCAAGTACATCAGGGGTTCTACGTGCTCTTACAATCGTTAAAAAACGGTCTAAATAGCTTTTTATACCACTAGTTAGAATGTGTTGATCCGATGAAAAAGTAATGTAGTCACCATCACCCGCAGGCAGCAAGCTTCTCAATCCTGAGCGCAGCAACCCCTCTTTGTAGTTGAAAATCCGCTCTTGATTTTTGGTGGTGTCAATTTCATTGGCGAAATTGTTTACGCCGCAAACATGCGGAACCATACCATGATTAATACCACCACTAGATTTATACCGTGCAAGCTTCTTCACCTCGACAATATAACGGCAGTACGCTGGGTTGTTCACTTCTGCAATGACAAAGTTAATGTCCATCACAAACTCTTCCCAGTTTTGTTTAGTACAACGGATCTTATAATTGTTTGCCCACTTTTCTAAAATGACGCGCCGGGCATTGCGTTTAAATTCATTCTTTTCATTCATGGACCAAGAGAGTTGATCTTCGGTGTTGTCGATAAACCGATAAAAGATTTTGACAATCACGGTGATTTTCTTTTTGTGTGGTTCCACTTTGAGATCAAACTTACCGATTTTTGTGGCAGGCACAAAGTCTTTAACAACTAAGTTGCCTCTAATGCCATCCCTGATGAAATTGTCTTTCATTTAAACCTCTTTGTATGACGCCAATTGGCGCAACTATAGTGGAATGTAAAAGTTGAATCAAAGTTAAAAAACTATAATTAAAGTGTTTTTTAGGTTTTTTTGAAAAACAGCAAAAAGTCTGAATAAATTCATTTTTTGTCCATAGTTGCTTGATATTTTCTCGTCATTTAGGGCGGTTCATGTTTGTGTTTATAGCGAAAAACAATGGTTTTTTCTCTGTATGTTAACGGTTTTGTGATCTAACCCCATAATTTAACAAGGTATTAATATCTTGACTTTGGATCATTCTGCTCCACAATGGAATGAAGAATAAATAATAACGCGTATAGGGTTGAAATTAGCCGCCTATGTTACTTTTTTCTCCGAGTACTGAGCTTGATGCCGGTGTATTTCTTAAAGAAGAGCGGACTAAGTTTCGGGAACTACGTAATTTACTCAACGTCGCACAGTCCAGCCTGCGCAAGTTGTTAGAAACGCCTACCTCGGCTCAAGATCAAGTGCTTCAGCGCCAAAACGCTGATGACTGGTATCAGTTGCAGCAAAGCGCAGGTGAAACGCTTAAAAATGATTCTCGTGACATCGAAGTGTTTGTATGGTGGCTTGCTTCACTGGCGTACAAAAAAGATGACTTATCTTTATTTAATAAAGGGTTAGGCGATTTTTTGTTTGCACTTAAGCAACTTGGAGAATCTATTCATCCAAGGCTTCCTGAAAAGAAAGTCGCCAAGCTAGATGCCACAGAGGCTGCACAAAAGCATTGTGATAACCAAACCAAACCGCTTGAGCAGCTAACTGGCGACAGTCCAAATTCTGGCTTGTTAAACGTACCATTGATGCACTATCCGTTGTTAGATGAATACACCTTTGGTGACTACTTGCTGGCGCAAAAAGATGGCAGTCTTGAGGCGAAAAAAGCGGAATTTGCAGCCACGCTGCAGTCGCGAAAAGGGGAGTTGAGTGAGCGCTTTAACCTGTTGAGCGAGATTGAAAGCAAGCTTAAAGACGTTGATTTATTTATCAATGGTTATCGCAACAAACATGGCTTGGCGTTGCTTGGCTTTCGCTTTATACGCGATACGATCAAGCAAATAAAGTTGATGTATCAGTACTTTTTTCCTGATGTTGAGCAGCAAGAGTCAGCAATCACTGAGGAAGTACAGTCAGCAGAGCCTGTTGTCGCTACGCCAAATGAAACCGCCAAGAGCGCGCCACAGGCCACCTATCAAGCACCGCAAGCCGCTGTCGTTGCCACGCAGCCAGTTGTCGCAAAAGCTGTGTATACACGTGAACATGCGCTGGAAGAATTAAATAGAATTGCGGTTTTTTTCAAAAAAACCGAGCCACACAGTCCTATTCCTTACTTGCTTGCAAGAGCAATTCGGTGGGGAAATATGTCGTTCTCCGACTTAATGGGAGAGTTAATCGCCAAAGACTCACCAGCACTTGCAGAAATCAGCAAGCTGACGGGCGTAGACAATGACTTAGGTGAATTATTGTCGGAAGAGAGTATAGCAGTATCTAATCCGACGCCTGCGGTTGTTGAACCAGTTGTGCCAGAGCCGGTGCAACCCGTGCAAACAAACGTTGAACCAGAGCCTGAAGTAAAGCCTGCAACAGATAGCAGCGCGACATCAGGACCACTTTGGTAGCGAAAAGTCCTGAACTTATGGTTCAGGGAAATGAAAGATTTAAATTTGTGCCTACACTAAGTAGGGAAAAATAACATAGCTATGGAGAATACAAATGGCGTCAATTTTCATGAGAATCGACGGCAATGACAGCATCAAAGGGGCTGCTACAGTTGCCGATTTAAACAGCAAAAAAGGTTGGTTTGCGGTAGATAGCCTATCTTGGGGCGCTATGCGTGGCGTTTCTGTAGATATTGGCAATGCAAACAACCAAGATAACGGTATGGTGGCGCTGGGTGAAATCAGCATTTCTAAAACGTATGATGGTGCAACACCGTACCTACTAACTTACTTATTCCAGCCAGGTGCAGACGGTAAAACCGTTGAGCTAGTGATGACTAAGCCGTCTCGTGATGGTAAAGGGATTGTGCCTTACTATGTTATCTCTCTTGAAGAAGCACGTATGGCAAACTTTAGTATTTCAGGTAGCGATGGTGGTCAACCGTCTGAGTCATTCTCGCTTACTTACACCAAAATTGAGCAAATCTTCTTCGTTGAAGACGAAGGCGGTAAGCTTGAGAAAGCTGCATCTGTTAAATACGATGCAACCACCAACCAGCTTACTTCTGCGGCTGATCTTAAGTAAGGTAAATCATTATGGCACTTAATTCGCAACATAAGCGTGTTAGTAAAAACCGCGTAAGTATTACGTATGATGTTGAAACTAACGGCGCTACTGAGAAAAAAGAGCTGCCGTTTGTATCAGCGGTACTCGGTAATTTTTCTGGTGACAGAGAAGACCCAAAAGAAGTTGAAGATCGCGAGTTTATTCAAGTCGATCAAGATAACTTTGATGATGTACTGGGCCGTATTCAACCTTCACTTTCATTGAAAGTAGATAATGTCATCGAAGCTGATGACAGCCAGTTTGAAGTTAATCTAGATTTTGAATCTATGAAAGACTTTGAGCCTGACGCTTTGGTTCAACGTATCGAACCACTGAAAAAGCTACTGGAAACCCGTAATCAGCTGAATGAGCTGCTAAGTAAAGCGGATCGCTCTCGCGATTTTGAAAAGCTCCTTAAAGACATTTTACAAAGCGCGGACTCATTGAGCGCGTTGTCTAGCGAGCTTGGCGTGAAAGGAGAAGAGTAATGTCTGAAGAATTACAGCAAGATGGCGGCGCAGCAGCAGGCGATAGCAGTTCGTTTTTAGACCGTGCTATCAGTGCGACGAGTCAAACGGCACCTGATAGAACTAAAGAGCTACTGACTTCTTTAACCAAAGAAGCAATGTCTGGCACGGTAACATGGGATAAAAACCTCACTGACACTATTGCAAATGCGGTGGCTGAGATTGATAAAAAAATGTCTCAGCAGCTTTCTGCGATTATGCAGCAAGACAGTTTTCAAGAGCTTGAGGGTTCGTGGTTAGGTTTACAAAAACTGATCCGCAACAGTGCGCTGGGTACATCTCAAAAAGTGAAGTTACTCAACATCACAAAAGATGAGCTGCTTGAGCAATTTGAAGATGCGCCAGCGGTAGACCGCAGCCCGTTGTTCAATACGCTATATCAACATGAGTATGGCACAGCGGGAGGGGAGCCGTACGGCCTGATCTTGGGTGACTACGCGTTTTCACAAAATGATGAAGATGTTGCGTTATTGCGTTATATGGGAGAAGTGGCAGCAGCAAGCCATGCACCATTTATCGCAGCGGCGGCGCCAGAAATGTTCGAATTAAGTAGCTTTTCTACCTTCAGTGAAGGTAAACCAATAGCACCTGCTTTTGATTCGCCTAGTTATGCTTCGTGGAACTCATTTAGAGAAAGCGATGATGCCCGTTATGTGGCGTTGACTATGCCTCGCACCATGGCGCGTTTACCGTACGGTGGTAAAGGCAAAAAAATCAAATCGTTTGAGTTTGAAGAGCTTGCAACTGACAACGCTGGTAATCCAAAGCCGACAAGCAATGATGAAATTGTTTGGTCAAATGCGGCCTATGAAATGGCGCTTAAAATGAACCAAGCATTTGAAGCTTATGGTTGGTGTACTGCAATTCGTGGTATGGAAAACGGCGGTAAAGTAGAGGCTTTGCCAAATCTCACGTACCTCACGGATTCTGGTGATATTACACAGCAATGTCCAACTGAAGTGAACTTAACCGATGAGCGTGAGAAAGAGCTGAGCGATTTGGGCTTTTTGCCGCTAGTACATTATAAGAATACAGATTATGCCGTGTTCTTAGGTGGGCAGACTACGCAAAAACCAAAAGAGTATACGGATCCTGATGCTACCGCTAATGCAGCTATTTCTGCACGTTTGCCATATATCATGGCGAGTAGCCGGATCGCTCATTACCTCAAGGTAATGGGGCGTGACAATATTGGTTCGAATATGGAAGCGGCAGATATTCAAAAGCAAATGAGTGAGTGGATTGCGATGTACACAAACTCAGGTGCTATGGGTAATGAAGAACGTGCTAAAACCCCACTTGCTGAAGCACAAATCTCAGTGATCGAACAACCTGGTCGCCCTGGGGCGTATTCAGCCGTTGCGCATTTGCGTCCTTGGTTACAAATGGAAGAGCTAACGACCTCTGTGCGTATGGTAGCAAGCCTACCTGGCTAATGATAAAAACGTTTTTATCGCCTCACCTGAGCGTTAAAAGCATTAAGTGGCAGTGAGATAATACCTGTGGGTATGCTCACTCCACTTCTTTGTATTAACTAACTGAGCGCTGGAACGCGATTCCCCATGTCTACGACAGTACATCACTCAAACCAGATTGCACAAGTAAAGCTATTAATTGCTGAGATAGACAATTTGATCAGTGAACAGCTGTCACTGGTTATGTCTCATCACCAGTTTGTGGCATTAGAGGCGCGTTGGCGATCACTGCATGAGCTGGTTAACCTACCAGTCAATTACAAGACGGTAAGAGTAAAGTTGCTGAATATCTCTTGGGCTGAAATATCTCAAGATCTCAATATTTCGCCGTCGGTAAAACAGGCAAAGCTATATAACCTAATAGCCAACCGTGAGTTTAATACACTTGGTGGAGAGCCTTATGGTCTTATCGTTATTGACCATAATATTAGCTTAGATATCGATTATGCTAATGAATTTGATGATATTTATACCCTTGAGCTACTTGCAGAGCTTGGCGAGAAAAGCCTCTGTCCTATCGTCTTGGATGCTGATGAAGCGTTCCTCGGGGCGATAGGAGAGTCTTTTTTATGCGATACCGCGAAGGTAAAGCGGGTGCTGGCCGCCCATGAATTTGAGAGTTGGCATCGTCTAAGGGCTAAAGACAACAGCCATTTTATTGGCTTGGTATTTAACAAGGTCGGTTATCGACGCATTTACCGTTATCACCCCGCGGGTTTTGTGTTTAATGAAGATGCCCAAGACAACTTTCGTTGGGGAAATACGGCGACGACATTTTTAAAGAATGTCATTATTGAGTTTAATCGGGTTAGGTGGTTTGGATTCTTAAAATCACGCAAATTAGATGGCTCAGGGGGCAGCGCCATTCATTATTATGGCGCCAAAAAGGAGGAGCTGCCCGTGGTATTTAAAACGCGGCTTTCGGCCAGTAATGCGGCGTTTATTTCTCAGCTTGGTTTGATCCCCATATTCCATAACCCATTAAATGAAAGGTACTTTTTTCAGTCCAATTGCTCTATCAAAACAGAAAGTGAGACAGAAAATCGCTATTTGCTACAAACTACACTGATGATCAGTCGCATTGCCCATTATCTTAAGGTGCAACTTAGGGAAATGGTTGGCTCCTCAATGGAAGCACATGATTGTGAAAACAGCCTGACACATTGGTTAGAGCAGTACTGCTCAAATTCAATTGTGTCGGATGAAATGACACTCGCGAAGATGCCCCTAAAGTCGGCTAAAGTCAGTGTCGTGGAAGAGTCCGGTGAATTTAAGCGTTACAGTTGTCATGTTGATTTGGTGCCACAGTATCAATTTGACCGAGTCGCCAGTACGGTAAGTTTATCCACGGCGGTAGAACGATGAGCTTTTTCAGTGCATTTTATATGGATAGAGAAGATGTCTCTGCGGATCATGCTACCGAGGTGGTGCAGTCGATCCACCATAATATCGGTCTGATCTTAAAAACAGAGGCCGCATTTTTACAGGAACGTGACCGAGAATTGGTCAATCAATCGAGTATTTGCTTTGGTCTTGAAGACATTGCGCTATTTAGCCGACTCAATAGTGGTGAGCAAATCGCCATGCGGATAAAAAACAAAATAAGTCAATTTGAGCCCAGGCTTCACAGCATAGAAGTTATGTATCTTGCGCAAGACGAAGAAAAACATATTGCTAATACGATGCGTTTTGAGATCTCAGCTGTACTTTCGATTAAAGGCAAAGAAGAATTATTGCAGTTTGACACTGATATTGATTTGACGCGTCTTACTGTATTGATTGAAAACGAGAGTCAATATGATTAGTCGTATGTTAAAGCACTTCGAAGATGAGTTAGCGAGCATTCGCTATGGCTTAGAAGGCTTTCGAAAACATTTTCGAAGAGAAGCTGAGCATATTAACCTCAATGACAAAGGCCAAGAAGATCCTAATGTCACACGGTTAATTGACAGTTTTGCATGGGTTGCGGCAAAAAATGCGATGGAAATTGATGCCCTACGAACACGTCATGTAGAAGAGTTTGCGGATATTGTCTCGCCTAATTTGTTTAAAACGTTACCTATGGTGGTGCAAGCGCATTTTCAGCCTAATGCCGACGACTTTAACAAACCGGTGTTTTTAGATAAACAAGTAGAAGTTGAGTTGGATGTCATTAATAAAGGTGACGATAACACCACGGTTAAGTTGTGTAACTCCTTGCCTGTGACTTTCTCACCTATGTCGGTATCGCGCTTTAAGTTAGAGCAAACCCCATTTCAACACGCTGTGCCTGCCAACCTCGATAGTAAACTTTCACCATATTGCTTGCGTGTCGAATTATCGCCATTGAGCAGTGATGTGGATATGCAGCAAGCACTGGCACAACCAATCCAGTTGCACTTTAGTAACGAGTCTATTGGCCGTAATGTTGCCGATATTATTAACCAAGCCGTCACCAAAGTGGCCATTTGTGTGGCCGATGACGACTTTGCATATGATGTGGGTAAAGGTAATTTTCATCCATTACTGGCTGACGACGATTTCCTTATCTCACCGATAGATAGTAACGAAATTCCCGCCTATTTTAAGCTTAAAGAGTACTTTTCTGTCCCTGCAAAGCGCCAGTTCTTTATTTTGAAAAACCCGCATAAGCTTAATGTCGGTCATGGTAAAAGTGTGTTTATCGACTTTTACCTAAATGAGCTAGGAGCTGTGTTGCTGGAAGAAAGAAATCTCTCAGTGAAGATAAACAAAACACTATTTAGTAATTTATTTCATCAATCTTCTGAGCCCGTAAGAGTGAACTATCAAGAGCTGTCATATCCCGTGATAGCAGATGCCAGTCAGCATCATGTGCAAATTTATTCCATCGATAAAGTGTATGTTGTGACCTCCCAGGGGCAGCAAGAGATCCCGCCTGTGGTAGGTACGCAGACCGTCGATTTTGAGTCGCAGTTATATTGGTCTCAGAGTGTGAAACTAGGGCATATTGACGAGGCTAATAAAACAGCTTCTTTGGATGAGGTTAAGCACCTTGTTTTACCTATAAACAAGACGACAGCGACTTACCCTAATGGGTTTACCGCGTTTGCACATATCACCTGTTATGATGCGCAGCTTGCTAACAAAGTCCATGTAGGTAACCAAATCGTGGTGAATACTGAAGAAGCGTTGGCAGGAGAGTTTAACGTTGGCGGTGTCACTATCCAGCCAAGTAATGTCGCAACAGATGAAAAAAATTACTGGCGCTTGCTCAAGCTCATGTCTTTTAATCTCTCTCAGCTATTACAAGTAGAAGACGCCAAAACGTCATTAATTGGCTTTTTAAAATTGTTTGTCAACGCTAATGCCACTCATCAGGAACTAAATTCAATTTATGACGTGTGTGCTGAAAAGATCAATGCACCATTTCTTGTTGAAGGAAGAATGATATTTGTACCTGGCATGGCGCTTACACTGACGTTAGATAACTCAGAGCTCAATGCTGACTTTTCACTTTTTGCTGAGCTTATTAATGACTTTTTAGCAGCACAAACTCCATTTGATCGCTGTAGTCAATTAACCGTGAAATATACCAGTTACAACTGGCCTGCAAAGCGCTTTGATGCGCAACTAGGAGCGCGAGTATGCAGTTGACGCGACGCTTATTTGCTAAAGTTTCTTCGGTACTTCACTTTACTCGATTATTGCGGGTGGCTGGGGCGAAAAAAATCAGCTTCAAGCAGCACTTGTTTTCAGACACCTATGGCAAAAGAAAAATAGACTATCAAGAGCTGGCTGATAAGCACTTTGTGGTAGACAGTAACGAAGCCACTTTATTTGGTGAGCGTGGCGGGTTGGCACATTTTATTTTAGATTGGCTCAAAGAAGCGTATCTGCGAAATAACCGAGCTTATCTACGATTTCTTGCTATTTTTGATAATACCTTGGTGCATCAATCTTTACAGATAAAATCATTTTCTTCTTTGATTTTTCGTACAGAAACAACGACCGCAGCACAACAACAGCGCCAGCTCTTGCAAAGCTATTTTAGCTCGCTTACAGAGCACTACGGCGAGTTATCCATGCTTCCTGCAACACTTATCACTCGGGCAGAGCATTATTCTCTGAGTAACTTACAGCGCTTGCTAAGGCATTATTTTCCTCATGCAATTCACTTAGCGATGAGTGACATTGAGGTCAAAAGTATACCTTCACATGCAAGAAGCCATTTAGGCTCCTGTCAGCTTGGTCGAGGCGCGGTACTCGGTGCACAGTTTGCTCAGCTTGGCAGAACATTAACGGTCACTGTTATGTACGAAGATGCTGCTATTTTTTCGAAATTAGAGCAGCAAGAAGCGCAGCAAGTTGAGCTATTAAGCGCGATCAAGTCGTTATGCAGCCACTATGTGAGCCACGAAGTCGTGGTTGAAGTGGAAGCACAATATATTGGAACCGTGCCATCTGATTTGGTACTCACTCATCATCAAAAGGGCATTGTGTTAGGTGTGAACGCGAATGTAACACGACGCAATGGCAACCAGAAACGAACAGTAAGGGCTCTGTAGAGTTAGGGATAAATCATGTCTCAAGTATCTATTTCAAAACTAATTTCTTATTTAGATAGTAACTTAAAAAATGCGTTGGAATATGCAGCAGCAGATGCGATGAATAGTCAAGCTGGTGCTATTGAGGTCGAGCATTGGTTACTTTCATTATTGAAGGGCAGAGACCCTAAACTACAACAGTTTCTTGAGTCACAACAGGTTAATATTGCGCAGTTCGTACAAGAACTCGAAGCCAAATTAAGCCAACTGTCGCCAAGCCACTCTGGACAGCCAACCATTAGTCCTGAGCTAATTGAGTTAGTTAAATCAGCTTGGTTACTTGCCTCTGTCGAGTTTTCCCACAGTGCTGTTGCTGGACTCCATTTATTATTGGAGATATTGCAGCCAGATCCATTGTCATTTAAACAAAAAGAATATGCAGCACTCAAAAATGTCTCGGTGGAGAGTTTAAAAGCACATATTCAATCTTTGTCTGTTGCACCGAAAACATCAGCGAAGGGCGCTGCAAATACCGCAGCACATAATGTCGTTACTGGTGCATTAGATAAATATACCGTAAACCTTACCCAAGCAGCCGCAGATAATGAACTTGATGTGGTATCTGGTCGCGCGGATGAAGTGAGGCAAGCGATAGATATTTTGTGCCGAAAGCGTCAAAACAACCCTATTTTTGTTGGTGAACCTGGGGTTGGGAAAACAGCGGTGGTCGAGGGACTTGCGCAAAAAATAGCGGCCAATGAAGTACCTCCAGTATTGTCTGGTGTGCAAATTCATTCACTAGACCTTGGCTTATTGCAAGCCGGTGCGAGTGTAAAAGGTGAATTTGAAAATCGCTTAAAAGATGTGATCAATGAAGTGAAAAACTCTGAAGTTCCCATCATTGTTTTTATTGATGAAGCACATACCTTAATTGGCGCAGGCGGTGCCGAAGGGCAAAATGATGCTGCTAATTTACTAAAACCGGCATTAGCACGTGGTGAATTTCGCACTATCGCCGCGACGACCTGGGAAGAGTATAAAAAGTATTTTGAAAAAGACCCTGCGTTGACTCGTCGCTTTCAGGTAGTCAAGGTTGAAGAGCCCAATGCTGAGGATGCGCTTCAGATGCTCCGTGGCGTAGCTGAATCGTTAAAAAGCCATCATCAAGTATTCATCACGGAAGCGGCGCTGCAAGCGGCAGTGGACTTATCTATCCGATACTTACCAAGTCGTAAGCTGCCAGATAAAGCTATTAGTGTGCTAGATACTTCATGTGCACGGATTGCATTAACACAAAGTGCTAAACCTGCCAGTATCGAAGCAGCAGAGCAAGGGATCCGCTATTTAGAAAAAGCACTAGTATCTTTGGCTAAAGAACATGAGATGCTGGCTAATCAGGCAACAGCAATAGCTGAAAAAGAAGAACAAAAATCGCAACTTGAAACCCAATTAGTGTCATTGAAGGCGCAATGGGAGAAGGAAAAAGAATTAGTTTCAACATTGGCAAAGATCCAAGCTGGTGAAGAGCAAGGCGACTTTTCGGCGCAATTGGCAGCATTAAAAGCGTTACAAGGTGAGCAGCCAATGGTACATGCAATTGTTGATGAGCACATCATTGCACAAGTCATTGGCGCGTGGACGGGGATCCCAATTGGTAATTTGGTTAAAGACGAAGTGGCTAAGTTGCTGACATTAGAAACGGCATTACATCAGCGAATTATTGGTCAAAAACATGCACTGCATGAGCTGTCTAAGAGCATTCGGGTATCGCGTGCGGGACTAACGGATAAGCGTAAACCAGTTGGGGTGTTTTTAATGTGTGGCCCAAGTGGGGTCGGTAAATCAGAAACCGCATTGGCGTTGGCAGATCAACTTTTTGGCGGTGAGCAGGATATGACGGTCATCAATATGACTGAGTTTAAAGAGGCACATAAAGTGTCTATGTTGCTTGGCTCTCCAGCGGGTTATGTTGGTTATGGTAAAGGTGGTGTGTTAACGGAAGCTATTCGCCGCAACCCTTATTGTGTGCTACTGCTTGATGAAATGGAAAAGGCCCACCCGAGTGTCCATGATATCTTTTATCAAATATTTGATAAAGGCTGTATTCAAGACAGTGAAGGTCGCAATATAGATTTTAAAAACACCTTGATCATCATGACTTCCAATGCCGCAGATAGCGCTATTGTCGACTTTTGTAATGTCAGTGATTCACGTCCAGATTTAGTGGAGCTTGTTGAGAATGTGCGACCTGCGTTACAAAGCTTCTTTAAACCGGCCTTTTTAGGTCGTTGTAATATTATTCCTTATTATCCGTTAAATACCGATGAGCTGGCTGAAATTACTGAAATTTCATTAAAACGTGTGGCACAAAAGCTATCAGAAACATATGGTGCGACGCTTAGTTATGATCAGGCGTTTGTGGAATATGTGGTAGCAAAAGGCAATGAGCCAACGATTGGTGGCCGTGCTATCGAGCAGATCATCAATCGCAATTTGATGCCGCAACTAGCTGAGCGCTGTATTGAACGTATTAGTCAAGGTGAGGCCATCACAGCGGTGGTGATCTCGGGAACGGCTGATAGCTCAGGTTTTGAACTGACGATAAATTAACGAAATGATGCGAACAATCAACCTTATACAGACCCTTATATTGGGTCTTGCCTTAACGACAACACACTCGGTGGCCAAAGAGGTGGTGCAACTGGCAACGCATGACGCCTATCCGTACCACTACGTTGAAAACGAGCTGGTTAAAGGAAAGGTGATCCGTCAAGTTCAGTGCGCATTTAGCCGCATGGAAACTCCGTATCGTGCAGAATTTGATACTTGGGTAGAAGCTGAGCTTAAGTTGCGTACAGGTAAGCTGGACGCCATTTTTGCTGTCGCGGGGAGTGAAGCAAGATCGCGCTATGGGAGTTTATCTACTGCCATCGCGAAAAAACACTTGTACTGGTATTTCTCTGGTGCTGAAATGGATATCAGTGACAGCAACCCCTTGTATAAAAAATATAAAGTGGCAGCTGAGTTTGGTTCAGATGAATGGTTTGACATCAAACGTAAAGGCTACAACGTACAAATGAAACCACGCAACGGACATGCGCTGTTAAAGTTGTTATTAGGTCATGAAGTCGATGCGATTTTAATCGATGAGCATGAATTTGAGTATGAGCTGGCCAAGTTTAAGCTACATAATACCAACTTTTCTCGGCGCGAGTATGGCACCATAGAACTGGGTGTTTTGTTCTCAAACGCCTTTTTAAAAGCGCGCCCCACTTTTCTTGAGGCTTTTAATAGTGCCGCCTCAAATTGTCTTGTTGCCGATAATAGGAAGTAATAAATGAATGCTGCAATGTTACAAGTCACAGAGTGTCCTGATGATGTTCGGCTACTCTCGAGAATGGCGACGGTTTCCAAGTCAGGGGTGGTGTTAGGCGCTTCAATCGAGTGTGACTTAATCTTACCTCACGCAGAACAAGAGACGCAGCAGCATGACATCTACGCGCGCATCGAACAAGAAGCCGACAGTGGGCAGCTGCGCCTTTACACTGAAGTCGAAGGGGTGCGCTTAAATGGCCGTCCGCAGATCACACACTCTTCATCGTTGCTCTCTGATGGCGATATTATCGTCGTATTCGGTTACACCTTATTACTCTCAATGCAGCCTGAATTGTCAGCTGCGCCACTTACCACCGAACCAAAAGAAGAAGCTTTTTTTGATGTTATTGATGAGGTTGAGTTTGATGCTAGCAATATTTTTGCTGATCTAGAGACTGAACTGGAACAGATAAATACGCAAACAGAACAAGCGGAGCAAGCACCTTTTATAGAGTACCAACGAGAGCATGGCAATGCGGTAGAGTCAGAGAGTAGCGTCAATAATGCAGCTATTGAGCAAAAGCTAGATAAGCTACTTGAGGCCTCTCGCAGCCCGTGGCAGCAACAAAAACAAATGTTGTTGATGCTCGACCAAGTGATGGATGAGTTTCTCAAAGAGTTTGACCCACAGTTGATAGAGGAAATGGTGGGGCCACCTTCACGATGGAGTGGCAAGCACTGGACTGCATATAAGCACTATTACACAAGAAAAATGAACGAAGGACACTTTAAGCGTCAGTTTAAAGCGTTATTAATCGAATGTATGCAAAAGTAATTTTAGTTTCACTGTTGGTTTTTTTTATGGTGGGTTGCTCAAGTGCTGATCCGCTACAGCGCTTTTCGTTACCGATCCAACTACAGTTAGAGGCCAATGAAAAGCTGAACTGGGCAAACGAAGTCGCCAACCCAGTTGCTGTGCGTGTCTACCAGCTGACTAAGTCGGACAGGTTTATGCAGAGCGAGTTTATCTCTTTGTTTCAATCTGATACTAAGATCTTAGCGGAACAATTAATTGAAAAGCAGCGCTTGTATCCGGTGATGCCCAATACCAAACAACAAAAAACCCTTAAGCTGTTACCTGGGGTGAGGTATTTGGCGGTATTAGTAGAATTTAGTGATTATCAACAAGGCACAACCAAAGCGGTGATTGAAGTGCCAGAAGACGTATCTGAAAATACAGTGATTTGGCTGGGGCTCCAAGGGACTTCAATAAAGTTCTCTGTCATCCCACAACAAAGCTGGATGGATAGTTTGTTTAGTTGGGGAGCATAACTTTGAGTAATAAAATTGTTTGGCGTGAGGGCACGTTTTTATATCCTCAGCACTTTCAGCAAATGGAAGCACACCTTGAAAATGTTACGCAACAATATAGTGCGTTGACAACTAGTGAATTTGCTCCCCATTGCGGTTTGGCACAGTTAAAGATCAATGAGGGGTTACTGAAGCTTGGTCAATTTTCGGTGATGTCATGTGAAGGGATATTACCAGACGGCCAGTATTTTAAACTCAGTCATGAAATAGCATTTCAGATCCCCGCAGGGACGATAGACCAAATGGTTTATCTTGTTGTACCTGCTTATCTTGCTGGCAATAATAGCTTTGACAATGGTGCGTCTAACTCAAGGTATACCACAGAATTTGCGCGTGTGTTTGATTTTACCAACAATCAAGCTGCTGAGCTTGAAATTGAAACTGCACGCTTAAATGTGGCGTTGAAGCTAGAGCAAGAAAATCTTGATGGTTTTGTGAAACTGGCGGTCGGGAAAGTATTAGAAGTGGGCAGCGACGGTGAAGTGGTGATAGATCGCGCCTTTATTCCTGATTGCTTGAGTATCGGGGCGGCCGATATTCTTCTGGAGCGAGTAAAGGAGCTAGAAACACTGGCTAATGCTAAGGTCAATCAGCTCCTGACACGCTTACAGTCTGTAGTGGATACGCAAAGTAACAGCGCGTGGTATAAAGAGCAGCAGCTATTGACGGTGATTTACCACTGGCTGCCTTGGCTGGAGGCTACACAGCGAACACAGCACTATAAGTTAGGTCGTTTTTACTTTGAACTTAAGCAGTTTGAAGCCGCACTACTGAGTATCGATTTTGAAATGCGTACCCCTTGGACACCGCTGACATTCGATAGCTTGTATGAGAAATTCCATACCGTACTGGCAAAAATCAAAGATAAATTGTCGATTACGCAGCAGCAAAATGTCATTGAGTATATCTGGGATAAATCCCTGTTTGATAGTCGCAGAATGTTGCTGGTTAAGGTGAAGCAACACGATATTAGTCAGACTAAACGCATGGTAATTGCTGTAACTAGTCCGCAAAGCCTAGCTAAAGAGCTATTTACTACAGGGTTTAAGCTGGCGGGCAATAAAAGCATCATTAACTGTATAAAAAATGCGACGCCAGGCGTGCGAGTCAGTGCGTTGCCTTATGCGCCACCAGAGTTAAAAGAGCAAGGTTCAACCGAATACTTTCAGATTGATTTGGACGATCCGCTGTGGGTAAAAATAGTAGACAACAAGGAGATGCTGGCACTACATATTGATGCCCGTATTCATGTCGATGACGTTAAATTATTTTTGATTAGTTAATGATGAATACCGCCAGTTATACGGTGAACCAGTTTTCACTTGTAGATGAGAAAAATGCCGCGTTAAAAGACTTGCTAACAGAGTTTAGTTGGCAGGAAGAGGCACTGTTACAACTTAGCTTACCATTGCTTGCGATGGTTGAGTCGGTATCGTCGTTAGAGGATGCTGCGGCACTAGAAAACTTTAGAGCCAATGTTATTACTGAGCTGAAAAGTATTAAACAAAGAGGAAGAGAGCGAACGGTATCGCCAGCATTGCTCGATAAACTCTGTTTTGTTTGGGCTGCTTTTTTTGATGAGCGAGTCAGTTACGGTTGTCATTTGGATACTACTCAGTGGCAAAACAAGACCCTAGTGAGCCAATTATTTGGGATCCGTAACAGTGGTGATACCTTCTTTAACCTAGTGTTTCAGCTGATGGAGTTTCCCAAAAAACATCTGGCACTGCTTAAAATCTGCTATCTCATTTTGCAGTTGGGCTTTAAAGGAAAGTATCACAACGGTCAGGTAACTGAGCTTAAAAAACTCACCGCAGAGGTAAGCTTTGCACTAACTGAGCTTGGTGCATTCAAACTATCACTGGAAGCACCTGCTCCTCCAGCTCAAAAATTAGGCCGAAACATAGGGCTGTTTACCGGGATCTCACCACTGAGCTTTTGGTTCACTTTCATGGCGCTGATGATCACTGGCTTGCTTATTTATAACCAGTATTTTGGTGAAATCTATGCGCAGCAGAACCAAGAATACCAAGAAATGGCGGGAGATACTTTTTTGCATATCCAGCAGTTGCAGCCGAAAAAAATGTTCATCGAAAACGCGAGGTTTTATGATGGCCGACAAATACAGCAACTTGACACTACAGTGCCTAGTGATCCGTCATTACAGCAGTCACAAGCACAAGTTGCGCTAGAGCATAGTCAGTCAGATTTGATGATGACATCAGAGGCAGCGACTCGTTACTTAGTGCAAATTGGCGCGTTTAAAAATATGGCTCGGGCGCAGAAGTTGAAGCAGGAATGTGACAATGCACGCTACCCCTTAGTTATCGAAGAAGTCGGACAAAGCCAATTTGTTGGCTTTATTGCCAATGGTTTTACCCAAGCGAAAGAGGTGAGTCAGTTCTTTGCCGAAAGTTGTAATATTTCACCCTACATCAAGGAGTATCAGTGAAGACCCCATTAGCTCGTTTATGGATCGGTGCATCCATCATGTTATTGGCTATGCTGCTCGTAATAATGACTTTTTTATTAACGTTGGCGACCCACTGGTATTGGCTTGGAGCACTGCTTGCGCTGGTGAGTTTACTGGTGATTTATGTACCGAGTATTAACCGCTTTGTGGTGGGAAGATACCAAAGAAGAAACTTTTTTAAGCAATATTCCACCCTTTATCAGCGGATTGCGAAAAAGCTGAAGCTAAGTGGAAATATTTATAAAACGGCTTGGTATCTGGTTATTTCAGAAGGTAATACCAGCGACTCATTTGCTCAATTTAACCGCGTTAAACTCAATGGAATGCCGGCCAATATTACGGTCTACCATGTTCAAGGAGCACTGATTTGGCATGTTCAAGCTAAAGTTGAGGAGCAGCAGCACTTTTTGGCGTGGTTAAGCTTTATTCGTGCCAAGCAGCCACTAAATGGTGTATTGCTACTGAGTGATGCGTTTAGCGTGATCCAGCGCTCGCAAAAAGCAAAACAAGAGTTTATTGCAGACTTTAAAGCTCGCCTTGAATCTATCTACTTACGAAGTGGTTATCCTGTTCCGGCGCATTTGTTCTTATGTGGTATTAACAAACTTGATGGTATTGCTGAAAGCCTCAATGAGCGCGTTGAGCTTGCTGATCTCTCTATTTACTTTTCTGAGCAAGGGTTACAGTCATCTCAGGCGCTCAGTGAAGCTTATGACTTGTTATTTAAAAAGCTATTTGCCAACAACCTGCAACAAGTATCGTTGCAGTTAGATGATGAATTTAAACGTAAGCAGCTGCTAGGGCCGATGCAACTGCAGTATTTAAAGCTTGCGGTGTCACACTTTATTGATGAGCTGGCTGATTTTAATGGTCAGGTATTACCGTACAAAATTGAAAGTTTTCATCTTGTTGAGTCGGAAGGCGGGCAGCAACGTGTCAATCTTGCAACGGCTCATACATTAATTGAGGTCAACCAGTCTTTACTGCCAGTCGTAGCTGAAACCACCTTAAAACCCAAAGCAGAAATCACAAAAACGTTTACCAACCAAGTACTGCCATTAGCGCATTTAGCACCAGTAAATAAATGGAAGATCTGGCGTCATAGTTTTCGTCAGCTTGTTATGCTTGGTACCGCAGGGGCGGTATTGACAGGCTCTGCGTGGATCGGGTGGCAAGCCTATGATTATAACCAATCGTTGCATCAAGAGTTTAGTCAGTTACATCAAGACTATAAGTATATTTTAAACAAAGAAGCGATCAGCTTTGATGAGCTAGATTCACTGATTGAGCCGCTCACCTTGCTACAATCTGGCTATAGAGCGTTTTCTCAAAGTAAAGCGCACAAACCTTGGTATGTATTTCCTTTTTTGGCTTCTATTGATCGAGAAGAGCATTATCGAGATTTATATCAACAGCAATTAGCCACCACACTAGAGCCAACATTGAGTAAATACCTGGAACAAGAACTCTTTGTTTACTTAGAATTAGAAGATTACCTTAATGTGATCAATGTGAAGGATATCTATCTATCATTTGCGCAAGCAGAAAATAAAGCACAAGTAGAAAAGCACCTCGCAAAGTCGTTAGCGCAAAGTGGTATGCTAGACGATACACAAATTCAGACCGTGTTGAGCCTAATTGATGACCTATACCTACTTGGTTACAACAAGATAGATACCAACGAAGAATTATTGGCACTGATTGATTCACAGCTTGCACTGCAAGACACTAATCAGCTTATGTATGAATATGTTAAGCAGTTACCTGAATTTGCTAAGTTAATTGACATTAGGCCGACGCTTTTAGCAAAGCATAACAACCATGTGAGCTTGTTTGGAGTCTCGCGCGAAAATACCCAATTTCTCGTACCTGAACTATTTACTCCCAAGGCATTACAGCAGCTGTCGTTTTTACCAGAGTCTGCATTTATGCAGAAACTAGTGCAAGACAATCATGGTCTGTTTCAACAAACACCTTCTAAGCGTGAACTTGCCCGCATTGGTAATTATATTAAATTTAGTTATATCAATGACTATATCAGTTTTTGGCGGCAGTATTATTCAGGGATCCATCTTGTACCTGAGCTGTCGTTAGAGGTGTTGCTGTCTGAACTTACAGAAAGTGAACAGTCTCCGTTATTACAACTTTACACGACATTGCGAGCGTACGTATACGTCCAGTCCATTGATGTGCCTAGTACAGAACAATCGCAAGTATCGGCTGCGAATGCACCAAAAAAACTGGCGGCTAAAGTACAAAAAGCGCAGCAGTTGGCTGACAAAGCCAATGCAACGTTAAATAAAGCGTTGTTGCTGGAGATAGAACAGGCCAAGGAGTTTAACGAGATTGCAGGAAAGATCCGCCAAGCATTTTCTAGTAGTCCAATTCTCGTACAAAGTGCAGATGTATTAGCAGCAGAGTACCAAGTCTTTGTTGCTGAATTAAAAGCATTAAAAGATTGGAAAGCTCAAGCTGATAGTACGGTGTTTCCTGGTCAAACATATTTTGAGCAGCTTAACGACCCCACTAACTTTAAAGACTTTTCTGGACTTTGGTTAAGTCGTTATGATGAGCCTTTGATGGCTGAACTTGTTGAACAGGTGCTGCGTGAAACCACTACCCATGTTAAGCGTAAGGTCTCTGAATACTTACAACAACAATGGCAGCAAGATGTGGTAACCCCGTACCGCAATAATGTAGCTGCTTATTACCCATTTAATAAGTCTGGTGAAGATTTGAAACTGAGTGCACTGGCTGCATTCTTTGCACCAAATAGTGCTATTAGTGATTTTGATAAACAAATACTGGCACAATTTGTAACGGTTGGTGACGTGCTTGAATTACCCGTATTTGGACGACAGGCAAGCCTAACCATCGCACCGGATGTCACCCAGTTCTTGTCAACGTATCGTCAACTACAACAAACACTTTATGGCCAAGATGGGAATTTGAAGTTTACTATTACCGTAGCGCCAAAAGCTATGTCTGCTGCCTTAAGTGAGTTTTTGCTCCGGGTGGGAGAGCGTAAATTGAGCTACACGCATGGGCCTCTAGTGGAGACTCAGTTTGTGTGGCCAGAAAATTTCTCAGAGCAGTCTTTACAGCTGATATTAACCGATCTTAACAACCAAAAATTGACACAAACCTTTGAAGGGGTGTGGTCGCCCATGCGATTAATAGAGCGCTTTCAGCAACACACAGGACAAGATGCGATTGAGATAAGTACACAACAAGGCGCATCTGTGGTGTTTAATATTAAAGGCGCTGGTGATAACAGCAGCTTACTGAGTCCTGAATTTTTTGCTCGGCTGTCAGTGCCAAGTACCGTTTTACAGTGATTAATCTACTTCAATAAGGTATCAATATGGAAACTTATATTGCAGGTGAGGTGAGCTATTTGGCTGCAAAAACAGCCAGCGGCAAAACGTATCGCCTGAACTACTGCAACATCAGTGATGAGGTAGATAAGGGCGTATCTGCTGAAGTGGAACTTGTCACTGATGGTGATGATGGTACCAGTTTGCTAGGAGAAACTTTAACAGTAAACTGGTATCAGGACGTCGCGGGTCGACCTAATAATTTATTAGAGTATCAGGCGTATGTGGCGGAAATAACTGAACTTGAAAGCGGAGCTGATAGTGTGCGACGGTTTCAACTGGTGCTCAAATCTTGGCTCTGGTTACTGCGTTTTAATCGCACATATCGAATTTATCAAGGGCAATCTGTAAAAGATATTCTGTCGGATATTTTTGATAATGCGGGTTTTAAGGGGATGTACAAGTTTGGCACTATGCCTAGCGCTAAATTGGAATACTGTACCCAGTATGATGAAACCGATTTAGCGTTTGTTACTCGATTGATGGCACAGTCAGGTGTTATTTTCTATTTTGCGCAATCAAGTGGTAAACACACTTTGCAGGTACAAAGTGCAAGTTCACCACTAGACACAAACAGTCAAGCTAAGTTTGACCATGCTCAAGTTAAAACCGCGAAAAACCTCTTGCTACAACGCTTTGAACCGATGCAAAAGCTGGTTAAAAAGTCACTGTCCCTTTCTGGCTATAACTATACAAAAACAAAAGTTGAGTCGGCCAAAAGTCAAGTTTCAAGCTCCAGTGTGACTACCGCTACGAGCAACGGCTTTGAATATGTTGGGTTACAAAGCGATAGCAATGACTTTAGCGATGTCAGTACACTCGCGACGCAGCTAAACCAGGCTGAACAAGCACAAGGTGGCGATATCGAAATGGAGACAGATGCGAATGTGGTCGTAGTAGGGAACAAGCTATCAGTGGTGACGCACCTTCAAAGTCAATTAGAAGGCGATTATAACGTTTTAGCAGTCAATCACCATATTGATGTGCGTCAGTCAAATCAAGCGACTAGTTATCGCTGTGTGGTGCGCTGTCGTGATGAAGCGCAACCATTGACCCCCCGACATCCAGCTAAGCCATTGGCACGTGGGATCACCTCTGCGGTGGTAGTCACGGAAAGTGGCGCTGCAGATAGTAAAGGTGAAATCAGCCAAGATACTGATGGGCGTATCAAAGTACATTTTTATTGGGATACGGCAGATGATAAGTCCACCAGTTGCTATTTGCGTGTAATGCAGCAAACTGCTGGTAGTAAGGCCGCAATGCAGTTTATCCCGCGGATAGGGGATGAGGTTATCGTTGACTTTATCAATGGCGATATTGATAAGCCGATAGTGATTGGCAGTGTTTTTAATAGCAATACTAAACCACTTTACCCACAAAAAGATGCGACACAGTCGAGCATTAAAACGGGTTTAGCCGACGATACCGCCCATGAAATTTGCTTTGATGACAAAAAAGGTGAGGAGTTACTGTCGATTACGTCAGGTAAAGACTTTACCGTCACGGTGGCAAACAATGCCACACATTTAGTCAATGCCGATGATAGCCTAACGGTTAAGAAAAATCAGACGACTTCAGTGGAAGAGTCACAAACGGTTTCTGTGACGAAAAATTATTGCTTGAAAGCGGATAAAATTACACTGGAAGGAGACAGTGAGATTGCGCTAAAAGTGGGGAGCAATCAAATTACAATATCTAGCTCTGGAATTAAAATAGAAGGCGCGGCTATTGACCTGAAATCGTCTCAAGATACGTCGATCTCGGCGATGAATTTTACGAGTGCTAGCAAAGCTTCAACCAAAATTAGTGCTACCGCCAATTTGGATTTAAAAGCCACGGCTCAAGCTAATCTAGAGGGGACAGCTGGGGTCAATGTTAAGTCTACAGCCATTGCAAAGCTAGAAGGGACGGCCGGTGCACAAGTCACTTCAACGGCAATGGCAAAGCTCAGTGGTACGGCAATGGCTGAGATCAGTGGTGCGCTGGTAAAAATAAACTGAGTAGATTAATGACGAGAATTAATGAGCAAGTGCTTGGGCAACTCAAGCAAGCGTCTATCGCGACGATTATCGGGCGCTATAAGGCTTCTGAAGAAGCTAGCCACTTATTACAGCCAACATTGACGCCACAGCAGGGGGTCGCTGTACTGCTAAAAGCTGATCTAGAGCGGGATGCGATTCAACTTATTGCACATGGTCTAGCGGTGATGAATGCTATCCGCTGGGGGCTTGAAATAGTGAAATCCTATGGCGCAAACACAGATGATGAGCATAAGGTATTAAGCTGTGTAGAGAGCTGGTTGCAGTCCCCGAGCGAAACCTTACGTATCCGTGCACAACAACTCGCTGAACGGGTAGGGCTAGACAACGCATTTGGTTGGCTAGCTTACTCAGTCTTTTGGTCAGGAACCGGGTCAATCGTTGCACCTGAGTTACCTGTGGTACTACCACCTGAAAATATGGTTGGCCATGCTATCAATGCTGCAATATTATTATCTATGATAGATCAATAATCCCTTGGAGCTTTCATGCCGTTTGCCACGACTCATATCTTGAATACATGGCGCAATGACACCAGTATTAGACTGACACCTAGAGGCAAATTATTACGAAAAGTGGATAGCAAAGTTGCAGCGTATCGAGCGTCTGCAACTGCTGCCAACTTTAGAGAATTAAAAAGTGCCTATTTCTTATGGCAGGTAAGCAAAGAAGAAAAATATTTGAAGCAAGACGGTTGGCGTTCAAGCCAGCGAAACTCGGCTGATAATAACTTTCCTGTTGAGCGCTTGCATCACTTTCTATTTCCAGAAAAACAAGATCAAGAGATTGATGACTTCTCTTTGTTGCTGGCCAAAGAGGCCAAGCGAGATTGTGTGAGGATTTTATACGGCAGCCGTGCAAAGTTTCTGTATAAAGATGACTTGAAAGACATGGTGAAGCAGGCCAAGAAAGACATCACACAGTCAAAGCGTGAAAAACAAGAGAAAGATCGCCAAGTACAGTCAAATTACAATGAAGAGCAGCGGCGTGAATCATCAGAAATTCATAAAATTGCCAATGCGATTGTGAGTCAAATCAAAAGTGGCAATGTCATGGCTACCGCCGTTAAACAGGGCTACCACTGGGTAAAAGAAATCGCGCAAACCGTTATCGATTTTTTGAAAGGCATAGCGCAAGACTTTATGTTCTTTGTCAAAGAATGCTGGGTGAGTATCCGCGAACTGTTGATAAGCTTGGTTGCTGAAATTTGTATTGCTTTAGTGCCTGGTATCAACGCTATCGTTTCTGCCGCCAAATCTGTAAAAGAGTACACAGATGCGGTGAAAATGGCAGCTAAAGCTTGCTCTCAGCGTTTTAAAGATAGCAAAACGATGATGCTGGCCAATAAAACCTATCAGCTGAGAACAGCCTTGACGACATTTGCGAATAACCAATTCTTGCTGGCGATGGCTGAGGCAGGTAAACAGTTGGTGAAGGCAATTGATAACAGCTTTTCGGTCATTTCTGGGATCACACTCCCTGGTAATGTCACGAAAATACTGACTCTGACCGCTTTTTATGTACAAAAGATCGCAGTATTAGCGAAAGAGTACTACTACACCCGAAAGATTAACCGACATTTACTGCAAATCAATAAACATCATCCGTATCTTGATGACAATTTGCTAAAAGATCCGCTCATTGCTGCTTACCTTATTGTCAATGCAACCGACTCCACTTTATTTGCAACAGTGCGAGACAATACGGATATGGCAGTGTGGCTTGACTACTGCAATGAGCATTTATCTGAATTTGAGTCGCTAAAGGAGCGAGCGCAAGAATATATCGAGTCTCGTAAAATTCGGTTGAAGGATCTGAAAACCAAGAGCGATGAAGTGGGTCCTGCGCCTTTTCTGCAACAAGTACAAAATTTTGATAAATCCTTACTGAGTAAAGTGGAGTTATCTAAGCCTAGCTCTTTACTTGATGATATCAGAAGCTTTGATAAATCTACTTTAAAATCAACGTCAACGCAGGAAAAGCACGGTCATGGGTTGTTGGATGATATTGAGCTGTTTAATCAGAGCAACTTAAACTCGGTGAAAACAATAGAAAAGCGCGGTTTGGGACTACTAGATGAGGTGACCCGATTTAACCCCTCACAATTAATGCCAAGTGATACCCAAGTAAAGCGCGGGGTTGGTGTGCTCGACCAGCTGGAATTATTCAACAAAAAGTCATTGAGTAAAGCGAATACGACGGTAAAACAGGGTGTGAGTGTATTGGATCAAGTTGAGCTTTTTAATAAAAAAGTACTGAAACAACAAAGCACCAATCAGTTTGACCAGCTATCGCAACTAAAACGATTAGAAATGGAGTTGCAGGCCTTAGACTATAAGCTGCTTGGGCAAACGTTATTAGGTAAATCGTCGCTGTCGCATGATTTGAATACACTGGAGCAGACGCCAGTTAATGTCGCGCAGTGGAAAAAGCTAACATGGGTGAAATTTGGTCGCCGTCACGAAATTACTAAAGCTATCGACAATGGTATTGGTAAGTACTACCAGTTTTTCCGCCAGCGCAAACAGGCATTAATTAGGCCACGTAACTGTAAGCATATCCCCGCTTGCTTAGCCATCATTGCTCACCGTATCGAGATCTTGCAGCGTGATGTATTGTACCCTGCACAAAAGTGGTTATCTCAGCTGGACTCGACACATCGAACCAGTCCTCGTCGTCCTGCGATGACAAGGCTTAATGCGGCTTGTCAATCGGAGCGTAACGCACTACAGGCTTTGGCTATGTCTTTGGAAAAGCTGCATAGGCGATATGCCTTACTGTCTGATTAACGTGGTGCTTGGACAGCGAGTGAGCGTAGATCTGGGCTTCAAGCTCACCGCTAATTGTGTTTAGCCTATTAACACCGTTGGCATGCCAAGGACGATATTACCGCCATGGCTGGTGGTGTCCCCCATTCTTGCTGCTGGTCTGCCACTGATAAGCACACTGGTACTGCCTTTTACGATGGTATCTGGTGGACCAACACAAACAGCGATATCACCAACAACAGAAGCAGGCATTCCCCCAATTAACACGTTTGGCACCGAAGGGCCTGATATTGGCCCGCCTACATGTGGCACGGTGCCAGTCACCAAAGAGCAGACGTGCATATCTGAAATCCGTGCAGCTGGTAATCCTGGCATGGCATTTTCCTTTTATTGTTGTACTTCACCTTAGTATATCGTCTTTGTAAAAATACCCAAGGTTTAACAAGTCACTAAACCAATCGCACAACACCTAATAAAATGGCATTGTGCTATATCGAGCTAAAGTGTTGGTTACAGCGGTTTGATGGCGATTATATCCACCGCTTTTGCCAACCATCCTTGATACAGTGTAAATACCTGTTTGGTGTAAGCTTGCTGGTGATGAAAATCAAACGCGGCTTGATCAATGAAGCGCTCAACTAAGGTAAGCTGGGTGCGGTTTTCATTTTCATAAAGTTCAAAGCGTAAACAACCTGCTTCTGCATGAGTGGCAGGCAAGATCTCTTGGATTGCGTTAATACAATCTTGATAGTGCTCGGGCTTAGGTGTGATATGGGCGATAAAGTTAACGTTATTGTGGCTGATGGTCATGGTATTTCTCCATAATGCGTTTAGTAACGGCGGTAACGGGGGCTGATAATAAATAAGCTGCGACAAACGAGGCTGGCCAAGCGTTGGCAAAAGCATGTGCCCATCGCATGGTAAAGTCTGCCACTAATCCTAAGTTGATGTACGTAACCCACCCAGACACCATAAGTGACAGGCATAGTGACAGTAGCAATGTAAAAACGAGTTTTTGCATGTTTTCTCCTTTGGCTGTTGGTATGATTGTAGGGAATAGCCAGTCGATCAGAATGGCAGAAGTGGAAAGCTAAGATTGCAAGGGTAATTATGCTAGATGACTTACGACTGTTTATTGAGATAAGCCGCTGGGGAAGTTTTGCCAAGGCGGCAGAAGAGCTTGGGATTGGCGCCCCGACGCTGTCTAAACGGATGTTAGCGCTAGAAGACAAGCTTGGTTATCCGTTATTACTGCGCAGTGCCAGAGGGCTTAGACTAACAAATCACGGTCAAGCTGTAGTCGATGAGATGGCTGATCCGCTGCTTGCGCTGCATGCAAAAAGTGAAACGCTTTCGACACTAGAAGCTAAGACGTTTCACCTGCTATGCCCGCAAAACCTAATAATTGATCCATTATACGATGCACTGCAATCGTTTCAGTCGCAACATCCTGATATTCAATTACATGTTGAACCTGCCAACAGTGTGGCCTTGTTAAGCCAAAAACGCTTTGATTTAGCGATCCGTGTTGGCGAGCTGGAGGATTCTAGCGTCTATCAAAAGCGCTTGGGGCAAATTACCGTGCGGGTAGTGGTCGCTAAAGAGATTGCGACTACGCAAACTTTGTTCTTACCGTTTAAAGCTTCACAAATTCCAGCAACCGATGAATGGCTCACACTACTTGCACAGTTCAATCACGTATCTTATGTGGGTGATATCACTCTGGTGAGAAAATTGGTTGGTTCAGAGAACGGTGCGGGTGTATTGCCAATGACGGAAATAGCCGCGCTGCGCGCGCACTCTAAAACAGCATTTAAATATATCGGTGACTGTCAATTTACTCGTAACATTTATGCGCTTTGGCCAAACCAGCAGATCCCACCGGCTCACACCAAGGATTTTATCGAACAGTTGCAAGCACAATGTCAGGCACTAGATTATTTGCAAGGAGCAATATTGTCGTTGTCGTAAAAACTGCCACGATCTGTGCTTTATCCAAAGCTCAAACTCCGTTCAAAATACACAGTTTCTGTGTCTGACTTTAGCCGGTATAACTGTGCCAGTCGCCCACCAGACTTCACTTTTTCATCGAGTGCTTCAAGCATGCCGGAAGCTTCAACACGCCTTATTAAGCTTTTACGTTGAATAGGCTTGGCGATGATGGCCTCAATGGCAGCTTTAAGTTGTCCGATGGTAAATTGATCCGCTAAGCAATAAACGGGGATCATTGAATATAATGCTTTTTGTTGTAGCTGAGATCTTGCCGTTGCGATGATCTGCTTATGATCAAAAGCTATTGCGAGATCTTGGATCGCACTCAGATCCATCCATTTTACTTCCTCTACTGCACTTGGTTTTACGGCGATACATTGCGGTGAAATCAAAGCGTAATAAACCAGCGATACGCTAAAGCCTCGTGGATCACGGTTGATCCCAGAGAAGGCTTGTAGCTGCTCAAAAAATTGCGGAGTGGCAGCGGTGAGCGCTTTGATGTTGCGCAGCGCACTCATATCCGTGTTGTCGTCCAGTTCAATATCAACACACTCGCCAGGTAACTCCCAGCGACCTTTAAATGGGGCGCTAGTACGTTTTACCAACAGTACTTTTAGGCTGTCCTGCAACATTGTAAATAGCACGTTGTTTACTGAAAAAAGTGGGGTGTGAAACTCGGTTAAATCGTGTTCAGAAGTCATCGGTTATCTAGATACTGTCTTTTGGACACAATAAACGATTGTCCAGATTAAATCAAAAATAAGGGTTTTTTATGTTAATAAATATAAGTTTTTGTCTGTGCGACACTAAGATTTAAATCGATCAAAATTTGTATTGTTGTGTATTTGTGTCTTAGTGACACTATTAACTACGGGTTGCAAAGGTTGCGATTTTGCATTGATAAGTAATGTAAAAGTCCTTTTATTATAGATGGTTACCATCAATCAAGAGGGTGAATGGTTGATTGTTTTTTGTTATGCGGTGTTTACAGCTTGGTATAATTTGCTATGGTCACTACGTTTAATAAGCTGTGCGGTTGTGGCATAGTGCAGCTATTGACATTATCAGCTGACGGATCGCTTACTTGCGTGGGCGCGATTGACTCTCATCACAATAATGATGAAAGGTATTGCGGCTATCAAAAGGCTTCGAATACTTCAGCACGACTCGTTAAGTTAATTTCAACAATGCCTAACCAATATACTGTTTTATATGTCGAGGATGACCCAAGCAGTGCCGAGATTTTAAGTTTATATCTGGCACAAGCGGATATGCAGGTTGTCCATTTCGATAACGCCCCAGATGCCCATCGAGCCTTACAAAACCTCACATTTGAGCTTGCGATTTTGGATGTTATGCTCCCAGGAGGTGATGGCCGTGAGCTACTTAAAGAATCCGTTATGCGCAACATTCCTACCATTATGGTGACCGCAAAAGTGTCTGAAACCGACCGCCTTGAGGGGTTTGAACTTGGCGCGGATGATTATGTGTGTAAGCCTTACAGTCCGCGTGAAGTTATCTCCCGAGCAAAAGCGCTATGTAAGCGCAGCTATCGTGGACAGCAAAGTGCCGCTTTGCTGTTTGATGGCTTAAGCATTAACTTAGAGAGCAAATCCGTCACTGTGGCAAAGCAGACTCCTGCGTTGACGGCGGTAGAGTTTGAGTTACTACTCACCATGGCCAAACAACCTCACCAAGTATTTAGCCGTGCACAATTAATAGAGCAAGTGTGGGGGAGCGATGCACCGATCACAGACCGTGCCGTTGACACGCATTTAGCAAACCTTCGTAAGAAACTGGGCGATAGCAAAGCTGAGCCTAAGTTTATTGCTACGCGTTATGGTCAGGGTTATCAATTTATCGCGCATAAGGTATTGCCATGAAATTAAAAACTAAATTTACCTTACTTGTGGCACTATGTACCTTTGCATTGCTTGGGAGCTTTTATCAGTTATCTAAACACTCGGCGGAGCGCACCTTTTTAGCGTTCAATAAGCAAAGTGCGGTGACATTTGGGCATACATTGCTTGATGATGACTTAGTGGAAGCCGCATTGGCTGATAAAGCTTTTGTAAACCCAGAAGCGACGCTGACGTTTTTATCAGCGACTTTTCCCGAGCAACTGTTTATTTGGCGAGACACCAAGTTAACCACGAGTGCAAAAACCCTCGACCCAACGCTCTCAATTGAGTATGAGCAGGTCAAATCCGGTCATCAATTTTCAATTCATCATCCCGGTGTTGCAGCCTTTGTGGTGCAATTTAATGAAGTGCAACATGAACTGGCGCAAAATGAAGAATTATTTTGGCTTCCCAAGGTACTGCTAGACAGGTCGTTTGAAAAGGAAGCGCTACAGCAAGCAATGCTGGACGATTTTATGCTTACTTTGGTCATCTTATCGATTATTGCTGCATTACTTGCGTGGCTGGGGTCGTGGTACTTCTTGTCGCCGCTTAAACAGCTTAAACGTAGCTTTAAGGCGATAGAGTCGGGCGAGTTAGATACCCGCTTGGCGCTTAAGCGCCATGATGAAGTGGGTGAAATCATTAGCAGCTTCAATAATCTTGCTGCGTGGTTACAGGGGTTACATCAGCAATATAAACAAATGAACTCAGACTTATCTCATGAGCTCAGAACCCCACTTAACGGCATTCGCTCACGCTTGGAGGCAATGGAAGACGGCATCTTGCCGATGGATAAAGCTCAGCTGGCAGTGATCGCCCAAGACCTTCACAACGTCAATCGTATCATCGACGACTTGTGCTTATTATCGTTAACCGAATCAAAACAACTGACGTTGTCACCTACACAGGTGAATGTTTCTGAGTTGCTAAGTGCGCTTTTGGTGCGTTATCAAGCGCAGGCACAGGAGCAAGGTGTGGCGTTGACAGCGGATATTCAAGCGGGCGTAACCGCTACGCTCGATGCAGGAAGAGTTAGGCAGATAGTGGTGAATCTACTCGATAATGCGTTTAAATACGGCGCTGATGGCGGCATTGTAATGCTACACCTACATTATCAAGACAATGAACTGGTTATCACGGTAACTGATCGCGGTCAGGGTATGTCTCCTACTCAATTAACACAAATATTTGAACGCTTTTACCGAGTTCAGGCGTCACGCCATGACACATCTAGTTTGGGGCTCGGCTTACCAATTTGTCGTCAACTTGCTGAGTTGATGGGGGCGACCTTGACTGCCAATAGCACTGAAAATCAAGGAGCGAGCTTTACGCTGAGGTTTTCTCGACTAACTTGATAATTGCTTGACAATTGCTCGGCATAGTTAGCTCAACAAAAACATCAACAGTGTGAGAGCAAGATTATGAGAGCAATTATTTTATCAGTATTAGCATGTACTACCGTTGGCTGTGGCATCAGCGCGCCTACCAAACCTGAGTCACTAACCTTACCGATGAAGTATACCGAGAAAGGTCACGCCTATGTAATGACAGCGCTTAATCATCAGGTCACGCATCCCATGATTTTAGACACTGCTGCGAACGTTGGTATTTTGCCAGTAGACATGAAAGTAAAATTAGCCTTGCCAGAAGACAAAATAAGCACAATGAATGTGCAAGGGGCTAATGGTAATTCAAAGCTGGAATTGACAAAGATAGAGCACACGAGTGTCGGGCGTTTTGCAATTGAGTCGCTGCCTTATGTATTTAAAGATATGGATAACTTAGAGGTGGAAGGCGTCTTACCTGGCATTTTGGGGCATGGATATATGTCGCAGTATTGTAATGTGTTTGATTTCAAAAGTAATGCGTTTAGTTTGTATCAGGGGGATTGCCCAAGTAGTGTGACACAAGGTCTAAAAAGTGCGCGCTTTACGATAGACGACGACTTTATCAAACTCAAAGCAAGTTTTAATGGTGAACGGGTGGATGCGTTACTAGATACCGGCGCGCCAACTAATTACATCAACTCACACTTGGCAAATAAGCTATCTTTGACACTTGGTAAAGAAGATATCGGCCGAGGTCTAAATAATATAGAAAACAAAAAGGTCGCCATAGAGTCACTGCGCTTTAGCGTAGGTGGCAAGGAAATCATCAATACTGAAAGTCACTTGTCAGATATGCCGGTATTTGAGGTGCTTGGATATAAAGATGAGCCATTTATCCTACTTGGCTTAAGTAACTTTAAGGATGACAAGCTAGTTATAGACTATGCTGAGAACAAAATTTATTTTTGATCCCAATACTGCTGGCTTGACCCGACCAGCCAGTAGCGAATTATATTTCATACTAATATAGACAGTTATTGTGTTTACTATAGCGAATAGTTATTTGAACGATCATTCAAGTAAGGTTAGTCTAGTACTCAATGAGTAGTTAACCTGAGGTTAGTTAGATCTCAGGTTATACCAATACAAAATGCACCAAAAGGAGCAAGTTATGACTGACTTTACAATCCATACTGTGGACTCTGCACCGCAAAAAGGTAAACCATTACTCGAGAAGTCCCAGCAAGCGTTTGGCCGTATTCCAAACCTTCATGGCGTGATGGCTGAGTCGCCTGAGCATCTACATGGTTATCAAGTGTTACACGAAGCGTTTTTAAACAGCTCGTTCAATAACGATGAAAAAACCGTGGTATGGCAAGCGATTAACGTAGAGCATGAATGTCATTATTGTGTGCCTGCTCACTCCGCTATCGCAAAATCAATGAAAGTGAGTGATGAGTTGGTCAAAGCATTGCGTGAGCAAGCACCATTGGGCGATGAAAAATTAGAAGTATTGCGTGCCACAACACTCGAAATGCTGCGTGAGCGCGGTAAGTTAAGTGATGCACAAACTAAAGCGTTTTTTGCCGTGGGTTACACCAAGCAAAACCTGTTGGAAATCATTTTAGCGCTAAGTCAAAAAGTGATGAGTAATTATGTGAATCATATTGCACACACGCCACTAGATGACGCTTTTAAGGCGTTTGCATAGTGTGCAGAGGAGGCGTAGCGCCTCCACTTCATACCCCATTACTCGCTTTCTAATCCTTCGAGTTGTAGACCAATTTGTGTGCTCAATATTCCTGGCAGAGCGCGTAATTGAGCGTTTAATACTTGAAGATCTATCTGTGAGTCAGCATGCCTATAAATAGCGCGATTGCCCCTGACATAACTTAAAGTCAGCGTATTATCTCGCGCAAAAGTTGTAGCATCGATCACTGAAAGGTGCTCCACGATAATTTCCCCCGTGACCGTGTACAATTCGCCGGTTGACGGCGACTGTAGCTGCAAGCCTTTTGTTAAGGTAACACTATTCGCTTCTACAGCAATAAACTCTTGATTATTAATAGTAACAGCAGCGCCTTGAGAGGCTTCTACCAGCTCAACCAATGCGTCGTTGTTTGCAAAAGCGTGGCCACTCAGTAATAAGGCAGTTAAAACGATTGCTTTCATGAAGGTTCTCCTTAGTTATGACCAATAAAACGAATTTGCCATGAGGTGAGTACACCATCTTGTGCATTATTTCTGTGAACTGCTCGAATATCTTGTGCGCCATTACGAGGGTCAAATACGAACGCCTCATCTTCACCTTGTGTATCAATGAGCCGGATTGTCCATTGGCCTTGAGCGACTTCGCCATAGAAGTGATGTGACAACATCTGCATGTCATCAAAACCATTACGACCTGTGATCGTTCCAGTTCTTGGGGTCATCAATATACTGCGAGTTCCTGCTGGAGAAATAAGTTCAATTGCCACGTCTCGTGTGCTGGTATGCTCTCCTGTTACTCGGATCTGGACAGCTTCAACGGTGACATCGCTGTCAATTTGTACCGAGCTTTCACCACCTGCAACTGAACCATCAGGTATGGTTACGTTGGCATCAACTTGCTGCCACGGTGTGATAGTAAAATTGCCGCGATCTGCATTATAGAATCTTGCCATGTGAACTGCCGCGTCAACATCTACGGCACCGAAACCATAAAAGGTATGGAAGTCATAACCTGCCGCGTTAGTTTGCCATGTAGGGATAGCGTCGTATTGTTGTGCTTCGCCCTGTGCATTGTTAAAAGTCAGGGTGACGCCTGGGTGCTCCGCATCAATTTTGCGTGCGGTAGAAGCTAATATGTGCCTGACATCGCGCCAAGTCAAAGCGGGGTTTGCTGACATAATTAATGCGATTGCACCTGTTGTATTTGGTGCTGCTGAAGACGTTCCATTCATTGTGGCATTATAGTCACAGTGTGGGTCGAGTGGGTGCCCACCATGCAAGCTGTTACGTAAATTGGCTGGGTTTTTACCCCAATCGCAACCGCTGATATCGGTTGAGATGATCGCTGGTGTTGTGGAGCCATACTCACCACCCGGCGCGCTCACAAATACACTTGAACCGACCGTAGAGTATGAAGAAAGTTTGCCATCTGCGTTATATGCTGAGACCACTAAGTTCCAGTAACTGGTATCAATTCGCTCAAGGTTTACATTTTGCATGGGTAAGCCGTGGTTACGATTTGCAAACCATAAGTAACCTGAGCCAAGACCACGGGCGTTAAAGCTTTGTACCCGATACCCATTGCCCGCTGACTTCACGAAAATAGCACCGCGTCCGCTGTGACTGGTGGTGGTGATCTCTTCTTGTGCCTGTTCATAGGTTTGTAGCCATGGTGTTGAGTCATAATTAAAGCGCTGCGGTGCAGATAAGGTGCGACCATAGCTTTGGTTAAACACCCGAGGAAAATCAAATGAAGCCTTGTTAAAGCCATCAGAATACATGCCGTGAGACTGTAGCCAGTTCTCCATATTGCCATTTTTTAGGTAGTTAAAACCAACAAGTCCAGCTCTTGGAGCAACCCCACGACCACCAATACCATTAAATGCAGTTGCTGCAATAATCCCTGCAACACCGGTGCCGTGACTGTCACTGCTGTTGGCTGGTTTTAAGTCTGGTGAGTTGGTTAGAAAGTCCCACGATCCTGGTTTTACATTATTAATTAAATCGGGGTGTGTCAGCTCAACACCACCGTCAATTACAGCGGTGGTGACGCCGCTTCCCATAATGCCAAGCGCATGAGTTAAACTTAAGTTCAGGTCTTCTCCTGCCACGCCACCTCGTTCAGAAAAAGCATTTTGTCCGGTGTTTTTTAGATGCCATTGCTGGTGTACGAGAGGATCACCGGGAAATAAAGGGTATTCCTGTTGGGCGCTGGCAGAGCTTGCCATTATGCCTAACACTGTTGCTAGATAGGTTATTTTTATTTTCATAGTATCTCAACTTGTTGTTGTTTCTTTTACAAGAACAAGAGATATACCTTAAATGGGTAGTAATGTAAACTTTGGGTTTACTTTGTTTTATTTATGTGTTTTTAATCTCTAATGTTAACGGGTGTTGTGCTTGGGCGTGAAAATATATAACAAAGCACTGTGGCCTCGATGCTTGCGACAACCCAGATCACCCACATAGGTGCAGCGCTTAGACTTAGTATGACAAGGCCAATCGCCATTCCTACTGTTGCACCAATTTTACCTTTGGGTGGAATAACTTGATATTGTTGCCATGCCACTAGGCTGGGGCCAAATTTTGGGTGAGTCAGTAGCCAATGCGCTAATTTTGGAGAGGAGCGCGTAAAGCAGCCCAGCGCGAGAATGAAAAAAATAGTCGTAGGCATCACAGGTAACGCCATACCAATAAAGCCAAGGCCAACAAACAGGATCCCTGCTGCGTGAAACCAGAAACAGCGGTTGAATAGGGAGGTGTTATGTTTTGGCATTGAAATTCTCACTTTTCAAGCGACAGAGACAGTCACTTCACACACTTAAAAGCATACCACAGAGCCGGAAATTCGCGAATTTTCAACTAAGCTAAAGCTAAGCTTAAGGCAGAGCCCAAGCCTGAATCAATGTGAGCACCTAGTTGGTATAGGTAGTAACTTGTGAGCGTAGCAGGCACACATTGTCGGCTAAGGGTTATAGTTACGAAGTAAATAACAGCACACGGAAGGTGTCATCGAAAATGAGGAATGAGTTATGAACGTGAATTTGGAACGTCTCAAGTCAATGCTATTCGCGCTCGCAGAGTTTGGCTACAACCATGAAGACAAGGGGATCTATCGACAAGGGTTTAGTGACGAAGATTTTGCAGCTAGAAAATGGCTGATGTCCTGTGCACAACAAGAGGGATTTATAAGCCGAATGGATGGTGCAGGCAACGTGATCATTGAAATGACTTCTCCTGAAATAGCAACAAAACCCGCAGTGATCATAGGTTCGCACTGAGATAGTGCGCCAGCTGGTGGTATGTTTGACGGCACGCTGGGTGTTGTTGCAGGCTTTGAATGCCTGCGAGTGCTTAAAGAGCAAGAGGTAGCATTGACTCATCCAGTATGGGTAATAGGTACTAGTGAGGAAGAGGGACGTTTTAGTGGCATGATTGGCGCACAGGCGTTAACTGGAAAGTTAACCACACAGCAATTACTCAGTAGCCATGATGCCGATGGATATATGCTCAGTGACGCTATGCGTGCTCAAGGGTTAGAACCGATGGCGGCGCTGGGTGCAAAATTACCGCCAGAGCAAATTGACTGCTTTTTAGAACTTCATATAGAACAAGGTCCTGTACTTGACCAAAGCGGAATACAAATCGGCGTGGTAGAGGGAATTGCTGGCGTATTTAAATGGATGGTTAAGTTAATAGGTAAAGCGAGCCACGCTGGTACTGTGCCAATGGAAATGCGCAGTGATGCCTTTATGGGGCTGGCAGACTTTGCTTATCAGCTTGATAGAATTATTGCCGAAGATGGTACTGATACTACAAGGATCACGGTTGGCAAAGCGGAAATCAAGCCTGGCTTTGCGCATACTGTTGCGGGCGAGGTTAATTTTACTATTGTGGCGCGCGATATGGATGAAACGATAATGGAAGCCTTGGAGTTGGCCTGTCATAAGGTATTAAGCGCGATTGCTCGTAAGCATCAATTGGTGTTTGAGCATGAGCGGATGAGTTGGGTACCACCAGTAAAATGTTCACCTGATATGATCCAGTTTATCCGCCTACAGGCAGACGCTTTGTCACTTAATTATCAAATCATGCCAAGTGGCGCTGGACATGATTGTCAGGTTTTTTGTGATATATGTCCAACGGGGCTTATTTTTATTCCGTCTCTTAACGGTGTTAGCCATTCACAAGACGAATGGAGTCACTGGCATGATGTTGAAGCGGGTAGTAATTTGCTGCTCCATTGTGTGCGACAAAAGGCGATGCGCTAATAGCTGCAGCGCCTGAATATCACGCTTTTTGCAGGTTTATGCGTGAATTTTATTGGCGTCCCATGAACGGCTAAAAATAGTAGCCAAAGTTAATATTGAAGCGACGCTCGGTTTCATCGCTATCGCCAGCAATTGAGCCGCCAATAAACGGCTGGTTTTTTGCGTGAACTAAGTCAACATAGGTAAAAAATGCACCAGCGGCAAGTGATACGCCCGTTACATTCATCCATGTATCTTCAGTGTTATCGGATTTATCATAAATAATACCGAAGTCATTATAAAATTGCAGATCGGTAATAGGACCAAACTCAACTGGCATACTGTAAGCTAAGTTAACATTTGACATGGTTGCTTCTGCTGCAATTGAGTCATAGAAAGCATAAGCGCCCACAGCCATGCGATTCACGTCATCAATATCGTAGTTGTACTCGCCATGCTGTAACTGCAAGTTCCAAGGGCCAATATTGCTATTTAGGTGCAGCGCCCATGCGTGGTAATCGCCGGCACGGTCATTACCGTCGTGTAAACCACCGGCTAATCCTGAGAGGCCAATTTCTGTGACACCACCGCTGTGCTCAAGGTGGTAGGCGTAGCGGCCAACAAACGTATTGTATTCACCGATTGGTTGAGTGGGATCATCATAGACACCATCTCCCGCCTTACGAAAACCGACGACGTCATAAGAATAGCGGTCACTGCGGTCATCAACGTAACCATCTACGCCACCTAACTCGTCATTTTTAAAAAAGCCGAGGTCGAGCTGCCAGTTATCTGCAACTTTTCGTTTAAAGACCACCCCCATATCATGATCATCTTCGAGGCCAATATAATAGGTGGTGTTAAAAAACCAGTTATGGGAGTTGTAAGGTGAATTGCCAAAAGGCACTTTGGTCATACCAACCTGTGCTTGCCAATTCTCGGCGAAATCGTAGTCTAAATAGGCATACTTTACAGCAGTCATGTAGTCAAAAAAGCGGATTTCTGCATTTAAGCCAAACCCACCTACGTTACCTGAAAAGTTAAGCCTGAAAATATCGAAATCAAAATCACCGCCGCGATTTTTATTGTCATCATCGTATGAGGTATGACTGAAATTAGTTCGTACGGCGCCGCCAACTTTGATACTTGGCTTTGGCTCTGCTGCGGCAACGGTGGTTGTGGTGTTATCTTGCGCTTCAGCTTTTTCAGCTTTTGCAAGTTCTTCCTGCTTAGCTCGAGCTTGTTCCTTCTCCTCTAATTGCGTGAGTTTCTTTTGAAGTTCAGCCAATTGGCGTTTTAATAGGTCAATTTCTGAATTATTGGCAAGCACTGGATTAGTGCTTAGTGCTAGACCTAATCCCAGTGAGATGGTTGAAAGTTTTAACATAGTTGTCCCGTTGTTAAGTGGTTGAGCGCAAAAACTTCTTACGGATAATAGACTATAAAAACCAATTTTGCAGAAGATGGCATATATGGTCTAGTAATTAAAAAGCTGAGTTGAAAAGTGCGTTATCACACCTGACCCAGACATTTTATCAAGTTGTTACAATAACATGCCGAAGGCTTTACCCCAAAGTCACCGAGATAAGCGGTCATAACGAACAGTAATCGCTGCTCAAGTAGTCATATTTTTGTGTCATTCTTGCTCAATAAGGTATCTATCACTATATTTTTATAATCGATGAAATGGTGTTGATTCATGAATATATCGCAAAAGTTAAGACTATCGTTTGCAGTGGCAATCGCCCTGCCGTTACTGATTATCGCTGGGCTCATTATTAGTCAAACAAGGCAGCAGGGTATTGAGACTTTTTCAGAGCTAAGCGATAGAGAAGCGATCCAAGTCGATAATGGCATTCAGATGTTTTTTGATGAAATTGCAAAAAATGTTGATTATCTAGCTTCCCACCCTGATGTGTTAAGTGCCCGTCAAGGCGTACAAACGTATATGGACAAAACCAGTGCAAGCCGTCTCAACTCAATGGCTGGTAGTGAGAGTGAACGCGCAGCATATACCCTGTTTGAGCACTTTGGCAAAACCCATCCTGGCATTGCCTATATCTATATGGGTAATCAGCAAGGCGGGTATATTCAATGGCCGTTGGGACAAGTAAATGCCAATTACGATCCACGTCAGCGCCCATGGTTTAAAACAGGACAGGGCGGTAATGGCGATACTATCCGTACAAGTGCGTACTATTGGGCGCCAGATGATATGGTGATAGTGTCGACGGTGAAGGCCGTGAAAGCTAACGGCCAAAATGTTGTAGTGCAAGGCATGGATGTATCTTTGCAGGGATTAACCAAGATTATTCGTAATATTAAGCTCGGAGAAACGGGATACTTAATGCTGGTGGAGGATACCGGTAATGTCCTAGTTGATGCGAAGTTTTCGGAACACAGGTTTAAGAAATTAAATGACATCGCAAATGGCCGTTATCGCGAATTGGCGCAAAATAATGACGGTCTATTTGAGTTGGAAATAGACGAAAAAGACTATTTTGCCAACATTTATACGTCGCCTAAGCTTGGCTGGAAATTTATTGGGTTAGTTGAAAAAAGTGAAGTAATGGCAGCATCAAACGCAATGACGCTTACCATTCTAATCTTGAGTGCCGTGCTGATTGCCATTTTTGTGGTGCTGGCCAATTACATTTCCAAGTTGATTTCAGCGCCTATTGTAGAGGTGAGTGATGGACTGACTGAAATATCGCAAGGGGGAGGTGATTTAACCCAACGTCTAGATATAAAAACCAAAGACGAAACAGGTAAACTCGCAACTAGTTTTAATCAATTCCTAAATTTAATCACTGAATTAGTGGCACAAATAAATGAATGTGCGCAGCAAGTAAATGAAACATCAAAACAAACCGCGTCGCAGTCTGATCAGCTCACTGGGGCGACGAGTCAACAGCAACAAGCGTTGGAAATGGCTGCCACAGCCATCAACCAAATGGCGGCTACGGCCAATGAAGTGGCGGCCAGTTGTGCAAATGCCGCAGAGCTGGCTGGTCAAACGCAACAAGCCTCTGAGCTTGGGCAAAGTGTGATTACAGAATCGGTAGAGAGTGTAGCCACTCTATCTGAAGTTATTAACAAGGCGACTTCAGATATTATGCAGCTTGATACTGAAAGCGAAAATATTATGTCTATTTTAAGCGTGATACGAGGCATTGCTGAGCAAACTAACCTATTGGCGTTGAATGCTGCAATAGAAGCAGCGCGCGCAGGTGAGCACGGTAGGGGATTTGCTGTGGTTGCAGATGAAGTAAGAGCCTTGTCGCAACGTACTTCAGAGTCAACAGAAGAAATTGCATCACAGCTTGATAAGCTGCGAAAAATGACTGAGTTGGTATCTGGGGAAATGAAGCGTAGTCTCACACGCACAGAAAAAACAGTGGAGTTGACTAACTCTGCACAGCAACAGTTTTCCGAGATCACTCAAGCAATTGTGAATATCAGTGATTTAAATACGCAAATTGCTACCGCAGCCGAAGAGCAACAGCATGTTGCAGAAGATATTAATCGCAACGTGGTAGAGATTAAAAATGCCGCAGATAGTGTGAGTGATATAGCGGTGAACACAAATGAAAACGGAGTGAGGCTGCATTCTTTATCTAGCGCATTGACCGATTTAGTTGGCAAATTTAAGGTGTGATCCGCCATAGATTGAAACAGCATGAGTATGCTCACTCTTATCCAAACCTTAATGTGTATCGCTGAAAGTGGGGATGGGTGAGCTGAATGGTTCTAATCGCCCATAGTAACCCGCTTTTACTATATTTTAAGGCTTTTCCCTGCGCTCAAAAAGTACCTGATAACGCAATATTTAATTATCAAGTAATTGAATAAGTTTCAAAATGATTGATAACAGTTTACTCGCAGTATTTAAGTGGTAAGGTAAGCATATCATCGAGTTGACGTAGGAATTACCATGGAACTATCACCTTCTGTTTCGATTGAGCGCACAGAGTCAGGTCTGGAATATATCTGGGTTGACAGTGCACTGTGTCAGGCAAAGATTTTTTTACAAGGCGCACAGCTGACGGAGTTTACACCAGCTGGAAAAGGCAACTTAATCTGGGTTTCTGAGGCTGAAGATTATCTCGAAGGAAAACCAATTCGTGGTGGTATTCCTATTTGTTGGCCTTGGTTTGGCGTGCATAGTCAGGCTGAGTGGCCTATCCATGGCGTCGCGCGTAAATTGGTCTGGCGTGCTGATAGTGTGATAGAAAACGACAACGAAATTATCGTAAAACTCACTTTGCCAATGACCTTGGTCGAAGCGCAATATTGGCCCCATCAATCAACGTTAGCAGTTGAATTTGTGCTTTCAGATAAACTGGCTGTGCGACTGACCAATACGAATACAGGTGATGTGCCTTTCACTCTGACACAAGCTTTACACACCTATTTTCCGACACCAGAGATTGGCAACACCACGGTGGATGGGTTACAAGGTGCTAAGTATATTGAGTTTGGTGAAGGCCCATATGAGCAAAATGAGATAGTGAGTTTTGCGCGCGAAACAGACATGGTTTATACCCAAGCGGGCGCAGTACAAACGATTAATACCCCAGCTGGAATTATTGAAGTAAAACGTGAGCAATCTAGCTCTTGTGTATTGTGGAACCCCTGGATTGAGAAGTCACAACGCCTAAGTAATTTTAATGACGAGGAGTACCACAACATGCTGTGCTTGGAAGCTGCGAATGTTATGGACGATGCTGTACAGTTGGCACCTGGAGAAAGTCATACACTAGGCACGGTGCTGCGCTGGTTATAACGCGTGTTTGTGTGTGCTTTACTTCTAAATCAAACACTAACGACATTAAATGTTGTTATTTAGTACAAACTAAATAGCATAAGGATGTATAGGTCGTAGTGATAGTGGTGATGCCGACTAGGTTTCCTCGGTGAAAAGTAGCTCACTTAACTAAGCAAATAACTGAGCAACCTGAATTCGGGATAATAACTTGAACTCTAGCAGCTGTTACCTCTTACTACAGCGTTAAATTTGTTTAGCTATTGACGCACAAATTTGCTTTGTATCAAGAAAGAACTGCGAGCTAGCGTGATATTACATCTTTTGAGCTCAGGTTCAGTAAATTGGCATAAATGAAATCTTTGCGGAGTAACTTCGCTCCGCAAAAGCAATAAAAGAATAAAAACTCTGCTATGGAAAATCCGACCATCTTGGTTATTGACGACAACGCTGAAGTTCGTCTAAGTGCTGCATTTTTTTTGGAAGATCAGGGTTTTAATGTAATTGAAGCCGACACACCTGAGCTTGCTAAAACACTCATTACTAAACACAAGATTGCCCTTGCGCTGTTAGATATGAATTTTGCTCGCGATACCACCTCGGGAAATGAAGGTATTGCTTTTTTACAGTGGTTACAGTCACAGCACATTACGCTACCGGTGATCTGCATTACCGGTTGGGGGAATGTGACCTTGGCTGTATCTGCAATGCAGCTTGGTGCGTGTGACTTCATCGAAAAACCATGGGATAACCAGCAATTACTACAAGCAATACAACAACAACTCACCATCACGGCAAAGCAAACGAATATCATGTCACAGGTGCCTACTACCTCAGAGTTCCAGTGGCAATCTAGCGTGATGCGCTCGCTGTATAAGCAGCTTGAAAAAGTTGCGAAAACACAGGCGCGAGTATTATTGACAGGACCTAGCGGAACTGGAAAAAGCCATTTAGCTCACTGGTTACATCAACACTCTGAGCGAGCTCAAAAACCTTGGGTGGAGGTTAACATGGGCGCTGTACCTGCATCTTTGTTTGAGAGTGAAATGTTTGGTCACAGTAAAGGTGCCTTTACTGATGCAAAACAGCATCGGGTAGGGCGCTTTACGATGGCACAAGGTGGAACATTATTTCTTGATGAAATAGTGACGATCCCACTACCGTTGCAAGCCAAATTGTTACGCGTTTTAGAAAATGGCAGTTTTGAAGTCGTTGGAAGTAGTCAAACTCAACAAGCGGATTGCAGGCTCATTTGCGCAACTAATGCCAATCTTGAGCAGATGGTTAGCGCCGGTGAGTTTAGAGAAGACTTATTTTACCGTATCAATACCATAGTGATTGAGGTGCCACCACTGGCTGAACGACATGGGGATATCGTACCGTTGGCTGAATTTTTTATTGCCAAGTACAGCCAGCAATATGGTGAACCTGTAAGGCAATTAAGCGATGAAACTAAGGCGGCATTGGTAGAACATACTTGGCCGGGTAATATTCGAGAATTGAGTCACGTGATAGAGCGGGCAGTGTTGATGGCTGAAGGTGGTTATATTGCGCTAAGCGATTGCCAATTACGGTTTAAACATGCGCCTTCAATCGTGCCGAGTGGTTCTGGACAGACTTTACAACAAGTCGAGCGCGATATGATAGAGCAAGCGATGCAGCGCGCTCAAGGAAACGTCGCCGTTGCGGCTAAAGCCTTAGGGTTAACTGCTTCTTCGCTTTATAGGCGGTTAGAAAAGTATGGCCTTAAAACTGCTAACTAGTGCCGAACAGCGGCTCAACTGGTATTGCACCGTATTAACCCTAAGTTGCTCGATACTTGTGCTGCTATTACTTATTCAGTCTCCATTACACATCGTATGGGTCGGGGTGATAGTATCGAGTGTCTTTATCTTGTTAAGCGCTTTACAACTGCGGGTGTTATCCCATTGTCGGCGTATTATCACACGTGCCAATTGGCAGCTAGAAGCCATCGCACAGAGCGACTTTACTCAAACAATGAAGCCCCACTATAAAACAGGTGTGGTTGCTGAGTTTGAGCAACGGCTATTGGCACTAAGTACTCAGCTTCATACTCAAAAGCGTCGTTATCATAGCCAACAATTTATTATTTATCAGCTAATTGACAGCTTAAATACGCCCATTTTAATGTTTGATGATAACTTGAAATTGGCGTATGCCAATGGCGCTTTTTCGTCACTTTATCATCGTCCATGGCAAGAATGTAAAGGCGTAAATGTCACTCAATTTGGACTAATGCAGCAGGATGGGCATTGGCAGTTTCGAGATCCCACAAAACAGTCGCGATGGCAGCTACACAGCAGTGAATTTTTTCAAGAGGGTAAGCAGTTTTCTTTATTGGTGGCGTTAGATATTACCAAAGCTCTGCGTCAGCAAGAGCTGGCCGCATGGCAGCACCTGATCCGAGTTATCAGCCATGAAATCCATAATAGTTTGACACCGGTGAGCTCTTTAGCGCAAACGTTACTGGCTAAAGCACAGAATGATAGAGATAAACAGGCGCTGAGTGTGATCGGTCAGCGTTGCCAGCACCTACGGCAATTCGTTGGCCAATATGCAAAAGTCACACAAACGCCAGAGTTAACCCGAGAGCCGATCTCTGTGAAGATGTTGCTATCGTCGGTGGCAGCCTTGTTTGAGTCAACTGACATCGAAGTAAATTGTACTGTGAGTAGCTTACAACTAGATAAAGCGCTGATTGAGCAAGTATTGATTAACCTAGTCAAAAATGCCATTGAGGCATGCACAACAGAGGCACAATTAACGTTAAAAGCGTATTACCAGCAGCAACAGGCCGTTATTGAAGTGCTTGATAATGGTCCTGGTTTTGCTAATTTGGATAATATTCTTACACCATTTTATTCGACCAAAGCTGCTGGCCAAGGCATTGGATTGACTTTTAGCCGTAATATAGTGGAGCTACATGATGGACAACTGGTGTGTGAAAATACAGAGACAGGTGGACAAGTAAAAATGATCTTTTCTATTTGATAATAGTTATCATTAGCATATAATAAATGTTGTCTTCGAAATCTCAGCAAGGAGCTTTTATATGCTATTCACCTACCTATTGGCTTGTGCATTTATGTTTGTCGCGAATAGCTACTCCAAGTCCTGTCAACCTCAAGGGCAAACCAAAGCGAAATGTGCGGTGCTGTTAAGCGCAACTTTGATTGCGGCTGCAAAGTGGCAAGCTGGGCTAAGTACGACAGTGATATTTTTTGTATTTGCGGTTTCTCTGGGTGTACTCAGCCTGTTTATAACGCTGGCACAGCCACAGCAACAATAACGAAACTTAACGACTAACAAGTATAAAAATCACACTTTTTCTCTCAATATCTTGATAAGCTAGTCATAATCTAAGCGTTTTAGGACAGGTTATGCGTGCTCTACTCGTCGTATTAGTCGCTGTGGCAAATTTTGGTGCACAGGCTCAATGGCTAACCATTAAAACTGATAATTTTAATGTCCACTATCCCCGTTCATTGCAACACTGGGCCTATTCAGCGGCAAATGAACTAGAAATTGTAAGAGAGAAAGTGCTAGCCCAGCAAGGGAGGGCATTGGATGAGCGCGCTGATGTAGTGATCTATGACCCTCATAATGCGGCAAATGGCTTTGCGTTACCTAGCACAGATAAACCAATGATGGCACTGCTGGCAACGCCTCCCCAATCCGATTCCTTTATCGCAAACAACACGAGCTGGCAACAGCTTTTGATTTTGCATGAATATATCCATTTGGTACACCTTTCTCAGTCGAGCCGCAGCCTGTGGCGTCAGCAGCTGCGTGATTGGCACGATATTACTGACTTGCTGGATGCAGTACTACCACGCTGGGTGAGTGAAGGGTATGCCACTTTGTTGGAGTCAAGATTGACGGGTCGTGGACGGCTGTACGACAACTACAGTGAAAGCGTTGTGCGCTACTATGCGCAGCAGGGCGCATTGCCGACTTATGGTGCGTTAAACAATGGTGATAAATCTTATCTTTCTAATTCTATGGCGTATTTAGTGGGTGTACGTTTTTTAGCATGGTTGGAAGATAATTATGGTGCGCAGACTCTCGATGCGGTATGGACAAGAGTGCAAGCGCTTGAGTCTCGTAATTTTGAAACTGCTTTTCGAGGCGCGTTTGGAAAATCTGCCAATCAGTTATATCGACGCTTTGTTGTTGAGTACAGTTATCAAGCTATGCAGCAAGAATTGGCACTGCCACCAACAGCAAGCCAGTTGTGGCAGACGTTTTCATTTGATGCCAGAGATATTGTGTTTTCGCCGGATCGAAGACGGTTCTTAGTGGTAGAGCAAGACCATAACCGTCGAGTGACACTAGGGATTTATGAAGCTAAAGACAATGACGAAGCTGCTGAGCAATTCAACATGCGCAATCAAGCCATCTTGGCTGCTGATCCAGAAGACGTACCGGATATTAAACCGGAAGTCTTTCCAAAAAAGCGTCTTGCACAATTTAATTCTCATAACTTTGGTGGGATCTATCACCCACAATGGCTCAATGATAAGCACATTTATTTTGTCGCAAAAACACCAACTTCAGAGCATACCTTCGTCAATGATTTGTTCTTGTGGCAAAGTGATACAGGTGTATTAAAGCAGCTAACCCGTGGTACTGGTATTCGCCGTTTTAGTATTATTGATGCGAATACTATCATCGCTGAGGTATCGCGTCAGGGCTATTCTCAATTAATGAAAATAGCGCTGGATTCTGGCGAGCTGACTCCGATCACTACAGCAAAACTTGGTGATGTCTATGATTTCCCTGTATTAGTTGAAAGTAACTCGACATTAGCCTATTTGCGCGTGTCTCCAAATAAACGTTGGCAGCTGGTAGTTGAAGATCTTACAGGCAATTTAATTGATATTGTCTATCTACCAAAGCAGCACCAATATCTAACGGCATTACATTGGTCAGGCGATGAACATAAACTCTATTTCATCTCAGGGCTTGAAGGTCATATGAAAGTGATGCGTTATGATTTGTCGAGCCGCAAACTTGAAACCTTACCGAAAAACGCAAAGCCACTCAAGCAAGTATTGGTACACTCTCAAAAGGTATTTGTTAGTTATGCGGCTCCTGATGGCGTCAAATTGGCGCAAATTGTTTCACCGCGTTGGCAAGTCGTTCGGGTATCGGAGCCCGTCGATAATGCTGAGCGAAAAGCGCAGCATAAACATCAACTACCACCTGCGAAAATAGATCAAACAGCACACGAGGCCGTGGCGTATTCGGCATCTGAACAGTCTTACTCCATTGCTTTATCCGGTGCACTACACAGCGCTGCCTTTGACAGTGTTGGCGTGGCATTAAAAGGACAAGATGTGTTGAGGCAGCTTTCATGGCAGTTGGGGATTGAGAAAAGCATTAATAATGGAGCGTTATTGGGAGGGTTTGCTCAGCTTGAATACCTTCAACATAATTGGAAAACAACGCTAGATGCGGGGTATCAAGATCTCGCACCGGATAAGCAATCCAATGCAATATTAGGAAAGGGGAATGAAGCTCGCTTTAAGCAATTTGCGCTCACATCTAGCTATCGTTTTGGTGACATACTCAATAATGTAACGCCTGAATTTGGTGTAATTCGGATACAACAGGGTGACACTGTTTGGAACGGCAGCCGCTATGGGGCAAACGGCAATTTGGTTTGGGATGCACAGCAACACGGTACTGCGCTGCATGTATCTGCTAGTCAATGGTTGGGAGAGCTAAATGGCTTTGATTACCAAGTAAACTTATTCGCAAAAGCGTGGCATATTCCTTTCTATGCTTCGGTTGATAGTCGTTATAGTAATAGTCTCCCTATTTCACTTGGCGGTGGTCAGTTGACAAGTACCTCAGTTAGTAACGGTTTGAACGCCATAAGTGAGCCAATGTTACCTTATTTGTTTGCCACAGGTAGTCGCTATTTGGGTTACGAATTTGCGACCTCATGGCAGCAAGGTAGACCTAAATTATTCTATAAGCAGCATCAAGTTGATAGTAGCGTTATTGGGCAAAGCTACGGGATAAAAATGCAATCATCATTATCAAAAACCGTGTTAGGCAGAGCCGCAAATTTTGCCCCTGCGGGTTTAACCGATCTGTATTTTAGTGCTGGTATTGGTCGCGTAGAAGGGCATAACATGGCAAATGAAAACCGAGTTTGGCTCGGAGTTTGGTACGAGTTGTAGTCAAAAAAGCGGGGGCAAACCCCGCTCTATGTGCTTTACACTGCAATTTATACCAGTTTACTATTGTAACTAACGGTATTAGTTATGGTCTGCGACAATCTGTAATCCTGAGTATGCGTTGTAACCACGGATCATCACCCAATAACGACCAGCCCCTTCATTTAAATTGCAAGACTCATTGTTACCGTAGCGGTAAGGTCGACAAGTCCAATTGCTGGTAGTGGGCTCTTGACCTTTGAGGACATACAGGTCTGCATCACCTGTTCCGCCACTAATATTGAAGGTCACTGTATTTACCCCCGCCGGTGCATCATAGTAGAAAAACATCTCACTACCGCTGCTTCCCGACAAGTTGCTTTTTGCCACACCTTTGAAAAGCTTTTGCTCTTCACCTGGTAGGCTCACAGTTACTTGCTGACTAGTTGATGCCGTTGCACCAGTATTGTCCGTTATCGTGAGCTCAACATTGTAGCTACCCGAACCTGTAAAACTGTGTGATGCTTGCGCACCTAATGCAGTTGCACCGTCACTAAACTGCCAACTATATTGTGTGATGGCACCATCGGGTGAGCTGGAACTTGAACCATCGAAACTACACGAAAGGTCAGTACAGTTATAGGTAAACAAAGCGATTGGTGTGGGATCGGTTGTGCCATTATCCCCAACCGGGATCTGACCACCGAAGTGGCTAGAAACTTGCGGCCAGATCAGGCTAATTTTGGCACCTTTGTTAGTACAGCCACCTAAATGGTGCAGTGCAACAACATTGTTAGTTGCAGCTGCCAGTACTGGAGAGCCTGAAGAGCCACCAATAGTGTCACAATAATAGCCGATATCTGTGCCCGTTCCCCTACCATTGGCATTTGCTTGGTTCACAGAGCAAAGGCCGCTATTGTCTTGGTCTGACTCAATTGACAACTCTTTTGGATTGCCAGAACCGTGTTGTGGGATATAAATACGCTCGCCTTGAGATGGGTTGCGCACATCAAGCCCAAAGTAGCCAAACGGCTGTGCTTTGGCGAAATCATTAATGGTGAAAAGCGTATAGTCTAGGGTGTAATCTGTTTTTAGGAAGTCTTTACCCGTCACTTTAACGACCGTTTCACGTTGGCTTCCATTACAGCTTGTGTTTTGATAGTTAAACCAGACCTCAGTATTTGCCAGCTCTGATGCAGAGCCAACACAGTGATTATTGGTAAACATGCGGTTATCAGCCCCGACACGCCAACCCGTACATAAGCCACTACCATTCATTAATAGCCTAGCCACAGGACGTGAGCGCTCAAACTCCACTGGGTGTGACTGCGCCCAGCACTGTACATCTTTACGCTCCATGGCACCACAGGTAGATAGAGTAGTGACATCGGTTGCACTCTCAAGATAGTTTTGACCTTCAACACCATGATAGTAAAAATCGATCTCAGGGATTTTATCGGTTTTACCTGCACCTGGGATATACTCAACGATGACCTTATCAGCAGACACCGACATCGCTGAAAATTGTGTTATGCCATCATCAGATATCGTAGGGTCGATGGTGGCAGCACGAAGATTGTCTTGGCTGTAAGCGTAGTATTCGGCATTGTTTTCTGAACGCACAATGAGTTTGCCACCTTGTTCAAGGTTCAGGTTTTTAAAGTGTAGCTTGATATAACTGGCGCCAGGGTGGGAGACTGTCTGGACAATTGCAGCTGAAGCGTTAGCTATGCTGGGACTTTGCTGCGATACGAGTGGTAAATGTAGATCATACTTCTTACCAATAGTTGCTTTACTCACCTTACTGGTGTATTCCATCATTTGGTTTTCTGTTAATGGTGCCTGTGCCATTGCCTGCGCCATTGCCAGACCAGAGGCCAAACCCAATACGGCAGTAATCATTTGTCGTTGCATTGTTATTCCTTTTGAGTGTGATTAGCGTAGATTGCTTAGTGGGTGATTGGTCATTGCGAGCCATTTGGTCTTATACCAATTAGCCTTAATAGTTGCTCTGTTTGAAGGAGTTAACTGCGTAAAAATTTCTAACTTAGAGCAACTAAGTAGCGAAATTTTTATCTTGCCGATAGCAGGACGCGGTAGCGGTGTTATCGACAAGAGTTTCTTGCCTCAAAATAGACTACGTAATTACGGTAACTGGTATAACCTACGTGCACTATAGCGCACAAATTTAGCGCGTTTTTTAAACACCCATACACCAAAGTAGAAACGACTGTGTGGATTGTAAAGTTTTTATTTACAAAATATACAAATAATTTACCCTGTACATTGATAATATTGCTTTATTGCATCATCAGTTGCGTTAGCATGTTTTGTTTCGCGCTATAAAGTGTTTTTTTGTATGTTTCTCTGGACTTATTAATTGCCTGATCAAAATATACTAATGCCGCTTGAAGGTTACCCTCTAAATAAGCGATTTTACCCAGCTCAGCATGGATCTCAGGCAGGTAGTGGTAGTTTAATAGCAGTGGCTCAATGAGCTTTTTAGCCTTGCTATAGTTTTGCTTATCAATATAACTCGAAGCCAGAGTTAGTGTGTCAAAAGGAGAGGCAGGACTGCGCTCGAGTTGTGCCAAAATAGATTCTCTCAAGGCGGTTTGATCCGCAGGTATATAGTTTAAATAATTAAGAAGTAGGTTAGTGCTAGTAAGTTGCTGCTGTGCTGCGTAGGCGTAAATTTGTTTTGCACGTACTCTATCGCCTACGTGTTTGTGTAACAGCGCGGAAATGTTAATTGTTTCTGGATCATTGGGTGCATACTCAAGTGCTGCCATCAGTAGCGAGTAAGCTTTGTCATAGTCTGCTGCTAATAAAGCTGAAACAGCCAAGTTGGTATAAAACTTCGCAACCAGATCTGCATAGTTTGCATTGCCAGAAAACACACTGTCTTGATTGGGAAAATAGTCAATAATGGTACCCGAAGAAAAAAATATCATACTATCGTTTTCTTGCTCTCTTGGGGTGATCAATTTGGTTTTAAAATGGCTGGAGGTCAGGACAAAGCTTTTATTTTTTTGGTAAACAGGGTAGCTATCAACTTTAGCATAACTGGTTTTTATCCCTAAAACATTGGCATATGCTTGAGATACAATTGCTAACGAAATACAGTTTCCTGAGCGTTGTGAGAGGGCATCTTTGGCGATAAATGTTGCGCCATCATAGCTAAAGTCACCAATCTTATTTTGTAAAAAGTTACCGAGTAACTCATCTATGGTGATGTCACTATTTTTGTGTTTTTCTACATATTGCCACAGTGCTTGCACTTCACTCTGCGGCAGTGAAAAGATAGCTTGCTCTGATACTACAGGTTGAGGAGTGAATAATGCGTGATTAAATAATGAGGCAACCGTCATACTTGGTTTATCAGCTGTAGAAGAAGTCGGTGTTGAGCTACACCCGAGCAGTCCAATCGCGGTAAGTACTACAAATAGCCATTTCATTGTGAGTTCCCTGTATTTATTTTTATACGCCTGTATTTTAACCTTGCCAACACACTCAATACTGATCTCGCCATCATTCTTGTATTTTAAAAGTTAGCTCTTAAAATGCGCGCCTTCAAAAAATAAAACCTTAAAAATCATTATTTTACTGTTTTTTAGTAAAGGTTTTACAGCACTTTAACTTAGCAACATTTTATACATTTGGAGTTTGCATTGAGCGAGTATTTACCGATCGTTTCCTCTTTCGTTTTGGTTTTAAGCTTTATTCCTTTGATTGGGAAAATCCGTAAAAATCGCAGTGCGTCAGGTGTATCGCTGTTGATGATGAGCTTTGGTGTTGCGCAAAGCACTTACTTTATTGCTTACAACGTCTTTTTTGAACGTTTCTTTATGGTGCTGCCTTTTGTGGTCACTGGATTACTAAGTGCTTTAATTTTATATTATTTTATTCGCTATAATGCAAGCACCAAACAGCGTAATCAACTTGCATTGTTACTGGGTGCATCGGCGTTGCCATTTACATTATTAATGATTACCAATTTGGCCGCATCGGTGGTATTTGAAGCGCTCACTTATCTTGGCCTGGTTATGAGCTCTATTCGTGTGATGCCACAAACATATAAAACGCTAAAAAGTGGTGATGTTTCTAATTTAAGTGCAAGGTATTTTTCTCTGCAATTCTTGGCTGGTGGAATAGGACTAGCGGCGGAGTTGAGCCTTGCTCATGTCAGCGTGGCACATGTGATGATGTTTGTGATGATCTTACTTACTAATGCGGCTCAGCTTGGCTGCATCCAATATTATCGCTCTCGCCCAGCATTGGCTTGAGCGATGTAATACCAGTTAGCGTTAAAATTGGCTGCTAGAAAGGCATTAATTATCCGAAGCTCAGGTTATTTAGAGCAACTAAATAGCAAAATAAGAGCGTAGCAATCGCCACGCTCATTTCGTTCTAAATCGCTATTACACTTCTAACGCTTTAGTGATTAAGCGATCAAGATACGCTTTGTGTGCTTTCGTCGCTTGATCAGCGCCCCATGAGGTGTCCTTGTCCAAAATAAGTTGCAACTGATACAGCGCAGCTGATTTTGCCAAATTGTCGTACTTACTCGCTTTCGTGAGACCTGCAACTTTAATAAGTCGATTTACATACTCAATTTGTAGGTTGCGGCTTAGTGTTGTTGCATGCTTGTCAGCAACAAAAATAGCAGCACTAAGATCATTTAAAAACTCGTTAAGGCTATACTGGTTACCGTAGTAGGCAGAGTCACTGATACGCTGTAACACGTTTGCGTGGAGCACTTGATCAAGCACTGACTTTTGCATACCTAGTACCATTTTATGCACTTTTGGATCTTCGTTCTTACCGTAGTGATTAAAACCGCGACGCTGAGCCTGCATATAGTTGTATAATGGCTGCATGTTTTTTAGCACGTTAGGTGCAAACACCATGTCTTTTAACGCCGCCATTGCTGCTTTTTGACGCGCTTGTGGCACTGGCATGAATGGCTTAGTGTCATTCTCAGTACCAACTACTTGACGTTCAACATATACCCCACCAATTTGACGAGAGATAACTCGAGCTTGGCCGCTGTACTGGCTAAACAAGATGTTAGCTGAGGTTAATAGTTGCTGATGTGACTGGCCTGAGACTCTCGCTTTATCTTTTAGCTCAGTGAATAGTTGGTTGATCAGTGTCATACGATCTACACCATACGTCACTGGGTCTGATGATAGATCCCCAATCATGACTCGAGGGTCTATATGACGTCCAGGTGCACGCATATCGTCAGCATCATTACCAAAAGCGAGGGCATGTTCACCAGAGCGAGATAGAATCTTTTCAAGTCGTAGTTGTTCTTGCGCTTCATCTTGTAGTGCAGGGCTATAACCAAACTCTATCGCCCAATTATCATATGGACCTGGTTTCGTTTGGAAAATATCACCTTGTTTCATTCCCACAGGCGCGATGTTTGCTGGTGCATAGTCCATCACCGAGCCCGTTAACACCCCTTGTGTTTTTGATGCGTCATGGATCTCTTTTGGTCCCCACAAAATCGAAGACTTCATATTGTGATTGAGTCCTAAGGTGTGGCCAACTTCATGTAGGATCAGTTGCACTAGACCTTGACGTAACATTTCTTTACGCTCAATGTCTGCGCCTGTTGCAAGGCTGGCTGTCATTAATTGGCCTTGCATCTCATGTCCCAAAGAGCAGTGCAGGGCATGATGCTCGGGATCTGCGCTTTGGCTTGCTTGCCCCTGTGAGTACAGAGAATCGTAGATCCAGCGGTTACGCATGAATACATACTCTAACATGATGTCTGAACCAAGAATTTGACCTGTTAGTGGGTGTGCAGTAGCAGGTCCATAACCGCCAAATGGTGGGCGAGGAGAGGAAGTCCAGCGCAACACATTATAATTGATGTCTCCTGCATCCCAGTCAGCGTCATCAGGTTGTACTTTTACGACAATAGCATTTTTAAAACCAACTTTTTCAAACGCACTATTCCAAGCCAATACCCCTTCTCGAACAGTATCTCGCCACTCAAGTGGTGTGGTATTTTCTATCCACCATACAATCGGCTCTACTGGTTCTGAAAGCGCTGCATTTGGGTCTTTTTTCACGAGATCCCAACGTTTGATCACATCTTTGTAAGGCGTCCAATCTGGAGATGTTTGCACATCAAATTGATTGGTGAAATATCCGATACGGGCATCATCGTAACGCGGTTGATAGTCATTCTCTGGCAATGCAACAAAACTGTGCTGAACTTTTAATGTCACAAAACGAGGGTCAGTAATGGCATTTGAACCTCTGACTTTAGGCTCTGGGTTGCTAAATACATAGTCGACGACGATATCTAGATTATTACTGTAAGGACGGTGTTTTACGATCCGTGATTTCTTCGCATCTAGCTTTCCTAGTGCGAACCGTTTACTGGCATTTTTATCGTTAGCACGTTTCCACGGAGAAACTTTATGAAGAGACTCACTTAAAAATAGCTTGTCAGCTTTAAATAAAATTTTATCGTCTTCTGCTTTTTCAATCTTAATGCTTGCCAATACTGCTTCACTGATATTCGCATCACTAGCATTAGCAATGGCTGAGTTATCATCAAAGACAAAACGAGGAGTTTTACTGATGATATCAATGCGATCAAAATGTCTTCTAAACTCAATCAGCTTAGTTTCGCGGTAACCACCACGGTAGTGACCGGCATCTGTGACGCCATCAACGGTATGTGCAAAATATAGAAATGGGGTATTGAGCTGAGACGCATTCAGCTGCATCAGGTATTCACCTGTTTTGTTGTCTTGATAAAGTGGAAATAACGCATCGATACTGGTTTTGTTTTCAATCAGCGAGGCGATGGTTTTCTCTTCTTCTTTTTTGTCTTTTTTAGCGAAGCTAGGCGCGCTGGCAAATGTCAGAGCGAGCGCAATACTCAATGCTGTTTTTCTCATGTTGTTAGACCAAAAATTATAAAAATTTGAGTGTACCTAAAACATTTTGTGATGTCAGAAACTCTAGTCCAAATGAATGTAACAAAAGATAAATCACCCTGTAATCAACACAACAAATCCGCTCCGATTCCGAAATAGGTGATACGATATCGGAAATTACACTAGACCTTGAGTTATAGTTTTAATTTAAGCTTTTGATATATATGGGTATTATTTTTTGGCACAGTTTTCGCTCCTAACAGATGGTCTGTAAGGAGGGAAAATGGATTTAGTTAAACCAGCAAAGCCTAAGAAAACCAAATTTTATGTCATCGCGAGCGTTGTGGTGAGCATCATCATGTGTCTTGTTGTGTGGCAGTTGCTTGACTCTAAACATCGCATAGCACGCAGTGAGGTGCTTATTGCACAGGTGCAACAAGGGCCACTGAATTTATCGGTGGATAGCTTTGGGAAGTTACGTAGTGCGCAGCAGCACTTACTAAATGCACAAACTGCCGCCATTGTAAAAGCGCTCTACCATAAAGCTGGTGCGGTTGTGGAGGCGGGCGAAGCCATTGTTGAATTAACTAGTCCAGACCTTGATTTGCAAGTACAGCAAGCGATGCAAGCATTGCGTCAATCAAAGACAGGGTATGAGCAGCTAGCGCTCTCACAACAAAGAGAATTGCTCAATGAACAAACTCTGTTGACGCAAAAACAAGGAGCGTTAAAAACTTTGATACTACGTCACCAAGCGGAGCGAGACTTGGCCCAGCAGGGGATTATTTCGGCACTGACGTTTGCCCAAACACAAACCAGCTTGAGCACCTTAGAGCATGAGATCACCATGCTAGAAAAGCGTTCACAGCAACTGGAAGCGCTACATACTTCAGCGCTTGCGTTAGCGAATGAAGAAATTGCCATTCGTGAACAGGAATTACAAAACCTATTGGACAAACAGAAGCAGCTTGTTATTCGAGCAAGTACTTCTGGCATGATAGAGCGGATGCCTTTGGCGCTAGGGCAGCGAGTCAATGTTGGTGATATGGTGACGCTTATCGGGTCAAATCAATCGCTTGTCGCTGTGTTATCTGTCCCGCAATCGCAAGTACGCTGGATTGAAACAGGTCAAGTCGTCACGGTAAAAATGCAAAACGATAGGGTAAAGGGCAATGTTATTCGCATTGACCCTGTGGTGACAGATAACACAGTGGAAGTCGAAGTAAGTTTGCCCAATAATTTGCCAAAACAAGCGCGTGCGCAGCTGAGTATTTCAGCGAGCATTGCCATTAAGCACATCAAAGACGCAATTTATGTGCAGCGACCAGCTAATGCCAAAGACAATCAAACTCACACGCTGTTCAAGCTAAACGGTAAACACACCGCTCACCCAGTGCCAGTCCAATTTGGTACTTCAACAGGAAAATATATTGTTATAGATTCTGGCGTCTCAGCTGGAAGCGAACTTATCATTTCTGACCTAGCACACCTTGCTAGCTTAGGTGAAACGATCTCATTAAATTAGGAATATCATGATGATAGTGCTAAAAAATATAAATAAAGTATTCGAAACTGAAGAACTTCAAACACATGCACTGAGAAACATCTCACTGGTCGTTGACCAAGGTGATTTTATTTCGATTTCTGGCCCTTCTGGATGTGGCAAATCGACGCTACTTTCAATTATGGGGTTAATTGAGCGCGCAACCAGCGGAGTATATTCCATCGGCGGTCACGATGTGACGTCATTAACACTCGATCAGGCTGCTGAACTACGTAATGAGCATATTGGCTTTGTATTTCAGTCTTTTAATCTCATTGATGAAATATCGGTGTTCGACAATGTGGCATTGCCACTAAAGTATCGGAGCAAGAAACTCACTAAGTCAGAAATAAAACAAAGCGTTGAGTCTTGTTTGCAAAAAGTTGGCTTGTCACACCGAGCGCAGCATACCCCAAATCAGCTTTCAGGTGGCCAGCAACAACGTGTAGCGATAGCGCGTGCGCTGGTAACTGAGCCAACGATTTTACTTGTCGATGAACCCACAGGTAACTTGGACTCAAAAAGTGGCGACCAAGTGATGCAGTTAATTGCTGAGTTACACCAGCAGGGCACCACAATATGTATGGTGACTCACGATCCCCGTTATGCCGATATGGCCCCTAAGCAGGTGAAGTTGTTTGACGGTGAACTGTTAGGTACCGTCGCATCAACACAGCCCTTAGATCAGAGTGCCTAGCGAGGGTGATATGAAACTAAAAAATTTATCTCAGTTAGGGGTATATCATGTTGGGGTGATAACCACGTTGAGCTGTGTGTTTATGGTTATGTTAGTGGCAATGGCGATGTTACATAGTTTGTACTTGTCTGCGTTGCCATACCCAGACTCTGAACGCATCGTTAAGCTGGAATATCCGATGTTTGATGAAAAAGGTGATGAAAGCAGCGAAGCTTTTAACTACCCCTCTTTGATGCACTTATACGAGCATAAACCAGAGTCAATTGAGCAACTTGCATTGGTACACTACGGTGAGCAGTTATTAACTTCGCATGCACACATGCCACGTGTAGAAACTGCTTATGTATCACCAGAGTGGTTTAACATTTTTGATATGCCATTGGCATTAGGACGCGCGATAACGGAGCCTGCAACCCAAAGCAATCCAGTTGCGGTGTTGAGTTTTGAAGCGTGGCAGGCACACTTTAACGGCGACCCTAATATTCTCAATACAACCGTCAAGCTTGATGAACAACAATTTACCATTGTAGGTGTGGTGGCACAGGATTTTACAGAACCTAACTTAAAAATGTTGTCCCACCGAACAGCAGTATGGTTACCTTGGCAATACAATTTAACCTCAGAAGAGGCTAAGCCTTATTGGTGGAATCGTTACCCATTAAATTTAATGGTGGGAAAGTTGGCACCCACGACAACACACCGAGAGGTTTCACTTTCTCTTTCTAATGAAATGAATACGTTATGGCAAAGCAAGGTGAGTGAAAGTGAATACTTTGCGGGGTGGAGTATCGGAGTCAGGGCGGTTCCATTGAAAACCATAATGCTTGGTAAATCTCCTATTTTGTTGGTTGGTATATTTGCCGCATCGCTCGGTCTACTCGCCATTGCACTGCTGAATATTTGTAATTTGTATTTGGCTAGACTCAGCCAGATCCAGCGAAAATTAGCTATTCAAGCTGTTGTTGGCGCCAAGGTAAAAGACATTGCATGGTCACAATGGCTGCCATTATTAAAGCTGTGTTTTGGCTCTGTGGTGATAGCCATAATTGTGGGCTATTTTCTGTGTGAGTTGCTACAGCAACAATTACTTGGTCTGTTACCACAAGCACAACTGATAACACTAACATGGCAAAGCGTTGCGGCGCTGTGCATGGTTGCGTTACTAACAAGTGGTTTGCTGCTAGGTGGTGGTATGTCTGCGATACGTTATCAGCGGTTGGCGAAAGTACTAAAGCAAAGTGGTAAAGGAAGCGCTGTGGTAGTCAGCAAGCGCGTACAAACATTAATGGCCATCAGCCAGCTCAGTCTTTCTGTCATGTTGATTTTCTTTTGTTTGCAAGTGGGGCTGTCCGCATTGAGTCACTTACAGCAGTCCTACGCGGTGGACTTAGAAAATAAGTATGAAATGGTATTGTATGCGCCAGACAGTATGTCCGCATCTGAATACCAACAGGTAATGCACCAAGCCAGTGAGGTATTAGTCAATTTACCTGAAGTTACAGCTGTCAGTCGTAGTCGCTCACCTATAGAGTTAGGTTCAGGAACTTGGTCACTCCAAGAGGTGACTACGCTTGAACGCGTGCACCCTGTTGGGCGAGTTATTGATAGCCAATACTTCGAATTTTTCTCGTTAGAATTATTAGAAGGGCGGTTTTTTGATAGTGAAGAGGTGCGCAGCGGTGAGCAACAACTCATCATTAATAAAACCTTTGCAGAGCAACTTGGTGGACAAGAGCAGGCACTTGGAAAGTTTCTCAGTTTCAATATTACAGATGACAGCGCCGCTTTTGAAATTATTGGCATCGTCGCCGATTTAGTCGAACCCGGAAAGCCACTGCAACCACATGTCTACAACGCGGTACTTGGCCAAAATAATATACTATTACAGACTACTATCCCGGTGAACAAAGCACACTTTTCAGCATTGCTAGCGCAAGTACACCCAGCTTTAAAAATATTTAGCTTTAAGTCTTTGGCTAAGCAGCGAGAGCAATATTTATTAACTGACACATTAGTAACCTATGGTGCACTGTTTCTATTTTCGTTGGTATTGCTTTTGGTTGTGGTCGGTTTAGCTGGTGTCTATCGCTATGGGCAGTCGCTCAGGTCTACTTATTACGCTACAAAGATGGTAGTAGGGGCTAAATTTCAAGATTTACGAATAGAAGTGCTGTATACCCATGTACAACATCTTGGCGTTGCAATTTGTATCGCATTAGCTGGGGTTTTTTTGTTGTCTTGGTATTTTCAACAGCCCTTTTCTGTTGTCGACTTCATACTCGCTTCGATTGGCATCGTTATTACATCTAGTGTGTGCTTACTTACCTCGTTGCAACGTTTGCTGCGCATGCCTTTGAGTGTGCTCATAGATCAGTCTACCGCGACCAAGGAGGTGTAATGAAATATTGGCATGCACAACTCAGTCGAGCCAAACTTAACGTGGTTTTGGTCATCTTATTGAGCTTATCTTTTGCTGCGTTAATGATGAGCGTTGCGCTATCGTGGCACGCATATCAGCCTTTGCCCTACCCGCAAAGTGACAAGCTGATGTGGCTGCGTTCAGACATGGTAGGTGACGATCAAAAAGTGGTCATGGCGCAAGCAATGTCTACGCCCGTCGCATGGCAATTGGCACAGGATAAACAGGTTTTTGAACAGGCCTCTGCGGTATTTTACAGCCAAGGGCTACTTCGAGGAGCGCTCGTTGAGCCCAAGGTATCGACCACTTATGTGCATCAAGAGTTTTTCTCCTTATTTGACATGTCGCTTAAACGAGGGCGGTGGTTTTCTCAATCAGATACATTAGGCGAAACGTTGAATGAAGCTGTGGTTAGCGAATGCTTTGCTCAGCAGCATTTATCCGGTGATGCGCTGATTGGTCAAATACTACAACTAGATGAGCGATATTTCACTATTGTAGGCGTTGCCGCGTGTGATGACCAAGAGCCTCAGTTATTTCAGTCTAATCAAGGTAGTGATGTTTTTCTGCCTTTTGCTTTGGCCATAGGGGAAGGTATCTCTGATCTGGATCATTTAGCAGTAAGAAGTGATGTGTTTCTTGTTGGTCGAGTACCAAAGAGTAAGGACGTTGAGCTACACCTTGCTGTGCAACAGGCAAACCTACAAAGCGCATTTAAGCAGGCGCAAATTCAGCAAGGACTACCTGGACGGGTTGAGCTTGTATTTGCCTTACAGCCATTGGTGAATAAACTCAAAGGCCAGTTAAAAACGACAATGCACTGGCTGACTTTTGCTAGTGTCGCGTTATTGTTGATTACGTTAGTGAATACTTTTTCGCTATACCTTTTAGATTTTAAATCAAAGCAAACACAACTGGCGCTAGCGATCACAATGGGTGCCAAGCGCGCTGACTTAAAGCGAGCACAATGGTGTTATATCGCGTTCATATTTTTACTGTCATCAGCGATTGCAGCGGTGATAGCGCAAGGGGGACTTGGACTATTTCGCGTTTGGACACAAGCGAGCTTGGCTCATGTTACATGGTTATCTGTACCATGGTGGAGCATTCTGAGTGTTATCGCTTTTAGTCAGCTATGTGCATGGGTATTTGTGTCATTAGCATTATCGCAAGTTTCATTTCGAGATATTCGTAGTCAACTCAGTGGCTCGGGCAAAGGACAAACCAAGCAATTACCAAACTGGGTTGGCCAGAGTTTACTTGGTACACAAATGGGCATTGGCGCCATTACGATGGGGCTAGCATTTTGGCTGCTGAGTTATTTTGGTGGTCAATTACTTACCCATAGTGGTTTTAACGCTGAATCACTTTATTTTGTTGAGCTACAGCAAAGTGACTATGCTCGGAGCGATGACGCTATACAAGCGAGATATAACCAAGCAAAGATCAATTTAGCAGCGTTAAATAATCACCCAGATATAGACAGTGCAGCGCTAGCAGCAGTCATTCCTCATGAATTTGTATTTTTAGAGCCATTAAGTCGCGGTGACGATGGTACTAATATGATAACGGCTTATTTACAGCTTATTGGTGAAAACTATTTTGTCACTACGGGTCAACGTTTTATTGCCGGTGGTGGGTTTAATCAAGATGACTTGAGTACAACAGATACTGGACAAAAGGTGATCATCAACCAAAAGCTAGCACAGATGTTGGAGCTCAATAGCAATGATGTTGGCACGACGCTATACGACAGGCATCAGCGTCCGATAAAACTAGTCGGCATCGTTGAGAATACCTTCAGTCATAGTTTACAAGTGCAACCACTTGCCTACCTGCCATTTAACTTTATCAACGGCAATATTATCGTGCGCGCAAAAGCGAATGCTTCGCTGGAATTAAACACGATAACTGAGCTTTATAAGGCACATAACCCAAGCCAGTCTATCTTGAGACTCGTAGACATAAAGGCGCGCATGCAGCAACTGAACAAATCCGCTATGTTGAGTTTTTGGGCAGGGTTAGCGATAGCTGTGGTAATGCTGTTTCAAGTCGTTGCGGGTATGTATGGCTTAATTGGGTATTTAGCTATTCTTAGTGCGCCTGTTTTTTCGATTAAATGTTTAGTCGGAGCCAAAGTCAGGGATATTTTAGTCGAGCAATGTAAAGTGCGCGCATATTTGATAATACCAGTGATGATCTGCGCATACATACTGTCTTTAGCTATAGGTCGCGCGTTTGGTATTTTAACTGCGCAGTTATGGATCTATATGATAGTTGCGTGCGTATTTACCAGTTGTATTATTTTTATACTTGAACTTTATCATGTTTCTCAACAAGCAAACCCCAAAGAACCCCAGTAGTTTGTAACTAGAACAGAAACTTTTTGTTATGAAATCTGCAATAGTGATACGAAATATTGGCGCTGTACATAACTTGGAGTTTAGTTCTAATTATTTGAAATAAATAAACAATGCTCCAGTTTTAAGGCGCACTGAGAGGAGGTGGTGGGAAGGTGTAACAGATTCTTACAAATGTCACATCCGAGAACGCGCTAAACTTGTTACTATACGGTCAGGAAATTATCAATAGGTACTGTCATGCAAGCTAAAACTCTAAAATGGATTCTACCCTTTACCGTGCTTATAGCCGGTGTTGTCGGCTTTAATGTCGTCAATGCGGTTGCTAAAAGTGAGCCTGAGAAACAAGAAGTTGATTCTCGTCCTGTTGTTGAAGTGGAAACCTTAGCCGCGCAAGATCATCAAGTGGTGATACAAAGCTATGGGGAAGTCAAACCGCTTGAAAGCACTCAACTGTCTATCCAAGTATCGGGAGAAGTAGAATACTGGCATCCGAGCTTTGTCGAGGGTGGTATAGTGCAAAAGGGCGAAGTGCTATTGCGAATTGAGCAAGATAATTATGAGGCAGCTGTACTCCAAGCGGAAGCTGAATTGGCACGAGCAGAAGCGCAGTTAATTGAAGAGCAAGCGCAAGCGGATGTTGCCGCAGATGAAGCGAGACGATTTCCAACCAAAAAACATACCGACCTATTCTTACGCAAGCCCCAAGTGATGAGCGCAAAGGCGTCAGTTAAATCAGCCAAAGCAGCACTACAACGCGCTAGAAGAGATCTTGAAAATTGTGAAGTTATTACCCCTTATAATGCCTTGGTGGTGAGTAAGCAGGTGGGCCTTGGTCAGTTTGTTTCTATGGGCAGCTCGGTTGGCATTTTAAATAATATTGAAACAGCGGAAGTTATTATTCCGATCGCGGGGTTTGATTCCGTATTTTTACCTGAGCGTGTATCTGGACTGGCTGCAACTGTTTATCAGCGAGGTGCTAATGCCTTTAGCCGTGAAGCTGTTATAGACAGAGACTTGGGCACGGTTGATCAGCAGACACGGATGAACAACTTAGTGGTGCGTATTGAAGACCCCTATGGGCTAACAACTGGTCAGCCAGCAGTGAAGTACGGCACTTATGTACAGGTTAGCTTTGCAGGTAAAACGTTAAAGCAAATCTACCGTCTACCTCAAGAAATCGTGAATAATCAATCCATTTGGTTGCTTAATCAAGACAACCAACTTGAGCCTCGAAAGGTGCAGGTGATCCGCGAAGAGGGTAAGTTTTTCTTGATTGGTGATGGCATTACGAGTCACGACAAAGTGGTTATGACACCACCAGAGTACCCGCAAAAGGGCATGGAAGTAAAAGTTGCAGGCACGGATCAGCCAGCAAAGCCAAGTAGTAGTCAGCCGGAAAAGCTGTAACAGCAAGGAGCGACCATGAGTGATATAGAAAAAGCACCGCAGCGCGGGATTATTGCTTACTTTGCGAATAACCCAGTAGCAGCGAATTTGTTGATGGTTTTTATACTGATAATGGGCTTTATCAGTTACATGACTATTCAAAGGCAAATGTTTCCCAACTTCGAAATTAACTATGTGACAGTGTCAGCTGTTTATCCAGGCGCTTCTCCTCAAGAAATTGAGGAAGGTATCCTAGTTAAGATTGAGGAAGCATTAAAAGACGTTACCGAAATTAAAAAAGGGGTGTACCGTGCTGCTCGTGGTAGCGGTAGTGCGCAGCTAGAGATCTATAAAGATGAAGACCTCACCGAGGTTGAAGATAAAATTCGCTCTAGAGTCAACAGTATTGCGACGTTCCCTGCATCTATGGAGCCCGCTCAAGTACAGTTGGTGGAGTTTCGTCAAGATGTTGTGAATGTTGCCCTTGCTGGTAATTTGCCATTAAATGCGCTTAAGCCAATAGCGAAAGAGATTGAGGACGAGCTATTAGAGATCCCAACTATTTCCCTAGTTGACCGCTCAACACCTAACTACGAGATTGGCATCGAAGTGGACCCTGATGCGCTGCGTCGTTATAACTTAACTATCAGTGATGTGAGCAATGCTATACGTCGTTACTCAACTAACATTTCGGCTGGGCAAATTAGAACAGACTCCGGCATTATTGCGGTGCGTGTGGAAAACCAAATGTACCGTGGAAATGAATTTAGAAATATCCCCGTTAAAGTTGGCGATAATGGCGCGAAGATTTACCTGCAAGACATTGCAGAAATCAAAGATGGTCTTACCGAAGGCGAGTACTACTTTCGATTAAATGGTGAGAACGCGGTGTTCTTGTCGGTAAAAGCGACGAAAGACCAAAATATGATCCCAATCGCGCAAGCGGTACATAAATACATAGAAGAAAAAAACCAAACCTTACCTTCAGGTCTACGTCTTGAACCTATTGTGGATATGACGTACTACCTTAACGCACGATTAGAAATGATGAAGAGCAATATGCTGCAAGGTGCCCTGCTGGTTGCCATTATGCTGACACTTTTCTTGCGCTTCAAGTTGGCCCTTTGGGTGATGATTGGTTTACCTGTGTGTTTCTTAGGGGCGTTTTTGTTTATGCCAGCCCTTGGGATCAGTATCAATATTATCTCTTTATTTGCCTTTATTATGGTACTGGGTATTGTGGTGGACGATGCTATTGTCATAGGAGAATCCGCCTATTCAGAGATCGAGCGCAAAGGTCACAGTGTAAAGAATGTGGTGATTGGTGCTAAGCGCGTAGCGACTCCAGCAACGTTCGGCGTATTGACGACGATTGCGGTGTTTGCGCCTATGCTGTTTTCTTCAGGCCCTGAAAGCGCATTTTTTAAATCAATTTCAGGCGTGATTATATTATGTTTGATATTCAGTTTAATAGAATCTAAGTGGATCTTACCTGCGCATATCGCCCACACTAAGATTAAGCCAATGCGTGCCAACAGCCGCCGCGCTGCGTTTAACAAAAAGTTTTTTGCCTTTGTAAATGGGCCTTATAAACGTTTTATTGAGCGTTGTGTTGAGTGGCGCTGGACTGTACTGCTGAGCTTTGTTGCGATGTTGGTGTTCAGCTTAAGTTTGGTGACTTCAAATCTTGTGCGCTTTATTCCGTTCCCGAAAGTGCCTGAAGACTATCCGAAAATAGAAATCACCATGAACGATAATGTGTCGGATGAACAAACGATTGCAGCAATGCAGGCAATTGAGTTGATGGTACGTAACGTGGATAAAGAGATTGTTCAAGAGTTTGGCCAAGGCATTATCAAAGATGTATACGCTTGGAACCAAAGTCGAACTAAGGGCTCGGTACTTGCGACATTAGTTGAAGAGGATCTTAGACCATTTACAGCCTTTGAGTTGGCACGTCGTTGGCGTGAAGCGATGCCAGAAATTACCGCAGTAAAATCAATCATTGTATACGATAGTGTTGGTGAGCAAAGCGGTGGCGAAGGCGAATTTGGTTATCGCCTACTCGGCTCTGATATAGATACGCTTAATGCGGCTGGCAGACAGCTTATAGCCATGCTGCAACAACAGCCTGGGCTATTTGATATTAGCTCAAGTATTGACCCTGCAAGCAAGGAAGTGCAAATAGCATTGAAGCCAGTTGCCTATGAATTAGGCTTACAACTTTCAGATGTTGCCATTCAAGTAGGCAATAGCTTCTATGGTGGTGAGGCGCAGCGCGTGATCCGTGACGGTGAAGAAATTAAAGTGATGGTACGTTACCCAGAGCTTGACCGTAGGGCACTTGCTTCACTTAAGCGCACTATCATTACCACCGCACAAGGTAAAGAAGTCATGCTTGGTGACGTAGTCGAATTTATTGAAAAGCCAGGGATCAACTATATTCGTCGTGAAGATGGGTTTAGAACCGTTTATGTTTACGGCAGTATTGATGAAGAGCTGATCGAGCCTGATGCTGTGGTGAAGAATATTGAAGACAACATTTTACCTGATCTGCTCAAACAGTTCCCTGGTGTGAAAACCAAATTGGGTGGCTCTGTTGAAGAGCGCCAAGCGCAAACCAGTGAGCAAATCCTCTTCTTCGCCGCGGGTATGCTGATGGTATATATCCTCTTAGCTGTGCCGCTGAAAAGTTACGCACAGCCACTGATCGTAATGTCGGTTATCCCATTTAGTTTAGTCGGTGCGCTGTGGGGGCATTTAATCTTTGGCTTAGATATGAGTACCATGTCGATGTTTGGCTTGGTTGCAGCCGCAGGGGTTGTTATTAACGACTCCTTGGTAATGACAGATTATATTAACCAAGCTCGTGCAGAAGGTGTGCGGATCAAAGATGCGGTAGTTGAGGCCGGCTGTGCTCGCTTTAGGGCTATCACCCTAACATCCATCACGACCTTTGCTGGTGTGATGCCCATCATCTTTGAAACAAGCTTGCAGGCGCGTTTTGTGATCCCAATGGCTGTTTCACTAGGGTTCGCGGTGTTATTTGCAACGCTGATAACACTGGTGTTAGTACCTGCTTTATATCTTATCTTGGCCGATGTACAAGCTGCGGGTGCTCGTCTAAAAGGAAAAATCAGACGTAAGCCACTGACAGATGATGAACCACTAGACGAAGCTGAGATCCAGTAATTTAGTATCATTATTAGTCATTCAACAGGCCGAGCCATAAAGCTCGGCCTTTTTGTTTACGCCTTATGTCTGCCTTGGAATTGCTTGGAGAATTAAGCTGATTGATATTACACTGGCAAAAAATGATAGAAATTTAGGATGAACACTAGGTGATGGATAAAACACAACCTCTAGCCAAAAAGTTACCAAAATCTTTGCTACATCATGATCATGAACGTATCGATAACTACTACTGGATGCGGGATGATGAGCGTAAAAATGACGAAGTGTTGGCGCATTTAAATGCGGAAAATGCCCACTGTGATGCACTAATGGCACCGCACCAAACATTACAGTCACAGCTATTTGAAGAAATGAAAGGACGTATAGTAAAAGATGATAGCTCAGTGCCCTCAAAAGATGGCAGTTACTGGTATGTCAGTGAAGTGAATGGTGATGAGGAATATGCCAAGCACTATCGCGCGTCGCAAGAAGATCTGTCAGACAAAACCTTATTGCTTGATGTCAACCAACTAGCGCAAGGCAACGAGTTTTATGATGTCGGAGATATTACCGTAAGCCCACATGAACAGCTGCTAGCCTATAGTGAAGACACTGATGGTCGCCGCATCTATACAATTAAGTTTTTGGATCTTACTACCAATACACTACTTCCTGATGTACTGCATAACACAGAAGGTCAGGTAGTGTGGGCTAACGATAATAAGACACTGTTTTACGTTAAAAAAGATGAGCAAACATTACTGGGATTCCAAGTATATCGTCACGTACTGGGCACACCGCAAAGCGATGATATTTTAGTATTTGAAGAGCAAGACCGCCAATTTTATATGGGGCTAGGTAAAAGCCGAGATGACAGTGCGATCTTCATTTATCTTGCTGCTACAGAAACCAGCGATCAGCTTATATTAGACGCGAATGACCCAATGGGAGAGTTTAAAACGCTACTCCCAAGAGTGGAGGGTCATGAGTATGGCCTTGAAAAGATGGGAGAGTTTTATTATATCCTGACAAATAAAGCGGCTAAAAACTTTCGCTTAATGCGTGCCACCGAGCAAACTATCGTTGATATTGAGCAGTGGGAAGAGGTGGTAGCACATCGAGAGCATGTCTTATTAGAGGGACTGGAGTTATTTAATAGCCACTTTGTTCTGACCGAGCGCGAGCAAGGGCAAATTCGCTTTGTTGTACATGACTATCAGGGGCAGAGTTATCATCTTAGCTTTGATGATGCTTGTTATTACGCAACGATTGGAAGTAACCCTGAACCCAGTGCAACCAGCGTTCGTATCCATTACTCAAGCATGACAACGCCTAGCTCTGTGTATGATTGCAACCTAACAAGCGGTAAAAAAACATTAAAAAAACAACAACAGGTGCTAGGTGATTTTAAACCAGAGTATTATCACTCTGAGCGCCTACATATTACTGCTAGAGATGGTGTAAAAGTCCCGGTATCCTTGGTTTATCGTAAAGATAAGTTTCAACAAGATGGCAGTAACCCTTTGCTGCAATATGGCTACGGTTCTTATGGGATCACGATAGACCCGAACTTTTCAAGTCAGATTTTAAGTTTGTTAGACAGAGGTTTTGTTTATGCGATTGCACATATACGTGGCTCTGAAATGCTAGGTCGCCAGTGGTATGAGCAAGGCAAAAAAGCGCATAAACAAAATACCTTCAACGACTTTATTGACGTAACTAAGGCATTGGTTGAGCAAGGTTATGGTGATAAAGACAAGGTATTTGCATCGGGTGGTAGCGCTGGTGGTTTATTAATGGGGGCAATTGCAAATCAAGCGCCAGAACTCTATCTCGGCTTAGGCTGTCATGTGCCGTTTTTAGATGTGTTAACTACCATGTTGGATGAATCTATTCCCCTGACCACGAATGAATATGACGAATGGGGTAACCCGAACTTCCAAGCGGATTATCAGACGATATTGGCTTACTCACCCTATGACAACATCGAGGCAAAAGCTTATCCTCATATTCTGGTTACTACAGGCCTTCATGATTCACAAGTACAGTATTGGGAGCCGATGAAGTGGGTAGCCAAGCTTAGGGAATATAAAACGGACGGTAACTTGCTATTGTTTAAAACGGATATGGAAGCAGGGCATGGCGGAGCTTCTGGGCGATTTAAAAGCTTGCATGAACGTGCTTTAGAAATGGCATTTTTTATAAGTTTGCTGGACACACATAGCCAAGCTTAATTGCTCATATAGTATCACGGCCAAACTCACTTTTACCCAAAGGCTAAGCGAGTTTGGTCGCAGTCAGTTATACCGCTAGGTAATGGCGTATTTAAAGAATGAATGCTCTTTCAAGCAAATGGGCTAGTTTAAATACGCTTTTAGCATCCAAACCAACTTTTCTTGCTCTTTGATATAGTCGCTCATGAGCGCTGCGGTTCCTTCGTCTTCAGCATCACCTGCTTGGGCTAAGATCTCACGCTGCATGGCGATGAGTGTTGTGTAACCTTTAAGTAGAGTCTCAAGCGCTTGTGTACCGTCGCTGATCCCTTTGGCTTCGCTAATTTTGCTGGTTTCTAAGTAATCTGAGAACGCATGTAGTGGATTTCCTTCAATCGTTAAAATACGTTCAGCAATTTCATCTACTTTTTCCAGAAGTAATGTATAGATTTCTTCGAATTTTAGGTGTAGTTCAAAGAACTCACGACCTTTGATGTTCCAATGAAAGCCTCGCGCATTCATGTATTGAATTTGATAGCTACTCAGTAGTGTATTCAAAGCAGTAACTAAAGCTTGGCTTTTGTCTTTGTCTAAACCGATAGAATTAATGTTTGTCATGCGATGCTCCTTGTTGATTTACAGTCAGTATGGCGCAACCGTGATGAATTGCCCAATGATTAAAACCAAACCATTTAATCTAAAAAATCAATCGTTATCATGAAAACACATCAAATATTAAGACAAGATGACCTATATCAGATCGTTAGCAAATAGCGAAAAAGTGACGCCACCGTTGGGGAATAAAGTTTGCCAACTTTTTCCTGAAATCGACAAGGTTGAATAAAATTTGATCCAAAACAAAACGTAAAGCCGCTAGGTCTTTTGGCGGTTTTAAAATTGATTTAGGTCAAAATATCAACGAAGTAGAAGCGCATAATCAGGTCATCAAGGCACACAAAGTAGCGTGTCTAACTACTTGAGGAAATGAGTATGAAAGGCAAAACAACATCCGAACACAAAATGGAAATCGTCGTTGTCGTTATCGCTTTAGTGGCTTTTGTAGTTGGTCTAGTTGGTCACTTGGCAGGTGCAAGTATTGCGAATTCTGATACCTTTGGTTACATCGCTGCGCCGGTTCCATTAGTCGTTGGGTTGATTGCATTTATTGCATATAAAGTGGCTGCAAGCGCAGAGCACTAGGGGTTTTTCAATAAATCGCATATATAATCCATGACTGCGCGAGAATAAATTAGGCTGGTGTGGCTGAGGTGAAATACTTTATGTTCAGCCATACCATTGAGTTTAGTTTCTTCTAGCAGCACAGTGCCGTCTGATTGACTGCCTTTTTGTAGCAATGGCATTAGCCCGATGGGCAAGTCTCCGGCAATACTGTAAAGCTTGGCGTTAAATGGCCAATCTTGGTTACGAGACAACAAAAACTCCACACTGTTTTTTAACAGTAACTCTAGGCCTTTATCGTGCATATGCTTGGCAATGGCACTACCCTTGTGTGGTGTCCCCAACGTCACCACTTTTTTTACCTGTGTACTTGCCACTGAATTGCGCTCTAAATAAGCACGCGCGACCAAGCCTCCCATCGAGTGACAAACTAACGCAGCTGGGTGGTTACCAATAAAGTCGTCTATCGCCTTGCAGATCTTGTCGAGATTGGGGGTTAAGGTGTTGTAACTCAAGTTTAAGATACGATAGCCAGATCTTTCCAAACGTGCGCTAAGGGGCTTCATTACAAAGCCTGACATATACAATCCGTGTAACACAACAACACATTGTATTTGTTGTGTTACGACGTTTTCTAAAGGAATGGGAGAGTGACGCATGTTGCTCCTGAGAACGTGAATACCCCGAGGTTTGGCTTAAGTGTATCACTCTCACTTGAATACTTGATGACTTGGTTATTCAAATTGCCACTCTTGTTTGTAATCATACCGAAAGCCAATAGAGATTGAATCCATATCTTCTTGATTATCATAAGACTTATTCAAATATTCAAGGTGAACTCTCAGTGGTGCTGTGGGAAGCCACTCCAATGTGATGTTGTAACCGTCAAAACTTTGATTGAGCGGATCGAATTGGTAGTAACCATCATCAAAATTAAAGTAACCAGTTTTTAGCTTGTAATGCTTTGATAGTTGATACGCTAAGGAAACATCAAAGGTATGCCCTTGCCTTGAAGCAAGAGAACTATTGCGCTCATACTCTTTATCTTGATAAGCCACAGCAGCGTATAAATCAGGCGTGAATTGATAAGCAAGTGCACCAGACCACAACCGGTTTTCACCGATATGCAGTTCGTTGTCATATACATCATTATGCTGATAGGTAATAGCAGCATGTAGCCCTGCTTGGTCGTAACTTAATCCGGTATTAAATAAGTCGCTTTGGTTGTCGCCCTTGTCGCCGTTAAACTGCCCTGCCGCAATGAACGTCACTGGGCCAAAGTGATAGCGATAGGTTACAAGGTTGTCGACGAAAAAAATACTCTCAGGGTCGTAGGCAAAGGGACTGCTTGCGTGATTAAAAATATCAACATACTCAGCGATAAATAAATACTGCGCAGGTCGTTGTTTACCAATTCCAAAGCGTCCAAATGGCGTACCCAATGCGGTATAGGCACGTCTAGATTTACCGAAGTTTCCTTCATTTGCCAGATCTATTCCCCATTCACCATGAAGCTCAGCTTGCCAGCCAGGCATAAATTCATGGGTGACCTTAATCCCTGCGTGAGACAGTGCGTCGCGAACATCCCAATTGCTCTCGTCATTTTCATTAAGCAACCCAAATGTTGGTCTTATTGTGGCGTAGGTACGGAGTGTGGTTTTTGGCAAAGTCGTAGTCGCTTGGGAAGACTGTTGTGCCGGAGGTGGCTTTACTGCAGGTTCGGGCGGAGTAACTTTTTTTTGTATCATAAACCGTGCTTTCAAATCAGCAAGCTGGCGCTCTAAGTTTTGAATATCGGCCATAGTGACGGGTTGCTCAGAAGCCTGTAATTTTGTCGGAGTCAACAAACAAGCAATGCTTATTAGTGCGGTTGAGGTTGCTAAAGTAAAATTCATCGTTTTTACATCTCTCAGTTGCTAATAACCGAATTATAGACAACACTTTCGATATTCGAGTACTTTTTATTCAGGTTGTTGAAATATGAAGATCCGGACTAAGTTTTCTGTGGCTTCCGCCGTTGTGATCTTGTTAATAATATCTGTAACGACCCTCTCTACTTATTGGTTTGTCAGTGAATCAGTAAAAGCTAAAACGCGTGCTTACGTAACTGACAGTACGAAACTGTTGGCAATTAGTATTGAAAACTGGCTCGCGGGCAAAGCTAACCAGATTAATGTGGTAAAGAGCCAAATAGAACAAAATTTTAGTGAAGAGCACTTTCAGCAAGCATTGAACATCCCCGTATTCAAAAGCGAATTTTTACTTGCTTTTGGGACGTTAGCAACCGAAGAGGGATTAAGGTCTAACAATCCTGCGCGCAAAAACCCTCTAGGCGTTGACTTCAGAGAACGCGCTTGGTATCAGCTGGGTAAAAACCAAAATAAAACAGTCTACACCAGCCCTTACACTGACGCGGCAACGGGAGAGTTGTTGCTGTCTGTGGTATCGCCCATCATGGCTGCCGGCCGCTTCAAAGGAGTGATAGGTGGAGATCTAAGTCTTAAAACGATTGCAAGTAGTGTCAATCTGGTGAACTTTGACGACACTGGGTATGCCTTTTTGGTTGATCGTGCCGGTCGAGTAATTTCACATCATGATGTTGATTTTAATGGGAAAAAGATGGAGCAGGTGTATTCAAACTTGCGTCTATCCGGCGTCGGTGAGTTGCAAGAAGTGGATACAAAAGATGGTAGCCGGCTTTTTTATTTACACCCATTAGATAATACCTACGGAACAGATTGGTATCTTGCGGTACTTATCGACAAAGCAAAAGCATATAAAACATTAACGGAAATTACTCTGAACTCATTGATTATTGCTGTTTTGGCAGTATTTATTGGTGTGGTATGCGTTAGAACACTGGCAATACATCTCCTGAAGCCACTTCATGATTTAGAAACCGCAATCACTGGTATGGCAAGTGGGGGAGGCGATTTAACCCAGCGCTTGAGAATAGTTAATGAAGACGAATGTGGTGTGGTAGCACAGCAGTTTAATGTGTTTTTAGGTTTTTTACATGGGTTAGTGGGCCGGGTCAAAGAACGTGCTGATGATGTCGTACTAAGTAGCGATGCAGCAAAAGAGCTGGCGACACATTCATCGAGTCGGCTGGATAAACAAGTGAGCTTAATTGAAAATCTAGCAACAGCAATGAACGAAATGAGCACCACTTCTACGGAGATAGCAGGTAATGCACAACAGGCAGCAAGTTCTATTACTTCGGTTAATGAAAAGACTTCTGAGGGGCGGGAGATTTTCTTCCAAGCTCGCGGTCAAATTAATACGCTAGCAGATGATATCACTGCATCTTATGAGCTCAGTACTCAACTTGCTGAGTATAGCCAGAGTATTGAAAATATTTTGTCAGTTATCAACGGGATCGCAGAGCAGACTAATTTGCTGGCATTAAATGCTGCAATTGAAGCTGCACGAGCGGGTGAACAAGGGCGTGGATTTGCTGTCGTAGCAGATGAAGTACGTTCTTTAGCATCAAAAACTCAGGAGTCAACGACTGAAATTAAGTCGATGATAGATCAAATCCAAGTGTCATCAACACAAGTGCAGCAGTCAATGGGTAGTAGTCGTGATAAAACTCAGCAATGTGTGTCGCAAACAGAGCAAGCCACGCACATGCTGGAAGAAATCTCAGAAGCCGTGAAAGAATTGATGGATCGTAATATTCAAATCGCCACCGCTATTGAAGAGCAAAGCGTAGTGATAGAAGAAATAAATAAAAACACAATACATATCAACGATATTAGTGTTGAAGTTGGTAGCTTTGCAGACAAGCAGTACAGCGCCAGCGAAGAGCTTGCTAAAAATGCCCATGAGCAAGAAACGTTACTGTCGAAGTTCACGTTGTGATTTTATCATTACAACATAGCGTAAAGCGTTTGTAAGTCGATCATCCCTGTGATGCTTGAGTTTTTCTTACTTGGTCAATCGGTAAAAAAGGTCGCCGACTCGAACGCAATGTGTCTAGCTGGTAGGAGGCTTTGGTTTCTTGCATGGGAGTCGTGTTCGAAGAGCAAATAATCATCGTGAGTATTAATCTCCAGACAACCGCCCAAGGTAGATAAATAAGCGCTTCATAATTATCGTATATAAAACTAACATGCTTAAAACCTGCACTATAGCGCGATATATGTTCAATTAGTGCTAGGGAGCATATAATGAATGTATATAATTACACCCAGTGAAATAATCCATCAAAGCTAGTGAGCTTTACTTTAGTTTAGTTGCACTCGCGTCTTCGTAATTACCATTTTTTGATAAACACTTTTGGTATACATCACGAGTTATACAGAATTAACTCGTCATTACCCCAATTCTTCTACTTTATAGTAGAATAGGAGCTTTAGTGATGAGGTACTGCTGCTGTATTAAAAGCGTTTAGTACCCTATGTTGATCCGAAGTGCCGCGGCTGTCAGATGCAAATAGCACATCAAGGGCGGTGAGTTGAGCGCAACGTATTCAATATATGAGCTTTTAAAGTTAATTAATACAGGTGATTAAAATGGCAATACAGTGGTTCCCAGGACATATGAATAAAGCGCGCAATGAGATCAAAGAAATCATGCCGCAGATGGACGTCATTATTGAAGTGCTGGATGCCCGTATTCCATATAGCAGTGAAAACCCGATGGTGAGCCAGTTACGTGGTGATAAGCCTGTTATCAAAATCATGAATAAAGCAGATCTGGCCGACCCTGAATTAACCAAGCAGTGGATGGAGTACTTTGAGCGTGAGAGTGGCGTAAAAGCGCTGGCGTTTGGTCATGACAAGGCGAATGAAGTGCAGCGCATTAATGCGCTTTGCAAAAAGCTTGCGCCCCATAAAGTCGGTCAAGACAAGCAGCTAAAAGCGATGATAATGGGTATTCCAAATGTGGGTAAGTCAACGCTTATCAATACCCTTGCCGGTCGAATTGTTGCAAAAACGGGTAATGAACCTGCAGTAACCAAAGCGCAACAGCGAATTAAACTTGAAGACGGTATTATGCTGTACGATACGCCTGGGATGCTATGGCCAAAAGTGGAAAATGAAAATTCAGGCTATCGTCTGGCAGCGACAGGCGCTATTCGTGATACCGCGATTAATTATGAAGAGGTGGCAAGTTACACTGCTGAGTACTTATTAACTGCATACCCTGAGCTATTGAAGCTGCGCTACAAACTGGATGAATTGCCTGATTGTGATTGGACATTTATCGAGATGGCGGGTCGTAAGCGAGGCTGTGTTAAGGGCGGAAATCAGGTAGATACTCACAAAATGTCAGAGATCCTCATTAATGAGTTGCGCGATGCCGTTATCGGCAGGATCACCATGGAAACACCAGAAATGCGTGAGTCAGAAGAACAAATGGTCGCTGAATTGAGAGCTCAAGCAGAGGCCAAAAAGGCTGCTCGCGAAGAAGAGAAGCGTCAGCGCCGCGCGAGGGCTCGAAAAAATCGCCGCTAAGCGGCGAATTTGGTTTGATTTCGACCTTGCTTAGCTTGATAAAGCGCGGCATCAGCGCGCTTTATAAAACCATCTTCCGATTCATCAATGTGATATTGTGCAACGCCAATACTGACAGTGACTTTTACCTCACACTCAGCTCTTTCCAGAGCGATATGAATTTTCTCAGCTACCGCAATTCCTTCATCTAACGTCGTTTTTGGCAGCAAAACCATAAACTCTTCACCACCCCAGCGACACAATAAGCCGTTGTTTTCTATTTGGCGTTTACACACAGTTGCGAAACATTGCAGCACCCTATCACCGACAACATGGCCATGTCGGTCGTTAACTTGCTTAAAATGGTCAATATCCATCATCAGCATAACAACGGGGGTTGATTGGTTTCTGGATTTCGCAAGGTGATGTTGTAGCTGCGGCTCGAAAGCTTGGCGATTAAAGGTGTCTGTGAGTTTGTCGTATTTAGCCATTTTTTCTAAGCGCTTTTGATAATGGTTAAATGTTAAGTGTGCAACGACCAGTATAAATATCGTAACAAAACTACCGACCCATAAATTCGTAGTAAGAATGTCATCTATACCGTTGGATTTATCAACTTTCTGCTCAACAATTAAATGCCACCCAATAGAATCCAAGTAACGCGAATGGACAAATTTTGTATGGCTTTGCGACTCAATGATAAATTGATATTCAGATTGTTTAAGTAATGTTGTTGCTTGTGATGGGAAATGGTCATGAATGCTGGTGCCAGACAACACAGTATCATTAAAAAATAGTACTCTACCTTTATGATCGATAAAGTAGAACTTACGCTCATAAGTATTTTCATACTGCGTGATTAAGTGATGTAAATCAGCCAACAACACACCCACTCCGACAATACCTAGCACCTCATCGTCAAGTTCTATTTTGTGATTAACGTAGACGATAGCTTCACTATTATCCCTTGGGTCAATGTCTACATTGAGAGAATAGGGGGAGTCACTGTGAAGACTCTCGCGGTACCAGTCATCTTGTTTTTCACGAATATCTAATTGCTCTGTTGAGCCATTCGCATGATAGTAAGTAAGGCGTTTATCATCGACTAAAAAACTGGTTCTGGCTTGGTGCAGTGCGCGGGTGTCAGCAAGGTAAGTGAAGATGAGATCTGAGTTACGTTGCTCAGATTGCAGCCACTGTCTAATAAATACATTATTCGCCATTTGCTGAGATACAATGATTGGTGCTTGCAAACGTTTTTGTAAATCTAAATCGACGAGATGACTGGTAAGTAGTAGAGCGTCATCGCTAATCCCGTGATAAAGAGACTGTTTTGCATGCTCAATACTGATCCAGCTTGTAAAGATGAAGCCTACCAACAGTAGCAAACTTAACAACATATTGTAACGATAGCGTCTCGCGTTCATATTATTGTTATTTCAGGAAAAGTAGCATGATACGAGCTTGGCTAACAGAAAGCGATAACACGCTATTACAGCTTAATTTGAAGTCGAGGGATTAAGCGTGAGTGAGAAATAAAAAAGCCCTGAGCAGGGCTTTTTAAGTTCATATCTACCGTCACCGATATGAGCAATGTAGCAAGTAATGGTTGCCAGTGACACACATCAAGGGGCGTTGTAGCGCATCACCGACAACACGATTCAGGGTCGAATCAGCAAGAGTATGAGCTCTTGTTGAGATTGATTATCAATTAGATTTACTCAAACGTCAATATCTTTTTGAAAATAATTCTCATTATCGATTTTTTTGGGGGAGTGAGTGACAAACCTGAGGTTCGGATAAGGAATCCTCTTATATTAATCAGTCTTGATATTTGCTCATTTTGAAGACGTAAATCTGACGCTAACTGTGCTAAAAGTTTTTTATTTATGACAACTAAATAGCAAAATTTTTGCCTTGCTTAAAAGTGAACTTAACCCAGCTAGCGCTGCTATACAGGTATTAATTATCTGCGGATTAGGTTAGCTAGAGTGAAGGGTTATAATATCTTGGATTTAGGGCATAAAAAAAGCCCTGAGCAGGGCTTTTTAAGTTCATATCTACCGTCACCGATATGAGCAATGTAGCAAGTAAATTGTGAGAATGGACTTAGTCAGCTTTAGGGGCGACCGAATTAAGTTCATTCAAGCCATTAACGTTGGCAATCCGTGTTTCAGGGTCGAGAAACAAACTAGAGTACTATTGCCAAATTAGGAGTACATCGGGTGGATGGTTAATAGATACCATCAACACATCTAACTAAGTTGGCTAAACAACACGCTTCCGTCTTGTTGATATTGATTATCAGTTAGATTTGGTGGTGAGTCAATAGTTTTTTGAAAATAATTCTCATTAATATCTTTGTGATGTGTAGAGTGTGTATTTAATACTGTTGGGGGTCTACTACAGATGTCTTCGCTGTTTTAGGCGGTCTTTTATGTCATGACAGGTTGTTATACCAATTAGACTTAATCCTTGCTCAATTTGAAGGCGTAAATCTGACGCTAACCGCGTTAAGAATTTCGATTTAGAACAACTAAATAGCAAAATTTTTGCCTTGCCTACATGGCGGGGAGGTACCTTGGCGAGAATTGGAGGCGGCAGCGGGTTATCGACTAGATTTTATCGCCTCAACATAGGCTACTTAATAAAGATAATTGGTATTAGCTTACATCTCGCAATTTAAATAGCCTTAAAATAAAAAAAGCCCTGAAAAGGGCTTTTTGATTTCATATCTACCGTCACCGATATGAGCAATGTAGCAAGTAAAAAGTGGAGTTAGCGTCTAAATACGAGGAGCAATGCAAGTGCCTGCTAACATCCTAGGTAGTTATGGTTACCAGCCATGTTTCGGGTCAAGAAACTAGTGTATTAACAAGTTGAGCCGTCACTCCCTTCTTGTTGATATTGATTATCAATTAGATCTAGGTTGCTGTCAACACTCTTTTTGAAAATAATTCTTATTTAGATCTAAGTGTATGTAAATCAATCAAATATAAACTTTTAGAGGCGTATGTTTTTTTATTGTGTCGATTTGGTTATTCTTTTTTCCTGATGTTTACTTTTGCTCTCCTATACGAGACTCAAAAACAAACCACATGCTGCTAGATATCGTTGTATTTCTGTTCAACTCCTGCATTCTTTTATGGCTATTATTAGTTGTCATTAGCGTGCGGATATAAAGTGGAGAGTGGTTATATTTTCAGACTGGCAAGTTAACTTAGGCTTTGAATAACCAATGTCTTTTTAGTGTTTCGTGCTAACAGCGTCGGAATCACTTCCAACAGCCAATAAGTTTATGGGTAAATTCACGTAACCTATCGGATACAAATTAGCCGGATATGAGAGTTGAGCTACTTTCAAAGCATTCTGGTTTAATAAGGCAATAATTGATAAAACGATAATACCAATTTTCTTAATTAAGTGGTTTATTTTGAGGCAAGAAAATCTTGTCGATAACTCCGCTACCGCCTCCTGCTATCGCTAAGGTACCTACATCCATTTAGGCAAGGCAAAAATTTTGCTATTTAGTTGTTCTAAATCGAAATTCTTAACGCGGTTAGCGTCAGATTTACGCCTTCAAATTGAGCAAGGATTAAGCCTAATTGGTATAAACTAGCTTATTCTTTCTCTGATCCTCAAGCTAAGCGATGTAAAATATAGGTGTCAATATGTCATGTCATCGCCAAAAATGCTGCTCTAAGAAGTGAGGTACAGGTAAATCATCCTCGAAAATTTCGCATTAGAAACTTTTTCGCGAATTGATTGCATTTTAAACGACTTCAAGGATGATGTTCGCTACAAGAGGTGATATACTCCCGCCGAATAATTTTTCTACTTTAAATAGAGTAAAACAATGGCAGATTTATCGAAATACAGAAACATTGGTATTTTCGCGCACGTTGATGCGGGTAAAACTACCACCACTGAGCGTATTCTAAAGCTTACTGGTAAAATCCACAAAACTGGTGAAGTACACGACGGTGAGTCTACTACCGACTTCATGGAGCAGGAAGCTGAGCGTGGTATTACTATCCAATCAGCAGCGGTAACTTGTGAGTGGAAAGGCCACCGTTTAAACGTTATCGATACTCCTGGACACGTTGACTTCACAGTAGAAGTATACCGTTCACTTAAAGTACTTGACGGTGGTATCGGTGTATTCTGTGGTTCTGGTGGTGTTGAGCCGCAATCAGAAACTAACTGGCGTTATGCGAACGAATCAGAAGTTGCACGTGTAATCTTCGTAAACAAACTAGACCGTATGGGTGCAGACTTTTACCGTGTAGTTGGTCAGGTTGAAAAAGTACTTGGCGCTAACCCTCTAGTGATGACGCTACCAATTGGTATCGAAGACCAATTTACTGGTGTTGTTGATGTACTTGAGAAGAAAGCATACGTTTGGGATGAAACTGGTCTTCCTGAGAACTACGAAGTACAAGACGTTCCAGCAGACATGGTAGACAAAGTTGAAGAGTACCATGAGATGCTAGTTGAGTCTGCTGTTGAGCAAGATGACGACCTAATGGAAGCGTACATGGAAGGTGAAATGCCTTCTCTTGAGCAAATCAAAGCATGTATCCGTAAAGGTACTCGCGATCTTGCATTCTTCCCTACATACTGTGGTTCTGCGTTTAAGAACAAAGGTATGCAGCTAGTACTAGACGCAGTTGTTGATTACCTACCTTCTCCAACTGAAGTTGATCCACAGCCTCTAACTGATCCTGAAACAGGTGAGCCTACTGGTGACGTTGCGACAGTTGACGCAGAAGAGCCACTTAAAGCGCTTGCGTTCAAAATCATGGACGACCGTTTCGGTGCACTTACGTTCATCCGTATCTACGCTGGTCGCATGAAGAAAGGTGACACGATCCTTAACTCTGCAACTGGTAAAACAGAGCGTATCGGCCGTATGGTTGAGATGCAAGCAGACGAGCGTAACGAACTTACTGAAGCACAAGCGGGTGACATCATCGCTGTTGTAGGTATGAAGAACGTTCAAACTGGTCACACGCTATGTGATCCTAAGCACGAATGTACTCTAGAAGCGATGATCTTCCCTGATCCAGTAATCTCTATCGCTGTTGCACCTAAAGATAAAGGTGGTAACGAGAAGATGGGTATCGCTATCGGTAAGATGGTTGCAGAAGATCCGTCATTCCAAGTTGAGACTGACGAAGATTCAGGTGAAACTATCCTTAAAGGCATGGGTGAGCTTCACCTAGACATCAAGGTAGACATCCTTAAGCGTACTTACGGCGTTGAGCTAGTTGTTGGTCAGCCTCAGGTTGCTTACCGTGAAACTATCACGCAAGAAGTTGAAGATAGCTACACGCACAAGAAGCAGTCAGGTGGTTCTGGTCAGTTTGGTAAAATCGACTACCGTATCAAGCCAGGTGAAGTTGGTTCAGGCTTCACGTTCTCTTCTTCAGTTGTTGGTGGTAACGTTCCTAAGGAATTCTGGCCAGCAGTTGAAAAAGGCTTCAAGTCAATGATGGAAGAAGGTGTTCTAGCTGGCTTCCCAGTACTAGACGTTGAAGTTGAGCTATTCGACGGTGGTTTCCACGCAGTTGACTCATCAGCTATCGCGTTCGAAATCGCAGCTAAAGGCGCATTCCGTCAGTCTATCCCTAAAGCGGGTGCACAACTTCTTGAGCCAATCATGAAAGTTGATGTATTCACGCCAGAAGACAACGTAGGTGACGTAATTGGTGACCTTAACCGTCGTCGCGGTATGATCAAAGACCAAGAAGCTGGCGCAATGGGCGTTCGTATCAAGGGTGAAGTACCACTATCTGAAATGTTCGGATATATCGGTCACCTACGTACTATCACGTCTGGTCGTGGTCAGTTCTCTATGGAATTCTCACACTACGCTCCGTGTCCAGCAAATGTTGCTGAAGCGGTAATCGCAGCTGAGAAAGAGAAAAAAGCAGCTAAGTAATAAATTACTTATTCTGTCAGAAAAGGCCGCCTTCTGCGGCCTTTTTTATTTTTTAAATTCAATAGGTTAAACTAGGAATATTCCCTCTACAATTCGTCACTTTTAATTCATATTTTATTAATTCTAAAGTTCTTGCTTTAGGAACATTGCCACTTTATCATTACGGTTTGTCGAATAAATATAGCTCCATGATGTCATTGAAACTGTCGGTGGGAGTGTTTGGGTAAATAAAGGAGATACTCAATGAGAACCATAGAATTGGAAATTAACTGGCTTTTTTACGCACTTTCTTTATCACTGATATGGCTAGGTCACGTAGTCTTTTCAACATTTAGCATTCCTGCATCAATGCTTCAAATTGTTACCATGTTACTATTACTGTCTGTGCTAACAACACTTGCCTTCTCACTAACGGGAAAGCGCTTTTTACATATTGACAAAGTAGGTGTTAGTTATAGCTGCTTTGGTAAAACACACTATATCCATGCTGAGCATATCAAGTCTATTAAATTACGCTCTTTTGGAGTGTTGAGCATCCCTGCAGTTTACCTAGATAACGGTACTGTTAAACGCTTTTTAAGCTGGAAGATGACCCGCGAAGAGCTGAATAAAGCAGATACAATATTACACTGATAATCTACAAAGAGTGTTGCTATTCTCAACATATAAAATTACGCTAGGTAACACCACTTCAGCGTAATTCTTGCTCATCTAGAGAGTAAATCAGGTGCTACAATTGGCTACTCAGAATGGCATTCATTATCCGAAGTTCAGGTTAGCTAAGTAACCAAATCTTTGCCTTATCTATATGGACATAGGTACTTTGGCGGCAGCGATATGCTTGATAAAACTCCAAAGTTCAAAATGAGCACTTATCCAAGCTAGTTGGGATACGTGCTCATCTACTTAATTGCAGATTATTTTTCGTTTAGCCAAATAGCTGCTTGCTTTGCAAAGTAAGTTAAAATGCCATCTGCGCCTGCACGTTTGAATGCTAAAAGGGACTCAAGCACCACTGGTTTTTCTGCCAGCCAGCCGTTATCAATTGCAGCTTTGTGCATTGCATATTCGCCACTGACTTGGTAAGCAAATGTAGGTACTCCAAATTCATCTTTTACACGTCTAACAACATCAAGATATGGCATGCCTGGTTTGACCATAACCATGTCCGCACCTTCTTGTAGGTCAAGGGCAACTTCCCTGAGTGCTTCGTCTGAATTTGCAGGATCCATTTGATAGGTTTTCTTGTCGGCACCTTTAAGATTACCAGCTGATCCAATCGCATCGCGGAAGGGGCCGTAATAACTTGAAGCATATTTAGCTGAATAAGCCATAATACGCGTATGGATAAAACCACATTCCTCAAGCGCCTCTCTTACAGCACCAATTCGGCCATCCATCATATCGGAGGGGGCAACCACATCTGCGCCGGCTTCAGCATGGGATAAGGCCTGTTTGACCAGTACTTCAATGGTCTCCTCGTTCATTACATAGCCATCGTCATCTAAAATGCCATCTTGACCGTGGACGGTGAACGGATCTAGTGCAACATCGGTAATCACACCAAGCTCTGGACATTCAGCCTTTATAGCTCTTACTGCCCGTTGCGCTATCCCTTCAGGGTTATAAGCTTCCTCTGCAAGCAGAGATTTATGTTCAGCTGGCGTCACAGGAAATAGTGCAATGGCAGGTACACCAAGCGCCACGAGTTGTTTAGCTTCTTCAACAAGTAAGTCAATTGATAAACGTTCGATACCTGGCATAGAGGGAATAGCTTCGCGCTTTGATTCTCCATCCAATACGAAAACTGGATAAATCAAGTCATTGACTGTCAGCGTGTTTTCGCTCATTAGACGTCTTGAAAAGTCATCGCGACGCATTCTGCGCATGCGAGTAAGGGGGAAAAGATCAAGTCCTGATTGAGCCACGTTAATTCTCCTGATTGGTTTGAAAAGTAATAACACGATTTCGGCCTTGCTGTTTAGCTTGATATAAGGCTTTGTCCGCATTATCAGTATAAAGTTGTGGGTTATGTGGATCTGAAACAATAGCACTATAAACACCAGCACTTGTTGTCATCGTTAGCTGATGCTCACCAATTTCAATAACAAGCTCAGCGGTTGCCATTCTTACACGTTCTGCAACTTCGCAGGCACCCGCTTCTGATGTGTTGGGTAGGAGCAAAATAAACTCTTCTCCACCATAACGGAATACTTCATCATGTGGTCGGCGTAAATGTGATTTAATCAAGTTAGCGAATTCGCAAATGGCTTGATCACCTGCTAAATGACCATATTGGTCGTTAATTTTTTTAAAGTGGTCTATATCAAAAATGATCAGACTCAGTACTGTTTGTTCTCGTCTAGAACGGCGCGCTTCCATTTGAAGGCGCTTATCAAAATAGCCGCGATTTTTTACTTTAGTTAAGGGGTCTTCCATGTTCATGCGCTCAAGTTCGCGATTTTTATCTTCGAGTTCGCGCAACGTGACCTGAAGCTCAAAAGTGCGTGACTCAATACTGGACTCTAAATCATATTGTGCTTGTTCTTGTAGTTTTAGTTTTTCTTTTAGTAGTGCATCTTCAGCTTGCGTGTGTGCGAGGCGGCGTTGCTGGCTGGCGAGTTTTTCATCTCTTTGATGAATGTATAAGTGAACCACAAGGTAGCAAAGTAGTGTTGTTTCAAGGGTAAAAATACCGAAGTAGCCAACATGATGTAAGAAACTGCCTGACTGAATGCCAACTTCCACAGTGAGTGGGTAGCTAACCAAAATAAAGTGGCACAAGAGCACCGCAAGTAGCGCATTTCGACGTGGATGAGTAAGGCGCACAACACTATAAGTAAGTAGGATTGTGATTATTAAGCTGACACTCAACGCCAGCAGAATTGAAAATGAAACAGGTAACGTGACTACGCTAACCAACAACAACATTACCACAAGTTTCACCCAGCTATCTGAAAGCGTTGGATGAGATAACAGCTGTTTTCCCGAACAGAAATGCAGTTGAGGTAATAGTAATAGGCTTAGTGACAGAGTCATTATGCCTTGACCGTATTGCTGGAACCATTGCCAAGAAGAATAAAAATATCGATATCCAAACCCATAAAGGTGGGCATTAAGCAGCCATACTAGCGAAGTAAATACAGTGGCGTATAAGAAGTAACGCTTTCTGGTCACGTTATACAAAGTAACATTGGTTAATGCTAGTGCTAAGATGAAGCCTGCTAGAATACCAAAAATTAAATTAAATTTACTTTTGTGTTTGAGATACGCGTTGGGCTCCCAAATTGTGATTGGCGCATTTATCACCCCTTCATCACTGAGCTGTAGATATAATTGACTCTGTGTTTGCGGCTGTAATTCTAGTGGTACAATCAATGCCTCGTATTTTAAGGGGCGCTTTATTAAGGGCAGCGCATCGCCACTGTCTACAGTTAAAATAGGGTGGTTTGGCCTGACGTGATAAGCGGTTACAGCATCTAATAGATTATTATTAATGCTCACCAGTATTGGCTTCACAGCGCTGCTTGCATTATGCAGCTCTATCTTAAGCCAAAGGTACTTTTTATTAGGTCTAAGTCCTGTTGGCAGGCGGGCGCTTTGGTGCCACTCTACTGGCTCTGAGAGCAGCTCATTTAATGATGCGTATTTACTCAGCGTATAATCCAGTTTGACTCGATGTTCGGCATCAAACGATTCAGATATCGTCACCGCAGAGCACGCAATAAAACTTGATAACAATAAGAGTAAAGACAGCATCAGGCGTAGCAATGGTTTTACCTCACAAACAGTTGTTTAAAGTTTTGAGTCGTGGCCTGCATGATGGTTTGCGCTGAACACTGCTTAAGATGTGCGATTTGGTCAGCCACATAGGATAGAAACATCGGCTCATTACGCCGCGACTTGGGCTTTGGTGTAATGGTTCTCGGAAGTAAATAGGGAGCATCCGTTTCTATCAATAGCCGATCTAGAGGAATATATTGTAGTAACTGTTGCAGGTCTTGGCCTCTTCTTTCATCACAGATCCAGCCTGTAATACCAATCATTAGTCCATAATCTAGATAGTTTTTCAGCGCGGTTTTATCACCGGTAAAACAATGTAGTATACCTTCAACCTTAACTTCGTTGAGCAATGGCATCAACGCTGAGTGGGCCTCTCTTTCATGCAGATAAACGGGAAAGTTGGCCGCCTGTGCAAGGTGCAGTTGTGTTAAGCATACTGACTGCTGGATTGGTCTGGGTGAAAAGTCGCGATTAAAATCAAGACCACACTCACCAACGGCTACAACATGATTACTACTGGTTAATAACGCACTCAGATCATCGTAGAGGCTATCTGGTGCATGTCTGGCATCATGAGGGTGTACGCCCACCGAACAAAACAATTGGTGTTTTTCGGCAAGTTCTATACTTTCTTTACTACTTTGCAGGTCGCAACCAATAGCCAGCATAGAACTTACCCCAGCACTTTTAGCTCTGGCGATCACGGACGGTAGATCGGCCGAAAATTGTGAGCTGGTTAAATTAACTCCAGCATCAATCATGGTGCTCATTAATTAACTCGTTTGACGCGCGTAGTGCGATTAAGCCCCGCTTTTTTCATTAAGAAAGAACCAAAAGATGCGCGCTCAATGATTACTGTGTCACCAGCATCGACAAAGAAAGTTTCTGATTTTACTTGTTTCCACACTTGGCCATTGTCTAATGTGAATACCATTCTATTTCTCGCTTTTTCGGTAATTTCAGTGACTTTGGCTGTGATCTCTTCAATGTCCTCGCTGGCGGCTTTGACGCGGCGCTCTAAGCCAAAACCTTCCTCTACTGATTGTGGTGTAGGTGCTGTATTAGCCAGAGACTCAACTTGCTTTTGCACAGTAGGCTGCGCCGATGTTTTAGCAACTTGTGGCTTGCTAATGGGCTTATTCGCGATCACGTTGTCGTAACACATCAGGCGGTTGAAATCATTTTCAATTAAGGTACACGCTTTTAGTGCTTGAGTATTTATTGTTTCAGCGGCACACAATGAAGAAAATCCCATTGCAAACAGCATCATGGTTTTTTTCATTCTTCTGACTCCTGTTGTTGTGGTTTGGTGCTGTAAAATCTAGCTAAAATCAATCCGACCTCAAACAATAGTAACATGGGTAATGCTAACAAAGTTTGAGATAGAACATCTGGGGGGGTTAAAAACATGGCGATAACGAAGGCGCCCACGACCACATAGGGTCGCTTTGCTTTTAGGCTCGCGGTTGTTGTCATACCACTCCAGCAAATAAGCATAATGGCTACTGGAATTTCAAAGGCGATCCCAAAAGCAAAAAATAGCTTAAGAATAAACCCCAAATAGCTGCTAATATCCGGTGATAGCGTCATCATCTCAGGGCCTACGCTAGTAAAAAAGCCTAGAATGATAGGCATAACGACGAAGTAGCAAAATGCGATACCACCATAAAAAAGTAGCACGCTAGATAGCAAAATAGGGATCAGCATACGCTTTTCGTGCTGGTACAAGCCCGGTGCAATAAACCCCCATATTTGGTGCAAAATAAATGGCACTGCAGCAAATAAAGAAACAAATAATGTTAGCTTGAATGGCGCAAAGAAAGGTGCAGTTACATCGGTGGCAATCATGGTGGTGTTGCTTGGTAAACTCTCCACCAGTGGAGCTGCAACAAAGGCATAAATGTCATTGGCAAAGTACACCAATGCGACAAAAATAATAAAAACGCTCATTAGCGCTTTCATTAAGCGGTTTCGTAGCTCAACTAAATGGGCGATAAATCCACTTTGGGCTGATTCTGTCATGTAGCTTGACTCGTAAGAAGTAAAATGCAAATTAGACTAGCTGATGGACGAAACTTGGGCCGCGGTAGCCCAAGCTTTGCAATGACTCAACTACTCAATAGTAAGATTGAATTAGTTTTTATTGTTGTTGTCAGTTGGTTTAAAAGAGTGCTTAACTGATTCAGCAGCATCTCGTAACTCTTGAACGGACTGTTTGAGCTCGGGGGCTAAGTCTTGCATTCCCATTTGTTCCGCTTTTTTTAAATTATTATGTAGCTCGTGCACTCTAAGCTCTTCGCTCACCTCAGCTTTTACTGAGTTGGTGAAAGATTTCACAGTTTTGATCCACCTAGCTACAGTGCGGATTGCGACAGGAAGACGTTCAGGGCCAAGTACTATTAGACCAACGATAAGTACAACCACTAACTCCCACATACCCATTTCAATTACACCTTATTCTTTTCTTTCTCTGAGGCAGGCTGTGCTTGTTGAGTTGTTGTGTTATTTAGTTTTTCGGGTTCAGCCTCTGGTTTAGACTCTGTCGCTGAATCTTCATCAGAGACGGCCTTTTTAAACCCCTTTATTGCGCCGCCTAAATCACTGCCGATACCACGCAGCTTTTTAGTTCCAAATAACAAAACAATGATGGCTAAAATAATAAGTAATTGCCAAATACTAATCCCACCGAATCCCATACTAACTCCATTGATACTTACAGCTTAAGAATAATGATTATACGCCTAGCGAGCAAAAAATCACCCTGTTTTACGCCAAGCGGTAACAAATACTAACAAGGCGATTATTGCCACAATAGCACTTGCTAAATACTTATCGGATATATAACTCAGTCCTGATACCACTGTTAGGCTACTTGCCACTAAACCTAATAATAGCGGTTTAGTTGCAGTATCAGCTGTTTTTGTGACAACTTGAGGTGGCCTGCGCTTGAGACTTTGATAAATTAAGTCAGGTAGTTCTGGCATTTTTTCTGCCCAAAACGGCAGATTGGCGTAGAGTTTCTTCGCTACTGCTAATGGACCAACCTGTTCCTGAACCCAGTTTTCTAAGAAGGGTTTAGCAGTCTTCCATAAGTCAAGCTGGGGGTAAAGTTGACGTCCAAGGCCTTCGACGTAAAGCAACGTTTTTTGTAGTAATACTAGCTGTGGTTGTACTTCCATATTAAAGCGTCTAGCAGTATTAAATAAGTTCACCAGTACATGACCAAAGGAGATCTCCGCAAGTGGCTTATTAAAGATAGGCTCGCAAACAGTGCGAATGGCAAATTCAAACTCTTCCACACAGGTGTCTGCGGGTACCCAGCCTGAATCTACATGGAGCTGTGCAACTTGGCGGTAATCACGGTTAAAAAAAGCGATAAAGTTTTCGGCTAGATAACGCTTATCTTCACGATTTAACGTACCAACAATCCCGCAATCAATGCCAATATATTTTGGATTGTGTGGGTTTTCGCGAGAGACAAATATGTTCCCAGGGTGCATGTCTGCGTGAAAAAAACTGTCTCGGAATACTTGAGTGAAAAAGACCTCGACACCACGCTCTGCGAGCAGCTTCATGTTTGTACCTTGGGCAAGAAGCGCTTCGGTATCTGAAACCGCAATGCCATAGATACGTTCCATTACGAGGATATTTTTTCTTGAGTAATCGCTGTAAACTTCTGGAATGTATAAAGAATCAGAATCTTCGAAGTTACGTCTAAGCTGAATGGCGTTGGCGCCCTCACGCATTAAGTCTAACTCGTCCAGTAAGGTTTTTTTATATTCTCGTACCACCTCTACTGGGCGAAGTCGCTTTCCTTCACTAAGTAAATTGACGACCACTTTGGCAAAGCGCTCCATCAGGGATAAATCAGCGTGAATCTGTTTCTCAATGTCGGGACGAATAACCTTAATCACGACATCTTTGACGTCATCTTGGTGATGTAACTTGGCTGCATGCACTTGTGCAATTGATGCAGAAGCGAGAGGTTGTGCTTCGAACTCTACAAAGTGCTCGTGTATATCGCTGATCTCCAAAGCGTCTTCAATTAGCTGTTGTGCAAGCTTCGGATCAAAAGGCTGTACTTGGTCTTGAAGGAATGCCAGCTCTTGGGCTATTTCAGGCGGCAATAAGTCGCGGCGAGTTGACAGCATTTGACCAAACTTGATCCACACCGGCCCAAGTGTCTGTAAGGCAAGGCGAAGGCGTGTCCCAATAGGTTTGTCTTTGTGCTTGTTACGCATCCAGAATAAGCTAGCTCGCGCAGCTTTGCCGTACCAAGGCTGTTTGTGTGCAGGAATTAATTCGTCTAGGCCATAATCTAAAAACGTTTTTGTGATCTGATGCAAGCGAAGGAGAGACAAGCTAATTTCCTTTGGAGTTTTGAAGTAAAGTATTGATACGTTGTGCGACGCTCTCTAACTGGCTATTCACGGAACGCACTTGCTGCTTAAACTGTTCAAATTCGAGTGGATGAGGAGATACCTTGAGTTCATCCTGAAGCAGCTCACTGAGCGTCACTTTAGCAACTTGTGCATCTTGTTGAGCTCGCTTGCGGATAGTGTTTATACTATCCACAATGACTTGTGCGGGGGCATCACCAAGATACTGAGCAAGGTGCTCCGCCCAATCAATATCCAGAGCCGCAAGAGCGTTACTATACAATTGTGCTAAAGCGAGATCGCCATCTAGATCGAGTTTATCTTGACGTATTAGTGCGGTTAGCTTACTTGGATCTGTGAGTTCAAGCAGCGTAGCGCAGTCTGCGCTAATGGTGCAATCAGCGTTGCCATCAAAAGGGGATAATACATGAATGTGCTCACCGGTATTGGTGATAGCTAAATGCAGATGCAAATCGCGAACCTCAACACTCAGTATTTTGTGACGTCCTTTACTTAATGCACCTTGCAACTCAGATGAGAGTGTTAGGGCTTTATTTAGCGCCGCTTCAATTACGGCGCCAAGTAGCGATGCAAGCACGGAGACTCCTAAAATTTAAAACCACGATGAAGTGCGACAATACCGCCGGTCATGTTTTGATAATCAGTTTGTTCAAACCCAGCGTCATCCATCATAGCCTTTAACGTGTCTTGATCTGGGTGCATACGGATAGACTCTGCAAGGTAGCGATATGATTCGCTGTCATTTGCTACTAACTTACCCATCGCAGGCAGTAGAGTGAATGAGTACATATCATAGAGTTTTGCCAGCGCTTCGTTATCGGTTTTGGAAAACTCTAATACCAGTAAGCGGCCACCTGGTTTGAGTATGCGATACATAGAGTGTAGCGCTTTATCTTTATCAGTGACATTACGTAAGCCAAATGCGATGGTGATGACATCAAAGGTGTTGTCGTCAAAAGGAAGCATTTCGGCATTCATTTGCACGTATTCTATGTTACTGACCAACCCGAGATCGCGCAGCTTTTCACGGCCAACTTTCAGCATCGAGTCATTGATGTCACCTAAGATGACTTGCCCCTTGTCACCAACTAACTCACTAAACTTGGCAGTTAAGTCGCCTGTTCCGCCAGCTAAGTCTAAGACTTTGTGCCCAGCCCGAACACCTGAACAAGCGATGGTTTGACGTTTCCACAAGCGATGAATACCAAAAGACATCAGGTCGTTCATGATGTCATATTTTGCTGCGACAGAATGAAACACGTCTGCAACCATAGAAGCTTTTTTGTCTGCTTCTACTGTTTTATATCCAAAGTGGGTGGTGTTGTCTTGTGATTCTTTCATGCGGATTCCATCAATACACGGTAACTGTGTCATTAGTGTACTTGATAGGTAGCTGTAGGTGCAATTTCTTATCTACCTTGTCAGGCTGATAATGTTCACAAAAACAAAGATAAATGTACTTTGACCTGGGCTTTGGATAATTAATGTTTTGCTAGCAACCTGGATTAGCGCTCCCTGTGTTGAGTTTGCTAGGTTTGTAGCTTCAATACGGAAGTATTTTAAAATCACGGAAAAACCGAGAGTTTGGCATTGCTATCCACGCTTTGTGTCGTATTAGTGGCTTATATAACAGTGCTGACCTAGAGATTGAGCTTTTTGCGCGGCAAAACTGGCACGTTTAGCCAAGATATTGAAGTCATGTTCAGGTGCAAGTTGTGCAATTCCCAGTGCCAAAGAGAGGTTAGGCAGTGGCATTTTGCCTTTGGTGCTGACAAACTTTAGGCGCTCCACGCCTTTGCGTACTTTTTCCGCGATTACACTGGCTGTGTCTAAGTCAACATCAGCGAGAATGATAGTAAATTCTTTTTTACCAGTGCGCCCCGGTAGGCCGCTTTCTACCACATAACGCTTAATATTATTCGCAACCCGATTAAGCACAACTTCGCTGACTACATCGCCAAAACGAGTAGAAAACGCATCAAGATTATCAACTTGTATTGATAACGCGCACACAGACTTTTGCTGTGATTGCCACAGCGCCACTTTTTGATGAAGATAATGGCGTTTATATAGCCCTGTTTGTGGGTCTAATAGGTGATGCTTGCGCAAGTCTAAAAGTAATTGTTGGTTTCGTTCGTAATCTTGGCGCGCTTTTATTAACGCTTGTTTAAAGAGCTTGTGTTGTTTTAGCAATAGCTCGGTTTGCTTAGTAAGTGTAGAAAGTGCACGCTTACTTTTTTGAATGTTGTGTTCATCTAAATTATGAATACATTGGCTCACCTGCTGTGCAAAGCGAATAATATGCTTCTGTGAGCTCTCGGTATTTTCATGGAGCTCAGTAACTAATGAATCTACGCCTTCAAGTAATTCAGACTGCACTTTTTGGCCAGGGTCTAAAAATTGATAGTAAAGTTGCTCGATTAGTACACAGTCAATCTTAGTATTGCTTTTGATGGTTTTAGCTAGGGTTTCATTAAGAGGCTTATTGGTAGCACTGATATAAGTATATGCAACCTGATAATTCAGAGGAGTAGGCGGCAAATGATGCTGCTCTAAAAATAGGCACACCTGTGTCATTTTTTCTTGGGCAACAGCCATGGGATCATGGAACATCATTTCATTTATCACAACAATTTATTATCAAACGTTAATGAACAACCACCAACTCCATCGGCATCACTCTTGTCCTAATTGCACTAGAGCTACATTAATCTGTATCGTTCGAATTGAAAAGCAAAAAGTTTGTCTACGAAATAGAAAATTTACATTTTTTTGTTGATTTGCTGATTTTATCAGCAATTTTTATTAGGTTGAGTGATTTGTATCCGATCTTAGTTCTTCGTGGTTTTGTCGAATTAAGTTGCATCTGTGGCCTGACTCTCCTAATTTGAACGCTCATAAGTTCGTTCTACCATAACAAATACTCAAAACAGCAGTTTTTAGCAGCGAAAGTGCAAGTATTGAGACATAACAAGTATCGAGGAAGTTAGCGTGTTATCACCAAAAATAAAACTGTGGGCTAAGCGTTCAAGCATTGCCATATGTCTGTCTGTTACTTTGTCTGGTTGTGCCATTACAGGTATTGATAAGAATGCTGATTTTACTCAGTTAGCAGGCGATGTGATGAAGTTTAGAAGTGATAACAACGCCTATGGACGTGGTGACGTCAACGCAGAGTTTTTGCTGCCAAACTTAAGCGCGCAACAGCTTAGTACACAGTATCAACAACGACTCGATTTTCTCGCTCAATTAGATGATATTGATAAAACGCAACTCAGTGAAGAAAACCAGATAAACATCACCATATTGCGTAATCAAATACAAAATAGTGTCGATGAATATCATTTTAACAGTCACTATATGCCACTAACTTCTGAATATGGTTTCCATTCTGGGCTGTCTTTTATGATTTCAAATCATAATTTTAAGAAACGTTCCGGTTATGAGCTATATCTTGCTCGTTTGCAGCAAGTTCCTCGCTATTTTCAGCAAAATATCCATTGGATGAAACAGGGCATGGCAATTGGTCTGACACAACCAAAGGCGGTGCTAGAAGGCTATGAAAGCTCTATTGAAGCATATATCGTAGATGAAGTGACTAAATCTGAATTCTATGCGCCTTTTAAGCACAATCAAGCAGGGTTGTCTGACTCTGAATTTAGTGCGTTACAGCAACGCGCAAAGCATATCATCAAAACAGATGTGATAAGTGCTTATCAAGACTACCTTGACTTTTTTATCAGCGAATATCGGCCTGCTGCTAGAACAACAATAGGTATTTCAGCCACTCCAAATGGTGAAGCCTTTTATGCCAATCGAGCCAAATACTACACAACCACAGATATGTCACCGCAGCAAATACATGAGTTGGGGTTAAAAGAAGTTGCCCGGATCCGTGCTGAAATGGAAAAAATCATCAAAAGGGTGGGCTTTAAAGGTAGCTTTGCTGATTTTGTTCAATTTTTAAGAACAGATCCGCAATTTTATGCAAAAACGCCTGAAGCGTTATTAAAAGAAGCGGCGTATATTGCAAAAAAGATGGATGCGCAGTTACCTAAGCTCTTTCATACATTGCCACGTAAGCCATATGGCGTAGCGCCAGTTCCTGCGAGTATTGCACCAAAATACACAACAGGGCGTTACTCAGGTGCGCGCAGCGATACTGATGCGGGTTATTACTGGGTAAATACCTATGCTTTGGATAAGCGTCCTTTGTATGTGCTAGAGGCACTGACACTGCATGAAGCTGTGCCGGGGCATCACCTTCAGATCGCATTAAATGCAGAGTTAGACTATCTTCCCGAATATCGCCGCAACGAATATATTTCTGCATTTGGTGAAGGGTGGGGACTATATGCTGAATTTTTGGGAATTGAAGCCGGTTTTTATCAAGACCCATACAGTGACTTTGGCCGTTTAACTTACGAAATGTGGCGCGCCGCACGCTTGGTAGTTGATACTGGTATGCACATGTTTGGCTGGAGTCGTGAAAAAGCGATGAACTTTATGAAAGACAACACGGCACTATCATTACATAATGTTAAAACAGAGACAGACCGTTATATCTCTTGGCCAGGGCAGGCATTGTCATACAAAATAGGTGAGCTAACCATTAAACGTTTACGCCGAAAGGCGGAAAAAGCACTGGGTGATCAATTCGATATTCGAGAATATCACCATCAAATCTTACGTCATGGATCCGTTCCGTTATTTGTTTTAGAAGAGCAAATAGGTAAATATATCGAAACGACTATGGGTCAAGCGCAGTAAATGTTTAGCAGCCCAAAGTAGACGCTTTGGGCTGCCATTTGCGTTAGACCCTGCTTGATTTTTGATTAATTCACAAAGCTAATGATTAATTGATAAACATCTTCAGTGGTGTGACACTTATTGGCGTTTAATATCAGTTGTTCGCCTAGCTGTAGCGCTCGCTTTTGTACTTCAAGGCGCGCAGTATCGTCTTCAATGTCATCTATATCTGTGACATGCGCAAGGCCGATAGTGCGGCGGATCAACTCACAGCCACAATACCCAACCGCATCTTGCAGTACTTTTGTTAGAAAATACTCAGCATATCCTTCAGCTTGCAATGATAAATCACGAGTTTGCGTTTTTGCCAGCTTTAGCCAAGTTGCATAAAAGCCAGATAATGTACTGGCAATACAATCTAGTAAGTATACCTGCATATTGCGACGCTTTGGCAGTGCTTCAATCCGTGCATGTTGAGCGCAATAATTCAGTAATAGGTTGCCAATAAATGAGCCTAAATCAAATCCGATTGGGCCGAAAAAGCCAAATTCTGGATCGATAAGCTTAGTTTGCTCAGCACTTACAAAGATACTTCCGGTATGAACATCTCCATGAAGCAAGGTTTCTGGGGCGTTTAAGAATTGTGCTTTGAGTTTGGCAATTTCTATCAGTAGTGCTTTGTTATGACGCAGCGCGTTGACTGAGGCTTGTAAAGCGCTGGGAAAATGGTTCCGCTCGGTATCACGGTATGGGTCATCAAAAAATAAATCTTCAGTAATGGCACATAACTCTGGGTTGGTAAACTCAGTGACTAAGGCTTTTTTCTCGCTAGGTTCAAGGTAAAAACTAGAAAAGTAGAAGCTGGTTTTCGCCAAGTATGTTGCGATGTCTTGGCTAAGCTGTGGGAAAGTATGCGCTTGATTTAGCTCGCCACGTAAAATGTGTAACTGACCTAAGTCTTCTAATATGGTTACGGCCAACTCTGAATTGTGGTGTAAGACTTTGGCAGTGGTAGTTGGGCAAATCTCACCGTGGCGGCGTAGCACGCTAGCTTCTATCCTTGCTCTGTCCAATGTTAATGGCCAGCTTTCTCCTACACAGCGAGCATATGGTAAGGCTTGTTTAACGATGATGCTATTGCGCTGAGTATCTTGGACGCGAAATACCAAATTTAAATTACCATCACCAAACTCATAGCAAGATAAGGTTTCACCTTCTGCAAAAAAGTGTCCCAAGTGAGTGACATAATCAATCACTTTTTCAGCATCAAACGCAACATAACCTGACATGTTTTTGAACCTTGAGAATATTTGTTTATAGCATTCTATATTTTTAAATGTTTAGATGTCTATACTTCTTTAGATCTTGATGTAAAATGTTCGGGGTAGTGTTAACAGAGCGCAATGTTATGAAAACTTTAATTGCACGCAGCCTTAAATTTGAAGCCGGGGTTGTAAAAGTACTAGATCAATATTTACTGCCACACCAGCAGGTATGGCATGAGTGTCGAGATGTCGCGACCATGAGCGATTTGATCCTGACACTTAAGGTTCGTGGTGCGCCGCTCATAGGCTTAGCGGCAAGTCTATTAGTTGCATATCTTAGTGAGCAAGGTGAAGATAAAGTTACCATCGCCCATGCCATTAATACACTAGAGGCAACGCGCCCAACAGCAGTAAATTTAATGCACGCAATGGCTAAATTACGTAGCGTACTGGATAAACCTGACTGGCAAACACAATTGGTGACAACAGCAGAGCAGTTGTTTGAAGAAGATGCGGCACTGTGCGATCGGATGGCAACGATAGGCGCTACTTTGGTGAATGCTGGTGATAATATTTTAACGCATTGCAATACCGGGGCATTAGCTACCGCAGGTGTTGGAACAGCGCTGGGTGTGATACACCATGCGGCAAAACAACATCGCAATATTCACGTCTGGGTTGATGAAACAAGGCCTTTACTTCAAGGCGGTAGGCTAACGGCATTTGAGTTACAAGCATGGCAAATTCCATATACACTCATTTGTGACAATATGGCGGCGAGTTTAATGGCTGCGGGTAAAGTAGATAAGATTTTCGTTGGTGCGGATCGCATCGCAGCTAATGGTGATGTTGCTAATAAAGTAGGTACATACAATCTCGCGGTATTAGCACATTTTCATCAGATCCCTTTTTATGTTGTGGCACCAGTTACCACGGTAGACAGCCGATGCTTAAGTGGCGAACAGATCCCAATTGAACAACGAGAAAGAGCAGAGGTGACGGGAGTAAGTGGCAGTTTTGGTCACTGCCAATGGGCGCCGGATAATGCTGAGATATACAACCCGGCATTTGATGTTACTCCGGCAAGCTTAATTACCGGTTGGGTGTTAGATACCGGGCTGTATTCTGCTAGTGATGTTGAAAGTGGGATCTTTTCACTAGGTTAACGCTTGTAAGTGTTTGTTACTCAAGTCACTCTATTGCTACACTGTACCCGTTTAATTTTGAATGGAGGTAGTGAATTAGGATGAAAAAGTTTCTGATATTGGCTGTTGGTTTACTCGCGACACAGGCGCTCGCAAAATCAGTAGTCCCACTTGAACACTTTAGTAAAGGCAGTGAATTTTCTGATGTACAAATATCGCCCAATGGCGAATATCTGAGCTTCATTACAAAGCGGGAGGGGAAAAACACGCTTGGCTTTTTGCAGCTAGATAAATTTAAGCTGCTCCATGCTGTTCGGTTTGACGACAACGCGCAAATAGGTCGATATGAGTGGGTTAATGACAATAGAGTGGTGCTTGAAAAACAGTACATCCGTGGCTGGAAAGATCACCCAGAATATCATGGTGAATTATTTGGCGTGAATGCAGACGGCAGCCGTGGTAAATACTTGGTTGGGTATCAAGGAGAAGGCCAAACAGGGTCGCGACTGCGTAAAGCAACTCCCCTTTACGGGACATCTTATATTCTTGACCCATTGGTTAATGACGAAGATAAGATGTTGATTGTGACTTATCCCTGGAGCGGTTCCAAAGAGCCGGTAACACGAGTGTATGAAGTGAATGTTCATACCGGTGTTAGACGCAAAGTTACGGCCTCACCAAGAAAAATGGGGAGTTTCTTAACAGATCATCATGGCGAAGTTCGCGCTGTCGTAACACAAGATGATGATGGGTACTCATCAGTGTACACTCGCACAGCAAAACAGTCAGATTGGGTTGAGCTAAAACTTGCTGATGAGTTAGACGATTTTTGGATGCATGGGTTTGATAAAACGGGTAAATCTGTTTATCTATCAGCATCTAAAAATGGTGAGCCGAAAGCGTTTTATCAGTTAAACTTAGAAAGTAAAGCGCTAACACATATTTTCCAAGATAAAGAAGTTGACCCAACTAAGGTGTGGGTTGACCCGCTTGATAAATCTCCTTTTGCGATAGAACTAGATCCAGGCTATCCGACGTACGCATTTATTGATGATAATGCTAACTGGAGTCAGCGTTTGAAATCATTGGTGGCATCGATCCCAGGTAATCAAATTCGTATTGTTAGTAGTACCAGAGATGGCGAGCAAGTCGTGGTATTTGCAAGTAGCGATACCAATCCTGGAGATTATTATTTATATAATAGCAAAGAGAATAAGATGCGTTATCTGGCATCTGCTAGGCAATGGATAGCACCTGCAAAAATGTCCAACATGGAAGCCATCGCATTTACCAGCCGTGACGGACTGACCATTAATGGTTATCTGACTACACCACTTGGAAAAGAGAAAAAGAACTTGCCTCTGATAGTTATGCCGCATGGTGGCCCTCATGGCCCAAGGGACTTCTGGCAATTTGATCCTGAAGTGCAAATGTTGGCAAGTCGTGGTATCGCAGTGTTACAAGTGAATTTTAGAGGCTCGGGTGGTTATGGTGAAGCATTTGAGAGACTAGGTTATCAGAAGTGGGGTAAAGAAATTCAATACGACATCATTGATGGAACCAAAGATCTAATCGCAAAGGGCATCGTAGATGACAAACGGATCTGTATTATGGGGGCAAGTTTTGGCGGTTATTCTGCATTGCAAAGCGCAATATTAGAACCTGACTTATTCCAATGCGCAGTCGGTGTTGTTGGTGTATACGATTTACCACTGATGTTTGAAGAAGGTGACGTAGCTCAGCGCAGCTCAGGGGTCGCATATTTAGAGCGTGTACTCGGGACTGACGAAAAACAGCTAAAGGCGTTTTCGCCAAGTTACAACGCAGATAAGCTAAAAGTTCCCGTGCTTATTGTTCATGGTGGTGAAGACCAACGGGCACCTATCGAGCAGGCTGAGTCTATCATTGATGCTTTAAAAGAAGCGAAAGTACCGCATCAATATTACTTGCTGGAAGATGAGGGTCATGGGTTTTACAAACCAGAACATCGCTTGAAGTACTACCAAAAAGTGCTGGCATTTTTAGAGCAACCGCTGAAGCTGTAGACAACAAAGAATCTAATAAAAGCCTGACTTTGATACTGTATTGAAGTCAGGCTTTTTTTTATGGCCTTATATATATTCGGCTCAGGTTTATGCCAATTTGCCTTAATGCTTGTTCGATTAGACAAAACAAATTTTTGTCTTGCCTACTGGAGGTAAATACCTCGCTGTGAGCAGGACGCGGAAGCGGTGTTATCGACAAGGTTTGCTCGCTTCAACATAGACCACTTAATAAAGATAATTGGTATAAACCAAGCTATTGTAACTGCCCACACTTCACGCATTACTAATAGACACTGATTGCTAAAGACTACTTAGCCACTTGCGCTAACATTACACCCAGATACTGCTTGTAAAAAGCCTCGAAATAACGAAAGCCCGTGTGGAATATTTCTATAATAATTTTAAACTATTGATTATATTGCTAATAAAATAAAAATGAATTCATGATAACTTCATAAGCGACTCACCGAGCAGAGATAGTTAATCTTGTCGTCAACAGCAGGGGACAGCCTGCGAGCTCCTCTAAACAGATAAAATAATAAAGTTGATGTAAGGATTTTCTTATGCTTTTAAACAAAGTAGCAATGGCAGTAATTATGGCTGCAACATTAAATGGCTGTAGTCAGTTTCAATCGTCTGAAAGCGAAAAATATGCAGGTGCAGAATTTGTTGAGCAAAAGCATATTGAACGCGGTGATATTGGTATCGCATATGAAAAGTTTGAATTAGAAAATGGCCTAACCGTTATTCTACATGAAGACCACTCTGATCCATTAGTGCATGTAGATGTGACTTATCATGTTGGCTCTGCACGAGAAGAGCTGGGTAAGTCAGGGTTTGCTCATTTATTTGAACACATGATGTTTCAAGGCTCAAAACATGTGGCAGATGAAGAACATATTAAAATGGTGACTGAAGCGGGTGGAAAGCTAAATGCCACAACGAATTTAGATAGAACTAACTACTTCCAAACCGTCCCTGTAAATCAGTTGGAGAAGATGCTGTGGTTAGAGTCAGACCGTATGGGGTTTTTTGCTCAAGGTATTACTCAAGAAAAGTTTGAAGTTCAGCGTGCTGCGGTAAAAAATGAACGCATGATGCGTTATGACAATGTGCCTTATGGGCAGGGTACCGAAAAGTCGCATCAAGCTCTGTATGGCTATGGACATCCTTATTCTTGGATGCCAATTGGATATATGTCGGATCTAAATAGAGCTGATGCCAACGATTTAAAAGCCTTCTTTAAACGTTGGTATGGCCCAAATAACGCGACACTAACGATTGGTGGAGCAATTAGTCGCGATGACGTGTTGCCATTGGTACAAAAATACTTTGGTTCAATACCACGAGGCGAGGCCGTGACCAGCGCTGCAAAACAGCTAGGTACATTGAGTGAAACTCGTTTTGTGTCGTACGAAGATAATGTGTCACTGCCAATGATCAGAAAAACCTATCCGACGGCCTATATGGGGCACCAAGATGAAGCCGCATTAGATGCGCTAGGTTATTTTATTGGCCAAGGTGAGAGTTCGATGCTGCGTCAGAAATTAGTTGATACTCAGCAAGCTGTCCATGCAAGCTCTACGCATAAGTGTTTTGAATTATCTTGTCAGATGATTATTATCGCACTGCCACACCCTGTAAGTGGTAAAACGTTGACAGCGCTAAACCAAGATATTGAAACCTTAGTGAGTGACTACATTGAAAATGACCTGACTCAAAATGACATTGAGCTATTTATTACCAAACGAGAAGCAGAAATTGTTAGAGCGCTGCAAAGTGTGCAAGGTAAAGTGTCAATGCTTGCCGAATTTGAGACTTTCCATAACAGTCCGGACTACTTGAGTCAGCAGCTAGCGGGTATCAGAGCGCTGAAAGTAGATGATATTAAGCGAGTATATGCTCAATATGTTGCTAACAAACCGCATACTGTGCTCAGCATTGTACCTAAAGGTAAGCCGGAGACAGTGGCGCAACCGGACAACTATACACCAACATTTTTCGAACCAGCAGGCACTGAAACGGCAAAAGCTGAGGTAGAGTTACCTATTATCGTAGATACTTTTGACCGCAGTATAAAGCCTACCTCTGGTGCTGCAAAAACGATTACGTTACCCAAGCTTTGGAAAACAAAAACGATGAATGGTATTGAAGTGTTAGGTGCAGAAGATGCTGAAACGCCTACTACAACCTTACTATTGCAAATTCCAGCAGGTCGCTTATATGACCCAGAGCAATTACCAGGTGTTGCATTATTAACGGTGGAAATGCTAACAGAAGCCACAACTCAACATACAAAATCAGAACTCGCTCAGCAGTTAGCTAAACTCGGTGCGGAAATATCATTTGATGCTAAGCCTGAGCATATTGAAATTGAGGTGTCGACTTTAACGAAGAATCTAACGCAAACATTAGCGGTGTTGGCTGAGAAGTTATTGCAGCCTAAATTTGCTGAATCAGATTTTGATCGAGTGAAAGGCCTTGTCATGGAGTACAGTAAAACAGAGCGAGATAGTGCTGACTTTCTAGCGGATAGTGCATTAAATGAAGTGATGTATGCAAAAGGAAACTACAGTAAACCTTGGTTACCTACTGTTGACGAGCTTGCAAAGCTAGAGCTTACCGATATTAAATCCTATTACGCCAAGCAAGTTCGCCCGCAAGGTAGTAAATTGTCGGTAGTATCTGATATGGCGCAGCCTAAACTCATTGCGGCATTGGAAGGTGCACTATCTAAGTGGCTGGGTAAAGGTGAGCTTACTATGGTTGAGGCAACACCTGCGCAGTTAGACAGCAATACGATTTACCTTGTACACAAAGAAAATGCACCTCAGGCGCAGATCAGGGTGGCAACGCATACTGTGGCTGCAGACTTATCAGGTGAGCATTTTAAAAGTCAAATTATGAACTTTGCATTCTCAAATAGTTTTAACAGCCGTATTACGCAAAACTTGCGAGAAGATAAAGGCTTCACCTATGGTATCCGTGGCACTTTCTCAGGAAATCGAGACACAGGACATTATGTGATTTCTTCAGGAATTAATGCTGAAAATGTGGCAGATGCACTAAACGAAATTCAACATGAATTAAAATTGGTTAGTACATCGGGGCTGACAGACAAAGAAGTGGAGTTTACAAAAAATGCCATTGCCCAGCGAGATGCACTGAAATATGAAACACCAGCTGCGAAATTAAGTTTCTTTGCGATGATGCACGCACATAATGTTGATTCAAGTATTGTAGAAACACAGGCTAACATTATCGAAAAGGTGACTAAAAAAGAACTAAACCAATTAGCTGCTAAGCACCTTGCACCAACAAATATGACTTACATTGTAGTGGGTGACGCGCCTTCATTGACAACGCAACTAGAGGCTAAGGGCTTTAAAGTTAAAACATTAACCGTTCAATAAGTTAACCAAATTGATCCCAACCGTGGCGGGCACTCTGTGCTCGCCATTTTTTTAACTCGACTTTTGACAAATAAGCGCATATCCAAGTTGTATTTTCGCTAGTTACTAGGAGGATGGCAAACACGTGGTAACTGAGTAGCAATACGATGCCATCTATTATTTGTGCTGGCATGCCCTAGCGTTGATATAACTTAATTTCATTATGGTATCGAGAGATGTAAGAAATCAGCAGTTTGTTACCATGTGCATCTAAATAGTAGATGCTAGAGTCGGCATTGACTACGGACTTTATATCCAGAACGGTTTCAAGGGTGTTATCGTCATTAAGCTTAAATACAGACTGTCGATTATAAAGGTATATATCACCGTTAGCTGCCGTTATCATGGGTCTGACCTTTTCACCTTTCAAGTTATGGTGCAGGGCTTCACCCGATATTAATGGGGTGACTTCGGTGGTTACAACGTTCAATAGTGCGATGTCTCGATTGCTTGATAGCGTGACAAGCTGGGTATCGTCATACCAGTCAATACCGACAATATTGCGAGCAGGAAGAGTTGTGCTCTTTTGATCTCTGATAGAAATCACTTCAATTATCTTATCATCCGTTATTTCATGGGCGCGCAGCTGTGCCACTCGATTATTGTGTAGGCGGGTGTCACCATTTTTTTCGTTATCTGGCATCGTATATAGTATATCGAGCGAGCCTAAAGCTCTTACTTGGGCGACTTTATTCACTGTCTGCTTAACCAATATTTGCTGCTCGGCAGGATCGGAGTCAATGATTGAATATCCAGCACTCAGTTGTGTGATAGGACTATATCTATGATGTTGGTCGATTCGAATTACAGTATATGACTCGGTGTCCTTAAAGACCGAATCTGTGTAGGCAAACTCTCCTTCTCCAAGGTAGGCCATAATCACTTCGTAGATCTTGGGTTTAGCAAAAGTTGTTGACTCGCCCGTTTTTAAATCAATGACATAACTGTCATGATCATAGCCATAAGTGGTCATGAGTAGTTGGCTCTTTGACATAGGCAAAACATAAGATGTTGGTTCTACTGCTACCCTAACAGGTGGTAGCTCAGTTAAAGTTTGCATTGAATAACGCTTAATTTCGCTGCTGTCATGGTCAAACCACAACACTGTTTTTTGCTTAGGATCCCAATTTGCAGCCCATAACAAATGTGGATATTCAGCTAATTTCAAGGTTTTATGGCCATTGAGTGTGGTGACTAATAGCTCAACCTTATCACCAATGTTACGTGTAAAAATCAACTGTTGTGTGTCGGGGATGATTGCAAGCAGGCGATCACCAAAACCATGATTGCTGGGTGTCGTGATCCGAGTTTCTTTTTGTGTATTAAGGTCATAACGATAAATGGCTCCGAGGCTAGGTATCCCTAAATAACCTCGTCGGCTATACACTATTTGTGCTTGGCCGAAATCAAATATTGCGTTGATAGCGCCGCCAGAGCATGGGAATAAAGCTTGATCGCGGTTAACGGTGTTTGGAGATAGGCGATGTTTGCGATATTCGCATACCGGTTGCTCTGAGTCGCGCTCGGCTTGGTGTAGATAATAAATCCAATTACTGTCAGCGGACCACCCTAAAATGGAACTGTTTGTCGGTATGCTTAGCGCCTTCTCATGTTGGGTGGTGAGATCCATCAGTCTTATCTCTCCTAGTGTATTCGCTTCATTGGTCGCGGATTTAAAGCTATAAGCGAGGTAGCGCTGATCTGGAGAGTTGTATAATTTGCCATGATGGCCTCGATACCACGAGAGTATTTGATTGTTAAATGTTGCAGCTTGTGGTGGCTGATGGTTACGCTCAGTAGTTTGATGGGGCATCACCACATACAGGGTGATGGCAATAGCTGCCAAGACAAAACAGGTAAACGCAATAAGATAATATTTATAAGGCTTTGATGCTTTGCTTTTTTTGCAAACAGCGGTCTCTGCTTCGGGGGGCAACTCCGCTGCATCTGCTAGCGGTACAGTAAAGCTATAGCCTTTTCGGTAGTGCGTTTTAATCACTGGTTTTGGTTGCAGATCAGAAGCCAGCTGCTTTCTTAGCTCGAATATGACACGGTTAATTGTATTATCATCAACAAAGCTAAGATGCCATACGTTTTGCGCAAGCTCTTGGCGAGTAATGATCCGGTTTTGATTTTGAATAAAATACATCAGTGCTTTGAAAAGTAATGGTTCTAGCTCTTTACTTTCTTGGGCATTACTGATGGTTTGCGTGGCTGTATTCAGTTGCCAGCATCCAATATCAATATAGTTCGGGTGTGTTGTTTCGAGATCCATGAAAATACCAAATTAGTGACCAGTAATATCAATTTGTTTGGGGTCTGTTGACCTTTGCTGTTTGATTTTTGTTCCTCTGATTGTGTCTTGTTCACTGCGCTCGACTTGCCGCCAAGTAATCTAAGTAAAAGTTGGGCAACAATGAACAACGCGCACTCAGGTAAATCCAAAACGCTGAGCTCTATTAGCACTTCTGCTGCGTTGCTCAACATAGGAGTAGGGTAAGGTGACTTTGTAGTAGTACATAGTCTTTATCGCCTGATTTACATAGACACACTATGCTACGTAGGCACTGCCTTGTATAAATACCACTCAAACTATTGCAACAACAAACTTGAAAGGTACACAGATCCTAATGCCGATATTATCAAAGATTTTAAAATAATATTCAGCAGTTATTACTTATATCTTTGGGAATTAACCACTGCAAGAGTTGGTTACGGTTAAAAAAGCAGTGATATTGTTGAGGTAAGTACTTTAGTGGTTGGGGTTTAATGTAAGGAAGCAACCTAGACTAAGCAGTTGCTTCCTTGCTCCGAGTTTTCAGTTTGGGATCAATCAAGTAGTGGAAATTGCTTTGCAATCTCAGAGCCGGTACTGCTTGCTACCCATCCCTCTTGATTATTAAAAAGGCGAATTGCCGTAAACTCTGGATCACTGCCCATATCGAACCAGTGTGGTGTGTTTTCTGGCACTGAGATAAGGTCGCCCTGCTGGCACCGTACTTGGTATACCTTGTTGTTTAAGTGCAGGCAAAATAACCCTTGTCCTTTAACAAAAAAGCGCACTTCGTCTTCACTATGAGTATGCTCAAAAAGAAACTTTTGTCGTAACTCTGGGGCGCTTGGGTTGCCCTTTGCAAGTGAAATGACGTCAACAGTTTGATAGCCACCCTGCGCCTTTAGCCTTTCAACATCGTGTTGATAGGCATCAATAATCTCGGTTTGCGACATGTCCGAGTGGATGTCTTTTGTGGCCTGCCACTGTTCAAAGCGCACGCCTTGCTCTGCAAGTAAAGATGCGATTGTGTTTGCATCCTGCACTTGCTGTAGCGCTTGATTTGGGTTGTTTGCGGAGAAAATGGTGAGTTGACTCATGAAAATGCCCCTTCATCAAAATGATCAAAATTTGATATGACTGGATGCTCTGCTGATGTTGATTGAGCATCTCTAAATAGCTGTAACGTCTTCATACCTGCTGCCTTTGCAGCATCCAGTTCTGCGACAATATCGCTTAAAAAGAGAATATGCTCTGCCTCGTACGGCAAGGTGGCAATAATGTTCAGGTATGCTGAAACTTCCTGCTTAGCGCCCACTTTAGTATCAAAATAATCGCTGAAAAGTGCACGGATGTCACCGTAGTCAGAGTGTGCAAACAGGAGCTGTTGGGCTTTTACTGAGCCTGAGGAGTATACATATAAGCTTCGGCCATTAGCTTTTTGTTGGGTCAAAAACTGGTAGGCGTCTTCATACAGGTGTCCAGTAAAGTCACCATTTTTATAACCAAACTGCCAGACAAGGCCTTGTAGTTGTTTTAATGGCGTGATTTTCTTATCAGCAGCAATCCATTCAAGCAGAGTTGTGATCACGGTATCAATATCGGCGTTAGTATTATCCAACTCCGTTCTTACGGCACTAATTTGCTCGGCAACGTCGACGTCGTGTTGATGGTCGCGAATAAATTGTGGTAAATGCGCCGTGGCATACGGGAATAGTATCTCTTTGACAAAAGAGATGCGGGTAATGGTTCCTTCGATATCCGTTAGTATTGCTTTGATCATTGGCGCCCCTCCAATTTTATGCGTTCTAGTTCGCAGGCAAACAAAAATTCTAGGCCTTCAATATGGCGACGGGTTTCTTGCACTGATTGTCCAACTGCATACAATCCATGCCCTCGTATTAATACACCATGTCTTATCGGTGTAGTCTGATGACGTTGAGCCACGTATTGTGCCAGTCGCTCGATGTCCTGGTCGTTGTCAAAAATAGCAATAGATAAGGTTTCTTCATGTGATTGAATACCGGACAGTGACTTTTGCATTTCATAACCGCAGATCTGTAGTTGCTCGCCTTTTATGTAGCGTGATAATACTGTCGCAGCGACTGAGTGAGTATGCAGAATACACTGTGCGTGGTCGCATAGTGCATATAACTTAAGGTGCAAAGCCGTCTCGGCGGAAGGTTTACCACTGCCCGCAACTATGGCACCCTCAGAGTTTAATTCTAAAAATTGTTCAGGGGTTAATTTGCCTTTATCAAAGCCGCTGGCCGTGACAACAAAGCCAGAGTCTGTTTTGATAGAAAAATTACCACCAGTCGCGGGAACCCAGCCTTGCTGAGCAACCCAAGCTCCTGCTTCGATAAGCGCGAGTTTTGCGGCTTGTGTGTGCATATCTTACACCTATAAATTAAATGCGTTTGGACGGCTATGCATCTATTTTGAGCAATGATAGCATCCACTCATGATTAGCACCATAAGAAAGAGAGTGTCGCCAGTGAAAAGTAAGTTACCTGAAGTCGGGATCAGTATATTTAGCCAAATGACGGCATTAGCTAATGAGCATGGTGCAATTAACTTATCTCAGGGCTTTCCTGAGTTTGATGCACCTGATTATCTGAAGTCACAGCTGAATCATTATGTTCATGCAGGTCAGAACCAGTATGCGCCTTCGGCTGGAATACCAAACCTGCAAGCGCAAGTCGCCGCATTGATTGCACGTCGTTATCAAGTAAATGTGTCAGGGCAAGAGCAAGTAACGGTGACGTCAGGGGCGACTGAGGCATTGTTTGTGGCTATTCAGGCTATTGTATCAAAAGGAGATGAAGTCATCGTATTTGACCCAGCTTATGACTCTTATGAGCCTGCGATAGAACTTGCTGGAGGTAAAGCTGTACACATTGCGTTAACTGCGCCGAATTACCAAATTGATTGGCAGCAAGTCGCCGCAAGTATCACTTCCAAGACTCGCGCTATTATTATTAACACTCCTCATAACCCTTCCGCAAAAACCCTAAAAAGCGACGATTTAGCACAGTTGAAGCAATTACTAGAGCAGCATGACCTCCTACTTATTAGTGATGAGGTATATGAGCACATCACGTTTGATGGCTTTGCTCACCGAAGTGTGCTGTCGGATCCTGAGCTATTTGCACGTGCCTTTGTGGTTTCCAGCTTTGGTAAAACGTTCCACAGCACAGGCTGGAAAATGGGCTACTGTGTGGCGCCAAAACAGATGGCTATGGAGTTTAGAAAGATCCATCAGTATGTAACGTTTTCGAGCTTTACTCCAGCACAGCTTGCGCTAGCAGACATGTTAGCTGAGCAGCCTGAACATGTTGATGAATTAAGTGCATTTTACCAACACAAGCGAGACGTGCTTGTTAACGCATTGGCATCGAGTCGATTTGAGTTGTTACCAAGTGAAGGTACTTATTTCTTATTGTTGGACTACAGTGCCATTTCTGAACTTGATGATGTTGCATTTTGTCGCTATTTGGTGACCGAGGTGGGGGTTGCAGCTGTACCTCTTAGTGTGTTCTATCAGCAAGCGCCTAAAGACAAAGTGATTAGATTATGCTTTGCTAAGGAAAACCAAACATTAGAAGAGGCTGCAAAACGTTTATGTCAACTTTAACCGTTTCTCTTGTTCAAACAGATATCCAATGGCTGTCGCCAGAAGCTAACTTTGCCCGGATAGAACAGTTACTCGAAGGTTTAGAGGACAGTGATTTAATCTTGCTACCAGAAACGTTTGCTACTGGGTTTGCGGTAAAAGAGCAGGGTGTTGAGCATCATGCTGAGGCAGCCATCGCATTTTTACAGCAATGTGCTCAGCGTTTTCAGGCTGTGTTGGCTGCTAGTATATTGATTCCACATGAAGAGAAAAAAGCCAATCGTATGGTGTGGTGTCAGCCAGATGGAGAGATATGCCACTATGACAAAAGGCACTTATTCTGTTTAGGCAATGAGGGGGATTTTGTGGTGGCTGGGAAGTGCCGTGAAGTGTTCGAATTAAACGGAGTTAAATTTTTACCGCAGATCTGCTATGACTTGCGTTTTCCTGTTTTTCAACGCAACCACAATGATTATGATGTGATGATTAATATCGCTAATTGGCCCGCAGCACGCCGCTTGCACTGGGATACCTTACTCGCAGCTAGAGCCATTGAAAATCAATGCTTTGTTCTGGCAGTAAATCGAGTCGGTCAGGACGGTTATGGGACCGAGCATGATGGCGGTACTAAGGTTATCGATTTTAATGGTAATACCCTTGACTCTGTTGCTGATGAAAGGCCTGGGATTATTACTGTTCTGATCGATACAAATAAACTAGCCGAATACAAAAGCCGCTTTCCAGCGTATCTGGATGCCGACGCATTTGCTTTGACGTAATGCTGCCACTGGTTTAAAGCAAAGCGAAGATCAGACGCTTCACCCAGCCATGCTGGGTGAATTCGTCACAAACTGCTACTATGAGGCATTGTATTGGTGCACCAATAGCTCTCCATCCTCACGCTCTGCACGGTATTCATCTTTTGATAGGTGGAAGTAGCTCAATTGTGTACGCATTTCACGGGCTTGTTCAGCCATTTGCCGAGCCGCAGCCATGGTTTCTTCCGTTATCGCTGAATTTTCTTGAATAAGGTCAGTTAATCGCTGAACCACTAAATCAACCTCTTTTATGGCCTGCTGCTGCATCGAAGTCGACTCATTAATCTTAATGATATTATGATTAACATCACTCACTGCGCCTACTATTTGCTCCAGTTTTTCTCCTGAATCGTTGGCAAGCTCTGTGCCTTGCTCTACTTTTTGGTTGCTGTTGGCAATGATTTCTTTTATCTGTTTTGCCGATGCTGCACTTCTACCAGCCAATTCTCTCACTTCATTTGCGACAACAGCAAACCCTCTGCCATTTTCACCTGCACGAGCCGCTTCTACCGCAGCATTTAATGCAAGTAAGTTGGTTTGAAATGCTAAGCCATCAATAACAGAAACAATTTCATTGATGTCTTTACTGGCTTTATTTACTTCGTTGATTGCTGCGACGGTTTGAGACGACAGGCTACCACCTTCTTTTGCAATATTTTCTGCATTTCTTGCAAGGGTTACGGCATCTCCAGATTGATTCGAAACTTTTGTCAGTTCGTCTAACATATTGCCCGTACTGGCGCTCGCCTCCTCTAAGTTTGCGGCTTGCTCTTCGGTACGTTGACTAATCTCTGTATTGCTTGCCGCTATCTCACCTGCACTTTGGGCAACATAATTGGCTGCGGTTTGGATCCCTTCAATTACGCTCGTCAGCTTCTGTATAGTGGTATTCGTATCGTGTTGCAATGCGGCAAACACACCAAGATAATCTCCCTCGACTTTATTGCTTAAGTCTCCCTTAGCAATATTGGCCAACACGCTGCTCACCTCGGTAATTGCATCAGAGATTTGTTGTGTTGAGTCATTTACGTCGTCCTTAAGCTGCTGCAATTGCCCTTGTAGCGGTAGCGCTATTTTTTGGCTAAAGTCACCTTCAGACATCGCTCCCATCACGCTACCCAACTCTTCGACTACTTGATTGAGGTTATTTACAGAGCGGTTTATGTCGGTTTTCAGGTTGTCTAGTTGACCAGACATTCCAGACTGAATCGTTCTGTCGAAGCGGCCATGACTGATGGCCATCATTACGGTCGATATTTCAGATATAGCGACATCGACAGAGGTAATTGAGGCGTTAATGTCATCTTTGAGCTGCGCAAGCTGTCCTGTCGCTGCCACATCCACTTGTCGCTTAAAGTCACCATTACTGACCCCTGCCATCACGGTGCCTATCTCTTTCATCACCTTGTCTAGGTTTGCCATGCTGGAGTTGATATCTTGTTTGAGCGTATCAAGTTGCCCTGCTAAAGGTGCATCTAGCTGAACTGAAAAGTCGCCTTGTTTCATTGCTGACATGATATTACTTATCCCGTCAATTGCGCTGCTTAAACTCTGTACCGAGTTGTTCACTGCATCCTTAAGCTGCGCTAATTTTCCTTTTGCCGGAACTGTCACTTTTTCTTTAAAGTTACCTTGTTCAATATTTGTCATTACATGGACAATTCCGCTCATGGTTGAGTTAATGGATGAGAGGGAGTCGTTGATATTATGTTTGAGCTTTTCTAAATCACCAGACATGGGGACGCTTAGTTTGGTATCGAAGCGACCCTGCGCCATATCAATAGAAATGTCATTGAGTTCTGAGATTGCGCGGTTTAATGTATTGGCGCAGTGATTCGTTGCTTCTTTGAGTGTTTCTAATTCGCCTCGGCATGGCACTTTAATTCGGTCGTCAAATTTACCAGAAGCCATTTGGTTCATCACACGATTAGCCTCTGTAATGGAGAGTTGTAACGCATCTAGCAAAGAATTAAATGCCTGTGCACTTAACCCTATTTCATCAACACTATGAACTGGGGCTCGAAGAGAAAAGTTACCTTCTTGCTCGACAGATTTCATCGTATCAACCAGCTCACGAACAGGTTTGGTAAGTGTTTTGGAAAACCAGTATGCGATAAACAGCACCAGAATTATCGTGATGGCGAGTATGAGTGTAAGATATTGAGACAGCGAAGTGATTGAAGAAAAGGCTTCTGTTTCATCGATTTCGGCAAGTAATGCCCAGCGTGTATTAAATATATCAACGGGCGTGAAGGCAGAGAGTACCTTTTCGCCATTGTAGTCTTCAATGATTTGCTGCCCAGACTGATTTTTCAATGCTTGTGAAACGGCAACGGTGTCGACTTTTCCTCGCTCTGGATAGCGAAAAGAATTGACCACTGAATGATGCTCTGAATCTAAAAAAGAGTCGGAGCGCATCAGCCCTTCAGGGCCTACTAAGTAAGTTTCGCCACTGTCACCTAGACCTTCACGCTCAGTCATGATGGCGTTAATTGCATCAATGGATAGTTGAATCGCTATAATCGCAACGATTTGACCATCCATTACTATAGGTTTACCGATAAAGCTAGCTGGGGCGTTATAGGAAGGTAAATACTGGCTGTAATCAGCAAAAGCGCTGACGCTCGGGTCTGTTACTTGTTTCAACTCTTGGTATAGAGTAGCTAAGTTGCTGTTTGAGTAAGGTCCAGTTTCAAGAGAGGTCGCAAAGTCCACTTCCTTAAATACAGAATAAACAATGTTGCCACTATTAGGGTCAATAATGAAAATGTCATAAAACTCATTGATCTCAGCAACGTTCAGTAAGTAGGGATGATAGCTACGGTGGGATAAGTCGTAGTCGTCCAAGTGGCCCGTTTCGATAAATTTATGCTTTTCACCAATCGGATAGGGGTTATCTGCTAAATATCTAGTTTGCAATGCGAGCCCGGTGCTTGAGAAGTTGTCTATCAAGTTTGTGGTAGCAATATCAGAGGAGTTGCTTTGGTTAAATTTAGGAACAAATACATCGTCATAGAAACGGCTCAATTTCATGCTATTTTGACCGCTCTCCTGAGCTGTAAAGCTGGTTACAAATTCCTGCGCCATAATGGGGATCAAAGGATTTGCAGTAAACGCATCGAGTTTATTCTCAACAGTATCAAAGTAGCGTAAGACTGCGCTTTTCTTTATTTCACTAACCGCACCAAGTTGCGAGTATATCTGTGCTGTCATCGCATTCGATGCCGAGTTCAGGGCAATAGAAATAATCACGATTAGTGGCACCAGCGCAACAACTAAGAAAGCAAAGATGAGTTTCTTGGTTAGATTAAGCGAGCGAAAGAATTGTGAAAATCCAGACATAACCTAATTCCCTGTTGTGATAGAGGTATCTATAACAGCATAGAACAGTATTGGTTAAGATCTAGGCAAAATATAAAAAAGCCCAGTGAGTAAATCACCGGGCTATTCTAGGTATCAAATAACCAGAGCGCTAAACAATAAGTAGGCTCATTTTTTATTCAAACCGCTAACCAAATAGGGCGTTAGTGTTTCCAGTGATAAGTATGCGCTTTTTCTTCCATATATTCGGCAGTGGCGGGGTGCATCTGTGTTTGTGAGCCACTTTCAAAGAAGAAAGGCTGGCGCTGCTTGTCATAGTTACCGACTTCGTTCATGGTAGCAGCATCATAGATACGGCCATTGATTACGGTATAGGCGACTTTTTCTGAGTCACGAATGTTTGACAGTACGTCACCATCAATAATCGCTAAGTCTGCCAATTTACCTTGCTCAATGGTGCCAAGGTCATGATCCATACCAAGGTATCTTGCGCCGTCAATGGTACCACTTCTCAGTGCCTGCCACGGTGTGAAGCCCCCTTGTGCCATAGACCATAGTTCCCAGTGTGCAGCTAAGCCCTCTCTTTGACCGTGAGCACCTATGTGTACAGTCACCCCTTTGTCGCGGAGTTGCTTGGCTGTTTTGGCAACATTGATATGATTGTAATGGCGCTCCGGTGCCTTTCCTGAACGGATAGCTCTTGGTTTGACAATATATTCAGGCACAAAACTCATTAGGCGTTCGTTTTCCCAAACATTGGTATGCTCATACCAATATTCCTCACCTGAGATACCGCCATAGGCAACAACAAATGTTGGTGTAAAGCCAACGTTTGTTTGCCCCCACATTTGTTCAATATCAGAGTAAATATTAGGAACCGGTAACGCGTGCTCGACACCAGTATGACCATCCACAATCATGTTCATATTGTGCTGGAACTTGGAGCCGCCCTCAGGTACTACCATGATTTCCATGTTTTTTGCAGCTTCTAACACTTGTTGGCGAGTTTCGCGGCGAGGGTGGTTATAGCTTTTAACAGAGATAGCACCGGCATCTTTTAAGCGTTTAACATGAAACTGTGCATCTTCTAAATTGCTAATTGGTGTTTTGTAGCCTGGTGCATGTCCAGCATACAAAATACGACCAACGGAATAGGTTCGAGGTGCCACGGTTAAACCTGCTCGTTGCAACTCGGCCATAGAGAATACTTCTGACGAGTCATTTGAGGGGTCATGGATAGTTGTTACGCCAAAACTTAAGTTGGAGTATTGGTTCCAGTTCTGTTGAGGCTGTAAATTACGACTTCCATAACTGCCGTGCGCGTGCGCATCAATTAAGCCAGGGATAACCGTTTTACCACTGATATCCATAACCTTTGCTGTGCTAGGGAGCTCTACCTCGCTGCGTTTACCAACGGCCACAATGCGGTTTTCTTTGATTAAAACCACCCCATCTTCGATGACCTCTTGCTCTTTTTCGGCATTACGCATGGTAACTACTTTACCACCTACTAGCGCAAGTATACCCTCAGGCTTATCTGCTGGATGCGTAAAACTTAAATCAATCCCCTCTGCGGTGAGCTCATCTAGCTGATTTGAAGCACCATCAATAAATGCAAATGTGTCAGTAAGCTTACGATGGTAAAGTGTCGGGCCGAATGCCCAAGTTAGTGCGCTGCTATCAGCTTTCCAGTTTAAGAAATCGCCGGAATACTTTGATACTTGCTTTACTGGGAAAGCCTTTTCACCTTTATTAATTGATAAGGTTTTACCTGTACTAGTGAATGGCGCAACGAATGTATTGAAGTGCTCGATAAATGCAACGTAGTTACCGTCGGGTGACACTTTAAAGTCAAAGACATAATCTCCTTTAAAGTGGCTGCGCATTTCTTGGCCATTTAAATTAACACTTTTTAATTCTCTATGAGTTTCATCACTCATCATCGAAAAATAAATACGCTCAGGATCAGCACCAAAGTGAGGGTTGTCACCATGCTTGGTAACGAGCTTAGCTTCACCGCCAGATGTGTCAACTAGGTAGATCCCTGGGTGCATTGACCAATCACCATTGAGTAAGTAGCCCCCAGTGACTTTTTTAAATAGTACTTGTTTGCCATTCGCAGAGAAGCTTGCTGAGATATAGTGTCCTGGCTCTTGAGTGATCACTTTACCTTTACCACCGGTTGCAGAAACGACTCTTACGTCACCAAGCGCTTTATCATTCCAAGTTGTGTATACGATTGATTTACCATCGCGTGAATAACTTGGGTAGAACTCAAAGTGATCGGTTTGTTTGGTTAGACGCTTAATCTCACCTGACTCAATATCTTTCAGATAAAGATAACCAAGCGCTTGAAAAAGGACGGTCTCACCATCTGGAGAGAGTTGTGACCAGCGAGCAAGCTTAACTTTGAAAGTATCTGGTGCAACATCGACAGCAAAGCGAAGTGCTGGAGTCATTTGTTTTTCAGCAATGACTCTGGTTGGGATCACTTGTGCTTCTTTTGAGTCAATATCTACACGGTGGAATACACCTTTAGCCCAAAATACCAGAGACTTGCCATCAGGTGTGTAGGCAAATGAAGGGGTATTACCGTGTGCGCCATTGGCTTCTTGCAAGTCACGATCGAGCCCTGAGTAAATACGCGTTTCAATACCTGAATGCAAATTCTTTGTATAAAGTGCGCTGACCATTTCATCGCCATTGTCTTCTCGTTTTACAAAAGCGATTGAATTACCATCAGGGCTGACGGTTGGGCGAATCGCACCACCGGCACCGCTAATCACGGTTTCTTCTTCACCTGTCGCTAAGTCCCAGCTGCGGATCTCAAAAACAGGTTTAAGTGCATTTTTATTGTATTCCCAACGCACTCCCGATGTTGCATCTACCGAGTAATAGATTTTTTTACCATCGTTAGAAAAGGTTGGCTCAGCAACGTTCTTCTGTGATTTAGCGCCATGCAAGCGCTCGCGTACTAATACGCCTTTACCACCGCTAATATGATACATGCGGATTGAACCACCGGGGATAGTTCGGCCTGTTACTTGACCTTGTTTTACCGCAATGTACTGGCCATCTGGCGACCATGCTGGGTTGTGAACAATATTGTTCACTTCTGTAGATACTTGACGTAGATTTTGACCATCAACATCCATTACCCATAAATTGTCGCCACCGGCACGGTCGGAGATAAACGCTATCTTTTTGCCATCAGGTGAGAATTTTGGTTGGATGTTCCAGCCAATATCTGCGGTGAGCGCAGTGGCCTTTCCACCGCTTATGGGCATGATATACAGATCGCCAAGCATATCAAAAACAATATGTTTACCATCTGGACTCACATCCAGATTACTCCATGTTGTTTCATTGGTATCAATGGTAATCGTTTGTTTATCACCAGGAGGGTTAAGTACGTCCCAGCCTTTTGTTGATTTTTCTTCGGTAGGTGTCGCGGCAACTTTATCATCAGCGATAGTTGGCTGGCTAAACCCGATAACAGCAGCACTAATCGCTGCGGCTATTGGCGACTTAAAAAAAGACATAGATGTTCCCTTTATTTTATCGTTTTTGTTTAAGACAAGTCAGCCACTGACTTGTCTTAGTACATAGTGGTTTATATCGATTGGCATTTAGCATGAACAAGTTTATGGGGGATGTCGAATAACATGCGGTTAATGGTGTTACCCCATCGTTTCTTTACGCACAAAATGCAGATACGCGGCCAGACTTTCTTGCCATAGCGTCATAGCGTCGGTGAGTTCGTCATGGCAAGACTTACCGTCTAGTAGTCGGCGCTCAGCTTTTTTTAAGTTCGCGCCATAGCGATTAAAGCCTAGTTGCAAAGCGGTACTTGCTTGACGATGAAGTAGTCTGATGCACTGTTCTTCATCATGTTCTAACAATTGTTGAATATGAATAAGCTTATTGCGAGCAGAGAGGACAAACTCATTATAAATAGAGGATACTTCATCTTCACTAAAGCCTGACTGTAACGCATTCACGGCAGTTTCATCGTACAGTACGTCTGGAAGTTCAACACTGATTGCTGCTTTTTTGGGGGATTGAGATTCACTGATAGCCTGACGAAGTTTTTCTTGTTTAATTGGCTTACCCACAATGTCTCGGATCCCAAGTGCGAGATACTCTTTGACCTCATCCGGACTTAAACTGGCTGTAAACGCTAAAAATGGAGTGCGCTTATTTTTGTGCTCACAGCTTTTGAGTTGTTTTAAGACATCTTGACCTGAGAGATCAGGTAAATTCATATCCAGTAACACGACATCAAAATGGTACTGCACTAGCATATCAATAGCGCTGCGGCCATCAGTGGCAAGCTTCACTTTGTGTTCATCCTCAGCCATAAACTCGATTGCAATTTTTTGATTAAGTTCTAAATCTTCGACCAATAAAATAGTTAGACCGGTAATGCAGTTTTCGTGCTGAGGACGTTGCTCAACCAAACTAAGCTCCCCAATATTTAGAAGTAAATCGAAACTAAATTGACTGCCCTTGTTGAGTTCACTTTGAATACTCAATTGTGAGCCAAGGCGGTTTAGTAACCGGCTTGTAATGGCAAGGCCAAGACCGGTGCCTCCTTTTATTTTACCAGCACTGCTTTGGACATAAGGCTCGGTGAGTTTACTAATGTCTTCCTTTTCAATACCAGGCCCTGAATCTATGATACTAAAGCGAACCTTGTGTTCAATCTGTTGGTCTTTTAGGATCTCAACTTTGAGTTTCACTTCTCCTTTGTCGGTAAATTTGATGGCGTTACCAACAAGGTTGATGAGGATTTGCCGTAATTTTTGCTGATCGAAGTAATAACAAACTTGATCAGGTAGCTCATATACTAATTCAAAATGCAGCTTTTTTTGCTCTGCTAAAGGGCTGAGTAACAAGCAAAGGTTTTGTAACCAGCTTCTAAGTTCCACATCCTCCTCGTAGAGTGCTTCATCGCTTTGCTCTAAGCTGGCATAGTCCAGTACCTTATCAATAAGTAGGTTTAAAGATTCCGCTGAATTTACGATGGCTTCGCAATAGGCTTTATTGCGATTGTCTTTTGTTCTGCCAAGCACGAGTTGTGCGCTGCCCAATATACCATTGAGCGGCGTTCTAATTTCATGACTAATAGTTGATAAGAACATGCCTCTAAGTTCAAGATCTTGCTGCGCTTTGAGTGCCAACTTATTGAGGTTTTTCTCTCTTTGCTCATTACACAGCAATGCCATTCCCGTGGCATAAAAAATGGGAGCAAGTACCCCGTTGAAGAAAATGGTAATACTGAACCAGTTTTCTTTAAACAAAGAAAAGTGAGTCACCTCTCCCATCAGCAGCGATCTACCAGTAAAGATGAACAAGATGATAATCAATATAGTGATATAGACTATGCTCCCATTCGGATATTTTGTGCGCGCAAAGCGAGTAAAAAAATAGAGCAGTAAGACTGCTTCTACTAGATGTTGTAAATCGGATATCAGGATCCGATTTCGCAAGTTTGGGTCGATAAGGCTGTTATAAAGCAATAAAAGAAAGAGCACTGCGGTAAACCCCAGAAACACTTTGAACGCATGACCTTGTACTTCCAAAAACTGCTTGATAGCCATACAGTGGATAATGGATGCTGCGAAAAGGAGGGTGTTGGCAATCGGAATTGTTTGCCAGTTTTCAAAGTATCCGTGTAATGCAAAAGAAGAAATTGCTGCAAGTAATACCAATGGGTAGAAGATATATAGTAGCGTACCTGGTGTGCTTTTATTTGCTCGCCATGTCAAAAAAGTGAGAAGCGCCATCATGGCCGTCATCACGATACTTGTGAGGTAGAGTGTTTTTGGGTCGAGCATGTACCTAAAATTGCTTTTGATAATGATAAAAACTTAGCATAGAGGTATTCATTGAGGCAGTAAAGTAATGAAGCACTGAGATCAGAAAGGCAGTGCTTCATGGGGGCGCTATTGCGCGATAGCCATTGACTTAACCTGAGCCGCGGATAATTAATGTCTTTCTAGCAGCCCGTTTTAGCGCTAACTGCGTAAATTCGCCTGCCTACAGGATGTAGGTATCTTAGCGAGAGCTGGACGCGGGAGCGGTGTTTTCCCTAAAACTTGCTGGCTAGACAAGGAAAAACTAAGTTGTGCTTTAGCAACAATGAGTTGGAACATTCCTTATCCAAACCTCAGGTTAATTAATCAAATATATTGTACTGGATTTGACGAAATCTATCGTTAACGTATTTCGTCCGGGATGTTTTGTTGAGCCCAAGATAATAACTCAATGCGGTTACGGCATTTAGTTTTACGAAATGCACTATATAAGTGTGTTTTTACAGTATGAGGACTGATGTTTAACTCTTCAGCAATTTCTTTGTTTTTCGCGCCTTTACTCATTAACGCAATAATCGCTTTCTCTCGCTTCGTAAGTTTGATTGGCTCTATATCGCCTTCTGTAAGCTTATGTAGAGCATCCTTATTAAATTGCAGCATGCGATTTAAAACATTACACATTACGTCGCGGCGATACCAAAGTTGATCTTCGAGTAAAAGTCGGATCCCTTTCATTAGCACATCGGCATTATCAGTGGTGTAAAATACACCTCGAATACCACTGAGTAGCGCGCGGTTCGCTAATTCAGGGTTTTCATCTAAATTAAACAGCACGATGTCACATTTTACCTTGAGATTGACAAGTTGTTCTTTTAGTTTTCCCCAAGAATCATTCACTGCGGTTTCAATGAAAAGTAATCTTGTGCCTTCAGGCACTTCTGAGATATCAGTTCCTGTTGTTACATCCAGTCCCTGGGTTTTTAACAATGGCTGTAACACATTGATACCAATGGTGTTAACAGGCTCTTTATCTAATAACAAAAAAGCAGTACTGCTCATTTTGGACACACTCTAATTTTTTCCAATTTATCAATGCTAACATGGGATTCAGACCTTTTGTATTAGAATTTTTAGTACAAGATAGATAAATCCGCTATATACGAAAGTTAAATAATGGATCAAAAATATGTGCAGAATATGTATCAGAATGTAATTTGTTGAAATAAGTAAGTTTTTAATAATGTTGATTAATAACTTACTTATTTACATAAATTAACATGGAATAATTTAGGCTAATCCTTTCTTCGTATCTTGGTAAGGAGGCCAACCCATTTCTTTTCCTGCTAAAACATGCAGATGAAGGTGATACACCGTTTGTCCACCATGTTCATTACAGTTCATTACGACTCGATAACCGTCTTCGGCAAAGCCATGCTCTTGCGCTAGCTTTGCAGCTACCACGTATAAGTGTCCGATGAGGTGTGAGTTTTCTTCCGTTACATCGTTAATGGTTGCGATAGCTGTTTTTGGGATAACCAAAACATGAAATGGGGCTTGCGGGTTAATATCTCTAAATGCCAATGCCTTTTCATCTTCATATACGATGTCAGCAGGTATTTCTCGGTTAATAATTTTGGTGAAAATTGTTTCTGAACTCATCGTTCTTCCTTAATTAGTGAATGATATGCCTAGCATAACCAACTATTGTAGATACTCAATAGTATATTGAGTACATAGAAAAAGGCTGGAGATATATCTGACTATGCAGTAACCTCAATTAAGATAACTGGTATTAAACCCATAAACGAAGGAGTGAATAGATGCGTTTAAAATCTACACTTGTAACAGCGGGACTGTTCTTATCATCATTCTCCCACGCTGCATTACTCAGCTTTCCCGAAGAAATTATTCCATTGCAGGTGAATGATAAAACCATCGAGCACTCTTTTTTTTCGAAAGTCAGAGAGCTAGATTTAGCAAGTGGTGAATATGCAGTGAAAATGCGTTATACCGACCTGTATGAGGTGGGCTATGACGACCACGAAACCGTTGAATCTAAGCCATTCTGGGCAACAATCAGTATCGATACAGATGGGCAATATGATGTGAAATTTAATCGTCCTGACAATGTGGTCGCAGCAAAAGCGTTTGCCGCCCAGCCATCGATTATGTTGCAAGCGCCTAATGAATCGTTAGCCACAACCTTGGTGGTTACTCAAAAAAGGCCTAGAGTAGTGAGTGCGATAGCAAGCCAATCAGCAGAAGTGACTGCGCCACGTTACTCGACACCTAGTAATCCCACACAGCCTGCCGCGCCAGCAGCACCTAAATCAGCTCATCCAGATGTAGTTGGCATGTTGGATTATTGGTGGCAGCAAGCTACACCTGAACAAAAGCAGCTGTTTTTGGAAAAAATAAAGGGCAATTAATGCCCTTATAAATATTAATAGTAGTAAGCAAGGTTGGCTTACTTTTCGAATGCACGCTTCATAAAGTTAGGTGTTGCTAATGCGCCCTTGTGAATACCTGTGTTGTAGTACTCAGTATCAAATGTTGCGTTGTCAACGTCTTGCTCGCGGAATCCGGCAAACTTTTCATCTTTACGTGCCATCGTTGCTGACCACAGGCCGCTTGGGTAGATTGGCTGTGGGAAAGGCAGAGTTTGCAGATCAACAAAGCCGACCTCTAGCATTGCATCGCGCATTTCTAATAGCAGTGGCATGTGCATTAGCGGTGATTCGCTTTGCTGGATCATAATACCGCCTGTGCGAAGCGCTGCTAAACAGCTTTTGTAGAATGCGTGGTTGAATAAGCCTTCACCAGGACCAACAGGGTCAGTACCATCAACAATGATTACGTCAATGGACTCAGCTGGTGCTTCTCGCATGTATTTGATGCCGTCATCAAACATCACTGTTGCGCGAGGGTCATTGTTAGACTCGCAAAGCTCTGGGAAGTATTTAAGTGACATTTGCGTCACAACTTCGTCAATATCAATTTGAGTTACGGTTTCAACGCCAGGGTGCTTTAATACTTCACGCAATGTGCCACAGTCGCCGCCGCCAATGATCACCACATTTTTTGGTGCAGGGTGTGAAAATAATGCCGGGTGACTCATCATCTCGTGATAGAAAAAGTTTTCACGCGTGCTCACCATAGTGCAACCGTCAATGATCATCAGGTTACCAAAATCCGTGGTCTCAAACATTTCTACCTTTTGAAAAGGAGACTGAATTTCGTCTAATTTTTTGTTGACTCTAAGTGAAAATGCGCTGCCATCGCGGTCGCTAATTTCAGTAAACCAACGGTTTGCTTCTAAGTTTGCCATGATTGTGTTCACACTTGATAAAAATTAGCGCAATTCTGCCAGTGGTTGCGCCTTTGCTCAATCAATTTTAGCCAACATTTTGTACTTTGCCTCATATTGGTGTTGATCTCACTGTGGTTATTTTTAAAATTTGTAAGGTAGTGAAAACACAACTTTAGGTCGCATTGACCAGTCTTGCGTATTAGAATGAAGCTTTATGAAGAGTTAATTGAGAGCAGTAATGACTTGGGGTCTGCAAACAGCACGTTCTATCTATAACGTCACGCACTGGAGTGACGGCTATTTTGATATTAATGAACAGGGTCAACTAGTGGCGTTTCCTGACGGTGACCGCACTAAGTCACCTGTTCTTCTGTGTGAATTAACGGAACAATTTAAGGCGCAAGGGCTTACTTTGCCTGTGCTAGTGCGCTTTACTGATATTCTAAAACACCGCGTTGATACCTTAACGCAGGCCTTTACTGCTGCTCGCGCGCAGCGTGACTATCAGGGCCAGTATACTTGTGTTTACCCAATAAAAGTGAATCAGCAGCGCTCAGTTGTGAGCAAATTGCTGGCGCATCCAAGTGGTTTAGTTGGCTTAGAAGCTGGCTCAAAGCCAGAATTAATGGCGATTTTAGGTATCGCGCAGCAACCAATTACGATTGTATGCAATGGCTATAAAGACAGTGAGTTTTTGCGCTTAGCTTGTATTGGCCAAGCTATGGGGCATCAAGTTAACATTGTTGTAGAGAAGCTCTCCGAGCTAGATACGCTGTTGCAAGAAATCGATGATTTAGGCGTAGAGCCAGCCATTGGGATCCGGATCCGTTTAAACTCAGTGGGCAAAGGAAAATGGCAAAACACAGGCGGTGAAAAAGGTAAGTTTGGCCTAACAGCAAGTCAAGTACTACAAGCGGTAGAGCGATTAAAGTCTCATAATCGTCTGCACTTGATGCAGCTAGTACACTTTCACATTGGCTCTCAGATAGCGAATATCCGCGATATTCAGCGTGCACTAAAAGAATGTGCTCGCCATTACGCAGAATTAGTTCAGCTAGGTGTACCATTGCGTATTGTTGATGTCGGTGGTGGTCTTGGCGTTGACTATGAAGGTTCTGGCTCTCGTAGCTCATGTTCGATGAATTATACCGTGGCAGAATATGCAAAAAATGTAGTACATGCTTTTCATGATATTGCTGAACTTAACAACCTTCCACACCCTGATATTATCACTGAGTCTGGTCGCGCATTAACAGCGCACCATGCTGTACTTATCACCGACGTAATTGATGTTGAGAAGGCGCCAAATCAGATGGAGCCTGTGGAGCCAAAAGACACAAGCCCTTTGGTATTGCAAGAGTTATGGCACTCGTTGTCACAACTTACTCCTAGGATGGCACTAGAGACCTATCATGATGCTATGCACTTATTCAGTGACGCCCATGATCAATATGTACATGGGTTGATCAGCATGCAAGAGTGGGCGCAACTTGAGCAATTATACTTCACCACGCTGCATAAAGTGCGTGAGTGTTTAAGTGAAAATGCGCGTGCGCACCGAGAGGTGCTAGATGACTTGAATGAAAAGTTAGCGGATAAACTATTTGTGAATTTCTCTTTGTTCCAGTCTTTGCCTGATGTGTGGGGGATTGATCAACTATTTCCAGTTATGCCAATCGATAAGTTAACTCAGCCATTGACACAAAGGGCTGTGATTCAGGATATTACCTGCGACTCTGATGGCCAGATAAACAGCTATGTTGAAGGGGCTGGTATTGAGTCAAGCTTACCTATTCCTGAGTATGTTCCGGGTGAGCAATACCATGTGGCGATGTTTTTAGTCGGTGCTTATCAAGAAATTTTGGGTGATTTACATAATCTGTTCGGTGATACTGACTCTGTACATGTTGAGCTTAGTGAAGATGGCTACACACTAACTAATGCGATTAAGGGTGATAGTGTCGAAGATGTACTACGTTTTGTACACTATGACAAAACCGTACTATCAAACAATTATGCACAACAGATTGCGGCGTTATCCCTTCCTGAATCCGTTAAAACTCAGTATCTGCAAGAATTAAACGCAGGTCTTGAAGGGTACACATATTTTGAGGATTAATAGCTCAAACTATAATAAAGAATAAAAAAATAGCCGACCCACTGGTCGGCTTAATTGTGCGTAATTTTCAAGGTATGATACGCACAAGCTGTAAAACACAATGAGGGAATGAATGTCGTTTATTCGAAAATTGCTCAGTTTGTTACTGTATGCGTTAAACACCATATTTTGGTTTATCCCCATCTTTATCTGTGGGCTGTTAAAACTGATTCCGATTTCACCTTTGCAAAAAGTGATGAGTTATATTGCCAAAGCTTGTGCGAGCAACTGGGTTGCTTGTAACTCAATGAGTCAAAATCTTATCGCGCCATATACATTAAATGTGAGCGGGTTGAGTGAGTTGAAACGTAACGATTGGTACTTGGTCATTGCGAATCACCAAAGCTGGGTGGATATATTAGTATTACAGCGAGTGTTACATGGCAAAATTCCGTTTTTAAATTTCTTTTTGAAAAAGGAATTATTATATGTTCCCGTGTTGGGACTTGCTTGGTGGGCTTTAGATTTTCCATTCATGACGAGAACGAGTAAATCTCAATTGAAGAAAAACCCTAAACTGCGGGGTAAAGATATAGAAACAACGCGAAAAGCATGTGAAAAGTTTAAAACAATGCCAGTGAGTATTGTAAACTTTGTTGAGGGTACGCGTTACACTGAGCAAAAGCATTCTAAGCAAAAAAGCCCATTTACCTATTTGCTAAAACCTAAAGCCGGTGGCATTGCATTCGTAATGCAAGCGATGGGAGAGCAGATCAGCAAAGTAGTGAATATTACCATTCACTACCCTGACGGGGTGCCAACCTTCGCTGATTTTATTGGTGGTAAAGTGAAGTCAGTAAACGTTCAGGTAGAAGTAATGCCAGTAAGCGCAAACTTAATTGGTGATTATACCAATGACCCTGAATTTAGAGTGCGATTTCAATCTGAATTAAACGCGCTGTGGCAAGCTAAAGATGCACAACTGGTGGAGCTTGCTGAAAAATAGTAGTAGAAGGAAGTTGTGATGTTAAAACAAATACTACCTAAGTGGTTTCTTGGACTTTCAGCCAGCGCTTGGCTGTTGGTTAACACCTTTGTGTGCGGTTTACTTGTGTTGTTGCTCGGTATCGTAAAGCTACTGATACCCTTAAAGTTTATTTCAACAGCTCTGCACTTTTTTTACGGTATGTGGTGCAAAGGGAATCACATTGGGCTGCGTATTGCTAGCGATAAAATCCAAGTACGTTTGCCAAAAGAGTTGCACGCGCAAGGTTGGTATTTGTTAATTTCTAATCATCTCAGCTGGTTGGACATTGTTGTGCTTAGTGCCATGGAAGTATTGCCCGCACCTAAGTTCTTTTTAAAGGATGAGCTAAAATATATTCCTTTTATTGGTACTGGCGCGTGGGCAATGGGTATGCCTTTTATGAAGCGGGCAAGTAAAGCGCAGATCGCTAAAAACCCCAAACTAAAAGGCATGGACGTAGAGCGCACCAAATCGAGCTGTCGTAACTTTCGTGACCATCCAACAACGGTGATCAATTTTGTTGAAGGTACTCGCCACACAAAAGCGAAACATCAGCGGCAACAAAGCCCTTTCAAGCACTTGCTCAAGCCAAAAGCAGGTGGTGTTGCTTTTGCTTTAGAGGTGCTCTCTGATCAGCTTGACGGGATGCTTAATGCGACGTTGGTCTATGAATTAGACGGTGAACATATTTGCCGATCATTTATGCTTGGACGTGTTAATACGATAGATATAAAAATAGATTATATTGCAATGGCGGATATTCCCCTTGGTAACTATCAAAGTGATAAGGCCTACCGAGTACAGTTTCAAGCTTTTATGAATACAGTATGGCAGCGCAAAGACAGCCAATTAGAAGCGCATTGGCTACGCCGATCAGCACCTGAAGACACACTCAGTGAGGAGATAAAGCAACTATGAAGTTTGACCACCTCCATGATGTTGTCCAGCCATGGTTAGAAGCATTACCACAAGGCACTGTGATCAGTGCCTTGTTCACAAATGGTATCGCGGTAGTTGGCTTACTATTTTTATATTGGGTTGTGAGACGCCTCGTACTGCCCAATGTAGAGAACCTTGCCCGTCATATTTCACCGCGAAAAATAGGTCACCTTGCACCACAACTCAGTAAGTTTAGCGGGCGTTTTGCCTTTGTTTTATGCCTTTTGGTTTTTTCTGCTTATCATGAGCGTTTGTTTGTTGCACCTGCTTGGGTGTTTGTGGTTATGGAGAGCTTGGTTTACGTACTGTTGGTTGTCGCGTCGGGCTTTCTATTTAGCAGTTTAGTGAACTTAGCCAACGGTGTTTATAACTTGTTTCCATTTGCGAAGGAAGTGCCAATTCAGGGCATTATACAAGTTCTTAAGTTACTGATTTTTATTGTCTGCTCTATCTTGGTGGTGAGCATTCTTGTCGATAAATCGCCGACTTATATTCTGTCAGGTTTTGGTGCGATCGCTGCTGTAATTATTTTAGTATTTAAAGATACTATCTTAGGGTTGGTCGCCAGCATTCAAATCGCCGCTAATCGGCTTGTGACTACTGGTGATTGGATCCAAGTAGATGCTTTTGGCGCGGATGGGGAGGTAATAGATCTCGGTTTAAATACAGTCAGAGTACGTAATTGGGATAACACTGTGACCACAATACCAACCTATATGCTTATCTCTGATTCATTTAAAAACTGGCGAGCAATGCAGGAGTCTGCGGGACGTCGTATTAAACGCGCAATTCATATTGACTTTACTAGTATCGAGTTGTTAAGCGAAGCGCAGCGAGCAGCGATAACCACACAATACCCTTTAATTGAATCACTCGAAGACATACCCAGTGATATTACTAACCTCGGGCTGTTTAGGCGCTATAGTGAAGCTTATTTAAAGCAACATGAAGCGATAAACCAAGAGTGTTTATGTATGGTACGAGAGCTTGCGCCGACTCAACATGGCTTGCCTCTCGAGTTTTACTGCTTCAGCCGTGATAAGCGCTGGGTGGTTTATGAGCACTTACAGGCGGATATTTTTGACTATATGCTCAGTGTAATGCCTGCGTTCGGTCTTCGTCCATATCAAAGTGTCAGTGACTATTTTGGTTCGCATCGCGTCAAGGTGAGAGCTGGTGAGAGGTAGCTAATTTGAGGAGCGATTAAGGCATAAGCGACCCCAGCTTGTGTTAATGTCTGCATAATGGGAGGAAGTAAATCATACCGACAAGATTTACTTTCCTCAAAATAGAGAGTCCTGAATTAATTAGTATTACAAACTGCCTGAGATCAGCCCAAATACGATAAAGGCGATGAGTAATTGCCAGATCGCCGGCTTTAACCACTTCAAGGCGATAAAACCCGCCACCACAGCCACTAAATCCAGCACGCTATGTACCGCAGACTGCCAAATTGGTTGATATAATGCCGCCGCTAAAATACCAACAACTCCTGCGTTTAATGCCGCGCTAATACTAGCAAAGCGGGGTAGTGCGATGAGTGACTGCCACTGCTGATGAAACGCCCACATTAATAGCAGACCTGGCAAGAAAATGGCCAGTGTCGCTATTGCTGCGCCCAAAACTGGGTTTGTCTGCTCGGCAATTGCACCAAGAAAGCTTGCTATGGTAAACATTGGTCCTGGGATTGCTTGTGCAGCTGCATAGGCGGTTAAAAAGGTTTCTTGCTGGATGTTCTCAACACTGCTTTGTAGTAATGGTAAAACAACATGTCCACCGCCAAATACCAATGCACCTGCCTGATAAAACTCGGCGAAGATCTGAGTTGGTAGTGCCGCAAAGGTCAGTAAGAATAAACCGATGAATACTGCAAGCACGGGCCAGTTAGGGAAAGTGTGTTGGCTACTTTGTTGACTCGGTACATTACTAAAAGCGTAAAAATAACCGACAACGGCGAGCACTGCGAGTAGCCCTACTTGAGCGTTTAAACTTGGCAAAAATAGCAATATCAATGTTGCAGTAAACGTAACAATTTTAAGTGCCATGGTTTTACAGAAGCTTTTAGCCATACTGAGTACCGCATCGGCGACAATCACTACTGCAAACAGCTTAAGGCCGTCAATAATCGCAAGTGCAGAACCTGAAAGCTGACCTGCTGTTAATGCCAGTAGCAGCATTAGCAAGAAGGAGGGGAGCGTAAAACCTAAAAAAGCGGCTATTCCACCTATTATCCCTGCTCGCTCAAGGCCAATGGCAAACCCCACTTGGCTAGAGCCAGGTCCTGGGAGAACCTGAGATAGACTGATCATGCTGGCATAGCGTTCATTACTGAGCCATTTCAAGTTATCGACAAAGTGTTTTTTAAAAAATCCTAAATGGGCAGCAGGACCTCCAAAACTTGTGCAGCCTAGTAAAAAAAACTGATAAAATATTTTCAAAAACATAGTATACCTTGTGATATTGTTAACCTTGTATCCTTACAGTTTTATATGACAATTTTATGACTTTGGTGTGTTTAGTACCAGCTAGCCAACTGGTGTAACAGCTACAATTGGACAATGATTATGCAAATGAGTTTATTGCGGTATTTGTTTGCTTTACTGGCAAGTTTTTCTGTTTATAGCCAGCAAATAAATGTTGCTGTTGATCACGCCCCGCCATACAGCATTATTGCGGAAAATGGCAAAGTACACGGTTTAATCTTAGACATTCTAGAAATTATTCGTGTACAGTCCAATATTGATTATCAGATAAATACAGTTCCTTGCCCATTTTCACGATGTATGCGTTTGCTAGCGCAAGGAGAGGTGGATGTGATGGGGGGGCTTATCAAAACACCACAGCGAGACAAAGTAATAGATTTTGTCGATCCCGCTTATATGGCGCTGACCTCTTCTTTTGTCTTCTATGCCAGAAGAGACAGTAATATTGAAGTTGAACAATATTCAGATCTCTATACCAATCGTATCGCGGTCATGCGCGGTGGCGTATTTTATCCTCGCTTTGACGCGGATAGACAGCTCAATAAAGTCCCTGTATTTAGTGAGCGAGTGGCATTTGATTTACTGTTAAAAGGCCGAGTTGATTTGGTGATTGCAGTTGAAGATACCGCTGAAGTTGCGATGGAAGTATTAGGCCAACCCATTGAAAAGTTAAAAAAGGTATCTTATCGCCATAGTCAGGCTATTTACGGTCATATGGCAATGAGTACGCAGTTTCATAGCACAGTGCTAGCACAGCGAATTCGTCAAGCTATGCAGCGCTTAGCAGTGGAAAAGAAACTCGATCCGGTTGTGACAAAATATAAATTGCCACCAATTTCTCAGCATGTCTCGACAGTAACACCGTAACAGTAAAATAAATCGTACTTCAGCGAGCGTTAATCACTTATTGCAACAATATGCACAATCAGGTCGAAATGAACTCAGGTGTTAGGATGAATGCAAGAAATGTGTTAGTGGGTGCGGTGGTTGTCGCTGCACTGTCAGGGTGTGAAATGAATAATACCGGCAAAGGCGCAGCGATTGGTGCGGCGACTGGGGCGGTGCTAGGAAAAGCAACCGGTAACCATAAAGACAAGCGCTTAGCAATTGGGGCTGCGGTTGGTGCAATTGCCGGTGCAGCTATTGGTAATTACATGGACAAGCAGGAAGCGGCTTTTAACCAAGAGCTTGCAGGGACTGGCGTAGAAGTCGTTCGAGAAGGTGAACAAATGCGTTTAGTTTTACCGTCGAATATTACTTTTGCCAGTGGTAAATCAGCGATAAGCCCTGGTTTTTATAACACATTGCAAGGTATTGCACGTGTTATGCAACAGTACGACAAGACATTCCTTACGATTGTTGGTCACACAGATTCCACGGGATCAGCAAGTTTCAACCAAACCTTGTCTGAGCAACGTGCTAATAGCGTGAAGCAATACCTTTTATCACAACAAGTATTACCAGCACGATTATATGCAGAGGGGATGGGAGAGTCTCAACCTGTTGCAAGTAATCAAACTGAGCATGGAAAAGCACAAAATCGCCGAGTGGAAATCAAAATTATTCCAAACCGCGCGTAGGAAAGCAGTGGGCATATACAAGTATGCCCACTAAGTGTTTAAAGCGTGTCACACACTACGTCAGCTTTGCAGGTAATTACGCTGACGTTGGTGTAACCGATACGGGTCAGTTGCTCTGCGGCAAAAATAGCACGGCCACCGGCAGCACAGTGCAAATAAATTGGTCGGTCTGTGTCTTTTTCCAGTTCTGGAAGTTTAAACTCCAATAAACCGCGAGGAATGTTGATTGCCCCGTTAGCTGACTTTTGGCTATGCTCGGCAGGCTCTCGCACATCAATGACCAAGCCATTATTTTGGGCAATTTCTGATTTTGCTTGCACTACATCGATACAGCGCTGATTTGGTTTTACCGTTTTTAAGACATCTTGGGCAGATATCAGCATACGTCACTCCTTATAAGTTTAATTGTCTCATTATGGCTTACCTTTCCTGAATGCCAAGTTTCTTCAAAATGGTGATCATTGGACACCAGTTTGTAAATGCAGACTGCACCAAATTGGCACATATAAATGCACTCGACCAGATCCAATCGAGACTGACAAAATGTGTAAGCAGTCAGCAAATTGCAAATACCACCCCAGCAACTAATCGAAGTAGAGGATGTAAGGTCATAATGAAATTACAATATATTAGCTTATTCTAATATTAGACATTGCTAATGTTTGTGTCTATACTTTGTGCAAATTTATTATTAGGGAGTCAGCATGGATCTTCAGCAAATGGCACAAAATGCCGAACAGGCGGAGTCGTTACTCAAATTAATGGCAAATAAAAACCGCTTGATGATTTTGTGTTCACTGCAAAAACACGAGTTAAGTGTTAGTCAGCTTAATGAGATGGTGCCGCTTACGCAGTCTGCTTTATCTCAGCACTTAGCCAGTTTGCGAAAAGCTGAAATCGTATCAACTCGCCGTGACGGTGCCACCATCTATTATCAGGTATCTGATCCTAAAGTGGCGGTAATGCTAGAAAGCCTGTATCAGCTTTTTTGTGCCAACTGATGATTCGGAGCACGGGTTATGCAAAAGCTAGATAGCGCGATTAAGCAAAGCCTACAAGGATACCTGCCTACACTTATTTTTTTGTGTTCTATTTTCCTTGGCCTATTTGCATTGCAAATGACACCAAGAGAAGAAGAGCCACAAATTGTTGTACCGATGCTAGATATTCATGTCGAAGTCCCTAATACTGCAGCTCCGGAAGTCGCACGTTTGGTGACGACACCGCTAGAAAAACTACTATTACAAATTCCCGGTGTAGAGCACGTATACTCCACAACGCAAACTGGAGTCGCGGTTGTCACATTAAGGTTTCATGTTGGAGAGGACAGAGAGCGGGCAATTTTAAATACCTACACAAAATTAAATGCCAATCAGCACACCATGCCCGGCATTGTTAAGCAGTGGCAGATCCGTCCGATTGAAGTGGATGATGTGCCAATTCTCATGTTGGGTTTGTATAGTACTAACCCTACTCTGTATAGTGATTATGAACTGACGCGTTTTGCACAAGAGCTATCCATCCAGTTGCAGACTATTGCAGATACCAGTGAAGTCACTGTAATTACTGGGCGCACAAGGGCATTACGTGTCGAGTTAGACTTGGCGGCATTGGCTGCACATCATACTACGCCAATGGATGTACTAAGAGCAATCCAGGCAAGTAACCAAGTTGAGCGGGTTGGGCAAGTAAGTGCAGGAAAGCACACCTATACCTTTGAATCTGGCGATGTGATCCGCGGCAAATCTGCGCTTGAAAATCTTACCGTTAACGTGATTAATGGCCGTGGGATTGTCTTAAAAGATGTGGCAGCGGTGCGCGACGGGCCAAATGAGCCTGAAAGCTATCAGTGGCTTGCAAGCAGTACCCTTGGTATGAACGCACCACTTGTTACTATTGGTGTTGCAAAACAAAAAGGCAGTAATGCTGTGACTGTTGCTGAGCAAAGCCTGGAACTTATCAATCAGTTACAGAAGCAGCTGTTACCTGCTGAAGTGAGCGTCAGAGTACTGCGTAATTATGGCAAAACAGCCAATGATAAGGTGAATAACCTAACTTCAAGCTTGGCCTTTTCAGTGTTTACTGTGGTGGTATTTGTTGGCATCTTCCTTGGCTGGCGTTCAGCGATTGTTGTGGGGTTAGCGGTGCCTATCTGCTATGGCATCACTCTCGGGCTAGACTTGGCGTTTGGCTATACCATTAACCGTGTCACGTTGTTTGCGTTAATTCTTTCTTTGGGCTTGTTAGTCGACGACCCAATCACTGGGATTGATAATATAAATCGGTTTATTCACCGTGGGGCTGGACAAGATAAAGATAAGCATATTGTTGCTGCCATGGTAGAAATCAAATCGCCACTAGTGATGTCTACTTTCACCATTATTATGGCATTTATTCCACTTGCATTTATTACTGGCATGATGGGACCTTATATGGCACCGATGGCATTTAATGTGCCGATAAGCGTAATGGCGTCAACTTTGGTGGCCTTTTTAGTGACCCCGTGGTTATCTAAGAAGTTACTACAAGCCAAATCAATACCACAAACGGTTGCCCCGCAAGCCTCTTTATATGGCAAAGTAATGTTGCCATTGCTAAAGCACCCCACTAGAGCCAAATGGGTACTTTGGATTGTACTTGGGCTGTTTATTGCGAGTATCAGCTTACCGATATTTCGAGTTGTGCCGCTCAAGCTGCTGCCATTTGACAATAAAAGTGAAATTCAAGTGTTAATTGATATGCCCGAAGGCACCAGCCTTGAACAAACGGCTTTGATGGCTAAAAAAATTCAGGGAGTTGTCTGGTCTGAAGTGGAAGTAACGGACATTGCAGCGTTTGTTGGTAAACCATCAAGCATGGACTTTAATGGCATGGTGCGCGGCTACTATCGCAGATATGGTACCCACCTTGCTGAACTGCGTGTACTTTTGGTAGATAAAGAAGCGCGGGCGCACCAATCTCATGCTGTGGTAATGCGGCTGCGGGATAAACTACAGCAGTTTAATCAGGGGTTAACTCAAGTGAAAGTTGTTGAGGTGCCACCTGGGCCACCTGTTTTGAGCACGCTCGTTGCCGAAGTATATGCCCAGCCATTTGTGTCTCGTGCCACCCATGAGGCGGCTGCTCAACAAGTCGCCAAAAGGCTAAAGCAAGAACCTCATGTGGTAGAGGTGGACACATCTATGGCAACACCCACCGTATTTAAACGTTTTGTTGTAGATAAGCAAAAAGCAGCACTGTCTGGCATAGCCACAGCGGATGTGAACCAGTCTTTGGCCATAGCCAGCGGCACAATGCAAGCAGGGTTTCTCTATACCGAACATGAAGCCGCAATGGTGCCCATTGAGCTGGGGGTTAACTACAGCCAACGTAATCAATGGCAAAACTTATTGGCTATGCAGGTTCGTGGTCGCCAAGACTTAGCAAAAAGCGCACAAGAATACGGCTTAGCGCAAGCCGCACGGCCACTGGTTGCAATCGCGGAACTAGGCGAGCTAACCTCTGTAGATACTGCTCCTGTAATAATACGTAAAGATCTTCGAGAAGTAATTTATGTGTTTGCTGAGCTCAACGGCCGCACACCTGCTGAAGTTATTGCTGATGTCGTTGCGGACGAAAACCAGCAGCTGCCTCAAAGCCAATGGTCATCACGTAACTTTTTACAAAGTGGCGGTGGTATCAGTTGGTCGATGCCTGAAGGCACTAGTTATACCTTTAAAGGAGAGGGGGAGTGGCAGATTACAATTGATGTGTTTAGGGATATGGGCATTGCGTTTGTATTTGCACTCACAGCAATATTTATGATTTTACGTATACAAACCGTATCCAGTCGCTTGTCATTGATTATTATGTCTGCCATTCCGCTTACCATGATAGGGATCATGCCAGGCTTTTGGTTGCTCAATCAGTTTGGAGAGCGTGTGATTGCTGATGCTCCAGAGCCTGTGCTATTCACTGCAACCGCCATGATTGGCATGATTGCCTTGGCTGGTATTGTAGTTCGAAACTCTCTTATCTTAGTGGAGTTTATTAATCAATCTCGTTCGGCAGGTATGACACTCATTGATGCCTTAATTACAGCTGGCACAGTTAGGATGCGACCTGTGTTACTCACCGCAGGGACGACCTTATTAGGTAACTTAGTGATTATTTTAGACCCCGTATTCAGTGGGCTAGCACTTGCAATTATTTTCGGCATTATTGCTTCTACATTATTTTCGCTGTTGGTTGTGCCAATTGTGTATTACTTGGTATTCAAAGATGTACCAGCAGCAGCTCAATCCCTCACGGGTTCATCAGCTCAGGAGTCATCACATGTCTCGTAATCAAATTATTGTTCCTGTCATTGCTATTGCTGCCTTGCTGCTTATGGTGGTGTGGCTTGCTGGTGGTTTTCAGGAAAAGCTGGCCCCAGGGGAAAAAGTGCAGCAACCGCAGTATCAAGGTAAGCGCTATACGGTACAAGCATCTTCGGTTGCAATAATAGAGCAAGTGCCAGCCAGTGTGGTTGCAAAAGAAAATACGCTAGTATCGAGCCGCCTATTGGCCGAGTTAAAAACGCTCAGTGTCAGGGCTGGTGATAAGGTGGTTGCGGGGCAGTTAATTGCGACATTAGATGATGCAGAGCTTAAAGCGGAATTACAGCGTGTAGCGGCGCAGCAAGCGGCTAACTCGGCAAAGCTTGTGCAAGCCAAAAAGCAATTAGCACGAAGCAAATCTCTAAATGAAAAAGGGTTGATTGCGATTAATCAAGTCGATGAATGGCAAGCCAGTGTCGATGAGCTGCAAGCACAGGGCCGAGCATTACAAGAGGCCCTTCGCAGTGCGCAAGTCGCGCTAGGGTACACACAGATAATTGCACCTATCTCCGGTAAAGTGGTTGAGCGTTTACAGGAGCCAGGTAGTACGGTGAGCCCTGGCAGTACTATTGTTTCTTTGTTTAATCCACTGCAATTGCAAATCGAAGCGTCCATTCGAGAAGCGCAAGTTAAACACATTCAGCTAGGCAGCGAAATTAAAGTACGTATTCCTGCATTAGAGGTGACGCAAATGGCAAGGGTGTCGGAAATGGTTCCAGTTGCAGACAGTCAAGCGCGCAGTTTTGTCATTAAACTTGATATGCCACTGATGCGTAGCGTTGTGCCGGGTATGTATGCCGTAGTGGAGTTAGTACTTGGTGAACGCTCTGCTATTCAAATTCCCACTAAGATGATCAGTAAACATGGTCAGTTGGCGATGGTAGAGGTGGTTGAAAATGGCCAGCGATATAAACGTTATATACGTTTAGGTGAAGAGCGCAGCAACAAGACGATTGTGATCACAGGGCTCAATGAGGGCGATCAACTAGCCGTATATTAACAGCTAGTTGGATATCGTTTAGATGAAAGTGGCTATTTCTTCAAGTGACTTTTTAACTGTAGCATGTTCAGGGACAGTGGCTTCATCACTTGGATAGCCTGCAATAAGTAACATGTAGGGGCGCTCATTATCTTTGTCCCTACCACATAACTCTGTTAAAAAGCTCATTGGTTTTGGCGTATGTGTCAGTGTTGCCAATCCTGCATTATGAAGCGCTTGGATCAGAAACCCAGTTGCAATACCTACTGACTCGTGCACGTAATAATTGGTATTTTTATCTTCAGCGTGGATCCCGCCTTTTTTCTGGCTAAAAATCGCAATTAACCAAGGTGCATGCTCAAGGTAGGGTTTTTGTGCATCGGTCCCTAGCGGCTTTAGCGCATCTAGCCATTCATCACCAGCACGGCCTTGATAAAAAGAGCGCTCTAACTCTTCTGCAGCGGCTCGGATCTGTTGTTTTTTCTCTTTGCTGCCAATTGCTACAAAGTGCCATGGCTGGTGGTTTGCACCGCTTGGTGCCGTACCTGCTGCTCTTATACAGGTTTCAATAATTTCTTGAGGTACTGAGCGGTCGCTAAAAGCGCGGATACTATGACGTCTTTTACTGTGTTCCAAGAAGGCCTCAGCACGACTTAGCATCTCATCATGAGGGTATTCGATAAAATCCGTCAGTGGGTGGTTGGCATGATCTTGCATGTTAGTTTTCCTTGGCATTTGTAAAATAAGGGTGTTACCTAGTGTTTCAGTGTTTACTTTTATTTGCAATTGATATGTTTGTGTTAACTGTTACTAACGTAGGTGAATGTTATAAAAAGGGCAATAATAAAAATCCATAAAGGAAATAAAAATGCTTGAAATATCAGGACTCTCTAAAACCTATGACAATGGTGTTCATGCCTTGCGAGGTGTAGAACTCTCGATCCCAAAAGGTATGTTTGGTTTACTTTGCCCTAATAGCGCTGGTAGGTGATCGCGACACACTATTTACCGGGCAAATACTGCCCTGCGTATTCTCACCATGAGCCCTAAAGGATTTGAAGCAGTGTCTGCTGATTTTATGGTGATTTTGTCAGCACTTAATCATTTATTTTGGTCAAAAGACGCAGGGAGAATATTAAAGAGCCGACTAAGATAACTAGGCAGCAACCTTGGTGCCATAGATAAAACAGCGATGGCATGTGGTGTTTAATGAAGAAAAAATTCCGTTTGACCAACAAATAGGTATCGCTTTGTTTTTCGCAGATCTAGATATAATTCAAAGAGGTAATGCGTTATTGTATTTACAAAAGCATAGGATTGTATCCGGTGCAAATACAATTGAGCTAACAGTAAAGGACTTACCGAAGTTTGCTGGGGTTGACCCGTTTGTAAAGCTGGTTGATAAAAAAGCGGCTGATAATATCAAGTCGCTGTAGCTATTAATACTGTCGAAAAGGCTTCTTCGGAAGCCTTTTTATTGGCTAGCAGTACCGTGAATTACTCCTTCAAATTGAGCAAGTATTAAGACTAATTGGTATAACACACAGAGAGAGTTAGTATGTACCAGCATAAGCGCGATAATTTAGTACCATGGGATTTACCTGTGGGTAAAATAGTTTGTATTGGCAGAAATTATGTTGAACATGCCAAAGAGTTAGATAATCCAATCCCCGATAACCCATTATTATTTATAAAACCAGCTACCAGCTTGGTCACATTTGATAGCGATTTATGTTTAAACGCTGCGCTTGGTGAGCATCATTATGAAGCAGAGCTCGCACTGTTGATTGGTACGCAAATTGATGCAAATACAGCAGAGCCACTAAAGCACATTGCTGGAGTGGGACTTGCGCTTGATTTAACTTTGCGAGACCTACAAAGTGAATTAAAAGCACAAGGGCACCCTTGGGAGCGAGCAAAAGCCTATGATAATAGCTGTCCAATCACGCCATTTATTCCTTGCGATGAAAGCACCTTTGCTGAGGGCGTAGAGTATCGCTTTTGGCAGAATGATGAGCTAAAACAGCATGGCGACTCTAGCTTAATGATTTTTCCGATCATTGAGTTGATGAATGAAATCACGCGTTACTTTACGTTGCAACCAGGAGATATTGTGCTCACTGGCACCCCCAAAGGTGTGGGTAGTCTAGCATCAGGTGATAAGTTGAAACTACAACTTGAACAATACCCGGCTTGGCATGGTAACGTCACCGTAAAGTAAGTAACAGCAAGCACTTTGTTGTTGATAAAGTAGGTATGTAGAGGGCGTTTTAATTGCATGCCTACCTCTTGGCTTTTTTGCATGACAAAAAGTCGTTACCATGGAGGTATCAAACCAACCAAGGAATCATCATGAAAATCAAACCTCTGGGCACGCCCTTTTCCGCAACAGCTTGCAAAGTATTACTCTGCGGTGGTGGCGAGTTAGGGAAGGAAGTCGTCATCGAATTTAAGCGCTTAGGTGCTGAAGTGATTGTATTAGACCGCTACGACAATGCGCCTGCGATGCAAGTAGCAGATCGCAGCTATACCTTGTCTATGTTGGATGGTGAAAAGCTCAAAGCGATTATTGAACAAGAGCAACCTGATTATATCGTGCCGGAAATTGAAGCCATTGCGACGGATAAGCTGGTGGAATTAGAGGCTGAGGGTTACACGGTGGTGCCAACCGCCAAAGCGACTCAGCTGACCATGAACCGTGAAGGGATCCGCCGTCTTGCTGCTGAAACGCTGGGGCTTGCCACTTCACCCTATCAATTTGTTGATACCTTGGCAGACTTTAATGCCGCTGTCGCACGCATTGGCATGCCATGTGTAGTTAAGCCTATCATGAGCTCGTCAGGTAAAGGGCAAAGCGTGATTAGAAACGCTGAAGATGTGGAAGCCGCTTGGCACTACGCACAAGAGGGTGGGCGTGCAGGTCAGGGCAGAGTGATTGTGGAAGGTTTTATTGATTTTGACTATGAAATTACGCTGCTAACCGTACGCCATATCGATGGCACGAGCTTTTGTGAACCAATTGGACATGTGCAACAAGACGGTGATTACCAGCAAAGTTGGCAGCCGCAGCAGATGTCTGAGTTGGCACTAGAGCGTAGTAAAGCCATGGCTGAAAAAGTCACGGAAGCACTTGGTGGTCGGGGTCTGTTTGGCGTTGAACTCTTTATTAAGGGTGATGAAGTGTACTTCAGCGAAGTGTCACCAAGGCCACATGATACCGGCATGGTTACGCTTATCTCGCAAGACTTAAGTGAGTTTGCACTGCATGCTCGCGCGATTTTAGGCTTGCCTATCCCCACCATTCACTTCCATGGACCATCGGCATCTAGCGTGATCCTTGTCGAAGGTCAGTCAACACAATTACAGTTCAACAATCTTGCACAAGCGCTTGCAGAGCCACTAACGGATATTCGTTTGTTTGGTAAACCAGAGGTGAGTGGCAAGCGCAGAATGGGTGTGGCGTTAGCACGCTCAGACTCGGCTGAAAGTGCTGTCGAGAAAGCCATGCAAGTGGTTGCAAAAGTAGGAATTACGTTATGAACTCAAACACCCGCGTACTTGACCCATTAGTATTGGGGTTTTGGCGGCTTTTAGACTGGCAAATTACGCCGCAAGAAAATTTACGCTTTTTAAAGCAAGCGATTGAGCTTGGAATACGTGATACAGATCATGCTGATATTTACGGTGAGTATCAGTGTGAGGCGGAGTTTGGTAAAGCCTTAGCGCTTGAGCCTAGCATTCGAGAGCACATTCGGATCATCACCAAATGTGGCATTAAGCCCGCATTTCCGAGCTTGGGATTAGCGGGAAAGGCAAACCATTATGATTCAAGCAAGGCGCATATCATTGCCCAAGCGCAGCAGTCATTAAAAAACTTTGGCACGGATAGGTTAGATGTGCTGTTGATCCATCGCCCTGATTATCTAATGGATGCCGATGAAGTTGCCGATGCGTTTAATACCCTTAAACAAAACGGCGATGTACTTCATTTTGGGGTCTCGAACTTTACACCCAGCCAGCTTGCCTTATTGCAATCGAGGCTCGATTTCGCTTTAGTGACCAACCAAATTGAGTTTTCACCTTTTGAGATGAAAGCGCTTGACGATGGCACCCTTGATCAGTGCCAGCAACTAGGCATGAACCCTATGCTGTGGTCGCCACTGGCTGGGGGCAGAATATTTTCCAATGAAGATGAAAAAGCCAAACGACTCCGTGCGGTGTTACAGCAAGTGGGTGAAGAGATCGGTAGCACTGAAATTGATCAAGTGGTATACGCATGGCTAGCCATGCACCCATCGAAACCTGCCACTGTGCTTGGAACAGGAAATATCACCCGAGTTGCCAGCGCGTTTACTTCACAGTCACTTAGCATGAGTCGCGAGCAGTGGTATCGCATTTGGACGGCGTCTACTGGGCATAGCATACCATAAAGCAGCATGTGTTTGGATTGGAGCTAATTTACGCGACAACCTTGTAAATTCAGCCACAAAAAAGGGCCTTTCGGCCCTACGTGTTGCAGCAAGTAAAAAATAAGGTGGTGCGGCTGTCACAAGACCGCCCGCCTTTGGTCATCACAGATTAAAATCTAATCCATAACTTACGTAAGCTTTAATATCGTCGCTACTGTCTAAGTCGGTTTTTACTAATCCAAAGGTAAAGCCTTGCGTAGATAAACTCACACCGTAATCCATATAAGCGTCGTCTTCACCTGTCCACTCAAGCACGGTGTCTCCGCTGGAGCGACCAATATGTAAAGTTAATTCACTGTCTTTAAAAATGGGGAAGCTGGCCGACACTTCGGCATACAGCATGTCTTCTTCTGTGGTTGAGTCGCTTTGTGCTGTGGCTAGGTGGCTGAGTTTAAAAGTAAAGTATTGCCAGCCAAGTGCGGCGTAAATCTCGCCAAAATCAATATCTCCATTGGCATCGGGGTAGGCGTAGTGGATATAACCGAAATCAAAACTCATGCCTTTGATTTCACCAGCGTAACCGGCGTACAGATCCATCTCATAACTGGCAGCGTCGCCAAAGTCGATGTTAGAAACCCAAGTACCAGCATAAAACCCAGACTCGCTGCTATAATCTAAGCCGCCAGACACCGCTGCGCCATCATCGCTTTGAGTGATCCCACGCCAGTAATAATTTGAGCTTGCCGCAATATTTGCTGTTACTTCCGCTTGAGTTGAAACACAAAAGCACGCAGTCAGGCCGCCGAGTAGCATAAGTAAAGGTTTGTTTTTCATTCTGTTTTCCCCATTGAACGCAGAGTTATTATTCAGTTGTTGTCATTACACTTTTTGTAAAGAGTGACTGCAAAGGGAAGGCCAATATCTGAAAGTAACGGAGATTTAATTCTATATTATTAAAAATATTGGAATTTTATTTCATGGTCTCTGATCACAAAAGTATTGGCTGCATAAATACTGCACGGGGCTGGTGCAAAAAGTCGCTGCTTGCACATTAATAATGCAAGCAGCGTATTGAGGGGAGAGTTATTGAAGTTTAGGTTAGTTATCCAAAGATGGTACGCATTAGGCTGATGGTTTCATCGACACTACGACCTTTTTCTACTTCAGCGACTATCGAGTCACGTTTGGCGCGAATATGCTCTGGAATAGACTCATCTGCAAGGGCGCGGTCGACCAGTACCTCTGCTGACTCTTTACCACGGCGTACGGTCTTTTTGCCACCACTGCTTCCGGTGCGTTTAGGCTTATGCAGTAGCTTAAAGTAGTTGGAGTTAGTTGCTGTGTCTTTGTCTGCGTGATAAAACAGACAAGGTAATAGGGCTTTAATCTCAGCTAATTGGGCTTCAAATTCATCAGCTGGTGCAGCCATGGTGTACCACGGCATCGTTTTAATGGTGCTGACTATATCTGTCCAATAACGCTCAAAATCGCGATTGTTTAGCTTCGCAATACCAAGCGCTTGGCACAAAGCGTCAAGTTTACTGGGCGTTATTGGTGTGAACACATCTGGGCGACGCATTGCTAATAGGCGAGTGGCTGGTGCAAGCGTTGGCTTTTCCTCGCTGCCAGAAAAGGCACTTAAATACCCCACCATAAATGATTGATAGTGCTCAAGCGTTACGTCACCTTCAGCAGGAATAGCAGCTAATGCGTCATCAAAAGCACCCGGAAGGTCGTCTAATAATTGGTGAAAGCCTTTTGCACTTTTGGTGGAAGCAAACCACTCGACGTCAAATTGATACACGCTAGTGTCTAAACTTGCAGCATGTTTACCACTAAAGGCAAGGCGATCTTCTTTAATCATGTCCTTCAGTGGTGTGCTACGCATTGGCTTTAGGTATTCGATTAATTTTAGTTGTTCATCTAGTGCAGCTATCTCTTTATGGTCAGCAATAAATGCAGTCACCATAGGCCAAGGTGCTATGCGTAAAGTTTTTAGCTGTAAAAAGCTAATTGCTGAGATAAGTAAATCTTGTAGCTTTTTAACGATAGGAAGTTGATGGTCATCCAAGAGATCAAAGTTGATACGGTTTTTTGCCACATCAAGTAGTTCATAGCACCAACCAAGAAAATCTTCAGGGTGATTTTCCACTTTAACCGCCATCAGATTGAGGCTGATCTCTGTGGCCTGTTTAAGGATATTTTGATAAATCTGACTTTCCTGTTCGCCCAAGGCCATGTTTGACGGTGATATGAGCAATTTCTTCATGTGGGTTAGATACTCCAAGTTTGATTAATAAGCTAACCAGTAAAATATAGCGAATGACGATAAAAACTGGCAAGGGCGAGGATCATACCGATTAGTGATGAGGTTGCAATCGCTCAGTACAAATTATTTGCCTTTATTCATGGTATATTCGATAACAAGGGTTATCATAAAAATAATCAAGATTTATGAAGGAAAGGCAATGAATCGGCTAGCTAAAATCGTAGGTGTCATAATAGCGCTTATTATTATTCTTGTTATCGCAGCTCCGTTTTTAATCCCCAAACAAGCCGTTATCAGCCAGATAACATCACAGATAGAGTCAGTGACAGGTAGAAAGCTGTCGATTGATGGCGACTCTGACATTGGTATTTTCCCGACTCTACATATCGAGCTAAACCAAGTGCGATTTGCCAACATGGCAACGGGCAGTCGCCCAGATATGTTCGCCATGGAGCAACTTGTCGTGCATATTCCATGGTTAAGTGCGTTGTCTGGTGAAGCTAAGCTTGAGCGCTTTGTGATCAGTAATCCAAATATTATTCTCGAAACTGACAAACAAGATAACGCGAACTGGCGGTTGCTACCCGCCAGTGCAGAAAACACGCCAACGGCACAAACCAGCTCTAAAGGTAATATGCAGTTACCGGAGGGCTTAGATGTTAGCCTTGGCGAAGTGGCGATTTATGGTGGCTCGGTGACTTATCTTGATGGTGTGACAGGCGCTAAATATCAAGTAACTGATTTAGACATTGGCGTGATGCTATCGTCACTTTACCAACCACTAGAAGTCGACGGTAAGCTGACTTTTCAAGGTCAAATTTTTAACCTTGTTACTACACTCGACAATCCAGCAAAGGCGATCGAAGGTGCAACCTTTAATGTTGAACAACAAGTAAAATCAGCGCTGTTCAACCTTGACTATAAAGGTGAAATTGCAGAGCAAGGTAAAACCATTCGCGGTCAGTTAGCCTTGTCTGGCGACTCGGTAAAAGCGCTAGCTGAGTGGCAGGGCGTTGACCTAAAAGCCAAAGAAAATGCGTTTAACAACTTTGGCCTAAACGCCACAATGAGGATGCAAGGGCAAGTTTTTACTCTTAACGCCTTAGAAGCGACCGTGGACGAATTGGTAATAAAAGGTCAAAGTAAAGTCACCCTCTCTGGTAAGCCTGATATTACCGCGAGTGTTGACCTTGGCATGTTAGATCTTAACCCTTATTTGCCAGAGCCTGTAGAAAAACCACAAACGAAACCTGAGCCTGAGGGGGCACCAGCACAGCCAATCGTGTGGGATGACTCTGTAATTGATTTATCAGCGCTTAATAGCCTTAATGCGAATGTGAAGATCACCTCAACAGGGCTACGTGCGAGAGAAATTAAGCTTGGCGAAAACCAAATCAGCTTAGCACTTAACTCAGGTAAAGCGACACTCGGCTTAGATAAGTTCCAAGCCTATGAAGGTCAGGGTAAAGGCAAGGTTGAGGTAAACGCGGCAACAAAACCTTATGCCATCAATACTGACTTTACATTAACAGCGATTAACGCTGAGCCACTACTGACCGATGTTATCGGCTTTGACAAAATATTGGGTAAAGGAAGTCTTAATTGGGCGTTAAGCACGCAAGGTGTCAGTCAAAAGCAATTTGTGAATGCTCTTGATGGTAAATTAGGTTTTGAGTTCAAAGATGGTGGGGTGAAAGGTGCAAACCTTGCTGAGATGATCCGTAAGGGCAAAGAGATGCTCAAAGGCGATTTCTCTTCGGTATCGCAAGGACTCAATGCCAATTTCGACCCAGATCAAAAAACCGACTTCTCAGCCATGACTGGCACATTTTTCTTTACCAAAGGTGTAGGTCAAAATGATGACTTCTCGTTGGCAAGTCCTTTACTACGAGTGACAGGTAAGGGTACCGTTGATTTACCACAAACTTTGGTCGATTACCGTGTGGTGACTGGAATTGTTGATACCATTGAAGGGCAAGCGAGTACTGATGATAGTACCGGTTTTAAAATTCCGGTGCGGGTCAAAGGCCCATTCCACAAAGTGGATACTAGCCTAGATTTAAAAGAAGCGGCTAAAGATAAAGCCAAAGACAAGGTAAAGGACAAGATAAAGGATAAGCTTAAAGGGTTGTTCGGCGGCTAACTGATAACATCCCAGATGAGTAAGTTGCGTGAAGTCAATGAAGCAGCTCGCAAAGGTTGTCAGTAGCAGCCTTTGCGTTATATTCGACATAGCCATAACAAGAAGAACTAAAAGTTAAAATGGAAACTCAGCTACAACACACATTTGATAAGTATGGATTTATAAAAGTAGAGGCAGCATTTGAAGCACAGTTATTCAAGTCATTACAAGCCATCACTACATCCCTGTTACAAGATGCTCAGAACTTTGCCAAAGAAGACAAGTGTCTAGAGCATATCTCAGCGTCACGCCATCAAGGGAGATTGGTGGTTTCACGTATAAATGACCTATTTAAATTTCAATCGGCTTACGCTGAGCTGCTTGCACACCCGAGTGTGATAGGACTGGCTGAAAAGATAATTGGTGAACCTGTGGCGCCAGTTTATGAGTCTCTACTAATTAAAGACCCCGCGGATCCTTATCAGATAGGGTGGCATAGAGACATGAATGCGGGAGCTGACGAGCGGATCATTACCATGGGAATTTATTTGGATGATGCGCAGGCTCAGCAAGGGGCGTTGCAGGTATTACCTGGCTCCCATCTTGCAAAAGAGAGTGTCCTTGAGCTGAAGGAAAAGCTTGAGAAGCAACAGCTAACACCAGTTGATGTGCCAGTTAAAGCAGGCGATATTTTGATTCATCATGTCAATACCTTGCATTGTTCTGGTATACAGCACGCTAAAAGTATGCGTAGAACACTGTATTTTGAATTTAGAGCGATATCCCACCTGCAGCAAAATAGTAATTATTCAACACAGTGGCTTGATAAGCGCTTAGCGTTACTCGCTAAATTGCAAAAAGGAGAGAGGGAGAGCGCAGGCTATAACTTGGTGGAGCCAGATTTTTACAGTACATTTTATCAGATTGAGCCAGCTGATTATGGTTTTAACTTTGGTTGATGATTGTCGTCGAAATGCGTTTAAATCTGTCTGCTGTAACCGGTTGTAATAGCATTAATGTTATTCATGTGCTTAGATAAGTGGGAATTGCTCTACAAACAAACGAAGGATAAAATAATGAGTACACCCCAATATGAATTCGTAGTGACCCCAAAAGTCGAGGGTAACTGGATATTTTCAGGTGATGATAAGCCAGTTAAAATTCAATTAGCTAAGGGGAAAAGCGCCACTCTAAAGTATAAGCTTGTTACTGATGAAGATGACTGGAGCTTTGCGGAAAATGGTACTTTCTTTACCGAAGCGCAAGACAATTTCAATTATAACCTTACAAGCAAATTAGAGGGGAAGCATACGGTTGAAGTTACAATTGAAGCATTGAACGTTGCGAATACACTAAGTGAAAGTGATATCAAAGCGCTATCAGCTAATCCTGATGCGAAGGTTGTCACACTAGTAGAAAATAACAATTCACGTATTGAGTTCAGACTTGTTGCTCAAAAGGATTCTGGAAATGGTGTCGTACGTTATTTCTCACAAGATCCAACGATTGTTATCGAAGATACAGAGCCAAACTAAAACTCTAATTCAGAGCGCTACAGCGCTCTGAATAATTGTGTTTTTCTAGCAATTTATGAAACTCATCAATACCACACAGTGGATCAAACCACTTCAAGTTAAAAAACTGTACTGCCCAGCCTGAATCCAAACTTGCTTCTATTTGAATTATCGCCGAGCTTTCATCCCCAATTAAGGTCATGATTAGGGCGCTTACAAAAGGTAGTTCATATAACTCGGGTGCTTCTGACTTTACGAGTTGGAGTAATTTGAGTGCTTCAATGCTATACCCTAAATGTGCAAGAGCTTGCGCTTTTATTAATTTATCAATTGGTTTACTCGGGGTATCTAAAAGCGCTATTACCTTCATGTAGGCTCGATCTGCATCGTTGTTAGCCAGCGCTAAGGCATCAGCATAGTTGAGGACAATATCAGCTCTTTGTTCATTTATCCTATATGCCTGAGTTGCATAATCCAAGGATAAGTCTTGCTCTTTGATTAAACTTAAGGCTGTGCTCAAGTTTGTTAAATAGTTTGCGTTATTACTATCAGATTTCACAAGTGTCTGATAGAGCTCTATTGCTCTACTCAGGTTACCCGTAATTAATGAAATATCAGCTGTGATCTTGATGAGTTGATGATCTTTTTGAGTGATTGATAATGCTTTATCTGCGAAATGAAGCGCTTCGGCAAAGCTTCCTGATATCGCATGTATTTTCACTAAGTTTCTCAGTACAATCAAAGTAGGTTTGAGCTGATATGCTTTGATGAATGAAGCTTTCGCTTGCTCATATTTTCCTAATTTCTGATAAATACTCCCTTTTAGATTTAGCAACTCGTATGAGTTGCTATTGTCTCCTTGGTAGCTGCTCAACAGTGTCTCAATATCATCCTTCTTATTTAGTAACAGAAGTAGCGAGGTTCTATTTGCTAGGTAGTCCAAAGTTTCTTTATATTCGTGAGGGCTTGAATCTAAGACTTCTTTTAATTCATTGATAATCTTAATATCTAGAGTTCGATTGTATAATCGGAGGCTACCTTTGGTATAAGTAGTGTAAAGAGAATAGTGTTTAGGGTATGTCCGAATAAACACCCTAAGTTGACTAATTAATTTGATGTCGACTGTGTTTTCTTGGTGCAATTGCTCTATCAAGGCTGAGTATGCCTTATTAAAATTGTCGTCTATCAATCGCTCTGAAGTATCAGTGATATTGAGCGCTTTAGATAACGTTTGTGAGACAGAAATAAACGTTGCAGAAATTTGCGTGTTGATGACGGTAATCCGTTCTGAAAACTCAACGACTTTTCCTGACTTCCCTAGCAACTCAAGTTGGATAGTACAGCTATAATTATTACACTCGCCTGTCGGAATGAATAACTTGTCTATTTGTAAAGACTGAGAGATATCAGAAGGTTTCGCGGTTCTACCTAAAGATGCAAGCGTTTGTTTTACTTCTTTCTTTGAAACTGGCTCATAGTTTTTACTGGTAATCAGAAACTGATAGATGGCGTCTTCAACGGTTTGTTTTACTATCTGTTTGTGTGAATTTGGTATATCACTTTGTCCAATAAACTCTACCGGTAGCGCTGCAATATAAACTTTGGGTTTGGTTTCTTGCCAATACCAGTATCCACCAACGACTAAGCACATTAAAAAGGTGAAAAGTGCTGTAACACTTAGCCGCTTTTTACGTGTTTTGGCTTTCTCTTTAGCTCTATCTCGTAGTGCTATTTCTTCAAGGGATAATGTTGCCTCGCTGTTGTCGTAGCTAAAGGTGTGTAAAATTTGCTTGAGCTGTTGGCTCACTTCATTGGCACTACTCGGGCGAGCGCTTTTCTCATATTGCAGTAAGCGGTCAATCAGCTGTGCCAGCGCAGGGGGAATATCTAAAATACGTTTAGCGCTAGTTTTTAAAGGTTGGAATTTAATCTGTTCAGCAATAGACTTATCACTACCATCGTCAGCTTGTTCACAATAAGGGTGGTGTCCAGCCAGTAATTGATACGCAATAAGTCCGAGCGAGAATAGATCACTACGGCTATCTAGCATTTCATTACGAAGTTGCTCTGGTGACATTGCGGTGAGGCTGCCGTAGCTGGTGTGGGGGCGAGAAGTTTGGCTATCTTCTAATTGTGAAATACCGAAGTCGGCGATCTTGGCTACACCCTGATCATTGACCAGAATATTACCCAGTTTTAAGTCCAAATGAAGGATATTTTGGCTATGCGCTGACGCGAGACCGTCGGCAATATGGCTAAGCAGCTCGACTTTTTGCTCGGTAGTTAAAACATGTGTTTTTGTATAATGCTGTAAAGTCGCGCCTTGTACATACTCCATTTCTAAAGCCATGTGGCCATTGCTCTCAAAAACGTCGTATATTTGTACTATATTAGGGTGGTTAAAACGCGCTAATAGGCGAGCCTCGTTGAACTCGTCTGCTTGTGTATGCTGAGAGAGCGACAATACCTTGACCGCTACACGGCGGCCGAGCTTTTTGTCAGTAGCAAGGTACACTTTGCTCATACCGCCTTCAGCGAGCAAAATCACGTCCTGATAGTATTCTTCTAACTTCAACACAGCACAGTCTTTCTTATTGGTTATTAAAGGTAGTGTATCGCTAAAATCGCCAAATTAGTACTACTTGCGGTGACCTAAATAGTAAATAAATAAGTTGAGAATTTAACACTTTGCTAGGGAGTGCAACTTTTATAGAGTAATAAAACACCACGCTTTTAAGGATAAAGATATGGCAAATCTATACACTCTTTCCCTCACTCGCTGTTGTTGGGGGGTGATGGCTATATGTACATTACTTTATAGTACGCTGAGTAAAGCTGCAGATAGTGATGTGACTTTTACGTACCCAAAGGGCGCTCGCAATGCCATTAGTCTGACCTTTGATGATGCAAGAACGAGCCAAGTCACGGTCGCGATACCATTACTAAACCGCTATAAGGTTAAAGGGACATTTTACGTCATGCCATCAAAAGTAGCGGAAAATCTGTCGTTGTGGCAAGGGGCTGTTAAGCAGGGTCATGAAATAGGTAATCATACCAACGAACACTTGTGCACTGGGAACTTTGCGTGGCTGAGAGAGAAGAATCAAGGACTGGAGCAAGTTGATCTGGCATATATTGAACGCGATATTACTTATACAACCGAATACATAGAAAAGCACTTAGGCGTAACCCCGCGAAGCTTTGCTTATCCTTGCGGTAATACCTTTGTCGGGCGTGGTGAAAATGTAAAAAGCTATGTGCCAATAATAGCAAAGCACTTCGATAGTGGTCGCACCTGGCTTGATGAAAGCGCCAATCATCCTACCTATACAGACTTTGCTCAATTGACTGGGATTAGAATGGACGGCCTTAGCTTTTCAACGATTAAAAACTATTTAGAGCAATTAAGAGCGAACAATAGTTGGATTATTTTAGCTGGGCATGAAGTGGGAGAAGGGGGGATGTATACCGTCGATTCAGAAATGTTAGAAGCGCTCATCCCTTATCTACAGGATCCGAAAAACGGCTATTGGCTTGACACTGTAAGTAATGTGGGTGACTACATCAAAGCTAAAAGAGCGCAGTAGAGTATGGCTACCCATACTCCATTCTACTTCGCAATCATTCTGTTTAAAACCAGTGAACTATCTTATTCAAAGCTTATGTGTTTCTGTTCAAGTTACGGCGAGGTATTCTCAGCAAGAGTGGATCAGGCGAAAATCCACGTATGAGTTTTGTTTGAAAATTATGCAAGTGGTTGAATTCTCGAATACTCGTCACCACATACTGAAATTACAATCAGTACGTCACGTTAAAGCATTAAATTAATTAAAAATTGAACTATCTTTGATTGGACTTTGCTGGTACAATTGCCCGCCCTTGAAAGACATAATCACAGTTTTTTGAGCGGAATTTAACCTAAATGCCTTGATTTTGAACAAAATCTCGGCGAGTTGTAACTACACCGGAGGTCATTAAGATGATCCAAATGCAAACTCAGCTGGACGTTGCTGATAACAGCGGCGCTCGCAAAGTGCAGTGTATAAAAGTCCTTGGTGGTTCGCACCGTCGCTACGCAGCGGTTGGCGACATCATTAAAGTTTCTGTTAAAGAAGCTATTCCTCGCGGCAAAGTGAAGAAAGGTGATGTTAAAAACGCAGTAGTTGTGCGTACTAAAAAAGGCGTACGTCGTCCAGACGGCTCTTTGATCCGTTTCGATAGCAATGCGGCTGTTATCTTAAATGATAACTTACAGCCTATTGGTACTCGTATCTTCGGCCCTGTGACTCGTGAACTTCGTACTGAAAAGTTCATGAAGATCGTTTCACTAGCACCAGAAGTACTATAAGGAGTCGATCATGGCAGCAAAAATCCGTCGTGATGACGAAGTAATCGTACTAGCCGGTAAAGACAAAGGTAAGCGCGGTAAAGTGCTTTCAGTTGTTACTGAAACTGGCCGAGTATTTGTTGAAGGCGTTAATATCATCAAGAAGCACCAGAAGCCTGTACCACAACTACAGCAAGCTGGCGGTATTGTTGAGAAAGAAGCGTCAGTCGACGTATCAAACGTAGCGATTTTCAATGCCGAAACTGGCAAAGCGGATCGTGTAGGTTTTAGATTTGAAGACGGTAAAAAAGTCCGTTTCTTCAAGTCTACCGGTAAAACTATTTAATAGTTGGAGTAGACGATGGCGAAACTGCATGAAGTGTACAAAGACAAAGTGGTAAAAGAGCTTCAAGAGAAGTTCGGTTACAGCTCTGTCATGCAAGTCCCTCAGATCGAAAAGATCACACTAAACATGGGTGTGGGCGAAGCCCTAGCTGACAAGAAAATTCTAGAAAATGCAGTAGCAGATCTAGAATCAATCTCTGGTCAGAAGCCTCTAGTGACTAAAGCACGCAAATCAGTTGCTGGCTTTAAGATCCGTGAAGGTTACCCAATTGGCTGTAAAGTAACCCTACGCGGCGAGCGTATGTGGGATTTCCTAGAGCGTTTAGTCTCTATCGCGATGCCACGTATTCGTGACTTCCGCGGTGTTAGCGCAAAGTCTTTTGACGGTCGCGGTAACTACTCTATGGGCGTACGTGAACAAATCATCTTCCCAGAAATTGATTATGATAAAGTAGACCGTGTACGCGGTATGGATATCACAATCACTACTTCTGCGAAAACAGATGACGAAGGCCGTGCGTTGTTAGAAGCGTTCAACTTCCCATTCAAAAAGTAAGGGTAGGGTTATGGCAAAGAATTCAATGAAAGCGCGTGACGTAAAACGTGCTAAATTAGTTGCTCAGTATGCTGAAAAGCGTGCTGCGTTAAAAGCTATCATCAGCGATGTTAACGCATCTGATGATGAGCGTTGGGATGCAGTGTTAAAGCTACAGTCTTTACCACGCGATTCTAGCCCTTCACGTCAACGTAATCGTTGTAACATCACGGGCCGCCCTCATGGTTACCTTCGCAAGTTCGGCTTAAGCCGTATTAAAGTTCGCGAAGCAGCGATGCGCGGTGAAATTCCTGGCCTTAAAAAGGCTAGCTGGTAATAGAATCACGGGAGTAAGACATGAGCTTGCAAGATCCAATTGCGGATTTGTTCACACGTATCCGTAACGGTCAGTCTGCGAAGAAGGTATCTGTTTCAATGCCAACTTCAAAGCTGAAAGTAGCTGTAGCTAAGGTACTTAAAGACGAAGGTTATATCACTGACTTCGCAGTATCTGGTGACGTAAAAGCAGAATTGACTATCGAACTTAAGTACTTCGAAGGCAAAGCTGTAATCGAAAACATCCAGCGTGTTAGCCGCCCTGGTCTACGTATCTATAAGAAACGTGACGAATTACCAAAGGTAATGGGTGGTCTAGGTATCGCTATCGTATCAACTTCTAAAGGCCTGATGACAGACCGCGCTGCGCGTAACGCTGGTGTTGGTGGTGAAATCATTGGCTTTGTAGCTTAATCGGAGGGGAACTATGTCTCGTATAGCGAAGGCTCCTATTACTGTTCCTGCCGGTGTTGAAGTTACAGTTAACGGCCAGGACATCAAAGTTAAAGGCAAAAACGGTGAATTAACTCGCACAATCAACGATGCGGTTGAAGTTTCACTAAACGACAACGTTATCACTACAGCTCCACGTGAAGTTGCTAATGCTTGGGCTCAAGCTGGTACTGCACGTGCGCTAATCAACAACATGATTGTTGGTGTTAACGATGGTTATGAGAAGAAACTACAGCTAGTAGGTGTTGGTTACCGTGCGGCAGTTAAGGGTAAAGTATTAGACTTAACTCTTGGCTTCTCTCACCCAGTGAACTTCGAGATCCCAGCGGGTATCACTATCGAAGCTCCAAGCCAAACTGAAATTGTTGTTAAAGGCGCAGACAAGCAGTTAGTTGGTCAAACAGCTGCTAACATCCGCTCATACCGTGAACCAGAGCCTTATAAAGGTAAAGGTGTACGTTATGCTGATGAGCACGTGCGTCGTAAAGAGGCTAAGAAGAAGTAAGGTAAGACGATGGATAAGAAAACAGCTCGTCTACGTCGTGCTAAGCGCACTCGTAGAAATATTATCGAACAAGGCACAACACGTCTTGTTATCCACCGCACGCCACGTCACATTTACGCTCAAGTAATCAATGCTGAGGGTAATGTACTGGCTGCTGCTTCTACTGTTGAAAAAGCAATTGTTGAAACAGTTAAAGGCACAGGCAACATCGAAGCGGCTCAAGCAGTTGGTAAAGCAATCGCTGAGCGCGTAGCTGACAAAGGCGTTGAAAAAATCGCTTTTGATCGCAGTGGCTTTAAATATCACGGCCGTGTGAAGGCGCTAGCTGATGCTGCGCGCGAAGCCGGTCTGCAATTCTAGGAGTAGACAATGGCTAACGTAGAAGCAAAGCAAGCACAGCCAGAGTTGGCTGAAAAGCTAATCGCGGTAAACCGTGTGTCTAAAGTGGTTAAAGGTGGTCGTATCTTTAGCTTCACTGCACTAACTGTTGTTGGTGATGGCGCTGGTAAAGTAGGTTTTGGTTATGGTAAAGCACGTGAAGTTCCTGCTGCTATTCAAAAAGCAATGGAAAAAGCACGTCGCAACATGATCACTGTTGAACTAAACGGTAACACGCTACAGCACCCAATCAAGGGTCGCCACGCGGGTTCTAAAGTTTACATGCAGCCTGCATCTGAAGGTACAGGTATTATCGCAGGTGGTGCGATGCGTGCAGTACTAGAAGTAACTGGCGTACAGAACGTACTATCTAAAGCATACGGTTCAACTAACCCGATCAACATCGTTCGCGCAACTATTGCAGCTCTTGAGAATATGAATTCTCCAGAAGGTATTGCTGCGAAGCGTGGTCTTAGCGTTGACGAAATCTTGGGGTAAGACACCATGGCAAACACAGTAAAAGTAACTCAAGTACGTAGCTCAATCGGTCGTTTACCGAAGCATAAAGCTACATTACGTGGCCTTGGTTTACGTCGTATCAACCACACTGTTGAGCTAGAAGATACGCCAGCAGTTCGCGGTATGATCAACCAAGTTTCTTACATGGTTAAGGTTGAGGGGTAATTCGATGAACTTGAATACACTTTCACCTGCTGCAGGTTCAAAAACTGCTGGTAAGCGTGTCGGCCGTGGTATCGGTTCTGGTCTTGGTAAGACTGGTGGTCGTGGTCACAAAGGTCAAAAGTCACGCTCTGGCGGTAAAGTACGCGTTGGTTTTGAAGGCGGTCAAATGCCTATGCAACGTCGTCTACCAAAGTTTGGTTTCACTTCACGCAAGTCTCTTGTGTCTAAAGAAGTGAATCTATTCGAAATCGCTAAAGTTGAAGGCGATGTGGTAGATCTAAACGCGCTACAGGCAGCTGGTATCGTTAAAAAGAACATCCAGTTCGTAAAAGTTGTAAAATCTGGCGAAGTTTCACGCGCTGTTACCGTTAAAGGCATTAAAGTGTCTAAAGGTGCACGCGAAGCTATCGAAGCTGCCGGAGGCAAGGTAGAAGACTAAGGAAGTACGCTATGGCTAAACCAGGTCAAGATATGCAAAGTGCACAAAGTGGGCTTGCGGAACTGAAGCGCCGATTACTATTCGTTTTAGGTGCTATCATTATTTACCGTCTGGGCTCTTTTGTGCCGATCCCTGGGATTGACGCCGCTGTACTTGCCGAATTCTTCGAGCAACAAAAGGGCACCATTGTTGAAATGTTCAACATGTTCAGCGGTGGTGCGCTTGAGCGTGCATCGGTATTGGCGCTAGGTATTATGCCGTACATCTCGGCTTCGATTATTATGCAGCTATTAACGCATATACATCCTGCGATGATAGAGCTTAAGAAAGAAGGTGAGCAAGGGCGTAAGAAAATCAGCCAGTATACGCGTTATGGTACGCTTGTGCTTGCTACATTCCAATCGATAGGTATCGCTACTGGTCTACCTAATATGATGGAAGGCTTAGTTGTGAATCCAGGCTTCGGCTTTTACTTCACAGCTGTAGTGAGCTTAGTCACAGGAACAATGTTCCTAATGTGGTTGGGCGAACAAATCACTGAACGTGGTATCGGTAACGGTATCTCTGTTCTAATATTTGTTGGTATTGTAGCTAACCTGCCGTCTGCAATTGGTTCGACAGCAGAAATGGCGCGCCAAGGTGATCTGCATATTTTAGCATTGTTATTGATTGCGGTAATCGTATTCGCTGTAACTTACCTAGTTGTGTTCTTTGAGCGTGGACAACGTCGTATCGTTGTAAACTACGCGAAGCGCCAACAAGGTCGTCAGGTATTCGCTGCTCAAAGCACGCATTTACCACTAAAAGTTAACATGGCGGGTGTTATTCCACCAATCTTTGCTAGCAGTATCATTTTGTTCCCTGGTACAATAGCAAGCTGGTTCGGCCAAGGTGAAGGTCCGGTCGCTGATGTGCTACAAGCTATCTCAGCAGTATTGACTCCAGGTCAACCACTGTATGCGATGGTATTAGCTGCGGCTATTATCTTCTTCTGCTTCTTCTACACTGCGTTGGTATTTAACCCGCGTGAGACAGCAGATAACCTGAAAAAATCTGGCGCTTTTATTCCAGGCATTCGTCCAGGTGAGCAGACGTCTAAATACATTGATAAAGTGATGACACGCCTGACATTGGCAGGTGCTTTGTATATAACCTTTATCTGTCTGGTGCCCGAGTTTATGACTATGGCATGGCAAACGCCATTCTACTTCGGCGGTACATCAATTTTGATTATCGTTGTTGTCATCATGGACTTTATGGCACAAGTACAGACTCATATGATGTCTCATCAATATGATTCTGTGCTGAAAAAAGCGAACCTTAAAGGCTACGGCCGTTAAGGTCAGTTTACGGAGTTGAGTAATGAAAGTACGTGCTTCCGTTAAGAAAATTTGCCGTAACTGCAAAGTAATCAAGCGTGCAGGTGTTGTACGTGTGATCTGCAGTGAGCCAAAGCACAAGCAAAGGCAAGGCTAAGCAAATTAAGTCGTGCAGGCTGAGTAGCTCTACTTAGCCTGTTTCTTTGGTAAAACTTGAATGTCGGTTGGGTATCCTATACGGGCTTTCCAGCAAGATGATAATCAAGTTTATTTATAGGAGATATGTTAGTGGCCCGTATCGCAGGCATTAACGTTCCTGATCATAAGCATGCTGTTATCGGTTTAACAAGCATCTATGGTGTAGGTAAAACTCGCGCTAAGGCGATCTTAGCTGCGACAGGTATCGCTGAAACTACTAAAATCGGCGAGTTAAATGACGAAACTCTTGACATCCTTCGTGAAGAAGTTGGCAAGTACACTGTTGAAGGTGATCTTCGTCGTGAAGTTACACTAAACATCAAGCGTCTTATGGATCTTGGTTGTTTCCGTGGCTTACGTCACCGTCGTTCGCTACCACTACGTGGTCAGCGTACTAAGACTAACGCGCGTACTCGTAAGGGTCCTCGCAAGCCTATCAAGAAATAAGGTGGGGTAAGTTATGGCAAAAGCACCAATTCGTCGTAAAAAGGTCAAAAAGCAAGTTGTTGATGGCATGGCTCACGTTCATGCGTCTTTCAACAACACTATTGTGACCATCACTGACCGTCAAGGTAATGCTCTTTCTTGGGCGACTGCGGGTGGTTCAGGTTTCCGTGGTTCTCGTAAGTCTACTCCATTCGCTGCACAGGTTGCTGCGGAGCGTGCAGGTGTTGCTGCACAAGAGTACGGTCTTAAGAACCTAGAAGTATTCATTAAAGGTCCAGGTCCAGGCCGTGAGTCTGCTGTTCGTGCATTGAATGCTGCTGGTTTCCGTATCACTAACATCACTGACGTGACGCCAATTCCACACAATGGTTGTCGTCCACCGAAGAAACGTCGCGTATAACAATAGGTTAGGAGAAAGAACATGGCAAGATATTTGGGCCCTAAGCTCAAGCTAAGTCGTCGTGAAGGTACTGACCTGTTCCTTAAAAGCGGCGTAAGAGCAATTGACTCTAAGTGTAAACTAGAAACAGCACCTGGTCAGCACGGCGCACGTAAAGGTCGTCTATCTGATTACGGTTTACAGCTACGTGAAAAGCAAAAAGTTCGTCGTATCTACGGTGTACTAGAAAAGCAATTCCGTAACTACTACAAAGAAGCTGCTCGCCTTAAAGGTAACACAGGTGAAAACTTGTTACAGCTTCTAGAGCAACGTCTAGACAATGTTGTATATCGCATGGGTTTTGCAAGCACACGTGCTGAAGCACGTCAGCTAGTAAGCCACAAAGCGATTATGGTTAATGGTCGTGTTGTTAATATCCCTTCTTTCGTAGTTACTCCTGAAGATGTAGTAGTAATTCGTGAGAAGTCTAAAAAGCAAGCGCGTATCATCGCTGCTCTAGAGTTGGCTGAGCAACGTGAAAAGCCAACTTGGATTGAAGTTGACGGTAAGAAAATGGAAGGTACTTTCAAGCGCCTACCAGAGCGTTCTGATCTGTCTGCGGACATTAACGAACAACTAATCGTCGAACTTTACTCGAAGTAAAGTTAAGAGTTAAGAGAGGATAAAATGCAGGGTTCTGTAACCGAATTCCTAAAACCAAGATTAGTCGATATCGACGCTGTAAGCTCAACGCGTTCTAAAGTAGTTTTAGAGCCTCTAGAGCGTGGTTTCGGCCACACACTAGGTAACGCTCTACGTCGTATACTTCTTTCATCTATGCCTGGTTGTGCTGTGACAGAAGTTGAAATTGACGGCGTATTGCACGAGTACAGCGCGAAAGAAGGCGTACAAGAAGACATCATTGAAATTCTGTTAAACCTTAAAGGTCTAGCGGTATCTCTAGAAGGTAAAGATGAAGTTTTCCTTACCCTGACTAAGTCTGGTGTAGGCCCTGTGACTGCGGCTGATATCCAGCACGACGGAGATGTGACTATCGCCAACCCTGAGCATGTTATTTGTCACTTAACTGCTGACAATAGCGAAATCAGCATGCGCATCCGTGTTGAGCGTGGTCGCGGTTATGTACCGGCGTCTAGTCGTTTATCCTCTGATGACGATGAGCGCCCAATCGGCCGTTTGTTGCTAGATGCATCATTCAGCCCGGTTGAGCGTATTGCGTACTCGGTTGAGTCAGCTCGTGTTGAGCAGCGTACAGACTTAGATAAACTAATCATCGATATGGAAACGAACGGCACTTTAGATCCTGAAGAAGCGATCCGCCGTGCGTCAACTATCCTTGCTGAGCAATTAGATGCATTCGTAGATTTACGTGATGTTTCTGAGCCAGAAGAAAAAGAAGAGAAGCCGGAGTTTGATCCGATTCTACTTCGTCCTGTTGATGACTTAGAGCTAACTGTACGTTCTGCAAACTGTCTGAAAGCCGAGCAAATTCAATATATCGGTGACTTAGTACAGCGTACTGAAGTTGAGCTTCTGAAAACACCAAATCTTGGTAAGAAGTCTCTAACTGAAATTAAAGACGTGCTAGCTTCACGTGGTCTATCTCTAGGTATGCGCCTAGAAAACTGGCCACCTGCAAGTCTGGCTGAGTAATCTAAGTTACTATATTAGTTTAGTTAGAAGGATAGGGTCATGCGCCATCGTAAGAGTGGTCGTCAATTAAACCGTAACAGCAGCCATCGCAAAGCGATGTTTAGCAACATGGCTGGTTCTTTGGTGAAGCACGAAATCATCAAAACTACTTTGCCTAAAGCAAAAGAGCTGCGCCGTGTAATTGAACCTTTAATCACACTGGCTAAGACTGACAGCGTAGCAAACCGTCGTTTAGCGTTTGCTCGCACGCGTGATAAAGAAGTAGTTGGTAAATTGTTCACTGAGATTGGTCCTCGTTTCGCGGATCGTCCAGGTGGTTACACTCGTATTCTTAAGTGTGGCTTCCGTACTGGTGACAACGCGCCAATGGCTTACATTGAACTACTAGATCGCCCAGCGACTGAAGAAGTTCAAGAAGACGCACAGTCTGCAGAGTAATTAGTCTTATTAAAGACATAAAAAAGCCGAGCATCGCTCGGCTTTTTTCTTTTCAAGAAGCTTATTTTCGCAAGCTCAGGTTATGTAAAGCAGCCAAAAAGCAAGGTGCCTACCTCGCCTATATGTACATAGATATCTTAGCGATAATAGGGCGTGCTAAATTATTGATAAGATCCTCTTGTCCCAAAATATATCGCTTGATCAAGTGAATTGAGCATTAAAAGTTCCAATGAACTAGTGCTGCAAATCGATTGCCGTCGAGTTGATGAGTATTTGCGATATTACTTGGAATTGAGAGGTTACCTACAGAGCTTACTTCATATTCCGCGACTTCGTATCTCAACTCGAGACTAATTTGCGAATAGTTGAAAGCATATAAACCGGAAAAAATGAGCTTCGTGGTGTTATTGAATTTAGCATCAAGAGTAAAATTACTGTCCAATTCAACAGAGGTATCAAAACCGATCCCTGCACCTAGCTTCACATTGTCATTTAGGTTGTAATATGGGATGGCTTCAAACGCCCACCGGCTAAAAGTTAAATCACCGTTTTTCGCTTCAGCTGCATCGAAGTGATAAAGTGCGTTTAGCTTAATATCAAAATCTTTATTCGCTTGATAATGAATGCCACCACCAATGAATATGCCATCGCCAGCTTTAACAGTGTCATCACTATTATCTTCGTACACTAAGGTGCCTATAGTATCACCACCTAAGCTTACTCCAGCTGTTGCTGAAAAAGAAAAAGGACTAGTGTCGTCGGCAAGTACGGTAGTGCTAGAATAACAAAGTAAATAAAGCTATAGATAGTTTTTGCATGTTTATACCTGTTTTGTGGTCAAATTTCCGTGCATGATTACCAATTTTTCATTTATGTACAGTGAAAAAGCTATATATATCAATTGGTTGATTAAATATAAGCCTGTTTGCTTATCTTTTGTACGCTTATTCTTAGTGCTAGAGCTCAAGTGAATTTTTAGATGGTGTATTTTCAATATCCTAGCGATCTGTGTGAATTTATAACGGCTAGAACACCCAAATAGAAATAAAAGCAGAATAAAAAATGGACGATATAGCATGCTGAAGTATCAAAAATAGACGTTTCGCTTTATTTTTGCTCGAACAAACGTTTTTTCGCAATTATCTTTAAAAAAAGGGTTGCACTTAAATCGGATCTCCCTATAATGCGCATCCACCGACACGGGGAGCGGCGCTGAAAAGCAACGAGCCAACGAGTCGGGAGTCAAATAAAACTTGAGTTTGAATGCTTCGAAAGAAAATCAAAATTAAGTGTTGACAATAAATGGGAAGTGCTTAGAATGCACAACCCTCAGCGCTAACGGCGCAGCGATGATAAGTCATCGTGCCGGGTAACCGGAGCTGTTCTTTAACAATATGAAGCAATCATCTGTGTGGGCACTCGTACAGATTGAGTTCTAACAGCAGAGTCTAGTTCGCTAGATGACGCAAACAAATTTAGAGTCTCAATTGAACTGAGTGACCAACAGAATAAACATAGTTTATTCAGCACAGTCAATTCGATACCGAAAGGTATCAAAATCAGAATTCAATGAGCATGAAACT
>NZ_WEHZ01000009.1 GCF_012641745.1 Pseudoalteromonas peptidolytica
CGTGTGTACTAATGATATGAATGAACTTGGCTATACCTAAATAACATCAACAGAATTTGAAGTTTCTTGGGTATCAGCGAATTTACGGCTTCAGCTTAGTACAAATCTACACACGCAGATTAACGAGTGGGGAAGACCATGATGCTGCTTTTGATTGGGAAGTGACAATGGGAGCAGGCGCTTCAGACGACAAAAAACCCAGAAAAACTGGGCTTTTTGTTACCATCGAGCTTAATTTACGATGTCATCATCAGATAAGCTCAATGTAAGTCGTTCGTGTGTACTAATGATATGAATGAACTTGGCTATACCTAAATAACATCAACAGAATTTGAAGTTTCTTGGGTATCAGCGAATTTACGGCTTCAGCTTAGTACAAATCTACACACGCAGATTAACGAGCACGGAAGACAATACGTCCTTTTGTTAGGTCGTAAGGCGTCATTTCAACAGTAACTTTGTCACCTGTTAAAATACGGATGTAGTTTTTGCGCATTTTTCCAGAAATATGTGCAACAACCACGTGACCATTTTCTAGTTCAACACGGAACATTGTGTTTGGTAGCGTATCAAGGACAGTGCCTTGCATTTCAATTACGTCTTCTTTCGCCATGTGTAGCGTATCACCTCTTGGTTAAATTAAACGATGCAGATTTTGCCCAAAAGCGGGGAATAAGTAAAGTTACAAGACAATTTTTTGTTAATTTGTTCTTGTTTTAAGCCAGTACACTTCAATTCTCTGCTTGGATGCTACTACACAAAGCAACAATATGGATGAGTGGTAGCGATAAGGTGTGGATTCTACCACAACTATTTCGACTAGTAACGAGTGAATACTAGACTCTTTACGCTTTGGCTTACGTTTTTTGGCTATGATACGTTGAACAGCAGGTTTAAGTGTATAGCTACACAGAATAAGGTACTAAGGTTCAATATCTAACCAAATATCTTTTACGAGTTTTTGAGCAGGCAAAAACTGTGTTTTATAACGCATTTTTTTACACTCATCAATTTGGTAACCCAAATACAGATAGGGCTTCCCTTGTTTTGCCGCCTGTTCAATTTGAGCCATAATCATAATCGAGCCAACACTTAGTGATTCATAATCAGGGTCGAAAAACGTGTAAATGGCCGATAACGAATTAGGCATTGAATCAGTTACTGCAACAGCAATGAGCTTATCGTGATGCCATAGCTCAACGAAAACAATATTCATCCACCTACAAAACAAAAAGCTCTCATATTGTAGGTGATTGGGAGGGTACATTGAGCCATCACTATGTCTCAATGTAATGTACTTTTCATACAGTGGGTAGTATTCGGGGCGCTCTTGATGACTTATAACAATCTGATAGTCTTGGTTAAGCTTATTACGTTTACGGCGTTGAGACTTACTGGCTTTATACTTTGCTGTTAATACTCTAACAGATTGACAAGCGGAGCATGATGGGCAGTGAGGTCGATAAATTTGATCGCCACTGCGACGAAATCCCAACGCAAGTAACTGTTCAAATCTATCTGGGCTGTAACAATTTGGGTCGAGAATAACCAGTAACTGTTCCTTCTGTTCAGGTAAATAACTACAACTAAATTGTTGGCTTAGTCCAATTTTAGAGGGAAAGTGTTCATTCATAGATAGCTTTCAGCTCCTGAGGCTGCCACATAGATGATGGGACCTGAAATTGTCCCGCCAATTTAAGTCTAGTCAAAAACTCAGGCCTTGGTATAACTTTTAACCCTAAACTTGTCAGATAAGGGTTTTCTAATTGACAATCAATAAATGAAGCCTTATGCGCCTTTAGCCAATTAACCAGCGCCCACATCGCCATTTTTGATGTGTTGGGAACGGTATGAAACATAGATTCACCACAAAAAACACCAGACTGCATGATCCCGTATAAACCACCGACTAGCTTTTCCTCATGCCAGATTTCAACGCTGTGTGCGATCCCTTGAATGTGGGCTTGTTGATACGCAGATAGCATGGCATTGGTGATCCAAGTACCTTCAGCAGCCATTCTTTGATCACGGCATGCTTCTATCACTTGATTAAAGGCGGTATTGACTGTAACGGTCGGCTTCAATTTTCGCTGGGCTTTTTTTAATGTTTTACCACAATGAAACTCGTCAAGTTCGAGAATACCACGCTCACTTGGCGTCCACCACATAATAGGTTCTCCCTCGTTAAACCAAGGAAATACGCCATTCGCATAGGCTTGTTTTAATCGCTCAACGCGTAGACACCCACCAACTGCTAACAGTCCGTCAGGTTCTAATAAAGCGTAATGATTGGGTGGAAATCTGAAGTCATTTTTAGACAGGTGAAATAGCTGTTGGACCATCAAGCAAACTACGAATTTGTTATTTACGACAATATAGCAAATTAACCTGAGCTTCGGATAATTAATGCCTTTCTAGCAGCCAGTTTTAGCGCTAACTGCGTTGAATTCACATCCAATAGCCAGATATTGGTACGTAAATTAACCTTGTTATCCCCAAAACTGTCTGGCTAGAGAAGGGATAACTTCATGTGGTCTTGAAAACAATGAGTCAGCTCATTCCTTATCCAAACCTCAGGTTAATTAAGATGAGGATAACAGGGGGCCGTGAACACAGACCCCTACTTTTTACGAACAGAAAAGACTACTTTTGGCTATCAAGAAAGCGTTCTGCGTCTAACGCTGCCATACAACCTGTGCCTGCAGAGGTAATAGCTTGGCGATAGATGTGGTCAGAGACGTCACCGGCAGCAAATACTCCCTCAACACTAGTTTGAGTTGCATTACCATTTAGACCAGACTGAACCACCAAGTAGCCATCTTTCATTTCTAACTGGCCTTCAAACATATCTGTGTTTGGTTTATGACCGATAGCAATAAACACGCCTGCAAGGTCAAGCTGCTCAGTTGCATCAGAATCAGTATCCTTAATGCGGATACCTGTTACACCCATTTCATCACCTAATACTTCATCTAGTGTACGATTTAGGTGAAGCACAACATTACCGTTCGCTGCTTTATCCATTAGGCGATCGGCAAGAATCTTCTCACTGCGAAATGAGTCGCGACGGTGAATAACATGTACTTCTTCCGCGATATTTGAGAGGTAAAGCGCCTCTTCAACTGCAGTGTTACCACCACCTACCACTGCCACTTTTTGGCCTCTGTAGAAGAAACCGTCGCAGGTAGCACAAGCTGATACACCACGACCTTGGAATGCGGTTTCTGATTCAAGTCCTAAGTACTTAGCTGATGCGCCAGTCGCGATAATAAGCGCATCACAGGTATACGTACCTTGGTCTCCTGTTAGCGTGAACGGACGCTTTGTGACATCAACCTTATTGATATGGTCGAAAATGATCTCAGTTTCGAAACGCTCCGCATGCTCTTTCATACGATCCATTAACGCAGGACCCGTCAAGCCGTGTGCATCACCAGGCCAGTTTTCAACTTCGGTTGTGGTTGTCAGCTGACCACCTTGCTGCATACCAGTAATTAGCACTGGGTTTAAATTAGCTCGTGCAGCATAAACTGCCGCTGTATAGCCTGCAGGGCCTGAACCTAAAATCAACAGTTTGCAGTGTTTTGCGTCGCTCATGTAATTTTCCTAACTATATATTCTAAAAATTGCGATAAAGCAGAAGTTTGTTCGATTCTATGTAATTCAATAGCGAAGTAAATAAAAAACAGCAAACAGATTTGAAAGAAATTGGCAACTTGTCAAAAAATTTGTACTGTGTTGTTTTTAAATCGTCTATTGAGTAGACAGATTTAACTAAAGCAAACAAAAAAACTTCTCTATTTCATGACCTCTGGAGGTTTTTTTGATATGTTTTAGAGAATTTTGTTTTGCTATCACGAGTTGATAGTCTAATTGAAAAGGTACATATGGCATTTTGGCAAAATACCCCAGGCTTTGGGCTAAGTGCGCAAGATTGTGAGGTGCTAACTGATGCTAAACAATATCATCAGACACTCTTAAAATTAATTTCACAGGCAAAGACGCGCATCTACATAACAGCACTCTATCTTCAGGATGATGAAGCGGGCCGGGAAGTGCTACATGCGTTGCATCAGGCCGCACAACAAAATCCAGCTTTAGATGTCAAAGTTTTGGTTGATTTTCATCGAGCCCAGCGTGGTCTAATCGGAGCTGAAAAGTCAGAAGGCAATGCCAAACTATATTGCGATTTGAAAGCGCAGTTAGGCACGCAAGTTGAAGTGTATGGTGTGCCTGTAAAAGCAAAAGAGCTATTTGGTGTGTTGCACCTTAAAGGCTTTGTTTTAGATGATACCGTTTTGTATAGCGGTGCAAGTTTGAACAATGTTTACTTGCATCAAGACGATAAATATCGACTTGATCGTTACTTCTTAATTCAACATCCTGAGTTGGCTGATAGCTTTTGTGATTTTACGGATAAAGTACTGATTGCCTCGGATGCGGTACCAAGATTGGATATTAGACCTCTACCGACGCTGCTTGATATTCGAACTGAGCAAAAGCAATTGATGAAGCAGCTTAAAAAAGCTAGTTACGATGTCTCTAAAGCAACAAGTTGGAGCGGGTTAACTGTGAGGCCTTTTTTGGGTTTTGGCCGCAGAACAAATAAACTAAACCGTTTAATCAAAGCGTTATTTGACACCACAGAGCAAGAGTTGGTGCTGTACACGCCATATTTTAACTTTCCTGCGCCTTTACTGCGCTCATTAAGACGTTTGTTAAAAACAGGTAAAAAGGTAACGATTGTTGTGGGTGACAAGACTGCAAATGATTTTTACATTAGCCCTGATCAGCCATTTAACCGTATTGCCGCATTGCCATATTTATACGAGACGATTTTGTATAAGTTCGTAAAATCGCAGCGTCGTTATATCAATTCAGGCTTGCTTGATGTTTACCTTTGGCAAGACGGTAATAATTCATTCCACCTAAAAGGTGTAAGCAGAGATGGCAATACGCATTTAATGAGTGGCCATAACCTCAACCCGCGAGCATGGGGGCTAGATATTGAAAACGGTATTTTAATTGAAGACCCTGAGCAGGCAATTCTTCCTCAAATCGAGCTAGAAAAGCAAGCAGTTCTGCAACATTGTCGACGTCTCAATGGTCATGAGGATCTAGAAACGATAGCAGACTACCCAGCGCCCGTTAAAAAGTTATTAGGGCAAGCGAAGCGGGTGAAGGTAGACTTTATTATTAAGCGTTTTATTTGATTAGCTTTTAGTTATATCACATTACAGTTTGCATAAACAAAAAGGGACGGTTGTCCCTTTTTATTTACCAGTTTATTACTCTGTTACTGTTACTGTTACTGTTACTGTTGCTTGTACGCGTCATTGTGCGAGCTTGCTGCGCGACCAGAAGGGTCCGCATTATGTTGAAATGACGAATCCCAAGCGAGGGCTTCAGGGGTTGAGCATGCAACTGATTTGCCATGTGGCACGCATTTGGCCGCAGCCTCTCCAGGAAAATGTGATTCAAAAATAGTACGATAATAGTAAGCTTCTTTGCTGTCAGGAGTATTAATTGGGTAACGGTAATGCGCGTTTTCCAGATCAGAATCACTTACCTGTTGAGCGACATAGTCTTTAAGCGAATCTATCCAACTGTATCCTACACCATCAGAGAATTGCTCTTTTTGACGCCAAAGCACCTCATTTGGCAAGTAGCCGTCGAAGGCTTCACGAATAATATGCTTCTCGATCCGTCCATCTTTACACATTTTATAGTCAGGGTTCGTACGCATTGCAATATCGATAAACTCTTTATCTAAGAATGGCACTCGTGCTTCTACGCCCCAAGCGGCCATTGATTTGTTTGCACGTAAACAGTCAAACATGTGGAGTTTAGAAACTTTACGGTTGAGTTCGTTGTGGAACTCCTCAGCGTTTGGCGCTTTATGGAAATATAAATAACCACCAAATAGCTCATCAGCACCTTCGCCTGACAGCACCATTTTAATACCCATAGCTTTGATATAGCGAGCCATTAGATACATAGGTGTAGAAGCCCGAATTGTGGTCACATCATACGTTTCAAGATGATAGACCACTTCTTTAAGGGCATCGATCCCTTGTTGTACAGTAAAGTGAATAGGGTGGTGTATCGTGCCGATTTTATCGGCTACCTTTTGTGCCGCGGCCAGATCGGGTGAGCCGGCTAAACCAATAGAGAAAGAATGGAGTTTTGGCCACCACGCATCAGAAGCGCCATCGTCTTCAATACGCTTTGCCGCAAACTGTTGTGTAATTGCTGAGATGACAGAAGAGTCAAGACCACCTGATAGCAGCACACCATATGGAACATCACACATAAGCTGACGTTTAACAGCTGCCTCTAATCCATTTTTAACCGCTTCAGGGCTAGCATCGTTGCTTTTAACTGCTTTAAAATCTTGCCAGTCGCGCTGATAATAAGGTCTAGCTCCCCCTTCTTTAGAATACCAGTAATGTCCAGGAGGAAACTCTTCGATTTGTGTACAAATTGGAGTGAGTGCCTTCATTTCACTTGCAACATAGAGGTTTCCACTCTGATCTCTTCCAGTGTACAGTGGAATAATACCAATGTGGTCGCGACCGATTAAAAAAGCATCTTTGGTCTCATCGTAAAGACAAAACGCAAAAATCCCATTTAGGTCGTCTAAAAACTCAGGCCCCTTTTGTTTGTATAGTGCCAAGATGACTTCACAATCGGACTCTGTTTGAAATTCAAATGGCACAGTGAGTGATGCTGCGAGTTCTTTATGGTTATAAATTTCACCATTGACCGCTAAAATATTGGTTTTTTCTGGGTTAAATAATGGCTGTGCGCCACTAGATACTCCAACAATTGCTAAGCGCTCGTGCACCAATATTGCTTTTTCACTTGAATAAACACCAGACCAGTCAGGACCGCGGTGTCGGAGCTTCTTGGACATCTCAATCGCTTGTTCGCGCAGCGCTAAGGGGTCGGTCTTGATATCAAGTACGCCAAAAATTGAACACATAATTCCTCATTCCTATTGATGTGTTGATTTTAATAACAAATTATTATTACCAATGCTGACAAATCACATTGGACTTTCTCTGTTCTATCAAAAATAAATTGATAAGTCACACAATGAAATAGGGAATATGTGAATTTTTTGTGATTTAAAATGGTGCAACATTGCACCATTTAGGGGAGAGGGGGGGTTAGTGTGTTGTGCCTGCAACAAGCTTTATATCTTGCTTCTGTGTGATAGCGCTAGTTATAAGTATTTTTATTCCTTTAACGAGAGTGTCGATTTCCATACTAGGTGCACCACTGTGGTGCGCAGCTTGAGATGGTAAATAAGGGATATGGACAAAGCCTCCTCGACAAGCCAAATCGTGCGTGCTTAAGTAATGCAATAATCCATACATAACATGATTGCACACGTATGTTCCGGCAGTGTGAGAAATGCTTGTAGGAACGCCCGCCTGTATCGCGCTCTTAAGCATGCTTTTAATAGGCAGTGTTGTAAAATAAGCATCTGGACCGTGTGTAACAACAGGGGTGTCTATGGGCTGATTACCTGCGTTATCAGCGATCCTTGCATCATTAATATTTATAGCGATGCGTTCGATAGAAATATCACAGCGACCACCAGCTTGCCCCAAGCAAATCACGACACTTGGATGATACTTATCAATCGCTTTGGTTAATGAGGCAATACTGGTATCGAACTCACAAGGGAGTTCTTTTGTGTGTATGATGTGCCCTTCAAGGGTTTCCCCCTCAAGTTGCTGTGCTAATTGCCATGAAGGATTGATTGACTCACCGTCAAAAGGGGTGAATCCGGTGACGAGGACACACGGCTTACTGTAACTGGACATTAAAAAACCACTCCATACATCAGGAAAATATTAATTATCAATAAAGTTATAGCAGTGGGTATTTGCACTTTAATGACTTGGTATTTATCTTTTAAATCTAGCAGTGCCGCTGGCACGATATTAAAGTTAGCAGCCATAGGGGTCATGAGTGTACCGCAATACCCTGAGTACATGCCAATTGCAACCAAAGGCGCAGGGGCTGCTCCGTGGCCTTGAATTAAAAAAGGTAAGGCAACGCCTGCTGTCATCACAGGAAATGCCGCGAACGCATTTCCCATTATCATAGTGAATAACGCCATACCCACGCAATACAGGGCAACCAGCATAAACCGGTTATCAGGGGAGATAAACAGTGTAACTAAATCTTGAATCGCCGTGCCTGTATTTGCAACAATAAAGACACCGCCAAGCATAGCAAGCATTTGCGGCAGAATAGCAGCCCAGCCTATGGAGTCGACTAAACGGCGAGATTCAGACAGCGCTTGCAAAGGACTGCCCTTAGTAATTCTCCAACTTATCAATAATGCTACAGTACAAGCCAGTGTTAACGCTGACAGTGTCACATGACTTTGGTCAAAAAAGTACAGCGTACCTAAGTGAAGATCATCAAGAATAATGGTGCAGATCACAGTAACAATTGGAATAATTACAGCTGGGATGAATAATTTGTTGCCAAAGCGTTTGGCATCTAGCGCCTTGAACTGCTCATCAGGTACGTCGTAGGTGCCCATTGAGACCATATTCATTCCCGCTAACAGGGCAATAACAATCACGCTCACACCAACCCATAAATAGGTGATCTGTTCACCAACTAAAGTGATAGAAACATCGCCAAACATAAAAACAGAGCCAAAAAGAAACCAAAACAGCGCAGTGCTTAAACGCTTTGGGTGGGCGCTATCTTGTAGGGTTTTTATCACCAAAAACATGACGATAAAACCGATGAGTAAATAAACATTGTTAATAGATAGGAGTGCTAGAGGCTCTGGCGCTTGCTCTACAGACTTCATAACGAGCCTTCCTTAAACATAGTGGTGCTATCGTCAGTAGCACTGGCTTGCTTAGTTTGCTGCTGGCAACGGGCGATTTCGGTACGAATTTTTGCCTCAAATCGCGCAAGGCGAAATAAGTGAACCACTAACGCGGCAATCGCTGTGGGAATTGCCCAAAGACCAATATGTAATGGCTCTATTCCGGCGATGCCATTTTCTTTTAAAAACGCGTCCATTAGCAATACGGCGCCAAAGGCGATAAAAATATCCTCGCCGAAGAATACGGCAATATTATCACAGGCTGCAGCATGGGCACCTATCATATCCTTAACGGCTTGTGGTAAGTCACCATACTGGTTTGCTGCTGCACCTACTGCCATAGGTGCAAGTAGAGGGCGTACGGTTTGTGCTTGACCAGCTAAATTAATCAGTCCAAGTGCTGCTGCACATTCACGTACAACAAAATAGATACTTAAGATCCGCGAAGTCGTGGCACCTTTGATACTGGCTACCCAAGTTTTAGCGCGTTGCTGAAGCCCATAGCGCTCAAGAATAGCAATGACGGGTAAAATAAGTAGGAAGCTTGCTAGTTGACGAGAGTTCATAAACTTTTCACCAAATGTGGCTATTAAGGCGATAAAATCAATACCAACGGCAAATCCGGTCACTAAACCAGCGGCAGTGACAACCAACAGAGGGTTAAAACGCATTGCAAAGCCAAGAACAATGACCGCAATACCAGAAAGGGGAAGAAAGTTAATCTCATTCATATTGTTATTCTTTTTTGTTGAGTGCTAACTTTAGCTGATTAAGGTGTGATTTTACTCTATGTCGCTGCTTGGCAGTATGAGTTGTAGACGTTGATTTTAGATGCAGACAATCACCGGCACTCAGTTGGCTGAGATGGCGCATATCTGCTTCTGTGATCACACCAATAATTGGATAACCACCTGTAGTCTGGCAATCATTCATTAAAATTATAGGCTCACCACTTGGAGGAAGCTGAATGACGCCTGGGTGAACGGCTTGTGTCGCAATGCTGTGATTATGTGTTAGTGCCTTGTGACTGCTGAGCCTGATACCCATACGATTACTGTTAGGATGCACTTTCCAGATGGTTTGGTTCAATATATCAAAGACGTGAGGTGAGACTAGTTGTGCATGGGGGCCAGGAGTAAAATGAATGAGCTTTTCATAGCTCGGTTGCAATGCACCAAGAGCGGGTTTTGCCTGCGCTTGTTGATAATACAGTTTATCACCCACCTTTAATGCTCGACCATGCAGCCCACCAAAGCCTGCCATGAGATCGGTGGAGTAGCTGCCAAGCTGCTGGTCAATATTAAGAAATCCACCTTCAACCAGCAGGTAAGCACGTACGCCATCTCTACTTTGCTTAAAGCTTAGTCTATCGCCAGCCTTGGCGCTGTAGCGCCAACATGGATATATATCTGTATCATTCAAGCAAGCATTAAGATCTGCGCCAGCAATAACAAAATTAGCCGGAGCGTGAAATATAAATTCGCATAACCCTATTGTGATCTCAATGGCCGCTGTATTTTCATGATTTGCTAGTAAAGCGTTAGCAAGACGTAGTGCTAGCGGGTCTAATGCGCCAGCTTGACTCACGCCGAGGTGGCGCATTCCACGCCTACCAAGATCTTGTACACTCGACAGTGGCCCTGGTTTAATAACTTCTAACATGATTTCTCCACAAAACGCACTGTATCACCAGGCTGCAATAAGCACACGGATTCTGACTCTGCGTCAAATAATGTTGAGTCTGTTTGCCCCAACAGATGCCACCCGCCAGGTGAGCCACAAGGATATACAGCAGTGTAGCTATCTGCAATTGCGATGCTACCTTTGGGAACATGAGTTATAGGGGTTGATTTTCTGGGAAGGTGGAGTTGAGCTGGCAGGCCCGAAAGATAAGCAAATCCGGGTAAAAACCCCATAAATTGCACTTGATAATCGACACTGGTGTGAAGGCGAATAAGTTGTTCATGCGTCAGTGCTAATCGGTTTGCTACATCGCCAAAGTCTTGACCAAATTCACCCCCATAATTCACGGAGATATGGTGCAGCTTAGACTCGAACGAATCCATCTCAAGATCATTCCATTTTTCTACGATTACTTGTTGCCATTGCTTTATTTTTTCTGGGTTGATTAGATATGCCGTAATTGAAGACATCGCGGGAACGACATCAATAAAGGCATCGCTACTATCTAGCCATTTTTTTAATGCAAAAAGCTTTTGATTAAGCTTTGGTTGCGTCGCTATGTGGCAAGCCACATCAATTACAATCGCGCGCTCTCCCAATAGATAACAGCTGACATTGGTCATAGAAAACAAAGTATTACTTTAGTAAAAATTATGTTTCTTATAACACACCTTGTAATTTAAACGAAGCGATTACGTTTACTGAGTACTTTTCGATGAATAACCTGAACTTGGGGTGAGAAGTGAGTGAATTAGCTAGGATACCAAAGCGCAAAAGGCGTAATGCCGCTTTAGCCAGACTAATATAAGGCAAACTTATTCGCCAATAGCTAGCCTATTGGCAGTGAATTTAACGCAGTTAACGCTACAGCCTTTCTACTAGAAAGGCATTAACTATCATAAGGTTAGATAAAATAGTAAAGCCGCGATATTCGCGGCTTTACTTTAGCTTAACTAGAAGTAAGGCTATTTATTATTAAGTAACCATTGGCTTAAAAGACGAACGCCATATCCAGTACCACCGGTTGGGATTTCATCTTTAGCTGAGCTTGATAATGCGTTTCCAGCAATATCAAGGTGAACCCATCTAGTATCACCAGCAAATTGCTGTAAGAAAGTAGCAGCAGTTGTGGCACCTGGGCCACCAGATCCCACGTTTTGGAAGTCTGCAATGTCAGACTTTAGTTTTTCTTTATAGCCAAGCGGTAAGCGCCATACGTTCTCGTTAACTACTTTACCAGCATTAGTGAATTGAGTGATTAACGCATCATCCTCAGAGAATATCGCAGAGTAATCATTGCCTACTGCACGGATCTTTGAGCCTGTTAGTGTTGCAACATCAACCATGATCTCCGGACTATAGAATTTACGTGCGTACCACATCGCATCAGACAGCACTAATCGGCCTTCAGCGTCAGTGTTTACGACTTCTACACTGATCCCTTCAGCGGTGCGAAGTACATCTCCAGGTGCGATTGCATACTGGGAAACCATGTTAGCAGCCATACCCATTACGGCTACAACGTTAACATCTGCTTTGCTAAGTGCCATTGCTTTTACGGTGCCAAGTACCGCTGCAGCACCCGCCATATCTGACTTCATGCGTGCTATAGAGGCACCTGTTTTGATGCTGTAACCACCAGAGTCGAAGGTGATCCCTTTACCCACAAGGGCAATCGGCGTTTCGTTGTTTCCTTTGTAATGCGCAACTACCAAACGTGAACCGTGCTCACTGCCTCGACCGACACCTTCAAGTGCGCCCATGCCCAGCTCTTTTAGCGCCTCAGGTGCAAGAATTTTTACTTCAACACCGTATTGTTCAAGCTCTTTTGCCGCGTTTGCGAAGTCAACAGGAGTCATTTCAGTGGCAACTTCAGATGTCAAATCACGCGCTAAAAATACGCCTTGTTGAATGTGTGCAAGCTTTTGATAATGCGATTGAGCAGCTTTCTTATCTGCAACATCTAAGTGATAGCTGACGTTGAAGGTCTTTGGTTCTTTTTTATAAACTTCAAAAGTATGGTCACGTAAGTTTGCACCGTGCGCAAACTGTGCGGCTAGTTCAGCATTAGAGAGTTTGCCGTTCACCTCATCAAAAGCGATTGCAACATTTTCAAGCTTTTTAGCTTCAAACTTAGCATGCAAGTTACCGCCAAGCTTGGTCAACTTACTTGCATCAAGTTGCTCAGATTCACCTAAACCAACGATGAAGATGCGTTTATAATCAGAGTCTACAGGAGCTAGTACCTCTACCGTTTTGCCATAAGCACCTTTGAAATCTTCAGCAGCAATTGCACGCTGTAATTGCTTGCGAGTATCTTTGTCTAAAAACTTTAAGTTACTTTGATTTTCACCTGCTTGAAAAATAACCAGAGCATCAGCGTCTGAAAGTGTTGAGTTAAACTTAAAGTCAGCAGCATTTGCTGAAGCTAGGCTGGCAACTGCTAGCGCTAGAGCAGAAAGGCGCGTAGTCAATGACATATTTTTATCCTCAGATAACTAAAACTGCGCCGTTTTTACCTTAAATAGATAAAATTAGACACTATTTGTCGTTGAAGTAACAGGTTTTACCGTTCAGTGACATTTGGTAAGCGGCTTGTCATTCCAATACCCAAGAGCGTAATAACTATGTATAAACCAAGTAACGCATTAATTGAGAATACTGAAGCGATAATCCCAAGTAGGCTTGTTAATAATAATATGATACCGATCATCGTGTTGCTCAACGTAACATAACTAGTCCGTTTATTGCCGTCGGCCATGTCTACAACATATGTTTTTCGGCCAACTCTGACGCCTTGGTGAGCAATTGCAATTACAAAGTAGCAAATTGGAATAAACCATACTTGTGTTAAAACGCTAGGGTAGAGTACAGAGGCGATGAGTACTGTCAGCGTTACGATAACGGTGAGTATTGCACCGAGTATCATGACTTGTTTGCTCGACTTGTCTGCAAGACGCCCCCAAAAGGCGCCACTGGTTAGGCTTGCAACTCCTGAAACACCCAACAAAATTGCTAACACCCAGACTGCATTACTGATATTTTGTTGCGCCAATACAGTGAAGTAAGGAGGTATAAGTGCAGAGCTTAATAATAATCCCCGCGCAAATATAAAATTTCTAAGCATACGGTCTGTTTTCAGTAGTGTAAGCTCTTGTTTGATCTTGTGTAGGCCATTTTCACCGCCGTCTGTCGCACCTGCATACTCATTAATTTGCGCAAAAACAAATGCGCCAATAATCCAAAAAACGGCTGCAAGCAGCAAAGTGAGGACAAAGTTAATGTTGCCAAACTCAGTTGCAGCGTAAAATAAGCCAACGCCAAAAGTAACGGTGACAAGTCCACTAATGGATGAGGCTTGACCACTTAATTGCCCGCGTTTTTGTTTTGGGATCGTCTTCCCTAACACATCTTTTGAAGATACTGAACTTAGGCTTCTTGCAACACTAAAAACCACCAATAACCCAAGTACAAGCCAAGCATACAGTAAGTTTTCAGTTTGTTGCCATGCCAAGGCTGCCATTAAAATAACGCAACCCGACTGTATCAGTGCACCGAGTGACCATAGCAATTTGCGTTTTGCATGTTGTCTTACCCATTGTCCAATGAACAGTTGAGGGATAAGTGAACCTGATTCTCTAATCGGCACTAACGCTGAAATCATAAAAGCGGGTGCTCCGAGGGATTGCATCAGCCATGGCAGTGTTATTTTTGGGTTGAGTAGTGCATCCGCTAACTTGCTAAAAAGTTGACTTAGTAAAATTAGAACATAGTTGCCAGGCACCTCTTTACAAGCTTTGTCGTCGATGGCCTTACAAGCTCGGGCTTCATCGTCATTGGTCAATTTTTGATAGAGACTTTCACTGAACTTATCCACACCGTTTTCCTTGTTATTGCCGCTGCTATAGCGGCTGCTATAAATGTAATACTCAAATCATGACAGAGGGAAGATGAAAGAATCATTAACTTCTGTCGGTCTGATCCAATACGTAAGAAATAGCATTTAGTTTATATCTACTTTGTGTACTTACATCGAGAAAGGTGCTCGTTATTGCAAGGTTAGTTAATTGCGCATGTATTGTGAGAGGTGAAAAATGAAAATGGTGTATCTTGCTGTGGCAGCAGGGGGATTGATTTTGGCGGGCAGTGCAATTACTGCAAACGCGGGCACTGGTATGCCAGAGCCTAAAGTAGATGGCGCGAGTAACCATATAAAAACGTTAGTCCTTGGATCTGGTTGTTTTTGGGGGCCTGAAAAGCGTTATGAGAAAATGACCGGTGTGATTGACGCTGAATCAGGTTATGCTGATGGCAAAGGCTTTACCCCAACTTATAAAGAAATCATCAAGGCAAGTCGACGATTTGATGAGAATAATTATGCTGAGGTAGTGAAAGTTACATACAATGCAAATTTATTGACGACAGAAGCCTTGTTGAAATCGTATTTTGAGAGCCATGACCCGACCCAAAGTAATCGACAAGGAAATGATGTGGGAACTCAATATCGCTCGATTATACTGTATTCAGATACGCAGCAGGGTGATACGGCTGAGGCAGTAAAAGTGCAGTTTCAGCAACGCCTGAGTAATGCGGGTTTTGGCAAGATCCAAACTTCTATTAAGCCACTCAGAAAGTTTTACCCAGCTGAGGAGTACCATCAAAACTATTTAGCTAAAAACCCGAATGGCTATTGCCCTGATCACAGTACTGGCGTGACCTTTGAGAAAGCTGAAAAAACTGAGGTTGACAACAGCTTGCTCTTAACGGGAAAGCATATTGTGATTATCGACTCTAGGAGCTACTGCCCATACTGCGAAAAGCTTAAAAAAGAGGTCATTAATGATTATCAAGGTGATATTCCGCTGCATTTTCGCTTTGCAGATCAACTCCAGGGTTTAACCATTAAGACCGCAACTTGGGCAACGCCGACGATTCTTTTTACGGAGAATGGTAAAGAATCATATGGTTTCCAGGGTTATATGAAAAGGAGTGACTTCTATAAAGCACTAGGGGCTTTTAAACTAGGGCGCTCTGAGGCTTTTAATATTGCCTTTCAAAAGGGAACCGAACGGCCGTTCTGTAAACAATACGATATTTTTAAAAATACTCCAGATGGCGTTTTTGTGGATAAACTCAGTGGCAAAGCATTATTTGATACTCGAGATAGATTTAACTCAGGTACTGGTTGGCTCTCTTTTACTCACCCAGTAGAGGGAAGCGTCACCTATCATCAAGACTTGAGTCACGCCATGGTAAGAACCGAAATTCGGTCTAAAAGTAGCGGGATCCATTTAGGTCATGTTTTTAAAAATGAAGGGCCAAAGGGAGAAGACCGTTATTGTATCAACGCCCAAGTACTAGAGTTTAAATTGAGAGATAAGTTCAGCAAATAGCACTCAGTGATAAGCAGACACTTAATATATTTTCATCCAGTAGTGAGCGTACTGCACTTGGTATAAATTAGATTGCCAAAGAGCCAAAATAAGCGTATACATCGCGCTGAATGATAGTTTTAATTTTAGGCATATTTGTGGACTTTTTCTGGGTACTTTTACTCATCACTTTGAGTGCGGTTTTCGCACTCTGTGAAATTTCATTAGCTGCGGCGCGTAAAGTGAAATTACAAACTTTATTTGATCTTGGTGATGTCAGGGCAAAGAAAGTATTGTACTTACAGGCAAACGCGCATCAATTTTTTGCAGCAGTGCAAGTTGTGTTGAACGCATTGGCAATTGTTGCAGGTATGATTGGTGAGTCTGTTTTCACTCCCTATATCCTGCAATTACTCAATTGGGTAGCCAGTTTTATTTTTGCTGATGTTGCAGTGTATGCGTCGATTTTGCTGCAAATTTCCACCGTGCTCTCTTTCTTATTGATCACATCGTTATTTGTACTTTTTGCTGACTTGCTACCCAAGCGAATAGCGATGGTCATTCCTGAAAACATTGCGATGCGCTTTATATCCTTGATGTGAGCAAGTGTTTGGCTGTTTAAGCCGATTATTTGGTTGTTTAATGTCTTTGCTGACTGGATCATTAAATTATTTAATTTACCCAACGAACGAGATGAACAAGTAACACGAGATGATATTTATTCTGTGGTTGACCAGAGCGCAGAGCAAGGTGAGCTGTGTGAACATGAGTACAATATTATTGGGAATGTGCTGGATCTTAACCAAACCAATATTACCCAGGCGATGATCAATCGTGATGCGATTGTGTGGCTGGATGTTCAAGAGTCAGAAGAGAATCTAAGTAGTCTTATCCAGCGTCATAGTTTCCAACAGTATTTACTCTGTGATGGTTCGTTAGATAAAGTGGTTGCTGCACCTGAGGCGAAGCAATTATTAAGTAATATACTCGCTAATCGGCCACTGTTGGATGGTCACGACCATGACTTCCATAAGCCTGTCATATTGTTGGATACATTGAGTCTATCTGATGCACTGGATGGTCTGAAAAGTCATGAAAGCAATTGTGCTGTTGTGATTAATGAGTTTTCTACTGTAGTTGGTATGGTCACACTTTCGAGTATTTTAAATCTGATTGCATTAAAGGATGATCAAGCGATAGAGGCGCAATTTAGACAAAAAGACAACGCTCGTTGGTTGGTACAAGGTGATATGTCGATTAAAGACTTTCAAACTTCAGTGATTGAATATGAGTTCGAGCCAATAGAAGCGATAGAAACGTTAGCAGGATTTGTGATCCATAGACTAAAACATTTTCCAGTGGAAGGAGAGTCTCTTCAGGTCGAGGGATTTAAATTTAAAGTAATAGAGATCCAAGGTTTATCAATTAAGCAGATTGAAGTGATAAAAGAGCCGACAGTGTAAACTCGCTTAATCTTTAAGTATGGATGATAAGCAAACCTTGAAAGCCAATAATGTTGTCCATTATTACTAATACCTAATATTAAGCTAGATATTTATTGAAAATAACGGGATTATTTTTTGTCGCAACATTTTCATTAATGAAATTTTAATTATTATATTCTTGACCTTGATTATTTTCGGAATAGAATGGCTGCGTTTACGAAGTTCTGGGATTAGATCTTCGTAAACCAAATTAATACTTAAGGATGAACAAAATGAAAAAGTTAATCACTGCACTTGCTGCATTCGTAGCACTATCTGTATCAGCGCAAGAAACCCAAGAAGCAAAAGTACAAGTTGCACAGCAAAATATAAAAATTGTTGCAATTGGTCAAAGTGGCTGGGATCCAATTTGGAGAGAGCCAACTTGCAGCATCCAAAAAACAGATGAAGATGCTGTTGGTAACGCATACATGATCAACCATTATGACATGTGTTTATGCCAAAACAGTAAGAAGGCGAGTTATTTAATTGAAGATACGCAAAGTAACCCAAAACAAGCTGCTGTTATTTGTTACTTAGAGCAATAAGATCTAACCCACTTAATATTGAGTCTGTTTGAGGCATCAAATCTTATTTTAAAGACCTAACTCAAAATAGATAACGACATTAAGTAACTAGTTATAACTAAATTTATTGAAAGCGGAATATTATTATGCTCCGCTTTTTTCGTTTTGTTAGAGTAACCGATATGTATCAAACGGCTAGATATAGCTTTTATCTTTAAAGCCGTTACGTCACAATGTTGATTTAAATAATACGGCAACCCAAAGCAAGGTCTTACGCCTCAACTAGGACTGCACTTTTTCTATCCAAGGCCACAAAAATTTATAGTTTGTCACATTTTTTATCGTTTTCCAGCCATCAATCTGTTTTTGAGTATGATAGTATCCGTTCAGCAGTTTTTTACGAGATAGATTATGTTTCAACCAGTTAGCCTCTTTGTTGGGTTAAGATATAGCCGCGCAGCTAAAGGTAATGCGTTTATATCGTTTATCTCATTTTTCTCTATTGCGGGTATAGCACTTGGGCTGATGAGCTTGATCACGGTAAGTTCGGTTATGAATGGATTTGAGCAGACCCTCAAAGCTGCGATGCTTGATCTGATCCCACATGTGCAAATTAAGGAAAGTGAGCAACTCGATCAGACAAAACTAAAGGCGATAGAAGATCACCCATTAGTCAAGCAAGTATCACCCTATGTTACCAGTGATGTGATTTTACAAACCAATCAAGACTTGGTAGGCGTGCAGTTACAGGGGTTGTTTGAAGGGTACGAAAGTGTCCTAGATGATGCTATTCGTGGCGGGAGTCTAACGCGGCTACACAAGCACAAGTACCAAATTGCATTGAGCCGTTATTTGGCAAACAAACTAGGTGTAAGTATTGGTCAGCAAATCCGTATAATTATGCCAGAGTACACCACATATACCCCACTTGGTCGTACACCAACGCAACGTTTATTTACGGTTGCGGCTATTTATGATGCTCAGAGCGAAGCCGATACTTACCTGGCATTTGCGGATGGCAAAAGCTTGCAACGGCTAATGCGCAAAAAGCCAGAGCAATATGATCTCAATATTCAATTATTTGATGCGTTTAATCTACCAGATTTTTATCAACAAGCAGGTCATTTGTTGCAAGGGTTTGATACCCAGGACTGGCAAACTCAGCAAGGTACATTGTTTGCTGCAGTAGCGATGGAAAAGCGCATCATGTCATTGTTATTAGGGTTGATAGTGATCGTGGCGGTGTTCAATATCATCTCAGCGTTGTCAATGATGGTAAGTGAAAAGCAAGGAGAGGTTGCGATTTTACAAACACTTGGCTTCACACCACAAATGATTGCTAAAGTCTTTATGGCACAGGGCATGTATAACGGTATTTTTGGAACGATACTAGGGATTTTTGGTGGGTTATTACTCTCTAATTACATAAATGAAGCATTACATCTTGCCGGTCTTCAGTTGCTTGGCGGCGCTGAACTTCCTGTCAAAATAGAGCAAACAGAATTAATGATCATGGCGATGGGTAGCATTTTACTTAGCTTTTTAGCCACTTTGTACCCAGCCAAACGCGCGTCCAGTGTGCTGCCAGCAGAGGTATTAAGATATGAGTGATTTAGTTATTGACTGTCAAGGTTTGGTTAAAAGTTACCAAGATGGTAAATCCGAAGTAACTGTCTTAAAAGGGGTTGATCTTACTGTCACACAGGGCGAAATGCTAGCTATAGTGGGTAGCTCAGGCTCGGGCAAAAGTACCTTACTACACATTCTAGGCACCTTAGATAAAGCATCTAAAGGTAGTGTGAAAATTAAAGGTGTCGAAGTTGGTCAGCTGTCACGTGCAAAACAAGCTGAATTTAGAAACAAACATTTGGGCTTCATTTATCAGTTTCACCACTTGTTGATGGAGTTTAGTGCGTTAGAAAACGTAGCAATGCCGTTATTGATTAAAGGTTTGAAAACTAAGCAAGCACAAGAAAAAGCATTAAATATGCTCGATAAAGTTGGCCTTAGCCATCGTGCTAACCACAAACCTTCGGAGCTCTCAGGTGGAGAGAGGCAGCGAGTTGCAATTGCCCGAGCGTTAGTAACTGAGCCTGATCTGGTGCTTGCAGATGAGCCTACAGGGAATCTCGATAAGCACAATGCACTTAAAATTTATGATCTCCTGGCTGAGCTTAATCATCACCTTAAAACCAGTTTTGTTGTCGTAACCCATGACTTAGAGCTAGCTGACAAGCTTGGTCGTGCGGTGCAATTGGATGACGGTAAAGTAGGTGTATATCAGGATGCTTAGTTACTTTTTGAGCAAACGTTTTAGAGAGTCTAAGCGTCAGCTTGGCTTTATTGGTTTTCTAACAAGGGCCTCAACTCTTGGTGTCATGCTGGGCATGGCGGTGTTAATTATTGCGCTATCAGTGATAAATGGGTTTGAAGAACAACTAGAGCAGCGGCTGCTTTCTGTGGTGCCGCAAGTGAGTTATCAAGCACCTTATGACCCCATTCAGTCATGGCAACAAAAGGTTGATATTTTGGAAGATCAACGAGGCGTTGTCAGTGCGACTGCTGAAATCAATTTAACCGCAATGGTACAGTATAAAGGTACGTTGAAAGCTACCCAGTTGAAGGGGGTTGTACCGCATAGGCATCACGCAGTCTCAAGTATTGGCGAATTTATCCAAGGAACACAGCTACCAGCGTTGAAGCCGGGTGAAGTCATTATTGGGAAGGGGATCGCAAACAAACTGAACGTCGCGATCGGAGATAATGTGCAGCTATTGGTCGCAAACAAGCACTCCGACAATCCATTGGCTGCACCAAAGCGATTAACTGCCACTGTGGCCGGACTGATTGCCATGGGTGGGCAAGTTGACCAAACATTAGCTTTAGTGCCACTTGGCGCACTGCAAGAGACGATGGGATTTAGAGAGGATCAGGTAACGGATTTACGAGCGAAAGTGAGTGACGTATTCCAAGCACAGCACATTGCGACATCTGCAGGCAGAGCGTTGCCCGATTTGGTATATGTATCATCGTGGTTCAGAACACAAGGTGGGCTATATCAAGATATTCAGATGGTACGCACTATTGTTTATCTTGTCGTATTTTTAATCATAGCGGTAGCTAGCTTTAATATCGTGTCTTCCATGGTGATGGAAGTGAAAGAAAAACGAGCCGATATTGCTATTTTAAAAACCATGGGCGCACAAGACAGTACGATTTTTTCGACATTTGCGCTACAAGGCGTGACCTATGCTGGTATTGGTGCACTGCTAGGCACGGTAATTGGCATTTTTATCGCCATCAATATTCCCGATATTTTTAAAGCTTGGATTAGCATGAGCGACGATAACCCGCTGGAAGGTGTTTACTTTATCGAATACCTGCCTAGTAAAATTATTTGGACTGATATTTACATCAGCCTACTAGCGACGTTTTTTATGGCGGTAGTTGCAAGCTTATATCCAGCTTGGCAGGCTACAAAAACCGATCCTGCCAAAGTACTTGGAAATGGCTAATCGGAAAGAGCAATAGGCGGCCAAAGGCACGCCTATTCCAACTATAAGCTTTGTGCGTAATGATAAAGCGCTTTTAATATTTGCATATTGCGCTCATTACCTTCATTCTCAGCAACAAGGTTTTCTAGCTCAAGCATAAAGTCTTCGGCCGAAATGGATGGGTTTTCATCATTGTGCATTAACTTGTTTTGGCAGTATTTACGCCATTTATCAAGCTCTAAAGGTGATAGTGACTCTGGCCAATTTCTCGCACGGTAACGAAACAACATTGTGTTGAACTTGTTATCTTCAAAATCTAGCTCCATAGTTGCGAGTTCTTGTGGTGAGGCATTGCGAATTATTGCAAACTTGGCTTTGTCTGCTTTGCTAGTAAAGCCATCATAGAGTTGATAATCTGGATTACTCGGCTTTTCAAAACCTTTGTCATCGCTGAATACGTCAGCAACCTTATCTCTTAACTCTGGTCGCGCTTTGAGATATTTTAAGTTTTCAAGGCACTGTTCACGATCAATCCCTAGCCTTGCTGCGTTTTCTGGCAACAAGGTTTTAGCGGGGGCCACTAATGGGCACTTATTGATATGAAGCAATTTAAGCCCGACCGGCAATTCATCATCGCCCAGCTCACTGCGTTTTGTGTACAGCCGTTCTTTAAGCGCCTCAACGTCAAGATCGTTCAGTACCTCAGGCGACTGAGTCAAGTCAAAGCAGATCACGGCATTGCTATTAATAGGATGGAAACTCATCGGGGCAATCCACGTAGTGCAACCTTGCTGAGCTGGAAACATCGAAGAGATATGCACTAAAGGCTGCATATTAAAGACATCGATAAGGCTCGACACGGCCTTTTTATGTCTGTGGTTAAAGTAAAAATCGTACAGTTTAGGCTGTTTAGTTTTAATCAATTTTGCCAGTGCAATGGTTGCAGTAACGTCACTTAGTGCATCATGAGCTGCGCCATGTTCAATACCGTTGGCAACGGTTAGATGCTCGAGTTTAAAGCTGGGGCTACCATCGTCTTTGGTTGGCCACTCAATCCCTTCAGGGCGCAGTGCGTAACATGCTCTAACAAGATCGATAATGTCCCATCGACTATTGCCATTTTGCCATTCACGCTCGTATGGATCATAAAAGTTTCGATACAGGCTATAACGGGTGAGCTCGTCATCAAAGCGGATACTATTGTACCCAGCAACGCAAGTTTGCGGTTTTGCAAATTCGGTGTGGATCTTAGCCATAAACTCTGCCTCAGTGAGGCCTTTTTTTAGCGCTAGTTGCGGCGTGATCCCAGTGACCAAACATGCTTGAGGGTGAGGGAGGTAATCAGGAGCTGGTTGACAATACTCAATCAAAGGTTCACCGATAATGTTGAGATCTAGATCCGTTCTGATCCCAGCAAATTGGCTTGGTCTATCTTTTTGCGGCGTAGCCCCCCAACTTTCGTAATCATGCCAAAAGATGGTTGGGATATTCTGAGCGTTATTTGGTGTTTCCGATTGGTTTTTATTTGTCATAAAGTCCAGGTGCTATTTAACTATTTTTGTTTTGGCCAACATCTGCGGTGATGGTATCACAACTCTATAAGGTCATGTGTATATGGTGGTAAATAAGTTACCACCATAAAGGAATCGTATTCACGAGTATTATCGCATAGGGGGGCGTGTAGAGTAATACCAATTAGCCTGAATACTTGCTCAATTTGAAGGAGTAAATCTGACATTAATTGCGTTATAAATTTCTTATTTAGAACAACAAAATAGCAAATCTTTGTCTTAAAATAGGCTTTCTAATCAAGATAATTGGTACAAGACTTATAGAATCGAGTTATCTAATACTCAATTACTGACTCTCGCTGGTGAAATTATGGCCTAATCTATTAACATGCTTCCACATGACTATCGTCACACTGATTAATAGGGTAGCTACAGCGACTAGGGTGTTAAAATTCAGTGTTTGATTGTCTTCAGTTTTGACCAATAGACTTGCGAAGATGCCGCTTGCAGCAATTGCAAAGTGTTGAATTGCATTTTGTAAACTAATAAAGGCACTACGCTCTTGCGCCTGTAAAGCAACAATAAGTTCTGTTACCAAAATCATTGAACGACAAGAGCTCGCAATGATAAAGAGTATAAAAAGTGCCGCTGAGAATGTACTTCGACTCGTATTAAAGCCAACCAACACAGTCAGTAGCATAACCCCACTTAGGAAGTAAACTAAATACGATGTGGTTCTATTACTAAACTTACTTCTCGCATATAGCTGAATGACAATAAATGAGCACACACCGCTGAGTAGGTAGCAATAACTAAGTGACGTATTGGAAATGCTGAAGTTGGTTATTAGCATGACGGGAAACTGAGTTGAAATGATAAATGTGCTCATCACAACAACAAAGCTAAAGAGTAGGGCAAAGCTTAGCTTTTTATTAAATAGATGGTTGTTGTTTTGTTTTATTTGACATTCATGATTGACATTCGCTGGTATATTTCTTTTATGCTTTTGCATAAAAATTAACAGAAACAGCAGCGCAGTGATAACCAAGCAGCAGCCCAATAGAAATATACTCGACTGCCAGCCGACATGCTCGGTGATAAATAAAAGTACGGGTATTCCTATCGCAAGGGCACAAGGAAATGTGCTTAGTAATATCGCTGTATTTCTTTTTTTGTTGTGGTGGTCGCTGAGCAAAACAACAAGATTAAGATTAAGTACAAGTGCTGCACCCGCGCAAAGGCCGGTTAATGCTCGTACAACTAGAAGCGAGTAAAAACTATTGAGCAACGCAGTGCAAAGCGTAAAAAACGCGGCTGCGAGTAGTAGACTAATGAGTTTGCGACTTTCGTTAGCAACGTTTTCACCGCCACGAACCCATAAACAAACGAGTGAGGCAGTAACTGCATAAACTGCAACTAATAGTCCTGAATTTGCAGGGGTGGTATGAGTGCTAAGCGCCATTTGCGCGCTAAAAGGAACAATGATTAAAGCATCCAAAGCGAGTAGAAAATGTATGGCAAAACATAATCCAAATGTGACACTTGAGTGCACTGAGTTGTTTAACGAGGCTGAAAGCATATATATCCATAATCAAATTAACAAAAGAGAATATGATTGTATTAACCTCACTAAGGTAATAAAGTGCGTTATATTGGATACATAAACCCATTTTTTGGGCTAATAAAATGACTGACCAAGTAGATCATCAGTGGTTAAAGAGTTTTCATTGTGTTTATGAATGTTTGAGCTTTAAACAAGCCGCCGAGCTTTTAAGGATCCCGACTTCAAATGTAAGTAGACATATCGCCTTACTAGAGGAAAAGCTTGATACAAGATTATTGGAGCGCACAACAAGAAGGATTTCTGTCACGGAAGCTGGTGAGCAACTGTATGAGAGTACAAAGCCGCTGCTTGAGTCATTATCAGATGCGATGCAAGAAGTAACTAGACATGCAAGCACGCCGACAGGGCATTTGCGTATATTGATGCCCGATATACCAATACTTGGTAGGGCAATCGTGACATTTTGTAGCGCTTATCCTTCAGTCTCAATCAGCTGTGATACTAGCCTTAGTCCAAGGGAGAGTTTACTCGATGGATTTGACCTCGTGCTCTACTTCCATCGTGGTAACCTTGAAGATAGCAACTGGGTGGTAAGAGCGCTTGCGCGATTACCAAGCGTTGTAGTTGCAGCACCTAACCTACTTAAAAAACATGTGCCCCCATTTACTTTATCAGATATGCAGGGTTTACCTTGCATCTCAACACTCTCCGCGTTAAACGGAACACCTTGGATATTTAAATTAGAAGATGGGCAGTTAAAAACGCTACATGTTAATTCAAGCTTTCGAGTAAACAGTGGAAGCGTGGCCAAATTAGCAGCGCTGGAAGGACTTGGTTTTGCTATTTTACCAGTAGAGGCATGTAGATCTGAAATCGAAAAAGGCGAACTTATACCAATAAACTTGGAGCATCCGCCAGAAGATCTCGTGCTCTATGCGCTGTACGCGGGACGAAAACACCTTGCAAAGAAAATCACGGCATTTTTGCAGCACTTGCAAGCGACTTTTTAAACGTTATCATCTTTGAGTGATAATTGCGTCACTGAAGTAAGGCTATCTTAGATGCACTGCATTCGAATACACCGAGAAAGAGAGCGTCAGTTTGAGACCACTTTTATGGCTTATACAGATGAACACCCCTCATAAAAATATGTTTATTCAGCGCTCGCTAAATCTTGATTGATCAAATCTAGTAGCGCAATAAGTGCTGTTGCTTTGTCCTCATTGATACTCGGAAATTTACAGCGAATTTGTTCTGGAATGCTCGCTGCTTGATGTCGTAATTCGTTACCTTTAACTTGCAGTTTTACAACCCGCTTGCGCTTATCTTGCTCATCTTTAATGATAGTAATCAACGCTTTGTCGGTCATTTTCTTTAAAATCTGTGTCATTGCGCCGCCATCGATAGCCGTCTTTTTTAGTAATTCAGCAATGCTGATTTCGTCTTGCTCCCACAGCGCCATCATGACCACATATTGCGGATAAGTGAGTTGAAGCTCAAGCAGAGATTCTCGGTATGCTCGGGCAATGCCATTAGAAGCCATGTATAAACGATGACAAATTTGTCTATCTAAATTTAGTTGTGCGTAATTCATCGTATTCTTTTATTACTGTATTGATAAGGTATTTTAATTTGCACGCAAAGTATTTGCAATTCTAAATGCTTTTGCATATTATTTTGTGTGCAAAATAAATTGTTAGCAACAAGCATGACTCATCTGGAGTACAGGCTGTGTTTGCTAGCATTTGAGTGATTATCCAAATGGTATGAAATTGAGGAGAACAAGATGAAAGCACTTCAGAGTATAGCGTATACAGCTAACGCGACCGCGACTGGTGGACGAGAAGGCACTGCAAAGTCTGATGATGGTCGTCTTGATATCGAGTTATCAACACCCAAAGCACTTGGTGGCGATGGCGGTCAAGGTACTAATCCAGAGCAATTATTTGCAGCAGGTTACGCAGCATGCTTTATTGGTGCATTAAAACTAGTTGCGGGAAAGGCAAAAGTGACATTGCCAGATGATACGTATATTAATGCCGAGGTTGCTATAGGGCCGATTGAGGGCGGTTTTGGGATTGCAGTCAAGTTAGCTGTTTCAGTTGGGGAATTAGACAAAGAAACGGCGCGCGCATTGGTCGACAAGGCTCATGAAGTATGTCCTTATTCAAATGCTACGCGCGGAAATATTGCAGTTGAGTTATCTGTGATTTAAGCCCATGCTGCTTTGTTGGGCCAGTTTTTTCAATATTGGCTCAACCTGTTGTAAGTGGGAGGGTGGTTTTAAAATTGTGAACCGCTCCACCGGTTCGAAAATCAATCTGTTTGACCTGCTCAATAATTTCAACGGTATCAAAACCGCTGAGAAGGCCAAACATCGCTGCTTGCTGACCAGAGCCAATAGCATAGGATTGTGTTAGTGGTTCTGATTTGCAGGTGCCATGTTTCACATAGCCATACCACACCCCTTTGTGTGGATGATATTTTATAAATTCTAAACTCTCTATTTTGTCAAACTGGCTGTTGGTAAAGTTGTGCTCTAGGTTATGTATATCGCACGTTTGACCTGTGCAAAATACCCTCCAGCCATTGTGGTCAAACCATTTTTGGGCATTATCTGTAACAATAATCTTGTCTGTAGTGGTTCTGCTATCACAGGCTATCTCTGCTGTAATGGCGTTATAAACAATGGTTGTCATTCCTTCTGACTCCTATGAAGTTGAATATCTGGTCAATTAGTAATTTTGAATGCTAAGGGGTGAATCTGGGCGTTGGCTGCGTGATAAGCTTTAAATTTGAATGCCAAGTTTCTTAATTTTATGATTTATTTTGAGGCGATAAAACCCTGTCGATAATATCACTACTGTTTTTTAGTCACACCACAAGTTGATTACCGGAGCGTGACACATTCAATGTTTACCTAATGTGAATATATTGAAATTATTATGATCTTAATACATGTTTTTGTTTGAAGGAGGGCAAAAGTGCCCTTTACTGGATGAGTGTATTAATTACTTCATAGAGCTTTTTCATATCGATAGGCTTTGCAACGCAGGCATCAAAGCCAAGCTTTTGATAACTATCAAGCTCTCCTGACATTACATTTGCAGTCACCGCAATTAATGGAATCTGCTTGTTATCAAGCCTAACTTCTGCGCATACCTCCAAGCCGTCTTTTTTTGGCATCTGAATGTCGATAAAGAAAATATCGGGCTTTCTTTTTTTATATAGTTCTATCGCTTCCTCACCATCTTTGGCGATAACTAGCTGGGCTTGAGTTGGCTTTATCATTGCGCTAAATATTTTCTGATTTAACGGGTTATCTTCGGCCAACAATAAGTTTTTATCTTTGAGTTGGGGGACGGCATGTATATCTTGGTGTGCGTGCAGCAAAGGTGTAGCGCAAATACTTAGGTTTAGCTCAAGCTTAAATTCACTACCAACACCTTCTTCACTTTGTACACAAATGGTGCCACCCATCAGCTCAGTAAGTTGTTTTACGATGGCAAGTCCTAGCCCTGTTCCACCATATTTTCTCGTTGTAGAGGGATCCGCTTGTTGAAAGCGCTTAAATAAGCTGTCGACGGTCGCTTTATTAATGCCTGCGCCGGTATCAATAACTTGTATAGATACTAATTTTCCAGCATCTTTCATGACTATACGGATCTCTCCAGAACTGGTGAATTTGACCGCATTTGAGACCAAATTACGGAGGATTTGTTTTAGCCTCAAAGGGTCTGCCAACCTGTAAGGGGAGGTTAGTTTTTCACAATTAACTATCAAGGGTACCTTGAGATTGTCAGCCGTGTGAATAAATTCATGTTTAACTTCCGTTGCGATACGGATCAAATTAACTGCAACAGTCTCCACTTTTAATTCACCCGCTTCAATTTTTGAGAAGTCGAGTAAGTCGTTTAATAAACTAAGTAATGTTTTTGTTGATGTCATTCCTTGAGTGATCAATTCGTTTGTGTTGATCGCATCGCTATGATGTTTCATTAGCTGAAATACGCCATAAATACCGTTAAGTGGTGTCCTTAATTCATGGCTCATATTGGCTAGAAAGAAGGCTTTGGCGCGTTCAGAGCTTTGCGCTTTTATTTTTTCATGTTCTAAAGAGCTAATTTGCAACTTAATTTGCTTGGCTAATTGGTTAAGCGTAACTTGTAATGTTTGCAATTCCTTAAATTCAAAGTCATGAGTAGTCGTTACATAGTTGCCTTGCTTCAACCGATCACAGTGGCGCTCCAACACCAACATTGGATTAATGAGCCGTTTTGACAACTTTCTTAAATACCAAACTAGTAGCGCAACTAAAATCAAACCAAAAGATATGATGAGTAATATTGCTCTGATGATGTCATTTGAAAAAGGGGTGTATTGACGATGTAGTAACAGATCTAGTTTTATCTTGTCCTCAACAGCAGAATATATAATATCTTGATAATCAGTTTGGTCATGTCGCAGCTCTGCGCTCCCTTCTAACGTTAAATCGCCACTTTTTAACGAGATAATACCGCTATTTTCGCTCGCTTCGAAGAATGACTGTAAATCAAGTTCAAGAAAGAGTACGCCAGTGTGGTTATACGGGCGCATCAAAGATGACTGCTTTTGTCTGAGCGGTATTTCTAAGAATAACTTTGCTTCTTTTGTTTGGGAGCCGTTAATATCGGCCATCGATACGACACGTTTTTTAATTTTGAGTGTTCGCATTTGCTCTGATAGCACTTGATTAGTGTATGCAGAGAAAACTTTGCTGTTCCATTTTAAGGTGTAAAACGGGTATCCCTCTACTGTAAAAATAGAGCCATCATTAATAAAAGCGGATTTAATCATCGCGTTATTATCAACAACCTGTGTGAGTATCTTGATCGCATGCTGAGTGTATAATAAGTTGTTGGGCAAACTTGACAGTATGTAGTCTTCACTTATCGGTGCGAGCTGATAGATCAATTCATTGATTTGTGCTTTAAAATCGTTGATCAGACTGTTTCCTTTTCTTTTAAGATCTTCCTGTATAAGTGCTGCTTGTTGTTCTAACAGAGCAAAGCTAACCATCGCGACTAGAATCAATAAAAAAATTGAGAATAATGTCGTAATTTTTCTTTTTATTTCTTTAACGATGCTGTGCTTTTGTTTCATTTTTCTGCGACTTTGTGACGATAAACTGCATATACTCAGTGGTATCTTCAACGCTATACACCCCACCTAAATAGCGTGTTAGGCCTTTGAGTATGGCTTCCCAAATATAGGCCATAATGGGTTCATTAGGTTGTGGGTAAGTATGATTAAGTGAGGCGATTAACTGTATTAACGCAATATCTTTTCGCTTTGTTAACTTGTCTAGGCTGTCAGAATTTGTTGGTAGCGCTTTTAACTCATCCCAAAGACGATCTTGAACACGTTGGCTTTGCATAAATTCAACTAGTAATTTCAAATGCGGCTTTTTTTCCGATTCGACTGCGTTCGCAGGAAAAGCCAAAACGTGGGATGATGCAAACGAGATGAGCTGATGTCCTCCCCATCTTGGTAAGGAAGCGATTGCTAAGTTATCTTTTAGAGTATCTTTGAGTTGTTGATACGCCCAAATGCCATTCACAAAGTAGCGTAATTGCGCACTTTTAAAACGATTCATTAAACACTGGTACGCACAATCTGCGTCAATAATGCCACTGTTTAGCAGTAACTGGTAATTTGATAAGGCCAAACGCATCGCTCTCGTGTCGAGATGAGGCAGATCAGATAAAATAACCTCTTCCTGTAGAGCGTTCACAAAGGTAATAAACCAATACATTTCATAAAAATTCCACCCTAACTCGGGCGCTTTAAAGTGGCCTTGCTGGATGTAGTGTTGGAGATCTGTTATTGGCTCGGGTACAAGCGAGCGATTATAGTAGAGTACTAGATGATTACCATACATGAGGGGGATGCCTTTTATTACTCCGCCCACTTTACTCGTGTTTTTGACGCGCAGTGTGAGTTTATCTGCAAGCCAACTTGACGGTATAGCTGAAAACCGTAATTCAGACAAGCCCATATAGTCACTGGGAATAATTAGAGCATCGGGGAGTTGCATCGCATCTGCGTATTGTAATAGCTCACTTTTTAGTTGGTTATTATTGAAAGCTAAAATGTTTATTTTGATGCCTGTCTGCGCACTAAACTCTTCAAAAAGTGGCTGAAAATCAAAATTTTCTAGGCCAACTGCAATGTCAATGCTGACATTGGCTTTCGCTTGGATAGCACCACTGTGAAGACTCAAGAGCAGAAAAATAGTACAAATTAATCGACCTTGCATAAAATAACTATTCCGTAGTGAGTTTAATAATACCAATTTTCTTAATTAAGTGGTCTATTTTGAGGCGAGAAAATCTTGTCGATAACGAGGCGAAAAATTCGCTATTTAGTTGTTCTAAATAAGAAATTTTTAACGCTGTTAGCGTCAGATTTACTCCTTCAAATTGAGCAAGTATTAAGTCAAATTGGTATAAGTATGTCTCTATCGCGCAGGTATTGGTTCTTTGTCAGTGTAGTCTATATTTCTGCGCTTGGAATCAATACAGGTGCAATCGGCAAAGTAGGGGATGGTTTTTATCTATGTCTATAAGTCTTAGTGAATTCTTCAATCACTGCTTTGCCTAGCAAAATGATGATAGGTACTTATCCGAAGCTCAGGTTGAATAGTCATGTTATTGTGTTAATTATAATGAGAACAGCGATGAATAATTTCCAGAAACACGATAAAATACACAGCAAATAAGAATGATGAGTACAACCTTGTTATGAATAAAGGGTTTATGCTGGCCTGTGATGGCAGCAATGGTGCAGGTAAAACAACTGTTATCTCAGGCATAGAAACGCACCTAAAACAACGTGGTATTGAAGTTGTGATGACTCGAGAGCCAGGTGGAACAAAAATATCTGAAAAAATTCGTGAAATCATTCTCGATCCTTCGACACCCGAAATGACTGAAATGGCAGAATTGATGTTGTTTGCTGCGGCACGAGCACAGCATGTGCGGGAAAAAATCATTCCAGCCCTTGAACAAGGTAAAGTGGTTATTTCAGATCGATTTGACGCCGCGACGTTTAGTTTCCAGCACTACGCACGAGGTCTGGATCTCAACACCATAACGACGATTAATCGGCTCGCGTTGGGAGATTTTAAAGCAGACATGAACCTCATATTAGATCTTGACCCCCAAGAGGGACTAAAGCGAGTCAAGTCAAGAGGGGAAGGGTTAGATAGGCTAGAAGATGAGCAGCAACAATTTTTGCAGCGTGCCCGGGAAGGTTACTTGCTACAGGCAAAAAATGACCCAACGCGCTTTACTGTAATTGATGCAAGTCAGAGTAAATCAACCGTGCTTGCGCAGAGTATTGAACTTGTAGATAAGCTTATTGATCAACATATTAAGTTAAGCTCGAGAGTGTAATATGCTTGCAAGTTGGCATCATACTCCCCTTAATCAACTAGCCCAAGCGCAGCAAGCTGGCCGTTTGCATCATGCACACTTGTTGTCGGGTAAAAAAGGCGTAGGCAAAGGCGTACTAGCTAGACATTTGGCTAATGCCTTGCTTTGCAATAGGGCTGAGACACTGACTGCCTGTGGGAGCTGTAAAGCATGCAGCCTCAATCTTGCCGGTAGTCACCCTGACAAACTTATTGTCGCGCCTGATGGTAAATCGATAGGTGTAGATGAGATCAGAGATATCACCAACTTTTTAAACCACTCAGCTCAGCAGGGGGGGAGTAAAGTTGCGTTAATCGAGCAAGCACATCTGATGACACATTCTGCGGCAAATGCGTTATTAAAAACACTGGAAGAGCCTAATTTTAGCAGATATTTACTCATAACCAGTGATGATGATAGCAAATTGCCAGCGACGGTGTTAAGCCGCTGCAACAAAGTGACAATTCACTCACCGAGTTTGACAGAAGCAGCAGAATGGTTAGCAGAGCACGATCTCGGGTCTAACCTTCCTTGGATCCAAGAGTTTTCACTTCAGCCCTTTGTGATTTCAGGGTGGCAAAAGGAAGGGCTTATCGATGAGGTAACACAGTTATTTAACGCAGCGAATAAGCTCGATGGCGAGAGTGCATTGCAAGTTGAAAAGATACTATTAAAACACACTTCGTTGAGTGATGTATTTGCACGCTTTTTGCTAAGTCGTGTTAAGTCTGCGATGCTATCAGAAGCGGGCCTCAGCTTTACACAGTATCAAGCGTTATTAAACCTTATACATCGTTTTATGTATGAACAAAAAAATGTGTTAGGGTTAAATCAAAGCCTTAGCATTTCAAATTTGCTTTTTGCCTTACAAAAACAGTTATAAAGAGGTGGTACATGCAAGAGTTACTTGCGGATTTTGAAGACTTGGATGAGCTCTATCGCTGTTATATGCCGTTCTTGAAGTCAGGGGGCATATTCATTAAGTCAAATGCCCATTTTGAGATGGGACAGGAGTTAACACTACGAGTCACGCTTCCTGATGCGTTAGAAGCTGATGAGGTGGAGGTCATTGTGGCATGGTTAACTCCACAAGGAGCGCAAAACTCTAACCCCCCAGGAGTTGGCGTGGCGTTTGTTGATGCGCCAGCTTTAAACGATAAAATAAATAAACTACTGGGTGCAGCCTTGAACTCAGATAAACCCACTTACACAATGTAGAGCCAGTATGATTGTAGACTCTCACTGTCATTTAGATAGATTAGATTTTGATAAATTAGGCTTAAGCCTTGAAGAAGTATTACATAATGCGAGACAAAAACAGGTCGAACACTTCCTATGTGTTAGCGTTACTCTAGAGCAATTCCCCGCTATGCTCGAGAAAATTTCTAGATTTGACGATGTCTCAGCTTCTTGTGGTGTACACCCCCTAGACCAAAAAGATAAACTAGATATTGATAAGCTCCGTAACTTGGCTAATAACGAAAAAGTCGTTGCTATTGGAGAAACTGGCTTAGATTATTATTATTCCAAAGAGACTCATCAAGTGCAGCAAGAGAGCTTTGCTGGGCATATTGAGGTGGCAAATCAGTTACAAAAACCACTTATTATTCATACTCGTGACGCCAAAAGCGATACAATCGATATTATGAAAGCGCACAATGCGCAAAATTGTGGTGGCGTATTACATTGCTTTACTGAAGACTGGCCAATGGCCAAGCAAGCTTTGGATTTGGGCTTTTATATCTCGATTTCTGGTATTGTGACATTTAAAAATGCCAGAGCATTACAAGATGTGGTAAAGCAAATTCCTATGGATAGGCTGCTGATTGAGACAGACTCTCCTTATTTGGCTCCTGTTCCACACAGAGGCAAAACTAACCAGCCTGCATATGTGCAAGATGTGGCGTATTTTATCGCGGATCTAAAAGGGGTTAGCTATAAAGAACTGGCTCAGCAGACTAGCAATAATTTCTATTCGTTGTTCAACTTGGTAAACCGCCAACATGGCAGCACAACGTAATCAGCTGCCACTGGTATTGATGGCGCCTTTACTTAGGCGCGTCGATAAAAGTACAGTTTGTATTCAATTTGCCACCAGCGAAGCGGTTAGTGCTGACGTAAAACTCACGGGCTTTGAAAGCGATTGTGACGTTGAAGAAATACAGCTGGGCGGTGCGTGCTTCTTGTACACACTTCTGGTACGCCCAAAAAATAGTTTGCCAACAAATACACTCATAAGCTATGTGTTGTTAATCAATGAAAATACTTTTAGTCCAGAGTATTTGCGTTATGGCGAAACGTTGCAATTTGCGGTTCCTGATAAGTTAACTCACATTTTACACGGCTCTTGTCGCAACCCACACCACCATTCGAAAGACAGCTTGCATACAGCCGATCTGTGGCAAACACAGCAACGTGAACTAGGAGAGATAGGGGCTGACTTATGTATTTTTTCAGGTGATCAGATATATGCAGATGACGTTGCAGGAGCCACACTCCTCGCTATCCGGCAGCTGATCCAACGTCTAGACCTCTTCACGGAAACAAGACTGGAGATTGAGCTACCAGATGATGCGCAAGCTCAGTTATATCAGCGTCATCAATACTTACCAAAAACGCCTTGGCAATCACGTTCAAAGTTTTCTGCAGGGTATTGGTTTCGAAAGGATGAAGCACACTTCTCAAGCGTGAAAGCGTTTAATCACCTTATCTTCTTCGAAGAGTTTGTAGCTTGTTATTTATTAAACTTTTCTCATACTGCGTGGCAGCTTGTCGACTTTGATGCGCTAGTCTATGAGGGAAATAACGAGCGCAATAAACGAGTATTTGACTCTGAGCTTATTGCCATAAAGGACTTTGTTAATACCTTATCAAGCGCCGAGCGTCTTTGTGCAAATGTACCCATTCTGATGATGTTCGACGATCATGATGTGACGGATGACTGGAACTTAACAGCAAAGTGGGAGCAGGCCATTGCAAATCATAAAGTGAGCCGCAGGATAGTGAATAATGGTGTGATCAGCTATTGGTTATTTCAAGGGATCGGAAACGATGCTTTTGAGCAAAGTCGTGCGCTGCTTGACGGTTTTAAAAACAGCTTACATGAGAAAAAGTGGCAATTTGATGCGTTCGATAGGCAAGTACGTCGTTTTACCCGTTGGCATTATTGCCTAGATACCTTTCCAAAGGTAGTGGTATTAGACACCCGTACACATCGTTGGCGCAACGAACAAAACTTTAATGAACCAAGTGGCCTTCTAGACTGGGAAATGTTGATGGAGTTGCAAGATACGCTTATCGATCATCGTGCAGTATTGATGGTCAGTCCAGCCCCTGTATTTGGCGTTAAAGCGATTGAGACGATTCAAGCTGTCTTTAATGCCTGTGGTGAGCCTTTAATGGTGGATGTTGAAAACTGGATGGCACACGAAGGCGCTGCAAGAAAGCTAATTGAAATCTTCAAGCGCCCTGATACCCCGAAAGAAACAATTATCTTATCTGGTGATGTACACTATTCATTTTGTTTCTCGGTTCAAGCGCGTTTTGGCCGTCATGACAACCGAATTTGGCAACTTACCGCTTCTGGTATCAAAAATGAATTTCCAAAGCCATTGATCAAGGTGTTAGACAAACTAGATACCATTTTGTATGCCAAATATAGTCCGCTAAATTTATTTACTAAACGTTGGCAACTGTCTGTTAGCAAACATCCTTCCTCTATCAAAGACCATGGTTATTTGGTCTCAGACTCGGCAATTAGTTTAGTCACACTGGATAACGGCTTACTTGAAAAATACGAACTGCTTCATGGCACTGGGACCCATAGCCATTTTGAACTCTAACTATTTTACCTTTAGGGCTCAAAACTTGAGTCCTAAGTTTTTCAGTTAAACTTTTACTACTTACCGAATTTAAAGAAATCAATCGGGCGCGAGTTATACCAATTTTCTTAATTAAGTTGTCTATTTTGAGGCGAGAAAAACTTGTCGATAACTCCGCTACCGCGTCCTGCTATCGCTAAGGTACCTACATCCATTTAGGCAAGGCAAAAATTTTGCTATTCAGTTGTTCTAAATAAGAAATTTTTAACGCTATTAGCTTCAGATTTACTCCTTCAAATTGAGCAAGTATTAAGTCAAATTGGTATTACGTTGTAAGTTTTTTGTGCCGCTACTTCAGCTATTTCTGTTTACAAACTAACTCATTTACGCGATGTAAATAAAAAATGATGCGCTTTTTTTGCTTTTGCTATAGTTAGTGTAATGAAAGCAAACATCAACAAAATATGATCCGACTTAGGTATCAATTCACAGCAACTGCATTGACGAATAGAATAGGCCGAATTGGTGTATTGCTATTGAGTATGTTGTTGAGCTTACCTAGCATCGCTAGCTTTCCAGAATTTAGCGATACAGCACAAGTGATGCGTCGTTATGATTACAGCTCTGGTTTGAGCCAAGTGACAATTACAGCAATCACACAAGACCAACTTGGCTACATTTGGGTTGGAACACAATCTGGGTTGAACCGGTTTGATGGCCATGATTTTATCCAATTTGAAGTAAAACAAAACTCTAAAAATCACCTCTCTGGAGGCTTTATCACCTCTCTTTGTCATAGCGGCAAATACATCTGGATTGGAACGAGTACAGGGCTTAGCGTGTATGACGCGGAGGCTGGATTATTTCGATCTATTTTGGCTGCCTACAATGATGCGATTAACTCAGATAGAGTAAAAAAAGTTGCTTGTTATGGCGAATCGGTGACGGTGTCAACGGAAGAGGGGGATGCCTATCGTGTTAACTACCAAACTCTTGAACCTGAGAAGTTATATTTAACTGGCAAGTTTGTCCGCGATGTACAAGAAACAAGGAACGCATTTGTTTATCTTAATGCTGACGGCCTAGTTAGCCAGCCAAAAGATAAAGTCGGTGCAAAGGTTATTTTAGACGGTGAGTTTAAGACGTTATCGCTGTCTCATGGACGTATATTTGCGGTTGATGATGAAGAACAAATAATTGCTTTTGACACTAAGTTCAATAAAGTGCTTTGGAAAAAAGTCATTAGCGACAAAGTAAACTTTAGCATTTTCCAAGTTAAAGTGCGTACGAATGAGATTTTAGTCGCGTCAAATAATGGTGTTTTTGTACTGGATCTACAGGGGAATATCAAACGTCATTGGTATCGTCGCGCCGAACAAAATGATGGCTTACAAGATAATAATATATTAAGTGTACAAAGAGATCACAATGGCGATTTATGGATTGGTACTGAATCTCAAGGGTTACATTTTTTCAGCCAATTGAGCGAGTCATTTGGTCACGTTGGAGAACAAAACTTCCCCCATGCACCGCTTGGCCACCCTGATGTGCGCAACTTTGCACTGGACAGTAGTGAACGACTTTGGATTGGCACTTCATCAGGGTTATATATTTATCAACAGTCTAGTTTTATTGAGGCCTATCGGCTATTTCCTAGCCTTTCAGCGATAAAGGGTAGTTTTATTACTCAAGTAAAAATCTATGACGATACCTTGTGGCTAACGACCAGAGGAGACGGGGTGATAAAATATGGCTTATTGCAAGGAGAATATCTGCATTTGCAGCCAGACTCGGAAAACGGCCCTGAACTAAGCTTTAATGATATAACAAAGTACCAATCACAAATATTAGTCAGCTCAAGAACGCTTGGCCTTATGCGTTTTGATAACGAGTCCAATCGTTTATTACCATTTTTTGAGAATCGTCCAGATACACCCTCACATGTTTCTTCGTTTAAAGTCGTAGGTCAAGACCTGTGGTTCGGCTCTATTGGTGAGGGGTTATTTAAATATAGCAAAGGTCAGTTACATAACATCACGACTCAAGATGGCCTGAAATCAAATTTAGTTTTTATGATTGATGAAGACCCTTGGCAACGGCTTTGGATTGCAAGTGAAGCAGGAGTAAGCCTTGTTGATAAAGAGATGCAAGTAGTAAAAACCATTGGCGAACAAGATGGGTTAGGTAATCAGGCTGTTTGGGGGCTTGTGTATGATGACTATGAATATATGTGGCTGGGTACAAGCGGCGGGTTATCCCGTGTGAATGTGATGGACTTTGCAATAGATAACTTTTTACCTATTGATGGTGTACAAGCTCATGAGTTTAATTATAACGCGGCATGGAAAGCCCCTGACGGTAGAATTTTTATGGGGGGAGCCAAAGGCTTCAACCAGTTTTTCCCTCAAAATGTATCTATTTCAAATAGTGCGAGACCTATTTTGGTTTCAACAATAGAGTTGCTTGGGGAGCCAATAAAGCCTAGCCCAAATGGGATATTGCCAGTCGCACCGGAATTGGCCAGTGAACTGCACTTGCGTCATGACCAAAATATTATTTCTTTACAGTATTCGAGTCTCGATTTTGGTTCTGAAAAATTAAGCTTCTATTATCGGATAAAGGGGCTGAGTGACAAATGGTTAAAACTTGCAAATGGCGCACGGCAAATTAATTTACTTCAGTTGGAGCCTGGGGTATACCGGGTCGAAACTTACACCGTCAATCGTTTCAATATGCAGTCCCCAGTGCATGAGTTCAGTATTTATGTTGATGCACCGCTTTGGTGGAACACATATTCAAAAACATTATACGGCCTAGTTATTATTTTTATTATTGTCGGGTTTGTTAGAGCGCGGCAGCAACGCTATCGAAAGGTGCTTAGAGATAACCAAGCCATGTCTGCCCTTCAAGAGCGTTTGGAATTATCACTGTGGGCAAGTGGCGATGAACTATGGGATTGGCATGTCGAGTCTGGCTGCATATATCGCTATAGTGTCAACCCAAAAATTAACTTTGGCGAATTGCAAGACAAACTTATTCTAAGCGAGCTAGACCAGTTTGTGCATCCTAAGGATTGCGTATTGTTGGAAGAGCGCTTACTAGCCTGTGTAGATGGTAATGAAGATGTATACGAGTTAGCTATTCGAGTGAAAGGGCAAGATGGTGAGTGGGTTTGGGTGCTTGACCGCGGGAAAGTGGTGGTAAGAGATGAAAATGATAAGGCACTTCGCATTGCAGGTGCTTTGAAGGATATAGCTGATCTCAAAGCACATCAACAGGCCCTGCAGTCGCTAAATGAGCAATTAGAGATTAAAGTGGCGATGAGAACGGATGAGCTTTACAAGAAGAATCAAAAACTTGAACAAGCTATGATTGAGCTAAAGCAAACTCAAGAAGAGCTGATTGAAAGTGAGAAAATGGCTTCTTTGGGTGTGGTTGTGGCAGGTGTCGCTCATGAGATTAACACACCTTTGGGTATAGCAATCACAGCGCTGTCTCATAATGAAGATTGTTTGTCTGACCTAGTTGATAAACTAGAAAATAAAACTCTAAAGCAAGCTGATTTAGTCGCTTCCATTGCATCGCAAAAAGAAGGCTACTTATTGGTCACACGAAACTTAAGACGAGCTGAGAGTTTGATCAGCAACTTTAAACAAGTGGCAGTGGATCAGTCCAGTGAAGTAGAACGTGATATTAACCTGCTTGAGTATATCAACGATGTTTTTGACTCATTAAAGCCACTTGCCAAAAATAAAGAAGTGCAATTGGAAATAGATGGAAATAGGTCGATAAACATTACTACTTTTCCCGGTGCGATTTACCAGATAATGGCAAATTTATTTAATAACTCAGTCATCCACGGGTTTGAAGATAGCGCCTCAGGGTGTGTACGAGTAACAGTAGAGGAAAACGGTTCACATTGGAGTATTATTTATAGTGATAATGGCGTCGGTATGGACGAAACAATGGAAAAAACGTTATTTGAGCCATTTGTAACAACCAAACGAAATCAAGGTGGCTGTGGTTTGGGAATGCACATTGTGTATAACCTAGTAACGCAATTATTAAAAGGGGAGATCCGTTGTAAAACCGCGAAGTTCGAGGGTGTTGAAATTACTATTCGTGTACCCCTTACTCGTTCTGCCACTATTCAATCAGACACGTCTTCCTCTCCTTCTTAATACCATGACTAAGGATAGTCCTCCTCAGTACCATTAAAAACAAATAACTATAAAACCAGCAATAATTGAACAATTAATATTGTATACAATATATCTATTGTGTATTGTTTGCTTGTTACCTAAAAACACACTCATCAATAGGAACATAAGGACAACACAATGCGTAATAACAAAAACACAACGCACATTCTAAGTAAAACGCTCCTGGCATCCGCACTATCAATGGTAATGGGGGCATCAACAGCTGTCGCTGCTGATGGTAATAGCACAGTAAAAGGCAGTATCAAAAGTGGTCAAGGTATTGAGTTGGCACAAGCTCAATTGACTTTTACGCACAACACCAAAGGATTAAAGTTTAGCGTTAAGACAAATACTAATGGTGAATATACTATCCGTAACCTCCCTGTTGGCACCTATACTGTGTCTATTAATAAAGCTGGATTTGAAACGCTTTTGGAGAAGAATGTCGAGCTTAGTATCGGACAGGCAATTATTTTAGACGCGCAACTGTTAAAAGAAGGACAAAATATAGAAAGAATAGCAGTGACAGGTACAGCTATTCGCAGGGTTGATATGGGGTCATCGACTGCGGGGGTCACGTTTACTGACTCTGAGCTAAAAGTTATGCCAGTTAACACAGGCTTTGAGAGTATCGCTTTACTGGCCCCAGGCACTGCGCAGCCCGGTGGTGATGCGTTTAAAGGCGCATCAAGCTTTGGCGGTTCATCGTCAGCAGAAAATGGTTATTATTTTAATGGTCTTAATGTAACAAGCATTCGCTCAGGCTTAGGATCTATTCGCTTGCCTTGGGAAGCAATCGCGCAAACTCAGATAAAAACAGGTGGGATCAGCCCTGAATTTGGCGGAGCATTAGGCGGAATAGTGAACGCAGTATCTAAATCAGGGGATAATGAGTTTACACTTGGTGCTGAATTACGAATAGACCCCTCGTCATCACATAGTTATCACGATTCTACTTACCTAGATAACGGCACAATCCATCTCAATACACAACAGAATTATGATTCATTTAAAGCACTTCAAGTTTGGACAAGCGGTGCGATTATTGAAGATAGCCTGTTTTTTTACGGCTTATTTGCGCCCCGCAGAGAAGACAGTCGCTGGGCAGGACAAACGACCTACAATGATAGGAGCCGAGATGAAGACCGTTGGTTCACAAAGTTAGATTGGTTCATTAATGAAAACCATTCTGTTGGTATTTCAGCAATGAACAACAAGCGAGAATGGACAAGGCAAACTTACACTTATGATTGGCAGCGTAATACCATAGGTGATAAGCAAGGTGTGGCAGCCCCGGGGGAGGATGGTGGTAAAGTATATAGTGTTAACTATAACGGTTATCTGAGTGACTTCTTCTCGGTTTCAGCAGTGGTAGGCCGAGTGACTGAAAATGTCGAAAATATAGTCGCATCAACGGCTCCTGGGGTCTGGGACGAACGGGGAAGTACAGTAACGCTATCGAGCCACACCGCCAGTGGCGTGTCTGAACAAGAATTTATACGCGATCAAGCGCGGCTAGACTTTAATATCGATTTAGATTATCACGCAATTTTGTTTGGGGTTGACTACACAAAAGTACAAGTAGAGTATTTTGAAGGACAAAATGGACTCGCAGACGCACAAGGGTGGTGGACGGTAAAGACCGCAGGGGAAAATAGCATATCAGGCGCTGCACTTGGGCAAGACTATATTGAACGTCGGGTCAGGACACGCACAGTTGACTCCGAGGTGAAATCATTGGCGTTTTATGTCAACGATTCATGGCAAGTAACAGAGCAACTGGTTTTCAATTTAGGACTTAGGTACAGCCAATTTGAGAATACGGTTACAGATGGCCGCGCATTTGTTGATATGGACAATCAACTTGCACCAAGGCTGCAAGCAATTTATGACCTAAATGGTGACGGTGAGTCTAAGGTGTTTGTAACCTATGGACGGTACTTTCAGCCTGTTTCCGCGAATATGAATATCACTCAAGGCTCGGCATCAGTAGAGTGGTTTGAATATTTTGACCTAGACCAAATTGATGGTAATGGTTACCCCGTTTTGTTGCAAGATGGTTCACCAAGTCGTGGAGAAATGCTACGTGACAGGCGATGGCGACAACGGGGTATCACAGAGCCGGGGCTAATTGCGTCATCTTCTCTAAAGCCTATGTATTCCGATGAATTTACTTTGGGTTATCAAACCTCAATTTTTGATGATATGGCTTTTGGTGTGAGGGCAATTTATCGTGATCTTGGTCGTAGTGTTGAAGATACTGATGTCGGCCCTGTTCTTGCGAAGAAGTTGGCAGAGCTAGGTATACAGGACAATGTAGGGCAGGGGTCGTACTATGTGTTAAACAACCCTGGTGAAGCTATCACCATGAGTTATGACTTTGATGGCGACGGGCAGGCTGATGATATTACGCTAACGGCTGAAGAACTAGCACTTCAGCAGGCCGTTCGTAAATATCTTGCACTTGAATTCACTTTGGAAGGAAATATTTCCGATAAGCTGAGAATAAATGCCTCTTATACTTGGTCTCATAGTTACGGCAACACCGAGGGGTTGGTAAAGACAGACAATAACCAAGCCGATCCCGGTTGGACAACATCGTATGACTATGCTGATTTGATGGATAACGGCTATGGTAATTTGCCTAATGATCACCGCCATTCAATAAAGCTATCTGGATCGTACGACATTACTGATGAGTTTACATTGGGATTGGTTGCCCGTACCACCTCAGGACGTCCGATGAACTATTTTTCAAAACACCCAGTTGGTGTGGATAGCTGCCGAAATGGCAGCCCATGGGATGATTGTGTAAGTAAAGATTATGGCCATGTTTCTCATTATGATGAAAATGGTAAGGCCATACCTCGCGGCAGCGTTGGCGAATTACCGTGGGCGACAATAGTGGATGTATCATTGAGTTACTCCACTGACGTACTTGGGCATGATTTATTGCTGAAGGGAACAATTTATAACTTACTTAACAGTGATAAGGCATTGGACATCAACGAGCAACGCTCATTAGATGGAGACAATGGATTGGTGGTTAACCCCGACTATGGCCTAGCGACACTGCGTCAAACAGAGCGTTACGCTTCATTAGTTGCAAGGTTTACATTTTAGTATTCTTAAAGATGCCAAAGCCAAACAGGTTTGTTTGGCTTATTTTCTCGACCATAATTTGATACAGAGTGGACTTACGGGTACGGTTCACTCGCTTTATTTTAGTGAACATGACTTTTATTAAAACAGGTCAATAAAAAGGGTGCTGACTTCTATGCAGGTTAACTATTCAGCCAGACAACAACGTTTAATTAAGAAGTTACAACAACATCAAAGTGATGCTCTTATTGTTTATGGCTACGAAAATATTGTGTATTTGACCGGCTTTACAGGCCACGCAGCAACATTACTCGTGCGAGCTAATGGACAACATCAACTGATCACCGATTACCGGTATTTTGAGCGTGCAGGCAATGAAGCCGTCGGCGTTGAGGTTGTGCTAAGAAATCGTGACGAAGAATCTTTGCCCAACTGTATTTTCAGGTTGCTGGGTAAGGTACGTCAGGTTTCATTTGAGGCGCATCACATTAGTCACGCAGATTTTTTGTCATTAAATACCAGCTCAAAAAGTCAGATGCTGATAGCCGCGCCGCTATGGGTGGAATCGCTTAGACAAGTGAAAGATGAATATGAAATCCACTGTATTCAACGGGCAGCAGAGATTGCAGACTCTGCACTTGCGCATACATTGCGTTTTCTCAAAGCGGGAGCTACGGAGCGAGAAGTTGCGATTGAGCTTGAATATCAGATGCAAAAATTAGGCTCTGAGGGCGTCGCTTTCGATACTATTTTACTATTCGGCGCGCGCTCATCTCTCCCTCATGGAAACCCAAGTAATACTAAACTCAACCTCGGAGACTTAGTGCTCATCGATTTTGGTGCTGTAATAAACGGTTATCGTTCTGATATGACAAGAAGTTATGTACTTGGTGAATCAAACCAACAGCAACAATCAATGTTTGAAATAGTGCAAGCAGCTCAGCACGCAGCGCTTGAGCTGATAAAACCTGGGGTCAATTGTAGCGAGTTGAATACAGCTTCGCATCAAGTGCTCAGTAATAGTCCATTTGCACAATACGCAGGTGAAGGTTTGGGACATGGTGTTGGATTATTTTTGCATGAACAGCCATTTATCAAACCTGGCGTTGACCATCAATTAGAAGTTGGCAATATCATCACCATTGAGCCGGGCATTTATATTCCAAATTATGGCGGCATAAGGCTTGAAGAGGATGTCTTAGTGACAGAAAGTGGGTCTAAATGTTTAACCCATGCTCCGCAAAACTTTCAGCTCGCGAGCTAAGGAGTCAAGATGCAGATTATCTCTCGCCAAGAAGTAATAAATAACCTTAACTACTCAACGCTAATACAGGCGCTTAAGCACGGTTTTGCACAAGCCGCGGGCACCCCTGCACGACAAGTTTTTGAGTTGGATGATAGCCGTAATAATCATGATGCGTTTGCTGTTTTGCCCGCGTGGAATGCAGACGTGATAGGGGTCAAAGCATTTACGTATTTTCCGAGCAATCCCCAGCATGATAAAGCGACACTTTACTCTAAAATCATGCTATTCGGGCGCGAGTTTGGTGAACCGCTGGCATTGGTGGACGGCACTGAGGTAACGTTATGGAGAACATCTGCAGTGTCAGCATTAGCAGCAGATTATCTGGCACCGAAGGATGCTAAGCATTTGGTCTTTTTCGGGTCAGGAAATGTAGCGAGTTATATGATAAACGCTCATTTAAGCGTCAGAAATTATTCTAAAGTTTCCATAATTGCACGTAATGAACACAAAAGTGGTCAGTTAGTAGAGTTGCTATCATCACAATATCAAGATATTGAGTTTGTGCGTTACAAGCGGGCAACTGCATCTGTTATTGCATCAGCAGATGTGATCAGTTGCGCGACTGGTAGTCACTCGCCACTATTTGATGGCGAGTGGCTAAGCGGGGGGACGCATATAGATTGTATTGGTAATCACCATAAGCATTGTCGAGAGTGCGATACAACAACAGTGGTGAGAAGTCGAGTATTTGTTGACAGTCGCGCTAATGTATTAAACGAAGCCGGCGAACTATTATTGCCGATCAGTGAAGGCAAATTCAGCGCCGAAAAGATAGTTGCAGAGCTTAGCGAAATGGCTAAAAATAATCTCAGGCGAAGTGATGAGCATGAAATTACTTTGTTTAAGTCTGTAGGAACAGCATTAAGTGATTTAATAGGAGCAAAATTAGTATATGACTTGGTTCAAAAGTAAAGAGCAAGGCAAAGTATATGAGGTCACCGCAGTAATTAAAGCCGCAGACAAACGCTTGGTTAATCCCTTAATATGTCACCAGTGCCACATGTTAGTCAGCTATCAAGGGGCGGGCGGTGATACAAAAAGTGAAAAGCTGTTGTATGATGACACCTTTTATAAAGCGTTCCAAAATCGTGATAGCTGTTACGTGATGGTGGATGATAATGGCATTCGGCATTATCATCCCAGTGAGAAATAAAATAAGCCGTAGCCCACAATAAATGCGGGCACTGCTGAGTAGAAAGTAGCAAATAGTGCTGCTCTTGGCGCCAGTGCAATTGCAGGAAATAACGCGTCACCATCGTTAGCTACAGCATTTGCTGCAAGTGCACTAAAGGGCACCACACCTTGAAGATACAGAGTCGTCACAACAATCTGTGGTCCACAACCAGGCAACAGCCCGACAAGTATAGCTACAAGTGGTGCATAGATAGCGTAGTCTTTAAACCACATAGCCAGATCAAGCCCTAAATATGCGGTAGATAATTCGTAGAGTAAGAAGCTTGCAACCACCCAAGCGGTGACAAAATGCGTGTCCTGTAAAACCCGAGTAAGCTTAGAAGGCGGGTCGCATTCACCCTCTTCACAGGTGATGTCTTTATAACTGACACCTTTTGAACTTAGTGCCCAAACACTGACGGCGAAAAGGCACAGTATAGCGCCTAGCCATATTATTATGTTTTCAAATGGTGCCATGTCAAAGTTAAACGCGATAGCCAGTGCAATTACCAGACTTGGAAGTAAACATAATTTCCAAACCTTACGGCTGATACTGAAAGCACGACTGACATGAAGGGCTTCTTCTTCGACTTTGTTAACACGCTGTGGTACACAAAAGTCGGGTTTATGAATTAAGTGCACAGCAACTCCGCTTGCAATGCCCACACCGACGCCCATTGTAATGATTATGACGGCTGTAAGCGGCTCCTTAGCCAATAGCAAAAACGCGGCATCTCCCATCGTTGCTGTAAGCACTGCCACAACAGAGGCAAAACTAGCTTGTTTTTTGGTAAATTGAGTAACAACGATGATTGCACCACCACAGCCGGGTAAAGCGCCTAATATTGACGCCATGATAATTTCAAGAATAGGGGATTTAGCACTGAGATAATTCAGGTTGAGTTGTGGGATCTTATCAACTAAAAAGTAATAGATAAGTAAAGTGGCCGCAACGAAGACGCTGACTTGAAAAAAAGCATCACTTAGTGCGCCAAGAACAATAGGTCTGGCTGTTTCAAATGCCAAAAGTACGATGATGAAAATCGGTAAAACCAGACGTTTGTTAAACAATAAACTCACCTTAGCTATGTGTGCTGGTTGAGAGTATCGAAGAAGAGATGAAAGCATAAAGTGCAACCCGTGTATTATCTAAGTTGCACTTTAGATTTAAATTAAATGAAAATCAATATCATTTGTATTATTTTCTTTGGAACTCGGCGGTTGCTTTCCATTTTGGCCATTCATTTTGTTGAGACACATCATAGCCAACTTTAAAGAAAAGTTGCAGGTCTTGCACCGCACCGCTTAGATCCCATTCGTCACGGTAGCGATCACATGGCTGATGATAACAACCACGCAATACCAGCCCCATGCGCTTGCGATACTTTTCAGTAGCGGCATCTCGAGCTTCAGTTCCGCCACCTGCATACATTGCTGGTACGCCCATGTTCGCAAACGCGAAATGATCCGAACGGTAGTAACCACCAGCCGCTGGGCGAGGATCGCCTGAGACTGCACGGTCTTGCGCCTTTGCAGCTGTTTCTAGCATTTCGTCAAGCTCTGACTTTCCAATACCCACAACGCTGATGTCTTTTACTTTACCTAAAAGGTTTAGGCTATCCATATTGATGTTAGCAACAGTTTGTTTTGCAGGGATCACTGGGTTTGCAGCATAAAACTTAGAGCCTAGCAGGCCTTGCTCTTCGGCCGTCACCGCTAAAAATGTAATTGAGCGGTCAGGGCGTGTTGGTAGCTTAGTGAAGGCTTCAGCGACTTCAATCATGCCACCCGTACCACTTGCGTTATCATGAGCACCGTTATAGATTTGGTCGCCTTTACGGTTTGGGTCGATACCTAAGTGATCCCAGTGTGCAGAGTAGATGATGTGCTCATCAGATTTTTTACTGCCAGGAAGGGTAGCAATAAAGTTATATGAAGTAGATTTTTTAATCGTGTTCTTGACTGTGACAGAGGCACTGAGGTCGCCCATATCGACATGATATGCGCCTTGCGCCGCTTTTGCCTTAGCGGTCTCGAAATCAAGCCCTGCTTTTTCAAATAATTCTTTTGCGACGTCAACGGTTACCCAGCCTTCAACAGCCACACGATCCATATTATTATTTTCTTTTTGGAAACCAAATTGTGGTCCACTCCAAGAGTTTTCCACTACGCTCCATGGGTAAGAAGCTGGTGCGGTTTCATGAACAATAATAGCGCCAGCAGCACCTTGACGAGAAGCTTCCTCGTATTTATACGTCCAGCGGCCGTAATAAGTCATTGCTTCACCAGTAAACTTGCCTGAATCAGGATTAGCAAACCCAGGGTCGTTGACTAGCATGACAACTGTTTTACCCTTAACATCTAGCCCTTCATAATCATTCCAATCGTACTCAGGCGCGTTAACACCGTAGCCAACAAATACAAGCTCTGAATCTGTAATTGATTCAAGCTCGCTGATCCGAGCAGAGCCCATCACCATATCTTTTTTATATTCGTAGCTTTTGCCACCAATTTCTAACGTCATATTAGGGTCTGCTTCCAGCGAGACAAGGGGAACCTCTTGTAGGAAGCTATTGCCATTACCAGGCTCATAGCCAAGTGCTTTAAAATGTTTGGTTAAATAGGCAAGTGTTAGCTCTTCCCCTTTAGTTGACGGTGCGCGGCCGCCAAATTCGTCAGATGCCAGTGTTTTGATGTGAGCTCTTAGTTGAGCATCATTAATACTGTTATACGCAGTGTCGATGTCTTGAGGGCTATTGCTTGTGCTAACACAGCCCGCAAGTACAGCAACAGAGAGTGAGCTGAGCGCCAGTCTAAGTTTCATAATTGCCTTTCTTTTACTTGTTAGGAACCCGTAACTTGTAACACAAAATACGGTAAAGTTCGAGAATAAGGAGACGTTCATCACTTTATAGAAGCGACTTACTAGTAGCTTGTAGGGTCGTTTTCAATCAGGTATCACCATCGCGATGTTATACCAATTTGACTTAATACTTGCTCAATTTGAAGGAGTTAATCTGACGCTAACAGCGTTAAAAATTTCTCACTTAGAACAACTAAATAGCAAAATTTTTGCCTTGCCTATATGGATGTAGGTACCAAAGCGATAGCAGGACGCGGTAGCGGAGTTATCGACAAGATTTTCTCGCCTCAAAATAGACTACTTAATTTAGAAAATTGGTATTACTTGCGTTGTGTGCAGTTACGGTCATTTACAATTGACTTTTGCCAAGTATCGAACGCTTAAGTAAAATAGCCAGCTAATTGCATGTTAAGTATTTCAATCCTATGAAAAAGTTTACAGCGCCTGAGGCGTGGCAGGTTACATGTTTAAAGGCCGAACCCTTTTCCCATTTGAATCAGCTGTTTGATTTAAAAAGCCAATCAGACTGGCCAACACCTCAGTGGCTATCATCACACGCAAACACCATTAGCTCACAACAATATAATACTCGGTTTGTGGCCGACGAAACGCTGGACTTTGGTGAAAAATACTACGAAGAAATTATCTATGAAACTCACCAAGTACCAACACGCAGTCAAAATTGGCATGATTTATTTGGCGCGCTTATTTGGTGTTTATTCCCAAAAACAAAAGCACTGTTAAATGCGTTACATATCGAAGAAATAGAACAGTTTGGCTTAAAGCAGAGAAGTAAAAAACGCAATGCCCTTACGTTATTTGATGAATGTGGTTTGGTATTAGCAATAGATGATGACATGTGGCGAGATGCGTTTAAAGCCCACGATTGGCAGCGTGTATTTTATGACAACAAGTCCCAGTGGCCGCAAAGTTTAAAGCCTTTTGTATTTGGTCATGCAAATTATGAAATGCTAACGGATCCCTTTATTGGGTTGACGGGAAAGCTGGTGTGTATCAATGTTGATGCTGCTTTTTGGCAGCTTTCACTTGCTCAGCAATATATTTGGCTCGATACCAAACTGGTTGAACTTATTAGTGACGGTTTACTTGAGGACAATACCAAAATGTCGCCAATTCCACTGCTGGGGATCCCAAATTGGTATGAACCACAAGACCTTGCATTTTATCAAAACACGGACTATTTCAGACCGAAAAGAAGGAAATAGCATGATAGCTATTAGCGGACTAAAAAAACGTTTTGCCCTAACTCGCGAACATAAAAAGAAAAAGAGTCAGACAGATCCTCGAGAGCGAGATGGCTTTTTCCACAGTGTGGAGGAGGTGAACCTACACTGTGGTGAGGGAGAGGTACTGGGTCTACTGGGGCCAAATGGAGCAGGAAAGACCACAACTTTGCGTATGCTCTCTACTGCACTAACCCCAGACGATGGCACTATTTTGGTTGACGGTCAGGATATTGTAAAAAAGCCAGTTGTGGCGCGTAAGGCAATAGGCTTTCTCTCTGGTTCAACGGGGCTATACGGCCGTCTTACAGCCAAAGAAAATGTAGAATACTTTGCTCGACTTCATGGATTAAAAGGAAAAGCGCTAAAAGCCAGATGCGATGCACTGTTTCAACGCTTGGAAATGGAAACTTTTCTAGATAAAAGAGCAGAGCATTTGTCGACTGGAATGAAGCAAAAAACAAATATTGCACGAGCAGTAGTGCATAACCCCAAGGTGGTGGTGTTAGACGAGCCAACTACGGGGCTTGATATTATGACTACGCAAACCGTAATCTCATTTATCCGTGACCTTAAATCAGCTGGCACACCCGTTATATTCTCAACTCATCATTTAGATGAAGTGGCACTGTTGTGTGACCGAGTGTCTGTAATTGACAAGGGGATAACCTGTTTCGATGGCAGCCTTGCAGAATTTAAAACCAAAGGCCAAAGTCACGAGCTAAACCAAGCATTTTTGAATTTATTAACGGGAGCTGCGCATGTTTGAAGTATTTTTGAAAGAGCTCAGAGAGCTTCTGCGCGACCGTAAAACACTATTTTTCGTGATAGCCCTACCCATGCTCGTGTTTCCCGTGATCATGGCATTAGTAGGGTTTATGGCATCACAAGCCGCGATGGAAGCAAAACAGGAAGTGCATACGTACTATATTGTGAACGAGTCCTTTGCCGAAAAGTTTTCAGAACAAGTTTTTTATCATAAAAGTTTTAAAAAATATAATGGAGAACTAGCACTTGATAGTGTTGAAGCGCTCAGTGACGCTGTCCGTAATGGTGTGATTGATGTGGGGATATTTATCCCCGCTGATCCCGCGAAAAACTTAGAGTCGGGCATTAAAAGCGAATGGAAAATAGTGTTCAATGATGCCCAATCGATTAACTTTATTTATGACCGTTTATCTAAACTGGCAATGTCATTTTCCGATGAACTTAGAGCATTGAAATTAGCCGCTTTGGGATTGTCTCAAGAGCAGCAAGCTGCTGTTTTACAACCTATTTCAATTACCAAGGTAGATACTGCGGATAAGCGTGAAAACTTAGGTGAAAAGTTAGGTGTATTTATCCCTTACATGCTTATCCCATTAGTGCTGATGGGTGCGAGTTATCCGGCAATAGACTTAGGTGCAGGAGAGAAAGAGCGTGGTACTTTAGAGACGCTATTATTGACCCCAATTTCTCGCACTGAATTGGTATTAGGAAAGTTTTTAACTGTACTGAGTAGTTCAATATTCTGTGCCCTTATTACGGTCTCTAGTATGGCGTTGTGGATTGGGATAGCGAGTCGTTTCGTCGAGCTTGATGTCATTAAAACTGCTTTTTCTTCGGTGGCCATGATGGACTTTGTCTTAATTTTTGCATTGCTACTGCCAGTTGCAGTTATGCTGTCATCACTGACATTGGCTATTTCCATTTACGCAAGAACCTTTAAAGAAGCACAAAACTATATGGGGCCACTGAGTATGGGGATTTTTATTCCCATAGTGATGTCTTTAATGCCAAATATGGAATTGACGGCTAAGACGGCCTTGATCCCCATAACTAATGTTGCGTTGGCCATAAAAGAAATCATTAAAGGCACCGTTGATTATAGCTATGTTGCTCTGATATTTGGTGCATCAACGGTATTAGCAGCAGGTCTCCTTGTCTGCTGCGTCAAGTGGTTTAATAAAGAAACTGTACTGTTTAGGTAAAGTACAAGGCAGCAGTAATTATTGAGAATTATGGCGTTTTTCTGTACGATTAGCGCCTTAATACATGCCGGAGTTGTAGTTAACTTAAACTCGTCATAATGTTTACCCCGACTTCAGGTTAGTTTCAGGATAGCGGGCGGAAGTTTTAAGCTTCAATATTTGTCACTCAAGGAATGTAAAGATGACATCAACCACAGAACTAAAGTCTGTCAGTGAAACAGTAACTAGCGGCATTGCAATGTTATTGTTGTTATCGTCAGTGCTGCATTTTTTCACTTCAAGTTTCATCGAAGCGCTGGTCTACTTAATCATTGCCTTGGTGCTATTTTCATACTGTCATCGCTTAACGTTTGATCCTTTTAAAAAACAAGTTGTGATCACAAAGCAACTGTCGGTGCTAAGTAGAAACATTTGGACAATACATCAATCTCTAATACCACTTAAAACGGTAACTGACATGTCAGTGGAGGGGAATAAACAGCTCAGTTATTTAGGCATTAGCTACCTTGCTAATGGTAAGCGGCCTGCCATCTATTCGTTTTCGTGTTTGAAGCAAACCAGCCAACTTGACGAGATATTGTCAGGAGTAGGTTTTGATCAAAACAAAGGTCAAACTGGAGCTTCCTATACTGACGGAGCAGCGCGTGAGACCCCAGTAACTCTTGCTGAGTTATTTCCTTCATTTATGAGAAATAATAGAGCGATTGAGGCGTGCTTTCCAGTATTACGATGCGCACTACCAACACCACGGGAGAAGCGCCATATTGCTTGGATGGTAGTAGGGGGCTTTGGTTTTATGACTGGCGCTGTGCTTTACTCATCTCAAAATTATGTAGCGGGTTTAGTATTGTTGGTGCTCACCTATTTGAGCTACTGGTTGACGTGTGTGCTTATCAGTAATAAACACTATTTTGTTTATCATTCTCCCTGTAACGAAATTGAGGTCGAGAAAGACAGCCTATTGCTACCCGCGTTACTGTTTAAAGATAAACAGCCTCGAAAGGTAAACAAGGGCGAAGTTAAAAGTATTAAAGCACACTGGAATACATTCACGGTCAGTGACCTAGATAGATTAGCCGCTTCTACTCGTCGTAATCATATTGTTGAGTTAGTATTTGACACAGAATACGGCACGACGGTCTCACTCTCTGGCATGAGCGTAGAAGCCGAGCCACTTCTGCTAGCGTTAACGCATTGGCAGTATCCGCTGTCGGTAGCGCATACGGATAAAGAGGTTTTCCCAATAGTGAAACACTTTAAATATGGTATCCTTGTCTTTATTTTAGGTATAATTGTTTGGGCAATGACGACATATGTAATACCAATCATCTTAAATAAGTGAGCTATTTTCTATCGCCAAAATAAACACTTTGCTGTTTATTCGTTTTTTCAAACTAAGCAAGCATGAAGACTAATATAATACAGCCAACATGGCAAAAAGCTCAGATAAGTGCAAAAAATGCACTGTGCTAACACTAGGTATAAACACTAAATATGAAACACAATCAGGATTCTCCTCAGGCTTTGGCTGAGGAAATGTTGCAAAAGGAAGCGACACTAAGAGAATTTAACTCGCTGCGGCCTAACAATAAACAGCGATTCTATAGAAGTGCAGGTATGCTAACGGCAGTCGTATTTTTGGTATATTGTTATCCAGAAATTATCGAACAACCTGTTTTATACATACTGCTGATCCTGATGATGAGCTTAAACGCTCAGGCATACGTGCAAAATAAGCGTACTAATAAGCGCATCGATTTACTGCATAAGCTATTAAAGGATGAGTGATTAAAAAGAAGCCGCTAATTAAGCGGCTTTAACATTATTGGTTTCCATACTTTCCATTTCAACGACACTGAGGACAGATTGTACGTCTGACCAATGCAGCAATTCGATACGACCAGCTTGGTTTTCTACCAATGCTGTGCAGTTCTCTATCCAATCACCATCATTACAATAAACGATGCCGTCTACGACACGGATCTCAGGCTGGTGGATGTGCCCGCAGATAATACCGTCAACGCCTTGCTTTTTCGCTTCATGAATAGCGGCATTTTCAAAAGCTGCAATAGCTTCTCTCGCCTTATGTACACGTTGTTTAAGCCAAGATGCCAGTGACCAATAATGGCCTCCGTATAACCGTCGTACACGATTGGTCCAACGATTTAAAAACAATAAAAAGTCATAAGCGGTGTCACCAATGAGGCTGATCAGTTTGTTGTAGCGAGTTGCTGAATCAAAGTCATCACCATGTAGCAGTAAAAAGCGTTTACCTGCCGAAGTGGTATGAATGAAGGTTTTGTGTACTTCGACTTTAAAGAGTGTTTGTCCGCCATAATGCCTAAAGGTTTCATCGTGATTACCAGGAATGTAAATAACGCGAGTACCAGCTTCAGCTTTTTTTTGTATACATTCCAATACCTGATAATGAGAGGGATCCCAAAAGAATTGGCGTTTCATTGACCATAGATCAACAATATCACCCACTAGGTATAGTACATCACATTCTGTTTTGTTGAGGAAATCTAACAAGAACTTTGCTTTACAGTCCTTGTAGCCTAAATGGACATCTGAGATCCAAATACTCGGATAGTACGTTGTTTTCATGGCCTGACTCTTTAGCGTAATAATAATAATGCTAAGAGGTAAAGGTGACAGATACAGGGCAATTAGAAGAAGGTAATATGACAAAGGGGCAGACAAAAGAATGCCCCTCTATTGGAAACTCAAGCGTACTTATTTGCTTTTAATTGCATTAACGATAGTGTCTACCGCAGACTCAATATCAAGCATTAACTTTTCGCCAGTATGGCGGTTTTTCAACTCAACCTTATTTTCATCAAGGTTGCGCTCACCTATTACTAAGGTATACGGTACGCCAATAAGCTCCATATCGTTAAACATAACGCCAGGACGCTCCTTACGGTCGTCAAATAATACATCTATACCCTTAGTTTGCAGATCTGTATAGAATTTCTCTGCTATCTCAGGGATACGGTGAGACTTGTGCATGTTCATTGGCACGATAGCAAGTTCGAATGGCGCAATGGCAACAGGCCACTTGATACCGTAGTCGTCATTATTCTGCTCGATTGCCGCGGCAACGATGCGTGAAACACCAATACCATAACAGCCCATGGTCAATGTTTGGTTTTTACCTTCTTCACCGAGGACACCGGCTTTCATCGCTTCTGAGTACTTTGTACCAAGCTGGAATACGTGACCAACTTCTATACCGCGTTTGATCAGGATTTTACCCTTTCCACAAGGGCTTGGATCGCCCTCGACTACGTTACGTATGTCTTCAACAGTATAGTCGTTTACGTCTCTGTCCCAGTTGATACCACTATAATGAACACCATCTTTGTTTGCACCAGCTACAAAGTCTGCCATTACTGCGGCACTGCGATCTACGATAATAGGCATTGAGAGACCAACAGGGCCCAGTGAACCAGGTTTTGCACCAATTGCCTTGACGATGTCTTCTTCGCTTGCCATTTCAAGTGGTGAATCGACTAGTGCTAGTTTTTCAGCTTTGAGCTCATTTAATTCATGATCGCCACGAACAATCAGCGCGACAAGACCACGATGACCGTCTTCATTTGGTGCCCCATACACAATAAGTGTTTTGACGCCACGGTGCGGTTTCACGCCATGCTTTGCTTTTAGCTCTGCGATGGTGAAAGCTTCCGGCGTGTCAAACGTATTGAGTTCTTTATTTTGGGCTGGACGAGCTTCAGTTGGTGCTAGCGCTTCAGCCTTCTCAATGTTTGCCGCGTAATCACTTTCGTCACTAAATGCGATAGCATCTTCACCAGACTCTGCAAGTACATGGAACTCGTGCGATAAGTTACCACCAATTGAACCGCTGTCTGCGATAACTGGGCGGTAGTCAACGCCTAAACGATCAAAAATGTTACAGTAAGCTTGGAACATCTTATGATAGGTTTTTTCAAGACATTCATCACTCATATGGAATGAGTATGCATCTTTCATGGTGAATTCACGTGCACGCATTACGCCAAAGCGTGGACGAACCTCGTCACGCACTTTTGTGCTCACTTGGTAAAGTGTGATTGGAAGTTGCTTATAGCTATTAATTTCGCGACGTACAAGATCCGTGATCACTTCTTCATGTGTTGGGCCCAGCGCAAAAGGGCGGCCGTGACGGTCATTAATACGTAAAAGTTCAGGACCAAACTGCTCCCAACGACCAGACTCTTCCCATAACTCTGCTGGCTGGATCACTGGCATGAGAAGCTCAATCGCTCCCGCTTTGTCCATTTCTTCGCGGACAATTCTTTCGACTTTGCGGAAAACTTTTAAGCCTGATGGCAGCCAAGTATAAAGTCCAGATGCTAGTTTACGGATCATTCCCGCTCTAAGCATTAACTGATGGCTTACCACTTCGGCATCAGACGGCGTCTCTTTTTGAGTCGCCAATATATATTCACTCGTACGCATTCTTATTCCAGTATAAGTTACTTATTGTTCTCTTATTAGCGGCTATTCTAGCAGTGCTATTGCCGCTTAAAAAGCTTTAATACCTAAACATTTTCATAATTTAGTAGTTTATTGGTAAGCAGCGGTGTTCACTATTTAGCTGACGAAATCTCAGTGACATGATTGTGCTCACCATCTACGCTCCAGCGGATATTATAATCATATAAACTCATACCATAGCTCTGTTGTAATGCACGTTTTTTCTTGTATGCAGGGCGAGGATCTTGTTTAAGTACGTTCGCAATAAACTGTTTTAGTTCTGGGTATTGTTTTTGCTTTTCGATAAAGGTTGCAGCATCATCTGAAAAACTGACTGACATTTGTGTTTCAGGTCTGGTGTCAGCAAAGCCTGCGGTAGCATCCACCAAGGCATCTGAGTATGGAAGGTATGGCTTGATGTCAATAATGGGTGTACCATCTAATAGGTCAATTCCAGATAATAATAAATCTAGTTGACCATTTTTGTATTCAATACCCTCGAGTTTTACTGCACTCATGCCAATGCCATTAGGTCTAAAAGTTGCCCTAGTCGCAAAGACACCTTTGCGTTCATTACCACCTAATCTTGGTGGACGAACGAGAGCAGAATAACCTTTATCAGCCGTTTCATGGAAACGAAATAGCAGCCAAATATGCGTAAACTCGTCAATCCCACGAACAAATTCTTCGCGATTAAATTCGCCGACAAAGCGCAACTTGGCTTTTGCTTCAGGGACAAGCCTTGGTTGTCTTGGAATAGCGAATTTTTGTTTGTAAGGTGATTGAATATAGCCAATGGGCTGAATTTTGACAGGTTCCACCGTTTTCTCTATCTAAATCTAAGTAGCGTGAGTTTACTATCAATTGTGTTTTTCACAAAATCTCAAAAGGGTGCCATCGCTGTAATGTGGTGTAATTATTTTATTTTGATTTTTAGTATAAAGTTGTAAACAAAATAAGATTGGTTCTCTCTCTATGGATAAGCAACAGTTATTTTACCAACTTAATGACAATTCACAGCATCAGTGCGATAGAATTCTTGGTACCCGTGCGCACGAATATAAAAAACTCGTCGCTGAGATTAAGCCTATTCAAGGGCTAAAGGAAAAGCTTCGAGCGCAAAAAATAAGAAATGGTATATAGTTGTCATGGAATTTTATAAAAAAGTTCATCAAAGCTGCCAACAAGCCCTATGCCATTCGTCGCCACTCAGACCTATACTGATAAGCGCAATTTCAAATCGTCGCGCATCACTACAAGCTATCGTGTCAAACTTATCCGATGGTGTAGTTAGTCCCAAAGAATTAGATACTTTACTCAGTCAAGAAGCAGAAAAAGTGAGCGTACAACTACTAAAAGAAGGGAATTTAAGTAAGCAAGAGGCTATTGCTGCAAGTGAAAAGGTGATATTTACACTAGCGCGAAATCTACTTTAATACCAAAGGCGGAAGCTACTAGTAGGTTTAATGATCGTTATTGACTTCGTCAGGTGCTTGCTTATCTAAGAAGTCCAACAACGCGTCAACGCTAACTTGAGTTGTCTCTGAAAATGCCTCTAGATCAAATCTAACACCAAAGAGACAGTCCTTTACCCGCTCATCGTTTACTTCAATGCGCACGATAGTGCCGTGTAGAGCGGCTAAATTCAGTAGTGTTAAGCCGGTATCGTGCTCGAATGTAACGTCAAACTTGGTCGTTTGGAATAATTTTAATGCTTCAGAATAGGGAGCTTGTAGCTGCATACCTGTTCGGCTAATGTTTGTAATTTGTCCATTGATAAGAGTGCGTCCCGAGTATATCAGCGCCTTATGTGGAGGTAGCGCTGAGTGTCGAGTAGATTGGCGTTTGCTTGCACTATTCCATGATTTGTTAACAGCTGCTTCTAGTTTTTCAGCTTTGAATGGTTTAACGACAAAATGGCTTACTCCGTTTTGTATTGCTGTAATGACAAAATCGCGGCCGCCGTTGGAGGTCATCATGATGAATGGAATATCTTTTAGCTGGTGATTGTTCCGGACATGATATAGTAGTTCCTCGCCATTCATTTCAGGCATATTCCAATCTGAAATAATAATATCAATCGGGTGAGACTCTAGAATTTGAGTAGCATGCACACCATTTGTCGCTAGGATGACTTTGTCTGAGCCCAAGCGAGTATGGATGATGTTACGTACAAGATTGCGCACTGTTAAACAGTCGTCTACTACTAAAAATTGTACATTTCTCACCACAAACCAGCCTAAGCCAAAAAATTCGGCGCGGATCCTACCACAGCTATGACTAATTAGTAAGCATCAAGAACAAAACTTAAGCGTGAATGATGTCAAAAAATAAGCAACTTACTGATACCTATTTAAATAATATGAGCTAAAATATTCTAGTGATTACTCTCTGTGTTGTCCTCGCTCGGGTTTATCAGACTTTATGCCAGTCAACTGTGGGAAGCGACTCTATAACTGGTTTGGCAAAGTAGTAACCTTGGAACAAGGTTAGTCCAGCCTGCTTGAGATACTCGTATTCAGCCCGAGTCTCTACTCCCTCTGCGAGTAGCTTCACATTGAGCATATCACAGGTGACAATCATGCCTTTGAGAATAGCTTGCTTAGCATGATTGTTTTGAATATCAGCGATCAGCGACATATCAAGTTTAATAAGATCAGGTTGAAACCCACTAAGCAAGCTAAGGCCAGCATACCCTTCACCAAAATCATCAATAGCAGTCTTGAATCCATTCTCTCTATATGTTTTGAAAATTGTTGTGAGAAAAGAGCGGCTAATCACTTGCTCTTGCTCGGTTACTTCAAAAATAATCTGTTTCGTTGGAAACTGACATCGTTTGGCACTTTTTATGGTAGTCTCGAGGCAAGCTTGAGGTTCATAAATAGCTTGCGGCATAAAATTAATGTTGAGATTATCCGTTTGGTTCAGCGCTGAAAACGTCTCAATCGCAGTTACTCTGCAACGCTGATCAAAGGCATATAGGTTATCTTCATTGACATTGCTTAATATCTCGAACGCGCTCTCTCCGTTTTTTCCTCTCACTAGTGCTTCATAAGAGAATATCGACTTGGAGTTAATATCAACGATCGGCTGAAAGGCCATGGTGATATCAAAATTAAGCTTTTGCTTACATAAGCAGCGTGTTGCTGAGGTATGTCGCATATAGTTAGCCTTTTTGTTGATGCCTGCCGGCACTAGACTCAGCAAGTACTTGATGCTTTATTATTGTCTTTTGATCAGAATTATTTGTCGCTCAATGTTTGCTCTAGTAAAGACTCTGTTTGGATAGCGATCTCTTTCATTTTTACCGCATACGCTTCTAACTTTTTATCTTCTTCTGTTTTCGCCTTAAATTGCGGGATCTGAATGGGGTATCCTGCTTGATCCATGGCAATAAAGCTGATGATGCAGTGATTGGTTTCGACCAACCTTTGAGTTTTTGGGTCTCCACAGCGGACTTGTATAAAGATCTGCATGCTCGTATTGCCAGTATGCGCAATGCGCGCGGACACCTCAACGATTTGACCAACTAAAATCGGACGATGAAAACGCATACCTGCCACTGAAACGGTGACACAATAGCTGCCGCTCCACCCAGCGGCGCAAGCGTATCCAGCTTGATCTATCCATTTCATGACCATCCCACCGTGTACTTTGCCGCCAAAGTTGACATCAGTAGGCTCTGCTAAAAATCTGAAGGTGACGGACTGTTGCGACATAGGTTTAGCTCTAGTTCCGATGACTTTAAGCTAAGTATAGGAAAGAAAGGGGCATTTCGCCCCCGCAATTTAGGATAAATTAGTACTACATGTTGGGATAGTTTGGACCTCCAGCGCCTTCTGGCGTCACCCAAGTAATATTTTGGCTCGGATCTTTGATATCGCAGGTTTTACAATGAATACAGTTTTGCGAATTAATGACAAACTGTTTTTCGCCTTGCTCATTTTCATTGACTTCATAAACGCCCGCTGGGCAGTATCGTTGTGCTGGCTCGTCAAACTTCGCTAAATTAACTTTGATTGGAATATCAGAATCTTTTAATTGAAGGTGACATGGTTGTACTTCCTCATGATTGGTATTCGATAAAAATACAGAGGAAAGTTTGTCAAAGCTTAATTTACCATCTGGTTTTGGATAATTTATCTTTTTGGATTTCGATGCCAGCTTAAGCTGCTCATGATCAGCATGTTCATCTTTAATGGTAAATGGTAGTGAGCCTGAAAAAATATTTTGGTCGATCATATTATAGGCTCCGCCCATAATACGGCCTAACTTATGCATTGCTGGACCAAAATTACGAGACTGATAAAGTTCATCGTAAAGCCAACTCGCTTTGAACAGATCCGCAAAGCTTGCGAGATCTGATGGGGCATGCTCTTGCTCTAGGGCGTCAATGATAGCATCAGCAGCCAGCATGCCAGATTTCATTGCAGTGTGGTTACCCTTTATTTTAGCAAAATTGAGAGTACCTGCATCACAACCGATAAGTAATCCGCCTGGGAAGTGCATTTTAGGCAAGCTGTGGAAGCCACCTTTTGCGATGGCACGAGCACCATATGCAACGCGCTCAGCACCCTCAAGAACTTGGGCAAAGGTGTCGTGATGTTTCATACGCTGGAATTCATCAAATGGACTCAAGTGGGGATTTGAGTAATTAAGGTCAATAATGAGTCCGACTACGACTTGGTTATTTTCTCCATGGTACATAAAAGAGCCGCCATGGGTGCTGTTGTCAAGTGGCCAACCTGTGCCATGAACCACAAGGCCTTCTTTGTGTTTGCTTGGGTCAACTTGCCAAATTTCCTTGAAGCCGATGCCATAGTGTTGAGGAGAAGCTTCTTTATCAAGCTCAAATTCTGAGATGAGTGATTTACCTAAATGGCCTCGGCAACCCTCCGCAAAAATCGTGTACTTTGCTCTGAGTTCCATACCTGGCATGTAACTATCTTTTGGCTGACCCTTCCTATCAAGACCCATATCTCCGGTAACTATACCTTTTACTTGCTTGTCCTCAATGATCAATGAATGGGCACTAAAGCCTGGGAATATTTCAATTCCAAGCTGTTCGGCTTGTTCAGCGAGCCAACGGCATACATTCCCCATTGAAACAATATAATTACCTTCATTCTTAAATGTTTTAGGCACAAGTAAATGTGGCAATTTGGTGGCGCTGTGCTCATCTTTGAATAAATAAATATCATCACCGGTGACTTTAGTGGTTATTGGTGCACCTTTTTCAGCCCAATCAGGGATCAGCTCGTCTAGTGCTTTAGTCTCAAATACGGCACCCGACAAAATGTGTGCGCCGACTTCAGAGCCTTTCTCGACTACACAAATCATTAATTCTTTTTGTTTTTCCTGGGCCTGTTGAGCGAGTCGGATAGCGCAGGATAAGCCCGCGGGGCCTGCACCTACTATCACAACATCAAACTCCATGGTTTCTCGTTCGACCATAATTAACCTCACACTATTTGACGGTAGATTAACTAAAGAGAGGCTTTAGTTTGAATTTCGTTAAACTAAGGTTATTTGAGGTTGACGTTTACGTCAACAGGAAGTAGTCTGAATCCAGTAAAATAATTTGTTGACGTATACGTCAGCTTAGAGAATAACCAGATGATGGAGTAACCATGAAAGTACTTGTGCCAATCAAACGCGTGATTGATTACAACGTAAAGGCAAGAGTCAAACCTGACAACAGTGATGTTGATTTGAGCAACGTAAAAATGGCAATCAACCCGTTTTGTGAAATTGCAGTTGAAGAAGCTGTGCGCTTAAAAGAAGCAGGAACCGCAACTGAAGTTATAGCGGTATCTATCGGTGACAAAGCTTGCCAAGAACAGCTAAGAACAGCACTTGCCCTCGGTGCGGATAAAGCAATTCATATTGAGTCAGATGCAAAACTTGAATCTTTGCACGTCGCAAAACTGCTAGCCAAAATCGTCGAACAAGAGAGCCCAGAATTGGTTATTCTAGGCAAACAGTCTATTGATTCAGACAACAATCAAACGGGACAAATGCTTGCGGCGTTGACTAAGCGTGCTCAGGGCACTTTTGCCTCTAAAGTTGTAGTTGACGGCAATAAGTTGCAAGTGACGCGTGAAGTTGATGGCGGGTTGCAAACAGTGTCGCTATCACTTCCAGCTGTGGTGACAACAGACTTGCGTTTGAATGAACCGCGTTATGCTTCACTGCCAAATATTATGAAAGCTAAGCGTAAACCACTAGATGTAATCACTGCGGATTCATTAGGCGTTGATTTAGCTCCCCGTATTGAGCTGGTAAAAGTTGAAGAGCCAGCCAAGCGCTCTGGTGGCGTGATGGTTGAGAGTGTTGAAGAGCTAGTAAACAAGTTAAAAACAGAAGCAAAGGTGATCTCATGAGCGTATTAGTTATTGCTGAGCACGAAAGTGGTGTACTAAAACCGGAAACCGCTAAGGTGGTTGCTGCTGCAACAAAAATCGCAAGCCACGTTACCGTATTAGTTGCAGGTCACAACATTGCCGAGGCTGCGGATCACTCAGCTCAGATTGCAGGTGTACAGAAAGTAGTAGCAGTTGACGATGCGTCATTCGCACACCAATTGGCAGAAAATACATCTGAGTTGGTTGTTGAGTTAGCAAGTGACTTTTCACACATTTTGTTTTCAGCTTCTACCACAGGTAAAAATATCGCGCCACGTGTTGCGGCGTTATTAGACAAATCGCAGATCTCTGAAATTATCGATGTAATTGATGCTGATACTTTTAAGCGTCCAATTTATGCGGGTAATGCAATTGCGACCGTGAAATCACTAGACTCGCAAAAAGTCATTACTGTACGCGCATCAGCATTTGATGCCGCTGATACGCAAGCTGCATGTGACATTGAAGCGCGCTCGCAAAGTATTGCCTCTCAAGTGAGTGAGTTTGTGAGCATTGAACAAACTGAATCTGAGCGCCCTGAATTAACTGCGGCACCGGTTGTTATTTCAGGCGGCCGTGGTATGCAAAACGGTGAAAACTTTGCTTTGCTAAATGGTATTGCTGACAAACTAGGGGCTGCGATTGGTGCATCGCGTGCTGCTGTTGATGCGGGCTTTGTGCCTAATGATATGCAAGTTGGCCAAACCGGTAAGATTGTGGCGCCTAACTTATATATTGCAGTTGGGATCAGTGGCGCAATTCAGCATCTTGCTGGTATGAAAGATTCTAAGGTCATTGTTGCTATCAACAAAGATCCAGAAGCCCCGATTTTTCAAGTGGCTGACTACGGTCTGGTTGCGGATCTTTTTGATGCGTTACCTGAGCTTGAGCAGGCGCTGTAACGCTTCTTTTTGTAGCTAGCCTACATCAAGAAAAATAATTCTGGTTGTTAAAGCCGTTGTACCTTTGGTCGCGGCTTTTTTCATTTGTAGGGAGATGGACATGCTAACAGGCTTAAATCACATAACAATAGCTGTATCTAACCTCAAGACATCAGTAGATTTTTATTCTGGCTTGTTAGGGTTTGAACTATGGGTATCTTGGGATAAAGGCGCGTATTTAAGTCTCGGTGATGTATGGCTTTGTTTATCTTTGGGAGAGCCCGCTCCGAGCTCAGATTATAGCCATATAGCGTTTAACATTACCGCTGAAGACTTTACGGCTTTTTCTAAAACGATATTAGAAAACGGGGTTGGGGTGTGGAAAGAAAACAGCAGTGAGGGAGATTCTTTGTATTTTTTCGACCCAGATCATCACAAACTTGAGATCCATAGTGGTAGTTTGCAAAGTCGGTTAAAAAGTTTGCAGCAGCAACCATATTCAGGCCTCACTTGGCATAAAGCGGTGTGATTCTATTTTCTAGAATGCTTGTATCTTTAATTGCGCATTTTACTTCTGGTTACTGAGCTCCATAATAAAACAAAACATGATGGAGCAAAGTAATGGCAATTCAACTAAATGGCAAAGCACATGATATCGGTGGTCTTGCAGTAAACCGCGTACTTCCGCAGCGCGCCAAACGCATGGTAGGTCCTTTTATCTTTTTTGATCAAATGGGACCCGGCAAATTCAGTATTGGTGATGGTATCGATGTAAGGCCGCATCCGCATATTGGGCTTGCAACCCTCACTTATTTGTTTGAAGGTAACTTGCTCCATCGTGACTCTCTTGGGAATCAACTTGAGATCCATCCTGGGGATGTAAATTGGATGGTGGCAGGGCGTGGCATTGCGCACTCGGAGAGAGAGTCGTTTGAAACCAAAGCGCAACCCCATGCTATCCATGGTTTGCAATGTTGGGTCGCGCTTCCTGAAGATTATGCTGAAATTGAGCCGAGTTTTTCACATGTCAATCGAATGCAGCTACCAACAAGACAACTCGATGGAGTGATGACAAGAGTCATTATAGGGAGTGCTTATGGATTGCATGCGCCTGTACCAACGTTTTCTCCAATGTTTTACGTAGATGTGATGGCAAAGGCTGGCAGTTATCTTGAAAGACCAAATCAATCACAAGAAATCGGCATATATGTGATCTATGGTGAAGTAGAGGTGTCAAATACATCTTATGGATCACAATCGTTTATATTACTTGAAGGGGACGATATAAAATTACACTTTAGTAAAAACAGTCGTGTGATATTACTCGGAGGACAAGCTTTTTCGAAAACGCCGTATATAGATTGGAATTTTGTATCATTTAGCAAAGCGCGTATTGAGCAAGCCAAACAAGATTGGCGAGGAGGGAGATTTGCTACGATCCCTGAAGATAAGCTCGAACATATTTCACTGCCTTAGCAAGGAGCGCAGCACCAAGAAGGTGAGCGCCCGAACGTTGCACTTAGTAGTCGTAACTTATGTGTTGAAAGAAACGCACATTGACATCTTGTTTCTCGATATTGATGGGTAGTTGAGCGACGAAGCGTTTTATTGCAGTCTCTACGTGATTCATAAAACGGCCATAGCCCATGTCTTTTTTATCCTTGTCATTGGCGACAATAACAAAACGCAGAGTATCTACCAGGTGTGTTTCATCAAATAGTGAATAAATTTGGTGATCATCTGAGCTGGTATTAAAGCTTAACTTTTGCAGTTCTCGGTTAGTATCGGACTTATCGATTTTTGCACTTCTAACAATCGGTAAACGCCCATCTGCTACCATGGCTACCATATTGAGCTGTTTGTCCGCGCAGGCAGATAAAAACGCATCTTCAAGTGTGCGGTAGAATTGTCCGTAATCACCTGAGCGCATCTGGCTTTGAAATTCAGTTTTGATTGCACGAGACACAGGAATATTAAACGTTACATAAGTCATTTCACTGTGTACATCAGGCAAGGCACAGTGCCGAGCTTGATAACGTGGGTACAAGGCTCTTAGCTTATAGCCATAAGACTCCTTGTCACCCTTTGCTTTTGCAAATACGTCGTAGGTCAAGTGTTGATGGTCTCGCACTCTAAACTGTGGCTCTACAGAAGAGAAGCCGTCTTTAAGCGCATCCAGTACTTTTTTTACTTTGTTATGAAAGTGTGCTGCATTGGCACGTAATTCATTACCTGTGGCTAAAAATAGCAAGCGAATTTTGCGTGCTTGATAACCATCACCGAGATAGGTTTGGTGCGCTTCATGAAATTTAGGGTTATAAAAAAACAAAATTTGTTTGTCGGTTTGCATGGTGTAGGCTTCATCATGATATCGAACGACCGGTAACTTGTCATTGGCGATAACATGAACATTATGTAATTCATATTCATCACACAGTGCAAATAATTGGCGAGATAAGCGCTCGTAACATGCTGCAACAGAGTCAAAACACGCATAAAATTCATCATCCGGCTTAAACTCGGCAAGAATATATTGGTTGTTTCTAGCTTTAGTTGAGATGTAAACACGATTTAGATTCATTGAAGCCATTACTTTGTCCTTTCCTAGGTAACGTAATTTAAGCAATACTCGGTGGTTGAGTACTTTAATGGCGCAACTATAGGATGAAGTTGTGAAGGAAATATTGCGCTAGAACAAAATTTGTCACAAAAAGCTGATTAATACTTAACCTAATGAATAAATCCTGATACAGCGCAGATAATTGCTGTAAGTTCGGCTAAGTTTTTGTAATAATGCCGAGGTTAACTTAGAGCATAATTCAGAGGAAAGATTTCCTATGGCGGAAACTGAAAATCGCCCATCAAACTTTATTCGCAACATTATTGATGCGGATCTTGCCAGTGGCAAACATGCGTCTACGCACACACGTTTTCCACCTGAGCCAAATGGCTTTTTGCATATTGGTCATGCAAAATCAATTTGCTTAAATTTTGGTATTGCCCAAGATTATCAAGGTAAGTGTAACCTACGTTTTGATGATACCAATCCAGAAAAAGAAGACATCAACTACGTTAAATCTATTCAAGAGGATGTTCAGTGGCTTGGCTTTGAGTGGGATGGTGAGATTTGTTATTCATCAAACTATTTCGACAAGTTGTACAGCTACGCCGTAGAGCTAATTGAAAACGGTAAAGCGTATGTTTGTTTTTTATCTCCCGAGCAAGCGCGTGAATATCGTGGAACGTTAACTGAGCCGGGTAAAAATAGCCCTTATCGTGATACGTCACCGGAAGAAAACTTAGCCTTATTTGAAAAAATGAGAAATGGCGAGTTTAAAGAGGGTGAATGTGTACTGCGCGCTAAAATTGACATGGCAAGCTCATTCATGGTGCTTCGCGACCCGATTATTTACCGAGTACGTTTTGCCCACCACCATCAAACTGGTGATAAGTGGTGCATTTATCCAATGTATGACTTTACGCACTGTATTTCCGATGCGCTTGAAGGGATCACGCATTCACTATGTACACTAGAATTCCAAGATAACCGCCGTTTGTACGACTGGGTATTGGATAACATCAGCATCGAGTGTCACCCGCAGCAAATTGAGTTTTCTCGCTTAAACCTCGAATATACAGTAATGTCAAAGCGTAAGCTTAATGATCTAGTTGTAAATAATCATGTTGAAGGGTGGGATGACCCACGTATGCCGACGATTGCAGGTCTTCGTCGTCGTGGTTATACACCTGCCGCTATTCGTGAATTTTGTAAGCGCATTGGTGTAACCAAAATGGACAACATGGTTGAAATGGGTATGCTTGAAGCGTGTATTCGTGACGACCTAAACGAAAATGCACCACGTGCTATGGCGGTACTTGACCCTGTTAAGTTAGTGATTGAAAATTTTGACGCAGATAAAGTTGAAATGCTTCGAGCGCCTAATCATCCTACATTAGAGATGGGCGAGCGTGAGTTGCCGTTTACGCGCGAAATCTATATTGAACAAGAAGATTTCCGCGTAGAAGCGAATAAAAAGTTCAAACGTTTGGTGCTAGGTAAAGAAGTACGTCTTCGTAACGCTTATGTGATTAAAGCTGAACGCATAGAAGAAGACGAAAACGGTAATATTACGACAATTTACTGTAGCTATGACCCTGATACTTTAGGTAAAAACCCGGAAGATGGTCGTAAGGTGAAAGGCGTAATTCACTGGGTATCTGCTTCACATTGTATCGAAGCGCCAGTGCGTCAGTATGACCGTTTGTTTACGGTACCAAACCCAGCTGCAGCTGATGATTTTACGGAAGTATTAAATCCAGACTCTTTGGTGACTATTGCTAATGCTAAACTAGAGCCTGCACTTGCAAACGCAAAACCAGAGCAAGGTTATCAGTTTGAGCGCTTAGGTTACTTCTGCCGTGACAATAAGTCAGAAGCGCTGATGTTTAACCAAACTGTTGGTCTGCGTGATTCGTGGGCTAAGATAGAACAGCAAGGTTAACTCTTGATGAGGTCGACTTATGTCGGCCTTTTTTATAGCCTTTTCGTTATCCGATATTATGTCTGAAAAATCCATCCAGCACTTTTATATCAATGAGCAACAGTCTATTTATCTACTGTCTCATATTGACGCAAAAAAACACCGTCAGTGGCTTAATATTTGTAAGAAGCAACTGAGTCTACTTGGCTATAAAAACGTTGAGGTGATTGGATCTGGTGCATTTGGTTTTGTATTCGCAGGTACAAGTGATATTGGCAAGGAGTGGGTGTTTAAATTTTCTCGGATCACACTTGCCCAAAGTGTTCGCGACAGGCTTGAAGACGAAGGTTACATGTTGTCGCAACTTGACAATCCAATGATCCCTAAGTTTTATGCGTTTGAGCGAGCAAAAAAGCAAGGTATTTTAATGATGGAGCGTGCGCCAGGAGAAGATTTAGAGAAAATCTCGCTCAGGAAAGGCCGCTTTCAAGCGCATGAATTAGTAAGTCTTGCTTTGAAACTGAGAAACGTATTGGTTGACCTACGTGAGCGCCGCAATGGCATGTCTCCTCAGCCTATTGTACACGGAGATATAAAACCATCTAATATTGTTTGGGATGAGGCGACAGATAATTTCTCCTTAGTTGATTGGGGTAGCTCGGTTTATGCGCAAGTCGATATTTTCGGTGAGCCTATCGCGAGTAATATCATGGACTTGATGTCATCTGATGTGAGCACAACCAATGCTAGGATGGGAGATGTGTATTTTATTGGTGATGAGCAAATGTCAGGGGCGCAGTCTTCGCCACGCTTTGATGAGCAAGGAGTAGCATCAACAATTTATGCGCTGGCAAGTGCACAATCATGTCGGTTTGGCGCAAAGGTACTCCCAGCCAGCGCTCTGGGGCTTCCCAAGGTATTTGCCCAAGTGCTGGATGGCATGCTTAGCAAAGACAAAGCAACGAGAGACAGTGCAGGGGATTACTTTGTGCGTAACATGCCCGCAATGGCGAAAATGTATCTGCCAGAGTTAATCCTTTCAGAAAAAAAATCTCGCATCCCATTTTGGACACATGAGGCTGAAGTAAAGCCAGAAACGGTAGTATATAGCTCCCGAAAGCAGTTTTTGCGCCGTGCTGACGATAAGCACAATCTAAGAGATGTAAATGATGCGCAGCTCGACAGATACTATAAAGAGTTTTTATTTGATACCGGCGACACCGAGAAAGCGTTTTTGGCGTCTATCAGCCGTTTGGCAAAATATCCTGTAGTAGGTGGCTTGAGTTTTCACTGGAAAGATACTCAAGTATTTGTCGAGTCAAGCCTGATTTTACACGATGAAACATTGAATCTGGCATTTAAAGACGCGTTGAACGCCGCCGTAATGATTGCACAGGGGATAAAACAAAAAGGTTTGTTTAAATGCTGCTTGTTCGACGCGCGTCAAACTATTCAATTGACTCGTGACGGCACTAGTGCTTTTCAATTTGAACAACTTCCTGAGCTCGAATATAGTGTCAGTGACATATCAAGTAATGAAATTACACGGCCACACTCCTATTTTGAAGACGGTAAAGACCCTGATGAGCAGCTTCAGCTTCCAAAACAGATCATCCAATGTGTGTTCGAACTCAATCAAATTCACCATACTGGTTGCATCATTTTTGAATCTTTACAAGATAGGATGAAAATTCACTATTACTACCGACTACTTGACGCCAATAAAGAAGCACAGTTTAAATCGTTATTGACTCGGATCATGCAGTACGCTGTTAGCATTCAAGATTATGGTGTAGCGGGCTTTATGAAGCTTCCTTACAAGAACACACGTGAGTTTGACTTATGCGAGCGCCAACCTGATAGCTTTTTTCCAAAAAACCCAAAAGCATTTATGTCATCAAGCGTGTAATACTAATTGGTATAGTTAAACGAACTGATGCTACACGTTATACCAATTAGACTTAATACTTGCTCAATTTGAAGGAGTAAATCTGACGCTAACAGGTCGCGTTAGCGGAGTTATCGACAAGGTTTTCTCGCCTCAATATAGACCACTCAATTAAGATAATTGGTATTAATTTCCTCTACACAAGAAAATCAATTTTGAATACAAAAAAGCCAGCTTAACGCTGGCCTATTGCTTAAAGAGGCAAAAGATTTGGTTAATTACCATTTTCTTCTGCGTATTTCTTACAAGCTTCTTTATCTTCACATTCACCATACAAATAAAGTGAGTGGTTGGTAAGTTTAATACCATTATCGCTGGCAATTTCTTCTTGTCTTGTTTCGATGACGTCATCTTCAAACTCAACAACTTTGCCGCATTTTAAACATACCAAATGGTCATGGTGTGTGCTACCAGAAAGTTCGAATACAGATTTACCGCCTTCAAAGTGGTGGCGTGTGACAATCCCAGCATCATCAAATTGGTTTAATACTCGATATACTGTAGCGAGTCCAATTTCTTCACCTTTATCTAAAAGGATTTTATATACATCCTCTGCACTGATATGTTGATTATCAGGAGATTGAAGGATTTCTAAAATCTTGATACGTGGCAGTGTTACTTTTAAACCAGCCTTTTTAAGCTCTAAGTTGTGATCAGTCATTAAATCTGTCTCAATCTGTTGGTTATAATTTGTCTTAGGTCAATATTCACGACGCTAAACCTAAGAATAACTTGCTAGGGCAACAAGTGCAAAGCAAATGGATTAATCTTCCAACTCGCTTAGGCACATTTCATCGTATACTTGCGCACACCATTGTTTAACACGCTGCTCTGTCAACTCAGGCTGACGATCTTCATCAATACCAAGGCCAACAAATTTACCGTCTTCTACAACAGCTTTAGATGCTTCAAAATCGTAGCCGTCAGTTGACCAATGGCCAATCACAATAGCGCCACGCTCGGAAACGATGTCGTTGATCATACCCATTGCATCAAGGAAGTACTCGGCATAATCTTCCTGATCACCACAACCGAAGATAGCGACTAGCTTACCTTCAAAATCAATTTCTTCTAACTCAGGGAAAAAGTCATCCCAATCACACTGTGCTTCACCGTAGTACCAAGTCGGGATCCCAAAAAGGAGTAAATCAAATTCAGCAATTTCCTCTTTACTGCTCTTTGCAATGTCCTTTACGTCTACCAGTTTTTTGCCCAGCTCTTTTTGAATCATTTTAGCAACGTGTTCAGTGTTACCAGTATCGCTGCCGAAAAAAATACCTACGCTTGCCATTAATTGCTTACCTTCTATCTATTAACCGCTAACTTTTCTTGTAAGATGGTCTCTATGAGTGCACTTCGACTAATGTTTTGCGACTCAGCCATATCACTTAGCGCTTGATATAACTCTGATGAAACCTTAAATTCTACTCTTTTTAGACCACGAGCACGATCTCTTTTTATTTGATTGCGCTTGTTAACCTTTAACTGCACTTCTCGAGGAAGCGGGTTTGTCTTCGGACGCCCGGGACGTTTTTCATTTTCAAATAAGTCAATGGTCGTTCTATCTGTCTCCGCTTTGGCCATTATCCCACACCTGCGCCTTGCCAAAATACTTGGATCAGACCTTTAGCGATAAAACCTGAACAGCCTAGAAACAGTACGAGCCATACAATATAACGTCCGAACTTTGGTACATCGCCTTTTTTCAGTACGTCTTGAATTGCCATACCGATGAAAAAGAATATACCTGCTAGCGCAAACCATAGCCCTAGCGTTTCAAATTCATTTATAAATTGACTGACCATCTGAGCTCTACTCAATATTTAAACGGCGGCTACTATATCACAATCTACATGCATAAATTAAGTTTATAACGGCAAATCGATTTGTTTTATTGAATAAAATCAATAATTGAACGATTTACCGCATCTGGTTTTTCTGCATGTAGCCAGTGGCCTGCACCTTGTATTATTTTTGCTCGGGCGTTAGGAAATAGACGCGCGATGCTATCTTTATGTTCTGGAAGGATATAATCTGAATTATTCCCTTTGATAAACAAAGTATCGCACAAACAAGAATGAGATTCATTAATGTTGTCTGTTATTGTGTCGTACTTTTCGGTAATTACATCTAAATTAAAGCGCCATGCAAGCTGTCCAGCTTCATTTTTAGCTAAGCTTTTGAGCAAGAACTGACGTACGCCTGGGGTGTCTATATAGGTAGACATAATGCCATCTGCTTCGCTGCGGCTAGATACTTGGCGTTGTTGTACTTCATTTAATGCGGCAATAATTGCATCATGTCGAGAGTGATAAGCTACAGGGGCGATGTCTAAAACAACCAATTTATCAACTTGCTCAGCAAATAACTGTGCAAACTGCATGGCGACTTTTCCCCCCATAGAGTGACCAACGAGATGTACTTTGTCTAGCTTTAACTCATCAAGCAGTATTTTGATGTCATTGGCCATCACAGGATAGGACATATCAACATCGTGAAATGACCGGCCATGATTTCGCAAATCGACATTGATCACATTAAAATTCGATGCGAGTGCTCTTGCGACGACGTTTAAATTTTCAAGGGACCCAAACAGCCCATGTATAATGATAACGGCAGGGTTTGTTGCGTCACCAGTTTGTTGGTAGTTTACCAGCATGCTTCCTCCAAATTTGCGGGTAATTGTGACATTGAAGAGGAAAAATGCAAAGCCATAGAGTAATAAGCTAAATTTGGATATACTACGTGACAATTGAAATGAGTTGCTCCTAATTAGCATAGATGACAGGAAACGCATGAAAAAGATAGAAATAGATGACGAGCTATATCAATACATTGCAAGTAATACTCAAAGTATTGGAGAAAGTGCTTCGCAAATCTTACGTCGTTTATTAAAACTTAATTCTGGGACAGAATCCAAACCCAACTTACAGCAGGAAGAAGAGCAGGCTCAAACAGCAGAAAAAGAGGCTCAACCAAAAGTGCAAAGCCAGCCTGCAAAACCAGCTGCAAATGTCTTTAATATTCTAAATAAAGAAGAATTAGCGATGCAAAAGGGAGTTGTAGGGCGCTTTTTATTTATACTTTCAGCGCTACATCGCACCCACAAATCTGAGTTTAACAACGTGCTCGAAATTAAAGGTCGAGATCGGATTTATTTTGCAACCAGTAAAGAGGCTTTGCTTGAAAGCGGCAGCAGTATGAATCCAAAAAATATTGTTGATAGTGAATACTGGGTAATGACAAACTCGAATACAACGAGAAAGAAAATGATGCTTCATGAAGTAGCTAAGGTGTTAGGTTACACAGATGAAGCTGCCGAAAAAATCAGAGACTACCTATAAGTAAGGAAATCTTATGGCGATCCATCCGCAAGCAGGTAAGAAGGTAACGCAAGAGCAGTTAGTTAATATTCCTAAGCTGGTTTCTTCATACTATTTGAATGAACCTGATTTAGAAATACATCCGGAGCATTGTGTTGCTTTTGGCACCAGTGGCCACCGAGGTTGTTCACTTCATTTCAAATTTAATGAGTCACACATTCTAGCCGTGACTCAAGCTATTTGTGACTTCCGTAAAAATAACAATATCTTTGGCCCACTGTTTTTAGGTAAAGACACACATGCTTTATCGGAAGCTGCTTTTAATTCGGCTATCGAAGTGTTAGTGGCAAATGAAGTGCAGGTGATCACGCAAGAAAATGATGATTATACCCCGACTCCTGTTATCAGCCATGCAATTGTATCGCACAACTTAACACACCCTCATGAGCTTGCTGATGGTATTGTCGTGACGCCATCACATAATCCGCCAGAAGATGGAGGCTTTAAGTACAATCCACCGAATGGTGGCCCAGCAGACACCGATGTCACAAAGTGGATTGAAGATAGAGCAAATCAATTATTACAAGAAGACCTGGTTGAAGTAGAGTTATTTCCGTTTGCAAAGGCCAAGCGTTCAGGGTTTATAAAATATGAAGATTTGATCACCCCCTATGTTGCGGACTTAGGCAATATTATTGATATGGAGGCGATAGCCAAGGCAGGAGTCAATATAGGTGTAGATCCACTTGGCGGCTCAGGCATTAATTTTTGGCCGGTGATTGCTAAGCACTACGGGTTGAATCTTAGCGTAGTAAATAATGTAGTTGACCCCAGTTTCGCATTTATGCCTCTTGATAAAGACGGCAAAGTGCGTATGGACTGCTCATCACCCTATGCGATGGCCAATTTGATAGCGTTAAAAGATGACTATGATATTGGTATTGGTAACGATCCAGACTTCGACAGGCATGGTATTGTCACGCCAGATGGTCTGATGAACCCAAACCACTTTTTAGCGGTGGCAATTGATTATCTGATCAAGCACAGAACTTGGAATAGCTCGATAAAAATTGGCAAAACTTTGGTATCTAGCGCCATGATTGACAAAGTGTGTGGTGCAAATGGTCGTGAAGTTTACGAAGTGCCTGTTGGGTTTAAGTGGTTTGTAAGTGGGCTTGCAACAGGGGAACTAGCGTTTGGTGGTGAAGAGAGTGCAGGCGCTGCTTTTCTGAGAAAAGATGGTACTACTTGGTGTACAGACAAAGATGGCTTTATCATGGGGTTACTCGCGGCGGAAATTTTAGCCGTAACCGGAAAATCACCATCTGAGCATTATTTGGCATTTGAGCAAGCATTTGGCGCGCCGGTGTATAAGCGCATTGATGCACCAGCGAGCAGTGAGCAAAAAGCAAAGTTAAAGGGATTGAGCGCAGATAACATCAAAGCAGATACGTTAGCAGGTGATAAGATTACTCAGGTGTTAACTAATGCACCTGGTAATGGTGCTGCGATTGGTGGTCTAAAAGTCGTCACCGAAAACGGCTGGTTTGCGGCGCGGCCATCGGGCACTGAAGATATTTACAAGATTTATCTTGAATCATTTAAAGGTGATTCACACCTTGCTGAGTTGGAGCAAGCGGCAAAAGCGCTTGTGGATTCGGTAATTAGTTAATAATAAAACTTCTAAAGCCATACAGTTTGTATGGCTTTTTTGTATCCCAGTAAGGGCTACTCAACAAGATCAATTTGGAATTATGACGTACTTAGCAGAATTAAAACAAAACGGTGACTTTCTTACACTCACAAGAAATAACGAATTTACTCTAGAACCTGTCAGTTTCACATTAAACAATGGCACCTTAGTTGAAGTGCTCGATACCGGTGTGATCCAGTTTACTCCAGTGGGTGAAACGACAAAAGACATCGTACTGTCTAGCGCTGTGCACGGAAACGAAACAGCACCGATAGAGATATGTGACGAGCTTATCCAACATATTATCACTGGTAAGCTGACGTTAGCGCAGCGTGTGCTGTTTATTTTCGGTAACCCGAAATCCATAAACATTGGCCAGCGCTTTGTCGATGAGAATTTAAACCGCTTATTTAACGGCGCACATAATCAAGAAACAGATAACCCCGAAAAGGTTAGAGCGCAAAAACTAGAGGGATACGTTCGAGCCTTCTTTGAAAAAGGTGGAAGCGAGCGCTACCGATGTCATTACGATCTTCATACTGCTATTCGGGGTTCGAAAAACGAAAAGTTTGCAGTATACCCCTTCTTACATGGTAAGCCGTGGAAGAAATCACAGCTGCAATTTTTATTGTCATGCGGTGTCAACACCGTGTTAATGATGCGCTCGGCGGCAACGACATTTAGTTACTTTTCTTCTTACCAGTTTGGGGCCGACGCATTTACCATCGAACTTGGGCAGGTAAAACCATTTGGTGAAAATAATATGGCGAGCTTTGCAAAAACCAAAGAAACGCTAAAAGCATTAATTAGCCAAAAAAATGTAGAATATAAAGAATTTAATGCAGATGAGTTTGAGTTATTTATGGTACACCGTACTATCAATCGGACACAGCCTGAATTTTCTTTCCCATTCTCTGATTCTGCGGTGAATTTTACTGGATTTGCGAAAGGCGAACTATTGGCTACTGACGGAGATCAACAATACTTTGCAGAGGTCGACGGTGAGGCAATTATCTTCCCTAATGCCAATGTTGCACTGGGTCAACGTGCATTATTAACGGTAGTACCATTAGAAGTGGATGAAAACTTTATATAAATCAATAATGTAAAAATAAGCCTTCCATCGTATCGAAATCTTTCCAAAAACATTGATGTATTTTGGCGGTTATTCATCTAGGATTAGTTGAATAACCGTTTACGTTAACGTAAAGTTGAATAGCTTTAATTTAATTTACTTACTTAAATCGCAAATATTATTCAGTCTTTGATAAGTTGTTAGACCAGTTACTCACGCTAACCACAAAAGTCATTAAGACCAATTAACACAATCATAAATGCGAGGTGAGTTATGGCTCTTTTCGTCTTACATCAGCTGTACTCTGGTTGTATGTGAGGGGGCAGGGGTTGAGCTCAGTAAGTTTGTTATGACAACAAGAGAAGGTAGGTTATGACTAACCCCAATAATATATCCTTAAATATCAGCCATGCGCTGGAATTTATAGATGGTCATGCACTCAATATCCCTACATTAAAGATTTTAAGTGACCAAGGCGATGTTTTAGACGGTGCAACAGCACCAGAAATTGATAAAGAAACGGCATTAAGAATATATTCCACAATGCGTTTTATTCGTTTACTTGACGAGCGTATGCAAGGTGCTCAGCGTCAAGGGCGTATTAGCTTCTATATGCAGTGTCTTGGCGAAGAAGCAGCCGTTACGGCAAGTGCCGCAGCGCTAAAAGAAGATGACATGATCATGGCTCAATACCGTGAACAAGCCGCAATCCATTATCGTGGTTTTTCATTAGAAGAGTTCATGAATCAGCTATTCTCCAATGAGAAAGATTTAGGTAAAGGTCGTCAAATGCCTGTGCACTACGGATCCAAGGCATTGCATTATTTGACAATCTCATCGCCTTTAGGTACCCAGATCCCGCAGGCTACCGGTTATGCTTATGGCCAAAAGCTGAAGCATATTGATAAAGAGACCGGGGAGTTAACGTCTGAAATAGAAAACGTTACTATTTGCTACTTTGGCGAAGGAGCCGCGTCTGAAGGCGATTTTCACGCAGGTCTAAATATGGCGGCTGTGCATGGCTCACCCGTCATTTTTTATGCTCGCAACAACGGCTATGCTATCTCCACACCAGCGGATGAACAATTTAAAGGCGACGGTATCGCTGCTCGTGGTGTTGGATATGGAATTAAAACGATTCGAGTAGATGGTGCTGACGCTCTTGCAGTATATGCTGCGACACAAGCCGCGCGTAAAATTGCTGTAGAAAATGGTGAGCCTGTGATGATCGAATCTATCGCATATCGTTTGGGTGCTCATTCTACTTCTGATGATCCTTCTGGTTATCGTACAAAAGATGAAGAAGCTGAGTTTAAAAACAGCTGTCCGGTAAATCGGTTTAAGCAATGGCTCCTAAAGCAAGACTGGCTGGATGAAGCGCAGGATGATCTCGAAAAAGAAAAGATCCGCGAAGATATTCTAGCAGCGTTAAAGGTAGCAGAAAAAGTACAAAAACCTGCGCTAGAAGATTTGGTTTCTGATGTCTATGACACCCCAATTCCATCATTACAAAAACAATATGAAGAATTGAAGGCACATATTAAAACCTATCCTGACGCATATCCAGTTACCGCAGGGAGAATAAAATAATGGCTAAAATGAACATGTTACACGCCATTAATTCGGCGTTAGATATCACCATGGCAGAGCACCCACAGGCTTGTATTTTTGGTGAAGATGTTGGCTACTTTGGCGGTGTATTTCGTGCAACTTCTGGTCTACAAGAAAAGTATGGTAAGCACCGTGTTTTTAATACGCCGTTGACCGAACAAGGTATTTTGGGCTTTGCCAATGGCCTAGCGGCATTTGGTGCTCCTGCACTTGCTGAGATCCAGTTTGCTGATTATATCTTTCCTGCGTTTGATCAGATAGTAAACGAGTCTGCAAAATTCCGTTACCGCTCAGGTAATGAGTTCAATGTAGGTAACCTAACGGTTCGCACGCCATACGGTGGCGGAATTGCAGGTGGCTTATATCACTCACAATCACCAGAAGCTTATTTTGCCCATACACCTGGTCTTAAGATTGTCGTGCCTCGTAACCCTTACCAAGCTAAAGGCTTACTACGTGCTGCGATTAAAGACGATAACCCGGTTATTTTCTTTGAGCCGAAGCGCTTGTATCGAGCGTCTGTTGGTGAAGTTCCAGAAGAAGATTACAGCATTGAGCTTGGCAAGGCGGAAGTCATAGAGGAAGGATCGGATATTACGCTTCTTGCTTGGGGTGCGCAAATGGAGATCATCGAACAAGCAGCGCAAAAAGCAGCAGAGGCAGGTATTAGCTGTGAAATAATCGACTTAAGAAGCATTCTTCCTTGGGATGTTGAGACGGTAGCAAAATCAGTGATCAAAACCGGCCGTTTAGTTGTGAGCCACGAAGCGCCAATTACTAATGGTTTTGGTGCAGAAATCGCGGCTACCATTCAAAAAGAGTGTTTTTTACATTTAGAGTCGCCAATTGAGCGGGTTTGTGGATTAGATACGCCATATCCTTTAGCACTGGAAAAAGAATATGTGCCAGATGCACTTAAAGTGTTTGCTGCTATTAAACGTTCTATGGAGTTTTAAGGATAAGTTATGGCTAAAGAATTTATCTTACCCGATATTGGTGAAGGCATTGTAGAGTGCGAAATCGTTGAATGGTTAGTGGCTGTTGGTGACGAGGTAAAAGAAGATCAACCAATTTGTGATGTCATGACTGACAAGGCACTAGTGCAGATCCCAGCGGTACATGATGGTGTGATCACAAAGCTACATTACGAAAAAGGCGAAATTGCGAAAGTGCACGAACCTTTGTTTGCAATGGACGTTGCTGGCGAGCAAACATCACCAGCGGAGCAGTCGGCACCTCAGTCTTCATCAGGCACTTCAACAAACTCAGTATTAGAGGATTTTATTCTACCAGATATTGGTGAGGGAATCGTTGAGTGCGAGATTGTTGAATGGCTTGTCGCCGAGGGCGATGAAATCAAAGAAGACCAAGCCGTTTGCGACGTGATGACGGACAAAGCACTGGTGCAAATCCCTGCAAAATACGACGGTATTGTGGAAAAGTTACATTACCAAAAAGGTGAGATTGCACAGGTACATAGCCCATTATTTCAGATGAGGTTGGCATCATCACATGCTGGAAAATCAGATGATCCAGTGGCGGACATCCACAAGCCCAAAGAAAGCAAAGAGCAATCTGCGACGGTAACTGGTGATGCGATGCGAAGTCTTCCAAAAAATGGTAAAGCGATTGCTTCGCCAGCAGTGCGCCGAAAGGCACGTGAAGTAGGCGTTGACCTGTGTGAAGTGCCCGGTTCTGGTAAAAACGGTCGTGTATACAAAGAGGACATCGAGCATTTCCTTGAGCACGGCGTTAATCTTGATACGGCCAAATCTGAGTCAAGTAAAGCAGCACCAGTTGAAACGCCAAAGCTGCTGTCTACCTCAGAAGGTGGAACAAGAGTTGAACCTCTGCGCGGTATGAAAGCCGCAATGGCAAAACAGATGGTGGCTTCGGTATCGACTATCCCGCATTTTACATATTGTGATGAGATTGATCTGACGGATTTAATTGCACTGCGTGGAACCTTAAAAGAGCAATATGCTAAACAAGGTATCAAGCTGACGATGATGCCATTTTTTATCAAGGCGTTATCACTTGCAATCAACGAGTTCCCTATCTTAAATGCAAAAGTAAATGATGATTGCACCGAAGTAACTTACTTCGATGACCACAATATTGGTATGGCTGTAGATAGTAAACTGGGTTTATTGGTGCCGAATATTAAATCATGCCAAAACAAGTCTATTGTGGACGTCGCCCAATCAGTTACTGAGTTGACTGAGGCGGCTAGGGAAGGGCGGGTATCTCCTGATTCACTTAAAGGCGGTACTATCTCTATCTCTAACATAGGCGCAATTGGTGGTACGGTCGCGACACCTATTATTAATAAACCTGAAGTTGCTATTGTTGCACTTGGTAAGGTTCAGCAGCTACCGCGCTTTGATGCCAAAGGGAATGTGGTTGCACGTTCAATTATGCAGGTAAGTTGGTCTGGTGACCACCGTATTATTGATGGTGGTACAATTGCGCGATTCAATAATTTGTGGAAGTCCTTCCTAGAGGAGCCAGCTAAAATGATGATGGCAATGCGCTGATCTTTGTTTTTGCTAGTTTCTACTTGTTGCAAAGGGTCATTATGACCCTTTTTTATTGGCTATCGGTTGATCATTTGTAGCTCTAGAAAGTATAAACTGTCATCATATACCGGTAAGTAATTCTCACGTCATAAAAGATAAGCTATAAAAACAAGCGGATATTAACCTCCATAAGCGCCCGCAGTATCGATGTTTCTGTCAGTTATAACTGCCTTCTTCGGCGCTAAGTTAGTCTGAAGTTGGCTCGCAGCCTGTGCAGTTTCAATACTCATGAATTATATCAGATAGAGTCACCCCGAGCGCGATTATATATCTCAGCCCGTTACTCAATCGTTTACTAGCGGTTTAGTTCGAGTGAAAAATTTGCAGTAGAAAATTTTTAGTGATCCATTGGAAACTTTTTATCGAGAACAGTGTGAAGTAGATTGTTTCTAAAAATAAAACAATTTCTATATCTCATAAAATAGAGTTTAATCCATATTTCAACTTGTTTAGATTTTACCGAATAGGTTTAAGGTCTGGCTATGTCTTAATCAGCCAAAATTATCATTCATAATTAAGCACTTCTATAGCTAGCTCTACAAATTTGACAGTTTGTTAATTTTTACATTTTTACTACAGGCTCTGTGGTGTTTTTAAAAATATCCATTTATTTCATGTGATTAGAAATAGCTCCCATTTTGGTTAATTTGTTTTGATAAGTTTACGGAAGTGAGCGTATATGACACAAAGTGTGAGAAAGTGTGCTTTCATTTTGTTTTCAAAACAGGTAAAAAGAAAGGGTTAGTTTGGTTGTTACCAAGTCTAAACATCGCAAAAACATTATTTAAAATAATAATTAATATCAACAAAGGGAAATTCGATGTTTGCTAAAAATAAAATTCTTAGCTCAATTCAAATGTCTTTTCTTGCTGCGGCAACGTTGTCTGGAACGGCATTAGCCGAGCAGAATGATAACGAAGCCAAGGAGCTTGAAAGAATTCAGATCACAGGTTCGCGTATTGCGCGGTATGAGCTTACTCAGCCTTCACCTACTATTACTTTAACAGGTGAGCAAATCGAACAAGCTGGTATACCTGATTTAGCACAGGTGCTTTCAGAGCTACCAGCAATTGGTGCGACAGGTACGTTAAGAGCTAACACTGGTAGCAGTGAAAATGCGGGTTCAAGTACAATCGACTTACGCCGTTTAGGTACAGATAGAACACTGGTACTTGTAAATGGTAAGCGTCACGTTGCAGGTCAGCAAGGCTCGGCCGTAGTTGATTTATCTACAATCCCAACATCAATGATTAAACGTGTTGAGGTTATCACAGGTGGTGCTTCTGCGATTTACGGCTCTGATGCGGTATCTGGTGTAGTAAACATTATTACCAGAGATGACTTTGAAGGGCTTGAACTAAAAGTTGGCTATAGTGACTCACTGCACGGTATTGGTAATAAAAACAAGACATTTAGCTTAGTGGGCGGCGCATCTACAGCAGACGGTAGAGGTAACGCTACAGTATATATTACTAAGGATTCTGTTGCTGAAGTAATGGAGCGTGATATGCGCCATTATACTGAAAGTAGCATTGCTGATAATCCAGCAGATACTGGAGAAGATGATGGTATTCCTGATAAGGTGTGGGCACCAAATGTCCTATCAGAGTGGATCAGTCAGACTGCGGTTTTAGATTATAATAGAACGAATTACACTTTTGATAACGCAGGCAACGGTCAATTAATGCCTACGAGAGATTTGTCTAATTCGCAAGCTTTTGGTAGTTTTCCTGATGGCTGTGAGCTATGTTTTTCAACATCAAGATATGAAAACTTCCTTCCAGAGCGTGACAAGGTCACAGTAGGGTCGTTCTTTAACTACGAAATCAATGACAACGTTAAGTTTTACTCAGATGTAAAATACGTGCGCTCTGATATTACTCAGCAGGCTCAGCCAGCGTATCGTTTTGGTGATGGTGATACCGTAAACTTATTAGAAAACCCTTTTGTATCGCAAGAAACACTAGACTTCTTCAAGGCTAAAGCGGCGCAAAATGATAAGGTTAACCTAGAAGAAATAAGTATAAATAAGTTTTTCGACGAGATCGGTAACCGAGAAGCTAGAAATAAACGCGAAACATTTAGACTAGTTTCAGGTGTTAAAGGTGATTTTACCATCAGTGATACCCTGTTTGACTATGATGTCTATTACTCTTATGGGCGTACGGAAAATGACCGAATTCAAGCTAATGATCTAATTATAGGTAATTGGGTTGCGGCATTAGATGCAGTGATCAACCCCAAGACTGGTCAAGCAGACTGCCGCGCAAATGTACCATCTATGCAAGGTGACGACTATTCAAGCCCTGCAACCGTTGATGTGAAAAACTGTGTACCGTATAACCCATTTGGTTATGATCAAGTTTCTGATGAGGCGAAAGCTTGGGTGAGTGCTAACGTAACTCGCCAAGATACAATCAAACAAAGATACTTTGGTGGTTCATTGTCATTTGATAGTGCTGAGTGGTTTGAGTTGCCTGGTGGTGCGATGGGAATGGCACTTGGCTATGAAAAACGATGGGAATCATCTGGTTCAGTTACCGACGAATTAACCAAATCAGGTGCATTGAATGAGGTTGCTACACCAGATACATATGGTGAATATGATGTGTCAGAGTGGTTTGTAGAAGTAAACCTACCAATTCTATCAGATGCTTTCTTAGCACATGATTTAAGTATTGACGGTGCGTTTAGACGAGCAGACTACTCGCATGCAGGTGAAGTTGATGCGTGGAAGGTTGGCTTTATGTGGTCACCTATTGAAGGGTATAGTCTTCGTGGTACCTACAGTGAAGCGGTACGAGCACCAAACGTAACCGAAGCATTCTCACCTCGTAGCCCTGATTTTGCTCGTGTTTGGGATCCATGTGATAAATCAAGACTGGGAAATAACCCGAATCGTGCAGCAAACTGTGCAGCACTTGGTATACCAGCGGATCATGTCGGTCAAGATAATGCCAGTAAACGGGTAATCCTTGGTGGAAATCCAAACTTGACAACGGAAGAATCTACTTCATTTACAGTCGGGTTTGTTGCAACAGCGTTTGAAGACTTTTCATTTAGTATCGATTACTACGATATTGAAATTGAAGATGCGATTCAGTCAATTAAACCTCAAGCAGTCGTGAATAACTGTGTTGATGGTCCAGCACTTGACCCTATTTACTGCTCGCAAATTACACGAAATCCAAACAACAACTCTGTTACGTTTGTTGAGTCTGGTTACCAGAATACCGCAAAACGCGTTTTATCGGGCGTAGAGGCTGACTTTAGCTATAATCTTGATCTTGCTGATTTCTCGCTTCCGGGTGAAACTAAGTTTAACCTATTTGTAAACCATGTGTTTGAGTATGATACTTACGCGTTCCAAAATAACCCTGATAAGCCAGATCGTCAGGATGGAGAGCTAGGTGATCCATCGTGGCAAGCAACCTTCAGAGCAACATATAGTCTCGATGATTTATCAGTGACTTGGAGCAGCCGCTTTATCGATAGATCTGCTATCATTGACTTGAAAGAAACGTATACGGTGGATGGTAAAAAAGAGGGCGATACACCTGAAGATGCTGCTTACCCGTATGCACCAAGCACGGTATATCATGATTTATCAGCTCGTTACTTAGCAACAGACGATCTTTCCGTTGAGCTAGGTGTGCGTAACATTTTTGATAAACTTCTACCTGAGTATGTCGGTGGTTCTGGGGTGGACTCAGCAATTTATGACCCGTGGGGAAGAAGAGCATTTGTTAACTTCACCTACAATTTCTAAGTTGAAGCATTAACAAAAAAGGCCACTTTGATGTGGCCTTATTTTTTCACTGAAAAGGGGTTACCTTTACTCAATCCCTTTTTTTGAATACAGCGTTACTTTATCTGAAAGCAGTGTAACTTTGATATGTTTATCGTCACTTCCCCAAATACAGTTAGTGTGAAGTGTTTTTTCTTCACAGTTATCTGCTGAACCGAGAATTTGCTCTAGTTCAGTTTTGTCCATACCAACTTCTAGTTTATTGTAGTTTTCAACGGTTACTTTAGAACAGCCTGTAAGGCCGAGTAATATCGATGCAAGTACTATTTTTTTCATTATGCTGCCCATCTAATGTTTATATTTTCTTATCTGGAAGATCACACCAAGTTTTGGGTGGTCTAAGTAATGTATATCTCCACTATACACGCGAGTATATTGAGACATTCTTGCGGTACGAGTATCTTGACCTTCTTCGTATCGTAAATCTAAGTTTGTTGTCACGTAAAGGTAATGCCTCACATGGATCTTGATTTGCCCTTCTAGTTGAAAATGCGCTTGAGGATTATGCGCTTCAACATCGAAAGGGCGAGTAAGGGCGGAAAAGCTATCGCCGCTTTGTGTAACAGTATAGCTCAACGGTGGCTTATGTTGCTTACCCGCGATGATTTCAATATTTGGTGCGCGTCGTTTGCTTTGTTCTGGAAAGCGCCACCCTGTATGTAATATGGGGTTTAACCCTTTGCGTTTCAGCTCATTAATCTTGTTTGTAAAATTTAGCTGAGTTTTGTCGAGCAAATAGATAGCATTCATATGCTCTTGTGGTTCAACACGGGGTGTAAGAGGTAACTCGTCAAACTTTGCAACATAGTCTACATCTGGGTTACAGATAGTAGAGTAATTGCCCTGTGTAAGGGCCTTTATCAAGTTCGGTTCTATAAATTGCTCGCTGCCTTGTAAGCATAATTGATGACCGGTGTTATTAAACCCTTCAAGCAATAGCGGTTTAATATTTTTGCGTGGCAGAGGCGTAAGTTCAATACTAAAGTCCTCTTTCAGTGCGTTGGCTGATGCTTGCTCAAACGCGATTATTTCAACCTCAAACCAGCGTACAGCATGAGCATACTGGCTGCTAGCTAGCGCTACCAATAGGCTTATGCTTTTTATTATTTTCATGCTACCGCCTTTTTCTCAAAGTCATCTATCATGGCTTTTATTAGCTTTAACCTTTCTTGGCCATTCTTTTCTTCAATCATAAACTTCAGTTTATTTGCACCTTCCATCCTATAGGTTGAAGGGCTACTTTGTATCAAGCCAATGATGAATGTTGGGTTAACTTTTGTATGACTACTAAACTCGAAGAAACCACCTTTAGGGTTTGCTTCAACTTTGTTGATGCCAAGTTGAGTTGCTTTTAGCTTAACAGATTGTACAGCAAATAAATTTTTCGCTGCATCCGGCAGTAAGCCAAATCGGTCTATTAGCTCTATTTGCAATTCATCTAATTCTTGTAGAGATTTAGCACTGGCGATCCGCTTATACATGCTTAAACGAATATTAACATCATGAATATAGTCATTAGGAAGTAGGGCTGGGAACTTAAGGTCAACCTCACTTTGTTGTTGAAGTAAGTTATCAAGAGTTGGCTCTTTACCGTTTTTGAGGGCTTCAACGGCTTGTTCCAGCATTTCCATGTAAAGTGTAAATCCAACCGTTTGGATCTGACCACTTTGATCATCACCCAATAGTTCTCCAGCACCACGGATCTCTAAATCATGGGTAGCGAGGGCAAAACCTGCTCCAAGATCTTCTAACTGTTCTATTGCCTGCAAACGTTTTACTGCGTCTTTGGTCAATGCTTGGGAATTTTTTGTTAGTAGGTAGGCATAGGCTTGATGATGGCTTCGGCCAACTCGCCCACGTAGCTGGTGAAGCTGCGCTAAACCAAGCCTATCAGCTCTATCCATAATGATAGTATTAGCTGATGGTATATCTATGCCAGTTTCAATGATGGTGGTACAGACAAGGACATTGTACTTTTGATGATAAAACTCTCCCATCAGGTGTTCTAGTTCTTTTTCACGCATTTGCCCGTGTGCCGTTGTTACATTCGCTTCGGGAACTAGGGCTGAAATGTCAGCACTTATTTTATCGATAGTCTCTACATTGTTGTGTAAAAAGTACACTTGGCCACCGCGCTTGATTTCGCGCAATATTGCCTCGCGGATCAACTCGTCATTTCGTTCGCGGACAAAGGTTTTCACTGCTAACCGCTTTGCCGGTGGCGTAGCAATAATTGATAAATCTCGCATGCCACTCATGGCCATATTCAATGTACGTGGAATAGGGGTTGCTGTGAGCGTTAGAATATCAACATCGGCTCTGAGTTGTTTGATTTTTTCTTTTTGCCTGACCCCAAAACGGTGCTCTTCATCGACAATCAATAAGCCTAAATCAGCGAATTTTATATTTTCTTGAATAAGCTTATGCGTGCCAATAACAATGTCAATTTTGCCTTCTTCGAGCTTTTGCAGAGTCTCTTTTTGCTCTTTTGCTGAGTTAAATCGGGATAATACGCCCACTTCAACAGGTAAATCTGCAAATCTATCTTTGAAGTTCTCAAAATGTTGCTGAGCAAGCAAAGTGGTAGGGACTAAAACCGCGACTTGCTTGCTGTCATTAACCGCAACAAATGCAGCGCGCATCGCAACTTCCGTTTTACCAAAGCCAACATCACCACACACGAGCCTGTCCATTGCAAGACTTGACTGCATATCAGCCAATACCGCGGTGATGGCGTTGCGTTGGTCGTCGGTTTCTTCGAATGGAAAGCTGTCCGAAAAATCTCGGTAGGCGTTTGCATCAACCTTGAAAGCATAACCGGGTTTACTTTGACGCTTTGCGTAAATATCCAGAAGTTCAGCAGCCACGTCTCTCACTTTTTCAGCCGCTTTACGCTTTGCCTTTTCCCACGCGTCATTGCCAAGTTTGTGCAGTGGTGCTGAGGCCTCTTCACCACCAGAGTAGCGACTGAGCATGTGCAGCGATGACACTGGCACGTACAATTTTGCTTCATTGGCATAGGTGATTGTTACAAATTCAGTAGCAACACCGGCGGCATCTATTGTTTCTAGCCCTAAGTAGCGACCGACACCGTGGTCTAGATGTACAATCGGCTGGCCTGCTTTTAATTCAGCTAGGTTTCGGATCAGTGCATCTTGACCTTGTTCATATTTATGCTTTCGGCGGCGTTTTTGTGAAATTTTTACACCAAGCAGCTCTTGCTCGGTGATAATAGAAAGGGAGCGAGTCTCTTGCATTCTGACACTGGTCGCCAGTGGGGTGACGATAATGCCAACATCAGCATCACAGGCTATAAAATCCCCGATCCGCTTGAAGGGAGTTAGTTTTAGGCCTGTTGGCTTGAGTAGAGTTAATAACGACTCTCGTCGTCCTTCAGACTCCACGCTAAATAGCACTCTGGATTTTTGTTTCTTTTGTTTAGTGATGTAATCAAGCACTTTTTGATATGGATTACTCTGCTTGTGCTCAATACGGACATCATCTATCAACTCTGCATTGATGTTATGATGGCCAGCCTTTGTCCCGAGTTTTGCTTGACTTAGCTTTATTCTCGGAAATCGATTTATGCCTTCAAAGAGTGTTTCTATCGGTTGGTATAGCTTGGCAGGTGCCAACAGTGGACGAAGCGGATCTACTTTTCGGTTTTCATAACGTTTTGATACATCTTGCCAAAATGTGTGAGCCGCAGACTCAATATCCCCAAATGGCATAATGACGGCGTCGTTAGGTAAATAATCAAATATAGTAGCGAGTGAATCAAAAAACAGCGGCAAGTAGTATTCTATACCAGCAGGCCAGTTGCCCTTGCTAACCTGCATATAAATACTGTCTTTTTCACTGCTTGCACCAAAAGCTTCACGATAGCTGATCCTAAATCGCTCAATATCTTCGGCATTGGTTGGAAACTCGTGAGCTGGCAACAGATCTATCGCTTCGATTTCGTCATTTGAACGCTGACTTTCAATGTCAAAATGCCTGATTGAGTCAAGCTGGTCATCAAAAAAGTCTAATCGAAAAGGAAGAGGGCTACCCATAGGGTACAAATCTATAATCGAGCCGCGTACTGCAAACTCGCCATGCTCCATAACTTGTTGAACGTGTCGGTAACCTGCTTGTGTAAGCGTCTCACGGAGACTTTGGGCATCAACGGTATCTCCCTTTTTAACCTGCAAGCTCATACCATGAATAAAGCTCGGTGGCGCTGTGCGCAGCATAAGTGTTGACACAGGAATGATCAGCACTGACTGCTTCTCATGCTTTAACGTGTTTAGTGTTGCTAGGCGCTGCGAGATGATATCTTGATGCGGTGAAAAGTGGTCATAGGGCAAAGTTTCCCAGTCTGGAAACATCATCACTGGCGTGTCGTTTAACAGGTACGCCAGCTCATGCTCAAGACGAAGTGCAGAAGGAGTATCAGGAGTAATTAGCACCACGAGGTTATCGTGTTTTTGAATGCTTTCACTTAAACAGAGTGACAGGCTACTACCAACTAGGTTACCCCAAGTGATTTTGTCCTTATTAGATTTTACCCATGGTAAATTATTCCACTGCACGTTCGCCATTGACTACTCCTATTTATTAATCGCGATAGATTTTACAAAGATCTTGGTAGTGATCGATTCGTCTGTCTCTTAAATACGGCCAGATCCGACGAACTGATTCACTACGAGCCAAATCTATGTCTACCACACAGACGGCTTCGTCTTGTTCCGAAGCATGTAATAGCATCTCACCTTGTGGACCTGCCACGAACGAGTTACCCCAGAATTGGATCCCTTCGCTTTGTCCTGAAGGATCCGCTTCGTGACCAACACGGTTAACACTAATCACCGGAACACCATTAGACACGGCGTGAGCGCGTTGAGCAATGATCCAGGCATCGCGTTGGCGTGTTTGCTCAGCTTTGTCGTCTCTTGGATCCCAGCCTATTGCTGTTGGGTAGATAAGAAACTCAGCTCCAGCCATCGCCATCAAACGTGCACCTTCAGGAAACCACTGATCCCAGCACACTAAGACGCCAAGTTTACCCACTGAAGTTTGGATCGGTGTAAAGCCCATGTCGCCAGGCGTAAAGTAAAACTTTTCATAAAAGCCTGGGTCATCGGGAATGTGCATCTTACGGTATTTACCAGCGATAGTACCATCAGACTCAAGTACAACCGCAGTATTGTGGTAAAGCCCTGTTGCACGTTTTTCAAATAACGAGGCAACAATAACTACATTCAACTCTTTGGCTAATGCACCTAAGGTCTCAGTGCTTGGACCTGGGATAGTTTCTGCCAAATCAAATAGATCGGTGTCTTCTGTTTGGCAAAAGTATAAGCTGCGATGTAGTTCTTGCAATACTATTAGTTTTGCGCCTTGCGCCGCTGCGGCTTTGATGCCATCACAAGTCTTAGCAAAGTTGCTTTTTAGATCAGCCGAGTTGCTATGCTGCACAACACCGACTTTTATGTTTTTTTCAGCCATGATACTTACCTTAAAAAACCTTTGGGTAACTGCATAGTAATACAATGCAAGCTACCGAATTGATGAATGATTGGTAAACAGTTTACGCCTATTACTGTTCTTTCAGGGTGGGCAAGGGAGATTTTACCCAGTGCTTCTTGGTCTTTTTCATCACCATAAATTGGCACTAAAACCGTTTTATTTAAAATAAGGTAATTTGCATAAGTGGCAGGTAATCGCTCCCCGTCACTATCATACTTAGCACTAGGCCACGGCAGGTCAATCAGCTTGTAGGGATTGCCGCATGGCGTACGAAACGAGCGTAACTGATGTTCCATTTTATTCAGCGCATCGTAGTGCTCATCACTTTTGTCGTCGCATTTTACATACACTAAAGTGTTGTGTGGTGCAAAGCGCACTAGGGTATCGATATGGCTATCTGTATCATCTCCTGCTAGGTAGCCATGATCAAGCCACAAGAAAGACTCTGCACCGAGCTCTTTTTGCAATACCAGCTCTAACTCGGTTTTACTTAAATGTGGGTTCCGATTCGGATTCAACAAGCACTCAGATGTTGTCAGTAATACTTTATGCTCGTTTATCTCAATACCGCCGCCTTCAAGTACAATATCCACAGGTTCAAAGGTGCAGTTGGGGTTTAACACTTGTGTGGCAAGTTGTTTATTGATTTTGTTATCGAGTTCAGCGGCAAACTTATCACCCCAACCTGTAAACGTGAAGTCTTTTACACACAGTTCCATGGTGCTATTTTGTGTTGTTAGCGGGCCATGATCACGTGCCCAAGTGTCATTACAGGGCGTAACGACAAACTGGCATTGGGCTAAGTCAACATTGGCGTCTGCTAATAAACGTTCAATGTGTTTTCTTAGCGATTCATCATGCGCCACAATAACCACTTTTTGAACTTGAGTAATATGTTGGCAAAGTACGACATAGACAGGCTCTACATCGCTGAGAATATCTCTCCAGTCAGTTTGCGAATGCGGCCAAGTGAGCATCACGGCATCTTGTTCTGCCCATTCAGGGAGTAAAGTAAAACTCATTAAATCATCACCATAGAATAATAAGCCTATAGTTTATCATTAACCTCAGAGGTGTCAGTAAATTTTGACGCGTTTAATTGAGGTTGCTGAGTTTGATTGTGTGATTTTTACTCCTTTTGCTGTTTTTGTTTTAGTTGCCTGGTTTGTGCATGTAAACTGGCGCGAACCAATAACTCTTGATCAGCTTCTCTGATAGCTGTGAACACTAAGGTATACTTTGATTGTTGCTTGGCCAGTACTTGGGAGTAGCAAAAAATAGCACTAGCTTCATTGCGTAAAAATACTTTCGTTCGCAGCGACTGACCTACTTCATACTCGTCTTCTAATGTAACCGTTAAGCCTCCACCACCATAGCTGTCACAGTATAAGCTGCTGTCGTCAGGCTCTTCAGTGGCAAGAATGTGGCTAATGATTAGGTCAATTTTGCGTGATTGTGCTTGTAAGTAGGCCGCGAGTTCATTAGCGGTATCGCCTAGGTTGCGTAGGGGCCTCAGGGCATTAAGGTCCAGTGCATTGATTTCATTGGCAAGCTTGAATAGTGGGGGAATGGCAGCCTCTAATTGGTACTCATTTTCAGGTACCATATTATCGTCTACTGGGTATAGGTTTATTTGAACCTGCTCCGCTACTTGAAAGTACTGTTCAAATAATTCCTGCAAATTTGCTTTCATTTTAATCTCTTAGCACTACGGCGCTTACTGCCTCTATTACCTCTATAGTAACGGTTTAGTTTAGTGATAATCAAACTTTGAATTGCTCAAGTAATTGCTCTTGATCAGTAATTTTATCAACTTGTGACTGCATGGTTGAATCAACACTTCTCGCTTCACTGTATACTGACTCAGAAATTTCTTTTATTGATGCGCTACTATTATTAACGTTGCTTACAATGTCATTTTGCTCGTGTAGCATATCGGCAATACGAGAGTTAAGTTCAACAATATGGCGAATAGCACTTCTCATATCCTCTAGCGCGTGGCGAGTTTGCTCAGCTTTATCTACTGTCTTCTCTACATAATCTTGGCTTTGCTTCATAACGGTAACCGCGCTTTCAGACCCTGATTGCAGTTGGTTTATCATGCCTCTAATCTCGGTGGTGGCCTCTTGAGTGCGCTGAGCAAGCGAGCGTACCTCATCGGCAACAACCGCAAAGCCTCTACCTGACTCGCCAGCTCTTGCGGCTTCAATTGCTGCATTTAAGGCAAGTAGGTTAGTTTGCTCTGCAATACTGTTTATCACAGAAAGGATTTGTTCGATGGCAGTAGATGAACTTTCAAGCTCTGTGACAACATTCATCGCTGAGCTGATTTGATTCGATAATGCTCCAATAGTATTGGTAGTTTCGGCAACGATAGCCTCACCCTGAATAGCAACCTGATCGGTGTCTTTTATCGCTTGTGCTGCCTCTTGGGCGCACTTAGTTACTTGATGCTCTGTTGCAGACATATGTGTCGTCGCATTATTTAATACCTTTATCGTTTCTAATTGTGTTTCTATGGCTTGACGAGACTGAGCCGCGACGTGAGATGTGTGCTGAGCATCGCTGAGCACTTCATGCCCTGAGCGTTGAATATTTACAATAAGTGTTCTTAATGTGTTGGTGAAAGCGTTAAAGTTCGTTGCTAAGGCAGAAAACTCGGGTTCATGGTTTGTGTTTAGTCGTACCGTTAAATCGGCATTGCCTTTTGCAATGGCAGCCATTGCAGTGTTGATTTCATCGAGAGGTCTTAATAGCCAACTTATAACGAGCGATAACAACAGTGTTGCCAGCACAACGGAAATAAACGCAAACACGGCTGCATTTCTTCTTAGTTGTGAGAGAGCGGCAAACACGGTGTTTTCGTCTAGCATGACCCCTAAATACCAGTCTAGGTCTGTCACTTCTTTAAATAGCACCAATTTATCTTCGCCATCGACCTTAACGTATTGTAACGACTCCGATGGTTTGATTTGGCCGAGAAATTCTGTTGAAGGCTTACCATTTAGGTTGACATCGGGGTGTGAGATGGTTGAGCCATCTTTGCTCACCATAAACGCATAACCTGCATCGAGCAGGTTAAATGAATTAATCATCTCGCCAAGTTTAGCTAAACTCACATCATAGAAAATAGCACCGCTAAATTGTCCTTGTTTAAAAACAGGCGCGCCTATCGACACAACGATTTCATTGCTGACCGCATCGGCATAAGGGGAGGTAATGATGAGTTCACGTGCATTTTTTGCATCGGTATACCAAGGCCGTTTTCTGGGATCCCAATTAGCACCAGGGTTCCAGCCGGGGTCGCTGGCAACGTATCGACCCGTTTGTTCTTCACCATACCCGATAAGTAGAAAAGCGTCGGTAAGCTGTGGTTGAGAAAGTATGGGAAAAGCGCCTTCTAAAGTATCTGTTGCAGCGACTAGGTTGGTTGTGAGCGCAGCTAAGTCGGTTGCCCCTTTCATTTGCGCTGTGACGGTATTACCAATCCCTTGAATTATCTCATTGATGCTCTGCGCCGTTTGCGTTTTTATTGCTGCACGTACTGATAGGTACTGAATAACAGATAAAACGAGTAACGCGAATAAAAGTACAAACGCAGAGACGGATACAACTTTGTGTTTAAACTTCACAGCCATACTCCAACAGTATTGATACATTAAAGTTATGACAGTTAATGAGAAAATGCCAAAACTTCTGCGCGACATTTGAAGGTATTTTGAATTGTTGCGTTTTTATCAGTTATTTATTCATTGTGCATCTCCTATTCTTTAAGACTTACAAGAGGAGAAAGCACCATGTACAAAGCAGTATTGGCAACAATTGTCTCGGCAATGATTCTCGCTGCATGCGGTGGCGGTTCAGGTTCCGACTCAAACGACACCACCACTACGCAACCAACCCAAAAAATCAACTAGCCTTTTAGGCGTATTGCTACACAGTAATAAAACAGGACTTCATTTGAAGCCCTGTTTTATTGTTTAAGGGAGGTAAATACTTCAGTTGATATTACAGGCATGTACATGATTACTTCATCCAGAACTTTGCTACTCACTAATAGCGCTTGAATGAAGAGTTTGACTCTATTTATGACCTTCGATGTTTATTGAATATCGCTCTATACCGCGTGATCTAATCCCTAAATATTCACCAACAGGAATACTTTTATTACGCATCTGATTTATTACTTCTCATGAAGCCTAAAAAGCGAGGCTATTTACCATGAAAGCAAGTGGCGCCTTTTTAACAATAAAGAAATTGGGTGTAATAGGGTGTAATTGACATTATCAAAACAATGCGATTTAATGGGATATTCAAAATTCCTAATTTTTTATCAACTAATTCAAAAGGTTAATGTAGGTGCTTTTAATGTCATTGAACTTCCTTGATAAGATATGCTCACGCTACTTAGAGCGAGGCTACTAAAAATAATTATTGCACATGAAGTTTGTATGGTTTAACTGACTTTAAATCATAATGCAAATGTGCTGCTGTGTGTATTGTCATATAGTGTCTACACATTCACAAAGCTTAGGAAAGCGAATATGAAAAAAAGCAACGAACCTTCTCAAACTTGGGGCGAAAAGCGACAGCTCAGCTCCGTTGATCCAAGCTTAGAGCGACTATTTAACCAATCACTACGTAGTCAACTTACCCGCCAATTAAAAGGTGATGCGTTTGCTAGCAGCAGTGTCTTGATAAAACACTGCTGTAGCGTTGTTGAAACCTTACTAGCAAAAACACAAACACATGAGCAGTTGGTGGCGGTTTTTGCTGACTTCTCAGAGTCATTGCTAGAGCTTTATCAAGAACTTGCGCTTCCCGAAGAAGAAGTGACACATTCCTATGTCAATGCCACAGGATTAGTAATGGCTGTCAAAGATGCGGTGTCGACAGTCAACGATATTTATCGGGTCAAAGCATTTATTCGTGGGCTTGATAAAGTGCTATCAAAGGTTGAAGGGCAAAGCCAAGAACCACTGCATCTGGTTTATCCTGCTTGTGGTCCATTTGCTCCCCTTGTTTTACCGCTTCTGTGTTATGTCAATGCACATACTCGTTACCAGCGCCCGTTAAAGATTACATTAATAGATATTCAGCCCGGTGCAAAAAAAGTGCTGGAGCGTACTGTAGAGAGTCTGGGTCTGGACACTGACAATATTGAGATACTCTGTATGGATGTAATGGAGTATAAACCAAGCGTGCCAATTGATATTTTAGTGATAGAGGCGATGCAGCATGGTTTGAGTAAAGAAGGACACATGAGCTTTATGCGTCACCTTGCAACGTTTCTAGCTGATGATGCTTACCTCCTGCCAAATGAAATAGTTGTGGAAGCACTACTTACTGTGCCACAGCGGGAATTTGTTGATCAATGGAAAGAACAAGAGCGCAGCCACTCAAGTTTTATAAACGAACAGATCCGCGCTGAGCGTATCTCTCTTGGCACCATTTTTACACTTAATATTACCACCTTAAAGCAACTTGCCATTATGCCTTTGGGCGATGGTTTTGATTTGATTGAGGCAAATCAAGTGACCATTCCACATAATGTGGAAGATATGTCTAAGCGTATTTTATTGCTCAGCGCCAAGCTGTTTGTCGATGACGAAGAGGTGATTGATCAATACGACTCTGGGATCACGCACCCGTTAGCGGATATGTCGGTGTGTATTGATTTTAAACCCAAGGCGTCTGAACCAGACGATTTACTCGTTAAAGGTGGCGATAAGCTCAAGTTTTATTACAAGCTCTGTGGCATGCCAGGCTTTTTACCTACTTTGGCGTAAGGGATTAATATGGAAAAAGTGATTTTATTGGCCAGCTCACCAGCCGCAACACCGGCAATTGAATGCTTAGCTCAGATGAATGCCCTTGCTGGTATATTAAGCGTGTACTGCCCTGAGTCAGTTGCTCAACAACATGCTGCGGCGGCGCAGCACTTTGATGTGCCACATGCCTATCATACAAATTTAGATGAAGATGTTTTGGCTTCTGCTCGGCAAACTTGGCAAGGGAGTCGATTCATTAGTTACCATTTACCCTATGAACCTCTATGTAAGTTGCAAAGCGCACAAAATATTGTGCAGGTTCAAGTTGCACAAAACAGCAATGCAACTGTTGAACATGCAGTGTTTCATAGTATTTATAGTCAGCAATCTAGCTGCGCGTTGATAGCGGTGTGTGTAAAAAAGCAAACCGTTTTATTAAGCCATGATGTCACGATAGATAGCCTCGATACTGCGGGCACCCTACACAAAAAGCTAATCATGCAATTACCTAACCTGTTACAACAGCTAGTTAATGACGTCGATAGCTTGGAACAAACTACGCTTTGCCGACCATTTGCCCCAAAGAGTTTGCCCACTCTGAATGAGGCAGACTTGTTTGTTCATTTGCAAACCGACAGTGCTGAGCAAGTCGTTGACTTAGTTCGTGCTGCAAATCCGTATTTTGGTGGCGCACGGTTACGTATTGGCCACGCGGTTTGTCAGTTATTACAAGTAACTATTAGCCCGCAGCCAACCTATGGCGTAAAAGCGGGCACCATTATTACGTTGTCAACCTCTGGCGGCCTAGTGCTTGCCCTAACAAATAAACAAGCGGTAAAAGTAGATGTGGTAAGCAGCAGCGAAGGGGTGTTTGATGGATACCGCTTTGCTATGCAGGCCAACTTACAAGCCGGAATGAATTTAAAATAAAAAAGAAGGATAAAACAATGAGTGCAGCTCCATTACTTGGCGATATCGAAATGGTGGGGTACAACTTTATACCTCGAGGGTATTTCGCTTGTACGGGTGGAATTATAAGTATTAGTACTAACACGGCCTTATACTCGCTATTGGGTGCCACGTATGGTGGTGATGGCCGTGTCAGTTTTGGTTTGCCTGATTTTCGAGGCCGTGGTCCGGTTGGGGAAGGGACTGGCCCTGGCTTAATACCCAGAATGCGAGGTGGTTTATATGGTTATGATCATATTACTTTGACTCCCTCTCACCTACCAGCACACAGTCATACAGCCACAGCGACAGCGACAGCGACAAGTGTTGCACAGGGCTTTGTTGGTAACTTAACCGTAAACGCGAAAAGCGGTTTGGGTAATACTGACAATGCAGATGGGGCTTATTGGGCAACTGGTGAGCTTGTTAATGGTCGAGTAACAACGCCTATTACCAAGGCATATTCGACCACATCGGATGTACAAATGGCCGGTGGGGCAGTAGAAATCAATGGTGAAGTTGGTCAGGTAAATACTGCTGTTGATGTTAAGGTCGATGTAGGAAGTACAGGCGCATCATCGCCAGTACCTAATTTACAGCCAAGCACTGTTATTAAGTTTGTAATTTCCGAGGATGGCACTTATCCATCACGAAGCTAGTGGTTTTTAGGGCGCTTAGCTTTGAGCGTGAGCGCCTTCATTATTTTTGAGGAGTTAGTTATGTATAGCGGCCAAATTAAGGTCGGCTTTCGTCAACTGGCCTTGAAAGGGTATATGCAGTGTTATGGAGATTATCAATGAGCATTGTTAGAATGCTAAATACGCTAGCCATTTTGCTTATTACATCAACGTCTTTTGCCATTAGTGCAAATACAGAACAAACAATCCGCTTCGCTGACATTGGAGGCATCGATTCTGGCGGCACAGGGTTTAGAGCCTTAACTAATCATACCGGCTATTTGATATCAAATAATTTAGAAGACCCGGGTGATGACACTATTAGCCCGGTGAGTGGAGGATCGCCCCAAACCTTTATATTTAAAGCCAATGGAGGCGATGTAACACACTTTGACGTCACTGATATTAAAATACATGCTTATGGTTCAACACAAATCAAACTGACTACAGCTACTCAGGTCGTTTTTAAAAATGCCAATGGTGATACACTTTCAAATTCAACGTTTAAACTGACAGAGCTGACTGAACTTTCAAACAGTACTTCGGCTGGTTTAGCTGACCTTTTTGGTTCTTTCTCTCCTGTTGCGGGCGTCTCTTCTATTGAATTTACAGTACATGAAAACGCGGGTGGAGAAGATATTCGTAACGTCTCCTTCCTTAGTTTGGTGGTTGATAATGTTAATGCGCAATCTGACACAGCCCCACCTGTTGTTTCATCAATCAACCTAAAAAACAGTCCTAGTGCTGGTGATGAATCTATTACCTACACCGTGACTTTTGATGAGTCAGCTTCAAATGTCTCAATTGATGACTTTACAGTTACCACCGTATCGGGAAACGCTAGAGGGTTTGTGAACAGTGTGTCGGGCTCTTCTGGCAGCACGATTGATGTCACAGTGGGCAATATCAGCGGTGCAGGCTCTTTAAGGCTGGACTTAAACAGTAATACTAATATTGTTGATGGCGATGGTAATGGTAATAGCAATAATGGTTATGTGGCCAGCTTTACTGGTGCGGTGCATACGGTAGATAGAGCTGCTCCAAACCTAGATAGTGCGCAGTCAAGCCCTCAGGATGGCGCAACCAGTATTTCACGTAGCGCAGATATCACGGTAGCATTTAGCGAAAATATCAAGCTTGGCGCGGGTAATATCACCTTATATAACGTTAGCGCAGCCAGCTCAGAAATCTTTTCTGTTACCACAAATTCGGATGGCACAACCACCACTCCTGGCGCAGGCAAGGTGAGTATCAGTGGCAGTAAATTGTATATTAATCCAGCAAGCGATCTTGCCTATAGCACAAATTACGCGGTTAAAATTGATAGCGGTGCCATATTAGACAGCTATAACAATGCCTTTGCGGGCATCAGCGATAACACCACTCTGAACTTTACCACCGAAGCGGCACCTAATGCAGCGCCGACAGTATCTGGCTCGCCGTCAGATATTAGTGTGTTAGAAGATACTGCAAGTAACGTTACTCTATCTGCAGTGCAATTTGCGGATGTCGATAACGATGCCCTCACGGTAACCTTAAGGGTCAATAACGGCACATTTGAAAGCTTATCGAGCGCAGGTACGTTAACTAGCCGTGCACTTTCGAGTGATAAAAAAGTGATCACCCTCGCTGGCAGTGCTGCGAATATTAACGCCTTTTTAGATACCGCAAGCAATATCACTTATAAATCAGCAACTGATGCCAGTGGTGACAACCAAGCACTGATCACCATCACCGCCAACGATGGCACTAATAACTTGGCGAGCAACCCAACGGTAAACATTGATATTACCGAAGTGAATGATGCACCAACGCTGAGCTTGGGTAGCAATATTTCAATTGGCGGAGACGCAGCAGCGGGTAATCAACAAGTGGTTGCTAACTTTGCGTCAATGAGCAGCGATGGTGACGCGAACGCAGTGCAATCGGTCACTAGTTACTTGGTGAGTGAACAAAGTGATGCGAATAATGTGGTCACCAATGTAGCAATTAACATAAGTGGTCAGTTATCTTACACGCCAGCATTGAATGTGAATGGCACTGCAACTATCGCGGTGCAAGTACAAGATAATGGCGGTACGGCCAACGGTGGGGTGGATACCTCTGCTGAAAAAACCTTTACCATCACGGTTGATACAATTAAGCCGACGGTAAGCTCGGTTACTACGTCCACGAGTGCAAGTTATAAAGAAAATGACATCATTGATTTTGTGGTTAATGTATCGGAAGCATTGGATGTAACCACAACCTCTGGCACTCCACGTATCGCCCTAAAAGTAGGGAGCACAACGCGCTATGCAAGTTACCATAATAGTAACGGCAGCAAAACCGCGCTGACTTTTAGATACACAGTACAGGCTGGCGATAATGATACAGATGGTCTAGAGCTGGGCAGTGTGGTAGATACCAATGGTGGCACAATCCAAGATGCGTCGGGCAATAGTTTAAATGTATCGCTGGCTAATGTGGCTGATTTAACGGGTATACGTGTTGATACTACACAACCTAAAGTGTCTTCACTGATGCCACCGAGCAATAAAACCTATACAGCGGGTGAAACGCTTGATTTTACCGCGACGTTATCCGAGTCGGTGACGCTAAATACTTCCGCAGGTAAGCCTCAACTTAATCTGACCATTGGTAGCAAAACGGTTGCACTTGATACCAGCACAACCACATCGCCTACTAGCCAATTACAATTCTCTTATACTGTGGTGCAAGGCGATGAAGATTTAGATGGAATCAGTATCACCAGTTTTGCGCTGAACAACGCAACTCTGAACGATACGGCAGGCAATACCTTTGATACCACGCTAAGTAGCGTTAATACTGACAACGTGCTGGTTGATACCATTGCCCCTACTGTTTCGAGTGTTTCTTCCTCAAAAGCTGATGGCACTTATAAAGTGGGTGATGAAATTGCGATTCAGGTGACGTTTTCTGAAAATATCACTGTAACAGGCGCACCTACTTTAACGCTTGAAACCGGTGATGTTGATAGAGTTGTAAACTTCACGTCGACATCTGATTCAGTTGTGACCTTTAACTACACGGTGAAAACGGGTGATGTTAGCAGTGACCTTGATTATATTTCAACGACTGCGCTGAGTTTGAACGGTGGCACAATTAAAGATGTAGCGGGCAATGATGCAACATTAACGCTGGCAACACCAAGTGCGGCCAACTCGCTTGCTGCCAGCAAGGCGTTAGTTATTGATGGTGTGGCACCAACGATTGATACTGCTGGCTCCTCAACTGCCAATGGTGGTTTTGGTGTTTCAGCAACTGGTGACTTAACGCTGAAGTTCACAGAAGCGATGCAACTTGGCACTAGCGGCACTATCACGTTGGTAGATAGTAACGGCAATGTAATTGAAACCTTTGCAGTTGACAGTCCTAAGATCAGCTTATCAGGTGACACCTTAACCATTAACCCAAGTGCTGCTCTGTCAGCAGGGTTGCGCTATGCCATCCGTATGGATGCGGGCTTTTTAACCGATAATGGCGGTAATGCCTTTGCAGGTTTTAGTGATAATACTGGTTTTGCCTTTACGGTTGCGCCGAATGTAGAGTTGAGTGTTGATAATACAACAGTCAATGAAAAAGGCGGCATTGCAACGGTAACGCTTTCTTTGAAAGATTCAGCTGGTAACGCGGTAACTGCAACCAATGCAGTAACGGTCAGTATCAATGTAACAGGCACGGCTACAGGCTCAGGTACTGATTACAGTCTCTCTGACAATATCAGCAGCAGTGTTACAATTGCCGCAGGCAGCGCCTCTAAAACATTTAAAGTAACTGCGGTGGATGACAGTGTTGTTGATGATAACGAAACTGTGATCATCGACATTGCAGCAATCACAACAAATAACGCCGTTGAATCTGGTACACAAACGGCGACTATTACGTTGGATGAAAACGATGCACCAGTCTTTGCTGACCTTGATGGTACCCCTACATTTACTGAAAATGGCTCAGCTGTGATATTGGATGCCAATGTAACGGTATCGGATACGGAGCTTGATGCACTGAGCAGTAACAGTGGTAATTATGATGGAGCAAGCCTGACTATCACACGAAGCGGTGCGGCCAATGCCAGCGATGTTTTTGCCAACACAGGTGCGTTAGGCGCATTAGTGCAAGGCCAGAATATTGAGTACAGTAATGTTGCTGTAGGTACGGTTACCACTAACAGCGCTGGTACCTTGAAGTTGACCTTTAACAGCAGCGCCACAACGTCCATTGTTGCAGGTGTATTGCAAAGTATTACTTACTCAAATAGCTCTGAAGCGCCAGATACATCAGTCACACTTGTGTGGGTATTTAACGACGGTATTGCAACTAGTGCGGGTACAAATCAAACGGTTGTTAGCATTACGGAAGTGAACGATGCACCAACATTAGATGATACCAAAACGCCTGTATTTACATCAATTATTGAAGATGTATCAGATGCCAATAACGTTGGTGTTGATATTGCTACGCTAGTGGTTGATAACTCAATCGGTGATGTTGATGGAAGTGCCGTTGAAGCCATTGCCGTTACCACAGTCGATAATACCAATGGTAAATGGCAATATACTACGGATAACGGTAGCTCTTGGGATGATTTCAGTGTGACATCAGACCAAATTGTTGACCTAACAGCCGTAGCTCGTTTGCTAGATGGGTCGCTCAGTGGCGCAAATACACATAAAGTACGCTTTGTTCCAAATGCAAACTACAACGGTACATCAAGAATGACTTTTGTTGCGTGGGATAAATCGGCGGGTACAGCTAGTGGCACGTTTGATGCTACATCTAAAGGTGGTACTTCCGCATTCTCAAATACCTCGGATACAGCAACAATCACTATCACATCTGTCAATGATGCACCACAGCAGTTACGCAACTCTGGCTTGAGCATAAGCGAAGGTAGCAAAGGCTTTATCCTAAAAGATAGATTCATGGCTGAGGATGTAGATGATGATAGCGAAAGTTTGACTTATACAGTGACTACATTACCGTCACATGGCGATTTGTATATCGATGCAAATAAAGATAAAAATCCAATTGACAGCGAAAAACTGTCGCTCAACGCAACCTTCACGCAAAAAAATGTCAACGACAAGATGCTAATTTATGTGCATGATGGCAGTGAAACCACATCAGATAGCTTTGTATTCTCGCTTGCTGATGGTGGTGAGGACAATGCGGCACCAGTGACTGGGCAAACCTTCAATTTTACCGTGTATCCAGTTAATGATGCTGTGTCTGTAACGACACCGCCTGCCAATGTTTCTGTAACAGAAGATGCGAGCTCAATCTTGGATTTATCGGCTATAACGATTATTGACCCAGATAGCGCGAGTGTAACATTGACGATTAAAGTGGATAAGGGGTCATTTGATACACCTGCTGATGGTTCAGCGATTGGTGTAACTGCTACCTTATCATCAGATGGGAAAACCATTACTTTAACAGGAGCACCGAGTGCGATTGATACCTACCTCAATACGGTTTCAAATCTTACATACACAGGTGAGGCTAATAGCCAAGGTAATGATCAAGCACTGATCACTATCAGCGGCAGTGATGGCAGTAGTTCAGGGCAGCTGGCAACAGTGAATATTGATATTACCGATGTCAACGACGCACCTGTTATCAATAACCTGAATGGTGATCAGTTTGATTACAATGCCTCAGCGCAAAACTTTGTGATTGTTAATCAAAACAGTGCAGTTACTGTTACTGACATTGATACTGACACCTTCAATGGTGGGATATTAACCGTGTCGATTGTCAGTGGTGCACAAACTGCGGAAGACGTCTTAGCAATTGATGACAGTAGTACTGAAATCTCGCTTAACAATGGCCAAGTTGAATACAACCAAACAAGTGTGGGTAGCTACACAGGCGGTAGTAACGGCAGCGCGCTGACTATTACGTTTAACAACAATGCGACCAATGCGATTGTCGCAACTGTGATTAACGCAATAGAGTATGATAACAGCCAAAACTCTGCGGGTACGGCGGGCGAACGTGTCGTGCGTTTTGTCCTAACTGACGGTGAAGGTGGTACTTCTGCTCACGCTGATGTGACGATTAATGTTTCAGTGAACACAGCGCCGACTTTGGTTTTAGCAGATTCTGTAGAATACACAGAAAATGCTGCGGCAACAGTACTTGACTCTCAAGCAACTGCGGATGACGCAGATGGAGACAATAGCTGGCAAGGCAATGGGGCTAAACTAGTTGCCTCAGTGACAACTAATGGATTGGCGCAAGATAGCTTAAGTATTGCCACAGATGGCGACTTTAGCATCAGCAATGGCAACATTAGTTACCAAAGCACAATCATCGGCACTATTGAAGAGACAAGTGGCACCGCGAATGACGGTATAGTGACTGCGAGCGATAAGTTAACTGTGCACTTAAGCGCAGCGAATAATGCTATCGTACAATCGCTTGTTAGAGCACTTCGCTATGAGAACACATCAGAGAATCCTTCCACATTGAACAGAAGTGTTACCGTGAAACTGACTGATGTACTCGCAGGTACTGTTTCTGATTCAATCAGTATTGTCATTAAGGCGGTGAATGATGCGCCGACGATTACAGGCATCCCAGTGACGACGGTTGCGCAAGGGGCTGCATATTCCTTTACTCCTACCGGACAAGATGTTGACTCAACTCAGCTTACTTATTCTGTTGCTAACAACCCTAAATGGCTAAGTATCAATAAAAACACTGGTACTTTGACAGGTACTCCAGGTAATGCGGATGTTGGTGAGAATAGCGCCATTGTTATTACTGTGTCTGATGGTGAACTAAGCGCAAGTCTAGCGGCATTCAATTTGACTGTCACAAATGTCAACGATGCGCCAACAATTACAGGTTCGCCAAAAGCACAAATCAATGAGCGTCAGTTATATACCTTTACACCTGAAGCGGTAGATATTGACGGTGACAAGCTGACATTCACCATTACCAATAAACCAACCTGGCTTACTATTGATAGTGCGACAGGTACATTGTCTGGTACGCCAGGGCAAAGCGATGTAGGTACGACCGGTGAGATGGTGATGACAGTGTCTGATGGTACATTACAAGCAAGCCTTGAAGCCTTCTCTGTGACCGTAATCAATGTCAATGATGCGCCTACGATCTCAGGTCAGCCTGCACGTTCAGTAGTTGAAGGAGACCGTTATAGCTTCACGCCTAGCGCATCGGATATTGATAGCCAGAACTTAACGTTTAGCATCACAAACAGACCGTCATGGGCATCATTTAATCCGCAAACTGGTGAGCTATCAGGCACGCCTACGGGTAGTGATGTTGGTGTGACAGCTAATGTGTTGATCAGTGTATCAGATGGGGCACTGTCAGATTCATTAGCGCCATTTAACCTCACAGTGACTGTACGAAATACCGCGCCAATTGCAGATGACCAAGCAGTACAGGTTAATGAAGACAGCCGTGTGAATATTGTCGCCAAGGCAAGTGATGCACAAAACGATAGTTTGACATTAACGGCGCAAACGCAGCCTCAAAATGGTGTATTAAGCGCAGTTGAAAATGGCTGGATTTATATTCCTAATGCCAATTTCAATGGTCAAGATAGTTTTACATACGTAGCCCGTGATGAAGCGCTTACGTCTGATGTTGCAACGGTCACAATTACAGTTAACCCTGTGAATGACGCACCGACTGCACAAGACGATAGTTTAACACTCAACAAAACGGCTAATGACAACTATACCATTGCGGTATTGGGCAATGACGCTGATATTGATGGTGATGTACTGAAAGTTGAAGGGGTGACAGCAAGTATTGGTACCGCAACGGTAAGCGGTGCAACAATAAGTTACCAAGCACCTGACGACTTTACAGGCTCAGTGTCACTGTCATATTCGGTAACCGATGGCAATAAAGGTCGCGCGAGTGCGAAAGTTAACTTGGTGATAGAGGGCAATGATAATACTCAAGCACCAACCCTTACAGTACCGGCGGATCTAACGGTAGATGCCACAGCACTTTACACCAAGGTAAACCTAGGTGTTGCCTCAGCAAAAGATGCACAGGGTAATGTACTGCCAGTAGCTTTGGTTGACTCAAAAATGGTATTTGCTCCGGGTAAACATGATGTCTATTGGCGTTCTGTGGATAGCTCTGGACTTGAATCTATTGAACTTCAAAGGCTGAATGTAAACCCGCTTATCTCTTTGAGTAAGGATCAAATTGTATCTGAAGGTTCAACGGTGACTGTACAGGTACTGCTAAACGGAACTTCACCGACTTATCCACTAGAAATTGGTTATACCATTGGTGGTACTGCATCTTTTGACGACCATACTGCACGAAGTGGAACAGTCGTTATAGATAAGGGAACACAGGCGGAAATCAGTTTTGATGTGGCAGCCGATGGTGCATCGGAGCAAGACGAGACGGTAACGGTTAGCTTGTCTTCTGCATTGAACTTGGGCAATAAACATCAAACTACGATTACTATTCGTGAAAGTAATGTGGCACCAACGTTAGATCTCAACGTTTGGCAACAAAACGAAACGAGAATAAAGGTAAGTCAAGCTGGTGGACTTGTGACCATTAAAGCAGCGGCTAAAGATGCTAATAAAACCGATACATTAACGGTAAGTTGGTCATCAGATTTAAGTAACCTCAGTACCGAGCCTGCGCAATTTGTGTTTGATCCAACCGCTATAACGCTTGGAGTACATGCGGTGAAATCAATGGTAACTGACAATGGTTCACCTAGCTTAAATACCTCTGAGACAGTCTATGTTGAAGTTGTCGAGCAGTTAGCTGCCTTGAATGATACTGACACAGATGGTGATCTTATCCCGGATAGCGAAGAGGGCTACCAAGATAGTGATGGTGACGGTATTGCCGATTATCTTGATGCGATTAACGAGTGTAATGTCGTACCTGCACAAGTTAATAATCAAACTGCGTTCTTAGCTGAAGGTGAGCCTGGTGTTTGTTTACGTCGTGGAGCGGTGTCGGTACTAAGCAGCAGCGGTGGCTTACAAGTTGAATCTGGATCGCAAACCGGTCTTGTAAGTGATACACAAGCGACTAATGTAGGTGGTATTTATGACTACATCGCTTATGGATTACCTGAGCAAGGTCAAAACTATAGCTTGGTGCTACCGCAGCAGTTACCAATTCCAGCAAATGCAGTTTATCGTAAGTATACTCAAGCCAAAGGCTGGAGCGACTTTGTTGAAGACGAAAACAACCAAGTGTTCAGCTCTGCTGGTGCTATCGGTTACTGTCCTCCACCGGGTGCTACGCAGTGGCAACCGGGTCTAACAGAAGGTCATTGGTGTGTTCAGATTGTCGTACAAGATGGCGGACCAAATGATGCAGATGGAGAAGCTAATGGTACCGTGGTGGATCCAAGTGGTGTTGCGGTTTACCACAGTGATAATGCTAAGCCAGTAGCTAATGCAGACAACGCAAGCTTACCTTGGAATAGCAGCATTGCAATTGATGTGTTAGCGAATGATAGTGATGCTGATAACGATAGTTTATCTCTGTCTCAAGCTTCTGCTCAGTTTGGTGAAGTGACAATTACTGCACAGCAAACACTGATGTATGTTGCAGCAGAGCAGTTTGTTGGCACAGATGTAATTACTTATAGTATTACTGACGGCCAAGGTGGTACTGCGCATAGTCAGGTAGTGGTGGAAGTAATGGGTAACCGAGCGCCTGTTGTACAGGGTGAGCTAGTGACAGCCATGCACCACAAAGCGACAGTGATTGATGTATTGGCAAATGACAGCGACCCAGATGGTGATAGCTTGACCGTTAGCTCAGCTTCAGCGACTAATGGTAAAGTAACAATTGTATCGGGTGAGAAGCTCAGCTACTTGTCTAACCTTGGGTTCGCTGGGGTTGATACAGTTAAGTATGTAGTGAGCGATTCGCAAGGAGCAAGTAGCAACGGTACGGTGCAAATTCAGGTAATTGCTAATCGTCTACCAGTTGCAAAACCAGACTTAGCTCAGGTTAATGCTGGTGCTAGCATTAACATTGATGTGCTAGCAAATGACAGTGATGCTGATGGAGACACGCTAACGATTATCGAAGCGTCAGCGGCTCAAGGTACGGTCAGCATTTCTCAAGATGGGGTGTTAACCTATATTGCAAAAACTGGATTTGTTGGTATTGACACTATTACATACATGCTTAGTGATGGTTATGGTAACGCTGTTGCTGGTACCGTTAGTGTGACTGTAAAAGCTTCGGACACCAATAATGTTAAAGTGCAAAACAAATCGTCTGGTGCGGTATCGATATGGATATATTTGATCATGCTACTGGCGGTATGTAGAAAGCGCTCAACAAACTGCTTTCAAAAGTGGTGAGTAAGACAGTGCGACAAGTAGCTTGATCGGTTAATCGAACAACGTTACTTTCACTGCTAAAAGGCTGCAACTAAGGTTGCAGCCTTTTTTATTGGTGGCGGATCACCATTGCCCATTACCCAAAGAGCTTGATCTTGCGTGTAGTGTGATGACTTTTTAATAAGTAATACCAATTTGCTTAATTAAGTGGTCTATTTTGAGGCGAGAAAATCTTGTCGATCACTCCGCTACCGCGTCCTGCTATCGCTAAGGTACTCACATCCATTTAAGCAAGGCAAAAATTTTGCTATTTAGTTGTTCTAAATAGCAAAATTTTTAACGCTGTTAGCGTCAGATTTACTCCTTCAAATTGAGCAAGTATTAAGTCAAATTGGTATAAGCTTTGCGAGAGGAGGTTGGTAATTTAGCAGGTGTGCAAGATTGTGTGCTCTTGTGACTAGTAAAAATAGAAAACCCAGATAAGCACATAGAGCAAGACGCCGGTTAGCTTCTACTTCAAAGTTTTTATTCTTTTAATTGGAACGAATGACAGGGGATTGGGAAAATGACAATAAAAAACACCACAGATCCGAAGATAAGTGGTGTTTTAAGGTGTGTTGTATCAATCGCTATTAAGCGTTTTCAAGTGCCGTACGCGGGTCAACATATTCCATGTTGAAGCCTTCAGCTACTTCTTTACACGTTATCTGACCTTTTAGAACGTTTAAGCCGTCCATGAAGTGCTTGTCATTTAGTAACGCTGCTTTGTAACCCAAGTTTGCAAGCTTGATGATGTAAGGAAGCGTTGCGTTATTTAGCGCGAATGTTGAAGTGCGAGGTACTGCACCAGGCATATTAGCTACACAGTAGTGAACTACGTCATCAACAATATAAGTAGGCTCTGCGTGTGTTGTCGCTTTAGACGTCGCAATACAACCGCCTTGGTCGATAGCTACGTCAACAATTGCTGCACCAGGCTTCATTGCTTTGATGTGTTCAGCAGTCACAAGCTTAGGAGCTGCTGCGCCAGGAATTAGCACGCCACCAATTACAAGGTCAGCTTCTAATACGTGCTTCTCTAGTGCATCAGCAGTAGAATAAATAACTTTAGCTTGGCTACCAAACTGTGCATTTAGTGAACGTAGTACGTCGATGCTACGGTCAAGGATAGTAACGTCTGCACCTAGACCTACCGCCATTTGTGCTGCGTTACGGCCAACCATACCACCGCCGATCACAACAACTTTAGCGGGTTCAACGCCCGGTACACCACCAAGTAGCATACCACGACCTTCACGTGACTTTTCAAGCGCTTGAGCACCAGCTTGGATAGACATACGGCCAGCCACTTCAGACATTGGTGCTAGTAATGGAAGACCACCGCGTGTGTCAGTTACTGTCTCGTAGGCTATACAGATTGCACCGCTCTTAACTAGATCTTCAGTTTGAGGAAGGTCTGGTGCAAGGTGAAGGTAAGTGAATAGAATTTGGTCTTCACGTAACATCGCACGCTCAACAGCTTGAGGTTCTTTAACCTTAACAATCATATCTGCTGTTGCAAATACTTCAGCTGCAGTGCCTAAAATTTTAGCACCAACCTGAACATAATCTTCGTCAGTAAAACCAATGCCGATACCAGCATTGGTTTCAACAACAACTTCGTGACCGTGATTGATTAGTTCACGAACGCTCGCAGGAACCATACCAACGCGGTATTCGTGATTTTTTATCTCTTTAGGTACACCAATAATCATAATATTCGCCTCAAAATAAGAACGGAGTAAAATTTTTGACTATTATATTTACCTATAGCCAGTGTGTCTCACTGTTTTAATATTTAAAGGTAGTGATATACTCTAAAATAACAAGCTATTTAGGATAAAAAACTACCTTATGCACCAACAACTAGACAGAATCGACAGAAAGATTTTAGTCGAACTTCAAAAAGATGGCAGAATTTCTAACGTAGAATTAGCAAAACGCATTGGTTTAAGCGCAACACCTTGCCTAGAGCGGGTCAAAAAGTTAGAACGCGAAGGTTTTATACGCGGTTATAAAGCCGTAGTTGATCCTGCTAAACTCGGGCAAGGGCTTTTAGTGTTCGTGGAAGTGACAGTGAATAAAAATTCACCAGATGTGTTTGATAGATTTAATCAAGCGGTGAAGCAACATGACGAGATCATAGAATGTCATTTGGTTTCTGGTAGCTTTGACTACTTACTTAAAACACGCGTAACCGATATGTCTGAATACCGTGGGGTATTAGGTGAGATACTCCTTAAATTGCCAAATATAAGTGAGAGCCGTACTTTTGTAGTGATGGAAGAAGTAAAAGGAGAGGAAGGAGAAGTAATAAAACCTTGTGCACCTTGAGGTATTTCTTGGTAAGGTGTAAGTATATACAGCAATACTAACGCAAATCACTAATTTGCTGACATTTTGGGCTTGATATGCCCAAAAAAGAAACAAAAAAAAGGTTTAATTACAATGCGCTTAAATGGTGTGCAACGCCTCTTAGAGACAGGTCTGATTGTAAGCACGGCAGCAGCAATATTTATGTTGTGTGCGTTGATAAGCTTCGACCCAGCAGATCCTGCTTGGACTCAATCCGGCGAATACGTAAAAGTAAATAATATAACCGGTGCTGCTGGTGCATGGTTAGCAGATATTTTGTTGCTGAGTTTTGGGTGGCTGGCATTTTTGATCCCCGCAGCAGTGCAATTTCTTGGCTATTTACTGTTTAAAAAGCCACATAAGCTCCTTCAGCTAGATTATACAACCCTTGGGCTACGCCTTATTGGTGCGACACTCTTCATCACCTCAGCAAGTGCCATTAGCAGTATTAACTTTGATGATATCTACAACTTTTCATCTGGCGGTGTAGTAGGGGATGTTGTCGCCGGCGCCATGATGCCTGCCTTTAATTTTACGGGGACCTCTATATTACTGTTATGTTTTTTCTTTGCGGGTATGACATTACTTACCGGTGTTTCTTGGGTGGAGTTTGTTGATTATCTTGGAGAAAAAGTCGTCGCTGGGCTACGCTGGTTGGTAAACAAGCTTACCACTAAAGATGAGCAACCAGCAGATAAACTGGATACTGTAAAAGCTGAGCCGGAATTATCAACGGCTAGCGCGCCTGTTAATGAACCGAAATTCAGTGAAGGTCTTGGTGATGCCATGGAGCCTGTCTTAAACGATGACATTATCCACCAGGAGTCAACAAATGATGAAGAGACACCAAGTGGTCTTGGCAAATTAAAAGATAAATTGTTCAGAAAAACCAACGATACAGCGATTCAAACCTCAGCGTCAGACACAGTTACAGAGGCGGCACCTAAGCAAGAGCCATGCGTTTTCGATGAGCTTGACGATATCTTGGAGCAAGAGATTAATTTTTCCGCAATTGAGGATGAACCATTAGATACCGTAGCTGCGCTCAATGCGCTCGACGAAGCGCCGGTTCATGAAACTAAGGTTGTATCCCCAGCACGGCCACTCAAAACAAAAAACAGTGAAACAACGAGCACAAAAGGGTATCAGCCACCACCGAGCGCAAAAGAGCAGTTCGAAGCATTATTAGAAGCCCAGCCTCCGGCAGACCCATTACCGTCACTGGAACTTCTTGATAGACCCGATAAAGCTAAAAACCCAATATCACAAGAAGAGCTTGATCAGGTTTCACGGTTGGTAGAAACCAAGTTGTTAGACTTTAATGTTCAAGCCAGCGTGGTGGGAGTTTATCCAGGTCCTGTAGTAACGCGCTTTGAACTTGACTTAGCACCAGGTATTAAAGTTGCAAAAATTACTGGTCTTGCCAAAGATCTCGCTCGCTCTTTGTCAGCGGTGAGTGTGCGAGTGGTAGAGGTAATACCAGGTAAGACTTATGTAGGTTTGGAGTTACCTAACAAACACCGTGAAATTGTACGTTTATCTGAAGTGATAGACGCGCCTAAGTTTGAACAAAACCCATCACCGCTGACCATGGTGCTAGGTAAAGATATCGCTGGACAACCCGTAGTGGCAGACTTAGCAAAAATGCCACATCTGTTGGTTGCAGGTACCACTGGCTCTGGTAAGTCAGTGGGCGTTAATGTCATGATCTTAAGCTTGCTATATAAATCTCCTCCAGAAGATGTGCGCATGATCATGATAGACCCAAAAATGCTTGAACTTTCTGTTTATGAAGGGATCCCACATCTATTATGTGAGGTTGTCACTGACATGAAAGAAGCTGCGAATGCGCTACGTTGGTGCGTTGGGGAAATGGAACGTCGCTATAAGCTGATGTCAGCGCTTGGTGTGCGTAATCTAAAGGGTTACAACCAGAAGATTAAAGAAGCAAAAGAAGCGGGACACCCCATTGTTGACCCACTTTTTAAAGACACTGATGGTATGGCGGATGAGCCAGAAATGCTAGATAAGCTCCCGAGCATCGTAGTGGTCATCGATGAATTTGCTGACATGATGATGATTGTTGGTAAAAAAGTGGAAGAGCTAATCGCGCGTATCGCTCAAAAAGCACGAGCTGCCGGGATACATTTGGTGCTGGCAACACAGCGCCCTTCGGTTGATGTAATTACCGGCCTAATTAAAGCAAATATTCCAACGCGAATGGCCTTCCAAGTATCGAGCAAGATTGATTCACGAACTATTTTGGATCAACAAGGCGCTGAAAATTTACTTGGTATGGGGGATATGTTGTATTTGCCTCCAGGTACCAGTGTACCGATACGTGTCCATGGCGCGTTTGTTGATGACCATGAAGTGCACGCGGTAGTTAATGATTGGAAAGCGCGAGGTAAACCTAATTACGTCGAAGAGATCCTATGTGGGGAAGCAACGGAAGATATCTTGTTACCAGGAGAGGCACCAGAAGGTGGAGATGACGAGTCTGATCCGCTGTACGATGAAGCGGTTGGCTTTGTAATAGAAACAGGTAAAGTGTCAGTGTCGAGTGTTCAGCGTAAGTTACGAGTGGGCTATAACCGTGCTGCTCGACTGGTAGAACAGATGGAAATGTCTGGTGTCGTGAGTGCACCTGGACATAATGGCGCACGAGAAGTATTGGTAAAAGGCGGAGCCAATTAATGAAGAAGTTTAATAAAATAGCATTACTTGTGATGCTATCTAGCATAACGATGCAACCAGCTTGGGCCGATGAAGCCGCAATGCAGAGCCTAAAGGCCAAGCTTGCTAATTTAACCAGTTTTCAAGGCGAATTTTCGCAAGTAGTTAAAGATCAAGAGGGCAATGAATTACAGTCAGGCACAGGTAGCATTGTACTTGCACAGCCTTTGAAGATCCGATGGCAGCAAGAGATGCCAGACGATACGCTTTTTGTCTCAAGTGGCACAACGACCTATTATTATGATGCCTTTGCAGAACAGGTTACGATTTTAGATACAACTAAACTGATTGATACAACACCTTTTGTTCTGTTAACAACGCAAGATAATAGCCAGTGGTCTAAGTATGCGGTAAAACGCGAAGGCGACGCGTACTTAATCACGCCCAAGAACAGAGTTGACTCTCAAGTTGAGCAATTGGCGTTGATGTTTGATGTTACCAATGAGGGGCTTGCACAATTAACGGTGAACGACATTTCAGGCCAAATCTCTACATTTAATTTCAGACAAAGCAAAGTTAATGTGCCCGTCGCTGAGCGCACTTTTGAATTTGTTATCCCTGAGGGAGTGGTCGTGGACGACCAAACAGGCGTTGACTAGTTTAGGCTTTGATTTTACCCCAGATGTTAGACCGTTGGCCGCTAGAATGCGGCCAACCACGTTAGCGCATTATGTTGGCCAAAGCCACATTTTATCAAAAGGCTCTGTATTGTATCGAGCTATCGCCTCAGGTCGCTGCCATAGTCTTATTCTTTGGGGCCCACCAGGTGTTGGTAAGACCACGCTTGCACAAATTATTGCTAATTACGCAGATGCGGAGCTTATTCAACTCTCAGCGGTCAGTGCTGGAGTAAAGGAAGTACGCGAAGCGGTGATTGATGCCAAAAATCAACTTGCTCAAACTGGTAAACGAACATTATTGTTTGTCGATGAGGTTCACCGATTCAATAAGTCGCAGCAAGATGGCTTTTTGCCCCATATTGAAGATGGCACCTTTACTTTTATTGGCGCTACGACTGAAAACCCATCTTTTGCACTGAATAATGCTATTTTATCGCGAGCACGGGTATATACTTTACAACCCCTAGATGAAGCCGAATTAATACAGGTACAAAAAGATGCACTAGCCAGAGATGTGCAACTTTCCAAACACGCAATTGAAATCGACCATGATGCGCTAAATCTGATAGCCAAAGCTGCCTCAGGTGATGCCAGAAAAGCACTTAATTTACTAGAGCAGGCGATAGACTTAGGGTTTGACCCAGATATAAATCGCTATGTAGTCAATGAAGCAATATTGCAGCAGGTATTGCCAAGTCAACTATCAAACTATGACAACAAAGGCGACCTCTATTACGACCTAATCTCTGCGTTTCATAAGTCCGTTCGCGGCAGTGCTCCTGATGCTGCACTTTATTGGTACTGTAAAATATTAGCAGGAGGGGGCGACCCTTTATATGTTGCCAGACGGCTACTAGCCATTGCCACGGAAGATATTGGCAATGCTGACCCAAGAGCCATGCAAGTTGCGCTCAATGCGTGGGATATTTATCATCGTGTAGGTCCAAGCGAAGGTGAGCGTGCAATAGCACAGGCCACGCTATATCTAGCCAGCGCCCCAAAAAGTAATGCTGTGTATATGGCGTTTAATCAAGCAAAACACGACGCTCAGAGCGACCCTAATTATCCAGTGCCGGAACACCTTAGAAACGCTCCAACAAAATTAATGAAGGAAATGGGCTTTGGTGAGGAATACCGCTACGCTCACAACGAGCCTGGTGCCTTTGCAGCAGGAGAGAACTACTTTCCTGAAGCCATTCATGAGCGCCAATACTATCAGCCTACGCAAAGAGGCTTGGAAAAACAAATAGCGGAAAAACTTGAATATTTGAAAGCGCAAGATCTACAAAGTACCAAAAAGAGGTACAAGTAAGGATGCTTATTAATTACCTTACAATTGCGCTTGGTGGTGCTTTGGGAGCCATGTTACGGTTTTTTATCAGCGATATATCAATAAAACTCTTAGGTAAGGGATTCCCTTTTGGGACGTTGATCGTTAATATTCTTGGTTCATTATTGATGGGTGTGCTTTACGGTTTAATTGAAAAAGAAGTAATTGCAGTTTCACCCGCTAAAACGCTAATAGGTATTGGCTTTTTAGGGGCGCTGACTACTTTTTCTACATTCTCAATGGATTCCTTGTTGCTACTCCAACAAGGGCAATATGTGAAAATGGCGTTTAACGTCACCCTAAATGTGGTGGCGTGTATCTTTATGGCCTGGGTTGGTCTCTGCCTCATCATGCAAAAAGGTTAAAAAAACAATGTTAGATTCTAAATACTTTCGTCAAGACATCGAGGAAGCCGCTGCGCGTTTGAAAAAGCGTGGTTTCGAACTTGATGTTGCTAAGATCACTGAATTAGAAGAAAAGCGCAAGGCGCTACAAACCAAAACTCAGGAATTACAAAGCGAGCGTAACAGTTCTTCCAAAGCAATTGGTCAAGCCAAAGCGAAAGGTGAAGATGTTCAGCCGTTACTAGATGCTGTTGCTAATCTTGGTGATCAGTTAAGTGCAGCCAAAGAAGAGCAAGATAAAGTATTGGCAGAGCTGAATGATTACGCTATGTCTTTACCAAACCTGCCAGCTGAAGATGTTCCAGCAGGTGCTGATGAATCTGAAAATGTAGAGATCAGCACTTGGGGAGAGCCAAAGCAATTTGATTTTGAAGTAAAAGATCATGTTGACCTTGGTGAAGCGCTGGACAAAGGCCTAGATTTTGAAACGGGTGTTAAGTTAAGTGGTTCACGTTTTACCGTGATGCGCGGTGGCGTTGCGCGTATGCATCGAGCGCTTGTTCAGCTGATGCTAAACACGCACACTGAGCAAAATGGTTATACAGAAATGTATGTACCATATTTGGTAAATAAAGCGAGCTTATTCGGTACGGGTCAACTACCTAAATTTGCAGAAGATCTATTTCATACTGAAGCCTTGTCTGAAGATCAAGATGGCTTTAGCTTGATCCCGACTGCGGAAGTTCCGCTCACAAACTGCGCTCGTGATGTAATATATGATGAAAAAGAGCTACCCGTAAAAATGACAGCCCACACACCATGCTTTAGAAGTGAAGCTGGTAGCTATGGTCGTGATACTCGTGGACTTATTCGTCAGCATCAATTTGATAAAGTTGAGCTTGTGCAGTTAGTGAAGCCTGAAGATTCGATGGCAGCATTAGAAGAGCTTACAGGACACGCAGAACAAATCTTACAGTTATTAGACCTACCATATCGAAAAGTAGTCTTGTGTACTGGCGACATGGGCTTTGGTGCAACTAAGACTTATGATTTAGAGGTGTGGTTACCTGCACAAAACACATATAGAGAAATTTCTTCTTGTTCAAATATGTGGGATTTCCAAGCTCGTCGTATGCAGGCTCGTTTCCGTCGCAGTGGTGAAAAGAAACCAGAACTATTACATACACTAAATGGTTCAGGGCTAGCGGTTGGTAGAACTTTGGTTGCAATCCTTGAAAACTATCAACAAGCAGACGGTTCGATTGTTGTTCCTGACGCATTAAAGCCTTATATGGGCGGGTTGGAAGTGATTAAGGCGAGCTAAGTGCCAAGTACTTAACCGAGCAAATGCTTGCATTGAGATACAAGTTATTGAAAAAAGGCTGGATCTATCTGGCCTTTTTTTATGACTATCTTATGAATGTTTTTTTACAGGAATTACAATAAAAACCAGCCCAAATTAAATGCAAATTTAGCTTGTCTATCCAACTTCTGATTAATTCAAAGTAAATTTATGTTTTTTACTGCTGTATACCCAAGAATTACAATTATGATCATTGCATGACTCCCCCAGATATGATTTATTGAAGGTATGGGTTTGGCCAAATCTCATCGGTAAGTAGCGCATCTGTATTTTTATGATGTGGCTAGTGTTTAACTTTTCTCAATAAAATCTAAGTTTTAGTTTATTAGTTAGATGAGCAAAATCACGTCCGTGGATACACGTAAGAGTGAGTTTTGTTCTAATCAAGTTTGAACTACGCAGTATCAGTACACTCAAAAGCTGATAGAGAAAAAGGTGAGGATATTACCTATGAAGAGACAGAAAAGAGACCGTTTAGAAAGAGCACATTCACAAGGATTTAAGGCTGGATTAGCCGGACGGTCGAAAGAAAATTGTCCCTATCAACAAGTAGAACACAGATCAGAATGGTTAGGCGGATGGCGAGAAGCGATGGACAATCGCAACATCTTTAAAACCTGATACCGAATTTTAGGAGAACAAAGCCCCGTTAGGGGCTTTGTGCGTTTTACAGAAAATCGTGAGATTATACCAATTTGACTTAATACTTGCTCAATTTTAAGGAGTAAATCTAACGCTAACCGCGTTAAAAATCTCTTTTTTAGAACAACTAAAGAGCAAAATTTTTGCTTGCCTACAGGACTTAGGTACCCCAGCGTGAGCAGGACGCGAAAGCGGTGTTATCGACAAAATTTTCTCGCCTCAAAATAGACTACTTAAATAAGAAAATTGGTATTAAAAAGCGCTGGTGTCTTGGAAAAGGCCAACTTTTAAGTCTTTTGCTTCATAAATAACACGACCATCTACTTCAACGATGCCATCAGCAAGTCCCATAAATAGTTTTCGCTTTATTACACGCTTCATTTCAATACGGTAAGTCACTTTTTTCGCTGTCGGTAATATTTGTCCTGTGAATTTTACTTCACCAACACCAAGAGCGCGACCAAGGCCAGGGCCACCAGACCAACCAAGGAAAAAGCCAACTAGCTGCCACATTGCATCTAAACCTAAACAACCAGGCATAACCGGATCACCTTTAAAATGGCAATCGAAGAACCATAAATCTGGATTGATATCTAACTCTGCTATGATTTGGCCTTTGCCGTGTTCACCGCCATCATCGTTAATTTGGACAATGCGATCCATCATGAGCATGTTGTCACTTGGCAGTCGGCAGTTGCCTTCACCAAACATTTCGCCGCGACCACATAAAATAAGTTCTTCTTTTGTATAGCTGTTCTTAGGTTCCATAACTTTTCTTCTTAGCTTGCAAATTGACGCTACTTTAGCGTACAGATGTACGCTAAACAACTCCGAACAGTTAAAAAGCGTACGCTGACTTGTAAACTTTGCGCTAAGGATATGTCTATTTGATTAAATTTCAAAAAATTGAAGAGATTAAATGCAAATCAGTTCTGATTAGGGGCGATTTATAGTGGGAAAATCATTATAATCAACATTGATTTTTTGTAGGCTATTTTGGGTAATTTATGATCCTTTTTGTTGACTCTTTAACCGTGATTGATTTTTCGTACCTTTGCCCTCGTCGTGGTGCGGTAGGGGAAAGTTGGATCACGGATATCGTATTACATGGCGACTTAAACGCTGAGTCTATGGTGCTAGATTTTGCGAAAGTCAAAAAACAAATCAAACAAATTATCGATGAAAAGCTAGATCACAAATTAGCAATACCTAGCGCGCTTAGCGCTAATACCAAACACACAAATGGTCGATTTGAACTTGATCTTCATATTGGTGATAGTCATTTAGCAATGAGTGCACCAGAGCAAGCTGTGTGTATGATTGAAGGTGAAGAAGTCAACGAAGTAAATACAATTGCCTATCTCAAATCAGTGATCTTGCCTCACTTACCGGATAATGTGAAAGATCTCGACATCACTTTACGACCAGAGGCGACAAGCGGCTTCTATTATCACTATAGTCACGGTCTTAAAAAACATGATGGTAACTGTCAGCGTATTATTCATGGTCACCGTTCACTGATTGGTATCAAGCTAAACGACGTCAGTATGCCGAGATTACAAAAGCAATGGGCAGATAAATGGCAAGATATATATCTCGGAAGTGAGGAAGATTTGATATCCTCAGCTGAGCTCAAACATATCGTAGCGGAAGAGGGAGATTACGCGTTTGCTTATACGTCATCACAAGGCTACTTTGAGCTTGCGATAAGTAAATCGCGCTGTGATATTTTGCCGTGCGATACCACCGTTGAGTGCATTGCCGAATACTTGGCAGGTCAGGTAAAAGTGCAGCATCCTAACGATCATGTGCAAGTGCGTGCCTATGAAGGTGTGGGTAAAGGAGCGATTGCTTATGCTTAAAGCGCTCATGTTTGCCGTAATTGCAAGTACAGCACTTTTTACTGAAGCATTAGAACTAAAAGGCAATTTAACCCAAGGTGGTATGGTCATTGGTAAACTGCCACAGGCCAGTAATATAAAGTTAAATGAAAGAGCAATAAAGCGTTCAAAAGAAGGCTACTTTGTTTTTGGATTTGGTCGCGATGCTGAGTTAAGCCATACGTTAAGCTGGCAATCTCAAGACGGCAAAAAACACTCTCAACCTCTGCTTATTACTAAACGTGATTATGATATAGATAAAATTACAGGGGTGGCTAAAAAATATGTTTCACCGCCTGAGTCAGTCCTCAAACGTATTCGTGAAGAAGCGCAAGCTGTGTCGAAAGCCAGACAAGGTGACTCAGATTTATTATATTTTAAAGAAACAGTATACCGACCTGCCAAAGGCCGAATATCAGGCATATATGGAAGCCAAAGATACTTTAATGGTGAGCCGAGACGCCCTCACTTTGGTTTAGATATAGCGAACAAAACAGGTGAGCCAGTGTATGCACCTGTATCCGGTGTGGTTGTTTTTGCAAATTCAGATCTATACTACAGTGGTGGCACATTAATTATCGACCATGGTCACGGTATTACGTCAACATATATTCACCTCAGTAAGTTAGATGTAAAAGCAGGCGACAAAGTTACAACAGGTGACAAAATTGCTGAGATAGGTGCTACGGGAAGAGTAACCGGCCCTCATTTAGATTGGCGATTTAATTGGTTTGGGGAAAGACTTGACCCTGCTCTACTTATGAAAGAAACATTAGCAAACAAAGCAGTTAAAAAATGACAGAAGAACAAAGAAAGATAATTATAGAGCAGCGTATCGCAAGCTCTATTACTCACGTAACCAAGACAGTGTTTCCTGGACGTACTAATCATCACAACACTTTGTTTGGTGGGGATGCACTAGCGTGGATGGATGAGGTGGCGTTTATTGCAGCCACACGCTTTTGCCGTAAACCGCTTGTAACTATTTCTTCTGATCGTGTTGATTTTAAAGAGGCGATACCAGCCGGCACGTTTGCTGAACTGGTATCAAAAGTAGTGCATGTTGGTAATACAAGTTTGAAAGTAGATGTTGAGATTTATCTCGAGAGAATGCACAAAGACGATAAACACCTAGCAATAACGGGGAGTTTTACCTTTGTTGCAGTAGATGATAACCACAGACCAACCCCAGTGGTATGTGACAAAATGCTAAATGGCTTTTGATGATTTTAACAAGGCATAGTCTTTATATGTCTTGTTAGTCCCTTACAACAAAAAGAACACATCATACAAATTGTTAATTTATTAATACCAATTTTCTTAATTAAGTGGTCTATTTTGAGGCGAGAAAATCTTGTCGATAACTAGGCAAAAATTTTGCCATTTAGTTGTTCTAAATAAGAAATTTTTAACGCGGTTAGCGTCGGATTTACTCCTTCAAATTGAGCAAGTATTAAGTTAAATTGGTATTAACTCAATATACGGTACGGTTTTGTGGAACTTAATCTTAATGTGCAAGTAGAAACCTTGAGTGATAGGGTCTATCAGACCGATATTTTCAGAGTTAGCGAACTATGTTAAACGCATTTTTGAATTCAACGGTTGGATAATAAAGCTTAAGAAAGGCACCATGATACAAGGTGCCTTTCATCAGTCAATATTTTGATAATTTATAGCACCATTGCAGCTATCCAACCAAAGCAGAGGAGAGGTATATTAAAATGAATAAATGTAGGTACTACAGAATCCCAAATATGGTCATGCTGCCCATCAGCATTTAACCCTGATGTCGGACCTAGCGTTGAGTCGGAGGCTGGGGAGCCTGCATCACCCAAGGCACCAGCAGTACCGACCAAAGCTGCCGTTGCCATGGCTGAAAAGCCGACTTCCAATGATAGAGGTACGAACAGCGTCGCTATAATTGGCACTGTTGAAAAGGAGCTACCAATGCCCATCGTGATCAGCAGGCCAACTAATAGTATCATTGCAGCTGCGAGAGGTTTGTTGTCGCCAACAAAGTTTGCGCAACTAGAAACTAGGCTAGCTACATCACCTGTCGCTTTCATCACTGACGCAAAGCCTTGTGCCGAAATCATAATGAAACCTATCATTGCCATCATGGCAACTCCTTTACTAAAAACGTCAGAGTTTTGCTCCCATTTTACAATACCAAATAAGCTGAAAATCATAACACCAACCAGTCCGCCTAGAATCATCGAGCCACTGATATTTTGCGCAATAAGCGATACAGCTACAGCAACAGCGCCAACTAGCATCACCTTTTTAGCTTCTTTTCCCTCGGGCAAAACAGGTACTTGCTCGCTTTGCAGTTGACCTACTTGATATTCGCGTTTTTTTCTATAGCTAATGAATAGGGCAATGATCAATCCCAGTAACATACCAAGCGCAGGAATAACCATTGCGTAGGGCACATCAAACTTTGCAAGTGTTAAACCATTATCAATGAGGTTTTTATGTAAAATAGAATATAAATAAATACCTCCAAACCCATATGGAAGCACCATGTAGCTAGTTGCAAGGCCAAACGTCAAGATACAAGCAATGGCGCGGCGATCAAGCTTTAATTTATTCAATACTACAAGCAAAGGTGGGATCAGGATTGGAATAAATGCGATATGAACTGGGATCAGATTTTGCGATGCCACAGAGCAAGCTAAAATAACAACCATAATAAACATACTCAGGTATGTTGAACCTTCATTGCTATTAGCATTAACAAGGTTAAGGAGCCTTTGTGCTAAAATTTGTGTTAAGCCTGATTTCGAGATAGCGACAGCGAAGCCGCCAAGCATTGCATAACTAAGCGCGATCTCTGCACCACCAGATAACCCATCATTGAACGCATTGAGTGTTGTCTTTATGTCTAAACCAGCAACAAGTCCGGCAGCCATAGCACTAATAGTCATTGCAACGATGACATTAATTCTTACAAGGGTTAGCCCCAACATGAGCAACACGCCCAAAATAACAGCATTCATTTATTTCTAGCCTTTCTTTTTTATTTGCCTGTATAAGGTCTTTAATTTTTTTAACTCAGTCTTAGATAGTGGTTTTTGTTGATACTGTGACTTCTCAAATAACGCATAGAACTGCCAAAGTACCTTCTCATTCTCCGGAAACAATTGTGTTAATTCCTGAATATTCTGTCGAACGCTACCACTGTGTGAGTCCCTATTTAAATAACGCACTATATCATTGTAATAAGCCAACTCGATAGGGGGGGAAGCCCTACGTATATAGTTTACCAAGAAGAAGAGAATGACAGATAGTATCGCAAATATTAGTAATGATATAATCCCAGCCCACAGTGTGCCGTATTTACCAAACCAATTTTTGAACAACTTGCTTTGTTTGTCTCTATCAAAGTTGATGACAACTCTAGTCCACTGATAATCTAGCTCTTCTAGTTTTAATCGTACCCAATTAATTGAATGCCAATTTGAAAAAGCGATTAAGCTGTATCCTAATCCTTGTTGAAACTCATTAGACAATTGCGCTAGCTGCGACAGGCTACCTGTCATGCGTTCTGGTGCTATCCATGCTGTCGGATCTAACCGTTGCCAACCTACTCCAGGCGTAAAATACTCGACCCAAGCGTGAGCATCATATTGATAAACACTATAATAACCTTGGTTTTTGTTTTGCTCACCACCTAAATAACCCGATACCAAGCGCGCTGGAATGTTTGCGCTTCTCAGCAAAAATGCAGCTGCCGAGGCGTAGTGCCCACAAAAACCATTTTGTGTATTAAACAAAAATTCATCAACTCTGTTATCAGACTGACTAGGTGTTGGGGTCAGAGTGTAAATAAATTGATTATTGAGAAAATACAGCCTCATTTTCTCAATAAACTCGCTTGTATTTGACGAACTCATTGCCCAAGTTTGAGCTAACTGGGTTGTTTTAGGGTTAAACCCTTTAGGGATCTTTACATTACGTTGATAATACCAAGGTTTTAGCGTGCTTTCAGGTGAAAAGTCGCTAACCATAATTGAGTACTCAATAGGCTTTGATGTGAGACTTTTGAGGTAAACTGTGCCAAATACATTGCTATTTAACTTTGGGTTATTTGAGTATGAGTAGGATAAACCGTATAACCAAGGAATGTGACTTGGTTGAGCAATGATTGTTGCATGCTCGCCTTCATCGAGGGGAGGTGGCTTCATATTCGTTCTTTGATATTCAGATATTTTCCAGCGTTTTCCGTCAAATTCATCATGAATGATGGCTCGCCAGTAGTAAGGCCCTTCAATCTGCTCATTTTCAAAGGTAGCTCGGAATACGAGTTCTTCCGATTGCGATAAGCTAACAATATCAAACGGATCGACATTTTCAGACAGGCCTGTTTTAGCTTCCTTCTGGGGTTGTGGTAGCTGCCAAAATGCCGGTAACTTTGGTAAAAAAACCACTAAAAATGCAGCCACCGGCAACACTATTATCAAGCCTTTGATGCTTACTTTCAAAGCCGGTTTTAATTTTAAGTTCTGCTCTAGGTTAAGCATAATAGCTAGGTTTACAGCCAGCATGCAAAGCACTAACAAAGCAGCAAACAGGCTTTGTGTGAATAAAAATAAGCACGGATAAGTAAAAAAATTCAAAATACAAATTTGCGTGAACTGGTTTGCCTTTGTGGCATGTATCTGTTTCAGCAAGGAGGCTATTAACATGAGCGCGACGAAAACATTTACGCTATTTTTCAGACCAATTAAGCTTGCAGTTGTAACTGCCCCAAGTAAAGTAACGACATTAATGAATCGCACACTCAATATTGTTGGTGTTGTGAATATGCGAATGGTTTGCCAAAGCATCAGCACGCTTACTAAACCCGTAAAGCCAACCCCAAAGTCATCAATCAGAATGAGGCTAATCAACCAAACAAATACAGAGGTGCTATAGTACCATACTGGAAACTTAGAACTCACTCAGCGCCTCCAAGCATTTTTGCTTATGTGCGTTCCCGCTACCCAGTGGTATACGCAGTTGTTTGAGTTTTATTGCATAATGAGCTTGCTGTTTATCGGCATCCAAAATTTGTGTGCAAAGCTTACCCAAGCGTTCCTCTTTTGTGCCAAGTAATAAGTCATAATCAAAGACGGTTTGATTTGAAAAGTGGCCATTAGAGTTGTGTGTTTTAACTAACATCTGCTCGGTTTTGGCGTAATGCTTCCAAGCGACCCTGCTAAGGCTCATCCCTTTTTGATAAAGGGTAAGGTGGTCAAACTCAGATGCGCTATCCTGCTGTTGTGATAAAGTTTCGTTTTTATCTGGTATATGACTTGGTTGTTGCTCTTTTTCATCTAAAGGTAATGGTGTAGGGTAAATATAAAAGACATCATTTGGTCTTAAATAAGACCATGTCCGGATCAGCCCAAGTGGAAAGTAGCTCATTATTTTAATGGTGCCAGTTTCATATTTACCCCGTGATAAGTTGGTAATAGGAAGCGCTATTTGTATCTCATCTTGAATAATAGGAATATGTGAAGGTGTATGGTTGTATTCACTAGTGAGCCTTAGCGACTGTATCTCTGAGCTTGATGACAACTTTAAATTAAGGGTAGGGTGATAAGGACTAAAGTTATCCTCAGCGCCCAAATACTGAATTTTAGCATTGTTAAAATTAAAAAAAGCGATAAACAAGACCACGACCATGATCACGGCCATTATGTATGATGTCGCGAGGATCAGGTTATTTTGATAATTTATCCCCAAAATGAAGTTAATGAGTGCAACTGTGACAAAAAAGAAGCCATCCTTAGATGGCAAGATATAGATATTGCTGTGTGAAAACGTGAGTTCTGAACTTTGGTGCTTTTTATATATGTGCTGTTTGACTTGAGCTCGCAAGCGTTTGAACATATTTAATGTACCGGTACGTTATCAAATATTTGCAATTTGAGCTGGGCTTCATTTGTGCTCGTTACACCCAAACGATGTGCGCAAACAGAGGTAAAAACAGCTTGTACATCATCTGGGATGACAAAGTCTCGACCATTGATAAATGCGTATGCACGGCTTGCTGAAGCCAGTGCAATACTGGCGCGTGGCGATAGTGGATCGCTAAACATGCCTGAGCTTCTCGTATACGTGATCAAACGCAAAATATAGCTAACTACCGCGTCACTTAAAGTAATAAGAGGGATTTTTTGCTGAAATTTCAGTAGGGCGTCACTATCTATTACTTGCTGAGTCTTGACTGAGGCGCGAGGTATGCCAGCTTGGTGAATTAGCTGTGCTTCAGCGGCCTCTGATGGGTAACCAAGACTAATCCTCATAAAAAACCTATCCAACTGAGACTCTGGTAATGGGTAAGTTCCAGATTGGTGTTGTGGATTTTGTGTTGCAATTACAAAAAATGGGCTAGGGAGCTTGTGACTCTCGCCATCTATGGTCACTTGATGTTCTTCCATTGACTCCAATAACGCACTTTGCGTTTTTGGGCTTGCTCTATTTATCTCGTCCGCGAGTAAAACCTGTGTGAAAACAGGACCTGGGTGGAATTCAAAAGATTGTTGTTCGCGGTTGAAAATAGAAGTCCCGGTAATGTCTGATGGTAGAAGATCGCTCGTAAATTGGACTCGCCGATAATTTAACCCAAGTACATCAGCCAATGAATGCGATAAAGTTGTTTTACCCATACCCGGTAAATCCTCGATGAGTAAATGGCCTCGACAGAGCAAGCTACAAATCGCCAGTTTAATTTGCTCAGGCTTTTCCAAAATCACAGCAGAAAGAGAGTCTATAACATCATTAATGACCTGGTTCATGTCACCAGCTCTAAACGTTTCATTACAGAATCGACTTTGTGTGCATTGAAGGGTTTTGCAATAAAACCTTTAGCTCCTAACTCCCAAGTGTTTTGAACATTTTCCATACTGTTATGTCCGGAGCACATGATGACATGAGCTGTTGGAAAGTTTTCATTGATGTAAGCTAGAATTTCAGTTCCATCAGTATCTGGAAGCTCAATATCTAGAAAGACTACGTTGGGCTGTTTATGCTTTAGTAGCGGTTTTGCTGAATCGAAGTTTTCACAGCCGTAGACTTCTTCAAAGCCTAAATTTTCTAAAATTTGAGTAAGAAAATCTCGGATTTCAACTGCATCATCAATAATCAAAATGGGTTCTAGCGGTCTTACAAATTCCATATGTCGATACTTCAAATTACAAATTCAATCACATACTATAAAATGCTTATCCATAGCTCAACAGTTATTGTTGTAAACTTTATGAATATGTCCGATACCGTCTAGTATTGGACATATTGTAGTAACGATAGTGCGCATAATGCAATCCACACATAACAACCCATAATTTATATTATGTTAAATAGGTTGTTTTATACTGCCAGTTGGATTCCTAATCAGTTGATTACTTCTCTTTTGCCATCTATGTGTTGCTTTAAAAGAAATACCGCACGCTCTAATGTCACATCATTACCATTTTCGTCCATATCACCTGGCATTATCACTGTCGGTTCGAAATCTTCACGGTAACGACCATCTACGTGATATAAACGTTCAAACCCCAGTTCAATCCAAGCATCGCTTTTGTCGAGTGGTAATCGTTTTATGCCGCCCAGTAAATCAGCCATTGGAGTGCCAACCACAGCAATTGCACCAAGCGCGTCTAAACCGATTGTCATTCCTTCGCCTATGCTACCTGTCCATCTCCCAGCCAACGCAATAAATGGTATTTGAATACTTGGCTGCGCTGGTTGAGTGTTTGCTGTCTCAACTTGCGCGCGCTGGTAATGAATAGTCGGAGTTTGTATACGGTGCTTTTGATATGCTGCAGCTGTGGTGGAAAAATGACCTAATATAGGCTCTGCAACACCCGTATTTCCACCACTTGGCGTATTGCGTAAGTCTATAATATACCCTTGAACTTGACCAAGTGCTTGCAATGCAGCTTTAAAGTCTGCAACGGTATTACTATTTCCCATGGCATTGTTAAAGCGAATGTAACCAAGCTCTTCAATTTTTTTGTATAAAACAGTACCTCCTTTAGAAAGCGCATTAATGGCGTCATAACTTGCAGGAAGTTGCATCTCAGATGTTCCCTGTTTCGTTATTAGCTTAAACCTTCTAGGTTGATAGCGCTTGCCGCCAAGCGCGATATTCAAAGCGTAATTTTTCTGAGCATCTGTTAGCCTGCTAAGCTCGACCTGCATTACATCTTCAATAGCACTCACTATTGATTGGCCATTCACTGTTGAAATTTTATTTCCTGGTCTTATGCCTTCAATGTCGGCTGCGCTGTCTCGTTTTACGTCCAAGACCACCGCTATATTTTCTTCAAACACGGCAAAAATATCTGCGCCAGTTGGATAAACAATATAGTCATCTTCATTTAGTGGGCCTAAATTGAGGTGTGGGTCGGTGAAGTGGCGTAAATAAGACTGGCTCAAATCGATAAAATCTTGCTTGTTGTAGACACCGTTTAACTTTTTTCTAAACGCTTGCTCAACAGCTTGATGATTTTCTGCATCTCCAAGGTAGGCATAATGTGTTGCCAGTACCGTGTTTAGTTGTTTCCACGCGCCATTGACATCAAACGTCTTTGCTAAAGCGGCATTTGTGCTAAACAGCGCAAAGCCAAAACACCAAGCATGTACCGTTTTCATGTAGTGTTATCCTTGTCGTTATTTTTAGTTCCTAAGATAAAGCTTAGTGAAGTGCCGCAGTAAAAGGGATGGACTTACAAATCTCCGCCTCTGCAATTAGAATTTCTTCAAGCCGTTGGTCGATAATATGTTTGCCGAAATATTCATATCCAAGCTCTACAAATAGGTTTTTATGTTTCTCTTCTGACTTGGCAATGGCTACGTAAAACTCTTTTTCTTTGCCTTTAGGTAGTGCTTCAGCAACCAGTGAAAATCGTTCATGTCCCCTCGCCTCTATCACGGCACCTATTAATAGCCTGTCAATCAGGTATTCATCACTCCCTTGACGAAACAATGCACGCATCTGTTTTATATAGGGATCTTTTTGGTCATTACCTAACAATGTGCCACGTTCTGTGAGTATTTTTAATACTTGCTTGAAATGTATCATTTCTTCTATGGCAAGATCAGCCATCGCTTTCACTAACTTTATTCTATCTGGATAATGTCCAAGCATCGCCATTGCCATGCCTGCTGCTTTCTTTTCCGCCGCAGCGTGATCTTGTAGAAAAGTATCGAAATCAGCTAAGACTGCATCAGTCCAGCTAAATGGAGTGTGATATTTTAGTTCAAACATAACTTCTTTTTAATTTTAAACCTTTAATTACTATTTTTAGATAGCGTTATTGTATAGTGTTGCGTCTTTATCTGACTTTCCATTTCTTGTGGAGTCAATCTTATTTGAGTGTTGGAACCACTTCCATGCTGTGACTTTACCGTTAATGTTAACATGCGGGATCCGGATGTTTTGTCCAGGACAATCCATAAACTGTGCTAGTTTAGTCGTTATATCCGCATCAGTTAGCATCACCTCGATGTTTTCTATCTGGTTTGAAGCAACAAAATGACGAACTTTTCTTGTATGCTGGTTATAACATGTTAGCCAGTAATCATCATCTTCAAAGTGTTGCTCAAAATTTGGAAAGGTAGCTAGGTAACAACGTTTGATAGTGTCGTTAAACCCTCCTTGCTGAGAGAGTAAATTTGCACGCATTGATGACATTAACCGTCGAATTGAAGGCAGCCATTGCTCAAATTCTCGCGTTAAATGGATAATCTTAGAGCTTGGATACAAGGTATACAGCTTTTCAAAGTCTGCGAACACTGGCGTATCTGCTAAAAAGTTAGCGTCTTTAATAGCCTGTCTTGTATAGGCTGTGTGAGCTGTTTTATATCCTAAATTGAGGGCTGTAATACATAAGCTCGTGGTGCCAGTTCTAGGAAGTCCAGTGACGAGTATTTTCTGTGTGGCCATTATATTAACTAAATAAAATATAGGTATAAATTGGACAGAGATAAGGTAAGGATAACGCCATAGGTAGTGGCCATTGACACTTTGCGTATAGAGAAGTTATTGCGCTGTAGCGCGATAAAATGAGCAACTCGAGAAAAGACAAATGCCGCACCTAAAATGTGAACAAATAAAGCGCTAATATCTTGTAGTTCGAGCAGTAACATCATAATCAGCACAAACGGCGTATACTCAATGAAATTAGCATGAATTCGAATGGCACTACGCAATGTATCAATATCACCATCACCGAGTGAGATCTTATGTTTGTGCCTCAATGAAATGATACTAAAACTCAATTTAATATATAAAAGCGCCAACAGTGCCGCATATAATCCTGTAATCATAAAAAACCCTCCGATTGGAGGGATAGTTTATAACTTTACGGTATTGGCCGCTAGCTCTACTTGAGTAGATAAACGGCATAAACTTCAGCGTTTAGTGTTATTGAGCCTGTGTTATATGCGTCTTTATACGATCCTCGATCAGCTTCCATCGCCATAGCTGCTGTGCGAACATATGGTTGGATGGGTGTTTGCATAGGTTGGAACGACACAGAGTAAAGCTTGTCTAACTCGACTTCAAACTCGCCTGCTAATTCTTTGGCTGCTTTTTTGGCGTCTTTTATCGCCGCTTTTTTAAGGCTTTGCAGGTATTTACCTTCATTTTCTACACTAAACTCAGTGTTATTAAACTGATTAATACCACTATCTACAAACTCTTGTAAAAGCTTTGGGTATTTCGCAATGTCTTTGAGTTTTACTGTCAAACTGCGGCTGACCCGAAACCCATCAAACTCTTCTTCATTGGTTTGACGGTTATAACGCGTTTGCCTGTAAATGTTTAATTGATCTGCGTGAATATCACTTTCCTGAATGTTGAAATCTTTTGCTATTTCGATAGCTTTTGCCATGACTTTGTCCACATTTTCCTTGGCAGTTGGCAATGACTTGTGATTTTCAGTTATTGCCACGCGAACGGTAGCAACGTCAGGCTGTACTTGTATAAAAGAAGTTCCCTTCACATACAGGTGAGGTGAATCAGGCAAGCTGCTTGCCTTTGTAATGCTACTAAAGATCAAAACTAAGGGGAATAAAAGTAAGCGTTTCATATACACGTCTCGTAATGGTTTGGTCAGTAAAGTTTATTAGACCATAACTGTGTTAATCATTGCTGAACGCTAAACGCATTTTCCAGTGACTGGATTATATAAGGTTCCTCTAATTCAAAGAAAAGTCCTTTGTGAGCATCAATTATTTTTGCTTGCATTCTCGGCTCGGATAGAGCCTGTTGAAACAAACGAATTGCTGCTTTACCCTCATCGCTTCTTGCGCATGCTATGTACCCAAAAATAGTGAAGTCGGCTTCTGTAATTGCATGAAAGCTATACTGATTGAGCGAATGTGCTGACGGGTGCTCAGCTATAAACACTGAACTGTATTCAATTATGCCATCCAACTTCCCTTGGCTTAGCATCGCTCTTAAGCGATAAGCGCTTTGGTTTCCCTCTGCGAACCAAAACGTGTCTTTGTGTTGTGATATTAAGTTATCTATTTTGTTACCGTACGAGCGGCCATCGGAAACCCCTATGCGCAGGCCTCTGTCTATAACAGTTGCCAGTGAGACAATGTCAGGTATCTCTTTTTGATTTCGCAGTATAAGTCGGTTGGCAGGAAATGACATCAGTGGTAAGTCTGTAAAAACCGCAACTTGCTCTCGCTCTGCTGTTTTTACTTTATTATAGAGGCAAGCGTTGGGGTTTTGGCTCAGCTCTCTCCACTCCCTTGCTCGACTGGCCGCAATAAATGACATTGTCATTGCATTACCCAAGCTTCTTTCCAATTTGATTAAGAGTTGAGTCGCTAAATCGTTTGGTGCGGTTTGCCTGTCGGGGTCGTAATCGGACACCACTTCTATTTTCAAATCAGCGGAGTACACAAATATACTGAAAATAGCTGCAAACAAGGCGACCAAATCGCGCATGCCATTCCCCTTTCAATAAACAACATGCAGTGAAGCATATGCTCCTTGACCGAGTAACTGCATTTAAACGCTTAAGTGCTCCTAGCACCGTTGATTATAGAAGTATGGCGCAACTTTAACCATTGCGCCAAAATAAAGCGTTTAAATACTGCAACGCTTGTAGTTTCTGTATTCAGGCGTCCAATAGTTTTTCTCTAATGCTGCCCAAATGGCATCATCATCCATTTCAAGTGCGACGCCCTCTTCCATCGCCTTTTTCGCAACAGCGAATGCGATACGTTTACTCAACGGTTCAATTTCAGTGAGCGCAGGTAAAAGGCTTCCCTTGCCAGTGTTTGCACGTGGCGATGACTCAGCGAGCATTTCACTTGAAACCATCAGCATGCTGTCTGTAATGCGTGTAGCTTTAGCTGCTAACACACCAAGGCCAATACCTGGGAAGATATAGCTGTTGTTACACTGAGGGATAATAATAGTTTCGTCACCGTGTACCACAGGCTCAAAAGGGCTGCCAGTCGCAACGATAGCTTGGCCATCAGTCCACTCAATCACATCTTTTGGATGCGCTTCGACTTGCCTTGACGGATTACTCAATGGGAAGATAATCGGCTGTGCGCAGCCACTGTGCATAGCTCTGATCACTTGCTCAGTAAACAGACCTGCTTGACCCGATACGCCAATCAAGATGTCTGGTTTTGCACAGTGCATAACGTCTAGCAAAGAGGCAAACTCTCCGCTGTACGTCCAGTCATCTAAATTAGCTTTTTGCTGCACAAGGGCTTGTTGGAAGTCTCTTAACCCTTCCATTCCTTCTGTTAATAACCCAAAACGGTCAACCATGAATACTTGGCTTCTCGCTTGCTCATCTGTTATCCCTTCAGAGATCATTTGACTGATAATCTGTTCAGCAATTCCACACCCTGCCGAACCGGCACCAACGAAGACAACTTTTTGTTCAGAAAGCTTAGCGCCTTTCACGCGACAAGCCGCAAGTAGAGAACCCACGGTTACTGCTGCTGTTCCTTGAATGTCATCATTGAAACTACAGATTTCATCGCGGTAACGTTTTAGTAAAGGCATCGCATTAGGCTGAGCAAAATCTTCAAATTGTAGCAATACATTTGGCCAACGACGCTTTACTGCTTTGATAAATAAGTCAAGAAACTCATCATACTCATCTTGGCTAATACGTGGGTGTCTTGCACCCATGTACATCGGGTCGTTGAGTAGTTTTTCGTTATTTGTACCCACATCTAACATTACCGGTAGTGTATAAGCTGGGCTGATCCCACCACACACTGTGTAAAGCGCTAATTTACCAATCGGGATCCCCATACCACCGATACCTTGGTCGCCCAAGCCTAGAATACGTTCACCGTCAGTAACTACAATGACTTTTACTTTACCTTTCGTTGCGTTTCGTAAAATATCGTCAATCTGATGGCGCTCTTCATAAGAGATAAATAAGCCGCGAGAACTTCGGTAGATGTCAGAGAATTTTTCACACGCGTCACCTACTGTAGGCGTGTAAATAATAGGCATCATTTCCTCTAAATGATCACGTACTAGACGGTAGTACAACGTTTCATTGTTATCTTGAATGGCGCGCAGATAAATATGCTTATTAAGGTTATCACTGAAGCTTGAGTACTGCTGGTAGCAACGCTCAACTTGTTCTTCAATGGTTTCATAGCGAGGAGGAAGAAGACCTGCTAAGTTAAAATTTTCCCGCTCACGTTGAGAAAAAGCACTGCCTTTATTTAGTAGTGGCGTTTCTAAAAGTGTAGGTCCTGAATATGGAATGTAGAGATAATTTGGATCGGTTTGTTTAGTCATATTTACAAGCTTGACACGAATTTTTTAGTCTAAGGGTTTATTATTGTCGAAAAGGATTAAATTACAATGAATTTAGTGCTCATCAGACCAATATTAACGCGCTCCAGAGCGCATCGATGAATCGTTTTCTGGAACGCGAAATTATAGCTTAAAAGCACCTATATAACTATGGCTTATTCACTACTTTCACCAAGCGCGATGCCTTCTCTTCTTGGATCGGCACCACCTACTAAATGACCACCTTTAATCTCGATGGCATGCAGCCCTGAGTTTAAGTCACGGATCTGTACCTCGTGTCCCTTTTTTTCAAAAAATTGCACGTGACCTACAAGCTCGGTGCCTTTTTCAAGGGTGGTATATTTATTGCGGTTGGTAATTTTAGGCAAATCAATTGCAGCTTGAGGAGATAAACCCCAATCTAATACACCTACTAAGGTTTGTGCAACGTAGTTGATGATACGGCTTCCGCCAGGAGAACCAACAACGAGTTTTAGTGAGCCATCCTTATTAAACACCATGACCGGTGCCATGGAGCTTCTTGGACGTTTATGGGCTTCAACACGGTTTGCTACCCATTTATCTCCCGATTTAGGAGAGAGTGCAAAGTCCGTTAGTTGATTGTTAAGCAAATAGCCATTGACCATAACAGTTGAGCCAAATGCCATTTCAATCGAGCTAGTCATGGAAATTGCGTTACCGTCAGCATCGACTATTGATACATGGCTTGTAGAAGGTAACTCATAGCTATCATTCATAGCATAAGCCAGCTTCCCAGCAGTTGGATCGCCTACTGGAAAATCATGGTTATCCATCTCACTAATAAGTTTGCTTCTACCTTGTAAATATTGCTCATTGAGTAATTCGTTTGTAGGTACTTTAACAAAGTCAGGATCTGCTACATAAAAGTCCCGATCCGCAAACGCTAGCCTTGAAGCTTGAGTAAACAGGTGAAGCGCTTCAGGGGCATTGGCTTTGTATTTTCCTAATTCAAATGGTTCTAGCAACTTCATCATTTGTAATACAGCAATACCACCGCTACTTGGTGGTGCCATAGAGCACACTTTATAAACTCTATAGCTGGTACAAATTGCCGACCTTGTCTTGCTTTCGTAGTTTGCTAAATCACTTAACGCTAGTGTGCCAGGTGCAATCTCAGACTTTTGTACCGCTTCAATTAGCTGAGTAGCATTTTGCCCTTCATAAAAAGCTTGAATGCCTTGTGTTGCCAGTTTGAAATATAGATTAGCCAAAGGTTGGTTCTTGAGTAAGGTGCCAGTTTTTAGCGCTTCACCATTAGGGTAGAAATATTCTTTCGCAGGGCTTAGCTTTGTCAAACCTGGATTTAGCCTCTTCTCAAGTAACATATTTAATCGTGGTGATACGATAAAACCATCGCGGGCAAGCTCAATTGCCGGTTTAAAAAGTGTTTGCCAGGGTAGCTTTCCGTACTTGTCATGAGCAGACTTAAAAGCATGTAAGATCCCGGGAACACCGACTGAGCGCCCTCCAACAACGGCTTCTATCCATCTAACAGCGTTTCCTGAGTCGTCAAGGAATAGTTCAGGGCTTGCGCCTTTTGGCGCTGTTTCTCTACCATCAAAAGTAATTAATTCTTTGCTCTTCTTATCATAGTGCAAGATAAAAGCACCGCCGCCTATCCCCGAGGATTGCGGCTCTACTAAAGTTAACACCAGTTGCGTGGCTATCATGGCATCGACGGCACTACCGCCTTTTGACAACATCAGTTGTCCAGCTTTACTAGCATATGGATTTGCGGCTACCACCATATACTTTTCAGCAATGCGAGCTTCTTTTGACTGAAAGCCAGTCGCTGCTTCTGGCTCTCTAATTTCGGTTGTTTTTTCTTCAGCTAAGGTGTTTGTTGAAAAGCTGAATGCGGCTATCACGCTGAGTGATGCAAGTGTATGTTTCATAATACCCACTTTGCTAGCTACTAATATTTGGCATCATAAAAGCAATTAGGCACAATATGCAAAAAGAATAATGCGAAATTGTATGTTTGAGCTTCCGACCAACAAAGAATATGTCATAGCACCACTGTCTCTGGCGATTTTATCAACAGTATTAATGCTATTCAATCTTGGTTATTACCTAGATTTTGACCGAACAGCGATTGCCAATGGCGAGGTTTGGCGTTTATTAACAGGGCAATTTACCCACAGCAACTGGTATCATTTGTTACTCAACATATTGGGTATTGTGTTTATATGGTTATTACATGCTGAGTACACAACAATCAAAAAGTATTGGGTCAACGTCGGCCTTTTAGGCGCGTTTACGGGACTTATGATCTGGTTGTTTGCACCAAACATAGTTGTATATACAGGGTTGAGTGGCTTGCTACATGGTTTAATTGTCTGGGGGGCGCTTGAAGATATAAAGCGTAAGCTAACCACTGGATACCTGTTGTTGATTGGTGTTTGGGCAAAGGTTTTATGGGAGCAATATGCTGGCGCAAGTGCTGATGTTGCTATGCTTATAGATTCGAGAGTCGCCATTGAAGCGCATCTATTTGGTGCTATTGGAGGCGTACTGTTAGCCATTATTTATTTATTCTACAAAACAAAAAAGCCAGCTTAAGCTGGCTTTTTATTTGCGAGATATTGTACTAATTTAACTTGATACTTGCTCGAGTTGAAGACGCAAATATGCCGAGAACCGCATTAAATGTTTTTCATTTAGCATAGCTAGATAGCCATCTAACCTTATGATTCTCGGCAAAGTTTTCTTGCCTCAATATAACGCCCTTCGTTGAGCAATTGGTATTATAAGTTTTCCTTAAACAGCTTGTATATACGACGGTATTCATCCAACCAACTTGATGGCTGTCTGAAACCATGTGGTTCCACCGGATAAATTGCGGTTTCAAAGTCTTCCTTTTCTAACTCAATCAAACGTTGTACAAGACGCACGACATCTTGGAAAAACACATTATCATCGACCATAGGTGCGTTGATGAGAAGTTTGTTTTTCAACCCTTCAGCATGGTAGATAGGTGAGCTGCGCTCGTATGCTATTGGGTCAACATCCGGTCGGTTAAGAATATTTGACGTGTAAGGGTCATTGTAATAAGCCCAATCGGTTACCGGACGCAGTGCAGCACCTGCTTGGAACAGGTCAGGCTGAGTGAATAACGCCATAAAGGTCATAAAGCCGCCATATGAGCCGCCGTAAGTTCCCACTGCGCCACGGTCAACGTTTGCATTATCCACCATCCACTCTACACCATCTGCCAAATCTTCAATTTCTGGTTTACCCATATGGCGATAGATAGCAGTCCTCCAATCACGCCCGTAGCCTTTCGAGCCACGATAGTCCATATCCATAACAACATAGCCTTCACTAGCTAGGAGTGAGTGGAACATAAACTCTCTAAAGTAGTTGGACCAACCCATATGCGAGTTTTGCAAGTAGCCCGCACCATGGTTGAAGATAACCGCTTTACGATTTTTACCGGTTTCACCTTCTTGATAGTCGGCGGGGTAATATACTTTTGCATAGACAGGCTCACCTTGATGACTAGAAGGCACAGCTACAATTTTTGGTGCGATTAACTTTTTATTTAAAAATGTGTCTGAAACAGTGTTTGTTAATCGAGATACTGAGGCTTTCGGTGCTGCGTCTGCAACGTAAAGCTCAGGTGGCATCATGATTTTAGAGTGCGTAAGTAAAAGCTGTTGTTCATTTGGGCTTAGCTGATAATCCGTAAGGCCATCTAAATCTGTGATTTGCTCGTCTTGCCCTGTCTCTAAGTTTACACGATAGATTTCATATAAGCCCGGGTGCTCTTTATTCGCCTTATAGTAGATAAACTTGTTATCTGAAGTTAGGGTCGGCTCTGAGACTACAAACTTACCAGCAGTCATTGCCTTTGCTTTGCTATTAAGTGGTTTAAGATATAGTTGGCTGTAACCTGACTGTTCAGAAAGGTAATACAGTGTATTTTGATCATTTAGCCAGCCAAAATCATTGTAGGTATAATTGATCCACGCATTGTCATGAAGACGGTGCTGTGAGATGAATTGCTGCTTATCGAAATCCACCGTGGCGATCCAGCGATCTTTATTATCCCATGCGCCTAACATGACAGCTACCTGTGAGCCATCACTGTTCCACCGGATAGCAGATTGATTCCAACCCCAAGTATCTATCAGGTTAATGTCACGAGGTACCTTTTTGCTGTTATAGGTTCCGCCTTTAGCCTCAGCATTTTCACGTTTAACCTCAGCTAATACGTCCTCATCAAAACCAGGTAATGTGTCGTAACTTAGTGTTACTTGCTCAGCACGGTTTAAATCAATGAAAATGATTTCCGAACTCATTGGCTCCGTATCAGCCACTCGACGGCGTGCTTTAACAGGATCGATATCGCCATTTTGACTCACGTAATTAGGCATAATGTCGGTATCTGCACGACTAGGTTTGTTATCGGTTATGACAGCAATAAGCTTATCTCCTGTCGGAGCTAAGCTTACAGACACTAATGCCTTGCCTTTGCCTAAGTAGAATTGATTGCTTTGAATACTGGCATTTTTGGTGTCAATCTCTTGCGCGCGAGCTTCACGGTCTTTACTATTTTTATGCGTTAGTGCCACAAATTGAATAAGCTTGTGCTGTTGCTCAGCAATATAGCCACTGGGCTCTTTCACTCCTTGTGGTTTATCGGCCAAATGTAACTTAACTAGCTCTTTGGTTAGGCCAGTTTTTAAATCCACGGCAAATAACGCATTACCAGCGCGGTAAGCTAAACGATTGTCTGTTAAAAACTGCGGTGCATATTCATAAGCTGATGAGTGAGTAACTTGTGTTAAATCGCCTGACTCTATGTTTTTTACGAATATGTTTCCTTTGAACTCATACGATTGCAATGTTCTATCTGAATTGTAAATCGCATTTTGGGCACCAACCGCGTGTAATTCAGCAAGTGACACCTTTGTACTTTTTTGTTTATTGCTAACTGCAAAAAGATCCCTTAACTCGTTTCCTGCTTGCTTGCGTTTGTAATAAATCGTGTCGCTATCAGCACCCCAGAATGCACTTTCAGGCTGACGTCCTAGCCAGTCAGGATGTGCCATTGCTTGTTTTAAAGTGATCTGCTCACCGCCAAAATCAACAGGAGTCGTAACAACAGGCGAAACGGAATTATTTGTTGCTACATCCTTGGTTTGCTGGCTTACTTCGGTCGTTTGGCAACCTGAAAGAAAAAGGCTTGAGGCTACAGCCACTGAGATAAGAGAGAGTTTTAACATGTGCTTTCTTATAAGTGATTAAATTTGCCTAATTTAAGCAGAAAGCTAGCGGAATATCGAATAATTTAAGATTAAAGACCGCATGGGTGGGACAAAAAAAGGCCAGCATGGGATGCTGGCCAAATACTCTCTGCGCTCACATAGTCGTTGATGGACAACGAGTATGAAGTGAGGCCTATCCACGCCTCGTTAAAGTAGACAGTACATTTGAAAAAGAGTTCCAAAAAAACAGCAAAAAAATAAACTTTTTTTAATGCTATCAAAAATTGCATTTTTATCAGGGAGCTAGAGCCACTAGTAAGCTTGTGAGAAACTAGGTGTTGAAGGAGTTAATAATAAAACTTAACTCCTTCTAAAATGTGTTAATTTAAGACTAACTGCTGTGCAGTGTCCATCACACCGGGGTAATGCTGCTCTGGTAAAATGTCGGCCAGCTCAGCCAGTACTTCACCTAATTTATGTAAAGAGTCTGCTGAAACATTAATGTGTCCAACTTTGCGTCCTGGTTTTGCAGATTTACCATACCAGTGGCTAGTGACTCCAGGTATTGCGAGTACTTGTGGTGGGATATGTGCTTGTCCTAACACATTTATCATAGCAGTTGGACGCAGTAGATTTGTATCACCGATAGGTAAACCCGCTACAGCACGAATGTGGTTTTCAAACTGACTTACGTGAGCGCCCTGTTGAGTCCAATGACCTGAGTTGTGAACTCTTGGAGCAATTTCATTAACCAGTAGCTGCCCTTCAACATCAAAGAATTCGATAGCTAAAACACCAACATAATTCAGCTCATTGGCGAGCTTGGAAAATGCTTCTTCTGCTTGAGCTTGAATACTCGCCTTTTCTTTACCTGCAAGAGAAAGCGTCAGTACACCATTTGTGTGCTGATTTTCTGTCAGAGGATATATTTTGCAATCGCCCTCTTTTGTTCGAACACCGATAATTGATACTTCGCGATCAAATGGGATCATTTTTTCCGCTACAATAGAGTGAGGCTGCGCTTGTGTACCTGCTTGCAAAAATGCTGACATTTCATCCCAGATTGCATCGATTTCTGCTTCTGACTTTACTCGCCATTGCCCTTTTCCATCGTATCCTGCTTGGCAAGTTTTAACCACCAATGGCATACCAAGTTCATCAATTGCTTCAAGAAAGTGGGATCTATCTGTGATAATTTTAAACGGTGCACATGGTACTTTGGTCTTGTCCAAGAGTGCCTTTTCTTTTGCTCGGTCTCCGCCCGTCGCAATGGCTTCAGCACCGGGATAAAACTTACCACTTTGTTGGCATAAAGCCAGTATATCCAGTGGGATATGTTCAAACTCAGCAGTAATCGCATCGGCACTTTCGATTGCTTGTTGAAGTGACTCTGATGTCGTTGTAAAAGTAACGGGGTTTATTACTGTTTTACTACCAACATCGTAAGCAAGCACTTTGATATCTAGATGAGTTGCTGACAGACTCATCATACGAGCCAACTGGCCCGCACCTAAAACAAGAATATTCATGTTACTTCGCAGGGTCTGGGTTAGCTAATACGGTGTCTGTTTGCTCTTTTCTGAACGCTTCTACCTTTGCAAATATTTCAGGCTGTTGACAACCTAAGATTTGAGCTGCTAACAATCCTGCATTTGCAGCACCGGCATCACCAATTGCAAGTGTGCCTACTGCAACACCTTTTGGCATTTGGCAAATAGAAAGTAATGAATCAACACCATTTAGGGTTTTCGATTTTACTGGAACTCCAAGTACCGGTAAGCTAGTGAATGCGGCTGCCATACCAGGCAAATGTGCAGCGCCGCCGGCACCTGCAATAATTACTTTGATCCCACGCTCAGCTGCTGTCGAAGCGTAGTCAGCCAGAAGCTGAGGTGTGCGGTGAGCAGAAACCACCTTTGTTTCATACTCGATACCAAACTTTTCCAACATTTCGGCTGCATGTTGCATTGTAGGCCAATCTGATTTTGAACCCATAATGATGCCAACGGTCATAATAATTCCTCGACTAATTTTGAACGATACAGAGCTAAGGCCCTTCATGCCTTAGCTCGGCGCATTATACCTGAGTTCGTCTTTAATGCGAAGAATCAACTTATTGGAACAATCGGAGGAATGATTACCAATTCAAAACTTACTTTTTTGCAGTTATTGGACCGCGTAGTAACGTAATTCTATCCGTGTACAGCCTTACGCACTGACTATTCAACATATGGAAACGTTAATCCTATGAGTAAAGTAAAATCTGAGCTGTGCCTAACTTCTGGCTCTACTTTCATTAGTTTGTACTGTTAATTCTAGACCTTTAGCTCTTTTAAGGTGAGCAAAGAAAGATTTTGGTCCCATAATCAAACACAAAACCGCCAACCCTCCTGGCAACAAAACAAGCTTTAATATTGGTCCTAGTACATAACTATAAAAGCCAATGAACGGCATAAAAAGTATATATCCTATGAATAAACGCAACTGCTGCATGGTCGAGACTCCTATCTTTTTTTGAGCGTGCTCAATTATAATAATGAGCGTGCTCAAAAAATGCAAATTATATCTGAAATTACTTATAACCGTGCTACAATTGCCTGCAAATAAAATGGTAACCTTATGAAAAAAAGAGAAATTACATATAAGAAGATCCTAGAGTCAGGTTGGCTGCTGTTCCAGCAAAAAGGCTTTGAAGAGACCACTACAAGGCAAATTGCTCAACAGGCAGGTGTTGCCACGGGCACGGTATTTGCGCACTTCCCTACTAAACTAGAGATTTTAAAAGTAGCGATGTACGAACAGATAGAGCAGCTCATAGCACAAGCCCAAAAATCTGATACTCAACACAGTGCCAGCTTGAAGCTTAGGCATTATGCTAAATACTTATTTGCCTTTTATCTTGATAATCGCGCGTTTAGTAAAGAACTAATAACTGGGATAATCTGGCAGAGCCATTTTTTCTCTGCTCAGTTGGACTTATTTAAGCAGCTACTTTTTAGTGAGCAGGAATATGATGAATTAAAAGCTTCGGTAATGATGGATTGCTACTTTATGACGGTAATTGAAGGGTTAAATGATGAGACCTCTTCTGTTGACGATCTTATCTATAGATTATCACAAAAGTTAAAATTAATTAGCCACCAAAGTGTATGATGTGTTCCTTTTGAAATATTCATGTAATTTAACTTGTACTTTTGTACAGATGGCCATATAAATGCAGCAAGGGCTGATGTAATAAGCAAGTGCTTGGGAAAAGTTACTTAGTTCCTTACTTTGTCTAATGAGGTCAAAATGAAACGCGTCATCTTATTCTTGATAACTAACTTAGCAGTTATGCTGGTGTTAGGGATCGTGCTATCTATTATAATGTCTGTATTTGGCATATCTAGCCGTAGTTACACTGGCATTATGATTATCGCCGCCGTATTTGGGTTCGGTGGTTCCTTTATTTCATTGTTTATGTCCAAATGGGTGGCTAAAAAGTCCACTGGCGCAGTTGTTATTGAACAGCCACGTAACGAGACTGAACATTGGCTAGTATCAACTGTAACGCAGCAGGCTAAAAAAGCAGGAATTGCTGTGCCTGAAGTTGCAATTTATGATAGTCCTGAAATGAACGCTTTTGCTACAGGTCCTAGTAAAAATAACAGCCTAGTTGCTGTTAGTACAGGCCTGCTGCATAACATGAGTCAAGACCAAGCCGAAGCGGTATTAGCACATGAAGTATCACATATCGCTAACGGTGATATGGTTACGCTTACGTTGATCCAAGGCGTGGTTAATACCTTTGTTATCTTCTTTGCCAAAGTATTAGCTGGGATTGTAGATAACTTCTTGAATAGTGATGAAGAAGAGTCTGGCGGTAGTTGGACGTATTTTATCTTCGATATGATCTTCCAAATACTGTTCGGGATTTTAGCTTCTGTCGTCGTTGCCTACTTTAGCCGTAAACGCGAATTTGCAGCTGATAAAGGCGCAGCAGACTTAGTTGGTGCACATAAAATGCGTTCAGCTTTAGAGCGTTTAAAGCATAACCACGAATCGCAGCTTGAAGGCTCAATGATGGCTTTTGGCATTGCATCTGGTAAATCAGTGGCTGATTTCTTTGCATCACATCCACCGCTAGATGAGAGAATCAAAGCATTATCGTGATAGAATATATATAGATTACAGGGCAGCGCTTAGCTGCCCTTTTTTATAGCGAAATACGATATAACCCGTCACTTACACAGCAAAACCCTAATCGTGATAATAAGTTAAGCGAGCGATGATTTTTGGGAGATACCCTTGCTAACACTGTAGAACAAGCAAATGGTAGTTGTTTTGCTTGTTTAAATAGGTGACTGAGCGCTTCAAACATCAACCCACTCCCCCAATACTCAGGTGAAAGTTCGTAGCCTACATAAATGCCATCAGGCTCTTCATGTTCTAGATAAAAGCCAACACACCCAATGATCGTGTTGCTCTTTTTGCAAATAAGGCAAAAACGCCCTCCAATTCGTTCATACAATCGCTCAATATCCATCTGGATCATACACTTTAAATCTACTTCCGTGAGATTATCACCATAATCATTAAAGGCTTTGACTTGTGGTAAATTGAGTAACGGTAGTAATTGACTACTGTCTCTATGACGAATTGGTCTAATAACCAGTCTATTGGTTACGAATTCCATTTAAGGCCTACACAAATAAGTGATTGATGCAATAGTAGCACTATTGGTAACGATTGGATCTTTCAATTTTATGATTTATTGGAATGTTTTATAATATCCATTTTTGGGAATAGTATAAATGAGCGAAGAATTCAAAGTCATCCCACCTACAACAAAAGTTTATTGCCCAGAGCGAGGCGAAGGCTGGACATTAACAGGCATTACAGGAATAGATGAAAACGCGTCAGTGATGTTTTCTGGGGTGCGTTACACTATCTCAGCAAAAGAAATCATAGGTTCTTTATTGCCCAATTATGAAGCAAAACACAAAGCCGAATAAATACACCTTAAAAGCGGCTAAAATAAGCCGCTATCAAGTTCACTTAGCTACCGAAGAAGGCAAATTAAACAACGATAGCAGCGAAGCACGCAGTTGTAGTTTTGGCGTACCGTCACTGTATGGTGCAGTTGCAAGTAACGGACAACCTAAACGTAGTTTTAGGCTATCAAGGTTTTCTTCAAACACAGCCATATTAGGATCCACTTGATTGGCAATCCAGCCCACCAAATTAAGCCCTTTTTGTTTTATAGACTCCGCGGTTAAAAACGCGTGGTTTAAACATCCAAGCTTCATACCTACTACCAAAATGACCGGAAGCTGGGCTCGCGCAACCCAATCATATAGATATTCTGTGTCATTGATAGGTAGCGCCCAGCCACCTGCGCCTTCACACAATATATATTCAGCCCCTAATTGGCTTAGATCTTCATATCGAGCTTGTAATTTATCAACGGTGATCTCAACATTCGCCTGCTTTGCCGCAATGTGAGGAGCAATAGGCGGAGCAAAACAAAACGGATTCACTTGTTCGTAGGTACCATGTACAGTCGCCGCTTCCATTAGACTGATAGCATCAACATTAACTAACTCACCAAACGCCTCTTCTGCGTCAGCTGCAATGGGTTTAAAACCGATAGCTTGCTTAGTATGCTTTGCTAATAGCCTTAACAACAAGGTAGAGATGTAGGTCTTACCTACTTCGGTATCTGTTCCGGTTATAAAATATGCGTGTTTCATTTTTGTAGTTCCAAAAAGCCCACTTGATAACTTACATCAAAACCGCAGCCACTTTGCGGATAATGTGCTAATAAACGCCTAAACGCCGCCTTACCCAATAGTCCTTGGCGCTTTGTTGGCGCTTTAACGTCATTGGCACCGATTTTTTTAACTGATCGCAACGCCTTGAGCGCAGAATCATATCTATCGATTAAGGTTTCTTCTTGTGTCCAAACTACCTTAAACCCTGCTTTTTCAGCAAATTTGCTAAGTTTCGTTAAAGTATGGAACGTATTGACATGACTACACTCATCAATTGCTTGCCAAGCAGTGTTGATTTCGGCTAATGAGCCAGTTAATACCGAGCTAAGTATCACACGCCCCTGATTTTTTAATACTCTATAAAGCTCTTGAAATAGCATTTCAGGTGAATTGGACCATTGAATAGCAAAGTTACTAAACACTAAATCGATGCAGCTTGCTTGCAGCGCTAATTTGTCCATATCGCAGCAAACACTCGCGCTCAAATTTACTTGGCTTGCGAGCATTGCATGGCTTAGATCTGCACCTAGATATTGGGTGGTATACCCTTTGAGTCTGTGGTAGTTTTCATGAGGCCCACACCCCAAATCAAGCATACGAGGAAACATACGCACTACCCCCTGCTCACTATTGTAATGAGCTAAACGAGAGAACAATATGTTTGCGGCTTGCTTTTGTACATTGGCGTGTTGTGAGTACGTTTTCGCGGCTTTAGAAAAGCACTTAGCAGTTTGTGTTACTTCTGCTTTACTCATGACACCTCCACTAGAGCAGAAACTAGATATTCAATATCTTGAGTGCTGTGTTCTGCCGTGATTGTTATACGTAAACGCGCTGTATTTTGAGGTACGGTCGGCGGCCTTATCGCCCCTACCCAAATCCCTTTTTGCTTGAGCTTATTTTGTGCTGCTATCACATTTTCGCTCGTGCCGAATACCAATGGCTGGATGGCTGTGTCGCTTGGAATAGTTGATAGCTTAGTGGCACTAATTAACTTTTTAAAATATGCAATATTCCTCGACAACTTGTCCCTAGGCTCTGTAGCCAACAGCAATCTATTAAGCTGATGTAAAGCCACACTTGCCATAATTGGTGATAATGCTGTGGTATAAACAAACTCACGGTTAAATTGCACCAAATATTCGATAACCTGCCGACTGGCTAATACTGCTGCCCCTTGGCAGCCCATTGCTTTACCAAACGTTACCACTAGTATTTCTGGTCTGATACCTGTATCTACTGTCCCTAGACCATTTTCACCAATCACCCCGAAGGCGTGGGCATCATCAACCATTAGCCATGAAGAATGGGATTGCGCAAGTTTACTTATTTCAACAATAGGTGCGGTATCTCCATCCATAGAAAATACGCCTTCCGTAACAATCAATTTATTGTTAGCTTTTGTTTTTTCCAGTCTAGACCTTAAGTGGTTCAGGTCATTATGGTTAAACCGCACGAACTTAGCGTTTCCAGCTAATCCACCATCTATTAAACTGGCATGATTTAACTTATCTTGAAACACCGCTGCACTAAATTGCTTTTCCCCAGAGGTAAATAATGCCTTGAGTGTGCTGGTATTCGCAGCAAAACCACTTGGAAATAACAGCGCAGCTTCATAGCCAAGTGCGCCACACAATTGACGTTCAAGCTGTTGATGTACGCTCAAATACCCTGTTACCAATGCCGAGCTTCTGCTTCCAGCCTCTATAGAGACCAGCTGAGTAGCATCTAGTTTCGTCGCAAGGCCAAGATAATCATTGCTCGCAAAGTTAAGGTATTGCTCACCGGCAATCGTAATTCGACTTGCACACGCATGCTCTACTAACACGCGCTGCCTAAACAGCCCTTCGGCGCGACGCGTTGCAAGGGCTTGCGTTATATATGAAAATGACATCAATTAGTTTGCTTCGTAGAACAACTCTGACGTCGCTTTATCCGCAATAGCTGAACTTAACGATGCTTCATAGGCTTCATCTGAGTAATCTTCCCGCTTCTCTGGGTTCATGCCCAACTTTTTGATCAGATTCATATCTGCATCTGCTTCTGGATTCTCTGTGGTCAGTAGCTTATCGCCGTAGAATATAGAGTTTGCACCGGCAAAGAAACACATAGACTGCATTTGTTCATTCATTGCAGTTCTACCTGCGGATAAACGCACATAACTGTGTGGCATCATAATACGCGCGACGGCAATCGTACGAATAAACTCAAAATGATCTAAGTCATCAACATTTTCAAGTGGCGTGCCCTTAACCTTAACAAGCATGTTAATCGGTACACTTTCAGGTTGCTTTGGTAAGTTTGCAAGTTGAATCAACAGACCATAACGATCAGATGCCTGCTCTCCCATCCCAACGATACCACCAGAGCATACCTTCATGCCTGCGTCTCTAACATGGTCAAGCGTATCCAAGCGGTCTTGATACGTTCTTGTGGTAATAATTTGCTCGTAATACTCAGGAGAGGTATCCAAATTATGGTTGTAATAATCAAGGCCTGCTTCTCGTAGCGTATGTGCCTTTTGATTATCAAGCTTACCTAAGGTCATACAGGTTTCTAGGCCAAGCTCTTTAACTTCTTTGACCATTTTGGCGATGTAAGGCATATCTCTGTCTTTTGGATCGGACCACGCTGCCCCCATACAAAAGCGCGTCGCCCCTTTTTCTTTCGCCAGCTTTGCTTGAGTTACAACCTTTTCCACTTCCATCAAGCGCTCACGCTCTAGATCTGTTTTATAGTGGCCTGACTGCGGACAGTATTTACAATCTTCAGGGCAAGCTCCCGTTTTGATAGACAGCAAAGTTGAGATCTGTACTTCATTGGGGTTGAAATTTTTGCGGTGAATGCTTGCAGCATAGAAAAGTAAGTCATTAAAAGGCATAGTGAACAGCGTTTTTACTTCTTCATGTGTCCAATCGTGTCTTAGCGCGCCTAATTCCATATTTTCATTCTCTTTTTATTCTTGCCTAAATTTAGCGCACGGATACCGTGTGGTGGTTAAATTTAGAGCATTCAAACTGACGGTGATTGGCTTAGTCTACTTCTTAGCTTAGTATTGTCAACGTTGCACGCGCCCACAAGGTTTACAAATGAACAATAAAAAAACAATTGATATTGAATTTGATCGCCAGCACATTTGGCATCCCTACACCTCAATGATTGACCCTTTGCCTGTTTATCCAGCCAAAAGAACGTTTGAAAACAAAATTGAGCTTGAATCTGGTGAAATACTCATTGATGGTATGGCCTCTTGGTGGAGCGCTGTACATGGCTATGGCCACCCAGAAATAATCACGGCAATAAAAAACCAAGCCGACACCATGAGTCATGTCATGTTTGGCGGTCTAACCCACCAGCCTGCCGTTGAATTATGTAAATTACTCATAGAGCTAACCCCTGCACCACTTAATCGAGTTTTTCTCGCCGACGGCGGCTCTGTCAGTGTGGAAGTGTCAATTAAAATGGCTATTCAATATTGGCTGAGCAAAGGCAAAAGAAATAAGACCCAAATTATGACGGCCAAAAAGGGCTATCACGGTGACACATTCGCAGCCATGAGTGTGTGTGATCCTGTCAACTCCATGCACGCGATGTACCAAGGCTTTTTACCTGAGCAAGTGTTTGTCGACGCTCCTAGTAGCAAATTTGAAGGCACTCAATGTCAAGAAGAGCTCAACCAGCTGGAAGCCGCTTTTGCAACCCACCATGAAAATGTGGCGGCGTTTATTATCGAACCCATTGTGCAAAATGCAGGAGGCATGAACTTTTATCACCCTGATTACCTAAAAGCGCTTAGGAAGCTATGTGATAAATATGAAGTGCTGCTGATTTTAGATGAAATAGCCACTGGGTTTGGCCGTACTGGTAAAATGTTCGCTTGTGAACACGCCGATATTTCACCTGATATCATGTGTGTAGGTAAAGCACTAACCGGTGGTAATATGACACTAGCCGCGACCTTGGCTACAGAGGACGTGGCATTGGGTATTAGCCAAGGTGAAGCTAAGGTATTAATGCACGGCCCGACTTTTATGGGCAACCCACTTGCCTGCGCTGCTGCCGTCGCCAGTTTAACACTCCTAAAGCGTAAAGAGTGCGACGCCAATATTAAACGAGTATCTAAAGCGCTAGAGGCACTCAAGCATTGTGAAAATCTACGTGCAGTAAAAGCAGTCAGAGTGCTTGGTGCAATCGGTGTTGTTGAAGTAGATAGAGTGGTCGATGTCGCCAAAATTCAAAAGTTCTTTATCCAAAAAGGCGTATGGATAAGACCGTTTGGCAAACTTATTTATATCATGCCTGCATATATTTCATCTGATAAAGACATCTTAACGTTAGCTGATGCCATCTATGCAGCAATTGCAGGTGATCATTTTTAATTGGTAATTTTAAAGGAGTTAGGTCTAATTAACGAGCTAACTCCATTAAACTAAGCCAAAGAGATTACCACAAAGCTGTGAAGTTGCATTTTTTCGAACTTTCCGACATTTGTACCTGAAATGATAATGGCAGCATGTTACCATGCTCGTTTTTATAATTTGCAAGTGAGAAAGAGACAAACTAAATATGCAGCAAACCGTCAAATTGCAGCCAGCTGAAGCTTACCAGCCACCTCGTTTTACCGTTTATCAGCACCGCCAAATCGATAAGATTGAGCAGCTAGATAAACTGCCAGAGCACCTGCGCTTTCAAATGAAAGTCGTTGCCAACGTATTTCCTTTTCGCGTTAATAATTTTGTAATTGAAGAGCTTATCGACTGGGACAAAGTGCCTAACGACCCTGTATTTCAATTAACTTTTCCACAGCGTGGTATGTTGGATGACGAATCTTACGATAAAATGGCTGCGCTGTTGAGTAAAGAACATACCCCAGAAGAGGTATTTAACCTTGCGACTGAAATTCGCCAAAAGTTAAATCCACACCCTGCTGGGCAAATGGAAAAAAACGTCCCTGAATATGAAGGTGAGCGTGTAGACGGGATCCAGCATAAATATAAAGAAACCGTTTTATTCTTCCCATCTCAAGGTCAATACTGCCATTCATATTGTACATTTTGCTTCCGCTGGGCTCAGTTTGTCGGCAAAGCAACGAGATTCAATAATAATGATGCCGAGCTACTTCATAATTACTTAGCACAGCACACCGAAGTGACGGATCTCTTGATGACTGGTGGCGACCCTATGGTTATGCGCACTGTTAAACTACGAAAATATCTAGAGGCATTGAAAGAGCCAAGGTTTGATCACATTCGTACTATCCGTATCGGTACGAAGTCCCTCACCTTCTGGCCATTTAGATACGTAACTGATCCAGACGCACAAGAGTTGCTAAAATTACTCAAAGAGCTTGTTGACGCTGGTAAACACGTATCAATTATGGCGCATGTTAATCACAAGCAAGAACTTCGCACAGAAGTCACCCGTGAAGCAATCAAGCTCATACGTAAGACTGGTGCTCAGATAAGAACACAAGCGCCTCTTTTAAATAATATAAACGTAGATGCAGATATGTGGGCCGAAATGTGGAAAGAGCAAACTCAGCTTGGCATGATCCCATACTACATGTTTATCGAGCGTGATACAGGAGCTAAGCGCTACTTTGAAATTCCACTACATAAAACGTGGGAAACCTTCCGTGAAGCTTATAAACAAGTGTCTGGAGTCAGCCGTACAGTGAGAGGCCCTTCAATGAGTGCAGGCCCTGGTAAAGTTGAAGTGTCAGGTGTGACTGAGATAGGCGGTGAGAAGGTATTTGTGCTGCGCTTTATTCAAGCACGAAACCCTGACTGGGTGCAGCGCCCTTTCTTTGCCAAATTTGATGAAAATGCTCACTGGCTAGATGACTTAAAGCCAGCATTTGGGGAAGAAAAATTCTTCTGGCAAGACGAATACGACGCCATGTAAATGTAATAACATCAAAAAAGCCAGCAAATTGCTGGCTTTTATTTGGCGCATTTAAATACCCTTGGGCTTGGATACAAAATGAGTTCACTCATTGCCTTTAAAATCACATTAAAGTATTGTCCACTTCCCTTAACATATAACGCCCACAGCTGCGGAAACCAGGGGCTTTAGCCACGAAGTGGCGTCCCGGTTTTCCGACAGACTGTGCTTGTTATGTTTTTTCGTGCTCTTAGTCAATTACCTGCGGTATTGCCGAAATTGAAACTAGGAGAACCAAAAGAGATAAAAACAGCATTGATTTTTGGCCCACATTTCTTTCGACACGAACCCCATAGTAGACACCCAAAACACAAGCTATAAACGCAAATGCTGTTGAGATTCTTGGCATGATACTAAACATGAATGCATTTAGCTGGTTCGTTGTATCAATACCTCTTGTACTTTGCCCCCATTGGAGAACAACAAAGTACAATATATCTACTGCCAGCAACAACGCTGCAATTACTGCTGTTCCAAAAAATACGTGCTTAATCTTCTTTCCGCTATCCACGATATCTACTTTCGTCGAGTGAAACATAACATTTTATTCGTGCGCATGCGCGTTTACCTCGTTGGACCAGTGAAAACGCGCGCAGTTAACTATCAGTATGTAAAGAACTTATCAGCATTCTTCTAAATATACCATCTAGAAAAATGCGCATGCGCGTTTCCCAAACCTATTATCTCAAATCGAAAACAAATAACCTATTGATAAAAATAATATTTTTAATTTATTCATGCGTAAACGCGCAAAAATTTTTTCATTATTTCCCTTGATATCCTAGAACTTTAGATAATACTGTATATATACACAGCACTATGAGGTAAGGAGTTATCATGAGTCTAAAAAGCCCATTTCTGAAAGGCCTTCAGGAAGAAATGCGTATGCGTGGTTACAGCATTAGAACAGAAAAAACCTACCTATATTGGATTAAGGCATTCATTAACTTTCACCACAAGCGTCACCCTGAGACAATGGGAACGGAAGAGGTTACATAATTCTTAACTTTCCTTGCCAACCAACGAAATGTGGCTATCAACACACAAAAAATTGCACTTAACGCGTTAGCCTATTTGTATCAGAAGCATTTGCACCATGAGCTTGGGGATTTAGGCTTTTGCTATGCCACTAAACAAAGACATTTACCTACGGTGTTATCCCCATCAGAAATCTCACTAATACTAAATGAACTTGATGGCCGCGATAGACTAATAATAGAACTACTCTATGGTAGCGGACTAAGAGTTTCAGAATGCCTCAGGTTACGTATCCAAGATATTGATATTGATAGAGCTTCGCTGACCGTTAGAGACGGAAAAGGGTATAAAGATTGGCAAACCACCCTCAGCAATAGATGCTAAAAAAGTTGGTTGCACATTCCACTGCTGAATCGAAATGGGGCTGGAATGAGTTGACTAAACGGCCGCTATGTAGAATGAAGCTAACATTGACGACCGTCTCTTGTTTGCTCGAAGGCGAACTCTAAACCCGCTCTTTTTGACTGTAAGATCGGATACGATACTACCCTGTTTACTTGCACGAGCGTTGTTAGCGTTACTCTACTCTGTGCTTGATCACCATTCGAAGAGGTGTGCCATTTTCGAAATCGTTTTCAGCCCAACGCCATGGCCATTTCGTTTGGCGTATAAATGTTGTAGTGACTTATCCCTAATTTCGCCAACGATCACTTCTTTAACTTGATAACCCATCGCAGTAGCCGCAGAGGCGTAAGCAACAAATTCCCACTTTTTAATATTGGTGTTATCAACGACCACAAGCGGGATCCCCTCTGCTAGTGCGTTTATAAAACGGGCAAGATTTAAATTGTGGTACTCGGACAAGCGCTGCTTTTCAAAGTGATACTCACCATTTTCATTAACGAAAAAGTCGTCCGTTGAGCAAATAAAATACTGTGTTTCATCACCAGCAACTAAGTCATCAGCTAGCGTTTGCGCGTAATGCGATTTACCAGAGCCTGGTAGCCCCCTCAAAATAAAAACTTGTTTCATCGAATTTTGAACGTCACTGTTAGTATTATTTAAGTAATTTTTATCATCGGATGTTCATAATGCCACAACATCGGTATTTTTTCATGGTTTTAGTCGTTTAATTGAGTGTAGTTTTTTGCATTTCAGTGTTTTTTTATTTGTTCATCGCAGGTAAGATACGGCTTACATGACGATAAGACATTCTGTCTTTTAATTTACAAATAAAAAATAAATCATTTGGAGTAAAGATGAGCCACACAGCGATAACGGAGCTACTAGCAGGCACCGTTGCGGTTGACAGCCAAGTTACAGTAAAAGGCTGGATCCGTACACGACGTGATTCAAAAGCAGGTATTTCATTTCTAGCCGTTCATGACGGTTCTTGTTTTGACCCTATTCAAGCCGTAGTCCCTAATTCGCTGAATAATTATGACGAAGTGACTCGTCTTACTGCTGGGTGTTCAGTAGCGGTGACTGGTGTGCTTGTACAATCTCAAGGTCAAGGCCAATCTTTTGAGATCCAAGCTAACAGTGTTGAGGTATTAGGCTGGGTCGAGAATCCTGATTCTTACCCAATGGCGGCAAAGCGCCATAGTATTGAATACTTACGCGAACATGCACACCTTCGCCCGCGCACTAACGTAATGGGCGCAGTGACACGTGTGCGTAACTGTCTTGCACAAGCAATTCACCGCTTCTATCACGAGCGTGGCTACCAGTGGATCAGCACACCTATCATTACCGCGAGTGACTGTGAAGGTGCAGGCGAGATGTTCCGTGTATCTACACTTGATATGAACAACCTACCACGCACAGACAAAGGCGATGTAGACTATTCAGAAGACTTTTTTGGTAAAGAAGCATTCTTGACGGTATCAGGTCAGCTTAACGGTGAAACCTACGCCAGTGCCCTTTCAAAAATCTACACGTTTGGCCCGACATTCCGCGCTGAGAACTCAAACACGTCTCGCCACCTAGCTGAGTTTTGGATGGTTGAGCCGGAAGTTGCGTTTGCCGACCTGAACGACATTGCAGCACTTGCAGAAGATATGTTGAAGTATGTGTTTAAAGCAGTACTTGACGAACGTCGTGATGATATGGAATTTTTCGCACAACGCATCGAAAAAGATGCCATTACTCGCCTAGAGTCATTCATCGACAAAGACTTTGCTCAGGTAGATTACACAGATGCTATCGACATTCTTAAAGCATGTGATAAAGAGTTTGAATTCCCTGTTGAATGGGGCGTCGACTTACAGTCTGAGCACGAACGCTACCTAGCTGAAGTACACTTTAACGCACCGGTAGTAATCAAAAACTATCCTCGTGATATTAAAGCGTTCTACATGCGTCAAAACGAAGACGGTAAAACCGTTGCCGCAATGGACGTTGTTGCACCTGGTATTGGTGAAATCATTGGTGGCTCACAACGTGAAGAGCGTTTAGATGTGCTAGATGCGCGTCTTGAAGAAATGGGCTTGAACAAAGAAGATTACAGCTGGTACCGTGACCTACGTAAGTATGGAACAGTGCCTCACTCAGGCTTTGGTCTTGGCTTCGAGCGTTTGGTTGCATATGTAACGGGTATGGGCAACGTACGTGACGTGATTGCATTCCCACGCACAAAAGGTAGTGCAACGTACTAAGTCTTAGTAAATAGCCAGAGTTGCGCTCTTATCGACTTTGGTTAAATGTAAAAAGGCCTTCATTTAGAAGGCCTTTTTGTTTGTGTAACAAATACTATTTATTACAAAACTTCTAGTAGCTCAACGTCGAAGATTAACGTTGAGAAAGGTGCGATTGATGCACCCGCACCGCGCTCACCGTATGCAAGCTCGTGTGGAATATATAGACGCCATTTAGAGCCAGCAGGCATCATTTGTAGTGCCTCAGTCCAGCCTTTGATAACACCATTTACAGGGAATTCAGCTGGCTGACCACGCTCGTATGAGCTATCAAACGTTGTACCGTTAATAAGTGTACCGTGGTAATGAACGCGTACTTTTGATTCCGCTTCAGGCTTAGCACCTTCGCCTGTTTCAACAACCTCGTATTGAAGGCCAGACTCAGTTACCGTTACTTCTGCACGCTTTGCATTTTCCTCAAGGAATGCAATGCCCTCAGCAGCCAATACTTTCGCTTCTTCTTCACGACGCTGTTGGATCTCAGCATTGATCTTTTCAAATGCAGCTTGGATTTCAGGGATCTCAACGCGGAAGCTGTCACCAGCATAAGCGTCTTTCATACCTTCGAATACAGAGTTAAGGTTTAAGCCTTCGAAAGGATTCGCTTTTAATTGCTCACCCATCTGTAAGCCAATACCATAGCTCGCTTTATCTGCGTCTGTGTTGAATTGAGACATAGTCTTTCCATATTTTTATTTAACAAGAATTTATGATTGTATCACAGCAAAATTACTCAAGATACCGAAGCTGCTGGAATATCAAGCACTCGAGCTCAGCTGCAAAGACAAAAAAACCGCTAACTAGCGGCTTTTTCTTCGGCGTATTGTTTGAGTTTTTTCATCACAAAGGTTGCAAACGGTAATAACAAAACCAAGCCAACATTTAGCTCATCACTGTATTGACCTAAGCTACCAGTAAAATAGTGGCCAAAACCAATAACACCACACAATGCAATAACCACACTCGCCAATTGCGGCCAGCTCTTTTCATATTTTGTTATTAAGTGGCCTGCAAGACAATTAAATAAAAACACATGTAATAGTGTCATCGTTATGTCTGGGTCTTGTTGCGAGTCAATCGATAGCGTAAGCGCCATGTTGAGACCACTAAGATAAAAATAACTAAATACAATCCAAAGAGAACTATGTTTTATTATTACAATATTACTAGCCGCTGACATGTACGCCTCCAAACGAAAAAAACCGCCAAATAAAGGCGGTTTTGGGAATGAGGTGGCGGAGAGATAGGGATTTGAACCCTAGATACGCTATTAACGTATGCCGGTTTTCAAGACCGGTGCTTTCAACCACTCAGCCATCTCTCCGTTGTTGGCGCGCATTTTATGGATTAAATACCCGCTTGTAAAGCTCTATTTTGATTTTTGCATTTAATCGAGCAAATTACAGTCAATAATATTGTTTTGGTCTCTTAGCTATATAGGCAAACACACTACTCGCCACAACCACTCCAATAATAATGATCCCCGAGTCAATCATACCAACAACGGCATTTTTTGCCGGTAACACCCGCTCAATGATGACAGGTATTGTCGACACTAATACCACGGTACTAAGGACTTTAAATGCTCTAGAGAAGTCGAATCGCTTGGTATAACTCATCCATGTAGTTAATACACCTAATACTATGATTGGTGCAAGTAGGCTCATCCAAATTTGGCTGGTATAGCTTGAAAGCATCACAGTCGCGGAGCATCCTATTAGGCTCCAAATGATCCAGGCAGTCCAATTTTCCCGTTCTTTTAAAAATAAATTACCCATGACACATCTTCTTTCAATTAGCTTATTATTTTTTATTGTTATAGAAAACAGGATTTACTGTCTTAGAGTAGCAAACATAATGGCTATAAAACAACCACATCGACTGAGACAGTTTAATTTGTGGAAAGTTCAAGAAAAAATACCAAAGTATCCGTTACCACAGCATTAATCATTGCACAAAAAAAGCACAGCTTTTGCTGTGCTTTTTAGGGGTTATTTTGAAGTGATAAAGTTAACTGTCTGCTTTATCAAGTTCATCTACTAATAACTTGGTTTCATCAGCTCTTGGTTTAGTGAATCTAGCTAATCCAAGATAAACGACAGGTGTTAGGTATAAAGTAAAGAATACAGCTAACCCAAGACCACCAAACACTACCCAACCAATTGCATTTCTCGACTCAGCACCTGCGCCAACCGATAAAATCAACGGTAATGCACCTAGTAATGTCGACACTAATGTCATCATGATCGGACGTAAACGTATCACCGCAGCCTCTTCTACTGCTTGCCTAACAGTACGTCCTTTGTCACGTAATTGATCCGCGAATTCAACCAATAAAATTGCATTTTTAGCAATTAGCCCTATCAGCATGACTAAACCAATTTGAGAATAGATATTAAGTGAAGTGCCGGTTAGATAAAGTGCGAGTATCGCTGAGGAGATCCCAAACGGCACGGTTATCATCACAACAACCGCACTATTCACGCTTTCAAATTGTGCAGCAAGTACTAGCAATACAATTAAAAAGGCCAACACGTAAGTCAATAACACCTCATTAGCAGTCTCTTCAAACGTTAACGCTTCCCCTTTGAACGCCAAGGTTACGCTATCCGGTAAGCTACGCTCTGCTAGCGTGCGTAACTGTTCAACTACTTCAGCCATTGGTATTGCTTCAGGCTGCTTCATATCAAGCTCAATACTACGACGCTGAGCATGACGCTCAAGCTCAGCCGCAACGCCCTCTTCTACAATTACCGCGAGGCTACTGAGTGGGACTAACGCACCAGAGCGACTACCCACGTAGAGATTGGCCAAGTCACTGGGATCTCGAATAGTATGATTTTGTGCTTGGAGCATGATAGGAATAGATTGATCGCCAACATTAAGGTCGGCAACATCATCTCCATTGATTGCAGCCCTCAGAGTGGTTGAGATGTCACTCAAACTCACACCAAGCTCTTCTGCTCTGCGGCGGTCAATGTTAACACGAAGCTGAGGTTGCGAAGGTTGATAAGATATTTGTACAGGAGCCGCATCCGGCATTTCTTTTTCAACTAAGGCAGCAAACGTCTGCGCTGCTTTGAATATTTCAAGGTAGTCATTACCAAGTAACGCAAGTTCAATTCCCCCACCTTGACCTCTTAGGTTTAGGCTATTTGCGCCAAAAGCGCGTGCCGGGGCACCTAGAATATTACCAAGGGGAGCTCGGATTTTGTCAATAATCTCTTGTTGTGAGAAATGCCTTTCATCCCAGTGCTTTAATGGCACAGTAATAAACACGATATTGGGATCCCACTGGCCAACTACAGTGTAAATAGACTCTATCTCGCCACTCTCTACAAACGGTAACAAAATGTCTTCCATTTGCTTGGCTTGCCTATCCATAAAGTTAAGACCAACACCGTCAGGTCCTCTGGCGAATATTCGGATCTTGCCTCTGTCTTCTGATGGTAACAGCTCATTGTCTAGCTGTGTATACAGCGCGCCTGATAGTCCAGCGATAATCACAAATATGCCAAACGTAAGCCAAGCATGATCTAGTACCCAATGGATCGTACCACGGTACCAAGTCGCGAGCTTAACTCCCGCTGCAGAGAAAATGTGCTTTTTACCATCTTGTTTTAATTTTAGCTTTGAAGTCAGTGCCGGTACTAACGATAAAGCTACAAACGAGGAAATAATCACAGCTCCTGCCAGCACACCACCAAACTCTCTAAATAATCGACCAGCCGTTGAGGGTAAAAAGGCAATGGGCACAAATACCGCAGCCAATACTGCTGTTGTGGCCACCACAGCAAAAAAGACTTCTCGGGTGCCTAATACCGCCGCTGCACGACGGCCAATCCCTTCCCCGCGACGACGCTGGATATTCTCACTGACTACGATGGCATCATCAACAATAAGCCCTGTCGCCAAGACTAATGCCAGCAGAGTAAGAACATTCACTGAAAATCCCAGCGCCCAAATAAGTGCCAGCGAGCCGATCAGCGCAACTGGGATGGCAAAAGCAGGGATCAGCGTTGCACGCCATGAACCGATAAAAACCCACAGTGTGAACACGACTAGTAATATAGTTATCACCAAAGAGCTAAGCACTTCATCCACTGACGAACGAATAAACTGGGCATCATCAGAGGTAACAGAAAGCGCGAGATCAGGAAATCGTGCTTTAGTTTTCTCAACAAGCTGTAGCACTTCATCGGAGATCTCAATGGTGTTGGACTGGGCTTGACGAATAATTTCAAGACCAATGACAGGTTCACCATCTAGCCGTACCATAGAGCGAGGATCTGCTGGACCGAAATACACAGACGCAATGTCTCCAATGCGTGTATCACCTCGAATGATGATGTCACTGATCTGCTCTGCGGTAATAGAGGTCGCGTCTGCACGAACAATCAGCTGCTGGTCATCTGATTTCAAGCTACCGGCAGGCACATCAAATGGCGCTTGTTTAAGTGCAGCTGCTACATCTGGCACTGTTAAGTTAAAACTTGTCAACTTGAGTGGATCAAGTCTTACCCTAAGCACTCGCTCTCGGTCACCGTTGAGGCGAACATCTGCAACACCTGGAATGGTTAAAAATTGTGGTGCTAAATCTTTCTCAACACGCTCGGTTAGACCTTCAAGTGTCAATGAAGCCGAGCTTACCGTTAAAGACACAACAGCTTCAGCGTCATTATCCGCTTTTATTATCGAAACACGCTCAACTTCTTCAGGCAACTCTCTTTGTACTCGCGATACAGATTCACGGGTCTCGTTTGCCGCATCATCGAGGTTAATCCCAGGACGAAACTCAACAACGATGCGCGCATTATTTTCTTCGCTTTGTGCACGGATACTTTTGACTCCGCTTACCCGAGCTACTGCGCCCTCTAGCTTACTGGTTACTTCGGTATCGACAGTTTCAGGAGAGCCACCAGGAAAAGAAGCTGAAACAGTTAATCTTGGCCTATCTACATCTGGCAATTCCCGTACTTCTACACCGGCTAATGCCGCAATTCCCGCAATAATGATTAACAAATTTAAAACGACGATAAGTACCGGACGGCGAATGGCCATTGACGGTAAATCTTGTAGTTGTGGTAAATCAGGCTTGGTCACAGTTTATTCCCTCGCCAGCGCATTTGTAATTGCAATCTCATGACCAGGACGAAGTCGTTGCACCCCTTCAACAACCAATAACTCTCTTGCTGCTAACTCCCCAGACACCAGTAACTTGCCGGGTAAGCGTTGCTGGATTTTCACATCAACCCGTTTAGCTTTACCATTTTCTTCTTTCCATACATAAGGACCTGTTGCTCCCCACAGAAGCGCAGCTTCTGGGATAACTGCAAATTCTTGGCCTAGCAAAGTTAGAGATACTCTAAAGCTCATGCCCGGTAAAAACCGCGCATTTTGATTGTCGAAAATGGCTTTCACTCTCAAGGTTCTTGCTGTCGGGTCTATCCGCGAGTCCATCTGAGCTATATCAGCACTAATGCGGGTGTCATTATCATTCCATGGTGTTAGTAGAACGTTATCAATCTCTTTGAGCATGCTGTAAGCCGATTCAGGTGCTGCAAATTGAACGTAAAGTTTGTCGAAATTATCAATACTGGCAATCGCGGTTTGTGTTGTAATACGGTCGCCCACTTCAACGTCAGTTAACCCCATCACGCCACTAAACGGCGCAATAACGCGGCGATCTTCAAGCTCGTTTTCGGCTTGTACTACTGCAACTTTTGCAAGATCACGCTCTGTTACCGCCTTATCTAACTCATTGATAGGCACGGCTCCGCGCTTTTGGCTGTCGGTCAAACGCTCAACTGTACGTTGTGCATCAGCCAAGCGAATTTGTGCTTCTTTCAGCGCAGCTTTTTGACGGCGTGAATCTAATTCAAGTAACAAGGTGCCTGCTTCTACATGGTCGCCCGGACTAAAATGCACGGCGGTTACCTTGTCTCCTGTTGCGGGATAAAGTATGACTGATTGGATCGCTTCTGCATTGCCTACAGCTTGGATTTGCTCACTGCTACTTTCAAATTGAATTGGCTCTGCAATCACTTGCGAAGGTTTTGCCTGCACGGCGCTGGTTATCAACATGGTAGCTACAATAGCTACCAAGCGCGTTACTTTACACATATTAACCTTATAAACTACCTTTATTTTAGCTGCTTTGAGTGTAACAGTTATTCACTCAAACCAAGATAAACTATTCGATAACACACAGTATAAGTGCGATAAAATGCAGTATGCCTTACAGTGGCCTAAAGAAAAGATAAGCCCCTGTAAAGTAAGGTAAAGTTATGTAAAGATAGTGGTCAAAATGAGCGCGATAGGCATTCGCGCTGTGGTTTTTTATTGCGCGGCTGCGCGCATTAGCCTGTCATTCACGTCTCGCCACTTAGGCGTACGTGGAGGTGCTTCCAATAAAATTTCTGTTGCACTAGATTGGTCTAACTGATGCAGGCCGTAATACAGCCCTTGTGCATATTTGGTTTTTTCCGCACCAAGTTTTAGATCCACCAGCTCATTTATATCGCGATGCTCCGAGAGTATTGACTCTATTTCTGAAGAATAATATAAAATTCCCGTATTGGGCGCACATCCTAGCTGCAAGCGAGACGTCAGCGCTTGAGTTGATAGAATAGTAAGACGTTTGCTGGGCTGATAATGCGCTTTTACATTACCAGGCACAGCCACAGTGTGGACATCAGGTTCTTCCACTTCCATATTTAGTACCGCTTCAAGATCAGCTTTGGTAATAGGCCCCGCCCTTAAGATCCTTGGTGTAGGCGATGAAATATCAACAATGGTCGACTCGAGACCCACTTCACAGGAGCCACCATCTAAAACCGCAGCAATTTTACCAGACAAACCAAATAATACTTGCTCGGCAGTGGTCGGACTGATTTTCTTGTAGGGATTCGCTGATGGCGCAGCAAGTCCCGACTGCACTTGTTGTAACAATGCTAACATCGCTGGGTGATTTGGTACTCGGATCCCAACTGTTTTGTGACCGCCAGTAACTACATCGCTGACATGTGCACGCTTTTTAGCAACTATGGTCAACGGTCCTGGCCAAAATGCGTCAGCCAAGGCATCAAAATAATCAGGCAAGGTTTCAGCCCATTGAGTTACCAAAGACTTGTCGGCCACATGAACAATGAGAGGGTGATCAGCTGGGCGCCCTTTTGCTGCAAAAATTTTTTTTACTGCATTTGGCTGATTAGCGTCAGCTGCTAAGCCGTAAACGGTCTCAGTCGGAACCGCAACCAGTTGACCATCACGTGCAAGCTCAGCCGCTTGAGTCACCGCGGTTGGATCTGTTGCCAATAAATGTAAGGTAGTTAAGCTCGCTTCACCCACGTTGTCTTCTCACTGTAAAAAATGGACGCGAATTATAACCAATTTAAAATGCAAAGAGCCAGTATTACTGGCTCTGGTATACATCCATAGTCAAAAATACTTAACCTGAGGTTTGGATAAGGAATGCTCCAACTCATTGTTGCTATCGCACAACTTAGTTGTTCCCTTGTCTAGCCAGAAAGTTTTAGGGAAAACACCGCTTCCGCGCCCTGCTCTCGCAAAGGTGCCTACATCCTGTAGGCAAGGCGAATTTACGCACCACTAGCTGGCTATTGGAAAGACTGGCTGCTAGAAGGCATTGATTATCCGCAGCTCAAGTTACTTACTGTGCATTTGCAACCATTACCGTTTTCACATTAACAAATTCCTTTATTCCAAAACCACCGTGCTCTCTGCCATAGCCGCTGTCCTTTACCCCACCGAATGGTAAATTGGGCTGTGCAAGAGAATAACCGTTTATGTTCACCATACCTGTGTCGAACTCTTTGATGGCAAGCTTCATTGCATGCTGCGTATCTTTGGAGAAAATCCCAACACCTAAGCCATAGCGCGAATCATTAGCCACCATCATTGCTTCAGCTTCATCTTTTACACGGATCAAAGACGCTACTGGCCCAAATAACTCATCATACGCAGGCATACCGGGTTTAACATCTTCTAAAATAGTGACCGGATAATAAAAGCCTTTGTCCTTTGGAATTTTGCCACCAAGTGTGCACCTTGCACCAGCGTCAATAGATGCTTCGACTTGTTGATGTAATTCGTCACGTAAGTCTTTACGTGCCATAGGACCAAGATCTGTGTCTGCCGCGCTCGGATCTCCAACTTTTAACTGTTTAAACCCTGACACAAAAGCCTCTCTAAACTGATCATAAATTTCATCAACAATAATAAAGCGCTTCGCGGCAACGCAGGTTTCACCGTTGTTGACAATACGCCCTTGTATACATGCTGCTACTGACTTTTCGATATCGGCATCCGCCAACACGATAAAAGCATCGTTACTGCCCAGTTCCAGTACCGTCTTTTTGGACAGCTCAGCAGAGCGCTTCGCAACTTGCTTTCCTACTTTGTCACTACCCGTAAAGGTCACACCACGAATATGCTGATTTTCGATCAGTTCACCTGCTGTCTTTCCGTCAATGAGTAAAGATTGAAAACAGCCTTTTGGAAACCCAGCTTCTAAATATAACTCTTCAATTAGTTTCGCCATCCCAAACACATTAGATGCGTGTTTCATAACAGTGGTATTGCCCGCCATCACATTTGAAACACTATACCTAATAACTTGGTAAAGCGGAAAATTCCACGGTTGGATCCCTAAAATCACACCAATTGGCTGGTACGTGATAATCGCATGACCCTGTTCAAATACACGATGTTCATCTTGGAGCTCACTTTCTCCTTGCTCCGCTGTATAACGGCAAATCTTTGCACATAATGCGACCTCTTGCTTGCCTTGCTCCGTTACTTTGCCCATTTCCTCGGTCATTAACGCAACTAACTTGGGGGAGTTTGCCTCAATCAAATCAGCCAGTTTATTTAACTTTTGAGCCCGTTGTGTAAAGGTAGTTTTTTTCCAAAATTAATAGCAATCATTCGCTAAATCTACCGCTTTATTTGCTTCATGCAAATTCATCAATCGATATTCGTTTACTGGTTGCTCGTTGGCGGGATTAATTGTAGTGACCATATTTGGCATCATGAGACTCCTTCAAAGATTGTAACAACGTAAATCAGTATTAGTGATTTACTGCTATTGCCTTTAGCTGTTGCAAAGAAAGCGCCATCAATATATAAATATGTAACAGTATGATTTTTAATTAATTTATTTTTATTATTTGTGTTAAGAATAATAATGGGGATAACTTGGTTAGAAAAGACTACATACTGAGTATGAAAAGTTTGCACATCTAATAGCAAAAAGGAGCCATTGGGCCAATGCCAGTCAGTTAAGCTGACTGGCATTTCTTTTTTTATATGGGTACTTTGATGGCTTAGGCTTTATCGCTCTTGGATACTGCCTATCTTCTCTTCTAGGTGGCAGTTTAAATAGTCTTAGCGTACCTAGCAGATGCCCCCAGTGAATTGGAATGTTACCGGGACTCATTATTGATATTGATGAGAAGTATTGAATCACCGCCATCGAGCAGCTTGAGAAACTGAGTTGATTAGGCCATATTCCTTCGGCTTTCGCTGCTAGGGTCATCAACCTTCGAATTAAATTGTATGCGAGGAGGATCCCCCACAGCTCCTGTCTAACCATATCAGGGCGCTTGCTTCGAAGATGATATGTGCTATCTAGCATGGTTTGCTTTATTTCTCGATACCCTAACTCTATTTCCCAGCGGTGGCTATATAAATCAACTATTTCACTACATGGAAAGCGGAGTCTATCTACCATCGAGGTTAGTATTCGATAGTTTTTACCCTTTATGATTTTACTAACCAGCCTTGCTTTAATAACCTCGGGAACATCAGGGAAGTTCTTTTGCGCATGCTTAGTGGTTTTAAGCTCAATTATCAGGTCATTTTTACCAACCTTAGAAACAACTTCGTATTGTAAATCAGGCCTGGCTGGTATTAGCCAATGCCTTTCTTCTCCAGTGCTG
>NZ_WEHZ01000010.1 GCF_012641745.1 Pseudoalteromonas peptidolytica
CGATACTGTCGCAACCAACCTTCCTTCGACTCGCCATAGAGCTGGATATCCTGCCAACCTTCAGCACCTGCCATGATGGCGCTAATAACAAGGAAAATGACATCAACTAAGTCGTGCTTTTTGTTAATATCAGAGCGAGTTTCTTCTACAACTGTAAGGTGTTCAATCAGGTTCATTGGTTGCGCCTAGCAATGGGATTGGCGCTATTTGATCATAAATTAGCTAAAAGTGCGATCCCGCCCTGTTTTTCAGCCTGTGTAACAACAGCGTCTTTTGATTCTTCTAATACACACTCAAGGCGACGTAGAAGAGTAAAAGGTAAAATAACGCGACCATATTGAGATTGCTTAAAGTCACCGCGAAGTAAATCAGCTACTGACCAGATAAAAGCAGCGGTTTGAGAGAAATTTGTGTTCGTTGTCATTTTAGTCTTCCAAAAGTAGTTGCCATCTACAGCGCTACTTATCAATGTATTTTGGAATTACGCCCTTATTGAAAGCGGCATAACCCTGTAATTCTTTTATTTGTTACCAATGTACGCCTTGAATTACTGGGCGGATATTGGTTCAGGTGTATTTAGGTAGGGAACATAATTAGGCACAGATGAACTTAATCAAGTTTGGCTCAGCGATACCATTATTTAGTGATGAGTTTGAGATAATTTATATTTCAATGAAACGGTTTATCTATGTCCCTATATCACCCTTTTAAATTCTATTTTTGCTTTCTATTTTAGCCTTATTTCAGCGAAGCACTTGTAGGCGTCTAACGACTACGAAAGTGCTTTCAAAAGCTAGCATTTTTGAGACAATTTGTCAGTAACTTAATGTTAAGAAAGGTGATTTTTATGGGGTTATTTAGCTTCTTGTTTGGTTCTGACGATTCAGTTTCTAATAGTGAGCCAAGTGTAAATGTAGATGGTTCACCAATGTGTGGCAGTGTTGATATCAATGGAAATCCATATGGGGTGACATCTACAGATGATGGTATCGATCATAACTCGTGCTTTGATAATGATTTTTCTAGTTCGGATACCTTTGACACCTTTGACACCTTTGACACCTTTGACACCTTTGATGATTCAAGTTGTGGTGGGTTTGATGATTGGTAGGTAAAGCATAATCTTGATTTATTTTTTGTTTTTTTTATTTGTAAGATGACTTCACCGACGCTTGAGGTATGAGTCATCTGGTGTGCGCCTAAATATATAGCCAGCTCTGACTACTAGGGAAAACACACCAAGGAAAGCCGAGATTCGAGTGCTAGCCACTTTAGACTTCAGCGTGAACGTGACGCTTACAAATGAGAAAATATGATGAATAGCAGCTAATTACCTTAGCATGAACCTTGTTACTGATAGGCCAACTACTATGAGTAACAATGATGACAGATACAATTGAGTTTTTTAAACGCTACACGCGCCAATCACGAAGTCCTTGGGCAGATGTTTCACGCGTGGTTATGATGTTTCAACCTGAGTCGAAACAAGGCATTTACCTGCACTTGGGTGAGTCGGGCATTAACGGTGTTTCTCTCAGTAAAGATTTACAGTCTAGACTACCAAAGGCTTTACAAAGCCAATATATTGAAGCGAGTGATATAGAGGTTATATTACATGTATTTGAGACAGAGATCTCAGAATACTGTAATGATAACGTAAGCACTAAAGCTTTCAAACGAATATTCTTGGTAGATCAGCAAGGGTTCTTTTCTGATGCGTGTAAAGCCGTATGGAAGAAATCATATCAGCAATTTTTGGCTAGTTTGAGGGCGTTCAGAATTCTGTGTCAGCCTAAATTTCAGATAAAAAAATAGCGCCTAAAGGCGCTATTTTTAAAGGATTCTAAATTAGAACGGCATTTTGAAGCCTGGAGGCATTTGCATGCCGCCGGTAACTTCTGACATGCGCTTTTGTGTTTCTTCACCTACACGACGGACAGCGTCGTTTACCGCAGCGGCAAGTAGGTCTTCAATCATGTCTTTGTCGTCTTCCATAAGGCTCTCGTCGATCTCAACGCGACGTACGTTGTGGCTACCAAGCATAGTGACTTTTACCAAGCCTGCACCTGCTTCACCAGTGACTTCTAAGCTTTTGATTTCTTCTTGGGCTTTTTCCATGCGCTCTTGCATTTGCTGCGCTTGTTTCATGATGTTGCCCATTCCGCCTTTAAACATATTCTGCTCTCTTATACTTCAATTTGGTTTACTGTGATAAAAGATAAGGGCTAACGCCCCTAATTACAATGCTTGGACGCTATTTTCATCCAGCATTGCGTCAAATTCTTGAACAAATGCGCTGACGAGTGGATCTTCGCGCATTGCTGTTTTTGCTTGCATCAATCTATGCTCATCAAGCTGCTGCTGCACTAAAAACGGAGTACTGCTTAGTGCTTCTATGTAATTAATTTCCAGCGATACTGGCTTCTCTAACAAAGCACTGAGGCTTTCAGTTAATTTTTCTCTCAAAACTCCAGAGTCTAAGTGCTGTTGACTTGCATCTACTTGCAGTTGCACCTGCTCGCCTTCTTGCGTAAACACGCTGTGAAGTGCATATTGACGAATGCGCCCGCCTAGTTGCATTTTTTCAATCATATTTGCCCAATCATCACTTTGGTATGCAAATTTAATGTCGCTAATTGGGCTGACAAAGTTCTCCGGAGCTGGAATTTCAACTTGTGTCTTTTGCTCATTATCATCATGTTTTACAGGTGATAACTGCTCAAGCAATTCCGGCGCTAGATTTTCTGTGATTGGTCGATGACGCGCCTGGAACGCCTCTTTCTTTGGCTTTTTTATTACCGGACGAGGCTCAACCGTTTGCGCTACCTGTGGCTCGACATGCACATTCTCCATAACCGCAGGCTTTGGCATTTGCATGGGCGCACTCGGCGCCTCAGACTTTTTTACCTCACCATCGGCTCCCACCAATTTACCAGCACCTGAGATGTTGCGATTTTTCAAAATCCTCGCTATAGCAGACTGCGCTTGGCTTTGTTGCTCTGACACCGGGGTACTTGCAGGAGATGTTACTGACTCTACCGTATCATCTGATGATGACAATATCGCTTGTTCGCTTTGTTGTTCATCTGGTGCTGGTGAAAAAGTACTACTTGCAGACTGATACTCTGGTTGTGGCGTTACAACCTGCTCTTGAAAGCCTTGCGCTACGGCCTGTGACATCACGCTATCATATTGGCTTGCTATCTGTGTTTCGTCAGCTTCAGGTTGTGAGCTTGGCCCCACGGGTGCTGATGATATTGGCGCTTGGGGTGTGGCTGGTGGCAAAGTCGGTGCAGGTGCAACTGGTGCAGTACCCTGCTGGCTCTGTGGTGCGCTTGCAACCGAGGTATTTTCAGCCGTTGGCTTTTTTAAAAGTTCACGCAGGTTGCCTACTTTATTTGGCTTTGCCTCTTTCTGCGATGCAGACGGCATGTTGCTCATACTAACGTGACTTTCTTTTTCAAACGCCATGAGGCGTAACATCACCATTTCAAAGCCAAGTTTAGGTTCTGGTGCCCATTTTAGGTCTTTTTTACCATTTAACAGTAATTGGTACAGTAGTTGACCTTGTTGCGGCGCTAGCTGCTCTGCAAATAACTTGATATCGTTATTATCAAAATTTGATAGACGTGCAGCACTAGGCACTAGCTGCGCTAATTGAATAACGTGCAAAAGTGCGATCAAGTCGTCTAGCACACTGACAAAATTACCATTTTGTCGCGCTATTCTTTCTATACCGTCAAGTAATGCTTCGCCATCGTGGCACAACACCGCAGACAGAAGAATAATCGCATGTGCGCTGTCCATTAGACCAAGCATGGACTGTACAGCTGGCAATGTTAAATTACCATTAGTTTGTGCTATACCTTGATCCGTGAGGCTAAGAGCGTCACGCATACTACCGTCAGCGGCTTTTGAGAGCGTTTGTAACGCGCTAAGCTCAAACTCTATCTGCTCCATTGGCAGTATTTTTTGCAGCTGCTCAACAATTTGGTCTTGTGTCATCGCATTGAGGTTAAATTGCAAGCAGCGAGATAAAATCGTTACTGGTAGCTTTTGCGGATCCGTTGTGGCCAGCAAAAACTTTACGTGTTCGGGCGGCTCTTCTAACGTTTTTAGTAGCGCATTAAAACTATGCTTAGATAGCATATGCACTTCATCGATAAGGTAAACTTTAAATCGGCCACGAGTCGGTGCGTACTGTACGTTGTCTAAAATCTCTCTGGTGTCTTCAACTTTGGTTCTAGACGCGGCATCAATCTCGATTAAATCGATAAACTTGCCACTTTCAATCTCAGTACACGCACTACACTGACCACAAGGCGTTGAAGTCACGCCTTGTTCGCAGTTTAAGCTTTTAGCGAAGATCCTAGCAATCGTTGTTTTGCCCACACCTCGTGTTCCTGTGAATAAATAGGCATGGTGTAGACGCTTTTCATTAAGTGCGTTTACTAGAGCTTGCTTTACATGCTCCTGCCCCATTAATTCGTGGAAATTTTGTGGACGCCATTTACGCGCCAGAACCTGATAGCTCATGCTTATTCGCCTTCGAACTCTACTAAAGAGAGAATGTTGATCCCAAGATCTTGGATTTTCTTTTCACCACCAAGCTCTGGTAACGAAATAACAAACGCCGCGTCAGTCGCTTCACCACCTAGACGCTTAACTAATTTTGCGGTTGCTTCAATAGTACCACCTGTTGCTAATAAGTCGTCAACTAATAGTACTTTATCACCCGCTTCAATGGCGTCAGCGTGTAGCTCTAGGATATCTTCGCCATACTCCAGTTGATAAGATTGGCTGATCACCTCGCGTGGCAATTTCCCTGGCTTACGTACTGGAATAAATGGAATGCCAAGCGCATAAGCAAGCGGCGCTCCAAAAATAAAGCCTCGTGACTCGGTACCAATTATCTTAGTAAATCCACCATCTTTATATGCAGCAATGAATGCGTCGATGGTTGCTTTAAATGCAGCTGGCTCTGCTAGCAGTGAAGTAACATCGCGGAACATGATCCCAGGTTTTGGATAGTTTGGAACCGTTGCGATACTATTTTTGATTAATGACATATTCTCTGTCGTCATAATTACTGTGCTTTAAGTTTATTACAAAAGAGCCAGATTATAACAATTTTCTATCAGGTTGAAACCGACTGATTGATTTTACAGGTGAGGATGAGGAAAAAGCGAACAATTTAGCGCCGAAAAGGCGATGATAATGTGATTAATGTTCTAAGTCGCGCGGCCAGGATGAATCATTTACACTCGTATATTAAGCGCCGAGAGTCAAAAAAGGCTGCGAGTGCAGCCTTATGAATTGCGTGATTAAACTACCGCTGTTGCCCAACCAAGAATAGCGTTTAGACAGCCAATTCCAACAAAAACAGCAACAAATGCAATAAAGTATTTTGCATTAAACGGATCTTTAAAGTCACCTTTAGACATAGATACTACCTTTAATTTTATAACTCGCACCACCAGTTAATATAGATGGTATTGACCAGCGCCCTAGTCCGAGTTTAAGCACGACGAAAATCAGGCTGTATAATAGTCGATGTTACGCGTTGCTTAAAGGTTTTTCGTTTTGATAATGCCTAGTTTTGCCAATTCACCAAGGGTATGCAATGCTCCCTGAAATAGCTGCTCTTGACTAAATTGAGGCACTTGCTTGGCTATATCAGTAGTAATTTCATAAAGTTGCGCCCCACCGTTTGATTCAATAACAGATAGCATTAGTGCCGTCATTGGATTTAATGCGATAAACTGTACATCGTCTTCGTCGTCACGATATAGCGCAAAGCTAAAGGTTTGACCCTCTACTTTGTCCGGTTTAAAGGTCTCGCTTATCTGATGTACTGGGTATTGATAATGGGCAATTCGAGTGGTACTTGCTAAATAGAGGTTGGCATGTCGCAGCGCATCGGCATCGAGTGAATATTCATCCTGTGATTCTACTGTTGTGGCAACATCAAGTTCCAACCATTCATAGTGCGCAAGTTCAAGCATAAACTCAGGATCTGTTGCTGTGGGTTCATATTCGCCTTGTAAAAACAGCAGAAATTCTTGACTGATCTCCAGAAAATACGGTGATTTACAATGGTGTTTGACAAAGAACTGCCTGACTAAGGCAAGCCATTGTGTTGCTGGATACAAGCTCTTAAGTACAGGAAACGCACTACTCACAAACCCTTCTATATTATTGAAAAACAGCTCTTGATATATTTTTAAACGACGAGATTCAATACCACTAGGCGCTGGCTGGTTGTCAGGATCGCGAATGTACGCCATAAAAGCTTGCTGTGTTTCGACAAATGACATGTTTATACCTTTTCTTCCACATTGAAATACTTAACTTGAATGGCTGATATTTGCCCTGCCTCAGCCAGTAATTCAGGCATAGGTGGAATATTAAAATCTCGTTCTAACAAAGTAGGAAATACGCCGTGTAGCTCATAGGCTCGATGCAGCAATTGCCATACAGGCGAAGATACTTCAGCACCATGAGTGTCTACCAATAAATCATCAGCTTCCACAAAATGCCCTGCAATATGTCCGTATGTGATGCGCTCGGTTGGCATCGCTGCCAAAAACTGCTCCGCATCATAACCATGATTAATAGAGTTAACGTAAATATTATTTACATCTAAAAGTAAGTCACAATCTGCTTCTTCTAATACCGCCAGCGTAAATTCTAACTCCGACATTTCTTGACCTGGAGCGGCATAGTAAGAAACATTTTCTACCGCGATACGACGCTCAAGTATATCTTGAACTTTTTTGATCCGCTTTGCGGTATGGCGAATAGCCTCCTCGGTAAACGGTATGGGCATAAGGTCATACATGTGACCGTCACCAGAGCAATAACTAAGATGTTCACTGTAGGTATGGATATTATGCTGCTTAAAAAATGTTTTAAGCTGTGATAGAAACTCGGTATCGAGCGGTGCGGGTGACCCCAAAGACAGGGATAAGCCATGGCAAATAAACGTGTGTGCTTGAGTTAGCGCTTGAAATTGCTTGGCTAACTTGCCACCAAATTTTATCCAGTTTTCTGGTGCAACTTCAAAAAAGTCAATTTGCGCGGGAGGGTTGTTTAACACATCCTCAATCATTTCTCGACGTAGGCCAAGTCCTAAATTACCTAGCTTCGCTGCCATTTACTCTCACCTTAGTGATTACTGTTGACGGATATAATACTGAAAAGCTAAAACAATTTCTGTGGTGATGTTTTGCTTAGTCTGAGGTACATCATGGCACAGCTCATCAAAATCCACTGTGCCATAAGGTAGGGTTAAGTGTGTTTTATAACCAGTAATTAGTGGCTACCACCACATTTGCCTTCGCCACACTTACCTTCTTTTTTGCCTTTAGCGTCGCCGCCACATTTACCTTCGCCGCACTTACCTTCTTTTTTGCCTTTAGCGTCGCCGCCGCATTTACCTTCGCCGCATTTACCTTCGCCGCACTTGCCTTCTTTTTTGCCTTTAGCATGACCACCGCATTTACCTTCGCCGCACTTGCCTTCTTTTTTGCCTTTAGCATCGCCGCCACATTTACCTTCGCCGCATTTGCCTTCTTTTTTGCCTTTAGCATCGCCGCCGCATTTACCTTCGCCGCACTTACCTTCTTTTTTGCCTTTAGCATCGCCGCCACATTTGCCTTCGCCGCACTTGCCTTCTTTTTTGCCTTTAGCATCGCCGCCGCATTTACCTTCGCCACACTTACCTTCACCAGCATCTAGTTGATAACCCGAGGTCATTGTTTCAAAGCTAAATGGATTGGCGTTTGCATCAGTAGCAGTAAGACCCGCAGTGCCTGCAACCACAGCGCTTAACGTAAGCGCGATAGAGTTATTTTTAATTGTATTCATACTGTATGCTCTCTCGAAAATAGTTGATTCAATTAGTAGACCAAGCTGGCTAGAGTTTTATTTCGCTATTTTTTAAAAATTTCATGTTTACCGTATCATGCTCGAGTATGCTTGGGATAACTATCCTTTACCGTCGCGGTGTTTGTATTAAATTCACCCTACTCCAGTCTAATAGTAATTAAAAAATTAACAAAGCTCTCCCTACAAATATTACACCTTTATACCAACTTTCTTAATTAAGTGGTCTATTTTGAGGCGAGCAAATCTTGTCGATAACACCGCTTCCGCGTCCTGCTCACGCCGAGGTACCTACGTCCTGTAGGCAAGGCAAAAATTTTGCTATTTAGTTGTTCTAAATAATAAATTTTTAACGCGGGTAGCGTCAGATTTACTCCTTCAAAATGAGTAAGTATTAAGTCAAATTGGTATTAGTCCAACTCCCTGCTATTAATGACTTACGTTGCACGATTAGCTAAAATGGCGCACTTTGAAGGTGTCATCTGCTGCGGCACCGTGTTGCTGTATCTGAGGTTGTTATATGAAGCTTGTTCTTGCGCCAATGGAAGGGGTCGTCGATTTTAAAATGCGTGAACTACTCACTGATATTGGAGGGTTTGATCTCTGCGTCACAGAGTTTATTCGTGTTGTTGACCTCACCTTTCCTCGCCGAGTTTTCGTCAGGTACTGCCCAGAGCTACTCAATGGCGGTTATACGAAGTCTGGAACTCCTGTTAGGATCCAACTTCTAGGGCAAGTCCCACACGCCCTTGCTGCCAATGCAAGAAAAGCTGTAAAGCTCGGCTCTCACGGAGTAGACCTTAACTTTGGCTGTCCTGCAAAAACGGTTAATAAAAGCAGAGGCGGCGCCGTGTTACTAAAAGAACCGGAGCAAATATACCAAATTATTAAAGCGGTGCGAGAAGCGGTACCAACTGAGCATGAGGTGAGCGCCAAGATTAGACTTGGTTTTGATGACGATGCAAACAGCACTGAGATTGTCGATGCAGTTCAACAAGCCGGAGCCTCAAGCCTAGCTATTCATGCGCGAACAAAAAGAGATGGATATAAGCCGCCCGCATATTGGGAAAAAATACCGCCTTTATTATCAAGGTTAACCATTCCTGTTATCGCAAACGGTGAAATTTGGCAAGTTGAGGATGCACTACGTTGCCAGGAGCGCAGCCAATGCCAAGATCTTATGTTGGGTCGCGGAGCATTAGCTACGCCAGATTTAGCAGCTAAAATCAAAGCATACAAAGCAGATAAGCCCTACTCACCGCTTTCATGGGAAAATGTGGTCTATCACATATTGCATTCTTCAATGCACCAAGATGAAAATATGAGTGACAAATACTTTTCGTCTAGAACGAAACAGTGGTTAAGCTATCTAAAGCGTCAGTATAACGGTGCCCATCTTGTGTTTGACGAAATCAAAACACTGAAAAGCAAACAAGATGTCGTTAGAGTGCTTGAGAAATATGCAATATCTCCAGACCTTGATTCAAATCATAACAGCAAAGCTATACCCAAATGATAATGGGGCGTCGGATAGGAGAGCGCCCATGAATGAAAATGTAATAAACTACGAGCAAAGCCTTCAGGCTGAACTTACTGCACTGAGAAATGACTTTTTAGGTGAGTTGAAATCCTCACCCAATGAGTTTACACATAACCTTGCCAACACTTTAGAAGTTAATCCGCCAAATAAGTGGTTAGATATTGTGGTGGAAAAGATTAATCCGGAGCAATTCCCACAATACGATCGGCTGATGAAAGTCGAGGCTGCACTTTGTCAAATGGAGATCGGCCAATTTGGTTACTGTTGCGATTGTGAACAAGCGATTGAGCCTGAGCTGCTAGAGCAAGACCCTGCAACTCAGCGCTGTATAAGTTGTAAAGCTAAGGCTGCAAGAAGTATGGATATGCAGCAAAAATAGTTGCAGGAAAATACACGATATTAGCAATCAATTGTTGTGCTTGTTGTTCATTCAGCGCTAGTCTTGAGTTGAGCACAACAAATGCTTGCTGTTGTGACCACCCTTGGTAGTGCAAGCCCAAATCTACTTCCATTATTGTTAGCAATAACATCTTATGCTGTTTTCTTACTTGTTTACATTTGGCAACCGATGCTGGCAAATTAACAAAGCCGTCTCGCCAGTTCAGCCCAGTTAACTTTTTACAACTATCTGGTAGCAACTCTAAAATGTAAGGGCGATGTAGATTCGGCATCACTGGCGGTACTGTATTTGTATCATGTACAGTAAGCTTAGTTAAGTTAGCCAATACCTTGTTAGGTGAAGTCTTTATGGAACCATAAAAGTTTAGTTTAGATTGATACCACTCTTTACCATTGGGAAGCTGATGTAAACCAAGCATTGCTCTTGGCCTGTAGCTGTTTAAGTAACTAATCAAGTCATCACGTGATTGGAGTGCGATATCAGCAGAAGTCAACTGTTCCAGTAATCCCTGGTGTTCGAGTCGGTTCAGCCTAATATTGCTTTCACTTGCCTCTACCAGCTTTGATTTGACGAATAAAAACCATTTATCAACTACTTCAGTACTCACCTTTTCTTGAATATAAGTTATCACAGGTACATTACCAGGCCAGGGCAAGTAGCGCTCGGGGTAGCGCTGCTGAATTCTTAGATAATCTAATTCAGAATGTATAGCTACATTGGATGAGAGCAATTTATTTGAAAGGATTGAATGCCTACGCTCTAGATACGCTTCAGTAAACGGAAGCTCGTTGATCTTCAAGTCAGACTGTCTATACAGTGCGCTATTTAACGCGCGTAATTCTGAGCTGAACTCTTGCTCATTGAGGGAGAGGTTACTATCTCCACATGCAGTTAACGTGGAAAGTAGGATTGAGGTTAACAAGGCTAAAGAATACTTTTTCATGGCTTAACTTCATATCTGAGAATCAAAAAAGCCCCTTTCGGGGCTTTTTTATTAAAGGCTGATGCCTTTGCGCTGTGCTTTGTCTTTAATGTAGGTTTCCCAACTCTTCGCAAACTTACGAGTACTCGGGTCATCCTGCGCCTTCACGATTGCTGCGTGGGCTTGCTTAAATTTGCCCTGATAGAAGTAAGCTTCTGCAAGATCTGCATATGCACTTCCTTTTTTATCAGTACCAAGTTCAAGCGCCTTATTCAGCCTTACTACCGCAGCACTATATTTTTGTGCTTGATGTAGCAAGCTACCAGCTCGGCGATAAAGATCGGCATCATCATCCATTTTCGCTGCTTCTTCATAGAATTTTGCAGCGTCAGTGATTTCTTTAGCTTGATGATAATAACTTGCAAGTGCTGTTAGGTTCTGCTTTGTACGTTCAATCTTGCCATCTTTGATGGCTTTTTCGAAAGTTTGAGCAGCGCGCCAAGGGTTATCTGTTAAAGAGTATAGACTACCAAGGATTTTGTAGTCATTCTCTTTTGCAAAATAGCCTTTGTCATACGCAACCTTCATTACAGTCATACCTTTACTGTAATCTTCAGTTTGCAAATAAAAACCACCAAGTTGAGTCCACACTTTAGGGTCTTCTGGGAAAACTCTAACCAGTTCTTCACCAACTTTCACAGCATTTTTGAACTGCTTCAGTTCAAAATAAGCCGCTACTTTCATCAGATAGTACTGTTTATTAGGCTCTTCTACACCGGCAATTGCTTTATCAGCAGGAGCAATAACGTTTTTGAATTGCTTCAACTCATAATATGCCTGTGCAATACGGCCATATACTTTTCCATCAGTTTCACCAGTGAAATCCATCCAAGCTTCATAGGCTTTAATACCTTCTGCGTACTTTTCAGTACCCAATAAAAGGTCACCTAATAGCTTCATGATGTCCGCTTGATCTTTAAAATTAAGCGCGTCTGGTGCAATTGCTTGACGAGTATATTTAATGGCCTCGGCGTAATTTTCTTTTTGAGCATACAGCTGGCCCAGGTAGCGGTTAACCGTTGCTTTGTCAAACTCATCAGAAGGGTCTAGCTCACGAAGCATTGCTATTGCTTCATCCACTTTCTCTTCGTTATACAAGTCGAAAGCTTGGGCAACTTTTTTACCTACCCGCTCACCCATGATTTTAGTTTTTGCCGCTTTACGCTTTTCTATTTCTTCATAGTTCGGCGCAGCAGAAACTGATCCTGAGTACGTACCACCAGTCAGTGCGATAAGAAGAGCAAGAGCTGTAAATTTAGGTAAACTTTTCATATCCTGCCTCCTTAGTCTTGGTTCAATGTAAAATCAAGCTGAACAGTGATGCCCGGCTGTTTCTGTGGTTTACCATCAACAACCTTTGGACGGTATTTCCACTTACGAAGCGCACGTTTAGCTTCACGGTCAAATATACGCTTTGGTTCAGCTTCAATAACTTCGATGTCTTCAACACCACCAAGTTCATTGATTGTGAATGATAAGCGTACCCAACCTTCTTTGCCATCACGAGCAGCTTGCGGTGGATATTTAGGCTCAATTCGAACGATAGGTGTTGCATCACCATCGCGACCGAACTCACCTGGTCCAGATAAACCACCTGCTGTACCACCTAGATCAATACTAGGCATATTAAAGCCGATGTTACCACCAGTCGGATCAGCAACGTCAGGCTGAGGCGGCTGCGGCTTAGGCGGCTGTTTAGGCGGTGGCGGCGGCGGAGGCGGGACACGCTTCCGCTGCTGCACCTTCGATTCAGGTGGATTCGACATAATCTCGACTACGATCTGTTCTTTTTGAACATCTGCCCTATCCGCTCCGCCGGAGATAAGATATGACATAAAAAAGAACAAGCCGAGAGTTACTGCCCCACCTGCTAGAAGTGAAAACAGAAGTCGAATCATTACTGATCTCCAGCTATTGAAATCTTCAGGTTGTCGCCAGTCGCTTTGATCTGATCCATAACCTTCACTACTACGCCGTGTTTCGCACCTTTGTCAGCTTGAATAATTATCACGTCTGTAGGTTGCTCGGCCATTAGACTTTCAAGGTTAGCACTTACACGCTCAACATCTACTTGACGCTTATCCATCCAAATCTCGCCGTTTTCACGGATTGCGATGAAGATGTTCGCGTTCTTAGTTTTTTGTGCTTGTGCCGCTTTTGGCTTGTTAACCTCAATACCAGCTTCTTTAACAAAAGAAGTGGTTACGATGAAGAAGATAAGCATGATGAATACGATGTCTAGCATCGGCGTCATATCTACTGCTGCATCTTCCTCTTCACGAAAACGTTGTTTACGTGCCATAGTTCAATCTCTCTCTAGTGATGAGGCAAGCTATCAACTAGCTTTTCTTTAGCCATTTTTGCGCGCGCTTCTAAACGCGTGCTAAAGAAAACACCTGATAGTGCCGCAACCATTCCAGCCATTGTTGGTACCGTAGCCATTGAAATGCCTGAAGCCATTAATCGTGCGTTACCCGTACCTTGAGTAGCCATTGTCTCGAATACTGTGATCATACCTGTCACTGTACCTAAAAGACCGATTAAAGGACACATTGCAACCAATGTTTTGATAATCAACATACGCTCATCTAATTTTTCAGACGCTTCAGAAATCCATGCATCGCGGATTCTGTGTGCGTACCAAGACGTAGTATCTTGGCGGGCGTCCCACTTAGTGACTATTTCCTTGTGTATTTTAGGAAATTCACCTAGTAGGAACCAATAGCGCTCAATCATTAAAACCCACATTAGAAAGAGTGCTATTGCGACCACGTATAATACATCGCCGCCTGTAGCAACAAAATCCCTGATAGATTCCCATATCTCCATCAGGACTAACATTAGGCTTTCTCCTTCTCCGCGTGAGCGGCAACAATACCTGCGCTTTGCTCATCTAGGATGTGTAGAACCGCTTTACTACGACCAGCAACAACAGCGTGAAGTAGAATTAGTGGTAGAGCTGCAATTAGACCTAGTGCTGTAGTTACTAGCGCTAGAGAGATGTTACCAGCCATGATCTTCGGATCACCAGTACCGTATAGCGTGATTGATTCGAACGTCATGATCATACCAACAACCGTACCTAGTAGACCTAGTAGTGGCGCGATAGCCGCTAGGATCTTGATGATATTTACACCCATCTCAATACGTGGAGTTTCACGTAAGATAGCTTCGTCAAGTTTAAGCTCTAGGTTTTCAACGTCTTGGTCTTTATTATCGTGGTAAACTTTCAAGATACGGCCAAGTGGGTTGTTTGTGTTCGGGTTATTCGCGTTTTTAATTTGCGCTTTGATTTTGCCGCTCACGATGAATAGGTCAAGCATACGGATAACCGCAATCAACGCACCTAAGATAAGTAGTGCAGTGATAATATAACCAACCGTGTCGCCTTGGTGCCAACGCTCTTCCATTGTTGCACGCTGAGTATTAAGTTGTAATAGTGAACCACGAGTTGGGTCAACTGCAAACTTAACGTATTGATCAGCAGATGCACCGATAAGGCTCGCAACACCGCCTAACTCACCACCTGGCTGCTTACCTAGTGGCACGATTTGCTTGTTCTCCGCATCATAGATAACATAACCGTCTTTTGTAACAAGGTTGAAGTTACCTACACGCGTTACTTCTTTAACGTTAATGTCACCACTTAGCTCTGCAACTTCAGCTTCAAATTTTGAAACTTTTGCAGACTCAGTCATTTCAGTCTGGAAAGCAATCCAAAGGTCTTCAAGTTCACGAGTAGTAGGAAGTTCTTTCGCTTCCGCTAGTGAACGAAGTACTTCAGCACGCCCAGGCTTTTCAGCACTTACAAGTGATGCTTCAATTGAGCCAATAGCATCAGCTGCTGAACGACGAACAACACCAAACATCTCACCTAGAGTACCTTTAGCGTTTTCTAGTTCAACTTCTTTTTCCGCAAGTGTGATTTCGTTTTGCTTAAACTGCTCGTTTAAACGATCGCCACGCGCTTTTTCAGCGGCTAAGTCACGTTTTGCTTTGTTCAATAAAGCTTGCTTGTCAGCACGGTCGTTTAAGAACTCTTGCTCACGTTGCTTGTTGATTTTACCTTCAGAAATACGGTTTTGCTTAACCTGCTCTAAAATTTTGTCTAAGGCTTCAGTGTTCGCATGTGCATTTAGCGCGGCACCAGCAGAAACTGTTAACGCTGCAGCAACTGCAAAACCTTTAAATAGTTTCTTCATCATTAATTACTCCGCGCCAAAGATAGGTAGATCGATAAGTTCAGGAGCCGCTTGCTTACGAGCGATACGGATCATGCTCTTAACTGGCTTAAGATATTCTTCGCCAAGTTGTTCCCACTGCTTAGTACTGTTATTCCAAACCCAAGCGTGTTTTTGGTCAAACGACTGAGCAACGTATGCAATACGGCCAAGACGTGCGAAGTCAACATTGATGTTTTTACCGTTTTGTTCAAGTGAACCCTGGCTTGACACGATAGTTGTACTGTAGTCAGTTTCAATAGTATAAGCTTCAAGCACCTGACGGAACTTTTCAGAAGTCGTTACAGAAGAGTTCGTCATAATGCTACGAAGTCTCTCAACACGCTCTAGACGTGATTCTTGATTAAACGGAACGTCCGCTTTGATGAATTGCTCAAGCGTATCGATCATGCGATACATCAAAGGCACAACGTCCTGTTTTGTCTTATCAATAGTACCAATTTGACGCTCAAGAGACTCAATACCAGCATTCTGGTCTGCTACAAGGCGTGCAACGTGGTCGTTGTACACTTTTAGCAGTTCTGTTTCGTCGATAAGACCACGGTATTCAGCGATCATTTCTTGAGACTGACCATATAGGTTATCAATCTTTTCTTGAGACTTTTTAGCAGCCGTTTGAGTTTGTTGACCTACTTTTTGTATGTCATTCAAAGGATCTGCAATCACATTGCTGCTTGCAAAAGCTGTCGCGCCTAAAAGCGCCGTAGCTACAAGGCTCTTTCTGATTTTAACAGACATAGTTCCCAACCAATTAAGTAATGTTACTTTTATAATTTTTGCGCTCTTAATACGTAGTAAGAGCAACCCTGACATCATTTGACAGATATCAACCGTTCAATAATGCTAAATGCAACACGATGTGTCAACTTCGCTGTGAAAACATTTTTTGTCAATAAATAAGTAATAATTATATAGAAAACAAAAAATTAACATCAAAAACACAGCAAAAGATACAGAACTCTCGTAAAACCAACCTTTTGCATACGCTATTTACAATACTTTACATCAGATTTATTCCAATAAGCTGAATAGATATTCCACATAAATATAATGAATAAACATAAAAAACAGCAAGATAAACAAAGTATGTCATTGTATTATGCGAAAATTATTTCATCGTCTGCAAATTAGCGCAAAATTTGTTTATCTATCCCAAATCTCTTGATCTATTTTTTCCTGTAAAATTCGTACGAATTCAGCGACGTGTAGACCATCCATTAACGCATGGTGTACCTCGATACAAAATGGCATGGTTCCATCTGCTTTGTTGTATTTTCCGAAAACAAATTTAGGAATGCCAAAGTCATCTCTACTGTGCCTTGCATGATTGAAACTAGAAAATGACAACCAGGGTAGAATTGACACATGGACACAATTTGGGGATAGACTTTCTGATAAAAACTGCTCACTAAGTAACGGCCCATCCAGTTGTTCAGCTTTACAGTGAAGATTCATACTAATGAAGCGCTTAAAGTCACGCTCAGGTGCCAACCTTACAAACCTAAAAGTTTCATCATCACGCAGAAATACACTGCTAATTTCCACTTCATCGTACTCAACAACATCACTTGACTCAATACGATAACGGATTGGGGCGTATTGCTGTAATGCCAGTTGTAGAGCATACAAGCATGTTAGTGAGAAAGGCGTTTCAGTTCGCTTACTCAGCTCATATAAGCGCCGCATTTGCAAAGTAACAGTCACAGAGAAAAACGGCTGTTCAAACTCATTGAAAAAAGCGTAGTGTTCTTTACGGGGCCAAGCTTCTAGAGAAATTTTCTTTTTCATACAAAAAAAGGGGCTTGCGCCCCTCTCTAAATCAGTTAAACGGCTCCACTATTATAGCCCGTTTTTAATGATCTCTTGTGCTAATTTGTCTGCAATTATATGCGTAGAAATTTGCTCTTGTTCAGATCGCTTGAAGATTTCTGTCAGCGTATCGTAAATACCTTCAACATGCTTAGTTGCTGCCGCTTCATCATAACCTTCAGGTTTCGTTTCATAATAAACGTTAATGATACCGCCAGCATTTATCACATAATCAGGGGCATACAAAACGCCCTTTTCGCGAATAATTTCACCATGGCGCGATTCAGCCAGCTGATTATTTGCACATCCAGCAATAATCTTCGCTTTTAAGCGAGGGATAGTGTCGTCATTAATGGTTGCACCTAACGCACACGGCGCATAAACATCAACGTCTAAGTCATAAATTCCATCGATACTGACAGCTGTTGCGTTAAAATCATTAACAACACGCTGTACTGACTCTTGGTTAATGTCGGTAACAAAAAGCTCTGCGCCTGCTTCGTGAAGGTATTTGCATAATGTGTATGCCACAGCGCCTAAACCTTGTACAGCAACTTTAACTCCAGCGAGATCTTCGTGACCATGCTTATGTTGATATGCCGCTTTGATGCCAAGGAAAGTACCTAATGCGGTAAAAGGAGATGGGTTACCGCTTTTGCCCTCTAGCCCCATCACATAATTTGTTTCTTTATGCATGGTCATTACATCACCAGTTGTGATGTTTACATCTTCGGCTGAGTAATAGCTGCCACCTAAACGTTCTAGATGTCTTCCGAATGCACGAAATAACGCTTCTGATTTTATTGTTTTCGCGTCACCAATGATCACCGATTTACCTCCACCAAAAGGCAGTCGTGCAACGGCATTTTTATATGTCATCCCTTTTGATAGACGTAAAACATCATACACAGCATCTTCATCTGACGCATAGTTCCATAATCGGCAGCCACCTACCGCTGGCCCCAACGTAGTATTGTGAACAGCAATGATAGCTTTTAAGCCAGACGCTTCGTCCGAGCAAAACACGACTTGCTCATGATTATCAAATTCAACTTGGTTAAATACAGCCACTTTCTTTTTCTCCAAAATTATCAATCCCACTTGGGCATGCTGTTTGATGTTAGGTAATATTACGACTCATCAAACGCAAATAGCGCTGAAATTGGCTAGACTCTATCACTAACTTTAGCACCATTCCACAAATTGAGATGATATAAACCCATTTGCACTCAAATACAAATATAAAATCCAACAAATTATAAAATGAAGGCAAATATATCCTAAAAAACAGCCTTTAATCAGAATTTAATCTAAGTTATTTGAATTTCCCGAAGTTACTGTTTACGTAAACGGAAAGCACTTTGATAATGTAAACTATCACATACAGAAAAAGGGAGGCATATGCCTCCCTTTTCTCTGTTACGATGCCTTAACTAAGCTTACTATCTAGCTCTTCAATTTTGGCTTTCCAAATAGCAGGGCCCTGAGTGTGGGCATTTTCACCGTTGCTGTCGACAGCAACGGTTACTGGCATGTCTTCTACTTCAAACTCGTAGATAGCTTCCATACCTAAGTCTTCAAATGCTACAACGCGTGACTTCTTAATCGCTTTTGCCACTAAATATGCAGCACCGCCAACAGCCATTAGATAGACGGATTTATTTTGTTTGATCGACTCAACCGTCGCAGGCCCACGCTCAGCCTTACCAATCATACCGATAAGTCCCGTCTTCTCTAACATTAAGTCAGTAAACTTATCCATACGTGTAGATGTGGTAGGACCTGCAGGGCCTACAACTTCGTCGCCAACAGCGTCCACAGGACCTACGTAGTAAATAAACTTATTAGTAAAGTCGACGCCTTCTGGTAACCCTTCACCTGAGTTGATCATTTCTTGGAGGCGCTTGTGAGCAGCATCACGACCAGTGAGAATTTTACCCGAAAGTAATACTGTTTCACCCATCTTCCACTCTTGGATATCGTCTTTAGTCAGTGTGTCTAAGTTAACACGTCGAGTATCTTCACCGACTTCCCAAGTTACTTCTGGCCAATCTTCAAGTTTTGGCGCTTTCAAGTCGGCAGGGCCTGAACCATCAAGAGTAAAATGCACGTGACGAGTAGCTGCACAGTTAGGGATCATAACAACTGGCTTAGATGCAGCGTGGGTTGGTGCAGTTTTAATTTTGACATCAACAACCGTTGTTAAGCCACCAAGACCTTGTGCACCAATACCTAACTTATTAGAACGCTCAAAAATTTCTAGACGTAGCTTTTCTTCCGCTGTTTCAGCGCCACGTTCCATTAGTTCATGGATATCGACCGGATCCATTAATGATTCTTTCGCAAGTACCGCTGCTTTTTCCGCAGTACCACCGATACCTATACCCAACATCCCCGGTGGACACCAGCCAGCGCCCATGGCAGGTAACGTTTTCTCTACCCACTCGGCTACATCATCAGATGGGTTTAACATCACCATTTTAGTTTTATTTTCTGAGCCACCGCCTTTGGCAGCGATCATCACTTCAACTTCTGCACCTGGTACCATATCAATATGAACAACAGATGGCGTGTTGTCTTTGGTGTTTTTACGACTACCAGCAGGATCAGCGACAATTGATGCACGCAGCGGGTTGTCTGGATTGGTGTATGCGCGTCGTGTACCTTCATCTACCATCTGTTGAACAGTTAAGTCCGTTTTGTCCCACTTAACATCCATACCTACTTTAACAAAGCAAGTAACGATACCGGTATCTTGGCACAACGGACGTTTACCTTCAGCTGACATCCGTGAGTTGATAAGAATTTGTGCAATCGCATCTTTTGCAGCCTTACTTTGTTCTTTTTCGTAGGCCTTCTCTAACGCTTGGACAAAATCAAGTGGGTGATAAAATGAGATATATTGAAGCGCATCTTCAATGCTATCAATAAAGTCTTGCTGACGGATTGTGCTCATGACGGTTCCTCAATTTTCGACGGTATGGTTCAGGATTGAAACGCTACGCTGGCAATTGTTGTTATTCAGCGTCAGAAAGTCAATTTCAATACCTTGAACTATGGAATAGCAAGCAACTATGATAACCTCCTCGCCCGTTTGGGGCTAGCTTTGCAGGTCAAGTAAATGATAAATGAGCAAATAAACTGTGTTAAATTAGACATTCAACTGAGTGCCGTTGAACTTTTTGAATACTTTGCAAACGAAACGCAAGCGATCCTGTTAGATTCGTGTGATTCTGAACATATCAACAGCCGCTACCACATTATCGCTTTTGAACCTTTGCATACACTTGAAGCGCGGGACGGTGCCATTTATTTAGACGGTAAAATAATGGATCAATCTGCTTTTACCATCATGAAAAGTAAACTGGCATTAATGAATCAAAGTCAAGCTAGCCATGGTTTACCATTTACTGGGGGATGGCTTGGCTATTTTGGTTACGACTTTGGCCGCTACATTGAACAAATTCCCAGTACAGCCGACCAAGATATTTCGCTTCCTGATACGCATATCGGGCTGTACCCTGACGCACTTATTTTTGATAAAACCGCTAATGCGTGGTTCTACGTCTCTCAACCAAAAACCGATAGACTAGCAAATTACTTGAGCCGTATAGAAGCGCCCTCGTGCTACAACGCATTTACTCTCACATCAACGTGGCGTTCAAACATGTCTCAAACACAGTACGAGGACAAGTTTAACAAGATTCAAGCATATTTACTCAGTGGGGACTGCTACCAAATCAATCTCGCACAGCGTTTCAGCGCAACATATGATGGTGCTCCTTGGCTTGCCTATAAAAAACTTAGAAATAGTAATCGTGCACCCTTTTCAGCGTTTTACACACTTGGAAATAGCGCAGTGCTATCTGTATCTCCTGAGCGTTTCATCCAAGTAAAAAATAATGTTGTTGAGACTAAACCAATTAAAGGAACCCTGCCTCGTTTGCCCGATGAGCAAGCCGACCTTGTGCAAGCAAAAGCACTTCGCAACAGCACCAAAGATCGCGCTGAAAATGTCATGATTGTTGATTTGCTTAGAAATGATTTAGGTAAAGTAGCTAAACCAGGCTCAGTCACAGTACCTGCTCTTTTTGATATTGAGAGCTTTCCTGCGGTTCACCACTTAGTCAGCACAATCACTTCCGAATTGGCCGAAGGCAAATGCGCGGTGGATCAATTAGAGGCCGCATTCCCTGGCGGTTCAATTACTGGCGCCCCCAAAATAAGAGCAATGGAGATAATCGAAGAGCTTGAGCCGCATAGACGTAGCGTTTATTGTGGGTCGATAGGATACCTAAGTGCATGTGGAAATATGGATACATCCATCACTATTCGTACATTAGTTTGTCATCAAAATAAAATTTATTGTTGGGCAGGTGGTGGTATAGTAAAGGACTCTCAAGCCCAGCTTGAGTACGAGGAAACGTATCATAAAGTAAACAAGATTTTACCAGTATTAAATGAAAACTGATCAAGTAATCTCGCAATTTTTACTGGCGTCATCAGCTGCGCCAGTGCAGCAAACAAAAGGCGCTGTGCATACGACTATAAATCAAGCTGCACGGAAAAATACTGTGCACAGTGCAGTATTACTTCCTATCGTAAGCGTCCATGACCGCGCACACCTACTCTTTTGTAAACGCAGTAATATTCTAAACAGTCATCCAAGTCAGATCTGCTTCCCAGGTGGTAAAGTCGAACAACAAGACGCCAATATTATTAATACAGCGCTTAGGGAAACCGAAGAAGAAATTGGCTTGTCTATCACAGAATCTCAAGTTTTAGGTACGCTGCCCTTATTGAGCACGTTGACAGGCTATCAAATCACTCCCGTCGTAGCTAAGGTACATCAGCATGCCAAATGGCTAGGACAAAGTGCTGAAGTCCAGCATACTTTTGTGCTTTCTTTGAAACAGCTCAAGGCACAAAAAAATTGGCAGACCTTCAATTTTATCCATAAAGGAGAGTCAGTCTCTCTTGAAGGGTTTATGACGCCTCATGGTTTACTATGGGGCGCGACAGCTAAAATCGTAAAACAGTTTATCCAGCTAGTGTAGCCATAAGTGATTAGACTCATTGTTTTGAGATCTTTTATGTAGTTTCGCGCTCGCTCTCCCTTTTTTGACGTTTGTGGTCCATAAAAATAGCCTTACCCCATCAGTTTTGCCGAATTTGGGTTACTTCCCTCTACAGACACGTTATGATGACGTCCGTTTTAAAGGCAATGTGAGTAAAATTTATGATCAGTGCATTCGATATGTTCAGTATCGGTATTGGGCCTTCCTCCTCTCATACTGTTGGACCAATGCGTGCTTCTAGGCTTTTTGTTCAAGACTTATTAGCACAAGGCATTATTGATAATATCACCTCGGTGAAAGTAGAGCTTTATGGCTCATTGGGTCAAACTGGAATTGGGCATGGCTCTGGCAAGGCAGTCATTCTAGGACTTGCAGGTTACGACCCTGAAACAATTGACGCAGATCTCGTTCCTGAAATTCTTGATACTATTGAGAATGAACAAGTTATCTATCTTGATAAACAGTATAAAGTTAAGTTTCCCAAACAAGGGGCTATTGTTTTTCACCGCAGAAAAACACTGCCAAAACATTCAAATGCAATGGAAATCAAGGCATTTAATGGTGAAGAGCTCGTCCACAGTCAAATATATTATTCAATTGGCGGTGGATTTATTGTTACAGACCAAAACTTCGAAGCTGAGAAGCAAGCGGCCCTTGATATTAGAACGGAAAATCCGGCACCTTATCCATTTAATTCAGCAGCTGAGCTATTGGAGATGTGCAAAGAGTCTGGTCTTAGTGTGTCATCCTTGATGATGGCAAACGAAAAGACGCTAAGAAACGAAAGTGAAATTAAAGAAGCGCTTTTTCACATTTGGCAAGTCATGAAAGCCTGTATTGAGCGCGGCATGAAGACCGAAGGCATCCTACCGGGCGGACTAAAAGTACGTCGACGGGCACCAAGTTTATACTTAAAGTTAAGTGTTGAGACGCATCAAGATCCGCTGCGAGCAATGGACTGGGTCGATCTTTTTGCCCTTGCAGTTAATGAGGAAAACGCAGCAGGTGGCCGTGTTGTGACTGCACCGACAAATGGCGCCGCGGGGATTCTTCCTGCTGTGTTGATGTATTACCATACCTTTATCAAAGAAGTTGATATGGAAATTGCGACTCGCTACCTACTGACCGCAGCCGCAATTGGTATTCTATACAAGAAAAATGCCTCAATTTCAGGCGCTGAAGTTGGTTGTCAGGGTGAAGTTGGTGTTGCCTGCTCTATGGCCGCAGGCGCGCTCACTGAAATTATGGGTGGTAACGTTGTCCATGTTGAAAATGCAGCTGAAATTGGTATGGAGCACAATTTAGGCCTTACTTGCGATCCTGTTGGAGGCTTAGTGCAAGTACCTTGTATAGAGCGTAATGCAATGGGTTCAATTAAAGCGATTAACGCATCGAGACTGGCACTGCGCGGTACTGGCGATCAAAAAGTGTCGTTGGATAAAGTCATTAAAACCATGCTCGATACTGGTAATGACATGAAAACAAAATATAAAGAAACAGCTCGTGGCGGGCTGGCAGTAAATATCATTGAGTGCTAACTGACAATTGTCAGTTCACTTTTTAATATACTTAATGGCATCATGGGTTATCTCGTGATGCCATTTTTTATTGCGGATAACATTACGAAATTATACCAATTTTAATAAACTCTAGATTTGAACCTTCAAGTTGAGTCGAAACAAAGTCTAGATGATATTCTTTATAAGGAGTAATACTGTCATGTCAGGCACTACAATGGTTTTTCTCATCGTACTAATTTGTGTCGGCGGCGGCATCATTAGTGAGATGTACAAGCGACGTTTGGAATTTAAAAAAGCAGGCACTCACACTAAGGAGCAACAAGCACAGCTGCAAGCTGAAATTAATGCGCTAAAATCCCGAGTAGCAACCCTAGAGCAGATTGTGACGGATGAAGGTTACCAATTAAAAAAAGACATAGATAATCTGAATTAGTCTAAACACTGGCGAGCATAGTCAGTTTCAACATATTGGAACTTACCATCCAAGACGCTACCTTGCGCTTGGATAGGTTCTCCGTCTCCTCATAATAACCAGAGGCAAAGCTGGTATTTATGTGTAGAGCAAGCACTGATAAGCAAGGCCTGTAGTGAGCTGGCGTTAGGTAGTATGCTTATAGCTCCCTACCTCTCGTAGGGAGCTTACTAATGCGTTAGTTAACCAATTAACCATTTAGCCATAAGTACAATAACGGGTAATGTTACCAGCGTTCTTAGAATAAAGATCAGGAACAACTCCCATAGGTTAACAGGTATTTTACTTCCCAGAAGCAGTGCACCCACTTCAGACATATAAATTAATTGAGTAACACTCATTGCCGCAACAATAAATCTTGTTGTATCACTTTCAATGGAGCCTGCCGCAAGAATTGATGGAATAAACATATCCGCAAAGCCTACAACGATTGTCTGTGCGGCCTTTTCTGCCTCAGCCACATTTAAAAACTCTAGGAAAGGTACGAATGGAGTACCTAGATACTGAAATATTGGTGTATATTCAGCAATGATAAGAGCAAAAGTACCCACAGCCATAACTACAGGTAACACAGCAAATACCATATCAAGTGCATTATGAAGCCCTTCTTCCACCGTACCTTTTATACCTGGTGCTGTTTTGGCCTTGGTTAATGCAACATCCAAAGAGTGGCGAAGCAATCCTTTACCTTCAGGAACCGCTTCTGAATCTTGGTTATGATCTGTGCCATCAATATAGATGTCTTTTTTAAATCTAAGTGGTGGTAGACGTGGAACAATGATTGCCGCGGCGAAGCCTGCTGCACATACGGTAAGGTAAAATGGCGCAAATAGATGCTCGAGCTTCACTTGGCCTATCACGACCAAACAAAACGTGATGGAAACTGCTGAGAAAGTAGTGCCTATGATGGCCGCCTCTCGCTGTGTATAATGTTTATCTTCATACTGACGCGCTGTCATCAAAATACCGACGCTACCATCTCCTAGCCACGAAGCCACGCAATTTACCGCACTACGGCCTGGTACACCAAATAAGGGACGCATCACTTTGGTGAGTAAAGTGCCAACCATCTCGAGTAAACCAAAATTAAGTAATAGTGGCAACAATAACCCAGCGAGGATAAAAACAGAAAACAGCACCGGTAACAGGTCATTAAGTACAAGTGCGCCAGTGTTTTCTGAGTGTATAGCCTCCGGACCAACACCATTGAAAGTAAGCACAATAAACACCATGCCGATAAGTCTGGTTACAAGCCAAACCCAACTGACATCAAATAAGTGTCTTATTATGTTTATTTTTAATAGTGCTTGCGGTTTAAAGAGCTTAATAATCAAACTCATCACCCCTGTGATACAAACAATAGCAACAATCATATCTTTGATAAAAGGCGCAACCTGCGCTTGCAACCACTTTGCCATCACCGCTATTGGAATAGTCATCGCCTCGCCAACAGCAACGGGCGTCATAAATAAAAAAATACCAATCAATGACGGTACGATAAACGCAAACCATGTTTGTAAGGTACTGCGTGTAGCCATAGTGCTCTGTGTCATTTTTTTACTTCCACAAAAACAAAGAAAAGAGCCGAAGCTCTTTTCGTTTCTAAATTATTATACTTGTTAGATCGTTAGACCCTTCTGCCTAAGCAGCTCAATTAAAGCCTGATGCAAGTTATTCATGGTGTTCGCATCTAGCACATTGCCTTGTCCATCTTTCCACGTAATTGATGTGCGTGTGTCTTGCGCTTCGGCGACACTTATTGTGTAGTCACCATTTTCAATAGGCAACACCACAGCTTCTTCGCCCCAGATAGAGTCCCAAACGCTGCTTTCCGGCGCTTCATAGCGAACTAACACTTCTTGTTTTTCCCTATCAACGCGTACAACGGTAAAGTTACTTCTTTCTAGGAAGTTTGAAAAACGATCCAACACCGCTTGCTGACCTTTTTCGGTAAGTAGTGCCGAATTCCCCGCTTTATCAAAGCCTAGCTCTAATGCCAACACGCCTTGTCGCTTGCGAAGCTCAACCTGAAGTAGACGATACTGATAGTCAAATTCCGATACTACTTCGTTAAGCGCTCGAACCTCTAGGTGACGCTTTAATAATGGCGTGAGCGCTTCTTCACCTTGATAATCAACTAGTTCAGCTAAAACTGATGCCGTACGTTGGTGTGCTTTTTGCTCTACCGTGAAGGTAAATTTTTGTTTAGCAGGGGCTTTGCTCTCTTCCCAAAACCAGCCATCTTTTGGTTTAATGAGCGAATACCAAGTGGTTGTTACGGTACCTTGTGCTTTATTTTCAACCTCATAACCTGCTTCGTGTAAAGCAATGACGCCATCAACAGCACGCCAGATAAACTGTGGTAAATCGTCTATACCATCGTTTTTATCAAAAAAGATCCTTGCCGCTTCTTCGCCTTGCTCAACCCAGCTACCTTGCGCAACAGTCAATACTTGTTGAGGAGCACGGTAACTGACCGGTTCTGGGGTGTTTTCATATTGCCCTACAGGCATCGCAAATTCAGGGTCGCGATAAGGCTTCTCTAGCCCTTCAGGAACCTTAACTGGCGCATTTGCTCGATAATTTCTCTCATGATGTGCATCATTTGTGAAAATACTACAGCCGCTCAAACTAACGGCAATTCCAAGAACCAGTGATTTTGGGATCCAATACTGCACTCATTTACTCCTTAGCAAACCCTATTATTATTCGAATCAAAGTTATGATTTAGGATTGCCGAATTGGTTCACACAAAGTTACCAAATATTGGCAACGTTGAACTATTAGCGCTATGACAGTATAGATTTAGCACTTTTTGCTGACCTATCTATTACATAGCCAAAAATTTGCCTTATGTTACTTGTCATGCACCAGAAAAACAAGCAACCACACAGTCATCCACGATTCTATTTTTTATTACATCCCGCTAGCGCTAAAACTCAGATATGGTAGTATTTCGCGTTAACTAATTGGGCGCGTTACATGAAATCAGAGGTTTTAAAATGACCACGCATCATACAAACCATCAGCTAGTCTTAACAGCGATAGGTGAAGACAGATCTGGTATTGTTGGTGAATTGACACAACTTGTGAGCGACTGCAACTGTAATATTATCGACAGCCGTATCGCAATATTAGGTAACGAATTTACTTTCATTATGTTACTCGCCGGTGATATGGCCTCTATCAGTCGTGTCGAGCATACCTTACCAGCTAAAAGCATGGAGCTGGGTTTGTTGACCATGATGAAACGAACCTCAAGTCATCAACAAGGGGAATTTAGTGCCGGTTATACCTTGGAGTACGAAGGGCTGGATTCTCCCGGTACATTGAGCAAAGTGACTCGCTATTTTGCAGCGCAAGGCGTCAGTATTTGTTCACTAAAATCGGATACCTTTGAGCAAGATGACGAACTTCACATGCGCTGTGAGCTTGAATTCAATATTCCTGTAGATGTTGATATCGATAACTTTAAAGTTCAGTTTGAAGATCTTTCTCACGCCTTAAACGTAGATTACATTTTTAGACGCATTCGCTAAGGATTTTACATGAACACTTTGAAAGCAGGTGATAAAGCACCATTATTTTCATTACAGAATCAAAATGACGAAACCATTGAACTTGCAAACTTACTTAAGAGCAATCAAGTCTTAGTCTATTTTTACCCCAAAGCGCTTACACCAGGCTGCACAGTTCAAGCGGAAAACTTACGCGATCACAAAACAGAACTCGCTGCACTTAACACCGTTGCCGTTGGTATTAGCCCTGATCCTGTGAAAAAGTTAAAAAACTTTGAAAACAAAAAAGAGCTAAACTTCGATCTACTCTCTGATGAAGATCATGCCGTCGCAGATGAATTCGGTGTTTGGGGTCTGAAGAAATTTATGGGTAAAGAGTATGACGGGATCCACAGATTGTCGTTCCTTGTGGGTCAGGATGGAACCATCAAACATGTATTCAATAAGTTTAAAACAAAAGATCATCATCAAGTCGTTATTGAGCATCTAAAAGCGCAAGCATAAACAATAGATGGTTCAACACACCCAGTAGTAAAGAGTTTTTAGGCTTTAACATAAAAAATCCGATAAACGACTGTTTATCGGATTTTTTTACCAACCTTATTCGTCGGTATATTTTGATACGTAGCAGTAATACCAACTAAGTAAGTTTTAGAACAAATGGTATTAGATCGCTGCGTTTCTGAATTCTTTAACAAACTGCTTAACAGGCATGTCGTTACAACGAAGGTTACGTACCTGTTGATTGCTAAGGCGTAAATGATTCACACCGTGACGCACAGCGTCAATACATAATCCAGTTGCTACATCAGATTTTTCAGCAACTAACTCAACTTTCTTTTCTTGCCTTTGAATACGCTGAGATGCTTTTGCAAACTCACGAATATCTTCACCATTACACTTGATGCTCGGTGAAAAGCGAGAAATAAATAAGCCTAGTGATGCAGCTTCTTTACGTGCTGCACTGAACCCCTGCTCCGCAGCAACAGCGCACACTTTTGTCGCAGGCGACGAGTCAGCTTGCGTGTACTCAACTTGAGACGCAAACGCAGTTGAAGAAGCTAGAGAAACAAGACCTAAGAAAGAGAGAGATTTAAGCATAATATACCCCAAATGAACGATTCGGTGCGGATTATAATTACAATGTAGAATAAGTAAACAGCTAAATCATGCAAAACTGCTTATTTAATGTTCTATTTACACTAGGGTAAAATTATCGCTATGGCACACCTAAACTTGTACAAAATTTAACAAGTTCATATATACCAATACCGGGACAAACGCTTTCTTCAACGACTGCGATAGCTAGGTTTTAGGTACGTTCAAATGCTACTAACCAGTTTTTCTTGTCTTAAACTGCAAAAAAGGGGTTAGGCGCTATATAAATTTTACTGTAGCGTGCTTCACTCTCCACAGCACAAGTATCATTGTCCAATACATTGGCTCAACTTGACGGAGCAAATTGGTACAACCTTTAGATTGTGGTTGTGATTGCTAAAATTCACCGATAGAAAGGCAATAATTTCTCAAAGCTCAGGTTAATTGCCTTCAATCGCTGATCCTCTTCTTTTTAAATGATAAACTCTGCTACAAAACAGCAAAGTCAATAGAGAGTGCTATGAAAATTGTCTCGTTTAACATTAATGGCCTAAGAGCTAGGCTACATCAATTACAAGCATTAATAGAAAAACATCAACCTGACGTAATTGGGCTTCAGGAAATCAAAGTACATGATGAAGCTTTTCCTAAAGATGATGTCGAAGCACTGGGGTACCATGTTTATTTTCATGGACAAAAAGCTCATTATGGTGTTGCGATACTCTCCAAAAAGCCAGCCAAAGTGATTCAAAAAGGCTTTGCAACCGACACTGATGAATCACAACGTAGAATGATTAGTGGTACATTTGAAAGTGACTCTGGCGCTGAGGTCACTGTAATGAATGGCTACTTCCCACAAGGCGACAATATTAACCACGAAACAAAATTTCCGTATAAAAGACAATTTTATGCTGATCTGATGACACATTTAAATGAGTTTGCTGATCCTAAATCAAATTTAGTCGTGATGGGTGACATTAATATCTCTCCAATAGATGCTGATATTGGTATTGGTGAGCAAAATCGTAAACGATGGCTAAAAACCGGAAAGTGCTCTTTCCAGCCAGAGGAACGTGAATGGTTAAAAACGTTATTGGACTGGGGTTTCAAAGATACATTTAGAGAGTTAACACCTGATGCCACAGAGAAATACTCTTGGTTTGACTATCGCTCTAAAGGCTTTGATGACAACCGTGGATTACGTATTGATGTGGTACTCGCTACAGAGCCTTTGATGGCTAAGTGCCTTGAAAGTGATATCGATTACGAGTTAAGAGGAATTGAAAAGCCTTCAGATCACGCCCCAGTTTGGGCTACTTTTAGTCTCTGATCGTATCATATCAACGAAGTGACTTTTTTTGAGGGGAGTAAACCTTGTCAATTACGTAGCTATCGCTAAGGCAAAAGCTTATCTAGATGAGAAGGTTTTAACCGGTTAGCATCAAGGTACTCCCTCACACTGAGTAAATCTGAAAACCAAATAGGATCGCACTATATTGAGCTGTAACTCACAGTTTTGCTCGAACTAGTATTGCCAATCTCATTAACATGTGGAAGAAGCCGTGACTTTTATCGCCGCGCTCGGATTATTTTTATTTAGCTTTAATCGTCAAGAGTACCAACAATTATTACTGGTTGCAGCAAGACAAACTGGGGTGTTAAGTTGCGCTGTCGTACTCACGTTGCTGTGGCAAATTAAGGCGGGCATTTTACCACAACTTGATATTCATATTTTGGGTGTTACCGCTGTAAGCCTTATACTGGGATGGCGTTTAGGTGCGCTAAGTGCAAGCTTAGCATGTATATTACATGGTTACTTCAACGGCTTCTCATTGCCGGAGTTTGGTAATTTATGGCTCTTTACCGCTTTACTCCCAGTGTACATTAGTTACGGGTTATTTGTGCTTTGCTATCATTACCTACCGAGGCACTTTTTTGTATATATCTTCGTCTGTGCATTTATATTTGCAGGTACCGTCGGGTGCTTAAAAATCTTACTCAGCGCAATGTACTATTACACCGTCGATGCCTATACTTGGTTCGAGCTTGCAGATAATTACCTGCACTTTGCTGTCATCATGTGGTTCCCAGAAGCAATGCTAAATGGCATGGCTATCACTTTGCTTATTACATACCGCCCACATTGGGTTAAAACCTTTTTTGATAGGGAATACTTAGACAAATGATATCCCATTACCGCTGCCCGCTTTGTAAACTACCTTTGTTTCGAGGTGGTGCTAGCTATACCTGTGATCAAAATCACCAATTTGATATAGCCAAAGAAGGCTATGTCAACTTATTGCCAGTTCAGAATAAAAAGTCTAAACAGCCTGGTGACAACCAAGAAATGGTGGCTGCACGTCGTGCATTTTTTGAAACCCACCATTATGAGTTTCTAAGAGATAACCTCGCCTCTCTTGTAGCACAGAAAACGCCTGAAAAAGTATTGGACTTAGGCTGTGGAGAAGGGTTTTATACACGAGAAATTGCGAGTCACTGTCCAAATGCCACGGTATATGGTGTAGATATTGCCAAGCCAGCAATACGTTATGCAGCAAAACGCTACGCTCAAGTCGCGTTTAGTGTCGCGTCTGTTAAGGAGGCGCCATTTGAAGATAAGTTTGCTGACGTTATCGTCAGTATTTTCGCGCCGATTTTTGATCAAGAGTTAGCGCGTCTGTGTAAATCAAAAGGCAGCTTATTTGTGATATCACCAGCAGAGCATCATCTGTTTGAGCTAAAGTCTCTCATTTACGACGATGTGAAACTACACAAAGCGCCGGACACCCCTGCTGGTTTTACATTAGTTGATCGTACCAAGTTACAACAGACTCACACTATGGACTTTACTTGCGTACAGCACCTGATCATGATGACACCATTTGCGTGGAAATTTAAGCAGCAGCACTTAGACAGATTGCAAAAAATGGATAAAGTTGAAGTGACGCTATCATTTTTTATTAATGAATATCAGCGCAACGAATAGCACTATCTTACGAACTAACATGGATATGTTGAAGTCCAAAGGTGATTCACTAAATTAGCGCTTGCACGCTGTAGCCTACCCACTGTTTTTAGGGGTAGGCTTATACATTACCTCACAGGTTTTCTTTGGTGAATGCTTTATCCATCTTTTCAAACATATCTTTCAATAATCTCGCCAATTCCCGATATCTTGGCTTTCTAGAGGATAAAGGGGTATCGTAGCCATTCGCAACCATCTTTTGGTGAAGCTCTGTGTACCAAGAATTCAGTGCTGGATTTAATGGTGTTTCCGCCCTTTTTCCTAACCATAACAGCCCTTGAACAGGCAACGATAAAAAGAACAGCGCAACCGCTATCGCCTGTGGTAAATATTGGTACCCCAACTGACTAGTTTGCAGAAATAGAGTAAACACCGCCAGCATAGGCATAGTATTTAAAGCAAGCTCTGTCGCCTTTATCACCCGAAACTCGGGGAATAGTGGTGCTAATTCCTTGCGCATAGGCCACTCTTTTGAGTATTGACGTCCAAGTTGCACTTGCGAAATAAGACTTTTTTGCATCATAACTCCTAGGTGCTAACTTTTATATAAAAAATGAGGTAAAATCGACGTCTTTACTGTCAACTATACCTTAGTCTAAATGCGTAGCTTATATGCGCTATAGCTTTAAGCTTAATACGCAATAACTGTTATTGTCAAAACGGAAAGTCATTATGTCATCTCAGCATGTTTTGGTTCTTAATTGTGGAAGCTCCAGTCTCAAGTTTGCAATCATTGATAACGCAACCGGAGAGGAAATATTATCAGGTCTGGGCGAGCGCCTCGCTGAACAAGCACCACAAATAAAGTACAAGTTCCAAGGCAACAAAGAAATCGTTCCCCTTAACAGTGGTGATGCACACCAAGTTGCAATCACTACACTTGTAAAACTCATCAAAGATCTTTCTTTAGATGCTGATCTTGTCGCTGTCGGCCATCGCGTAGTGCATGGCGGAGAGCGTTTTACACAGTCAGTCATTATTGATGACTCCGTTATTCAAGCAATCGAAGCAACGGCAAGTCTCGCGCCTTTGCACAACCCTGCCAATCTACTTGGCATACGCGCAGCACAGGCGGCATTTGCCCATTTACCGCAGATTGCAGTGTTTGATACGGCCTTCCACCAAAGTATGGATCAAACCGCATACCTTTACGCGCTACCCTACTCGCTCTACCGTGAACATGGTGTACGACGTTACGGCTTCCACGGGACTAGTCATGCTTACGTATCGGCACAAGCCATTGAAGTTTTAGGGTTGCAACAGGCACCATCTCGTATTATCACTGCGCATTTGGGTAATGGCTGTTCTGTTACGGCCATAAAAGATGGTAAATCTGTCGATACTAGTATGGGGTTAACCCCACTGGAGGGTCTGGTTATGGGGACCCGAAGTGGTGATATAGACCCAGGTTTATTTTCATTCCTTATCAACCACCTAAACTACTCAACCCAGCAAATTGATACGCTGTTGAACAAGCAAAGTGGTTTACTTGGGATCAGTGAGCTATCAAATGACTGCCGCACAATAGAAGAAGCGGCTCAGGAAAATCACCCTCAAGCGAGTCTCGCCTTGGATATTTTTTGTTACCGTTTGGCTAAGCAAATTGCTAGCTTCTTAGTCCCGTTAGGTGGTTTAGATGCACTCGTATTCACAGGTGGTATCGGTGAAAACTCGGATGTTATCCGTGAAAAAGTGGTTAACCAACTGGGCTTCCTTGGCATGAAGGTAAATGCTGAGCAAAACCTCAAAGCTCGATTTGGTGGTCAGGGTATTATCACTGACGCCGCACACTCTCCGGTTGCGATGGTTATTCCAACGAATGAAGAGTGGGTGATCGCGAACGACGCTGCAACACTTGCAAAAGGAGCATAGTAATGGGACGTCGTATCATGCTCATTCCTATTTCAACTGGCGTTGGCTTAACGTCGGTTTCTGTAGGTATAGTCCGAGCGCTTGAGCAAAAAGCGGTCAAAGTGAACTTTTTTAAACCGATTGCACAACCAAGAAAAGAAGACACAGGTCCAGAAAAATCGACCCTTATCGTACAACAAGGGTCAACGATTACTCCGCCAACACCATTTGAGCTGAGCTATGCTGAGCAGATGATTGGTGATGGCAAAGGCGACGACTTGCTAGAGGAAATTGTAGAGCGCTTCGAAGGTGCGGTGCAAGATGATGAGGTTGCCATCATTGAAGGGATGGTGCCCACGCGTCGTCAGCCATATGCTGGACGTGTGAATCGTGAAATCGCTCAAACTCTGGGCGCAGACATTGTTTTTGTTCTAACACCAGGAAATGACTCCATTGACGAGCTTGAAGATCGACTAGAAATCGCCGCGGGTAATTACGACGGGGTCAACCACCCTCGTGTGCTGGGTTGTATTTTTAACAAAGTCAATGCACCACTGGATGAAGATGGTCGAGCACGTGCAGACTTAGTTGATCAGTACAAGCCTGATGAACTAGAAAATGAAATGAATCGATTAGCGTCGCTACCGATTTTTAGAAAGCACCCATTTCAGCTGTTAGGCGCAATTCCGTGGGACTTTGATCTTGTTGCACCTCGGGTTATTGATCTGAGTAATTACATGAAAGCCGAAGTCATCAATGCAGGTGACATGGAACACCGTCGTCTGCGCCGCGTGACCTTCTGTGCTCGAACGGTATCAAATATTCTGAACCACTTTACCCCAGGTGCCCTGTTGGTCACTCCAGGTGACCGTTCAGATATATTGGTCGCAGCCTGTTTATCGGCTATGAATGGTACAAAGATTGGTGCCATATTATTAACCGGTGGTTTTAAGCCCGAAGAGAAGATCATGACCTTGTGTGAGCAGGCCATGGATACTGGTTTACCTATTCTCGCCACTGAGGCCGATACATGGCGTACGTCATTACTACTACATAACTTTAATATGGAAGTACCCAGTGATGATGAGCAACGTATTGAAAGGGTGAAGCAGCACAATGCTCGCCATATTGACAGTGAGTGGCTAGAGGGTCTTGCTAAAGGCGTTGCCAAAACTCGTAAGCTGTCACCACCGGCTTTTCGTTACTTGCTCACTGATCTGGCAAGACGTGCAGGTAAAACAATTGTACTACCCGAAGGCAATGAGCCTCGTACAATAAAGGCTGCTGCGATTTGTGGCGCTCGCAACATTGCGAAGACCGTGTTACTTGGCGACCGCGAAGAAATTGAGCGCATCGCCCAGCAGCAAGGTGTAGAGCTAAATGAAAATGTGACCATATTATCGCCACAAGATGAAGTGCACAAATATATTGCGCCTATGGTTGAGATACGCAAAAACAAAGGTCTCACTGAAGTTGTTGCTGAAGGGCAGTTACAAGACAACGTAGTTCTTGGCACTATGATGTTAGCTGAAGGCAAAGTTGATGGCTTGGTATCAGGCGCAGTGAACACCACAGCAAATACTATCAGGCCGCCTCTGCAGTTGATAAAAACCGCGCCTGGCGCATCCTTAGTTAGCTCAGTATTTTTTATGCTGTTACCAGATCAAGTATTAGTGTACGGTGACTGTGCAATTAACCCTGATCCCACTGCGGAGCAATTAGCAGATATCGCCATCCAGTCAGCTGACTCAGCTTCAGCATTTGGTATCGAACCGCGAGTTGCAATGATCAGTTACAGTACTGGTACTTCTGGGCAAGGCGCTGATGTGGAAAAAGTGAGAGCTGCAACAGAAATTGCACAGGAAAAACGCCCCGACCTAGATATAGATGGGCCACTTCAATACGATGCCGCAATAATGGAAAATGTCGCGCGTAAAAAAGCACCAAACAGCAAAGTGGCTGGTAAAGCAACTGTATTTGTCTTTCCAGATCTGAACACCGGTAATACTACATATAAGGCTGTACAACGAAGTGCGGAGCTGATCAGCATAGGGCCTATGCTGCAAGGTATGCGCAAGCCCGTCAATGATTTAAGTAGGGGTGCATTAGTCGATGACATCGTATATACAATCGCGTTGACCGCAATTCAAGCGACGCAAATCGAAGCTTAATCACTACTATTAGACGAAGGGCTCAATACTGAGCCCTTTCCTCTCAAAGTACACCTTGATTTATATCTTTTTGACAATAATTACTGGGGATGCCCTATTTCCTCATACAACGCCATAACGCTGCATTGAAATCGACACAAAAACCACGAAAATTGTGACTGAAAAGCCATTGGTTATTCTAATACCAATTATCTTAATTCAGTGGTCTATTTTGAGGCGAGAAAATCTTGTCGTAACCAGACAAAAATTTTGCTATTTAGTTGTTCTAAGTAAGCAATTATTAAGTCTAATTGGTATCAGCTCTTAATAATTAATTTTTTACTTTTACCCATCTGCTCTGGTCTTTAATTTGACTTCACTATACTATGTTTTAAGCACTTGGTATTTTTCCAAATAAAGGGTTGGTAATGTCAAAGCAAACACTGCAGCTGCTCAAGCAAGAATTTACGATACATAGTCTAGATTGTGATGAAGCAGTACCGCAAGCGGTGTTAAACAGTGAAATTTTCTTTATAGCCAAAACATCAGATGAGCTATCCATAGTCTGTGAGTCAGGTATTAAAGTCGATAGCCTTGCAGCCGAAACTCACTGGCGCGCGCTAGAGGTAATAGGACCGCTTGGATTTTCTTTAACTGGCATTATGGCAAATATATCTGGCGTGCTGGCAAAATCGAACATCTCAATATTTACCTTATCAACGTATGATACAGACTATATTCTTGTGAAGCAGAGCCAAATTCAACATGCTATACAAGCGCTTAAAAAAGACGGGTATTTACTACTTTGATTGAACTTTCACCAACTATTCAGTATCGACCAATATCACAAATTGCCAACCCTATCGCACATATTCCTAGCCCTTTCACCGGTAAGGTGTTTCCGCTCACAGCACACTCAAACGCAGTAATTGCATCGGGAGCATTGGGAATTGGTGTATGCGTGCAGGTTCGAGTGCCACTGCTGCTTTCTCCTTGTCACGGCCAGTTACTCCAAACGCGCAGAAATGGCTGCGAGTATATTGTGCAGGCAAACAACGGCCTTAAAATGTTACTAAGCCTTGACATCAGTAGTGAGTTTACCAAGCCTGAATACCTTAAAGCTAATAGCTTTGGTAAGTCTAAGATCGCGCTCGGTGAGCCACTATGTTTTTACGATGTTCCTCTAAGTGAAGCAAAAACAATGGCGGCAATTGTGCTACTCAATGCACAAAAACTTGGTGCATGTTATTATCCTTTAAAACAAGTTACAGCGGCCAAAGAGCCGATAATAACCATTGCGAGGGCGTGTGCTTTATGACAATTATGATGTATGGGATCAGCAACTGCGATACCATTAAAAAAGCAAAAAAATATCTTCAAGACAACAATATCGAGTTTACTTTCCATGACTATCGAAAAGAAGGGATCGACGAAACCCTGCTCGCTACTTTTTTTGAACATTTAGGCTGGGAAAATGTGTTAAATAAACGTGGTACCACCTATCGTGCGCTGAGCGATGAACAAAAGCAGAATTTAAGTGAAACGAGTGCAAAACAGCATTTACTAGATGCGCCAGCCATGATCAAACGCCCAATCTTACTTTATCAAGGTCAATACCACTTAGGCTTTAAAGCAGCCCAATATGATGAGATTTTTGCCTGATGAGTGAAGTAGTAGAATTTGCACAGACCTTGATCCAACGGGCTTCAGTCACACCCGATGATGCAGGGTGCCAGCAATTGATTAACGAGCGTCTAGCAAAATTAGGGTTCAATGTAGAAGAACACTTTTTTGTCGATACGCTCAATACATGGGCACGAAAAGGGACAAGAGGGCCACACTTTTGCTTTGCCGGTCACACCGATGTTGTACCTGTTGGCGACGAGAGCCAATGGCAGCACCCGCCATTTGCAGCAACGATTGAAGGCGATATGTTACATGGGCGTGGCGCTGCCGATATGAAAGGCTCACTTGCTGCGATGATTGTTGCCACAGAGCGGTTTATTAATAACCACCCTAATCACAAAGGATCTTTGTCTTTTTTGATCACCTCTGATGAAGAAGGCCCATTTGTGAATGGGACGACTCGCGTTGTCGACTTACTTGAGGCGCGAAACGAAAAAATTGATATGTGTTTGGTCGGTGAGCCCTCATCTCGTCATGAGCTTGGTGATGTGGTTAAAAATGGTCGTCGCGGGTCACTCACAGGACACCTTAAAGTGATAGGAAAGCAGGGTCATGTCGCGTATCCACACCTCGCTAAAAATCCAATCCACTTATCCGCAGCAGCAATTGCAGAGTTGAGCGATACAGAGTGGGATCAAGGCAATGCGTTTTTTCCAGCAACTAGCTTCCAAGTATCTAATATTAATGGCGGAACCGGTGCCGGCAATGTTATCCCTGGCACCCTACAAGTTCAGTTTAACTTTCGCTTTAGCACTGAGGTAACTGCCGAAGAACTCAAGCAGCGTGTGACTGCGATTTTGGATAAACACCAGCTTGATTACGAACTTGATTGGATATTAAACGGTTTACCGTTTTTAACTGAGCCTGGCCCATTGCTCGATGTTACCATGGCAGCCATTCAAGAAGTAACGGGAAGAACAACAACCCCTGAGACTTCCGGTGGCACCTCTGATGGGCGCTTCATCGCACAAACAGGCTGTAAAGTCATTGAGCTTGGCCCGATAAATGCGACCATTCATCAAGTGAACGAATGCGTAAGTTGTAAAGATCTAGACCAACTCGCATTGATCTATGAAAAAATCTTGGAGAAGTTACTTGCCTAGCCGCTCCTTAACGGCGGCACAGTGTATAGCATGTGGGGTGAATGAATCGCATCTCATATGCTATAACGGTCGTTATGTGCACCGAGAGATTGTGGATGATTTGGCATCCCTTATCAACGCTGCAAAACTGGCCGGTTTCACGCTTTACATGGCTTCAGCATTTCGCAGCTTTGAAAGGCAAAAATCGATATGGGAGCATAAGTTCTCCATGCGACGGCCGGTGCTTGACTTGAACAACCAAGCTGTAGATTTGAGTGAACTGTCTGAAATAGAAAAAGTCAGAGCTATCATGCTGTTTTCTGCCCTTCCAGGAGCAAGCCGCCACCATTTTGGCACAGATATAGATGTATACGCGAGGGATAGACTACCAGCACAGCAATCATTGCAGCTTGAGCCGTGGGAGTACCAGGAAGGCGGGCATCAATACGAATTCTCTCTGTGGCTAGACAGCAACCTCGAACGCTATGGTTTTTACCGACCTTACGACCGTTTTCGTGGTGGTGTTGCTGCCGAACCGTGGCATATCAGTCATTGGCGCACCGCAAAGCCACTGGCTGATTTACAATCTCCGGCTACACTCAAAGCTTTGCTAGCACACACGAATATCGGCGCAAAGACAGCAATACTTGATAACCTAGAGGCGCTACATCAGCAGTTTATCGCTAATATAGCACCCAAGTAACCTGAGCTTCGGATAATACCAATTTGACTTAATACTTGCTCAATTTGAAGGAGTAAATCTGATGCTAACAGCGTTTAACTCCCAGCCAATAGCCAGCTACTTGTGTATAAATTCGCCTTAGATTACACCATCATTTCTTGTCGTGGATAGCATCAAGTCGAGCAAGTAGGCTTGATGTGTCGAAGCGATTTCCGCCTAACGCTTGAACGTCTGCATAGTACTGATCAACCAACGCTGTAAGCGCTAAATTTGAACCGTTACTTCTTGCCTCATCCAGTGCAATGCCCAAATCTTTTCTCATCCAATCAACAGCAAAGCCAAACTCATACTCTCCTGCTAACATGGTTTTATAGCGATTTTCCATTTGCCATGACCCTGCTGCGCCTTTGGCAATCGTTTCAATCACTTTTTCGCCATCTAAGCCTGCTTGTTTTGCAAAATGTAGTCCCTCCGCTAATCCCTGTACTACTCCGGCGATACAGATTTGATTAACCATTTTACAAAGCTGTCCAGCACCGACTTCACCAATTAACTGGCTGAATCTTGCAAATGCAGCCATGACTGGTTGTGCTTTTTCAAACGTACTAGTTTGACCACCAACCATAATTGTTAATACGCCATTTTCAGCTCCGGCCTGTCCTCCCGACACCGGAGCATCTAGAAACTCAACCCCTTGTAATTGCGCTTCTTGCGCGACTTCACGGGCGACTTTTGCTGATGTAGTGGTATGATCCACCAGCACTGCACCAGATTTAATTCCCGCCAACACACCATCATTGCCGTATACTATCGAACGTAAATCATCATCATTACCCACACACATGAATACAAAATCACAGTCAGTCACCGCAGCTTTTGGTGTTGCAGCAAAACTTCCTTGATATTCTGAAGCCCACTTTTCAGCCTTACTTGTCGTACGGTTATATACCGTGACTTGGTAGCCTGCATTTTGCAAATGTCCTGCCATCGGGTAACCCATGACACCTAACCCTAAAAAAGCGACTCTCACTGACATATTTCTGTCCTATTTCATTGTTATCTTAATAAGAATGGAGTTTTTATACCCGAGCACCTCTGTCATAGCAAATGAAAAAACTGCTTTGATACCGAATAACATAAAGAAAACACACGGAGCCTGAAAGGATGGAGAGTATTTATCGTTTTAGTGCACAGCTTATTGATGGACAAGTTATACCGCTACAATCATTTGCGGGTAGACCGCTGCTCATCGTAAACATTGCTAGCAAATGTAGCTTTGCCCCGCAATTATCAGCACTAGAAAAGCTACACAACAAGTACAAACAATTTGGTTTTGAGGTGCTGGCGTTTCCATGCAATCAATTTGGCCGTAATGAGCCACTTGAAGATGAAATGCTCAAAGAGTTTTATAATACGCACTTTAATTTGAGCTTTAAGATTTGTACTAAAACACAAGTTAACGGACCGGATGCTCACCCTTTATTTAGCTATTTAAAATCTCATACCCGAGGTATTGCGCAAAATCGCGCGATTAAATGGAATTTTACTAAGTTTCTAATAAACTCTGATGGCATGCTAGTATCTAGATATGCGCCAAGAACAAAACCAGAAACGCTAAAATCAGTGATAGAGAGCCACATTAACCATGAGAATCGCCCTATTCAGTTCGCAAAACTATGAAGTGCCATTTTTTAAGCAAGCCATTGAGCCCTTTTCAGCTCTTGAGTTTTGCTTTATCAATGAATCTCTGAATCCAAATACCGTAGCCCTGTGCCAAGGATATGATGCCATTTGCGTTTTTGTAAATGATATTGTGAATGCCGATGTTATCGCCACACTCAAAGAATATAACATCAAAACAATTGCCCTTCGCTGCGCTGGATTTAACAATGTAGATATTAAGGCTGCAACGGCAAGCAACATAGATGTGGTAAGAGTGCCCGCTTACAGTCCCGAAGCGGTTGCCGAACATTGCATTGCCTTAATGCTAACATTGAGCAGAAAAACACATAAAGCCTATAATCGAGTCAGAGAAGATAACTTTGATCTAAACGGCCTATTAGGCTTCAATATATACAACAAGACTGTTGGTGTTGTTGGTTGTGGGAAAATCGGCCAGGCACTGGTTAGCATTCTTAACGGTTTTGGGGCGAATGTACTGGTTTACGACCCCAATATTGGTGAAGGGCCATACACCCTTGTTTCTTTGGATATTTTGCTCGCACAGTCAGATATAATCAGCCTACACTGTCCATTAAATGAACACACCTATCATATTATTGACGATGCTGCATTTGCAAAAATGAAACCAGGAGTGATGCTTATCAACACCAGTCGAGGTGCGTTATTAGACAGTAAAGCCTGTATCTCAGCACTTAAGTCAAAACAACTCGGTTATCTTGGTTTAGACGTTTATGAACAAGAGTCCGAACTTTTTTTCAAAAACCACAGTGAAGAGATCATTCAAGATGACATCTTTTCTCGATTAGTAAGCTTTCCTAATGTATTAGTAACTGGCCATCAAGGGTTTTTTACTAAAGAAGCACTTAAACAAATAGCTACTGTCACCTGCGAAAACCTTAATGCAGCAAGGGTGGGTAAACCACTATTAAACAAAGTTGAGTGAATAACAAAAAAAAGAGCACTCAACGATACTGTGCTCTTTTGGTTACTTCAAAGTCGGGTGAAGTAATTCGTTTTATGCTTTGCTCTTAAGTTCAGCGGTGACTTGTGCCAAACCTACTTCAGAGATCCGCATGGTGATTTCTTTTTGCTTCGCACTCAGTAGAGAAATGCCTTCAGCTACCATGTCATAAACTTTCCAAGTGCCATCTTTACTTTGGCGAAACTTAAAGTGCATGTCGATATCAGGCTTTGCTTGCTCTTTGATCACAACTTTTACCGTAGCAAAATCAGAGCCGTCAGAAACTGGCAACTCTTCAAATATCACCTCTTGCCCTTTATACTGCAATAGTGCGCTGGCATAAGTTGCCACTAAATAATCGTCAACGGCATTAATAAAGTCGACCGCTTCATCTCTTTTTAGCCCTTTGATATGCTTGCCAAGCAGCTTGAAGGAAACAAACTTCACATCAATGTGCGGCATAAGGCGACTACGTACAATCCCCTTCATTTCGGTTTCAGTTGCCTTTCCTTCTTTATTTACCGCTTTAATATCTGTAAAAAGCTTATCGCCTACTTGATTGATTAGCGTGTATGGAGAAGTATTCGCCACAGCAATACTCGAAAAAACGAGTAAACTAAAAATAATGAGTAACTTTTTCATCGTTTAATCCTTATTAAACCTTGGGCACTAGTCTATCCAATTTGACGAGTGCAAATAAACATATCAATTCGCACCAAATTGATGCTGTGTTGACATCAATAAACCTATTATAAAATATGAGATGACACGATTAATACCGATCCGCTTAACTAAACGATCTATTTCCAGACAAAAAACCTTAACGTAGTTCGCGCCAGACTTACTCCCTTAAATAGAGCATGTACTAAGCGCATCGGTATAAGATCGAATAATAAGTTATACCCACTAACAGCATGGACAGAAGGATTTACTGCACTTTACGGCCATAGCCTAGTGGTAGCTTGAGTATACGGTGTTCAGATAAGAAAAAATGTCAGAAAATGTATCAAATATTGTAGAAGTGCAAGGCTGGGCTTACACGCAGCCTTGGCACCCTAAAAAGCAAGAATTAGTTAAACGGCATTTCAGCACAGAAGAAAGTAATATTTTTATCATCAGCAAGCTTATCGAGTGTCTCGATGAGAATGTCGTTATTAGCTAGGACGGATCCTAAGTGGGACAACTTTACTTCGTCTTTTTCTAGCTTTTCGGCCAGTACATTGCCAATAAATGCCATTCTTTGCTGTGCACAGACACTGTTAGAAAGCCAGCTCCCACATAAAGATACAATGCCAATATTAGGTGCCTTTTTCATCAATACATGCTGTTCAATTGCAGGTAACCCAGCTAAACAACTCACTCGTCCACAAAAAACCAAATGATTGATCAATTGCTGTGTTTGCGTGCCGGTAAGGTCTAATGCACCTTGAACCTCTGCTTCACCAAAATGTTGCTGTAACCTCTCGGCTAAAGCAGACAGACTATCTTCTGTATAAACCAGATCTGCACCTAGTTGTTCCACCAGCTTTTTATGCTTTGCCTGTGTACAAGCAGCAACACCAACTCCGAGCTGCTTTGCAAACTGTACCGCTATTTGTCCAACTGGATGATGTGCCGCTTCAATAAGTATGGTATCACCACGATTCAGCTGTAATTTGAATAGCGCGATTAATGCACACATAGCCGGCGCGATTGCCGCGGCTGCAAGTTTACCATCGACATTGGCTGGTAACACAGTTAAGGCATGACTAGGGACGATTGCAAATTCGCTCATTGTGCCCTGCTCACGTATATCTCCATGCCAAAATACCCGAGTGCCGGGTTCAGGAAAGCCTGTTTTACAAGCTTTCTCAACAGTGCCTACCGCGTCAATACCAAACACACGATTTGGTGTGTCTTCACAAGGACAATTGGCGACTTTAGTATCGATAAAGCTTAAACCAACATGCTCAACTTTGATCAAAACTTGATCATCGTTCGCCTCGGGTAAATTAATCTCTCCCTGCTCGAAGGTAAGTCCATTTGTATGTTTGAATCGGACTGCTTTCATCTTGTGCCTTTACGTTATGCTTCAAAATAATGTAATACGCTTAGAAGCTATGCGTCTATTTTCATTAAACCATTGTTAGCTATTTGCCACAACTTTATTAGTGTAAATATGCCCCTCGCAATTCCAATTGTTTAGTGTCACAATGGCATCAGTATCAGTGAACTTTTTTGCACTATGGATATTAGCAGCCGATTATTAATCTTTTTAGACGTTGTAGAACGCGGTTCATTTGCAAGCGCCGCACAACTTCGCAACATTGACCGTTCAGTCATTTCCAAGCAGATGACCAAGCTTGAAGAAGAGCTTGGAGTAAGACTAATGAATAGAACAACACGTTCTTTTTCATTAACCTCAGCAGGATCTGAAATGGTAAAAAAAGCTGAAGAGCTGCGTTTACTGCTAAGTGATACACAGCGGATCGCGCAGAATTACCACACAGAGCCAAAGGGATTGCTCAAAATCGCCAGCTCAACAGTTGTCGGTAGACGCTATGTACAGCCGGTTATTAATGATTTCCAAAAACGTTTTCCTCACGTTGAAGTCGAGCTCAGGCTAGAAGACAGGCTGGTTGACTTAGTCGGTGAAGGATTTGACTTAGCTTTTCGTGTCGGCGAGCCAAAAGACTCTTCTTTGATAGCACGGCGCATCGCACGTAATCGTTTTTTGATAGTAGCCAGCCCAACCTTTTTAAAAACACATGGCACACCGACGACACTTGAAGAATTAACTCAACTCCCAGCTGCAAGCTACGCCAGTGACGCATTACGTTTCACCAGCATTACTTATTTGGATGAAAATAACCAAGAGCAACAAATGCCAATTAAGAGTATCTTCAGAACGAATGATGGTGATACTCTTTTAGAAAGCGTGTTATCCGGAACATGTTACATCGTCGCCCCCGCATTTTTAGTTGGCCAAGAGGTAGCCGACGGAAAACTGCAGCCACTGCTTACCGAGACAAAGCTCATTGATTTTGCAGCGATGTACGCACTTTACCCTCATCGTGATCTCCCTGTAAGAACACGCCTATTCCTCGACGCATTTCGTGCTTATATAGGTGAAGAAATACCGATTTGGGAAAATGAAATACCAGGCTTTGAGCAGATGTATGGTTTTGTGCCGCCAAGACCAAAACTGACTTTTTAGCTATCGCCCATCTAGGCGCTTCATCGCTCCTTTGACCATTAATCTTGAGTTCATCCATTTGATACACTCGCTCAATGATAGTGGCTCACAAATTTGAAAACCTTGGATGTAAGGGCAACCCAAGCGGGATAAGTACTGTAAACAGGCATCGCTCTCAACACCTTCGGCGACTATACTACAGTTAAGTTTACGGGCAAGAAACATACTGGTTTCTACAATCGCTTGATCTTTCTCACTCTCATGGCTGAGACTGACAAAAGAGCCATCAATCTTTATTTGTGAGATTGGCAACTCCTTGAGAATTGAAAAGGAGGAAAAACCAGTACCGAAGTCATCAATACTCACCGAAAATCCCATTTCAATTAAGGTTTCAATTAGGCTTCGTGCTTTTTCAACTTCCTGCATTACCGTACTTTCGGTCAATTCGAAAACAACATGCTTAGGATCAATTTGGTGCGTATCTAACAACATTGCTAGTGTGCTTATCAAATTTTGCTCCACAAAGTCTTGGCATGAAAGATTAATATGCACTTCTAAACTTGAATGTACTTCCAGCAAAATTACTAAGTCCTGAAACACACGGTTAATAACAAACGCACTCAATTGCTTAATTAAGTTGTTCCGCTCAGCCAATGTAATAAACTTATCAGGCATAATCACAGTGCCGTCAGCTTGCGGCCACCGCAGTAATGCCTCCACACCATAAATATCGCCGCTTTGTGTACACACAATCGGCTGATAATAAAGCGTTAATTCCCCCCGTGCCAATGCCGTTTTTAGGTTTGTAAGTAATTGAAACTCAGCTTCAACTCCTTCGTGAAGTTCTTCGTCAAAAATAACGATACTTTGGCGGCTGTGTTTTGCCGAATACATTGCTATATCAGCTTGTTTCAATAGATCAAAGACCCCTAGCTGTCGTTGTTTTGTCCATAAACTAGCACCAGCACTATAGGTAACATCCAGTTCTAGGTCTTCTATTTCGATCCCCGATCTTAGTTCGCTTAGCAAAGCATTATTTTGTGAATAGATACAGTTAGCATCACTGACATCCATAATGATAATAAACTCATCCCCACCCATCCTATATAATTGACTTCGCGGTAATAGTGCAGCGCGCATTTTATTCGCAAGTGCTACCAGTAATTTATCACCAAAAAAATGGCCCTTGGCATCGTTTATCTGCTTAAAATTATTGAGGTCGACTAGAATAACACTGAAATCAACTTGTCGTAATTTCCGTTCATTTATCGCATCGATACAGCGCTGCCGATTTTCAAGATCGGTTAAAAAATCATGCTCCGCGTTATATTTTGCTTGTTTTGCTATCTCGTCTAGCTCACGCAAGCTCGTCAAGCTGAGGCAATTGACAACAAACACGAAAATTGACCCTAAGAATAAGATGAGGCTCAATCCTTGCTCAATAATGCTAATGCTCTCTAGGTGAGCATACATAAAATACGCAAAGCTTACGTAACCAAGCTCAAACAAGGCCATTAGGATCAACAAAACACGCCACCCCATGGACGAAGTCAAACGGCAGATCTTTATTGCTGGAGAAAACGCTAATCCCATAATAAAGCTACCAGCAATGACCAAAGTGAGTGCAATCAAAGGATATATCGTGAAAGGAGTACAATGATTACAGTATAGATAAGAATTTTGATCCTGCTCAAAACGGCATCAACGGAGGCAAAAGATAAGCAAAGGCAGGCATGCGGGCCAGCTTAGCCCGCATTGTTATATATCGTCACTCAGCACTTTTAAGAATGCTATATAGTTGATCTTTTAACCATAGGCGCTTTTTTTTCAGCGACTCTAAATATTCATCACTTGAGTGTTCTACGCCATCCTCAATTCGGATCACTTCATTATCTACTTCGTGATAGTCTTTAAATAGCCTTGAGAAGTGTCCATCTGACAATTTAAGTTCGTGAATTCTATCTTTAAACTCTGGTAGCTCTTTTGCTAAACTATGGCGTTCAATATTCATCTTTTTAGTCCCATTAATCGTGGTGGTATAAAACGCATTCTCGTGTTTAGAAAACCCAATCAATGCGCCTTTAACAACAGTGTTCTTCAATAATCTCATGAAGTTACTGCTTGATTGGGTCTGTCTTCATAGTACGCTCCTGCCGCCACTGAATATTGATCTAACGCAAGTCAAATACCTTTACATTGAAAGCAAACATCTAGCACTTTCCTATACTAGACTCACAAATAAATCGAGGACCTTTGACCACATACAAAGGGTTTCTCGTAAAGTCGCTAGCCGCCCAGATGCAATTGTTGTAAAATGTCGGCGTTTCTAAGCAAATCTATCTAGCAACTTTTGAGGAAAACCTGTGAGCGAACAAAAACAGTCTCTTAGTTATAAAGACGCTGGCGTTGACATCGATGCGGGCAACGCATTGGTCGAAAGAATTAAAGGCGTAGTGAAGAAAACTCGCCGTCCAGAAGTCATGGGCGGTATTGGAGGTTTTGGTGCACTATGTGAACTCCCAACTGGGTATAAAGAGCCTGTTTTGGTTGCTGGCACTGACGGTGTTGGTACTAAGCTACGCTTAGCTATCGATTTAAAAAAACATGATACGGTAGGCATCGACCTAGTTGCTATGTGTGTTAATGATCTTATTGTCCAAGGTGCTGAACCCCTATTCTTCTTGGATTACTATGCCACTGGCAAGTTAGACGTTGACGTTGCAGCAGACGTTGTATCTGGTATCGGTAAAGGCTGTGAGTTATCTGGTTGTGCACTTATCGGTGGTGAAACAGCAGAAATGCCTGGTATGTACGAAGGCGATGACTACGATATGGCTGGCTTTTGTACCGGTGTTGTAGAAAAGTCTAAAATTATTGATGGGACTAAAGTTGCGTCAGGCGATCAACTAATTGCGCTTGGTTCAAGTGGTCCCCATTCCAACGGTTACTCACTGATCCGCAAGGTACTAGAGGTTTCTGGCGCAGACACCAACGCAGAGTTCGAAGGTAAAACACTGGGTGAACATCTACTAGAGCCGACGCGCATTTACGTAAAGCAAATCTTAGCATTGTTAAAAGAAGTCGATGTGCACGCGCTTTCGCATATCACAGGTGGTGGTTTTTGGGAAAATATCCCTCGCGTGCTACCTGAGTCGGCAAAGGCAGTGATCAAAGGGGATAGCTGGCAATGGCCCTCAATCTTCAATTGGTTACAAGAAAATGGCAACATCGCAACTCACGAAATGTACCGCACATTCAACTGTGGTGTCGGTATGGTGCTAGTTGTTCCAGCTGACAAACTAGAACTGAGCCTTGAAATACTTAAAGCACAAGGTGAAAATGCTTGGCACATTGGCGAGATCCAAAATGCACAAACAGGTGAAGAACAAGTTGAGATCTTAGGTGGTGCCGAGTAATGGCACCAACTCGCCTGGTTGTATTAATTTCTGGTAGCGGGTCAAACTTACAAGCGATTATAGACGCTTGTAAGTCAGGCTATATAAACGGTGAAATTGCTGCCGTCGTCAGCAATAAAGCCAGTGCCTATGGTTTGATAAGAGCCCAACAAGCCGGCATAACAACCGAAGTATTAGACCATAAGCAATTTGCCTCACGCGAGGACTATGACGTTGCGCTTGGCCAATTAATTGAGCGCTTTACACCTGATTTGGTTGTATTAGCAGGATTTATGCGTATTCTAACTCCATATTTAGTGCAAAAATTTAAGGGAAAAATGTTGAACATTCACCCTTCTTTGTTGCCTAAGTATCAAGGGCTGAACACCCACCAAAGAGCTATCGATGCTAACGATGCGGAACATGGTGCTAGCGTTCACTTTGTCACAGAAGAGTTAGATGGCGGTCCTGTAGTCTGCCAAGCCAAGGTTGCAATTCTTCCCGGTGATACGGCAGAGTCACTAGCACAACGTGTTCATAAGCAAGAACATATTCTTTACCCTTTGGTGGTCAAATGGTTCAGCGAACAAAGACTAACCATGGAAGCAGAATATGCTGTTTTTGACAACAAAACCTTACCAGTTCAAGGTGCGCCGTACATCAAAGAATAAAAAATGGAGCGCTGTGCTAATTGGTATTAGCGCTCTACTTTCCACCTCCACGATTGCCAATCCTCTAAAAGAATATCACGCAGAATACCAAGTTTCTCGCAAAGGGGAAGTACATGGCACAGCAACTCGGACACTCACCAAAGTAGCAGAGTCCACTTATGCAGTGCGATATAAAAGTGACATCGAATGGATGATCTTTTCAGATGTGCGTATTGAGGAGTCATTATTTAAGCTATCAGATCATGTCATCATTCCACTTCACTATAGTATGAAGCGTGAAGGTACGGGACCTGACAAAAGCTATAAAATTAAGTTCGATCATCAAAACCATGCCATTACCTCGAGCGAAGAAAAATATCCGTTAAAAGTAAAATGGCTCGAAAATCAACAAGATTTGATTAGCTATCAAGTACAATTGAGGGAAGATTTAAAGTCTGGCAAAACCAAATTTAGCTATCCAATTATTGACAAAAAAGGCAGTCAACGTAGCTATGACTTTGAAATTGCAGGCGAAGAGACAATAACCCTCCCGTTTGGAAATGTAAAAACAATAAAAGTTAAGCGCATTTATGACGACAGTGACCGTCAAGCCATAGCATGGTTTGCTCCCGATCATGATCACATGCTTGTGAAAATGTATAAAGGAAAGGATGGGATGGAACAATTTCAAATAGAGCTGAAAACCTTAGAGGCAAAATCAGATAGCTAGATAACCTGAGGTGTAGATAAGCAATGAGCTAACACATTGTTTCTAGATTCACATTAAGTGGCAGCCTACGTATCAATAGTTAGGTGCAGTTAGCGCTTAGTCTAGCTACTGATGCGAAAAATTATTCGGTTTGACCCTTGCCAGATGCCCAGTAGGCTGATGGCAAGGAACTAATGCAACTTATACCTTTTCACCGAGCTTAAATAGTGCAAACTCACCTGGCTGTAGTTTTTGCCATTGTTCATCGTTTGTTAGCGGTCGAGTCGCTATTACCGTTACCACATCGTCTGGAGTTGTTTCCTTTTGAAAGTCAACAACCATGTCAGCGTCAATAAGGGTTGCTTTGCCAAATGGTGCTCTACGCGTTATCCAATGTAAGTTATTGGTGCAATATGCTAAGACATAAATACCATCGGTGATCAGCATATTAAACACTCCTTTCTCCCTAAGTGTGTGCCCAAGTTTGGCTATGTACCTAAACACTGACACCATATTTGAGGGCCTGTTAGGATACTTTTCTCTCACCTTGTCTAAAATCCAACAAAAGGCCAACTCACTATCGGTATTGCCCACTGGGCGATAAAAGTCTGTTTTTAAGTCTTTGTAATCAGACAGTTGACCATTGTGCGCATAAGTAATTTCTCTGCCCCACAATTCCCGCGTAAATGGGTGAGTATTTTCTAAACAGGTTCGGCCGCGATTACCTTGCCTAATATGACTGATCACTGATACGCTTTTAATCGGGTAGGCTTTTACCAATTTAGCGATTTCCGACTGGCAGCTCGGCTCAGGATCTTTAAATGTCCGACACCCTTTACCTTCATAAAAGGTAATACCCCAACCATCTTTATGTGGCCCAGTATTACCGCCTCGCTCTAATAAACCAGAAAAGCTAAAACAAATGTCCGTCGGTACATTTGCCGACATTCCTAAAAGCTCACACATAAACTACATAACCACACATATCAATTACACGATTTCACTTAATCACTCTATAGTTTAGGCAAAGAATCAACTTGCCTATTGTCGCTTTATTTATCAGCCTAACTGGAAAGCTTCAAGAGTATTGCCATTCTCGTATTACCCTAGGTATTGACCCTTGGCTCTTTGTGCTAACAGTATATTATTAAAGTAAATTAAACAGTTAGCAATGAATTAGACTATCAAAAGCGTATGACTTATCGTCAGCATAAGTTAAACATAGAAGTAACAGCAAAACCTGTGTTGTTTTATCATTTTGCGTATTATACACACTATTGTTCAGGATTTTATTGAAGCTGTAAACTTACCCTTTGCATGAAGATAAAATATTGCGGTAGACCGCTCAGAATTTGCAATTTAAAACGGCTAAATTACGTATATCCGAGTAGAGCTTAGCCAGTTACAAGAGTGATTGCCTGAGAACAACATGTAGGAAGTGGAGATGCCCTAACACAAATTTAACAAGCAACTTTAGGTATCAGTTTAAACATATTTGCAGCCTCAAGCTGATACCCAAAATCAGACTGGCCGTTTTATATAACGACGCTATGCCATTGAAACGCCAGACTCAGCCCTGCAAGTGAAAATGCAACTAAGAAATTAATGACTTCTTTTGAACTAATAGAACGTGATTCATTGGCAAAATGCTTAGTATGTAAGCGCATACCTAACGGTTGCAGCTCAGTATCACGCTTTGGCAAAGCAATAAGCCCTGCGAGTAGTAACACCACACACAACGTGTAATGGCCTTGCGTGATAAAAAAGAAAGAAAGTGAAAATGCGGTGATCGAAAAGATCCAAGAGATAAACTTAAACATAGCAGCTCCGTTTGCTATTGGTGGTATTTGCGGTGTAAATCTTGAGTTTCTTTTCCAGAACTCCCAAGAATCAGTTGAAAATTGTAGAGTTATTAGTTTAAAAAAACAAGTATACCAAAGTATTAGCCTATATTTTCGAACAATATTCATAAAACAACCAACGATACACTTCGAAGCAAGAAAAATAATAAAGTACTGTTATATAAGGAATAGTTTTAAAAAAATCAGCGCTTTAAATTTAGCGAGTATAGGTACTAGATTACTACTTTTTACGTTATTTCTGTTAGAGATGTGAGAGATTGCCCTATCACTATACCGTTGTATTTAACCCTAGCTGGGCGGCGCAGCGCTTTAAGATTGCGGGAGGTATCTCCCGCTATGGCTAAAAGAAACCCAGTGGACTGGTGCTATAGCTCACCAGTAGGTTTTTGGTTTGTTGATAATGATCTAAGGCCTTTTTGTGCGTTTCGCGGCCAATACCCGACTTTTTGTAGCCACCAAATGCTGCGTGCGCTGGATACATATGATAGCAATTAGTCCAAACGCGGCCTGCTTCAATTTGACGACCAAAGTGATATGCTCGATTCATATCTCGCGTCCAGACGCCTGCACCCAAACCAAACTCTGAACTATTCGCTAATTTTAATGCCTCAGCCTCATCTTTAAAGGTACATAAAGAAATTACTGGGCCAAAGATTTCCTCTTGGAATACACGCATCTGGTTGTTGCCTTTTAACAGGGTTGGCTGGATATAAAAACCTTGATGATAACCTTCACCAAGCTTTTCTACTTCGCCGCCTATTAAAACTTCAGCCCCTTCTTTTTTACCTATATCTATATAGCTAAGAATTTTATCAAACTGTGCTTGTGAAGCCTGCGCACCAACCATAGTTTCGGTGTCGAGTGGATTACCGCGCTTGATGGCTTTGGTTCGCTCAATCACTTTTGCGATAAAATCATCATATATGTCTTCTTGTACGAGTAATCGAGAAGGACAGGTACAGACTTCACCTTGGTTGAAATAAGCCAGTACCGCCCCTTCAATACATTTACTTAAGTAGTCATCATCCGCTTGCATCACATCACTAAAGTAAATATTGGGAGATTTACCGCCTAACTCGACGGTTGAAGGAATAATATTCTCCGCCGCGCATTTCAAAATATGTGAACCAACGGGAGTTGAGCCTGTAAATGCTATCTTTGCGATACGCTGGCTAGTAGCAAGTGCTTCACCGGCTTCTCGACCAAAGCCATTAACGATATTAACGACACCATTTGGTAGCAAGTCGGCTATCAGCTCCATTAATAACAAAATAGAGACCGGCGTTTGTTCTGCGGGCTTGAGCACCACGCAATTGCCTGCAGCAAGCGCCGGGGCAAGTTTCCAAGCAGCCATAAGCAATGGAAAGTTCCAAGGGATGATCTGCCCCACGACCCCTAGAGGCTCGTGAAAATGATACGCGACGGTTGACTCATCAATTTCACCTATTGTCCCCTCTTGCGCGCGTATACACCCTGCAAAATATCGGAAATGATCCGCCGCTAAAGGCACATCTGCCGCCAATGTCTCGCGCACAGCCTTTCCGTTATCCCACGTTTCTGCAACAGCTAAATATTCAAGATTTTTTTCAATCCGATCGGCAATTTTAAGTAAAATATTACTGCGTTCAGTAACGGATGTTTTACCCCAAGACGCTTTAGCTGCGTGCGCAGCATCTAGTGCAAGTTCAATATCAGCTTCGCTTGAGCGTGGAACTTGACAAAAAACTTCACCGTTTACTGGGCTTATATTATCAAAGTAATCCCCCTCAACAGGTGGTCTCCACTCGCCACCAATAAAGTTGTTGTATTGTGTTTTAAAGCTGACGACAGCACCCTCAGTATTTGGATTTGCGTATATCATTTTGACCTCTGCAACTTGTGTTATTTATCCTGGATCTTACTGTTCCAGATTTGTTTTTCTGTTTGACATTAGCCAAATTCAGCTTTAAAAACTTAACAAGGCGTCTTGGAATATACACACACAGTCCAAAAAGTATCGGATAAGGAGAATATTGCTTGCAGATTGCGAAACGTGTTAGTCACATTGATCGTTTGATCGAAAACAAAGTAAGCTTTGCTGCCAATAATGTTGAGCTAAGTATCTATGACACATATGAAAGTGCCAATAAAGTAAAGCTTACCTCCGGTGAAGTGCTGTTTTGCGCTATGGTAAGTGGCAAAAAAGTAATGCATGTAGACAGTTGTGATTACCATCAACCGTTTTTGCCACATCAAAGCTTTGTGCTGGCACCCGAGCAAACTGTACATATCGACTTTCCAGATGCGAGCTTATCTTCGCCAACTACCTGCTTAGCCATTGAGATCAGCCGAGAGAAAATTAAGGCGGTTAGCGACAGATTATCTCTGAGCCTCTGCGATGAAGTGACTTACCAAACACAGCTAATTCATACCGAGCACAACTGGCAAACCCAACACTGTTTGGCAAAGCTGTTCCACCTGTTTAGCGAAAATGAAAATAATCGAGAATACTTTATCGATTTAGCAATGGATGAACTGATAGCGAGGCTCCTACAACAACAAAGCCGAGATCTTCTGCTCAATGCGGTAAAACACACTCCAGATCACAATGGGCTATACCTAGCAGTGCATTATTTAGAGACACATTTAGATCAGCCTTTGGATGTAGATAAACTCTGTAAGCTCAGCTGCATGAGTCGCAGTCGATTTTTTAGCCAATTCAAAAAATCATTTGCAACTACGCCACAACAGTGGCTACAAGCAAGGAGGCTCACAGAAGCTAAGGCAAAATTAAAAGCTGGGGCTCAGATCACCGCAGTTAGTTTTACACTCGGCTTCAAGCACCCGAGTCAATTTAGCCGAGCGTTTAAACAAGCCTTTAATGTCACCCCAAAAAACTATCAACTTCAGACGCTAAAAGTCGATAAAAGCGACTGGTAACGCCATTTGTCCACCCAAAGCCTTGTTGCACAACATACTCTCCTCCTTCTGCCTGCTTGTCTGGCTCTACCACGTTATACTTTTCCAGCAAACAACCCAGATGTGCAAAGCCTGTTTCAACAGCATAAATCCATGCTTGCATAATTTCGCTTGCAAGTTGGTTTTGACCATATGATCTTAGCCCCGATACCGCAAACCATTGCAGTGGCGCCCAACCATTTGGACTATCCCATTGTTGTGAGGTAGGGGTTAGCGTACTGACGAGCCCGCCTGATTTTAAAAAATCGTATCTTAGTTTGTCACCCATTCGCTGTGCTTGTGCTGGTGTAACCTGCTTAGCAAACATGGGGACAACCCCTGCCAGTGAAACAATTTTGGTTGGTTGATAATCATCAAGGTTAACATCATAAAACCAGCCTGTTTCATCACACCAACAGTAACGCTGGATAAGTGCACTGCGTTTTGACGCCAGCGAATCATAATGTTCGGCTTGTGTTTCATTATTTAGTTTCTTTAAACATCTTGCGAGCTGCAATTCAAGCAAGACCAGCAGTGCATTTAAATCTACGGGGATAATTTGGGTTGTGCGGATACTTGCCAAGTCATCGGGGTTTGCAAGCCAACGGCTACTAAAATCCCATCCCGACTCGCATGCAGCCCGAATATGTTGGTAAAGCACACTTGGGTCTACTGCTTTACTAGCCAATTCAACATCTTCTACATACGACTCCGGACGTGGTGCTGCCAGCGGATCCCAATAACGATTCAATGTACCGCCACATGGCATTGTGACGACACGCAGCCGCGCATTACCCTCAGTGCTGCCAACATCACCACCGGTTTGCCAAAAGTTATGTTCCTTTATTAACCCTTGGGTAACTCGCTTGAGCCACTGCATGTCATCAGACTTTTGTTGCCACAGCAAATCCACCATTAATGCCGTCACAGGTGGTTGTGAGCGGCTTTGATAATAATCTCGATTGCCATTTGGTACATGCCCGATACGGTCAATCAAACTGATAAAGTTGTCTAACATTCCCTCAACGAGATCGTTTCGATTTGCATCTAATAGTCCAAGTGCAGTGAAATAGCTGTCCCAGTAATAGATCTCATTGAAACGCCCACCCGGTACCACATAAGGGTAAGGTAACGGTAATAAAGAGCCTGTAGCAACCGTGCTCGGTTTTCTGGATAAACGTGACCAAAGTGCACTGATGTACAGCTGTGCACAAGCAAAGTCAGGCAAGGCCTCTAACTCTTTGCTGGCGACAAAATCAAAGTGCGTATGAACAAAGTTCAGCAGCGCCGCTCCTGTTGGTTTTTGCTTGGCGTACAGCTGTTCAATCTCTGCCAGTGGTATTTTTGCGATGGCGTCAGCAAAGGCTTTACTATCTGTAAACAAACCGGCCTTTTGTACTGCCTTAAAAATTTCTGTGTTGTAAAAATCTGATTGGTACTGCATGTAAAACCTCAGCTCACCTTTTGTTGACTTGGTGTGTGAGCTGGATTTGCTTGGCTAGACTCACTCATCGATTTGAAAAAATATAAACATACCGCAATGACACACATAGGAATAAGCGCGCCATAAAACGCTTGCTGCCCCCCAAAGTGCTGAAATACGAACCCTGTTATCATAGAGCCAGTGCTACCACCAAGGGCTGAAAATACCACGATTAACCCGGTCATAGAGGCATGTTGAGCGGTAGGTAAACTGCTTAGCATTACCGAATTAATCACCGGATATATAGGCGCCATAAAGAGTCCAATCAAAGGCATTAAGAAAGCCACCAGTGGCGCGTCAAATAAAGACGTTATGGCTGCCTTTTCAATATTTTCCGTCATGGGTAGAGTCAACACCACAAGCACAGCCATGGCGATAAGGCAAACATTTAACACCACATACCAGTGTACTTTGGTAAGCACAACTCCAGCACCAAGTCGACCTAGTGCTAAACAGGCTGCAAAAATACTGGTAATTTGCACGCTTATATTAACTGGTAAAGACAAGACTTCATTGTTAAACGTAGGTAGCCAGGTTCCGATACTTTGCTCAATCAATACATATAAAAATGCGGAAATGACAAACACCAGTACCAAAGGTTTTGTGACGAGCTTCAACATTGCCGTAAAAGCTGAAATATTAGATCCCGCCGCTTGTGTCGGCTCTGGTTTTGCAATGGGCGAGATCCATACAATGATTGCAGTAAATGCACTTAATACCGCCAGTACAAAATATACATTTAGCCAGCCAAGTGTGTTATCACCGCTATCGATAAAGGCCGCAAAAACCCAGTACCCGCCAAGCACTCCCAGCATAAACACACCTTCAATAAAATTAAGAAGGCTTGAATGCTGATTACTCCCCTCGGTTACTTGCCCAACTAACGCGTAAACGGACACTTTCACTACCGCGAAAGCAGCGCCCACAAAAGCAAAGACCAGTTTTAAAATCCAAAACTCAGCAACCAGTGGTGTAATGCTACAGATCAGCGCCACAACTCCTAGCACAACAGTCAAAGCAATTTTAAATCCAACTCTTGGAATGACGGAGGCGACTAAAAATGACACGATAGCAATAGGAAGATCTTTAAATGCTTCCAATGTCGCAGCTTGTGGTTTTGTAATTCCAAAGGAATGGATTGATTGTAAAATGACTGTTCCAACACTATTGAGCAAAATAGCGAACAGAAAGTAACTAACAGCCATCGCAAGTATTATACGTGCTCGGTTCATTGTTATTCTCGTTAAGACACTGTGATTCCTTTTTAGTCTAGACAGACTTTTTTGCTTTTGCAATCGTTTGCATTTCAAAATCATTAAGAGTTCCTTAACGTTATGATTGCGATAGTAATTGTATTTTCTGATTTAACCTGAACCAAAGCTAGAACTAGTGAGTCAACTAAAATACCTCTGCTTGGAAACATGCTATCACGCTACCCAGAGTGTTATTTCCTAATACGAGTTGAAAAATTAAGCTCTGCTTTAACAGCAATGAGTTAGTTCATCTCATAACCGAACTTCAGGTTAACTAGATTGCCTGATAAGCAGTGACGAAGGTACTTCTTGAGATTCACACATCTTACCACTTAGCTGTATTAGTAGTTTTTCTACTAGTAATTGCGCTGCTGCATGGGTGTCTTGTTTAATTGTTGTGAGCGCTGGAAAACTTATCTGCGCCATAGCAATATCATCAAAGCCTATAATTTTGACATCATTTGGCACGCTGACATAGCGCTCTTTTAATGCTTTTAATGCCCCAAGCGCAACCATATCACTACACGCAAAAATACCATCAAAAGTCAGCCCATTTTCTCTTAGCAATGTATTAATACTGGCATAGGCGGCTTCTGAGGTAATATCAATTCTAACCAGCTTTGCAGTAACATCGGCCTTCTCCACCCCGTGGCAAAAGCCTCGATAGCGCTCTCCCAACTCTGCGTGTGCTGGATCTCCCATAAACAGCAGTTTAGAAGCCCCCTTGGCAATTAAGTGCTCGGTAGCTGTTAACCCTCCGACAAAATTATCACTACCTACAATCGGATAGTTTGCAGAGGTTTTCGGGTCGCCCCACACTACAATGGGAGTACCAGCTTTTGCAGCTAGTTCGATTTTTGCTTGCTCCTTACCTTGCCCAACTACGATTACGCCATCGGCTCTACGACCAGAAATAAAGTAGCCGTGCCAATCCTCACCTGCCATATGTGAGTTAGACAGAAGCAACTCATACCCTTGACGATTCACGGCACGGTTTATATCACTGACAACTTTTAGTAAGAAGGGATCATCAACCGATTGCTTGGTTTCTGCTTCAAGATTGATGATAACAGCGATAACTTTGGTTTTTTGCATCCGCAGGCGACTTGCTGCAGCATTGATACTAAAGTGATGTTCTTTCGCTAACGCCTGAATACGCTCTCGAGTTTCTTTTTTTATCAGTGGGTTATCGTTGAGTGCACGGGACGCCGTCGAGGTTGAAACACCAGCTAATTTTGCCAAGTCTGATAACTTTAATTGTGTTGAAGCCAAGCAAATCCCCTTACTCATGCAGTTCACTAGAGTAGTATTCTTACAATTTTTTTGATCTTAAACCATAACTAATTGAATCTCCTATCCTAAATAAGCATAAAAGATAACCAATCAAAGTATATTTGCCATGCCTTTCATCGTTTTATGACAAATTTTTAAACAACACCATTGCAAACGTTTGCATTAAGATCTATTTTAAAAAATAGACAGTCGTAAAATACCAGTCTATGACAACAACAAGAGGGCTTTAGCCGTGATAAAAACGAACTCATTAAGCTTAATCGCCGCTGCTGTAACACTTGCGTTAAGCACAACAGCACAGGCTGAGCAACAGTCGAATAAAAACAAAGAAAAAGTAGAAACAATTATTGTATCAGGTACCCCTGGCGGTGCCGGTATAAGAAAAATTGATGCCAGTTTTGCGGTAACCAATATTGATGCCGTACAAATCGATAAGCTTGCACCCAAAAGTACAGCTGATTTACTTAAAGCTGTGCCAGGGATATGGGTTGAAAGTTCAGGTGGTGAGTCCGGTGCTAATGTTTTTGTTCGCGGCTTTCCGGGCGGTGGTGACGCGCCTTTCTTAACAGTGAGTTTGCAAGGTAGTCCTATTTACCCTGCCCCGACACTCTCTTTTTTAGAAAATACGTCAATCTTCAGGCTCGATGAAACCATTAGTATGATGGAAGGCTTGCGTGGTGGCCCAAACCCAGTTGTGTCTAACGGACAACCGGGATTGACCACGAACTTTCAGCTTAAACGTGGTCAATCAGATACAGAAGGAACCTTCAAGTACACCACAACAGATTATGGCCTCAATAGAATAGACGGCGTATTGAGTGGCGAAATATCCAATGATCTCTATTACATGGTCGGAGGATATATCAAACGATCTTCGGGGATCCGCGATGCCGGATTTACTTCAGAAAAAGGCCATCAATTCACAATCAATCTTACCAAAGAATTCGCTAACGGTGAGTTTAACCTTTATACCCGTCAAACCAACGATACTGGTGCGTGGTACCTACCAACTCCACTTAACGTTGAAGGTGTCGATGCTGGCTTTACTCAGTTAGGCACAAATAATCGCAAGGCAACAATTTATTTTGGTCAGCATAACACCGCCATGAACATCGATATAGGAGATGGTCGCGGCTGGAAAGGCCATGTATCAGGTGGTAGTTTAAAAGTTAATTTCGATAATGGTTGGCAGCTAAACGACCGCTTTAGTCTTACTAAAGGCGACGCTAATACAATTGGCTTAGTGCCTGCAGGCGCCGCGGTACGCTTAAGTGAAGTAGCTGATAATGGTGAAACAGCGACGGGAAGCGTCACTGGTAATGAATATAGTGGCGATACCATAGTGCAACAATATGGCCGATGGGTCGTTTTAAAAGATATTGAAGCTTTCACAAATGATTTAGCCTTGAGTAAAACCTATGGCGACTGGTCGAGTGCGTTTGGTATTTATACCGCCACCACCTCGGCACAGGATTGGTGGAGCTTAGGGAATAGTGCTTATCATGTTTTGGAGCAAGGCGGAGAAGCACTAAACGCAATAGCATGTAATAGCGATGTGACGGGTTGTGCTTTTAACTATGATATTAGCAGCTCGGGAGACGCTACTACATGGGCTGTATATACAACGCAGAGTTACCAAGCCACTGACGCATTAAAACTGGATTTAGGTCTACGCAGCGAACAGCATCAGGTAGAATATTCAGTAGATGAAGATTTGGACGGTGTGATCACCAAGACAGTTGACTATGATGAGCGAAAAGCTTCATGGACACTTGGTGCTGATTACAGTTTAAGTTTGGATTCAGGGGTATTTGCTCGCATGAATAAAGGCTACAAAATGCCTTACTTTGATGATTTTCGAGACAACTACAACACTTATAAATCAGGTGAGTCACTTATAAAAGAAGTGACACAAGCAGAGCTTGGTTACAAATATATGGGTGAAACTGGCGACCTCTTTGTTACTTTGTTTACCAATGAGGTAAAGGGCGACACATTCGTTAGACGCCCAGGTGTACCAGCTGAGATCCTAACCAATGAAGCCACCGGCGTAGAAGTCGATTATAGCTATAACCATGAATCAGGTTTATCGGTCAACTTAAATGCGACATGGCAAGACACCGAAATCACTGACAGTCCGACCAATGAAGGCAACAAAGCACAACGTCAACCTGATTGGATGCTGCGTATTACCCCAAGCTATGACTTTGAAATGTCAGGTATGTACGCCACCTTGTATGGTACGCTTTCAGCTGTGGACGACCGCTTTGGTGATAATGAAAATACCGTCGTGTTAGAAGGCTACGAAAAACTGGATATTGGCCTGATCGTTGAGCCTGCGGAAGGGGTAAAACTGCAACTGGCAGTGGATAACCTCACTGACAAACAAGGGATCACCGAAGGTGACCCACGTAATCCAACCTCACCCAACGGCCGCTATATCATGCCAAGAAGCGTTAAGTTCAGTGTTGCTTACACCTTTTGATAATAGTAATCATAACTTTTGAGCATGGGTATTTTAGTTGATTAACTCACATTTTATACCAATTTTCTTAATTAAGTGGTCTATTTTGAGGTGAGAAAATCTTGTCGATAACACCGCTACCGCGTCCTGCTATCGCCAAGGTGCCTGCATCCGTGTAGGCAAGGTAAAAATTTTGCTATTTAGTTGTTCTAAATAAGAAATTTTTAACGCTGTTAGCGTCAGATTTACGCCTTCAAATTGAGCAAGTATTAAGTCAAATTGGTATTATCCTAAGTTCAGATTAGTTGGAAAATAAAAAGCCGCTTAGCAATTAAACTAAGCGGCTTTTTTGTATTGAAATTAGGACTCGATTAATCTAGCCAAAACTCTTTTTTAAACTTAATACCAAACTCACTTCTATCATTACTGCGCATCACACCAACGAAGCCACTTTGTTGCAATCGGCCAACATCGTAGACTTCATTTAGCACATTTTCGCCGTAAAGCGTCACTTCCATATCACCTTCAGCATTGGTATACGAGATGTTAAAACCTAGTAGTTCACGAGAGTCAATATACTCGCTTGCCCGAGTAACAGACTGCCCCTGCATATCCGAGCGATATGAGTAACTTGCATTTACAGCAATGGTTGCACCATGTTCTAGATCATGGAAGTATGATGGTGCTACCATCACTGTCCAACGTGGCGTCAGTGCTGGAGCGTCACCTTTACCAATTCCAATCACCCCTTCATCAACGTGCGTAATTTCAGAGTCTAAGTAGCCGATTGAACTACGAACTGAAAAATCGTCCGTAATTGCTATCGTTGTTTCAAGTTCAATACCCTGTGCTTTTGACTCACCTGCGTTTTCTACGATAGTAACGAAGCCGCCGCCCGCTGTTGGGTCATTAAATGGTAACGCAAGATCAGTATAATCAGTTACGAATGCCGCAACCATCATAGACACATTATCGTGAACTTGACCTTTGAAGCCGACTTCGTAGTTAATCGCTTTGGTTTCTTCAAATGCAGCAAATTGATCTGGTTCACCAAATGGGCGTGGTGGGAACCCACCACTTTGGTAGCCTTTTTGAACTTGTGCGTAAACGTTAATGTCACGAGTTAGCTGATATGACGCATTCACGTCCCACGTCACTTCGTCAAAATCTGCACTTACGTATTTACGCGTACCAAAACTTGGGAACAGTGCATCTGCTTCTTTTTTGTCTTCAGAGTAGCGTAAACCACCACCAATGCTAAGAAGTTCAGTCACATCAAAGCTTGCATTGATATACGCCGCATAAGCGTCAGTCTCTTGATTGATATCGAAATAACCGTAACCACCAAAAGAAGCTGTCTGACCATCATTTAATAAGCCGTTTGGTGTATTCCATGGACTAAATACAAATGGGCCAGAGCTGGTGAAGCCGTCTTCGTTAAAATAATAAAGACCTGATACGAAATCCCAAGAATCATAAGTACCATTTAGCTGTAGCTCAAATGAATACTGATCAGCACCACCTTCTTCAGGAAATTCAGAGAGATTAAGCGCCACGGCATCATCATCAAGACCACCGGTGTATTCAGAGCTACGCTTGCTGGCAATAAACTTGACAGAATAAACGTCACTTGCTTGCCAATCTGCTGTAATTGACCCACCCCACCCTGAGTAATCAGTGCTTTCGATGCCTGCAACTGTTGTTGCCAAATCATCAGGATTGTCTGGTAACATTGACGCATCTAATAGTGAGAAGTCACCATTAAATGGATCGTTAGGGTCTAGTGGAGCTGTTAACTCAATGGTATAAGGAGACTGACCAGACTCATTTTCAACACCATCGAACGCTGCAGAAATCACTAAGTCGTTAGTTGCTTGCCATCTTACGGCTAAACGACCGCTATACTCTTGTTCCTCGCCAATTTCTTTTTCAGGATTAGCTAAATTTACGGCTTTACCAACACCGTCACGCTCTTTATAAGATGCACTAGCAGAAAAGCTTAGTGTGTCCGTTAACGCTTGGCTTGTGTATAAATCGGTCGCTAAACGGCCTCGAGAACCTATTTTTGCCTCAATACGTGCAACTTCTTCTGCACCAGGTTGTTTTGTGATCACGTTGACAGCGCCACCAAGTGTGTTTCTACCGTATAGCGTGCCTTGAGGACCACGCAAAACCTCTACACGTTCAATATTTGGTAGTGAAAGGTTAGAGCCCATCTGGCGACCAAGGTAAACACCATCGACGTAAACACCCACCCCTGGATCAGTTGTGATCACGTGATCTTGTAAACCAATACCACGAATAAATACAGAAGCATGCGCCGCATTACCAACGCCATAGCGAGTGATGTTCAAGTTCGGGACGAATTTACCAATATCGTCTAGGTTACTGATGTTTGCCTTATCAATATCACCTGCACCGATCGAAGTAATAGCGGTAGGTGTTTCGAACAAGCTTTCTGTACGCTTACGAGCGGTTACTTCAATTTTTTCAAAAACTTGTTTTTCTTTCTCTATATTAGCTTGCTCAGCCAAGGCTGTGCTAGGAAGGGCTACCGCTGCTAATACAGCAGCTGAAATCGCAGATAAACCAAGACGAGGTAAAACTGTAATCATATAATCTCCAAAGGAATCACCGTGTGTGAACTAGTTACGAGAGGTCGTGAACTAGAGAAGCAAGGGTCTATTACCATTGCTTCTGCCTTATACTTTGTTCGAGTAAGGATAAGCACGATACAAATTTCAGGCATAAAAAAAGATGCGTTAGGTGCATCTATTTCCTCTGGAGGGGTATTATAGTCAGAGTTGAGTAAAATTGAAATAATTATTTAATAAAAATTACTTTTTAGGTTTTTGTAACCAAAACAATACCAATTTTGGAAATTTAATTTTTAAGAAAAGTCTATATACAACAAGATATTATACCAAAAACCAGTACTATATATTAAAAAATTGAAATTGCTGCTGCTATCTAGTAGCTCATACTAGCTATTGCACTATCCATCAGATAGTTGAGGTCAGTCATACCAATTAGGGTAATACCAATTAGACTTGATAGTTGCTCAGTTTGAAGGAGTAAATCTGACGCTCACAGCGTTAAAAGTTTCTTATTTAGAATAACTAAATAACCTGAGCTGCGGATAATTAATACCTTTCTAGCAGAAGTTTTAGTGCTAGCTGCATTGACTTCACCTCTAATAGCCAACTATTGGTACGTAAATTCGCCTTGCCTACAGGATATAGGTACCTTAGCGAGAGCAGGACGCAGTAGCGGAGTTATCGGCAAGATTTTCTCGACTCATAATAGACTACTTAATCAAGAAAATTGGCATAAATTAACTCGAGAGCGGTGTAGCTAAATTAAAGACGAAAAAAAACCAGCATAAGCTGGTTTTTTTATTTTGGTGCGAATGGGGGGACTTGAACCCCCACGGCCGAAGCCACCACCCCCTCAAGATGGCGTGTCTACCAATTCCACCACATTCGCAAATTCGGTGTTTTCCTAACTCTTAGTTAGGAATATCAGAAGCTGGATTTTCTTCTGATGCTGGCACATCGCTGTCAGCAGGTACTACTGTTGCAGCTGGTGCCTCTAGGTTTTCCCATTCACTGGTTTTCTTTATTTGACCAGTTGTTAAGTTACCTAGAACAATACTTAGTACAAAAAACACTGTAGCTAGTATTGTTGTTGTCTTTGTCATAAAGTTGCCTGCGCCTGACGAGCCAAATACTGTCGCTGATGCACCAGCACCAAACGAAGAACCCATGTCTGCGCCTTTACCTTGTTGAATCAGCACCATACCAATAAGCGCTAAAGCAACGATTAAGTAAACAACCATTAAAATTTCGTACATTTACTTATCCTTTTGCACTTTTACATATAGAAAGGAAGTTTTCAGGTTTTAAGCTTGCGCCACCAATTAAACCACCATCTATATCTTCTTGTGCGAATAATAATTCACTATTTTTTTCATTAACACTGCCACCATAAAGTAAACGTAGTGTTTTTGCAATTTGCTCGTCTTGCTCAGACAGCAAATTACGTATAAATTTGTGCACTGCTTGCGCTTGTTCAGGAGATGCTGTTTTACCAGTACCTATTGCCCAAACCGGTTCGTATGCTATCACAGAGTTAGCTAGTGCCGCTATACCTAATTTCTCGATAACTGCGTTTATTTGCCTAGCTACAACTTCTTCTGTCTGCTCACTTTCTCTCTCTTCTTCGGTTTCTCCAACACATAGTATCGGAGTTAAACCTTGTTCTTGAGCGTGGGCAAATTTATTCGCTACAACCTCATCACTTTCGCCATATAAAGCACGTCGCTCGGAATGTCCGACTAAGGTGTAAGTCGCGCCTAACGAACTGGCAAGTGATGCCTGAATTTCTCCAGTGTATGCGCCTTCTTTATATTCTGAAACGCTTTGCGTTCCTACAGTGAGTCCCTTTTCAACAGCTTGTTCAATTAACATTGCTGGGGGAAATATAATTACATCCGCTTGGAATGATTCACTGTTTAATGTTTCTGACATTTGGCTAAGTAGCTCTTTTGAGCCATTCATTTTCCAATTACCAGCAACAATTTGCTTCCTAGTTGCCATTACGATACTCCGTAGCAGAAAGCGGGTGAGATACTAACGCCACTCACCCGAAGTTACAAGAAATAAATTCAATTTTTAATTTAATTGCTCACAGATTCAACAACTTCAGCGATTTTTTGTGCAAAATCGATGACTTGCTTCTGTTGTTGTGCTTCAACCATGACTCTTACGACTGGTTCGGTACCCGACTTCCGTAGTAACACTCTTCCCTTTCCAGCAAGTAGTGCTTCGACTTCAGACACCGCTTCTTTTATTGATTGGTGTGCTGTTGGGTCATCTTTGGTACTGTAACGTACGTTAATCATTTTCATCGGGTATTTACTGAACCCTTCACCTAAGTCCTTCAAGGTTTTGTTTTGTGCAACCATTGCGGCGAGTACTTGTAAGCTCGATACTATTCCATCACCAGTACTAATTAGGTCAAGATTAAGCACATGCCCTGAACTTTCACCACCAATTTTCCAGCCCTTTTCAGCGAGCAACTCCATTACATAGCGATCACCCACTTTACTGCGCTCAAATGCAATACCTCTAGCTTTAAGCGCATTCTCTAAACCCATATTAGACATAACGGTACCAACAACACCACCACCGAGTGTACCATCACTATGGGCTTGGCAGGCAATAATGTACACAATATCATCACCATCAAATACATGGCCATCATGGTCCACCATCATCACTCGGTCACCATCACCATCATATGCAATACCAACATCAGCTTGATGCTCCAGTACTGCTTTTTTTAATGTTTCAACATGCGTTGCGCCACATTTTTCATTGATATTCAAACCATTAGGTTCACAAGCTGTGGTGATCACCTCAGCACCTAATTCACGCATTACACTCGGTGCAATATGGTAAGTTGCGCCATTCGCACAATCTAACACCACTTTCAACCCTTCAAGAGAAAGCTCTTTTGGAAATTGGCCTTTACAGAATTCAATATAACGACCATCTGCACTGTCTAAGCGCTTGGCTTTGCCCAGCTTTTCTGATGTTACGCACGTCATTGGCTCATCGAGCTTCGCTTCTATTGCAAGTTCCACTTCATCTGGCAGTTTTTTACCGTCACCACCAAAGAATTTTATGCCATTGTCATGGTAAGGGTTGTGAGAAGCACTGATGACGATACCAGCCTCAGCTCTGAAGGTTTGTGTTAAATATGCAACAGCAGGAGTAGGCATAGGCCCTAACAAGATTACATTGATCCCAGCGGCTATCAACCCCGCCTCTAGTGCTGTTTCTAACAGGTACCCTGATATTCTGGTGTCTTTACCAATGATAACTTTTTTGGTTCCTCTTTCAGACAGAACCTTTCCGGCTGCCCAGCCTAGCTTCATTGCAAATTCTGGTGTAATTGGGAACTCGCCCACCATACCTCTTACACCATCTGTACCGAAGTACTTTCTTGTTGTCATTGAGTAACTCCATTGACCGACGCTAACCATACGTTAAGTACGTCGCTTGTTTCTTTTACGTCATGAACACGAATGATATGTGCGCCCTGCTGTGCACATATTAGCGCACCGGCAAGACTCGCAGCGACGCGCTCATGAGTTTCTCGAGTAAGTAGTTGTCCAAACATGGACTTTCTAGAGAGTCCCGTCAGAATAGGTAAATTGAACGAATTAAATTGTTTCAGTCCACCTAAAATCTGAAAGTTATGCTCCAGAGATTTACCGAAGCCAAAACCTGGATCTAAGATCAGCCTACTGGTATCAATTCCGGCTTGCTTGCACGCACGGATCCTAGCTTCGAAAAACTGATTAATGTCTGAAAATAGATCATTATATTTTGGATTATTTTGCATTGAGCGAGGTTCACCCTGCATGTGCATCAGGCAAATAGGTACCTCTGCGTACTGAGCTGCTATCTCTAATGCACCTGGCTCCTGTAAAGCTCGAACATCATTGATGATATCAGCACCAGCTTCAATAGCTTGCTTCATTACTTCAGCTTTACTGGTATCAACTGAGATAACACAGTCAGATTGTGCCCTAACAGCTTTGATGATCGGGATCACGCGCTCAAGCTCTTCCTTCAACTCTACATCTGGCGCCCCTGGACGAGTAGACTCACCGCCAATATCAATAATGGTAGCTCTGTCAGCGAGCATCATATTTACCTGCTCAACCGCACTATCTAGGTGAATAAATTTTCCGCCATCTGAAAATGAGTCAGGAGTAGCATTCAAAATCCCCATTACTTGAGGCTTATTTAAGGAAAGGCTGCGGGCTCTTGGCAAGCGTAACTCGTACATTCTATACCTACATTATTACTATGTTTTGGATGATCTCGAAAGGGGCGTAGCTTTAGAACTCAGGTCTCGTTTCATACCAAGCGCTAAATGACACTTTATTTTAGGGCAAGAAAATCTGATCGATAACTAGGCAAAAGTTTTGTTATTTAGTCGTACTAAATGAGATACTTTTAACGCCGTTAGCGTCAGATATACTCCTTCAAATTGAGCAAACATTAAGACTAACTGGTATAAGTGTGTACTTATTCATACACGCATAATCCAATAATAACACCCTGAATCTATTGATACAAAAAAGCCCCGATTGCTCGGGGCTGTCATATTCTACCTGACCTTACGATTTGTCATCAAGCTCTGAGTTTGATGTGCTATCACTAGGCTGGTCATCTGCTGGCTTTTCAGCTTTTGACTCCGGTTTTAACTCTGTCACTTTGGCAGATTCAGACTCTACCTTTTTTTCTGGCTTGACGTCATGCGCATCCCTTGGTGGACGAACATCACGGCGCTCCATTAAGTCATCAATCTGCAATGCATCAATCGTTTCATATTTCATTAACGCATCTTTCATTGTGTGAAGAATATCCATATTGTCTTTTAGGATTTGCTCAGCACGTTGATAGTTACGATCGATGAAATCTTTAATTTCCGCATCAATAAGCTTAGCAGTTTCATCTGACATACCAGACATACGGTGAGAACCACCACCCATGTACATCTCGCCCTGCTCTTCTAAATACATTTGTGGTCCAAGCTTAGGACTTAACCCCCACTGCGTAACCATTTTTTTGGCAATATCAGTGGCACGTTCAATGTCGTTACTTGCACCTGTCGTGACTTTGTCGTCACCGTAAATCAACGCTTCAGCAATACGACCACCATATAAGCTTGAAAGCATAGACTCTAGATGTTGCTTTGAGTGACTTACGCGATCTTGCTCCGGCAAATACATGGTTACACCTAAGGCGCGACCACGAGGAATAATGGATACTTTATAAACCGGATCATGTTCAGGTACTAGGCGACCAACAATAGCATGACCAGCTTCATGATACGCCGTCATTTCTTTTTCTTGCTCACTCATTACCATGGACTTACGCTCAGCGCCCATCATGATTTTGTCTTTTGCAGCGTCGAACTCAGCCATGCTTACCTTACGCTTATTGCCACGAGCTGCAAATAAGGCGGCTTCGTTTACAAGGTTAGCTAAGTCAGCACCAGAGAAGCCTGGTGTACCACGTGCAATTACCGATGCTTCAACGTTATCATCTAATGGAACTTTGCGCATGTGAACATTTAAGATTTGTTCACGACCACGGATATCAGGAAGACCCACAACAACTTGGCGGTCAAAACGACCAGGACGCAATAATGCAGGGTCTAATACATCTGGACGGTTAGTAGCAGCAATAACGATAATACCTTCATTGCCTTCAAAACCATCCATCTCTACTAGCATCTGGTTTAGTGTTTGCTCACGTTCATCATGACCACCACCCATACCTGCACCACGTTTACGACCTACGGCATCGATTTCGTCAATGAAGATGATACAAGGTGCTGCTTTTTTCGCTTGTTCGAACATATCACGAACCCGAGAAGCACCAACGCCCACAAACATTTCAACGAAATCAGAACCAGAGATGGTAAAGAAAGGTACTTTTGCTTCACCTGCTACCGCTTTAGCAAGTAAAGTTTTACCCGTACCAGGAGGACCTACCATCAATACCCCTTTCGGGATGCTGCCACCTAGCTTTTGGAACTTTGATGGATCTCGTAAAAAGTCCACCAGTTCAGTCACGTCTTCTTTCGCTTCGTCACAGCCTGCAACGTCCGCAAATGTTGTTTTGACTTGATCTTCACTCATTAGGCGAGCTTTGCTCTTGCCAAACGACATTGCGCCTTTGCCGCCCCCGCCTTGCATTTGGCGCATGAAAAAGATCCATACACCAATGAGCAGAAGCATTGGGAACCAGGATATAAAGATATTTGCCAAGAAAGACTGTTCTTCTGGCGCTACTCCTTTAATATTTACATCGTTCTTAAGCAAATCGTTGACCAAGTCTAAATCAGTCAATGGGATCACTGTTTGGAAACGATCTCCGCTAGAACGAACGCCACTAATTACGCCTGTTTGACGGTCAATACTGACCTCACGAACAGAACCACTGCGCACGTCCTTCACGAATTGTGTGTAACTCGTTTGGCGATCATATTGTTCGCCACCGTTAAAGCTCTGGAACACGGTCATTAGTACAACCGCAATTACTAACCAGAGTATTAGATTTTTAGCCATATCGCTCAAGGAGTTAACCTCTTGTATCCAAAAAAATTCAAATTCAACTTGATGCTTTCCAACTGTACTACAGTTTGTAACCTGTCGCCACTACATATACTTCTCGTGATCGAGGACGAGACGCTTTTGGTTTACGGATCTTTACAACCTTAAAACAATTACGTACTTCTTGCACAAATTGATCAAAGCCTTCGCCTTGGAAAACTTTAACCGCAAATGCCCCGTTTGGTTTTAGCACTTGATGGCACATATCTAATGCTAGCTCGACCAAATACATACTGCCAGATTGATCAGTAGACATATTACCGCTCATATTTGGCGCCATATCTGAAAACACCACATCCACATTTTTGCCGTTAATTCTATCAAGCAGTGCATTTAATACCGCTTCTTCTCTGAAGTCTCCCTGAAGGAAGTCAACGCCCGCTAACGAGTCCATAGGTAAAATATCACACGCTATTACTTGCCCATCAATATCTACTTGTTCAGCTAAATATTGGGACCAGCTACCCGGCGCGGCCCCTAAATCAACTACCGTCATACCTTTACGGATCAATTTATCCTTTTGCTGGATTTCTTCCAGCTTAAAAACCGCTCGTGATCGATAGCCACGTTTTTGGGCTTCATGTACATAAGGGTCTTCTACGTGTTCTTTTAACCAACGTTTAGAACTGGCGGAGTGTTTTTTATTTGCCATATTAACTATAACTCATTAGTAATATTGTCTAGATGGCGTTAGAATATCGATAATTCAAGCCTTTTAATAAATAAGATTGTATCAATATGACCTTATCAAATAAACAAAAGCAGTTCCTAAAAGGGCTCGCTCATAACTTAAATCCAGTTGTGCTTCTAGGCGCTAATGGCCTCACCGAAGGCGTAATGGCCGAAATTGAGCAAAACCTAAACATTCACGAGCTGATCAAAGTGAAAGTACCAACAAACGATCGTGAAACTAAGCAACTGATCTTTGAAGCAATTGTTCGTGAAACAAACGCGCACAAGGTACAGACGATTGGCCACATCATCGTGTTGTATCGTCAAAGCGAAGACAAGAAAATTCAATTGCCACGTAATTAATTTTCTTTTGTCACGCTGCCTTGCGTCAAAGGTGGCGTGATACCTTCAAGTAGCTCAGCTTCTTCCGCCTTAACTCTTTTAATCTCTCGCTCACTCAACACCGGCATTAAAATAGCATCTCCCGTGAGTACATCTATCAAAAAGTCATTGGTGAGTTGATTTATTACACCGCTTTCAGCATTTAGCAACAAGCTAAAGCCAATGCCTAGCTCGGGAATAATTACCACGTCTGTTCTATACCCTTGCACCCAACCACTGTGGTAGTAAAGGCGTTTACCATCATATTGATAGATTCTCCAACCCAGGCCATAGTATGCGGCCTCAACATGTTCACGCCATACCCGTCGACGTAACTCACGCTTAGTTAAAGTATAAGGCATTGATTGTTTACTTAATGCCTCAGGCGATAATACGCTCGGATATAAGCCCAATTGCGCTTTCAACCACTGTGCCATATCTGTCGCACTAGCATTCACACCGGCCGCTGGTAATACTTTATAATAGTGTTGCTTCAATTTAGCAGTGTGCCAACGTTTTCTTCCCCTGACATGCGGCCACGCAAAATTATTATCCTTCGTCATTTGCTCGACTCCAAGGCCTGCATCTCGCATATTAAGCGGAGCAAATATGAACTCCTGCATCCATGTTTGATAGCTGATCCCCGTTGTTTTCTCGATAACATCACCGATCAAACTAAACATGACATTCTGATACCCGTAACACTGGCCGGGCTGACACAGAGCTTCAACCTGTAATAAGCGTTCTACAATCTGTGGGTACTCCATTCGCGATTCAATTAAATTATCGTACGCGTTTGGTACCAAGCCACTGGAGTGACTCAGAAGGTGGTAAAGTTTAAGTTGGCTATAGTCACCATCGATAAACTGCGGAAGATATAAGCTTACTTTGTCATCGATATTAAAATGACCTTCGCTCGCCAGCTTCGCAGCTAAGCTTCCTGCAAATGTTTTGGAAACCGAGGCTAGCCGAAAGCGAGTATGTTCATCAACACGACTGCCTTTTCGGCTTTTTGTCTGGCCAAACCCCTTTACGTAACTACCATGCTCAATATGCACAACAGACAAAGCAGCACCAGGTACCGATTTTTCTTTCAGTTTACGCTCGACTTGCTTAGAATAGCTCTTTAAAAATTGTGACCATTGCTGGTTTGGAGTTTTCGCGACCGTTATTTTTGAATAACTACAGCAAAAAATACAAACTAATGTGAGAATTAGCGACTTCATAATGACTCATTTCATTAACACTCGCTCGCCATACTAACATGATGAATTGGCGGAACTCACTAAATATAAGAAAATAACTGTTTATTTGAGGTATTTTAATGCGTTTAGTGCTAGCAGCTCTATGTACAAGTCTACTTATTGGATGTGTCACCACAGCGCCATTAGCGCCGAAACTAGCGGTGCCACAGAAGCCATTACTGAAAAAGTCAGTTTACCAAATCAGCTATAGTACTGAACTGAATTCGGCACGAATTAAGTCTGTACAACTGCCTGCACACCCACTCATTCAAGGTAACACCATTGCTATCAACGCGGCTAAAGTCAGCCTTACAGATACCTTACGAAAACAGATTGTTAGTTTATTAGAGCAAAAAGGGTTACAGGTTGTCGCCACAAAACAGGCAGACTACACGCTCACTATTCACCAGCTAGATTTAGAGTTCGCGGCGAATAAAACATATGCACTAGATAGGCCTAGAAATCCGCACCCACACATTGCGGAGCTGGCACAAAATTCTCCGGCATTTCAATGTAGCAATATTGTCGCTTCAGTAAGTATGCGCTTATCACACCAAGCATCTTCTGATGTTGTCTGGTTTGCTAAGTCATCAGTCGATAGTGCTGGATTTCAAGGGATCCCCTTACAATTTACCTTCACTGAAGAAGAAAAAATTGCCAATGAGCGTGAAATATTGTCATTTATTGCTGCTCAAAACACTGAAGAAGCTCGCCGTCAGCGCTCAAGTTCTCCTGTTGAGATACCAAGCTACAAAGTGACTAAAACGCTGTCTTCGCTGGAAAAAACAGCTGGTGCGTGTACGCAAACTGAAGTTTCAGCTCTAACAGCTGACATGCAGGTACATCTTGCAGAGAGTTTGATTGAAAAGCTCAACGTCAAATAAGTACAGTGTTAAACTCAATATTTAGGAAAAGCAATTTGCCGTAGCGTTGCGACCAAAGTTTTTGCTTTTCCTAGACACTTTCCTACACCTTTCTGCTGTCTATCTAGCTTGCTATATGAGCTGAGGTTTGGATAAGGAATGTTCCAACTCATTGTTGTTGCTAAAGCACAAGTTAACTTTTCCGTGTCCAGCTTTCGCTAGGGTACCTACGTCCTGTAGGTAAGTTGAATTTAAAAAATGGAATAAATTTTAGATTACCAACCTACACTTATTTACAGACACAAGCGCTTCTGTGATTATACTCGACAGGGAAATACTAAAGTTTGGAGCAAAAGATGGAGCAATACGGTACTATTTTACTGGTTGAAGATGATATCTCACTGGCACAGTGGGTAGCGGAATACCTCGATAATCAAGGCTATAAAACTCATTGCTGTTATCGTGGTGATGAAGTCATTGAGCGCGTTAAGTCTTTAGACCCCGATCTTGTACTGCTCGATCTGATGTTACCTGGTAAAGACGGCATTAGCGTTTGTCGAGATTTACGTCAATTTTATAATAAACCCGTAATTATGCTTACCGCCAAAGATGAAGAAATGGACGAAGTCATCGGTTTAGAAGTCGGTGCTAGCGACTATGTAATTAAGCCTGTTCGCCCTCGTGCTCTTCTTGCTCGGATAAAAGCTAACGTAAGAGCAGCACAAGAAAAGCCCCTTGACCATCAAGCAGCAAAGCATGAGTTAGTCGTAGGTCAACTAACGATAGATACGCAAGCTCGCAAGGTATCTGTCGGCGCTCAAGAGATTATCGTTTCGAGCGCAGAGTATTTATTGCTACAATTTTTAGCAAGCCATGCTGGGGAAGTCGTATCTCGTGACGCTGTATTTAAAGCGACAAAAGGGCGTGAATATGATGGCCTTGACAGAAGTGTTGATGTATTGATTTCTGCATTGCGCAAAAAGTTTAATGATGACCCTCAAAACCCTGAAAAAATCAAAACCGTGTGGGGAAAAGGCTACTTGCTTGTCCCCTCAGCTTGGTAACGTCTAAAGCATACCGTTATTGTGAAAAAACTTTATATTTACCTGCTTGCCGGAGCGCTGGTTTCTATTTTTGCCCTCGGCTGGGTTATAGATACCTATAATCAACAAACTGCCCCAATTGAAAATAGCTTTGAATGGCAAAGTAAATTAATGTCAGGTTTAGCGATACAAGTCGCTGAAAAGAAACCAGATGCTCGCCTTGCGGCTACAACAGTTATTGCCGAACAATTTGGTCTTCATATTACCTACAAGGATGGTGACACCCTCGCCATGCCCACTGAGCTAAAGCAGCAAATGCTATTACCTGAAGGGCTGGTAATTGAAAACGAAAATGTCTATCTACTCAAAACAACGCCCGACATGGCACCAGATTATATAGAGCTGGAGTGGCGTCCTGAAGTCGAACAAGCGGATTATGACGTTTTACTGACATTATTTTTCTATGGCGGCATTTGTGCAATTTTGTGGTTCATCTTATCACCGTTAGTTAAGCGTTTAATTGTGCTCAATACCGCAGCAAAGCATTTTGCCAGCGGCAACCTGAGTGCACGTATTACTCCAAATCACTTCACTTACATACGAGATTTAGAAAACACATTTAATCGCATGGCCAGTCAAATAGAAAAGTTAATGGCCGAAAATAAACTCATGGCTTCAAGTTTATCTCATGACATAAGAACACCAGTTGCATGTTTGAGGTTTGGGCTAGATGCGGCCCTAGATGAAGACGACATCAGCGCAATACATGATTATTTGGAAAGGATGGAGAAAGATTTAGACCAAATGGAAGACATGCTGTCTAGCTATCTTTCCTTTGCTACGCTTGAGCAGAAGTCACATTTGCTAAAACATGAAAGTACTAGCCTATCTCGCTACGGTAATGACCTTATGGAGCAAATGCAGCCCAAACTGCAAAAAAACCAACTATCAGGTCGCGTTGAGGTGCCTGACACGTTATCAATCACAGGCGATCTCCATTGGCTCGCCCGCGCTATCAGTAACTTGATTAGTAACGCCTGTGACTTTGCTACCAGTACAGTATTACTCAGTGCCTATCGTTCTGAGCATTGGTTAACGATTACTGTTGAAGATGATGGCCCTGGGATCGCAAGACAAAACTGGGACAAAGTTTTCAGTCCGTTTTTCCAGGAACAAACTCATCGTAATAGAGCTGGAAAAAGCTATGGTTTAGGCCTTGCTATCGTAGCCAAGGTCATGGATTGGCACCATGGAAAAGCTACAGTGAGTCAATCAGAGCGGTTAGGAGGGGCAAAATTTGTTCTTTCACTCCCCTGTAAAGAAAAATAATTAATGTAAATAAGTCGCTACACTGTGACATACCCATTGTAGAATTAATTGTGAAAACATTAAGTTATAAGTGCTTAAACGTGCTTTTGGTGCAACATACGAGTTACGACTAAAAATCCGCCTCAACCTTGCGCCAAATCAAGGTAATTTACTCTTTTTATTTCTTTTTAATTACAGTAGATTGTCATCGCCGTTAGCAATTTTTAGAGAAGTATAATAATTATGAGCAATATCCGAGGAGAGTTCAGCTCTCGCTTTGGTTTTATTATGGCTGCCGCAGGTTCTGCGGTTGGCTTGGGAAACATTTGGGGGTTCCCGACACAAACCGCATCAAATGGTGGTGCAGCATTTGTTCTCGTTTATCTAGTTTTGGCGTTCTGTCTCGCATATCCAGCGTTAATGGCAGAGTTAGTTATTGGCCGTCATGGTCAAGCGAACGCAGTTTCTTCGCTGCGCAAGCTCACCAATACAGCCTGGCAGAGTAAGCTTGCCTTTGTGGTGGGCTTTGGTGGGATTATTTGTGCGGGTCTGATCCTGAGCTTTTATGCCATTGTAGCTGGCTGGATGTTTAGTGCGACGCTAGAGCCAATTGCAGAAATCACCGGCGCAGTGCAGGCACAGCCATGGCTCGAAGACGCTTCAATGTCACGCAATATTGTCTTTACGGCGGCCTTTATTGCGCTTACAGTGCTTATCATCAGTAAGGGAGTTGAGAATGGCATCGAAAAATGGTCAAAACGACTCATGCCAGCACTTATCGGCATTCTGTTTTCATTGATAGCGTACGTATTAACACAAAATGGGGCTGTTGAAGGGTTAAAGGTTTACTTAGTGCCTGATTTTTCATCTGTGCTCAATCCGCAGTTATTAGTCGATGCACTGGGGCAAGCATTTTTCTCACTATCACTTGGTACGAGTGTAATGATTATCTATGGCTCCTATATTAGTAAGAAAGAGAACTTAGTATCACTCGGTGCCATGGTTACACTTATCGATGTGTTTATCGCATTTGTCGCAGGTCTATTGATTATTCCAGCGATGTACGTTGCACAGGCTCAAGGCGTTGAGATTTTTGCAGCTGATGGTGCTCTGCTCAACGAAGACACCTTAGTCTTCCAAGTACTTCCAGCGTTGTTCGATAGTATGGGTAGCATTGGTCTGTTGGTAAGCTTTGCATTTTTTGCGTTAATGAGCATTGCAGCGCTAACTTCTTCAATCTCAATGTTAGAAGCACCGGTTTCTTATGCTGTTGAACGTTTTGCTTTAGGCAGAGTTCAAGCAACTTGGATTATTGGAGCGCTGGTAACCGCTGTCAGCTTGACTATTTTGGTCAATATTGAAACGTTATTTGGCTTCACGGTTAGCCTGACAACCAAATTTGGTCAACCGTTATTAGGTATGCTTTGCTGTGTATTTGTCGGCTGGATTTGGCACCGTGCAAAATTGCTCAAAGAAATTGAATCAGGCTGCCCCGAAGTCGCAAATGGCCTGTTTTGGAAAATTTGGCCTTGGTATATTCGCTTTGTCTGCCCAGTTGCGATTGCTGCAGTATTCTTAAACTCATTGTAAACACAATTTATACCAAGCTTTTCAAAAAGGGGCAGAACTTCTGCCCCCGCTATAATGATCTATGTTGTTATACCAATTTTCTTAATTAAGTGGTCTATTTGAGGCGAGAAAATCGTGTCGATACCTAGGCGAAATTTTGCTATTTAGTTGTTCTAAATAAAAAATTTTTAACGCAGTTAGCGTCAGATTTACTCCTTCAAATTGAGCAAGTATTAAGTCAAATTGGTATTAGCTATGCTTACCCTGTGTGTACACCATATCCTGATGTGGGATCCCATCTTCCAGGTATTCTGATCCTTGTTTCACAAAACCTATTCCCGAATAAAATTTATCAAGATAACATTGCGCCGAGATAACTAAGCGTTGATGCGGTATTGATTGCTCACAGCTGGCGATGGCTTTTTCCATCAATGTATGGGCGACGCCCTTACCACGCATCTCTGCAGAAACAATGACACGACCAATTGAAGCCACCGAATCTGACTGTCGATAACAACGTGCGTAAGCCAATATTTTCGTGTCACTTTGCAAAAATAGATGCTGTGTTTCTGGTGCTCTATCTACATCATCAATCTCAGGGTAAGGGCATGCCTGCTCGACAACAAACACATCCACCCTTAATTTTAAAATCTCAAATAGCTCATCTTTCGTGAGCGTATCATAACTTTCTACCCGCCAATCCATCACTGCCTCAATAAGTTGTTATAGCCATTTGAGCTTGATGTACGTCAATCTAGGAAGTGGTTCTAGCTTCACGGCTTTAGTTGCTGCATGCTCAAAGCCATGAGATTGACTGACCAGCTAGGACAAATGGTATGGTTTAAAATAAAAACGCCCAAGCATCGTTGGGCGCAAAAATATACTTGTGTCAATATGGGTTAATACCCTCTTGGTTTGCCGAGTTGCCCCTTATGAAAACAAACGTTCGAGCTGATCGCAAAGCTGAGAAATATTGACATGATCGTGCTCAATCGTTAGATCGACGTACCCATCTCCCCTAAACGCTCTGTCAAGCTCAATCAAAACATGGGTTTTATGTGCCTCTGGCACAAAAGAAAGTTCAACTTCTTGTAAACCAAACAGAGAACGTGATTGTGGCCTATATTCCAGTTCTTGATAGCAACCAGAGACAGACTGAAACTCTGATGCTCGCAAGTAGCCTTTTTCCACATCAGCCTTAACCAAGTTAAAGCCCAAACGTTCCATCGCTGTCATACATGCTTTAACAGCTTCGTTAGGATAAATATGCAGTGCATCTTTATCTGTAGGGTCAAGAGCTAAATCAATGTCCAATCCAGTTTCGACCCAAACATGGCAGCGATTAAATCCAGCATTAATCTCTGTGATTGGGGTTTCTGAATGAAGCCTTGCCTCAAACGGGATCACCTTTTGCTCCCCAGGCTCTATTGTAAAGCTCCCGCCTACTCGCCATCGGTCAATAACATGGTTGGTAAAGTACTCACCGTCTTCACCTTCAACTTTTACTCTCGTTAATAGCGCAAGCTCAAGGCCAGTTACCTCTTGGCTAACATCACCACCCTTTACTACAATTTGCGCTTGAAACTTCTGTCCCGGGTGCAAATGCTCTGTTTCCAACACAGTATCAACTTTTGCCGCACCGATACCGACAGATGCTAGGATCTTCTTAAACATTACGTCTCCTGTCCGGTATGTCCTTACCAGCATCATAACCATATTTTTTCACACTTGTCAGCGAAAATTTATAATTTATATATCAGGATGTTTTGATACACTGCTGTTATCTTGGATTAAAATATTAAGTTATGGAACTGCTCTATTTTGCTGTCGCGTTTGCATGTGGGTTTTCAGTTTACCAGTTGAAACTTCCCCCTCTCATTGGTTTTTTAATGGCTGGCTTTGTCTTAAACTTGCTCGGTCACAAAACCACAGATCTACTCACCCAACTCGCTGATCTTGGCGTCACACTGTTATTATTTAGTATCGGTTTGAAATTACGTGTTGGAAACCTAATCAAACCACAAGTTTGGGCACCAGCTAGCATGCACATCATCACGAGCAGCGCATTCTTTGCAAGCCTTTTACTGATGTTAGGTGCGATGAGCTTACCACTGTTTACTGAACTTGACTGGCAAAGTGCATTGCTTGTGGGTTTCGCCTTTAGCTTCTCTAGCACGGTGTTTGCGGTAAAGGTCCTCGAGGAACGAGGAGAAATGGCAAGCCTACATGGTAAAATATCGATTGGTATTTTGGTTATGCAAGATATTTTTGCTGTTATTTTTCTTGCGGTTAGCACCGGGAAGGCACCAAATATCTGGGCGTTAGCATTATTGATCACACTACCTTTGGTTCGCCCCGTGATGTTTTGGATATTGAGTCGCTCGAAACACGGTGAGTTACTCCCTCTATTTGGCTTCTTTTTTGCCTTAGTGGCAGGTTATCATGCCTTTGAGTTTGCAGGTCTAAAAGGTGACTTAGGCGCACTAATAATGGGCATGATTTTCGCACCTCATAAAAAGGCGGGTGAACTTTCTAAGGCGCTGCTCAATGTGAAGGACATTTTACTCGTCGGGTTTTTCTTAAATATTGGCTTGAATGCCACTATCACATTAGATGCGTTACTTATCGCTATGTTACTTGTGCTGGTATTGCCAATAAAAGTGTCTCTATATTACCTATTCACCAATATGTTTAAGCTACGTGCTCGTACCTCCTTGTTAAGCGCTTTTACCTTAACCAATTATAGTGAGTTTGGCCTTATTGTTTGCGCTGTAGCTTCAGCATCTGGCGCTGTTGCTGCTGATTGGTTAGCCGTTGTTGCTATCGCCGTATCTATCACCTTTGTCGTTGCATCCCCTTTGAACAAACGCTCAAATGAGATATATGTCAAGCTGGAGCCTTGGCTATTAAAATTTGAAAGCCAGGATCGCTTAGAAGAAGAGCTTCCTGTTAATCTTACCGATACTAAGATTGTTATCTTTGGCATGGGCAGAATTGGTACTGGTGCCTATGAAACCATTCAAGCAAGCTTTCCCAATACCGTCGCAGGCGTAGATATAAAACCTGAAGTAGTAGACAAGCACGTATCTCGAGGTCGTAGAGTATTAACTGCCGATGCCACAGATCCTGATTTTTGGCAGCGGGTAAATCACTCTGAAGTAGAAATGGTCATGCTGGCGATGCCTAAACATATGCAGAACATTTACGCCTTAGAGCAGCTGAAAGCATCAGGATACGATGGACAAGTTACCGCTATTGCTAATTATCCAGATCAGCAAAGAGAGTTAGAGGAAATGGGAGTAAATTCTACCTATAACTTCTACCTAGAAGCTGGTAGTGGTTTTGCAGAGCATGTGAAAGAAAAATTGTTCACTTAAATTCGGTAATCAGTTCTCAGTATCATTATTGGTACTGAGAACTATTTCCATATTCATATCATTAAGTTACTTCTAGACGTCTATTCTATTATTTCATTCTACTCATTATTCGATTTACAAAGCTTTACATCCAAGATGGTAATTGACACCAACTTCAGAGTAAACTGGACACATCGGATTTGCCGTAAGTATCTATTTTATGAACATAAATTGATAATTAGTGGCTTTTTTACTTCTGCTCGCCGGATTGTGAGCAAGCTATACCTTTGGGGGTTTCATGATGAAAAATAAATCAAATGGTCAATTTTCTGCAGTAGTGGATGATGTCAAGGCTGCGCCTTTTTCAGACCTCCAAGATAGACTTGATGCAATACAGGACGGTGGAATGACAGCGCTAACAATTCGCAGTGTTTTGTTCCATAAAATGCTAGATCTACACTCGGTGCCGTCAGATCACTTTCTAAGAGATCAAGAAGCACCTAGCGGACTAGAAGATCCAAAAATGCTGATAAAAAAGCTAAATGAGTTGGGATTCTACCGCAGTTCGGCTTCACAGTTACATTAAAACGATTTAGGGAGCCTACTCTCCCACATAGGCTGACAATGCCCGTCGTCAGCCTATTTTCCTCTTTCTATCTTCAGTTCCTTTTGCCTTATCAACCTGAAATCTTACAATTAGCGAGGCTTTAATGGGGGATGATTTTTCTTGTTCTTTGGCAGCAAGGTTTTCCAAGCCAGCTTAAAAGGCTTTAAATAGATAGCCGTTAAGGTGTCATGACCTGCATCATATTGTCCAACACCAATCGTTATTTTTCCTGCCTTGGAAGCTTTAATCAGTGAACCATACATTCTATCCCAGATGGCCAAAGCAGATCCTAAATTGGTATCAAAGTGCGCAGGGTTATCACTATGGTGCACCTGATGTTGTGCAGGACTAATAAACCACCCCTCTATCTTATCTCCCCAACTCAGCCAAATATGAGAATGCCGTAAATTGGCACCACAAATATTAAAGATAAAAACAAACGCGTTCGCACCAAGAATATCGTACATACTGAGGCTACTACCGAATACATAGTATCCGCTACCAACGACAATTCCTTGGGTAAGCGCCATACGGCACGCATATAGGTAACTCTCAATAGGGTGAGAGCGATAGATAGTAAATGGTGTTAATACACTTGCAGAATGATGTACTTTATGAAATTCCCATAAGAATGGAATTTTATGCAGCATAAGATGTAATAGAAAACGGGTTAGATCGTCTACTATAAATAAAAATAAAGTGAAGAGTAATACAACTACCCATTCGGGTGCGTCCAAGTGTAATGCAGGACCAAACATCGCTTCAAGTGCACTAGACAGAGCGAGCGCTACAGGCACCATAGTCAATACGATTGGCGTAAAAGTCGCAGCTTTTATTAAACGATTAGTCACGAGCAAACAATAATCTAATTTTGCACTTTGACACCACCATACCCGCTTGGGGAACATAAATCTTAAAAAACCTTTGCCGCTTCTAGCTTGCTCTGCTGCAAAGTACACGGGAATCGCCATTAAGATAGCACTAAACAAATATGGCAAATACACTCTCTTATTAGCATCAAATAAATAACCTGGGAGATCGATAATGCTTTGCCATAGTTGCTCTAACATAGTTACTTCCATCACAAAATAATAATATGCTCAACTGGGCGGCTCTAGTATAAGAGCCGCCAAAAGAAAGCTTAGAATTGGTACTTATACCCCAAACTAAACTGCCTAGGCTTACCCGGGCGTGCACCATAAGGTCGACGACTGACGATTTCTGTTTCGTCAAAAAGGTTGTCTACTTTCGCATATACTTGGCCATATCGACCTAATTCATAGCTGGCTGATATATCAACAATCGTCGTATTAGGCACTTCTGCGCCCTCTAGTACAAGCTCGAAGTCTTCTGTACTTCTGCCCGCAGCTTCAGACATTTCACTGATGTATTTCACCGCTACATTTACTTTCCAGTCACTTGCAGCTAGTCCTATATTAAAGGTTGCTTGATGCGATGGTAAGTATGGAAGCTCATCGCCCGCTTTGATATAACCCCACTGAGCGAATGTTGTAGCACGCTCATTTTGGAACTCACCTTTGGTATAGGTGTATGTCAAACTATACGGAATATCTATCTGCAGATTTAATGGGTAACGCTGTGCAAACTGCATTTCTAGACCATAAACATCAACTTCACCACCACTAAACTGTTGGTCTTGCTGATCGTTTACGCCACAGTTCGATTGACCGCAGCTTTCGTTCAAGTTTTCATAGTCATTAAAGAAGCTCACAATTTCAAACTGCGTTACGCCATCATTAAAGCGACCACCAAACTCATAGTTGACACTTTTCTCTAACTCTATATCTGGATCTTGCAGTGGTGATGAAGGCACAAACCCTTGATGCACCCCGAATAACAGACCCGCATCATCAGAGAGTTGATAAAAACCACTAAGGCTTGGTAACCAAATTCTAGTTGTTTTATCAATCCACACATCTGCGTCTTTGTTATCTTGATATGACATATCCATCAGCTCACCACGCAAACCCATACCGAGAGTCAAGGCATCAAGTTGCACTTTATCTTCGATGTAGACTGACCAAGCCTTGGTGTTTTCTGTGTTGAGAGAAGTGAACTGTTTCGACCCCTCAATCAGTGTCGAGATCCCATTTTCCATGGCATAGGCTTGTTCAAAATGCTTGCGCTCAATTTCATCTTCATGAAAACGAACCCCGACTGAAATATCGTGAGTCAAGCCAAACATTGTTAAATTACTATTAGCGTCGACTTGCAGCCCTTGAGAGAAATACTCGCGGTCATTGGTTCCCATATTCAAGAAAATATTTGAGCCAGCCACAACGGAGTCTCGTGCCCCTGTGATCACACCATATTCATTTGCAAACGATTCTGGGTTTGCAATAATTTTGGATAATGAAGCACCACCTTTAGCGCCTACACCATTGAGCTTTAGCCATGCACGCTCATAGTCATTGCGATAAAGTCTTGTGGTCACGTTTACGCCGTTACCGTCAAGTATATGCGAAAGCATGATTTGGGAGTGCTTAGTATCCATTTCAGCAGGCTGAGAAGCTGCGTATCGGCGGTAAGGATTTTGAGCAAAGTCTTCCTCTGTTAAGCCAAGGTATGTTTCATCAGATAGTTCATCTGCATAGCTTAGCTTCAGACCAAACGTGTGGTCATATCCACCTTGAGAAAGTTTATAATTAAACTTTGCCAATATATCATTTTTTTCAAACCCAGTATCTCCACCGCCATCTAGCTCTTTAAAACCATCGGCTTGCAGATTTACCGCTTCAAATAGGAAACCAACATTATTTACCACTGAGCCGTAGTAACCATGTGCTTTGGTGTAGCCGTCACTACCAACAGCCACGTCGATTCCGCCTTCGGTAAACTCAGGAACTTGACGGGTTACTAAATTAAGTGCGCCAGCTACCGTTTGTGGGCCATGTTTAATTGCCGCTGGTCCTTTAAAGACTTCCACAGCGGTCATTCTGGTCGGTACAGGAAAATAATAGGCAGCGGGAGCCGAGTAAGGAGATGGGCCGATTAACACGCCATCTTCCATAATCGTGATCTTCTTGCTGCGCTCTGGTGTCACACCGCGAAATCCAATGTTCGGCCTCAAGCCATAACCATCTTCTTCACGGATATTAACGCCAGGCACGTTCGACAGAATACGGTGAATATCATCATATTCATATTCCGCCAGCTGCGCTTCTGAAAGCAAAGTTGCAGAGCCTGCTTCTTTTCTCAGTTTATCATGATGGCTAATAATAGAGATATGTTCTATATCTTGTTTATCGTCTGCAGCTTGTGCTTGAGGTAGCGCGATTATCACCGCTGCCGCCAGTAAAGATTTCTTTATTATAGTGTGTTTAGTCATTGTCACCTGCCGAAGTTTTTGGAAGCTCTAATGCAAGTTTCTCAATAAATTCTGTTTTCAGATCGTCAGTTACCTTTTTAACATCTGAGTGTGCCTGCGTAACTTGTTCAGCAGATGTCGCGAGCTCTGCTTTTAAGCTCCCCGTCATTGCCAACAAAGTTGCTTCTGCGGCATCAAGACCGGCAAGCATACGCGCCTTGACCTCATCACCTTCCTCAGCTTCGAGGAAGTCGTCAAAGCCCAGCGTATTTTCTGGATCTTGACCATTACCTGTAAAAATATTCCTAAATGCACGAATATTCGCCAGTAGGTTTTTTTTTGAGTGTTCAGCAATTGGCGACTCAACCGCTTCTGGGCACGCTTCTAATCCACAAGCATTCGGAAAGCCCAAACCAAGAGGCGTCGCAATTTTGCCGTCTTTGAGCTCTTCAGTCATATAAAAAAGTGCTTTGGAAATTTCATTAAGTGCCAAATGTGGGGTGTCAAATGCTGAGCCTGGTTGACCCGCATTCAGTAGTTGCTTTGCGTAGCCATTATCACCACTCCATTGAGTGAGTAACGTGTCGCTATGCCCTTCGATGTCTTTAGCAACAGCCGTTGCAAATTCGCAGCGAGCAACACGCTTTTCTTGATCAGGACGGTTATTCCATGGTGCCAGTGCATCATTCACGGTTGAACAATTATGCGCAAGGTTGGTGCTAAATAATAAGTGTTCAAGTGCAGTTAACCCTTTGCGATTCGCGGTACGCTGTGTAATGTCGTAAGGGTTGTTGCTATTCCCATTAATCACACCAGCTTCAAAATACACCACATCTAAATCTATGTCACAAAGAGAGCCCGTTGCAGGCCAAACATAAATATTATTTTTTAATTCTTTACTGTTGGTGGTAAGAGGTCCCACCTGCATCAACTCAACGTATTGCCACCCCATCATGGCTGCGCGCCAGCTATCTTGAGCTCTTTGCTTCAACGTCGCTACATTTTGTGCTGAGTTTTTTTCACCTGAACAGTAATTTGCAACTTCCAGCTGTTGCGTTACAGCCAGTTCGTTAAACTGTGTTACCGCTGGGGTCAGCACATTGTTTACCAAATTAGCAACCAAAGCAGCTTCATCAAACTGTGTCGGTAAGGTCGGGTTGTCAGTGCCTGAATTGTCATTGTCTTTTACCCCAGACCCTTGACTGCTTGAAGTGCTTTCTCCACAGCCCGACAATATTAACGCGACCGCAAACGCTGCGGCGCTTAAACGTGTAGATACTCTCATTAGCGTTCTCTATTATCTATATACAACAAAAGGTTAGCTGATACATCGGCTAACCTTTTTACGTTATAAAGCAAAGTGTAGATTACCAGTTGGCAACATTCTCTGCATCAAAGCCATAGGCATTTGCAATAATGCTACGAGCTTCTAGTAATGCGCTCTTATATGCTTCTACTTTATCAGCAGCAAGCTCTGGCTTATCACCCATTAGCTCATGAATTTTAGCAAAGTCAGCGTCTGTTACTGGAGAAAATGGATTAAACTGGAAGTTCAAAGCAAATCCTTTCATCTCAGACCAGTGCTTCGCGACAGTATAGAATTTATCAGCGTCAAAATTACCAGATGCAATATCGTCTAAATCGCCGTCATCATCAGAGATTGTGTCGTTGATGTAGTGTACAACTGTTGCTGCAATTGACTTTTCCCACGCAAGCAGTGCTTGGTTACGCAATGTCTCTAAACGCGCTTTATCTTCGTCTGACCACTGAGCAACATTAGTACCAAAGTTATCTGCGATAAGTTTACGTGCTTCAATAAAGGCTAGCTGAGCCTCAGCTGTAAGATCTGTCGGTTTTGTGTTTGACTCTGTACCACGGTCTCGCTTCGCAGCGTTAGTTGAGTTACCAAAGTTATACTCCGACAGTAGGTTAATTTTACCGTCTTTGTCTAAATCATGATAACCACTGCTATATGCTTCACGGCCGCCTTTTCCTGCAATTTCATCATCGGTGTAATCAAGATAGTCGATAGCAGCGCCAAAGTATCCATAACCTTCGTCAAACTTATGCTCTAGGTCAGTGTAGCTCTTGCCATCCGCCAGTGCTGCATTATTTGCTGATTTATCACCAATTAGTAAGTCATCAAGGTAGTCATCTGCTGCTTGGGAAAGAGATACTGCACCGTTTAAGTGCTTTTGTACCAATTGAGCTAAGTCTAGGCCGTCTGGTGTCACGTACAATTTATTCAGGGTCACTTTTGTGCCGTTGTGCTCAGCTTCGATGGTCGAGCCATTTTCAAATTGAGTCAGTTGAGCTTCTAGCAGGTCTAGATAATGTAACACTAGGCCTTCAGGAGTTTTCGGCTGCGTGCCAAAATCATTCCAGCCGACCATATTGCCGTTTTCTTCCCATGCCTTGTGCATGTAAGTACTGTCGCGACCTGCAATTTTGCCACCTTCACCAGCTACTTTTTTAAGTGAGCTAGAGATTTGTCCAAGTGTGGTTTGTTGTGCATTAATTGCTGCAGCAAAGTCAAGTGTTTCGTCAAGTACCACTGCATCTGTTGGCATTAAGAAGCTTTTGATTTGTGCTATTGCCGCAGCCGCTGTTGTCTGATCTGCCGCATTACCAACCGTTTCATTGTTTAACTTACCCATCAAACCCTTAATATGAACCATTGCTGCATGACGAGCAATCTGCCCTGAGTAAGATACCGAAGAAGCACCTTGGGTGTTGTTGAAAGCATAACGGTTAACACCTGTTTTATTTTCTTCGCTGATTTGCTGAACTGAAATCTCGGTTTCAACTTCTGTTTTTGCACCTTTGCTGTCAGTTGCAGTAATAGTTACTGACACTTTTCCGCCCTCAACCTGCTCAAAGTTTAGCGCGTTTGCAGCTTTCAGTTTTACTACACCTTCCACTATCTCAAAGCGATTATCTGAGATAGTCAAAGTCAACGCATTAATTGCATCACTATCGTCAGCGAAAGAAATATTTGCAACCGCAGCGCCGAGACTGTCTTCAGAAACTGAAGCGCTTTCAACTGTAATAGTTGGTGCAGCATTAGTAGCCGGTGGGGTTGTGTTGGTATTGTCATTATTGTTTGAATCGTTGCTAGAAGAGCTCCCACCACATGCAGTGAGGCCTAAAGTAGCAGCAAGGATAGCAGTCGTTAACAGAGACTTTTTAAGTGCCATTGATTTGTTCCTTTGAGACTAATTATGTTTATATTTTTTCATAACTAGGCGTAAAGTATACACACACCTAAATAGCAATCAATATTATTTGCATTGTATAAATAACAATTTTTCCAACTTTGCTACCTTGATACACTTCTGCAAATCACCGTAGCTGTGGAATAAGATTGATATTATCTAATAAAAAACAACAGCATAAACTTATTAAAATAAGTTTATGCTGTTGTTCAATCGATTAGTTTAACAAATTTGTACGAAGTGTATCTTCGAAAAATTCGAAGTATCTTTTGCGCTAAATCAAATTATATTTTGCTAGTTCCAGACATCTGTTACAAACAAGTAACCTTGGCGCCATATTGTTTTTATTTTTTCAGGCCGACTTGGGTTGTCATATAACTTTTTGCGAAGGCGGGAAATTCGAACGTCTATTGTGCGTGTGTCTGGTCGGTAATACTTACCCAAAATCTGTTCATATACAAACTCCCTTTTCACCACTTTGCCACCGTTACTGGCGAGTAGCCATAATAATTCAAACTCATGGGTGGTCAGATCGATGCGCTCTTGCCCATAACTTACCCGACGCGTATTTTTGTCTATATGCAGTTGACCAAAACTTAATTGTTGCGGTGTATCATCATAATGTGCATTCGCTGACTGCCTTCTGAGCAGAGCATCAAGTCTTGCTCGCCATAATCTAGGCTTGGCATCTTTAGAAATAACTTCATCTGCACCTAATTCTAAAAACAAGCTATGAACATCTTCATCATCGCTATCAAGACTCACAATAACAGGCGCTTTAAACTTTTGTCTAAACTGGTTAATTGAGTCACAGGTCGGTACAGACGCAATAGTCTGATCCAACACAATGCCGTTTATCGACTTACCAGAAAGGCCATTTAATTGACCTAACTCTCTTAACAACTCAACTGTATAGCCCTGCTCTTCGAGCATTTTTTGTTGCGATGTCAATATATTATTATTGCTTTGTGCAACCAAGATAGTAGACACGGACGCACCTCATTCATTCAACATGGATGGGCACAGTGTAGTCACGCAACCTGAATGGATGCTTTACAGCTTAAATAATCCTTTTGCCGTACCCCAAAGGGCTTTTACTACTGGGTCATATAATCTTTTATTCTTAGTTACAAGCCCTATTTCGATCTCATCCGATCTAAGCTGTAGCAACTGAACTTGATTTTTAAATGGGCTTTGGCTGATCACAATCTCTGGCACACAGGCAATCCCAAAGCCCAAACTTGCAAGTGCAACCATTGCTTCATGGCCCGAAACATGCGCATATACTTTCGGTGAAAAGTTGTACTTTTTGCAAAAGAGATCAATACGCTCTTTTAGTACGCCTTGCTCTGGCATGATAAAAGACAGGTGCTGCCAAGGCATTTCACCCTGACTATGTGTTTCAATCAACTGTTTCAGCGGGCAATCCATCGTTGGGCCAATAAAGACTAACCGTGAACGCCCGATTGGTAAATACTCAATGCCACTTGGTAAGTGTTTGGGCTTAACCGCGACAGCAACGTCCTCCTTACCACTGGCAACCTCTGCAATAGAATGAGCCGGATCTCCGGTAATCAAATTCAGCTCAACGTTTGGATATTGTGCACGAAACTGTGCAAATAAATCATAAATAAAGCTGTATGTCGCGGTTACCGAGCAAAACAAGCTAAGCTCACCGGTTAAAGGCTTATCATCATCCAAGCACTCGGTTTTAAATTGACGCCAACTCGCAAGCGTTGACTGAGCATAGTGCACAAATGCTTTGCCTTGCTGGGTTAATTCAACCGTTCGGTTGTCTCGTAAAAATAAAGCGGCACCAACTTCTTCTTCTAATTGTTTAATTTGTCGGCTTAAGGTCGGCGGACTCACAAAGCATCGTTCACTTGCTCTTGAAAAGTGTAATGTATCTGCTAGCGCCAAGAAATATTTTAATTGTTTATGGTTCACGGTATTTCACCTTTTGAAACACTATGGTTCAAATATATCATTTTACGTAATTAAAAGTTAGCCCTACTCTGAGCTTAATTTATTTCTATCCAGAGTCAGGAAATACCATGTCGAATTACTTTAATACTTTATCTTTACGTGAGCAATTGGCTCAACTTTCGCAATGTGAATTCATGGATCCCAAAGAATTCGAACAAGGTGTCGACGTGCTAATCGGAAAGAAGCTAGTCATTGTCGGCTGTGGCGCACAAGGCTTGAACCAGGGGTTAAATCTACGTGACTCGGGGCTCAATGTAAGCTACGCGTTGCGTCCTTCTGCCATTGAAGAAAAGCGTCAATCTTTTTTAAACGCTTCAGAAAATGGATTTGTAGTAGGCACGTATGAAGAATTGATCCCGGATGCTGACTTAGTACTTAATTTAACGCCAGATAAACAGCACACCGCGGTAGTTAATGCAGTTATGCCGTTAATGAAACAAGGTGCAACACTCGCTTATTCTCATGGCTTCAATATCGTCGAAGAAGGCATGCAGGTGCGTGAGGACATCACTGTCATTATGGTTGCGCCAAAATGTCCTGGCACTGAGGTACGCGAGGAGTACAAACGTGGCTTTGGTGTACCTACGCTGATTGCAGTTCATCCAGAAAACGATCCTCAGGGTAAAGGTCTGGCACAAGCTAAAGCTTACGCAGCAGGAACCGGTGGCCATCGTGCCGGTGTGTTAAAATCTTCATTCATCGCAGAAGTAAAATCGGACTTGATGGGCGAGCAGACTATTTTATGTGGCATGTTACAAACTGGCTCACTGCTATGCTTTGATAAAATGGTCGAAGAAGGGCTCGCGCCTGGATACGTATCGAAACTAGTACAATACGGCTGGGAAGTCATCACTGAAGCACTAAAGCATGGTGGCATAACCAACATGATGGATAGGCTTTCAAACCCTGCAAAAGTAAAAGCATTCGACTTGAGTGAGCAACTAAAAGCGCTGATGCGCCCTCTGTATAACAAACATATGGATGACATCATCAGTGGTGAATTCTCTTCCGGTATGATGGCTGACTGGGCTGAGAATGACACAAAATTACTCACTTGGCGCGCTGAGACCGCACAGACAGCATTTGAAAAACAAGCCAATGCCGATACTGAGATTTCAGAACAAGCATTTTTTGACAAAGGTATTTTAATGGTGGCAATGGTAAAAGCAGGTGTAGAGCTTGCCTTTGAAACCATGACAGCCGCGGGGATCATTGAAGAGTCTGCGTACTATGAATCACTTCATGAAACCCCATTAATTGCCAATACTATTGCGCGTAAAAAGCTATTTGAGATGAACCGAACTATTTCCGACACAGCTGAATATGGCTGCTATTTATATAACCATGCCTGCTTGCCTTTGTTAAAGCCCTTCATGGAGGCCATTACAAAACAAGAAATTGGTGAGGGGTTAGCTGGCGATGATAATTATGTTGATAACCAGAAGCTCATCGCGGTCAATCGAGCTATCCGCAATCATCCGGTAGAAAAAATTGGTGAAACACTGCGTGGTTACATGTCTGAGATGAAGAAAATCGTGTAATCAGTATAGATAAATTTGCAACAAATACAGTTCGCTTGTTAGTAACCAAGGCCGCCTTCTTCCCTGAGATCGTGGCCTTTTATCACCTACTCTCAACCTTAACTCTCATTTATCTCATCATGATTTAACACTAAGTTCTGATATTAACGTTATTTTATAATTCTAAATTATTTTTTCGAAACTAACGCCGTTACTTGTTCCGAGCTGGTTATTTACTATGCTAGAATAATCGGTTCCACGGGATTACACACACAAATCGAATGCAAAACACAGGCTTAACAATTACTCAGAGAATTACCCTGTTGGGTAGTATCATTGCGATTGCTGTCGCTTGTTTAATCGGGTTTACCTCGCTTTACAGCGCCAAGACATTAATCAACGAACGAATGATGCAGTCGGAGTTACCTAGTAAAATCGAAAGCATCAACAAGTCGTTACACATGCAAATAGATACACTAAAAAACGCAGCTCAACAGCTTTCTAGTAACCTGCTTATCACACAAGCAGCAAAACAAAATACCTTAGATGAGCAACTGTTGATTGACGAACTCAAGCGTATCGCAGCGCAATATGACTTGGTTACAGCATCTTGGGCAAACCGCGATACCCGCCAGTATTGGAATCAAAAAGGCTTTTTACGTGTCTTAGACCGGCAGCAAGATGGTTGGTTTTTTGGCTTTACCAACAGCGCTGAAGCTTACTCAATCAGCATCTACCAAGAAGCACCAGGGGATGTGAAGATGTTCGTTAACCACCAGCAATTAGCTGGGGTAGGTTTAGCTGGACTTGCAAAAAGTATTGACGATATGCAGTCAATGCTCGCCAACATGAAAATCGAGCAAACAGGCTTTGTATTCGTTGTCAATAAAGAAGGGGTTGTGCAATTGCACCCTGACGCAAGCAAAGTCGCAAAATCTTCACTTGAGGATTTCTATGGCCAACAAAGCCATGACCTAACTTCATCAAGACAATTTATTGTTAAGGAGCTCGAAGTTGATGGCGAAGCTAATTTAGTTGCCGCAAGCCCAATTCCAGAGACCGATTTATTTGTGATTGCTCAGGTCCCAACCAGTGAAGTTAACAGTGGGATCACGGCCCTGCAATGGCAAATCATCGGCTTTTCGCTGGTGATAGCTTTAGTTGCCAGCATCATTAGTATGTTATTAGCTAAAAATCTCAGTGCACCACTGAAGAAAATGGCTGAACTTTTCGAGCAGCTAGGAAGTGGCAATGCAAAACTAAACTATCGCTTGCCAGATTCCGCACAGCCTGAATTGCAAGCGCTAGCTGGCGGCTTTAATCAGTTTATTAGTAAAATTGAGGAAGCGATCCACTCAGTAGCTGAAGAGAGCCGCTCAATTCGTATTACTAGTGAAGCTGTGTTTAAACAAAGCCAACAAAACTCACAATCTTTGGACGATCAAAAGTCACAAACTATGTCTGTTGCTGCCGCGATTAATGAGATGGGTGCAACAGTACAAGAAATTGCCAGCAGTGCAACGAGTACAGCCAAGCTCACTGAGCAAAGTAAAGCTTCAACCAAAGACAGCAGACTGGGTGTTCAACAAAGCCAAGAAACACTTCATCTATTGGCTGGAGATATTGATAATATGGCAGGTCAAGTGGCGACATTGGCACAAAAGACCCAATCAATTGCTAATATTGTTGACGTCATTAGAGGGATCTCTGAACAAACTAACCTGCTTGCCCTAAATGCGGCAATAGAATCAGCTCGAGCCGGTGAACATGGTAGAGGGTTTGCAGTAGTAGCAGATGAAGTGAGAGCCTTAGCAAGTCGAACTTCACACTCTACAGATGAAATTCAAGCAACAATCTCTGAACTCACTCAAGTATCTGACAACATAGTCAATCAAATACAGCAGTCTAGCACTCAAGCGGAGCAAAGTGTCCAAACTATGCAAGCCTCAGTAGAGCTAATGCTTGAGATTTCAGAAACTGCAAATCAAATAAACGACATGACTGCATTGATCGCAACAGCAACGGAAGAGCAAAGCAACGTAGTGGCCGATGTGGGTCGTAACATTGAGCAAATTAGTGAAATTAGTGATGCTGTAATGAATAAACAGCTCGACACTGAACAAGCGATTCAACGTTTAGCGGATTCTGCCAAAACGCTGGATGACTTGGTCGCCAGCTTCTAAACAGCCAAAGTAACAGCGCCTGCACCACATTGTGTGGGCGCACTTTTATTGGGTACTCTCCCCGTTGTTACATCAGGTAACAAATATAGTCGCGCATTCATAGCGCTTTTAGTCTACATTCATAACTAGAAACAGTTAATCTGTGACTTGATAAACCAAAATCGATGATACCATTTTAGCGTTCTATCAAAATAATATATGGTGGAAAATTCGACACCGACTGCCTGAAAAGCTTATAGTAAAAACTTAATTGGAATATTTTTTTAGCTCATTCGGATAACTACTTTAGCGATATCAGGACACGATAGCGGAGTTATCGAGTTAGTTACAGCGAATAGAACACTGCTAGGAGGTTGTATGAAGGCGGTTACTCAGTGTTTAGTGGTTATCCTAACGGCTTTACTCAGCGGGTGTAACAGCACACCCAAAGCGACTATCGATACCTCAATTCTAAACTCAACACATCACTTTAATATCCAACAAGTTGAATCTCACAAAGATGTTTTTCAGTTGAATAATGAGATCAAGGCTAAACTAGAGCACTACTTCCATAATGAAGAAATTGGGGTAAAACGTGCAAAAATGCTAATGGAGTTTTTGGTCAATAGCGGAGATGATTCATTATCCTATTTATCAGGTGCAAACCTAACCGCTAGCCAAGCATTCAGTAGTATGAACGCCAATTGTTTATCGCTGTCAATTCTAACACATGCCATCGCAAAACAAGTGGGGTTGAAAACTCAGTTTCAGCGCGTACATATCCCAGAATATTGGGATGAAAGCCAAGGCTATAGTCTGCTCACAGGCCATGTAAATATAAAAATATTTGAAGTAGACAATACTCAAGATGCTATTAAAACCCTATATGTAAAACCCACCTCGGTAACCGTTGATTTTGATCCAAACAGTCGAAACCAACACTTTAGCACCAGTTCAATCTCGACAGGCACTATTTTGTCTATGTTTTACAATAACAAAGGTGCAATGGAGATGATCAAAGGCGATCTAGATATGGCGTACAGTTACTATCGTGCGGCGATAGAGAGTGACCAATATCACGATGGAGCTTGGGGCAATCTCGGCATTCTCTACCGGATCACAGATCAATACCAGCTTGCGGAGCGGGCTTACCAGCAGGCCATTGCAATTAATAAGGATAATCGTAATGCTCTTGGCAATTTAGCAAAGCTATATTATTTAACCGGAAGAAACGATGACGCAAAGACGATTGAAAGAAATATTCACGAACAAAGAAAAAACAACCCTTATTATATGCTGGTGCTAGGCAACGAAGCATTTAACAGTGGTGATTTTAGCCGCGCTAAGCATTTTTACATACAAGCAAGGGAGCTGGATAAAAACCTTCATGAAAGCTATTTTGGCTTAGCTAAAGTTGCTTTTGCACAAAATGACAAAAAAGCTGCGGACCGATACCTAAAAAAAGCATATAACACAGCATCATTCGAGCACGACAAGCTGCGTTATGAAGGAAAGTTAGCACTACTCAAAAGTATCGCAAATAACCAACCTTCTGAAAACAATAATAAAGAGAGGTAAACTTCGTATGTTAGGACGTAACTTCGGCATAGCTTGTGCGTGTGTCCTATTCGTCTGGGGGTCACTACCAAGCGTTCAAGCTCAAAGTGGCTCACTGATAACCGATTTAGAAACGCTCACAAGTGTCAGTCATCGTGGAAGGAAAAGTGGTAGCAAAAGCCCAAACATTAGCGCGCGGTATATTTATGAGGCCTTTCGGGCGTCAGGCGCCAATCCTAAATATCAACAATTTACTTTTAGAGCGGGCATTTTTAGCAAAGATACCGGCCATAATGTCACCGCTACTCTCCCCTGCACACAGCCTCGATGTGACACCCCGATTGTGATCAGCGCTCACTATGATCATTTGGGCACGACGGGAAGAAAGCACTACCCAGGCGCAAATGATAATGCCTCGGGTACAGCCGCAATGCTTTACATCGCAAGACAACTAGCTAAAACGAATCGCTCTCGAGATATTTTATTCGTCGCAACAGATGCTGAGGAGCGCGGCCTTCATGGGGCTAAGTTTTACGCCAAACAATTAAACCAAGACATCGCCGTTAATATTAATTTAGATATGTTAGGAGTAAACAAGAGCAACCGCCTATTTGCGTTATTTTCTCCAGGGTTTAGTCAATTCAAATCGCAATTAAAGAGTATGAAGCAAGCACCGCTGAAATTAACTGTCGTTTCATCACAGCGACAAATGGCACGCTATGCCGATAACCCCAGTATCGATTGGCATAAAGCCAGTGATCATTACGCTTTTTATCGCAACGGAATACCCTATATTTATTTTGGTATTGGAGAGGACAAGCATCACCACACTACCAAAGACACTGTAAAAAACATGGATATTGATAAATATCAGGCTGGGGTTGCGCTCATCAGTGACTTTATTTTATCGTTGACACGCTCTCCTTTAGACTCAACCAGCTGAACCTTTTGAGCCTTGGTGAGCTGCTTAACTTGCCACTCGAGTTTGGAGGCATGCCTTCTAGAGCCCACAGCAAATTGGAATTTAAGGACAAGAGGTCCTTTTCCTCTTAGGTTTTTTGCTCCTTTACCGCTTTGGTGTTGATGAAAACGCCTCTCTACATCAGTCGTGATACCGGTGTACCAATGCCCAAAGCGTGTTTCTATAATATACAAACTCCACACTGCCTGATGATCTGCCTTGTCAGTTTGATTAAGTAAAGCTTGCCCAAGCAATTTACTTACCTCCTTAATTTGCACCTAAAACGGTTTTTTGCACCTATTGCAACTTACAGACGAACTTTTTACACTTAACGCAGTCCAAATCCGCTAAGAGACTTTACCTTCTCTGTGCAATCGGTATCATGCTAACAACTGATAATAAGGATACACAATTTCATGCTGTCTAATAAAACCCTTTCTGTTTGGCTCAGCGCTGTAGTTATGACTGTGTTTTTGTCTGGCTGTTCAAGCTGGATTTATCGCATCAACGTGCCACAAGGTAATTTCTTAGAGCAGTCAGATGTAGATAAGCTTCGAGTGCAAATGACCAGAGAGCAAGTATTATATGTACTCGGCACACCATTGGCGAAAGACGCGTTTAACAATAATATCTGGCACTATCAATATGTGTTTAATATTGATAGACCATCAGAGGTAAGAAAATCATTCAGTGTCTATTTTGAGAATGACAAGCTAGTGCGGATCAGTGGTGACTTTGAAGAACCTGAAGAATTTAACACGCCGCTAGATTCATAACTAGTCGGTCAGTATTTCGTAGTCAAAGGGGAAATGATTTCCCCTTTTTTAATGCTCAACACCCATTCAGTACTTGAAGCTAAGTAACCTGAGCTTCGGATAATTAATACCTTTCTAGCAGCCAGTTAGCGTCAGATTTACTCTTTCAAATTGAGCAAGTATTAAGTCTAATTGGTATTATTTCCAGGTGTCGTTGGACGACCTCCAGTGATTTTACTCGCTCGCCCTTCCTCTTTTGCTTTTTCTGCTCGACGTCTGCGCGCTTCTTTTGGATCAGCTATAAGTGGACGATATATTTCTATTCTATCGCCATCATTCACTACTTGATGTAGCTTCACCGTGCGATTCCAAACTCCGAGCGTTAAATTATTTGCATCAATCTCTGGACACTTATCCAATATGCCCGATTGTAAAACCGCTTGCTCAGCCGAGGTTCCCTCTGGTACGTCAACTGACACAGATGTCGCTTTGTCAGGTAATGCAAAGACCACTTCAACTTTTATCATTATCTTGCTCCGTACACGATTTTAGCACGCTGAGTAAAAGCAGATACCATATTTTTGGCTACTTCATTGAATAATTTACCAAATGCCATTTCTATCAATTTACTGGCAAATTCAAACTCCAATTTTAAGCTCACCTTACAAGCTTGCTCATCCAGCTCAGTAAACTCCCAATAACCATGCAGTGATTTAAATGGGCCGTCAACTAAGCACATTCTCACACGATTACCATCGAATTCATTTTTGGTGGTAAACCATTTTTTTAAGCCTGCTTTTGATATTTCCAAGCTAGCAGTCATTCCCTGTTCATCGCTATTGATCACCTTGGCATCTGAGCAATGAGGTAGGAAATTAGGGTACGCATCAACATCATTCACAAGTTCAAACATTTCTTTGGTGCTATACATCACCAAAGCACTTTTTTCTATCTGTGGCATAGACACTCCAACTCTTAATAAGGGGATTTTATCAAGGTTTTGCAGATTTATCTTGTTTGCAGCCACTGACTAGGTAAAAATACACCACATTGATGAAAAAGCGCTGTCTTAAAACAGGATTTATAGGTAGACTAAGCCATTATGGCAAAGAAAAATTCAAGTAAATCAAATAGCAATACTATAGCGCTAAATAAAAAAGCGCGTCACGAGTATTCACTACATGAAAAGTTCGAAGCAGGTATCGAATTACAAGGCTGGGAAGTAAAGAGTATCCGTGCCGGTAAGGTTAATATCTCAGATACTTATATCCATATCAAAGATGGTGAAGCGTATTTGTTGGCAAGTCAGATACAGCCATTAAATAGTGCTTCAACCCACGTGATATGCGATCCACTTCGTTATCGTAAACTACTACTAAATAAACGCGAAATCTCTCGTCTGATTGGTGCAACAGAACGTGATGGCTACTCTTTAATCGCCACAGCAATGTACTGGAAAAAGTGCTGGGTCAAACTTGAGTTTTATCTTGCAAAAGGTAAAAAGCAACACGACAAGCGTGCCGATATAAAAGACCGCGACTGGTCACGAGATAAAGAACGCTTAATGAAACATAAAGTGCGTTAAAGTACAAAACATTAAAAAAGCAGGCCTAGCCTGCTTTTTTATGTCTGATACACAGTGTATAAACTTAACCTTTATACTTTTGCATCACGAGCGTCGCATTTGTACCACCGAAGCCAAAGCTGTTCGACATCACGGTTGTTAATGCACCGTCACGGCGCTGCGTTACAATATCTAACCCTTGAGCTTGCTCGTCCAGTTCATCAATATTGATCGACGGTGCAATAAAGTCATTTTCTAACATTAACAAAGAGTAAATAGCTTCGTGTACACCAGCTGCGCCAAGCGCATGGCCTGTCATTGCTTTAGTTGCACTAATAGCTGGTGAGTTTTCTCCAAATAGCTCTTGAATTGCGCCAAGCTCTTTTACATCACCGACTGGCGTTGATGTACCATGCGTGTTTAAGTAATCGATTGGTGTATTTATGTCTTGCATCGCTTGCTTCATACAACGCACGGCACCCTCACCTGAAGGTGCAACCATATCATACCCATCTGATGTTGCGCCGTAGCCAACAATTTCAGCATAAATGTGTGCGCCTCGTGCCAGAGCATGCTCCAACTCTTCGACCACAACAATACCGCCACCACCAGAAATGACAAAACCATCTCGGTTTGCGTCATAAGTACGAGATGCAAGCTCTGGTGTCTCATTATACTTGGTTGACAATGCACCCATTGCATCGAACTCCATTGCCAGTGTCCAATGCAGCTCTTCACCACCGCCGGCAAAAAGTACATCTTGTTTGCCTAACTGAATTTGCTCAACCGCGTTACCGATACAATGCGCAGAGGTCGCACATGCAGAACTGATAGAATAATTTAGGCCTTTAATTTTAAATGGAGTGGCCAAACATGCTGATGTTGTACTAGCCATAGTACGCGGAACCATATAAGGCCCAACGCGCTTAACTCCTTTCTCTCGACAGATGTCAGCAGCTTCAACTTGATACTTAGATGAACCACCACCAGAGCCGACAATTAAGCCGGTGCGTTCATTTGATACCTGTTCTTCTGATAAACCTGAATCTTCAATTGCTTGCGCCATCGCAATATAAGAAAACGCTGCCGCGTCTCCCATAAAACGGTGTGCCTTACGGTCCACTAGAGATTTTACGTCAATATCTATATTACCAGACACGTGACTACGTAAGTTGTTATCTGCAAACTCCTGATTAAAAGCGATGCCGCTTTTACCAGCTTTTAATGACTCTAAAACTTCTTGCTTGTTGTTGCCGATGCTCGAAACGACACCGATCCCCGTAATAACGGCTCTTCTCATGGGTATATTCCCTTCGATATTACAAATTATGCGTATTATACGCTGAATTCTAGCGTCAAGTGGTCAGCTTTCCAGCGTACACATGTACTCTGAACCTAAATAAACAAAAATGCAACCAGACTATTGCGCAGAAAGTCAGTAAAATACACTATAACAAGTCAGATATAGAGTCTTTCATGATAAAAAACGCTCAAATACACTTCAATGATGCAGGTACACCAGTTGCAAATAGTTTTGACGATGTCTATTTCTCTAATGATGATGGCCTAGCCGAATCACATTATGTTTTTTATACTCAAAACCATATCGACGAGCGATTACAAAATCATGGCAAAGATCGATTTGTCATCGCAGAGACGGGTTTTGGTACTGGTTTAAACTTCCTCAATGCTTGGCATCAGTTTAACCAGCGTAGCAAAGACGCCAGTGTTAACCAACTTCACTTTGTATCTTTTGAAAAGTATCCAATTCATATCGATGATTTAGTTAAAGCACTTCAAGCTTGGCCAACTCTAGCGCCACTTGCCAAAAAACTTTGCCAACAATACCCTATGGCACTTGAAGGCTGCCACAGGCTAGAGTTTGATAGTGGCTCAGTGACATTAGATTTATGGTTTGGAGATATTCACGATAATCTACCGCAGATAAGTTTTGAACAAAACGGGATTATTGATGCTTGGTTCTTAGATGGTTTTGCGCCGAGCAAGAACCCTGACATGTGGCAACAAAGCTTATTTAACGCCATGGCTAATATGAGCCGAGACAATGCAACTTTTGCGACTTTTACTGCCGCAGGTTTTGTCCGTCGAGGACTACAAGAAGCAGGGTTTGAGTGTAAAAAAGTAAAAGGATTTGGCCGCAAACGCGAAATGGTTGTGGGCAAGCTCAAACACGCAAATCAACAATCTAATACGCCACAATATTACTCTGTTCAGCCGCGTCAGCTTAATAATATAGCAGTGATTGGTGGTGGTATTACGTCGAGCTGCTTGCTCTACCATCTCAGTAAAAGAAACCTAAATGCAACACTATTTTGTCAAGATGATGACCTGGCAAAAGGCGCATCACACAATCGCCAAGGCGCTGTTTATCCGAACTTACAAGCAGATAACACACCACCAAGTGAATTTTACGCTCATAGCTTTTTGTATGCTAAGCGTCTATATCAACACCTAGCAAGCAGTGGTTATGAATTTGCTCACGACTGGTGTGGTGTACTACTGCAATCGGTAACCAAGGCTAAACAAACGCAACACCAAAATCTAGTCGATAAAGCAGCCTGGCCACATGCTTTAGTATACCCAGTAGATAGCGAGCAAGCGTCGGCTATTGCTAACACACAGCTACCATACGGTGGACTTTTTATTCCCGAAGCAGGATGGTTAAACCCAGCAGAAGCAACAAAAGCGGTGTTTGAGGCCGCCCATGCCCTTACGCCAATCGAAACACATTTCAATACAGATATTATCAGGCTAGAAAAAGTGACCCAAGGCTGGATACTTCATACCGAAGAGCAGACGTTTGGACCTTTTTCAGATGTCTTTGTCTGCGGTGGCGAGCACTCAGATCGCTTCGAACAGACTCAACATGTGCCACTGCATGGTGTTCGTGGTCAAGTTTCTCATATTGAGGCTGGTCAAGCGTCCAAGGCACTTACAACTGTACTTTGTCATAAAGGTTATTTTACCCCCGCGATGGACGAGCTACATTGCATGGGAGCCACCTTTGATAAAAACACTAAAAGTCGGGCAATAAAGGATGAGGACAATGTGACCAACCGTGCACAACTTGAAAACTTTTATCAAGGTACCGATTTGGTAAACAGCCTTGGTGATATTGTCTCAGAAAAGGCTGCGGTACGTTGCTGCTTCAACGACCACTTACCTATGCTTGGTCAAGTGCAACATAATGAGGAATTTTGTTCCGCATTTGCCAATTTACGAAAGGGAAAACACTACGGCTTTGATGAAGCTGCGCAGCCCTATCAAGGAATTCACATTGTTACAGGTTTTGGCGCTCGAGGACTGTGCAGTGCACCACTTGCGACAGAGCATTTAGTTGCTGGTCTACTTGGCGAGGCAAGACCGTTTAGCGAGCGTGTTCATCAAGCCATTCACCCAGCGAGGTTACTTGTCAGAGATCTGATCAGAAAAAAAATTTGACATTAGTTTGCGTAATAAACCTAAGCTGTGGATAAGCAATGTGCATCCCCAGCTCAGGTTGCTTGATAAAAAGCGCGTACAAGTACGCACTTTTACTGTCTACCTTTTATTAAGTACTCTTATTCACTCAATTGAGCGACTGTTAAAGGAATATATTGTCATTCCTTAATAAATGTAAAAGCACTTTTCGACATTTCTCCTTTCTTGTCACCACCATCGATGAGCAGAGACTGGAAATTGTACGTATACTGGCCGGCTGGCCAATAGGCAGGAATAGTGAAGTAACGACCGGTTTGAACATACTCTTCTTTTGGTGCCAGCTTGATTTCTGATGTCCCACCTAAATTATATGCCGTACCATCTGGCATGGTGATATATTCCCATGCTTCAACAGTTGCTCCTGTCTCTTCTTGGTTAGCGATGGAGTAAGCATAGTTTATTGTGCCACCTGTTGCTGCTATTTGCTGGTTACCCGCTTCAACGCTGGTAATTACGGACGTTGTGTTTCCAACAGTAAAGTTCGTGATATCTGCGTAGATAAATGAACGATTGTACTGGACTAAAGCTTCAGTCCAAACAAAATAATTTGGTGCTACATTCCAATCAGATATTAGTTTTACATCACGCAATTCATCAGTGATTTGCTTAAACTGCAGGTAAAAGTAGATGCTCTCACCGTTATTTGTCACTGCGTTTTTTGGAGAAAAGTTCGTATTGTAATGAACTTCGTTATACTCCGGGAACTCCATTTTGTTTGACTCGATTTTATGTACTGTGCCACCAAGGTTTTTATTTGAAGCTGTTAACCCACCTTCAAAACTGGCAGAAAAATAACTGTTAGGATTACTATCGACATAGTAATTATTCACTAATTCTGCCTCGGTGTCGTATGCAATCGTAAAGTTTAAGTTCTCTCCATCTTGTACCTGTGGACTTTCAGTACCGCTAGGAGTTTGTACAGATCTAACTTTTGCATCAAAGTGTACAGTTATAATTTCAGCAGATGCTGATATAGAAAACAACAAACAAGAAATTGATAAGTAGGCGCTTTTTCGATTAAACATTAAATATTCCCTTTATAAGTTTTGTTAAATACCCATTTGATTAGTTAAGCAGTCTATGTTGGGAAGATGACCCCCAGTCTATACAGCATAGCTTCCTCTCAAATAACGCATATTTCACGCAGAAACTGCAAAAATATCTTAATCAAAATAATCTGTCATAGAGTAAATTATTTTAGTACCCACTTTATGAACATGAAAAGTGTAAACTAAATGTGTATACTATCTCAAGGCAAAAATAGAAGAATTCGATATAACTATCATTTTTATTATCCGTGACCGTTGAGATAACACCCCGGCTTTCTGGGGCAACTTTTGCCGCGAGTACATATGACTCGGACAGCGCCTTCAAGCCCCCTCTCAACCCACTGAATATTCAAAATTTTTGCAACCCTCAATAACTGCGTTTTCATATGGTATGGCACAACACTTGAGCCTCCATAACTGATACACGCTTGCTGTAGCTCTCCCACTAAAGTGTCTGCATCTATACCTTGAGCCCGAATGGCAGGATTTAAGTCAAGACCTGCGCAGAGCACCCTAGGACGATTTGCCACATCTGTGATTTTCACTGATTCACAGCAATATAACCTTGGCTTGCCATTAACATTCAGAATAGAAAGCTGGGCACTGGCGGCATTACTATCATCATGGAACTTTCTGAAGACGGCCCAATGCTGACAAGGATCGGCAACGCTGCGCATATTGCCCCACGGTAATGGGATCCCATTGCCTCGGTATACTGCTTTTAGCTTTCCAGCCTGATATGCGTCAAAGTAGTGCCAATGCGGGTAAGGTGATACGGAAGTCATCCGACGCATTGCTACTGACGCAGAAATCCCCAACGACTCATGCACACGAACATCATACCCTCTACTTTCAAGTAGCTGTCGAAATGGCGTGCGAGGGCACAGCAGTGCCCCAGCGAAAAAACTTGATTCAAAGTCTTGCCAAGCACCAAGAATATCCTGTGCATTTGGCGTATCGTGGTCTGGGTTGTCACTATTCTTACGGCTTTCTCCTGTACTTAGTACACAGTCTAGTCCCTCATTATTGTGTAGCACTGCATGACCAATATGAACGGCTAAGTCATATTTCATCCTCGCCGGATGGGATTGCAGTATGCGATTTATAAACACCACATTTGGCTCTTTAAAGTAGGAAGTCACAATTCCCTCATTGAGACTTCCTGATTGCTCGAACCACTCTACCTTTCTTCCCTTGGCCAGTAAAAGAGACATCAGATCTTCACAACTTAAATATAAATTTTTACCGCCAACTTCATCGGCTACACGCTCCAAATCTGGAAAATGATTTTGGTGATGCTCTTGATGGGCACGGATCAGAAGGTGCGCAAACTGCCTACCACTAATACCAGCTTGAGAGAGCATTTCTGGAATAGCGATTTGTAAAATGTCTTTCTCAAATAAAAAATTGGGCTCTAGCGCCATACCCACGATACCACCAGAGCTGCCCTTATCAGGTGCAATCTCAGGTGCCTCAGGTTGACTATCTAAAAACCACTCAATCGGCTTTTGAAATACGTTAGAGAAGTTTTCTAGCATCGCTTCGCTTGGCGTACGCTGACCCCGTTCAATCATGGATAAGTATGAAACGGATGGTGCACTACTCGGGTCTTGCTTAACACACCTTGCCGATAAATCTTCCAAAGTTAGGTGGTTACGCTTTCTTAAATTTCTTATTTTCGTACCCAAAAAGTGAGATTTTCGAATTAAACTTGCAGCTTTTGCCATTATTTCACACCCCTTTTTGTGAAATTCACACTGTGAAATTCTTTTTGTGAAATTATTTAGATATTTAACTTACACTCAAGATGTATACAAAACAACCAGAATATATTTCCCAATTTATGACAACATGAACAAGAGAGGTGGATCATGGCAGCGCAATTACAACCGCATACAGAGCAACTAATTGACGATACGAAAGCGCAACAGTCAATGCTGGCAAAACAGTATCTTGATGAACAGTGTCCTTTAGAATTTGGTTCACACATGGAGGTGACAGACTATGTGATTTACTACAACCACCTGCTTGCGTTTTTTGCCAACGGCACCCATTGTGGCTTAAAAAAGTGTAGCCAATTCGTCGCGCTTTGCGGTCACCGTGAAACGCCGGAAGTTATTTTGTTAAAGCAAGACGATGGCTTACATATTGAAGTTACCTTCAATCGCTGCGGAGCACTTGGCCAATTTGATAATGCACATATCGAAGATATCATCGTTGAAACACCATTGGCATCTGTGGTTGGGAAAAAGACTAAAACCCAGCTTCAAAAGCTGTGGATGAGCTTTTATCATGGTGTGCAACAACCCGCGGGAAGAGCCTGCTATCGTGCCAAAAATGGGGATGATTATGAACTTTGAGTAAACACTCAATGATTTGTAATCAAATCGCTCAAACATTCAGTAAGTTTTAAGCTAAGCTAATTAAAATACCGCTCTTTTTCCGACTGAGCACATGACGAAATTGCTTAATTTTCTAAAAAACATTAACTGGATGCTTTGGGCGCTCATACTTGGTATTTTTGCTGGTTTAATTTTCGGTGAACGGTTATCATTTTTAAAGCCTATCGGTACAGGTTTTGTGAACCTGATGCAAATCACTATTCTTCCTTATATCGTCGTCAGCCTCATCGTGGGGTTGGGGAAATTTAATCCAGAACAAGTTAAAAGCATTCTTGCAAAAGCGGCGCTAGTCATGCTCTCTATTTGGGTGATAGGTCTTGCTGTGATCTGGTGCTTTATTATGACATTACCAGCGCATGATGCTGGCACCTTTTTCTCCCCTGCGCTGGTTGCAGCAGCGCCCGAAATAGACTTTGTAAAACATTATATTCCCTCAAACCCTTTTGCTTCTATGGCAGAAGGTAATGTACCGGCCTTAGTCATATTTTGTATCGCTCTGGGCATGGCGCTTATTTCTAACCAAAAGAAGAACCGGTTACTCGATGTATTAGAAGTCGTCGGTCAAGGTCTGTCGGTCATTTCGAAGAAGATCATAGCCATCTTCCCTATCGGTATTTTTGCTATGACAGCAAGCACGGCAGGCACGATGAGCGCTGAAGAACTGTCTGAATTACAGGTGTACTGGGTTGTGGTTTTATGTGTCGGCGTGTATTTGATGTTAGTGCTGCTCCCTATGCTTGTTGCCGCACTCACCCCTGTAAAGTATCGCGACCTCATCATGGTTATGCGCAATGCGTGGATCACCGCATTCAGTACCGGCAACGTTTTTATTGTATTACCAGTGATCACCGAAGGGATAAAAGACCATTTACGCAAAATCAAGCAAAGCGATGAAAACTCTGATCACATTGCTGAGGTGCTCGTACCTATCGCTTATACCTTCCCAAGTTTAGGTAAGCTAACTACCTTAATTTTCGTCTCTTTTGCAGCATGGCTTACCGGCAACCAAATCGGCTTCGAACAAATCCCTAATGTGTCTTTGTCGGCGATGCTGAGTTACTTTGCGAATGTGCATATTGCTATTCCCTATTTACTGGATATTTTACGCGTTCCCGCAGACACTTATCAGCTGTATCTCTCTATGTCTGTACTGACTGCCAAAGTGGTTTCTCCTACCACTGTGGTATATATCTTTGCTTTTGTATTTTTGTGTATTTTTATCAACCGTAAACAGCTCCACTTGAAACGAGTACGATCAGTTTACTATTTGACCTTACTATCTGCTTTACTCCCGGCATTTATGTTGTTGAGTTTTACAGCAAATAATTACCTCGGCAAACAAACTAAGTCGGCAGATGAAGCGATTGCAAATATGGTGATTTCAGATACTGTGCCAGCGCATGTACTTAGCTATGTACCCAAGGCATACCAAAGCGGTGAATTATCACTTACCAATATTGATGTGATCAAAAAGCGTAATCTACTGCGTGTTGGATACCTCGTTGATAATGTTCCGTTTAGTTACTTCAATCAAAAAGATCAACTGGTCGGTTTTGATGTCAGTTTGGCTCATAGATTGGCATCTGATTTGGGAGTACGAGTTGAGTTTATTCCATTTAAAAAACCGCAATTAGCAACCTACCTTAATAAAGGCTATTTTGATGTTGCAATGTCAGGTCTTGAAATAAATATAACTGACTTACAGAATGTACGTTTTAGTGACAAAGTACTGGAATTACAACTGGCTTTGTTAGCAAAAGATCATGATTTAAAAAGATTCACAGACAAGTCCGCATTACTTACTTTGGAAAAGCTGAAGCTTGCACATATGGAGTATGCGCCAATACTCAAACAATTAGCCCTGCAAAACCCAAAAGTGCAAGTATCCAGTATTAACAACCTACAAAGCTATTTCGAACATCCAGATCAATATGACGCTTTGGTGATTAGCGCTGAAGCTGGCTTTGCTTGGAGTATGTTTTACCCCCAGTTTGGGGTTGTAGTACCAAAGGGTGCTGACTTGAAATATCCCGTAGGCTTTGCAGTGGCAAAACGCAATCAAGACTTACTCAGTTATGTTAATTCTTGGCTTACTATTCAGCACACCAATGGCCATATCGATAAGACCTACGATTATTGGATTTTAGGTAAAGGCAGTATTCAGAAACAGACCCGATGGTCTTTAATGGATGAGCTGGAAATTGACCCCAATACTCTTATAGAGAAAATTAAGTTTTAAAAAACGCCATCAGTTAACGCGTTAACTGATGGCAAATCTACTCACTGGGCGAGCTAGCTCTTAAGCTCTCTCTAACCTTAGAACACCCCAAAAATAAAACAAGTTAATAACAAAAAACTAATAACAAAATAGATAGATTCAAGTGCGGCTATTTATTGTTCAATGTAGTTGCTTGTGATACCGTTAACTAAAATTGTATCTATAATAAGGATAATAATAATGACATCAGTATACTTACGTCAGTTGATAGGTGCTCTGGTTGCGACTTTTCCGTTGTTTAGTGTCGCATCTGTAGATGACAACAATCAGCAAGTGATTGAACGTATAGAAGTCATTGGCGAAAAGCCTCAATATGTCTTGAAGCTCGAAATGGAAAGTGCCAAAAAAGACTTTTATGATTTGTACAACAAGTTTGCTTCGGATGATTCATTCAAGACTAAATGTGATAAAAAGCCGCGACATGGCAGCAAAATAAAATCATTCAAATGCGAAACTCGATTCACAAAGGAAAGTTTTCACAGCCTCACCAAGCAGCACATACAGCTTAATATCCAAGACTTAAAAAACCCCGCTTATTCTTTAAAGTATCTCTCCATGCCTGATGCTTCAGATGTTCGTTCAGTCACTAACACCAAAAGAAAGGCACAAAAAGCCGACATCCTAACGCAGATCAATGAAAACCCAGAGCTAAGAGCGGCATTTGAACGATTTGCCAAAAAGTATGATGCGTATGAAAATCGCTAACTAGGCTGATGTAATGGCTCATTCCGTAAACGAGAGTCGCTCCCGAAGGCCACTACTGCGACTCACTGTGCGGTTCATACCACTGAGTAAAACCTTATATTGTGCAACTAATTCAAAGTGTTTTTTAGCTCGAGTAATACCGGTGTAAATGAGCTGCCGATTAATGCCCTGCTGAGCGCGTTGGATTGGAGGCAAGATCATCGCGGTATGAGCGAACTCAGATCCTTGAGACTTGTGTATTGTCATTACATAAACTCGGTCAAAGCTCGGTAATCTCGCAGGGTAAAAGCGCCTCACGTTACCTTGTTCATCTATAAAGGAGGCCTGTAAGTCTCCTTGCTCATCTCGCAGAATAATACCGATATCTCCATTAAAAAGTTTCAGCTGATAATCATTTTGCGTGATCATAATCGGCATACCAACATAAAAACGACCTGTAGGCTGGATAAGTCCCATTTGAGCGAGCTTAAGTTCAATTCGGCGATTTAGTTCGTTAACGCCATATGGCCCTTCGCGTACGGCGGCGAGCAGTTGATAACTGGCAAATTCACTGTGTATATACGCTTCGCTTTGTGAGCTATTAATTGCCTCAAGATAACATTTATAATGTGCTGCTGCACGAGTAATAAGCGCATTATAAGCATCGCTATTGAGTTCATGTAGTTGCAGATCAGCAAAGCCTTGCTTAATCACTGCGTCTAATTTTCGTTTATTGTTGCTATTTACCGCATATGCCAGTTGGCCAATACCACTATTACTATCGAAACGGTGGCTTTTTTGTAAAAATGCGAGATTGTCCTCAAGCATAAATTGGGCAGGTTCATGACCGCCTTTTGGTAACGCTTGCCTACTTAAGCTGGTCAATTTAGTGCTTAGTTCATGGCTATAGTTAGGCACTTGCCCCAGCGTTAAATTCTCACATAAATCGCTAAGTACATTGCCTGTATCCACCGATGCCAACTGGTCTTTATCGCCAAGCAGAATCAACCGAGCATGTTTTGGTAACGCATCCACCAGCTTTGCCATTAAAGACAAGTCAACCATAGAGGCTTCATCAACAATCAGTACATCCAAGTGTAATGGATTATCTTGATTGTGACGGTAGTGCAAACTATTCGGGATCACACCGAGCAGACGGTGAACCGTTTGCGCTTGCTCTGGAAGTAGCTCGGCTAAATCAGAAGGTAAAGTAAGTCTGGCTTTTGCACCAATAATAGACTCGCTTAGCCTAGCCGCAGCTTTACCCGTTGGTGCGACGAGTTTAATCGTGAGGGGTGCACGTGCATACAGTGCCTGCAAAATCGCTAATAGCTTAGTGACTGTGGTCGTTTTGCCAGTTCCGGGACCACCCGTGATCACACAAAAGCGCTTTACAACTGCCAGCGTACAAGCCACTTTTTGCCAGTCAAGCTCGTCTGTTCCCTGTTGCGGTGGAAAGTAGAAGTCTAACAAGCTGCTGAGTTTTTCTTCATCTAATGTAACCTGAGCTCTTGCTAGTGTCTCAAAATAACCGGCGAGTTTCGCTTCGTAATTAGCTAAACGAGCCAAATAAAGCTTACTGCCGTAAAGCCTGAGCGGTTTATCCTCACCAATAGCCGGGTGTTGCAAGAGCGCCTGTACTGTCATGGTCGTATTTATAAAAGGTGACAATGCTTGGCTGGCATCTTCAACAAGATAGTTCAGCTCAAACGGGTCTTGCAAATTAATCTCTTCGAGCGCTAAACAACTATGCTGGCGTGAGTGCGCAATTAACAACAACAAAAAGACATATAAATAATCATCTAGGCGCTGTTCATTCAATAACTTAGCCAGCGCTAAATCGGCTTTTCCTATACGTTTATGCTCTACTAATAGAGAGATAAAACTATCATGGTCAAAGGCATCAAAGTCCATACTTAATTGACTCATACCGACTCCTCAAACAACGCATCCAATTGTAACACTTGCTCTACACTCAATTGATTAAAGAAAATACCTTGGTTATCTGGAAGCGCGCGCAAAAACAGATAATAGTTCCCACCTAGATGCTGCTGCACTTGGTAGTCAGGTAGGCGTTGCTTTAATAATCGGTGCAGCGCAACGGTATAAATCATATATTGTAGATGGTATTGATGAGAGGACATCGCCGCACTTAAGTTATCATGTTGATAATCGTCTGAACTATCACCTAAATAGTTCGATTTATAATCGAGAATAAAGAATTGCCCTTGCCATTGAAATATCAAATCAATAAAGCCTTTTAGCATGCCTTTTACATCATCAAAGTTTAAAAATGACTTTTGCCCGGTAATATCACTCAAGATCTTGTTAAGTTTCATGGCACTGAGAGGCTTTAAAGGCAAATAGAATTCCATTTCAACGATACAATGTTCTGGTTTAAGCTGAGCAAGTTGTAGTTCAGTATGAGGAAGTAGTGGCGTAGCTAAGCTACTAGCTATCCACTGCTCTGTAGGAGTTTGCCAGTCATCGGCAATACCATATTTGTCCAACGATTTGGCTACCGCCTCTGTGAGCGTGAGTTTGTCGTCCCCTTGTGGCACATGCGGTGCTGTAAAATCAATCAGCTCAAAAATTTCGTGCAAGCAGCTTCCAGGTTTTGCCCCTTTTGGAAAAGTATAGGCATTCTTTTCCCTTTCTTGGCGCTGCTCGGGTAAATCGAGTAAATGGTTTTCATCTACTGCGCCAGCGGGTTTATCACCATGGTGGGTATGATAACTAAGCTGACTAAAGCTGGTAGTACGCCAGTGCCTTTCTATGCTACCGGTAAATACTTTGGCAGTCAGTCGCGATGGCGCTTCATTTGCCGAGGTGGTAATAATTTGATTGGGGTATTGCGCTTGCTCTACCAAAGTGAAGGCCATTGCTGTGTGTGTATCACAAAGCTGTGATAATTCTCTTTGCCATTCATTTTCCGTATCAAACGTCTGCGCGCCAAATAACACAAAGCCCAGCGCAGTTTTATGAAGCGCCGATTTTTTACTTCTGCCTTGCTGTATGTCGTATAGACCCAATTCACAGTAATGCACTGCTCGGGTGAGCGCAACGTAGAGTAAACGAATATCCTCAGCTAAGCGCTCTTGTTCAGCACTTTCTTTCGCTTCCTCACCCGCATCAAGGTCAACAACGAGCTTTCCTTCTTGATGGTACACACAGGTATCTGATTCTCGATAGCCCAGCGCAAACGGCATAAAAACAAGAGGATATTCCAGCCCTTTTGAAGCGTGCATCGTCACTATCTTGACTAAGTTAGCATCGCTCTCTAGTCGAATTTGACTGCTATCACTTTGCGCATTATTCAATTGTGATAAGAACCAGCGTAACACTCGACCGCTGCCATCCAACTCCAGCTGCTTATGCTGTAACAGCTCTGCCAAGTGGCGAAAGTCTGTGAGCCAACGCTCAACTTCAATCCCCTTTTGCCGCCAAACAACAGGAAGCTCACATACGCAAAGCAGGTGCTCTAACATCGCCATCGCACCAGAGCGATACCACAACTGAGTTAACTCACTAAATAGCTGCAAATAATGCTGCCACTCTTGTTCGTTAAATTGCAATTCAAATAATGCACGATGCTCAAGGTTAAACAAAGGCCCAGCAAGCACACCTCTAAGGGCAGCCTCATCATAGCTACCATGCAGCACTTCTAATAACTGATACAAGGCAGTAGCTAACGGCTGGCTAAACACACTATCTCTGGCAAGATAAACACTGGCAACACCACGCTGGTTTAAAGCACGTTTCATTAAACTGGCTTCAATACGGTCACGTACCAAAATACAAATATCGGCAGGTACCACTGGCTCTTCACCAATTTTAGCAAGCCCTGCTTGTCCTTTTTCTATCAAGGCTGCAACTTTCGCAGCAAACGCTTGGCTCAACCCCGCTTGTGCTGCGCTTTTATTGAGAGCTTCATCGCCATTGGGCAGTGCACTAAAACACAAGGCGGTGTGTTTTTCACCGTTAATGGTAAAGCGTGCATCCTGCGCTTTGCCTTTAGCACTGACTTCAATAAAGGGGATGTCTTGGTTATAGATAAAGCTGTTTGGGTGACGCGTGAAAATAGTGTTTACCGCAGCCACAACATCACTGTCAGAGCGATAATTGGTGGCTAGCGTAAATTGGTTGTGACTTGCAATCCCTTTTTTAGCGCCAATGTAGGTGAAAATATCTGCCCCTCGAAAACCATAAATTGCTTGCTTTGGATCGCCAATCATTGTCAGAGCGGTATGCTCACGCTTGTAAATTTCACTAAAAATACCGTACTGCACAGGATCGGTGTCTTGGAACTCATCGATCATAGCAACAGGATATTGCAGCGCTATCTTCTCACCCAGAGCTTCACCGCTATCACCTAGCAATGCTTGATGTAACTGTTTCAATAAATCGTCAGGAGAAATTAGTCCATATTCTTCTTTGTGTACACGTAGCAATGCACTAACCTCAGTTACTGCTTGGCGCACCAAGGCAATATTGAGACCACTACTCACTAAATGATGTAATTCAGCTAAGGTATCAAAATGGCGAATGAGTTCATGCTGCAAAGGTGTAGTATTCTTTTTATACTGTTTAGGATCAGCTAAGCTTTCGCTGCCCCACAAACCAAAGGAGTGATTGCTAGAACCAAACTCAAACCACCACTGTTCACTATTTACATAGTCTTCAAGGGCTTGTAAATTTGCCTTTCGACCAGGCGCACGATTACCTGCCAAACCTGCATTTTTAAGTACGTTAAGATAATCCGCTTTGACTATCTCAGCCTTTAACCAAAGCGCTAGCGTTTGGTACTTTTCGCGCGCGGCAAACACCGCATCTAACGACATCGCAGGTTTAATATCAGCGTTTTCTTTGCTAAGTAGTGGCTTGACTTGCTTGGCAAGTGCATAAGGCGTAGCAAATTGTTCGACCACCGCTTGGGTCTTTTCTTCGTCTAGAGGGTAAACAAAACGCCGCCAATGATCTGCCATTGCAGCTTCAATAAGTTCACTTTCATCAAGAATAAACTCTAGGTTAAATGCCACTTTAGACTCAAAAGCATGTTGCTTTAACATTCTTTGACAAAAGCCGTGAATGGTGAAAATCGCTGCTTCATCCATCGATTTAGCCGCCGCATCGAGTAGATCAAAAGCCCGCTTTTTATCTGTAACTTGAGCTAAAATTGCGGCTATCAAATCATCGTTAACTATTTCACCAAGCAATACATCTCTGGCCTGGATGATACGTTTGCGCACTCTGTCTTTGATCTCTTGCGTCGCGGCTTCAGTGAAAGTAACCACAAGAATTTGTTCAACACTTAATGGAGTGGTTTGCTCACCCGGTGTGCGCAAACCAAGTAAGTAGCGCAGATAAAGGCCCGTGATAGTATAAGTCTTTCCTGTGCCGGCACTGGCTTCAATAAGGTTTAACCCACTCAGCTGCATAGTGACGGGATTAAGTATTTCCATGAGCCACCTCCGTTGCAGTCTTTAATATCGGCTCAAGTAGAGCGAGGCTTAGTTCACAAAAGCGCAACTCATGAGTAGAGAGATCATTAAAGCAAAGCTGTACATAGGGATCCTCCCCCTCGCCACGACCAATATATTGCGGCTTAAATTTACTCGCTGCTTTTTTGAGGTCTTGTGTTTTGGCAAACTCCATGCTGGTATTTGCAAAAAAAGGAACTGGTTCGCTAAGCGCTTGTTTATAAAACGCTAGCCACTGTTGTAGATATTCAAGTGATTGCTGCTGTCCCTGCACAGCAAATTTAATGCTCTGATCTAGACCCACAATATAAGTCGTCACTTCCTGCCCTATCGCACAAGCAGCACAGTGGTTTAGAAAGCCCTTAATCAAATCTTTAGCCTTAATACTGGCGCTGCGGTAATACACTTGGCGATTTTCATATAAACTATCGAGCCATCCCACTACAATATGACTATCGAGGTGCAACTTGAGCTCAATGGGCTCTTTAGCTTCACAGAGTAAAGGAGTCAGTACTCTCGTCATAGGCTCAATACGCATCAAAAGCCCATCTAACTGAAGTTTACCTATGTTCGCTTGTGGTAATGACCCCCGCTGCAAAATTTGCTCAATATTGAGAGGTTTTTGTCGCAGTTGTGCTTCAAGAACTTCATCCAGATATTGATAGCGCTCCAAGGCATTTAATGCAAATGGTTCCTCGTCTGGAGCAAGTGCCTCTATGGGCTTTAGTTTTACACCAAGAGATTGCTGATAAAATAACTTTTGTGGTTCGCAGACTCCGCGTAGCAAATCACTAAACTCAATTTCGGTATCCAGCGGCACCTCAAGCGGCGCGTCCTCAGTCTTATTTTCAATCGCTGTATGTTGCCATAACCAGGTTTTATTATAACTTTGCAGCGAACCGGCTTTAAAATGTTCGGGATTGAATGGTTGCAATGGCAGCTGTTGCGTTAATCTAGATACGACAGGCTGCTCAGACGTATCCTCAAAATAAAAGCTACGCGCCAGATACTCAGCCAATTCACTGACCAATACTGAGGGCACTTGCACTTCATTATTGAAGCATGACCGACCGATATAACTGATATAGAGATTTTCTCTAGCACTTAGTAGCGCCTCCAAAAATAGATATCTGTCATCTAACTTTCGCGAGCGGTCACCTTTTCTTCGTGTTGAATGAGCAACTAAATCAAAGCCTATGGGCTGCACCGTGCGGGGATAGTCCGCATCATTTAATCCAAGCATGCAAACCACTTTAAATGGAATTGCCCGCATCGGCATCAGTGTACAAAAATTAATAGCGCCAGCTAAAAAGCGTTGTCCTACTCCCTTCTCTTTTACACCTTGTTTGACCAAGTAAGCCAATATCTTTGCCGACACAGGCTCTTGAATATCACCATTCTCAAAATGCTTTTCAATATTTTCGATGATCTGTTCAAGCTTGAGCAAATCCCAACTCTGCTCTGACTCAGCAAAATAAAATAGTGCCATTGCTTGACGCAAAATGGTGGCAAAATGCGCTAACGTTTGCTCCTTACTCAGGGCTTGCTTCAACCATATCAAAGCATCAATAAAACCGATCAGCTTGTTTAGCACAGCCACCGACATGCCTTCAACTTCATCAGCTGGGTAAATTGACGCAAACGAGGTAAGCTCGTCGTTAGTCGCAACACCTAAAAGCAATCTGTTTAGACCATGTTGCCATGTGTTTAACGATATTTTAGGCAGCCCATACTCATACTTATGCTGCTCGTTCAAGCCCCACTTTACGTTCACCTGCTCAAGCCAATAGCGGATCAAGTCAAATTCATGTGCTTCTAGGTCAAACTGCTCCGCAATCGGTGCCACCCCCAACAAATCTAAAATGTCAGACACACAAAAGCGATTATGAGTTAGGTCGGTTAAAGTAACAAAGGATGTAAGTATAGGTCGCTCTTGTTCAATCGCTAAATCCGAGATCGCGTATGGAATGCGAATTGCTTCATCCGTACTATCAAAAACAGCTTTAATGAAGGGTGAGTAGGCACCAACATCAGGCATCATTACGATTACATCTTTGGGGGTAAGTGTTGGGTGTTGCTCAAAAAGATTCAGTAAATAATCATGTAACCGTTCCACTTCACGCAGTGGAGTATGGCAATCTTGAAATACTAAAGTGCGGTCATGCGCTGGAATTGGTAATTTGCCTTCTTCAGAGACAAACCAGTTTGGATCGGCAGTTAATGATTCACCCTTAAATGCCAATTGGTAAATTTCTCGCTGTACCAGACCCAACAGATGATCGTTAAATTCACAATCAAAGCCATCAATCCAACTCGCGTCTAACTGTAGTAGCTGTTCAAAGTAATCTCGCCCCAGTTTCCCCCACGACGATAATAGCGGATTACCAATGTAATAATACTCACCATCTTTCGCTTCAAGCTCAGGCATTTTGGCATATTTTGCTGCAACTTTGGCCTGTGTTTTTTCATCAACCAAATCCCCCCAATAATGTTCACTGGGATTGAAAAAAAACAAAAATACATTGGTTTTCTTACCAAGCGCTTGGAAGATCTCTAGCTGGCTTGTCGCAATGGCCGACAGTCCAAAAATACAGATCCGCTCTGGGAGTTGCTCTGCTTCAATGTGATCCAATGCCTGTAACAATTGCTCATGCATGTTAGCGCGATGATATGGGCTTTGCTCAAGCTTAGTCACGTGATTTACCAAGCGCCGCCAAAGATGTGGCTGCCAAGGTGCAATAGCAGCCACATCAACGTCTAGGAGACTATCGTGACCTTGTTCCCAAAGCTCTATCCACTCAGGTCTGTACATCAAATATTGGTCAAATACGTCAGCAATTTTTTCGCATAACGCAAATAGTTTGATTCCTGAAGGGTCTTCCCCCAAATAGCGTTTTAACGCAACGTAATTTGGGTTGTCAATGCAAGTAGGTAATATCGTAAAAAGCTTCCAAGCCATGTTACCTTTATTAAACGCGGACTCACTTGGCACATCGTCGATAAAACGTTGATATAACTTCCAAATAAAACTGGAGGGTAAAGGAAAATCTACTTGTGCGCTGATCCCCAAGTGCTGACTCATACCAAGTTTTAACCACTCGGACATACCCGGAGACTGTACCAATACAGTTTCTTTGGCAAAAGGATTGGTAAGCGGAGCGGATTTTATCAACGTGCAGAGTTGCGCCTGCAAGATTTCCATTCGGTTTGATTGAATGATGTGTAACATGTTGTCTGCCATGCAGTTTAACGCTAGGTTAAGTGTATCTGAATCTCCCTGTGAGCGGTAGTAATAGCACCTTTTAGGCTGTTAGGTGCATATAAAAACGACATACTCAATGCTTTATACTATTAAGAGTCACTAGAACAGATCAATATCCGTGTTACCTTCTGGTATTTCTATTTTATGCTCTGAAAGAAGTGCTTCATAAAAACATAGCATGTCACGCCCATTTTCTTTAGCGTAATATAATGCTTTATCCGCATTTTCTAAGACCGTAATGGGAAAGTCATAAGGGCTTATTCGAGACATGCCAACGCTTACTGTTAGCTTTTTCACGAACGGAAAATGTGTACTTCTGACAAGATCCATAAACTCGTCCATTTTCGCTTTTATCGAGTCATAATCGGTCGGTTCAAATACCAGCACAAACTCTTCACCACCGAAACGAAAAAGTAAATCAGTAGAGCGAAAAAACTGGCGCATACGCTGAGCAAGCAAAAGCAAGACTTCATCTCCGCATACATGACCGTAGTTATCATTCACTTTTTTAAAGTGGTCAATGTCCATTATCGCAAGCCAAGATGTCGCCCCTTTATGAATTGAGCGCACGTCACCATGCCATACGGTTTTATGCTGCTTTATAACTTGCTTTTCAATGAGCTGCTTTATGCGCTTTTCAAAGGTTTGACGATTGAGTAGACCTGTCAGCTTGTCTCTCTCGTTTTCATGAAGAATAGTGAGGTAGTTTTCGAAAATACGGCAAAACGCATTCAATAGAACCTGATCAGAACTCGACAGACCGTTACTCACTACGGCAATGGCACCGACGGGCTTATCGAGCAGACTAATAGGCACCCAGCGACGCTCGGTACCGTCCTTTGCCTGCACTGTGATAATACATGCTGACTGCAAACAAGAAATAAGCTCTTTATCAGGCTCTTTTATCAAGCTTCTTTCTTCCCAATCAAACTCTTTATCAGAGAGCTTTCTCAGCAATAAGCTTCTTTCTATTGTTATCTCACCAGGTACAAGTAGGTCTTTAAAAACAGCGACCTCTTCACACCCTATAAACTCTTGAATGGTTGATACCAAGCTATATTCGAGAGAATCAACATCTCGCGTTTTTGTGATTTTGATAACTGAATTAAGTAAATCTTCTTGCATGTTTGGCGCACTCACAACTACTCTGCTTGCGTATTATTACATAACTGGTGAACAAATAAACCGAAAAATACGCCTTTATTCGTACCAATGTTAATAATAAAGCTCTAAGCAGTTGAATAATGATTAGCAAAATATTGAGTTAACAGCCTACCTCACTCAAAAAAACAGAGCTCCTATATTTAATACCATAGGTGATAGCATGTCGGATATGCGTTAAGCTTATGCCACAAATAAAAAAATGCCAAACGTAAGGGTTCGACATTTTTAGAGTTGATTCCTTTTTATTGACGAAAATCGTCGCCTCTTTATTCTAGTGACGCCAACATAGACTCGTTATATTCCACGAGTACTTCTCCTGCTCTTACCTTTTCAACATAGTCTCCATTTGCAATAAAAGGTCGGCCAATTGCTAACAAGTCAAATTGGTCGTTTTCAATTGCTTTAGCACCAGTTTCCGCTGTATAACTGCCGACTCCTACAAGAGTTCCATCGTATACTTTGCGTAAATAAGCAGATGCACGTCCGTCTAAATAGTCAAACTCCATAGCGTCATCAAAAATACCAAGATGTAAATAAGCAAGATTACGAGCGTTCAATTCGGTGATTAAGTAATCGAAAACGGCTCTGTCTCTTTTATCGCCCTCCATATTAAAGTAGGCACCAGGTGACACTCGTAAAGCAACTCTGTGCGAACCAATGCGCTCAATCACAGCATCTGTTACTTCCAGTGCAAAACGGCTCATATTTGCTGGTGTTTCACCGTACTCATCTGAGCGCTGGTTTGCTGCATAGTGTAGAAACTGATCAATCAAATACCCATTAGCACCATGGATTTCAACGCCATCAAAACCCGCTTCAATGGCATTCTCTGCCGCCTTTGCATAATCATCAACTAACTGCTTAATGTCTGCTTTTGTTGCCGCTTTTGGAGTTTGATAAGTCAGCTCACGCATTCTAGGAACAGAGCCTTCAATACCAATTGCAGAAGGGGCTAGTACTTCTCCATCAAAAAAATGCGGATGCGCAACGCGCCCCACATGCCATAACTGCGCAAACATTTTACCCCCTTCAGCATGCACAGCTTCTGTTACTTTTTTCCAGCCCGCAATTTGCGCTTGAGTGAACAGCCCTGGAGTATTCGGGTAACCTTGGCCATCAGGGCGAATAATCGTCGCTTCGCTAATGATCAAACCAGCTCCTGCACGCTTGGCGTAATATTTCACCATATCGGCTGTTGGCACGAGTTCATCATCAGCCATACAACGCGTTAGAGGTGCCATTAAAATGCGATTGTTCAATGTGATGCTGTCGTTGAGAGTTAGCGTCTCAAAAAGTACTTGGGTCATTTGGGGATCTCCTTTTTTTGAATATACATTCAAGATATGTATTCTTGAATCATTATTCAAGTAATTTCCTTTCTTTTATTTTTATTGCTACCATCAAACCCAATGACATTTGTTATAATGGCGGCGGAATTTGTAGTTGATAGCCATAGGTATGCAATGAGAACAGCAGAGTTTAATAGAGAATCCGTATTAAGAAATGCAATGCAAGCATTTATGACATACGGTTACAACAAAACCAGTATGCCCAAACTGACTGAAGTCACTGGGCTACACCCTGGCTCTATTTACTGTGCATTTAAAAACAAAAAGGGGTTGTTACTTGCTGCAATAGAACAATATCAGGCAGATAGACGAGCGCATTATCAGCAACTATTTGAAAACAGTACAAGCCTTCGCTGTGCACTTGAGCGTTTTTTGCAAGATCTAACCAATGAGTGTGTTGCCGACGAGTCAAAAAAAGTGTGCTTATTGACTAAAACGCTCAATGAAATTGGTGAACAGGATAAAGAGATCCAAAGTGCACTAAGCACCCACTTGCAACAGTTTGAATCGTTGATAAAACAGCAGTTTTTGACTCCATGGCCTGATAGCGAAGTCATGAGTGAGGAAGCTGCAACGAACAAAGCACGATTTTTTATTATGTGTGTTTACGGTATTCGAACATACTCTGCAACCCAATGTAACAGCGCTGAATTGCAAGCTCTCGCTGATCAAACCTTAGCCGCTTCCCTTAGCCCTTGATAAGTAGACCAAGCTGATGTACCACCGTGCCAATATCCATTATCAGCAATTTGACTAAAGGCTTTGTATAATACGATTTTTATACTAGTTATCTTTGTTACGCTGTCTATTTTGAAGGCGAGAAGACCTTGCTGCTAACTCCGCTCCCCCCTGTTGACGCTGAGCTCACTATACCCATGTAGGCAGAAAAAACTTCTTATTTACTTGTTGTAAATAAGAAGTTTTTAACGCTGTTAGCGTCAGATTTACGCCTTCAAATTGAGCAATTATTAAAATTAATTGGTGCTAGTCGCTGTTTGCTAATATTAAGCGGGAAATTTTGTCACCTCTCCTTTTAATAGTATTAATTATCCACAGCACTGATAAGAGTGGCATTACATTTACCATTGTTGAACCGACTTACTCTGAGGTAAAATAGTCTTTCATTTACCATGAGCTTCGAACATGAATCGCAAAAAGAAAATTTACGAAACACTAAAGAAAAAAGACAAGCGTGCAAATGCTAAACTTCATAAAAGCAATAAGCCACGCTACATCTCAAAAGCTGAACGTGAGAAAATTGCAGCCCAACAAGATGCCAATGAAGCATCAAATAGTGACGAGGGCGAGCATTAATTGCTCCAGTTTTATATCAGTTGGTCTAACAGATTATGCTAACGCTCCGAGAGCCGGAGTATTAAACACACAACTTTTCCAAAATACCTTTGTTCGGTGCCTGTAATACCAATTTTCTTAATTAAGTGGTCTATTTAGAGGCGAGAAAATCTTGTCAAGTCGACATGCAGGAGCACGCATTGAATTTGAGAAAGTATCATCGTTGGTGATTAAAACTCAGTTTTAGACTTTTGCGACTAAAAAAGAGTGTAAGTGATATAAGTGATTAGTTCTAATCAGGAAGAATGGCGGAGAGAGAGGGATTCGAACCCTCGATACGCTACAAACGTATACACGAGTTCCAGTCGTGCGCCTTCAGCCACTCAGCCATCTCTCCGCACTGAATTGCGGGGCTAATACTATGAAAAGCCTCGCACTTTATCAAGTAGTTTTTTACTTTTTGAATTTATCTGGCTATAAATCCAACTACTTTGGTATTGAAGCTGAAAAATCTAGCATACGATTTAACGAACGTAGCGCACCTTCACGCAGTTCCATATCAACAAAGACTTCTTTTCCTTTTGGACTGATAAGTGCTTCTTCAATTGCTTGTAAGCCGTTCATTGCCATCCAAGGACAGTGTGCACAGCTACGGCACGTTGCACCTTCACCAGCGGTGGGCGCTTCGAAGAACTCTTTTTCTGGGCAAAGCTGCTGCATCTTGTAGAAGATGCCGCGATCTGTCGCTACGATAAATTTTTGATTCGGCATTTCTTGTGCCGCTTTAATTAACTGGCTTGTCGAGCCTACTGCATCTGCTAAATCTACAATTTCCGCAGGTGACTCAGGATGAACAAGCACAGCAGCATCCGGATGAAGCTGTTTCATGTCTCTTAGCGCTTTAGTTTTGAACTCGTCATGAACAATACAAGCGCCATTCCACATAATCATGTCCGCACCGGTTTTCTTTTGGATATAAGAGCCTAAGTGCTTATCTGGTCCCCAAATGATTTTCTCGCCTTGTTCGTCAAGGTGCTCAACAATTTCAAGTGCACAAGAGGACGTTACGATCCAATCAGCTCTTGCTTTTACTGCAGTTGAAGTGTTTGCGTAAACAACGACTTTTCTATCTGGGTGCTGATCGCAAAATGCTGAAAATTCGTCAATTGGACAACCGACATCTAACGAGCAAGTTGCATCAAGTGTTGGCATAACAACTGTTTTGTGCGGCGTTAAGATCTTTGCTGTCTCGCCCATAAAACGAACACCGGCAACAATGATCATATCCTTGTCTTCTTGCTTAGCACCAAAGCGTGCCATTTCTAAAGAGTCGGCCACACAGCCACCAGTTTCTTCAGCAAGTGCTTGGATCTCAGGATCTGTATAATAATGGGCAACGAGTACCGCATTTTTTTCAACTAACAGCGCTTTGATACGCGCTTTATACTCTGCTTTTTCTTCGACGGTAAGAGGGGCAGGTTTTGGTGGGAAGATATAATCTTCCGGCATAATACGTTCAGCTAGACTCATTTCTCAACCACTAGTCCACATTGCATAATTAGATGGAATTATACGAAAAATAGCGTATGAATCCTAGCGATTGTTTAACTCAAAGTGACGAGTTTAAGGAAGTAATTTGAATAATATATGAAGCTTGTGAGAATGGTGGGTCATGATGGACTCGAACCATCGACCAATGGATTAAAAGTCCACTGCTCTACCAACTGAGCTAATGACCCGCTCAAGCATTTAAAATGCGAATGATGCTTTTTAAGAAAAAGTTTAGCTCATCTTCCTGATTTACACTAAAAGATAAGTTTTCAAGCTTATAAAGTGGTGGGTCATGATGGACTCGAACCATCGACCAATGGATTAAAAGTCCACTGCTCTACCAACTGAGCTAATGACCCGCTCAAGCATAAAAAGTGCCATTAATTCATCCTGAATGAGTGTTCCAACTCGTCGTCCTGACTCGTGTTCAAAAGCTGCGAAGCGAAGCTTCGGTCTTTTTCACCCAACTGAGCTAATGACCTGCTCAAATGTGAATTCTAAAGCTTATAACGTGGTGGGTCATGATGGACTCGAACCATCGACCAATGGATTAAAAGTCCACTGCTCTACCAACTGAGCTAATGACCCGCTCAAATATGAATTCTAAAGCTCATAATGTGGTGGGTCATGATGGACTCGAACCATCGACCAATGGATTAAAAGTCCACTGCTCTACCAACTGAGCTAATGACCCGCTCAAATACGAATTCTAAAGCTTATAAAATGGTGGGTCATGATGGACTCGAACCATCGACCAATGGATTAAAAGTCCACTGCTCTACCAACTGAGCTAATGACCCGCTCAAATATGAATTCTAAAGCTTATAACGTGGTGGGTCATGATGGACTCGAACCATCGACCAATGGATTAAAAGTCCACTGCTCTACCAACTGAGCTAATGACCCGCTCAAATATGAATTCTAAAGCTTATAAAGTGGTGGGTCATGATGGACTCGAACCATCGACCAATGGATTAAAAGTCCACTGCTCTACCAACTGAGCTAATGACCCGCTCAAATATGAATTCTAAAGCTTATAAAGTGGTGGGTCATGATGGACTCGAACCATCGACCAATGGATTAAAAGTCCACTGCTCTACCAACTGAGCTAATGACCCACTTTACACAGCAGTTTTTTGTTACCAATCGCCTGCTGCGGGCGCTTATAATACTTATTTAAATTTTGAGTGCAACTGAAATAGCTAGTTTTTTTCACTTTTTATGACTAAGCGCCTAATTTTAAGGCACTCAGCTCAAAAAGTGATAATTACATCTTAGCTAAACGCTCTGTTGCCAATTTTGCAGGAGTCGTACTTGGATACTCTTTAATCAATTTATTTAAGAGCGTTTTGGCTTCAGTTGTTTTACCTTGCTCATTAAGTATCGTTCCTAGCTTTAACATAGCCTCTGGGCGCTTGTTTGACTCAGGAAAGTTCGTTACAACTGTCTCAAAGTGAGATTTTGCATCGCTACTTTTCGTTTTAATTAAGAATAGCTGCCCTAGCCAATAATGCGCATTAGGAACATAAACTGAATTTGGGTATGTCTGTAAAAAACGTTGGAACTCTGGTATCGCGGCATCATAGCGCTTATCCTTCATGATCATGTTTACTGCACGATCATAAGCTTCATTCTCAGACAAATTACTACTAAACGCTTGTTCAGGGGTAATATCTGTTGTCGCGGTGCTTGTCTGAGACTGATCATAGGCCTGACTAACCCGGTTTTCAATTTCCTGATAGAGCTCACGTTGACGTTGCAAGACTTTTTCCAGTTTATAGCTTTGTTCTTCAGTTACACCACGAACTTGACTTACTTCCTCTTGCAACAGGTTGAGTTGCTGCTGGAGCTCTGCTTGTAGCAGGTTTCGGGTTCTCATCATACTTTCTAATTGAGAGATCCGTTCTTCAATTGTTTGATCTGAATTTGCAGCTTCTGAAACAGGAGCGGGAGCAGCCCAAACTTGGGCGCTCCCGCTCATGAGAAAGAATGCTGCCAAAATAGTATTCGGCTTCATAATAACTCTTTCTTAGTACACTAATACCGCACGACGGTTTTTAGCAAATGCTTCTTCTGTACGAGACTTAACCATAGGCTTTTCTTCACCGTAGCTCACGACTGAAATCTGGCTATCTGAAACACCTAAGCTTTGCAGGTACTTAGCAACTGACTTACCGCGGCTTTCACCAAGAGCAATATTGTACTCAGGTGTACCACGCTCATCCGCATGACCTTCTACAAGAACTTTTACACTTGGGTTTTTAACCAAGAAGTCAGCATGTGCTTGAAGTAGCTCTGCATATTTGCTTTGAATTGTAGATTTATCAAAATCAAAGTAAACAATTTGCTCTTGGCGTAACGCTTCATATTTTTCGCGTAGCTTCTCTTCAGCCGACTTTTCGCGAGACATTGTGTTTACGTCTACAGTGTTGCTCTCTGTGGTTGCCGCTCTGTTACTCTCATTAGCCGCACCTTCGTCAACACTTGAAGAAGAGCTACATGCTGCAAGTGTCATCACAGGCAACGCGACCATTAAAGCTTTTAAAGTTTTGTTAAGTTGCATCGAGTATGTTCCTATATCTTTATAAATCTAACCAGCAAAATTACTGTAAAAACGGCGACCAGGCTGGTGCCTTAACCTGACCGTCCAAGACCGGTAGTCTTGCCTTGAAACGGCCATCCATAGACACCAATGCCAATACCTGCTTATTATTGTGCAAGGTGCTGTATATTATCATTGAACCATTTGGCGCGATACTCGGAGATTCATCTAATCTCGTACGAGTCAACACTTGAAACAGCCCGGAATCTAATTCTTTTTTAGCAATATGGTAACGGCCAAGTGTACGGTTTACCATTATCAAACGCTTTCCGTCTGGAGTAATGGAGCCCGCTAAGTTCATATCACCGTCGAATGTAACTCGCTTAGACCGACCAGATTTTAAATTTAACTTATAAATCTGAGCATTACCACCCCTTTCAGATGTATACACAATTTCTTGTCCATTTGGATGCCAAGACGGTTCAGTATCTATACTACGGTGGCGTGTTAAGCGCGTTTCTTGCTTGGTTTTTAAGTCTATCAAGTAAACTTCTGTTGCACCGCCTGCATCTTTAGAAAACACAGCTAGCAGTTTGGTGCCATCAGGCGAAAATTGTGGAGCACCATTAATGCCAGGATAGCTTGTAATAAGTTCACGCTTTCCGGTATAGATGTCCTGAATATAAATTTGTGATTGACGGTTTTCAAAAGTGACATAAGCAAGTTTATTCGCATCTGGTGACCAAGCTGGTGACATCAGTGGCTCTTTTGAGCGTAGTAATACTTGCTCATTGTAGCCATCATAATCGGCAACAACTAACTGATAAGGTTTGTCTTGTTCATCTCGAACAATGATATAAGCAATCTTGGTTCTAAACGCACCTTTTTCGCCGGTCAGTGCTTCATAAACAACATCGCTTATCTGATGAGCATAGTTTCTAAACCCACTGGCGTTAATAATGCTTTGACGTCCTTCAAGTACATGATCGTCGCTCTGCATCAAGCGGCCATTTGACATGATACGCGTTTCACCACCTGTCAACTGTGCTCTTATCACATCAATAAGCTCATATTTTACCAAATAACGTCCTGCAGATTGTTGCGTCACTGTACCAACAACCACAGCTTCAACGCCAGCATCAACCCAAGCGGCATAATCCACTTCAGTATCTGTCGTTGGTAATTGTGGCATATTGCTTTCCGCAATCGGTTTAAACTTACCACTGCGCATAAGATCTGCTGAAATTACCTCAGTTAAACTTGAGGGCATCTCCCCTGTACCATTGTATTTAAACGGTACAATTGCGATAGGTCTAGCACTGTCCACCCCTTCGGTAATCACTATCTCCAACGCGGCCTGCACGTAGTGTGAAATACCAAGGGTTAAAACCAGTAATAAGGTTGAGAACTTTTTTAACATGTTCGTCCTTTATAAATTAGGTTTGATTGTTAAATTGATATTTTTAAGCTGTTCAAATACGTCTTTTTCTTTTGAAACAGGTAAAGTGTCAGCCATTTTCACCGCTCGTATTGCGGCTTCACAAACCAGTCTGTCTCCGCCGAGTGATTCAACATGGGTCACCAAGCCATTGAAAGCTAGTCGAATGTTAACACGACATTGCTTACCCTTCATTGTCTCATCAATCAGAAGATTAGCTTGAATACGCTGCATAATAAGGGCTTTATACTTATCTACTTCGCTCAACACTTGCTGCTGACGAATTTTAGCTCTTGCTGCTTGCTCTTTTGCTAGTTGCTCTCGTAACATTTGCTCTTCGAGTGCTTTTTGACGCTTGCGCTCTGCTTCTTCAGCTTTTCGCTTCTCTTCAGCTTCACGACGTTTGCGTGCTTCCTCTGCCTTTTTCAGCCTATCTTCTTCTGCTTTACGTTGCGCGGCAGCTTTTTTGGCTGCTTCCTCTGCGGCAGCTTTTTCTGCTCTGGCTTTATCGGCTTGCTCACGTTGCTTTTTCTCTATCTCTCTTGCACGCTTGGCCTGAGCTTCTGCACGACGCTTTTCTTCAAGCTTTGCTTGGCGCTCTTGCTCTAGCTTTTTAATACGGCGAGCTTCTGCTTCTCTGTCTTTTCTAGCTTGCTGTGCACGCTGCTCTAAATCACGAATACGCCGTTCCTCTGCGGCCTTTTTATCTGCCTCACGCTTTTTTAGATCCGAAATTTTCTTTTCGACAGCTTGCTGATCGACAGAAACAGCAGACACCACTCGCTCAGGTTGTTTGTCTTCCTGTTGCGGGTTTAGCGTCACTTCCATCACTGTCGGCGTATCCATATGAAAATTTGCAGTAGCAAGAAGCAACCCACCAATTGCACCATGAAGCAAGACTGACTTAACTACGCTGCTAGATAATGAACTCATTACTCATCCTCAAACGATTTCGTCATTAACCCAACAGAAGGCACTCCCGCCTTTTTCAAAAAGTCCATCAGATAAAGTACTTCTTGATAAGACACTTTTCCTGAGCCTTTTATCATTACTGGAGTATCGGGGTTTTGTTCGAGCTTAAGCTTAATAACTGCAGCAACTTCTACAGCATCCATTGGTGCTTCAGGATCAGTACCCACTGTAACAAAGTAGCGGCCTTCGGCATCAATCGTCGCAATAATAGGAGGCGAGTCCTTAGTTTCAACTAATTCAGATTCCTCCATTTGAGGAAGATCTACTTTTACGCCGTGCTGGATCAGCGGCGCTGTAGCCATAAAAATGATCAACAACACCAACATGACATCTATATAAGGAACGACGTTAATTTCCGCTACGGGACGGCGCTTCTTACGCTGATACATTTTGCTTAGCCTCTACTTGTGTTGCTGCTTGACGATAAAGAATATTGGCAAACTCTTCCATAAAGTTGATGTATTGGTTTTCTAACTTTTCAACATTTTTCGCAAAGCGGTTATAAGCCATCACAGCCGGAATTGCGGCAAATAAGCCCATTGCCGTTGCAATCAGCGCCTCAGCGATACCCGGAGCAACCATTTGCAGCGTGGCTTGTTTGACTTCGCCCAAGGCAATAAAAGCGTTCATAATTCCCCACACAGTACCAAACAAGCCAATATACGGGCTTATTGAACCGACTGTTGCAAGAAAAGAAAGGCTGGACTCTAGCTTTTCAACCTCTCGGGAAAGCGCAACTCGCATTGACCTGTGAGTGCCCTCCAGCACAATTGAAGGCGATTGGATATTGCCTTTTTTATGCTTTGCAAATTCTTTGAAGCCCGACACAAATAGCGCCTCTAACCCAGAAGCTGTTCCAGCTCTTGCGGTGATTTCATTATAGAGCTTACTTAGATCCATACCTGACCAAAACTTTTGCTCGAAATTCTTTGACTGGCTTTGGGCTTGCGAAATAATGGTTTTGCGCTGAAAGATAATTGCCCAAGAAGCAATTGATAGACCAACCAGAGTCAACATCACAAGTTGTACTAAAAAACTGGCTTTTAAAATTAAATCGACAAAATTTAGTCCCGATTCCACGTTATTATACTCCCAAAAGTGTTTCGGCGATGGTAGCCATTTATATTATTGAGCGCTTAGAGGCTGCATCTAGTGATAGACTAGAACTACTACCAAAAGGTTCAGCTAGTTTAACCACACTGTAAATACCTTACAATCTCAATACTGCGAATTCATTGTATTTGACGATAAATAACTCAAATCCTTACTGTCCTTCTATTTCATACTTTTTCTATGGTTTTAGCTCCCTGACCTACTGGTTGTAAATATGATTAAAAACTGCATAAAACACTGCTTTTATGCACAAATATAGAATAAAACCTCAAAAAACAGATTGGTCTTACCAGTTAACAACAAATTATCTAATATTCACACTTTGTATGAATATATAACAAACCTATATATTACAAACACTTAAAAAAATTAAACTCTGATCATACGGTTGAATTTCGTACTAATGAAAAACAGCAGGATTAGTTTTTTTAATCCGAAAAAAGAATTTTTCTAGTTTGATGAAAAGTCAAAACCTCTTTAATATACACCCTGTACTGAGCGAGCAGCTGAAGTTTCAGCAAGCACAGTTACTTGCAATAGGATTCTGATTTTTCGTATTGCTTAGATGGAACACTTTGCGGATAAAACCCAAAGTTGATCATCTGTTCCCTGGATTACTTCCTTCAACTTGTTGTTTTGCCCGCATTTATGTGCGGGCTTTTTTTTGCCAAAAATTCAGAGCTCAATTCTAATACCAATTATCTTAATTAAGTGATCTATTTTGAGGCGAGAAAACCTTGTTGATAACCCACTCATATGCCCTGCTATCATCAACGTACCAGCCAATCTAGGTAAGACAAAAGGTTTACGATTTAACCTGAGGTCTGGATAAGGAATGCTCCAACTCATTGTTGCTAAATCACAACTTAGTTTTTTCCTTATCTAGCCAGAGAGTTTTAGGGAAAACACCACTCCCGCGTCCTGCTCTCGCTAAAGTACCTACATCCTGTAGGCAAGGCGAATTTACGCACCAATAGCTAGCAGTTAGCGCTAAAACTGGATGCTAGAAAGGCATTAATTATCCGCAGCTCAGGTTATTTAGTTGTTTCACATAGCAAATTTTAATGTCGGTGGTATTAATCTTTCTCCGTCATATCGAGCTAGCATTAAAACAAATTTGGGTTAATCTATATTGCTGAATTAGATTAACCATGTCGTCATGAACCTTGCTTGAATTGTCAGGAAATGAATAGCCTGAGCTTACGCTTTGAAATGATAGGGGATTTGCGCGGCTATTCATGTTAGAGAGAAAACGGCCACGTAAAGTAATGCATAAATAACTTAGGGCTTGAATAAAGAATTACTGAGTGCAGGTTCGCTATTTGCGAGGGAATAACAGGTGAGAAACATCGCCGTTCCTTCACCTCATTATGTCAAGATATCTGCTTAGCCCAAAGCTAAATTACTCAGGCTTAGACAAATCAAAATGCAAATACGCTTTATCTGAAACAATACGCCCTCTTGGCGTACGTTGAATAAAACCTTGTTGGATCAAAAATGGTTCAATGACATCTTCGATGGTCTCTTTTTCTTCTCCGATTGCCGCCGCGAGGTTATCGAGCCCCACCGGGCCACCGGTAAACTTTTCAATGATTGCCAGCAGATATTTGCGATCCATATAATCAAATCCGCATTTATCAACATCAACCATATCCAGTGCTAAGTGGGCAATCTCTTCAGTGATAGAGCCATCCCCTTTTACTTCAGCAAAGTCTCTGACTCGACGCAATAAACGATTTGCGATCCGTGGTGTACCTCGCGCACGACGAGCAACTTCTGTCGCACCAGATTCGGTGATCTCTAGATTTAAGTGATACGCTGAGCGAGTAACAATCGAAGATAAGTCTGCAACCGAGTAAAACTCTAAACGCTGTACAATGCCAAAACGGTCTCTCAATGGTGAGGTCAAAGAACCAGCGCGTGTCGTAGCCCCTACTAGAGTAAAAGGCGGTAAATCCAGTTTAATTGAACGTGCAGCTGGACCTTCTCCTATCATGATGTCCAATTGGTAATCTTCCATCGCAGGATAAAGAATTTCTTCCACCTGAGGGCTTAAACGATGGATCTCATCAATAAATAACACATCACCTTCTTCAAGGTTAGTCAGTAACGCAGCAAGATCACCTGCCTTTTCAAGCACCGGCCCAGAGGTAGTTTTAATATTGACCTCAAGCTCGTTTGCAACAATGTTCGCAAGCGTCGTTTTCCCTAAACCTGGCGGGCCAAAAATCAGTAAGTGGTCTAACGCTTCTTGCCTTGAGCGCGCTGCTGCAATAAAGATTTCCATTTGCTTTTTAACATGCGGCTGACCGGTATAATCGTTTAGTAATTTAGGCCTAATCGCCCTATCTACTACGTCTTCATTACCTTGGATCTCAGGCTCAATTAATCTATCTGCTTCAATCATAGTTACATCATCGATTTAAGAGCATCTTTGATGATACTCTCTGTCGTCATGCCTTCTTTGTTCACGGCTTTTACCGCTTTTTGTGCTTGAACTTGTTTATACCCTAATGCCATTAATGCCGCAATCGCTTCATCTGACGGGGTGTCGCTTACCGTTGGGTTTTCTTGCGGAGCAAGTACAGCAGCATCACTAAATGGTGTGAGCAAGTCATTGCCAAAGTCTTTTAACTTGTCTTTCATCTCAAGTACTAAACGCTCAGCGGTCTTCTTACCAACACCTGGAATTTTAACCAAAGTTGTCGCATCACCTTGATTAACACAACTAACGAATTGCTCTGCCGACATGCCCGATAAAATCGCAAGCCCAAGTTTGGGTCCTACGCCATTTGCTTTAATTAAGGTTCTAAACAGCGCTCGTGCTATCTTACTATTAAAACCAAATAACAATTGTGCGTCTTCACGAACGACAAAATGGGTAAACACCGAGACTGCTTCTCCCACATTTGGTAGCTCGTAAAAGCAGGTCATTGGCATTTGCACTTCGTACCCAACACCTGCAACGTCGATTAGTATTTCTGGAGGCTGTTTTTCTAACAGTGTACCGCTTAACTTTCCAATCATAGTTATCTTAACCTTCCTCTTACTGTTTTACGTGCGGCTCCGGCCATCTTTATTAAATTTTGCCTTGAGTGGGCATGACAAATTGCTACAGCTAAGGCATCAGCGGCGTCAGCTTGAGGCGTGCCTGGCAGCTTTAGAATGCGCTTAACCATCTCTTGTACTTGGTTTTTATCTGCGCCACCTGTCCCTGCAACCGCTTGTTTAATTTGCCTTGCAGAATACTCGCTGACATTAACCGACTGCATTGTCGCTGCCACGATGGCCGCTCCTCGGGCTTGACCAAGCTTTAGCGCAGAGCTTGGGTTGTGTGCAACAAACACTTGTTCAATTGCAAAATCACTAGGCGAAAACTGCTCTATCAGTTGGGTGATCCCTTGATAGATCATTTTTAAGCGGATGGGGAATTCATGTTCACCCACTTTGATGCAGCCGCTTCCCAAATATTGGAACTTTGCGCCCTGGTGAGCAATCACGCCATATCCAGTAAATCGTGAACCCGGATCAATTCCTAAAATGACAGCCAAAAGCATTGTCTCTTTGTTTTTTGGTTATAATGCCAAAATACTGTATAGATTACCAGTTATAAGCTAGTACATAAGATCAAAAAAGGCGACCTTAGTCGCCTGTTTATATTTGTGCTGAAATGTTATTCGTCTGCATTTTGCTCGGCAAGCTGCTTTTCAACTGAAATAGCAAGCTCTTTAAGTGCATCTGGGTTGGCAGGGCTTGGCGCATCAGTCATCAAACATGATGCCTGAGTTGTTTTCGGGAATGCAATCACATCACGAATATTATCTGTGCCACACAGTAACATCACCAAACGATCAAGACCAAACGCAAGGCCGGCATGTGGTGGAGTACCATATTTTAGTGCATCCAATAAGAAGCCAAACTTCTCTTGCTGCTCAGCTTCTTCAATACCTAAAATTCTAAAGGCTGCCTGCTGCATTTCATTGTTGTGGATACGAACCGAACCGCCACCAACTTCATAGCCATTAAGTACCATATCATAAGCATCAGAAAGCGTACCTGCTGGGTTTGCTTCAAGCTCTGCCGCACTGACGCCTTTCGGTGCTGTAAATGGATGGTGCACAGCGTGTAAGTTACCTTCGTCGTCTTCTTCAAACATAGGGAAGTCAACAACCCAAAGTGGTGCCCACTTTGATAAGTCTGTAATTTCTAAATCAAGACCAATCTTAAGGCGTAGCGCGCCCATGGCTTCGTTTACAGTATTACGCTTGTCTGCGCCAAATAGAATAATGTCACCTGTGTTTGCGCCTGTGCGCTCAAGCAGTGCATTGATCACTTCTTCGTTCAAGAACTTAGCAATTGGCGACTGTACGCCTTCGATACCAGCATCACGGTCGTTCACTTTCATCCATGCTAAGCCTTTAGCGCCATAGATGCCTACAAATTTAGTGTACTCATCAATTTGCTTACGAGAAAGTTGTGCCCCACCAGGTACGGATAGCACAGCTACACGACCTTTTTCGTCATTTGCAGGGCCACTTAGTACTTTAAACTCAACATCTTTTACAATGTCAGCGACATCGATCAGTTCAAGTGGATTACGTAAATCTGGTTTATCTGAACCATATTTACTCATCGCTTCGCTGTAAGGCATCACTGGAAACTCGCCTAAGTCAACGTCTAAGAAAGATTGCCACATTTCGCGAACCATCTTCTCTGTAACGCCACGTACTTGGTCTGAACTCATGAATGACGTTTCGATATCGATCTGAGTGAATTCTGGCTGGCGGTCTGCACGCAAATCTTCGTCACGGAAACACTTAACGATTTGGTAGTAACGATCAAAACCAGACATCATCAACAACTGCTTAAATAGCTGCGGTGACTGAGGCAACGCGTAAAAGCTGCCTTTATGCACACGGCTAGGCACTAAGTAATCACGTGCGCCTTCAGGTGTTGCTTTTGTCAGTACTGGTGTTTCGATATCTAAAAATTCGTTTTCATCTAAGAAGCGACGAACGAAACTACTAGCTTTTGCACGCATTTTGATGCGGTCGCTCATTTCAAGACGACGTAGGTCTAAGTAGCGATATTTAAGACGACGCTCTTCAGAGTTTTGTTGGTTAAAATCAAGCGGTAAAGGCTCTGAACGATTGATGATCGTCAGACCCGTACCGAGTATTTCAACTTCACCTGTCGCCATGTCTTTATTCACTTGGCTTTCAGGACGCGCACGGACAACCCCTTTGATCTGAACACAGAACTCTTGGCGCAACGTATTCGCTTTATCCATTAAGCCTTCCACTTCTGGATCGAATACCACTTGCACAAGTCCTTCTCTGTCTCTTAAGTCAACAAAGATTAGGCCGCCAAGGTCACGACGTTTATTGATCCAACCACATAGTTCAACTTCCTGATCTACATGGCTCTTATTTAGTTTTCCGCAGTATATAGAGCGCATAAAATTCCTGTCAGTCCAGTTTGCTCTTACGACTAATCATTTCTCACCACACAATATGAATTCACACTATTGGTAAGGCAGTCGCTAAGACTCGTTTTCAATAACCGACAATTATATAAAAATACGCTGCATTGTCATCCTCAATCTAAGATCTGATACACTATTGGCACATTTAATTGGTATTTTATTTGATATGTTGTATCTGGGTTGTCCACAATGGAGCAGCACACATTGGAAGGGTCGCGTTTTTAGCACGCACTGCAATGCCACAAATATGCTCAAAGAGTATGGTCAAGTGTTTAATAGTGTTGAAGGGAATACTACTTTTTATGCCGATCCTAACCCACAAACAGTACTAAAATGGCTTGAGCAAGTACCTGATGATTTTCGTTTTACGTTTAAGATCCCAAAGCGATTTAGTCACGAAATGGCACTTAGCCACTGCCAAGATGAATTACTTGCTTGGTGTAATACAATGGCACCACTATTTCCTAAAATCGGTATGTTAATGCTGCAATTACCCGCGCAGTTTTCGCCAGAGCAGATAAATAAAATACGACAATTTTTGTCTTGGCTACCCAAATCGCTAACTGTTGGTGTTGAAGTACGGCATTGGGATTTTTATCGCAAGGGCGATGCTGAGCGCAGATACAACCAATATTTAATTGAAAATAATTACAACCGAATCGTAATGGATACTCGCGCACTCTTTAGCGAGCCTGCCAGTACCCCTGCGATTATAGATGCACAGCAAAAAAAGCCACGATTACCTGTGCACGCAATTGCCACAGGGAACAACCCAGTCCTGCGCTTTGTTGGCTGCTCCAAACTTGAGTCAAATCGAGAGTTTTACCAACCTTGGTTAGTAAAGCTTACTCAGTGGCTCAACGAAGGTAAATCACCTTATGTATTTTTTCATACCGCTGATAATTTTGATGCACCATTTTTAGCAAGACAATTTATCGCTGACTTGAATATGCAGCACCAAGTAAGCAATCCATTCCCCGCTGAAAAAGAAGCAAAGCAAGAGGCGCTGTTTTAATGCCCCATCCCTATTTTTTACACTACTCTGAAGAAGTTCAAGCTCAAGTAACTCAACTAATTGAGCACAAGAAATTAGGTACTTTTTTCAAAAGCCGTTACCCAGAACCACATCAAATAAAAAACGATAAGTTGCTTTACGAATATGTCGAAGGGTTAAGACAACAGTACTTAAAAAATACTCCAAGGGTTTCGCAAGCTAAATTTGAGAAACGCCACAACATGGTAGTTAATACCTTAGGAACACATACTTTTAAAACCACACGACACGGTCACAAACACAAAACTTCACACCAAATACACATAGCGGCTCAGCTAAAGTACTCACCTGAAGCGATATTGCGGGCGCTAGTTGTTCACGAGCTAGCACACTTTAAAGAGAAGGATCACAACAAAGCATTTTATAAGCTTTGCCAGCACATGGAACCAAGCTACCATCAGCTCGAGCTAGAATTACGGCTGTTTATATTAATGTGTGAAACTGAAGGTAACACCAATTACATTTAACTAAACTGCAATTGGTGCATTTATAAGCTCGATAAGTGCTGAGGATAGCTAGCGTTTACAGCTTGGAGTAAAGCCACTAGCTCTGGCCTTATTCGCGGTTGCCTTAGCAGTGACCATATTTGCCTCAAGCTGCTTTATGCGGTTTTCTGGCGCGGGGTGTGTAGACATAAACTCTGGTGGGCGCTGCTCACTCATTTTGGCCATGTTTTGCCAAAGCGCAACAGAACCTTCTGGGTTAAAACCGGCCTTAGCCATCAAGTCCAGACCTATAACATCTGCCTCACTCTCATGTGAGCGACTAAACGGTAACGCAACACCATATTGCGCCCCCAAGCCCAACCCCTGTAAAATCGCATTTCGGTATTCGACGTTATTCATTTCAAGCACAGCGGCACCTGCTTGAAGCCCTAATTGCAAAATACTGCTTTGAGACACTCGCTCATTTGCGTGTTCTGCAATAACGTGACCGACCTCGTGACCCATCACCGCCGCCAATTGATCTTGGTTTTCAGCTACATTTAGAATGCCAGTATGTACGCCAATTTTGCCCCCAGGCAGCGCAAATGCGTTCGCAGAGTCATCCTCAAATACCACCACTTCCCATTGCTGATTTGCATAGTGCGTTGGCAGTTGCGCTATTAAAGCATTTGCAATACACTTGACGTAGCGATTAGTATTTGCGCTCAGGTCAACCTTTTGCTCCTGTTTCATCTGCTCAAAGCTTGCAACACCCATTTGGTCCATTTGTTGTTCTGAGTATAGTGCTAACTGAGTACGTCCAGTAGGCGATGTTTTACAGCCAACCAGCGTTGCTGCAACCGCGATCGCGAGAACCAGTTTTTTCATAACTTGTTCCTTTTCTTATTTTACAACCAAAGTGTTCTAAGTTTACCGCAATTTCGTCACTTAACGAGACTAACTTAGTACAATATAAAAAATTTTTCATGAACAACGGCTTATCAGAACAGCATTTTTAATCGTACTGCTTTAGCGTGTACGGCTTCTTCATCATTTTAAGTTCATCTGATGAGTATATTTTTATTAGAGCAATAAGGTAACAATACCAACATATGAAGTCATCAACACTCCCTGCAATTCTATTACCGTTATTGGCTAGTATTGTTGCAATTACACCCTTGGCTATCGACCTTTATCTCCCTGCGATGCTTGCGATTGCTGATAGCTTGAATAGCCCGCTTGAGCAAGTACAAGTCTCTCTCAGTAGCTACTTGGCAGGCTATGCAGTCGGCATGATGGTATTTGGTCCACTTGCTGACAAGTTTTCTAGGCACACCTTGGCAATATTCGGATTGGCTGGATTTACCGCAGCGTCTGTCGGGCTCGCATTAACCAATGACATCGATATGTTTTGCCTCTTACGTGTCGTTCAAGCATTTTGTGGTGCTGCTGCAACGGTGGTTGTGCCGGGTGTAATACGATACTACTACAAAGAGCACACCGCCAAGGGAATGTCCTATGTCTCGATGATTATGATGATCGCACCACTTGTTGCTCCGTCTTTGGGTGCTGTGATTTTGCTGTACTTTGATTGGCATGCTATTTTTTGGTTTTTAGCACTATATGCAGTTTTGGTAGTTGTTGTCTTACAGTTTTTTTGTATTGCAATTCCAACCAAAGCTGGCGTACCGCTTAGCTTGTCATTTTTCCTGAAAAACTATCGTATAGTTCTGACAGAAAAAAAGGCACGCTACGACATTCTGTCTTCGATGTTGGCCTCATTCGCATTCTTTTGTTTTTTAACTTCAGTTTCATTTATTTACCTTGAATACTACGGTATCACAGAGCAATTGTTCGGTGTGCTATTTGCTATGAATGTAATCGCCCTTATGTTGGGTAACTTCGCGAATACGCGCTTAGTTCCAAGATTAGGCTCAAGAAAAATGCTCAATATAGGCCTGACAATTGGCGTTATCTTTTCCACACTTTTGGTCATATTGAGTAGTCAGTCAGTGTCAGTATGGGTGCTAGCCTCTGCAATAGCACCATTGATGATGAGTCTTGGCATTATTGCCAGTAATGCTGATGCGTTAATACTATTGCAATTTGAACATCAAACAGGCACGGCAACGGCTGTAATTGGAACGCTGAGGTTTGGTAGCGGCGCGTTGGTCGGCCCGCTCCTTGCACTAGCGACTCCTGAGTCACCTTTACCGTTTTCTAGCTTTATGTTTGCAGCTATTGTATTGATCATCGTCTGCCAATTGCTCACTCGACGTTTTGAAAAACGGCTCAAGCGTGAAAACGTCGCCGAATAAAAAGAAAAGCCCCGTCACTATTCGGGGCTTCTTTTAAAGTTATACCAATTTTCTTAATTAATTGGTCGATTTTGAGGCGAGAAAACCTTGTCGATGACACCGCTTCAGCGTCCTGTTAGCGTCAGATTTACTCCTTCAAAGCGAGCAAGTATTAAGTCTAATTGGTATTAGTTCAGTTCCTTATCTTTCCAGAATTTGGTACCTTTTACTGTTGCTTGTAAGGCCAAGCCGCTTTGTGTAAAGGTATACACAGTGACATCGCCATAATACGCCTCGCCTTCTACCGAACGCCCCTTGTTAGCAGCTTTTGCCGCAGCATCTGCGTTGCCACCAAAGGTCCACCCAGAAGTCACAAACTTATCCATTGCCGCTTTGCTATGAAAAACCATGGCTATACGATAGTCCTTAACGCCCACTCCGAGACCTACGCCCCCTTCGGCCATGTTCATATAAGTATTTTGTCCAGCAGTGTTATCATGTACAACACCATAACCCGTTCCAGCTGATACAAATAACAAATTGACATTGGCATTGGAAAAAACCGCGTATCCCGGTGCTGCGGCTATCTGGGCGCGTGTATCTGGCTTTGTACTGTAGAGTTGAGTCAGTACTTCATTTTTCATATCCAAGATTGCGCGTTGCTTTTGTGCTGTGTCACCATCTCCCATAGACGCACAGGCACTGAGCAACATAGCAAAGCAGCCCATCATCACAGATTTAACGTTGATCATCACTTTTTCCTTCCGGTAGTATTTTTCGTTCTACCTTCTATCATAGTCAATCAGTTTGAATGCGGGATTAATACTATATTGTCTGGATAGCTTGTGATGATGAGCAAGTATTATTGTAGGTATGACTCGAGGCGAGTTAATCCTTCAATAAAGCTTTGCTTGCCGATGCCTAAACGAAAATGACATTCACTGTTCATCACAAATAAGTTTGCAGGCAGCAGTAGCGTGCTTGTCGCTTCTGCAAATTGCCGAGACCAGCTCTTAGCATCTTTAACTGAGTGAATTTGTAGTAACGAGAGCACACCACCTTGGGGAGCTACCCAGCTCACTTTGTGCGAATGTTGACGAACAAATTCACACATTGCCGCTTCGTTGCGAGCCATTATTTTGGCATTTTCTTTTAAGATAATGTCGCTATGATTTAATGCGGTTGAAGCCAGCATATCGTCTACTTGACTGCCACAAATGCTCAAGTAGCTTTTACCTGCCAACAGGAGATCGGCAAGCGCTTTGTTACCACATATTGCCCAACCAACCCGAACTCCTGGTAACCCTAAGCTTTTAGATAACACACCCAAGGTAATTGACTTTGCGTAATCAGCGAAGCGACCGCTTGCAATACGTGCATCATCTGCACGTTGTGCTGATACCTCATCACTTAAGATATAAGCATCAAAGTGCTGTGCAAGCCTTTTAATTTCCTCCACATCCTTATCAGACAAGGTAGCGCCAGTGGGGTTATGGGGCGCATTGATGATAATCAATTTGGTTTTAGCGTTTGCCTCACGCTTAAGTCGCTCGATATCAAATTGCCACTGGTTATTAGCTTGTAAAGGGATGGATTTAACTACGGCGTCAAATTGAGTGGGTAATTTTGCCAGTGATGGATAACTTGGCGTAAAGACCAATACTTCATCTTGCGGACTTAGCAGTTGCGCCATCACCGTAAAGATAGCCTCCTGCGCGCCACTAAATGTGACTATCTGCTCTTGGCTTAACACTACCTGTGGTTGCAAATGATAGGCTTTAATCGCAGCCCGCAGCATGTCGCTGCCCGCCATTGGGCTATAACTAAGCTCACGCTCAAACCAAGCTTCACCTGCCAATTCTACAAGCGTGTTAAGTGCCACGCCTTGGGCACAAGAATCGCTTAAATTAATATCAACAGGCGCTGTAAGACTTTGACCAAACTTGATGTGTTCGGGTAATACTAGTTCCATTATTCAACCTAATAAGTAACATACCAGCACAGCGGCTGGTATGTTTTATTGACGTACTTTGCCATTTAAGCTCGGCACTAGACAGCGAATGGCAGACTCAAAGCCAGCCTAGCGCTAATTATTTCAGTCGCCATAACGTCAGCTGGCAACGCTCTAGCTCCACTTTGCGAGCATTTTTAGCAAAGGCAGACATGACTTCATCTTGCGCAACTAACTCAAAATCTCGGCCTAGCAAAATCTCTAAGCCATCACGCCCTGTGACATTTTCGCCACTCACCTTATAACCGCCAAGCCAATTTTCTGATTCAGTCAACGATTTGTCCCACTGATAGGCTGAGCTGATAGCCAAAATACCACCTGAATTTAAACGCGATTTAATTTGATTTAAAAAGGTTTTAGGTGAGTATAAGTATTCCACTAAGCGATGACACAAAATCAAATCATAATCTGCAAATTGTGGCTTAAGGTTGTGGCCATCTCCCTGACAAAAATGAATACGCTCGCTCAGTTCGTTAAAGCCTAGCTGCTTTGTAGACACCTCATGAAAGTCAACTATTTCACCCTCAATTTCTGTGGCAAAGCGCACTGGCGTCCCGTCTTTTAATGCTAACGCATGCTGGATATTACGAGCTGTGAAATCAATACCATCTACTTGACTAAAATATTGAGCAAGCTCAAAACTCGCACGGCCAACAGAACACCCAAGATCAAGTGCTTTATTTGTTTGACCTTGATAGTGTTTCATTAAGTGCGACACAACGCTTTGCAACGGGTTGTCAAAATTCATAACCGGTTTACCGTAGTGGCTTAGTAAGTCATTGGCTACATCCACGTCCATTTCGCATAAGTTCACTTTTTGCACCGGTACGTCTGGACTGTCACTTTCAATGTATCTAAATCCTGCATGCTGGAAGAAGTGCCGTCTAAACGCATAGCGAGAATCACGAACCGCTTCGTTACCCGTTGAGATCCACGAACCACCTTTGATCAAATTGTGTTTACCGTCAAAAGTGGGAGTCGAAAAGTCATCATACAAAGGGTGCACTTTGAAACCGGTAAACGCATCAATCGGACTTTCAGTCCATTGCCAGACATTACCAATAATGTCGAATAAACCTGCCGTTTCAAAACGGTTAACTGGGCAACTTGAAGCACTCACTTCAAGGTTGATATTGCCAGGCGCTTCGCTCCATGTAGGCAGATCGGTATCTAACTTGTCACGAAGTACCTGCCACTCAGCTTCTGTTGGCAAACGTATATGAGCTTCGTTTTGAGCTGATTTCCAATTACAAAATGCTTTGGCTTCAAGATAATTTACCTCTACCGGCCAATTGAGCGGAAGCGGGATCTCTTGTGCCAAGTTACGCTGCCAATAGCTCCCTTCTTTTGAAAGCCAAAAACGTGGCATTGTTGATTTTGTTGACGCCAACCACTTTTTGCCCTCGTCAGTCCAAAACTCTGGGCTTTTGTAACCACCGGCTTCAACAAATGCTAAAAACTCTTGATTCGAAACCAAGTATTTACTGGCTTTGAAAGGCGCGACGTTAACGTCTTGTACGCCATATTCGTTGTCCCACCCGTACGTTTGGTTTGACTCAGGCTTGCCTAGGCGAATATCGGTTCCCGCCACAGGAACCAAAGCATTTTCCGGCGCATCGCCATGCTCGTCACACGCACTCCAACCGGGCTGGAGTGTTAAATCAGCTAGCGGTAACATGCGGATTATTACAGAAGAAGTTTCAAGGTGAATACGCTCATGTTCAATTCCCATTAAAATCACCCAAGCAAGGCTGTCTTGTGTGATAGGTAAACTGATATCCATTGAATCGATAAGTGTATTAATCAACGTATTAACCTGCTGCCGATAAGCTCTCACTTCATCAACACTTGGCCAATCATAGTTATTACTATCAAGGTCGTCCCAAGACATTTCATCTACACCAACAGCACAAGTAGACTCAATATGCGGATTAAGGCGCTGATTTATGTATTTTCCTAACATCAATTTATTGATGTAAAAACAAGCTGTGTGACCAAAATAAAAAATTAGTGGGTGCCTTAACCTTTCCGCTTTTACAAAGTACGCGTCGTCATTGTTGATATTGCTAAATAAGGATTCGTATTGTTGCCAGCTATTGTTGAAGTACGCCTTAATTTGTGCGCGCTTCTTCGCCACATCATCACCCGAAAGCCAGATCGGCTTTAATGTATTTGGTCTTTCCATAAAATAATCTTCTTTAAACTTGCTAACCAGGTACACACAATGTCGCTGCATGCAGCTCTTAATCTTTTACCGATAACCTCTCACCGCACAGTGTCGCTAATACATAGCACACCCATATAGTTTGGATTTTCGCTATGTTGTACGCCAGCTACACAGCACTCAGCGATGGTTAAGCTCGATGAATGAGGTCTATACGTACGTCCATGAAGCTTAGACCACACAAATAAACTTTTTATGACCTTAACTTATTCACATTTAATTTTCACTGCCGACGGGCTTATTTTTATAAAAAAATTAACACAACCGCACTTGTGCCCAACAGCTCCCCTAGAAAGTAAAAAAGTGGCCGTCTAAACCACTTCTTTACAACATCCAAACGATGAATCGCTGTCACACCTTACTGTTCATTTTGACGGTGATCGAAGGTGAGATAAGCAATAATGAGCATATTTGCAATAAACCACAGATCTTTGATCACAAACTGCCCAAGTCCCGTCAGTAAGCTCGTGTCACTCAATGCCCCCATCGCTGTAAATAGAAAGGTCTGTGTCATCACAAACACCGCGATACAACCAAGCCAAGCGACGATAAGCAGTGGCCGATAATTAAACCAAATACCAATTCCCAACAGTATCGCCATCAAGAGGTCGTATATACCGATTACATTTGAAGCTTCTTGAACGGTAAATAACTCATACATCCAAGACATAAAAGGTGAAGTTTCAACTAAGGGAACAATGGCTTTGGCTTCAAGCTCAAGGAACTTCATTCCACCAATCCAAAATAATACCAAAGCGACTGGGAAATAGTTCCACCAAATTAACGTCTTTTTACTCAGCTGATGGCGACAATAAAGAAAAAGAGCAATAGGTAAGAGAGCAAAATATTTTATGACTCCCTGCCCTGAGCCAATAACTGGGAACCCACCATGTGCAGCTATCCAACGATTATCAGCAAACAAAGTGACTAAAGTGAACAAGCACACAACTGCTATCGCGGCCAGTGGCAGAGGCGCTGCGATGCTCTTGCTTTGGTGCAACACCACAAAACCACTAGTTACCATTAATACAACGCCAGATAACATCCCTAGGTTAGATATAGGCATGACATCGGTGAGACCATAAAAATCAAATGCACTCGATACCGAATTGGCACCAGCACCAAATAAAAATGAAATACCAAGCAACACTAAGCTCACCACCAATAAGCTTGCAACGGAATAATCAACTGTTTTGGAATACATATCCAACCTCTTCATCTGCTATTGCATACTAGACCTTAGATATAAAAAAGTTCATTCACTTTTTTATATAGATGATGGCTATACCGCGCTTGAATTGAGCTGTGCACCGATATAAATCAAAAGGTTCTTACTCAAAGTCGAACACTTTATTAAGCAAGTCGGTATAATACTGAACATCATTATTCTCGCAATGAATAGGTACGCATTTGAAGTTAGGAAAACGTTTACAAGCTCTGCACGATATTGTCGATAAAGACTATCAACATATTTGGGATTGCTGCTGCGACCATGGTCAATTAGGTGCACAGTTTTTGCTCTCGAGTGAAGCACATATCCACTTCGTAGATGTAGTGCCTGAACTCATTGACAAAGTAAAAAGCAACTTACAGCGTTTTTTTGACACTCAAGTCTCACGCTATAGCCTATACGCTCTCGATGTTGCCAAGCTACCACTCGCCCAACATCACGGTAGGCAATTGGTTATTATCGCAGGCGTTGGTGGCGATTTAACGGCTAACTTGATGCGGGATATTTGTGCCAATTACGATAATCATGTTGATTTTTTACTCTGTCCAGTGCACCACCAATATACACTGAGAAACACGCTACAAACCCTAAACTTAAATGTGGTAGAAGAGCGCCTTGTGGAAGAGAATAACCGGATCTACGAAGTGCTTTACCTGAGCACGTATAAAACGGGCAGCATGATTACTACTCTAGGTGATGCAATTTGGCAGCAAGGGGAACTATCAGCACGCTATTTAGCAAAAGTCCAAACTCACTATACCCGCGTCGCAAAAGGTAAACCTGAAGCGCAGGCTGTTTTAGCGGCGTACCAGAAAGTTAAAATATAACGGCTAACGCACTTAACCACACTAATTGAGCACCGTAACTGAGGCGCTGATACAAGCCTACGCCGCGCTTTAGCTTGTAGGCTTTTGCCAACTTGAAGCTAAAACCAATGCACATCAGTACACACGCCGTAGAAAACCACGCAAAGCCTTTTTCAAGCAGGGTTACAAACCACACCAACAATGGTGCAATAAGTAAACTTAGCAACATGACAACCCCAGCCCATGAATGAATATTACATGCCTGACTTGGAGTTGTTGTATATGGATCAGCGTCCATCGGAAAAACCCCCGCTACCGCTGTTGCTATACCGTGGCACATAATTAATACGCCGATGCTGTCAAGTGCCCAATTGCCCTGTGGATGTGAGATCACATAAAAACCAAAACCGCAAAATATCAAAGCTAGTGGATAATTATTAACTCTTGGTGATAAGTCCTGTGTTGGACTACCACAGGCCCCTAGTTCACTACAAAATTGATTAACAATGACTATAATCAGGGTAACGCTTGGCAGCTAGGTATACACCAGCAAAAAACCATACGCTTGCTACCACACCTAAGTAGCTCATCCATTCTTGATACACTTTATCTATCCCTGCAACATAACATCTCGCGTCATCCATTCTGTACTAAGTGTAAGAACAAACAATCTTCTTATATTTAAGATTAATACGAATTTATACCAATTTGCTTAATTAAGTGGTCTATTTTGAGGCGAGAAAATCTTGTCGATAACTAGGCAAAAATTTTGCTATTTAGTTGTTCTAAATGAGAAATTTTTAACGCTGTTAGCGTCAGATTTACTCCTTCAAATTGAGCAAGTATTAAGTCAAATTGGTATTACTGAACGTATTTTCCACTTTTCAAGGATAGCCTGCTGTTGGCCATTTTGACGAAGCTCTGCCAACGAGTCTTGCAAACGTTTTGCTAAGTCATCTGGAAACTTTGCATTTACAGCAAGCGCCAGCTCACTTGGAAACTGCGCTAAGATAAGCTTATGCTCAATCGCTGAAGGATCCAACTTTAAGGCGCTCAGCTCTTTTTCTAACGTTAGGGTATTCGTTAAGACGAAATCAATTCGCCCTTTAAACAAAAGGTTCCACAGGCTTTCATAATTCGATACTAGTACTAATTCATACCCTTCAGTAAAACCATGTTGTTTAAGAAATGTCTCGCTATAATAGCCCCGAATTGTGCCAGTTCGGTAGCGTTTCGCGGCATCCAGGTTTTGGATAAGTGTCGGTGACTTTTTTAGTCCTATGAGCGAGGCAGACGCATGGCACATAGTCCCCAAAAATCTAAAGTGCATCTCACGAGTGGGGGTTTTTAACCAAGATAACAGCGCTACATTTGACTGACTTTCAAATTGATGACGCACTCTAGCCATCGGCATTATTTCTATTTCAGCAATTAAATTCGCCTGTGCTGCAAGTGCTTGAGCAAGGACAACTAAACCACCATCCGCTTTACCTTCAGCGTTAATAAAATGATAAGGAGGCAAATCTTCCGCCACAAAACGAACCACAGCACGATTCTGTGCTATACATTGAGCCGAAACAAACAGCGCGATAAGCAATAATGCGACCCGAGTCATTTTATCTCTATAAGCTGAATAATCATATCATCAGTGTGCCTGTATTCACCTTGTAATTCAATTTAGAGTGAACCCTAACATTGCTCATCCAACCAGCATAAAACATAACACCTTCACACTGTCCCTTTTTAACATCAGCGACTACTCACAACTTGCGCTTTTTACTGCAGCCACTCCCTGCCAATCTTCTAGATCTTGATTTGGCTTTTCGGCACGAAACCGCCCATATAGTTCAATCCCCTGCTGATCTTCGAGAATATCCACCTGCACGCCTTTACTTTCTAATAATGGCTCATTGCCTGATGCGTTAGTAATATCTCCAACTACCACACGTTGGAAGCCACGCATATAGAGTAAAGTAGCACACACATCACAAGGACTGAGGCTGGTAAACAAGGTTGTTTTGCTAAAGTCCATACGGCCTGCATCTCTAATCGCTGAGGTTTCACCATGATTGTAGGGGTGGCTCTCTTGCACCAGGGTGTTGTGTCCTTTACCAACAATTTGATTCGTATTGTTGTCAACAATCACAGCGCCAATTGGACATCCCCCCTCATCATAGCTTTTTTGTGCGAGTAACACGGCTATACGCATAAAATCACTATCTTTAAACTTACGAGCAAACTCATCATTGATTAATACCCCAAGACTTTGAGTTGGCATATGTGCAATTGCGTTAAGTACTGCTTGCGTGATAGTTGAGTTCGCATTAAGTAATGGTGTCATCTGTATTTTTTCCTTGTAATTTTAGCCATATCCTAACGCGGTAATTTGGCTCAATTATGGAGGACATAGTCACATAACTTATCTAACCAGGGTCTTACCTGCGCCAGTGGCCAACCACAATTTATACGAAGATGATCTTGGTATAAATCTCGACTAGTAAAAGCGCTACCAGGGCGTATTTCCACACCGAGTGTTGCCATATATACGACCAGTTGCTCACAATCAATATTAGGCAATTTTAACCAAAGCGCCATTCCGCCTCGTGGCGATGAAATTTTGCACGTACTCGGTAAATGTAACTTCAGATAGTCTCGATACGCGTGGCATTGTGATGCAAGCACTCGATTGAGCTCTCTCAAGTGACGTTGATAATGTCCGGTTTCGATAAAACGTGACACCGCTAATTGTAAGCAAGGATTCGGGATCCCATGGAATGCTTGTAACACTCTACTTACTTGATTTTTGTAACGCCCAGCTTCACACCACCCTACCTGCAAACCCGGTGCTAAAGTTTTCGATACCGAGCTGCACCAGATCACATAACCGTCTTTGTCCCACGCCTTGATAGGCAATGGCATTGTATGGTTGTGACTAAGCTCACCAAACACGTCATCTTCTATAATGACAAGCTGATTGTCACTGGCAAACTGTGCCAACCATTTCTTCTGTGTAATAGATAGATTATGCCCAGTTGGGTTTTGATGATTTGCGGTGATCAAGCACGCAGAGACAGGCAGCTCCTTCACCACACGCTCAAGCTCTGCTAGATCTAGTCCCTCAGGGGTCGACGGAATTTCAATCACGTTGAGTCCCAACGCACCGAGTAATTGCAACAAACCTTGATAGCAAGGAGATGATACCACCACACAATCCCCCGCCACCGTTACCGCTTTGAGCGCAGCCATGACAGCTTGAATACAACCACTGGTCACGACAAGTTGTTCTGATTTTATTGCCAGGCCTTTTTGCTTAAAATGGTTTTCTATACTGTCTTTTAATGCCGTAAGCCCTTTTGCATTTGGGTAATGAAAGTGGTGAAGTTGCGGTGAGTCAAAAGCCTGTTTCACGAATTTGGTGAGCCGCTGAGTTGGCATAAATTCCGGAGTTACCTGTGCGGTAGACAGCATCGTATTTAGGGTGAGAGAAGCATTGTCATCTATACGTTTGGGTGGCTTGATTTCACTATTAAATTGAGCAAAATCAATATGATTACTTGTGTAACTCGGTTTGCATATATAGAACCCAGACTTGGCCTGCGCGACCAAAAAACCTTTATCCTGTAACTCTTCATACGTTCGTATGGCGGTACTCATACTCACCTTATGTTGACTTGCAAACGTGCGAAGTGAAGTCATTTTTTCTCCCTGCTGACGCACACCATTGTTGATGTCAGTAATCACCTGCTCACTCAAAGCGATAAACTTTCTCGCCATCTGTACCCCTTAACTTTCACCTTTTTGTATCTGTACCTTATTTTTGCGTAAGTTACACTGAAATTCCAGTAACCGTTTCACACAAAGGATACACATGAAAGCAGCATTAAACGCATGGCATGAATTGCCGCAGTTACTCTCTGCATTTTCTGAACTCGCCACTGCATTTATTGAATCAAGTAAAAATCGCCCCGTCGCAGGACAAAATATTGCGCCGCCTGAGCTCTGCCTGAGTGACTCCGGCATGACAATTGAACAACTTGTTAAACAATTTAGTGAGCACATAGTCCCGAACCTAAGTGTCAGTACAGGACCGCGATATTGGGGATTTGTTACAGGTGGAGCAACCCCAATTGCCACTTTTGCCGATTGGTTGGTCTCGACCTATGACCAAAATGTGTCTAAAGGTGATGGCTCAATTGCAACGAATATTGAAAGGCAAACCATTCGCTGGTTAACCGAGTTATTTGAGCTACCCTCAAGTTTTGATGGCCTTTTTACCACAGGAGCAACTGCTGCCAATTATTTAGGGGCAGTTGTCGCTAGGCAATTTGCAGGCCACCAGCAAGGTATTAATGTCGCAGAAGATGGTGTGTTTGGTTTAGATGTTGCCGTCTTTTGCGCAACTCCACATGCCAGCATGTTGAAAGCGTTAGGCCTTGCAGGACTTGGGCGCAATCAACTTATTCGTATAAAAACCCAGCCAAATAATGAAGCCACCGACATCCGCGCACTAGAATTAGCATTAGACAACAGTCAAGCTAAAAGCAAGATTGTGATCGCCAGTGCCGCTACCGTGACAGGAACGGATTTTGATGACTTAATACAAATCCGCGCCTTATGCGACAAACATCAAGCTTGGCTCCACGTCGATGCCGCCTTTGGTATTTTTGAGCGAATTATCAATGGCGCAAATGGACGCACTAAAGGGATTGAGCTGGCAGACAGCATTACCCTTGATGCCCATAAGTGGCTCAATGTCCCATACGACTGCGGTGTGTTTTTAACTCGCCATCTTGACTATTTAGTTGCCAGCTGTGACGTGCCAGCACCTTATTTAGTCACCTCAAAGTGTGAGCCTGATTTCTTTTCAATGGGAGTCGAGAACTCGCGTCGCTTTAGAGCACTGCCGGTGTGGATGTCGTTACTTGCTTACGGTAAACAGGGAATTCGCCAATGGGTGGGTAAGAATATCGACCAAGCCCAGCAACTTGCTGACTGGTTTGCATGCTCACCTGACTATGAATTGGTGTACTACGGCAAGCTCAACGTGGTGTTATTCAAACCTAAGGGTCAAGACGATAGCGCCACCAAACGATTACTCCAAGCAATTAACGCAGATGGCCGCATTTTTGTCAGCCCGGGTAGCTGGCAAGGGCAAAAGGTGATCCGCGCAGCCTTGAGCAATTGGCAAACTGAGCAAGTTGATTTAGATATAGCAAAAAGCGCCTTAACTGAGATAATCAAAGCACTTTAATACCAATTTTTTCGGGTTATTTAACCTGAAGTTTGGATAAGGAATGGGCTAACTCTCGTTTTTTTGCTCAGATTATTTAGAGATGCTCTGTGCTAATGTGCGGCTATACTCTTCAAAATCAGCGTTGGCTAGATCTCCAAGCCCTGCCACACCGTGAGCAATAAACTGAGGTGGGACAAACAAGTAAGTACGTTTTTTAAATTTCCAGTGGCGTACAATGTGCTTTGCTTGATGCCTTGTTTCATCTAGCCCAACCAATGAAAACAAATCCTGCCAGTCACTTTGCGTGTCAGAGGGTGTGTCTGCAACACTTTGTGGCTCAATGCTCAACAAAATAGCCGACGTTTGCGGCACCCCCATTAATAATTCACCGATAAAAAAAATGCTGCCGCTGCGGCATAATTTTTTCTGCTCTTCAGACATGGAAGATTGCTCTGCCGCCCTTGTGCTTTGGTACTGCATGCCATTAAACATCGACTTCGCAAAGGGTAATTGTTTTTCAGAAAACTCTCGATTCAAAATATGCTGGAACAAAGCTTTACCAAGAGAGTTTCCCACACCATCATGGCTGAAGGTTCCTTCTTCCACGTTTGTCTCTATAAATAAACCGGATCCGGCCAAGATATTTTTTACCGCTTGATAGTTAAATATCGAAAATGGTTTCCCAGTCACTGGATTTATAGTTGATGTGACCGCCTTTGTCATGGCAGCAAAAAACACACTAATATCAACAAACGCACTCTTTAAGTCGACGTCAAAGCTTTGAATGCTATCTGCCGTTGCGCACAACATAATGTTACCCGTTTCATTAAACACATAATGTTTAGTGATTGGCGTGTAAATTGGTTGCTGTGTTGCCTGTATCGGCGGCGCTGTTTTACTAAACCATTTTGAGAACATTGCTTTCTCCCAAAATTAGTTGTTCTTTTTAGCCGCGTTGTCCACAGGAGCGCTTTTTGAAGGCGGCGCAATCACGCTACGCATAGACTCAATCAGATTATTAAATTCAGGATCTGACATTGCTTCATTCAACGACGCCGCCTGTTTCACAAAAGCGGGGGGCACAAATAAATAGACTGACTTGCAGAGCGTCAATTGTATTTCTGTATGACCGCCTTTTAAACAGGGACCCGCTTGCCAAATAGATTTAACATCACTTGCATCCGCAGAGATAATAATTGGTGAAATAGAAATAGCGCCAAGCAAATATTCACACACAAAAATAATGGTGCCGACCTTTTTGTCCTGACTATCTGAGTTTGCACTAATACTGACCGAGGCCTGCCCCATACCCGCTATCATATCCATCAACGACTTACCGATAGAGGCAAGGTTACCACTAAGCCCCAATAAGGTTTGGATAAGTTGACCCGATAAAGTTACACCGCTTTGCTTGCTTTCAAACTCGATATTGCTCTCTGTCACTTTGACAAACAGCCCCGAGCTTGACACCAATTTATTCAGCGCATCATAGTCATACAAGCTAGTTCCTGCCTGCGCCATGGCTTTAGTGAGTGCGGCAAAAAACACACTCACCTCACCAAAGGCACTTTCAGCCTCTTGTGGCAACACACTGCCACCTGCTGTGCTATTGAGCGTGCTTGCGATAAATAAATTACCGGTAGCATTGACGGCAAACTGCTTGGTAGCAGGTACTTCATTGGTATTTGTTGTGGTTAAGGCTGCCGCTCTTATTTGTGCATTACTTAGTACAGTACCGGGTTGCGAGTTTGGCATAATCGTTCCTTAGAGCATGATTTGGCTGATGTTATTTTTATATTGTGTTTGAGAGCAGTCAGCTTTGTCAAAAAGCTGACAACATCAATAGGTCTTAGTGTAGCTGTATTTCAAGCGCTATGATATTTTTAATATTACTTATCACTCGTGCAATTTTGTAGCGTTACATGGCCGTTAACGCGCGTCAATATTGGTAGCAAAAATACGTCCAAACGCGCCATGCACCATTATCAGGCAAAAGATCAACATACTTAAGTTGAGCGCCAAAAACCAAATGCCAACTAATAATACAGGGTGGATAAAAATGATAAACCACCACGCTGCTCGACCCAGCTGATAAAAGCTATTACTGCTATTTTTTGTACACCCAGTAAAACGACTTTCCAATGGAAAAGTGTCCAAGCCAATGATGTGACAATCAACAGTGTCACTAATACATTGAGTAATATTCCCCCTAACATCCTAAACTCCTTATCGGATCTGCGCCAATACAAGCTGACCTGCAACAACAGATGGATTTATACCATATTTCAGGTACAAAAAAGCAAGCTCAGTTGAATAAAATTCAACCTCTTCACCACTCAAAAACCAACACAAAGCAGTTACAGTAATAGGCGAATAATTTCACAAGGAATACAACATGTTTAAAACCTTAATGACTGTCGCTGCGATTGCATCCCTAAATCTCGCAGTTGCCTCATCGCTCAGCGCAACACACCACGCTATTCACTATGAAGGGCGTGTTAATAAAAACTATGAAAATGGGCATGTCAGTTTTAACTGGCCAGGCACACAGCTTCACACAAAGTTGACCGGCCGGGCTTTTCATATTGCACTAAAGGGTTTCGGCGACCAATTTGACGTATTGATCAATGGAGAGTTCTCGAAAAAATTACTGACGGATCCCAGTGGCGCTACTCAAACTTTTACGCTTTTTGAAAGTACCACAGAAGAAACCGTTATCATTAAGTTGGTCAAACGCTGGGAAAACTATTCAAATAATGCACAAATCGTGAGTGTCGACGTAGAAGGAAGATTAACACCAATACAAACGGCTAAGCCTCACATTTTGTTTATTGGCGATTCAATTAGCGCTGGATTTGGTAGTGAATCTACCCAAAGGCAATGTGAATGGAGTGAAATTGTCGACTTAAGTAATGCGCGCCACGCATTTCCCTATATAAGTGCTCAGCAGTTGAATGCAAGTTTCACCCAAGTTTCATATTCTGGCCTAGGTTTGATCCGAAATTGGGGAGGCAACCAGCCTCATCATACGCTGACACACTACTATGATAAAATGTCTGCTGTATTTACTGATAACAGCAGCTTTGAAGATAAATTTCCTCAACTCATTGTAATTGAAGTGGGTACTAATGACTTTAGTACCGATCCAATCCCTAACGAGCCATGGGAGAATATCTCAGAGGTTAAAACACAATGGGTGGACACTATGGTTGCATTTACTAAACAGTTACGAGCCCGCTACCCTGCTGTGCCCATTATTTATATGCCACGCCCTGCCTACCCGTATAACTTTATTATTCCAGCAACGAATGAGGCAATAGCAAGACTCAAGCAGCAAAATATGTCTATGTTGTTTAGTCACGTCTTTGATACCCCTTTAGAGGGTTGTATTTGGCATCCAACCGCCACAGAGCATCAAAACATAGCTGATGACCTTACCACCTTTATTAAACAAATGCGGTTAATGTAGTTAAAAAGGTACTGTTCATTTGGTTAATACTGAATGTTCAGCGACAAAATCAGGGGATACTAATCAAGGTGTATTTTAACTGATTGTTGACGTTGCACCGAAACACTAGGGGCAGTGACGGACCCTGTAACAGATTCTGTGTAACTGCCACTTAGTTAATATGTCTTTCGAGGCGTTCCTCGAACTCGATGATAAATCGACTCATCGCCTGACGCCAGTTTTGAATGGGCATTGTCCATTTTTTACT
>NZ_WEHZ01000011.1 GCF_012641745.1 Pseudoalteromonas peptidolytica
GATACCTTTCGGTATCGAATTGACTGTGCTGAATAAACTATGTTTATTCTGTTGGTCACTCAGTTCAATTGAGACTCTAAATTTGTTTGCGTCATCTAGCGAACTAGACTCTGCTGTTAGAACTCAACCTGTACGAGTGCCCACACAGATGATTGCTTCATATTGTTAAAGAACATTTCCGGTTACCCGGTGCGATGACTTATCATCGCTGCGCCGTTAGCGCTGAGGGTTGTGCATTCTAAGCATTTCCCATTTGTTGTCAACACTTAATTTTGATTTTCTTTCGAAACATTCAAACTCAAGTTTTATTTGACTCCCGACTCGTTGGCTCGTTGCTTTTCAGCGCTGTTCCCCGTGTCGGTGGATGCGCATTATAGGGAGATCCGATTTAAGTGCAACCCTTTTTTTGAAGAAAATTGCAAAAAAACCGCCAACCGAACAAAAAGAAACCAAGCAGCTCAAAACACATACAAAAACACCCGCTATAAGCGGGTGTTTTGCTCTTTTAATCTTAGATAGCGCCTATAGATTAAAACTTATATTCAATACCTAGACCTAAATAATCTTTTTCGACCTGGTTATCTGCATCATATGTAGAATAGAAACCATACACCTTCGCATTTTTGGCAAGTTTGTAATCGACACCAACAGAGACTCCATCAACTTTGTCACCCGCGTCAAAATCAATAACTTGATACTGAGCCTTCAATGTCGCACTACCTAACTTATATGCTGCATTTAATAAATAGCCATCCGCTTCTGCGCTACCATCCACTTTTTCTTGAGTCTGGTACATTGCACCAAGTTTAAAGTCAGCTAGTTTCCCTTGCACACTAAAACGAATCGTGTCATAGCCGTTAACTTCACTGTCAGCTGCAATCGCTGCATAGACAGTTGACTCTTTTAAACCCGCGTCACCATAAGTAACCGCTGTAGAGAAGCCGTTTTCACCTTCTTCATTATCTTCAGCAATAAAACTACCTAAAACTCTAATGCCATTAAAGCTTGGTGATTTATATGAGATTGAATCGCCTAAACGATTCTCACCTTTGAACAGTACCTTAATATCACCTTCAAGGTCATTGAATTGATCTAACTTGCCTTGTGATTGTTTTAATGCGGTGTCGTTACGACCAATCACTACTTCACCAAAGTTACCTTTCAAACCAACATACTGGTTACGTGCTGTAATATTGTCTTTGTCACCTTTGGAGTCGGCGTCAGACACATCCACTTGAAATTCAAGCTTGTAAATAACTTCTAAATCTGAGTTTAATTTCTCAGAACCTTTGAAACCAAAGCGAGAGGCGTTACTTTTGATTTCAGTAACAGAGCCGGCACCATCATCTGAAGATTGCACCGATACGTTCGCTTTACCATAAACATCTACTTCAGCATTTGCTTGAAGGGTGATTGCACTTAATAATGATAGCGCCAAAGCAGTCTTAGTTAGTTTCATGTGTATTTCCTCAATATCGCAACACGTATTTTTAAAACATGCGCAGTGTGACATTGCTAAATGACAAAAATATTACACATAAAATATTTCTGAAAATAAAGTGACACTCAAAATTAAGAAATACGTCACAAAATATTCATTATAGGAACTACTGCACCACTCCTAACAAATTTACTATCGTTTCAATCTGTTCTAACTGATCATTATCTTTGTGATACGCTACATATATCTCCCTTGAATTACTCTCGACGTCATTAATTTGGAATAATTTTTCGGCCTCAATAGCCTCCAGCGCTAGCGCTTCCGGAACAAAGGCTGATCCGCCACATTGTAAGATCAAATCCAGCGCGATCCGTCCTGTACTTGTTCTGAAATATGGAGGTGTCGCACCTGTAAATTGCTTTGCATGCCATAATGAAAAAGCAGTACCCCAATCGACATAAACATATTGGTTGTCAAAGAAGTCTTCCTTGGTGGCAGTATCAAAGGTGCTCACAGGAATAATTGCCAAGTCACTGATCGGCCTGACCTCCAGCTCATCTACTTTAGGTGGATCGAATAGAACCGCAAGATCTAATGTTCTTTCTAATAGCAATCTTGTACTTTCTTGCTGCGTTTTGACTTCTGCTACTAGAGATACGCCTGGCATAGCAGAAACGATATGATTGATACCAAACTGTAAAAAAGCATCCCAAATATTCGCTGTGCCGCTTAGAGACAATTGTTTGTGCATATTATTTGCGAGCGCAACATCGACTTTTGCTCTTTGCATGCCCGTCAGTATCATTTTTGCGTGAGGTAGCAGTCTTTCACCGGGTGCTGTCAATTGAATATTGTTACGCTGGCGAATGAACAAGTTTACCCCTAGGCTCTGTTCTAATTGACGGATCCTAAAACTTACAGCTGATTGTGTAATGTATAAATTTTCAGCTGCCCTGCCAAAATGGCGGGTCTTCACAACTTCAACAAAAGTTTTTAATAGATCTATGTCCATTTTTCTTCCTGACGATAAAAATTACTCGTTTAAAAAATTTGAGAACTTGGTCCATACTCCAGCCAGATAACCTTAGAGGACTCAGTTATGGATCATAATTTAGCGACTTTGAAAAATGCCTTTGCAAGCAACAGAGCCTTTTATGATGATGCCAATTTCCCTAGAGGATTTGGACGCAGTGGCCACTTTACCCTTCAAGAAGCCGAGATTCTTGAACGCTGTGGAGCCACACTAAGAAGCTTATACAGCAAAGCAGCAGAACCTCAAAATAGTTTCCAGTCACAATTCGTTCAAGTGATGGATGGCTTAATCCCGCCGACTAATGCCGTTGAAAAAGCTTGGACCAAATACCTCAAGCATACAACCTGCAAAACAAAGTTTCATACTCTATTTGGTCGCTCAAAAGTACAAAATGATAGCAGCGTGGTAATCCCAGCGGATATTGACGACGAACTATAACAACATGAATGTTAATAGTGTGCCGACACTATCATTGGCAGTTGTTGACAATATTTTAGTTCACAACTGTCAGTGTTTTCCTTCTTCAATCATCATGACAGTAGATTTATACGCTGTTATCCCGTTCAATTATTGATCCTCTCATTGCATTTCCTTTCAGTTAGGTTAAGAATTAATAAAACAGGAAATAATTGGCGAAGGTTGTGTTACGGAAAATCCTAATTATTGAAGACACCCCTACCATTGCGAAAGTGCAAAAGCACATTGCAACTTCTGCTGGGTATCAGGTAGATATTGCAGAGTCTCTTGCTGAAGCTCAGGCGTTGTTATCACAGCATACTTACTTCTGTGCTGTTGTTGATTTTGTACTGCCAGATGCGCCCCATGGAGAAGCTATCCCATGCACTGTTAGCGCAGATATTCCAACTATTGTTATGACGGGTAATATAGAAAGCCAGACTCGCTCTATTGTCGAACAGTACCCGATTATCGATTACATCATAAAAGAAAATAAACAGGCTTATCACTACTTACGGCGACAGTTGGAGCGCTTGCCAAGGAATGAAAATGTAAAAGTTCTCGTTGTCGATGACTCAATGGCATCTCGGAACTATGTATCGGCACTTCTAATTAGACATAAATATCAGGTTCTAGAAGCATGTGATGGGCTTGAAGCGCTAGCGGTATTAAAAGAGAACCCAGAAATTTCTGTGATCATTACAGACAACGAGATGCCAAATATGCGTGGAGAAGAGCTTTGTATCGAAATACGACGACTCTACTCAGATGACGATAAAGCAATCATCGGTATTTCAGGAGTAGAAAATGCCAACCTGTCCACACGCTTTTTGAAAAATGGAGCTAATGACTATTTAAGAAAGCCATTTAATGCTGAAGAGTTTTATTGCCGCCTTAGTCAAAACGTCGATATGCTCGAACATATCCAAACAATCAGGCGACAAGCTAATACTGACTACCTCACCGGACTGCCTAACCGCCGCTACTTTTTCGACACAGTAAAAAAGAGTTTAAAAGCACGATTTGGCAAAAAGCAGCATGGACTAATAGCCATGATTGACATTGACCACTTTAAACAAGTGAATGATAAGTATGGTCATGACGGTGGCGACGCTGTACTGGAATCTATTGGCAAGGTGTTCGCTACACACTTTGCGAGTGATCTCGTTGCGCGATTAGGCGGAGAGGAGTTCGCTATCTATTTTAAAGATACAAAACCAGAAGGTTGCGTGGAAAAGCTCGAACAATTTAGAAAATATTTGGAAAGTAACAGTAGCAAGCTGACAACTCAGAAAATTGCCTTTACTGTCTCAATGGGACTCGCTTCACAAGTGACAACCAATATAGAAAGCTTGATAAAAGATGCCGATGAGCAACTTTATCAAGCTAAAGATACCGGTAGAAACCGCTTAGTTTACTAAGCGCTTTCTCCTATCACGGTAAGAGTCGAGACTAAACATCACCAATGCACTCCAAATAAAAGCAAAGGTAACGGCTCGTTCAGCGTCAAACGGTTCTCCGTAAAATAGTACAGCCAACATAAACATTAAACTCGGCCCGATATATTGAAAAAAACCTAACGTTGAGTATGGAATGCGCTTGGCGGCACCTGTGAAACACAGTAATGGCAAAGTAGTTACAACCCCTGCGCTAACAAGGAGTATATTAGTATACCAATCATTGTTCATAAGGTTACTAGTAGCACTAGGTTCCGCCCACCACCAGTACACCAATGCTATTGGCGTTAAAATAAGCGCTTCAACCAATAGACCCGGTAGTGACTCTACCGCTAACGTTTTTCGAAGCAAGCCATAAATCGCAAATGAGCCAGCCAAAGAAAAGGCAATGATAGGAAAAGAGCCAAAACTAATAAGCTGTAGCAATACGCCAAATATTGCAAGCATCACAGCAAACTTCTGTCCTGCTCTTAGCTTTTCAGAAAGAAATAACATGCCCAGCAACACATTGAGTAGCGGGTTGATATAATACCCAAGGCTTGCATCTAACATATAGTCGTTTTGCACAGACCAAATAAACAGCCCCCAGTTAAACCCGAGTAATAAAGCAGTTAATGTCAACATCGCCAACAGCTTGGGATTGACTAAAATCGCTTTTATCTTTGGCCACTGTTGTCTAGCCAGCACAATAATAAAGATAAACAGCACCGACCATATTACGCGATGAATTAATATTTCAATCGCATCAACATGAGTCAATTGCTTAAAATAGATGGGGGCTAATCCCCACATCAAAAAGGCAAGTACAGCGAGTAAATGTCCTTTTTTCTGTTCTTCAATCACAGCTTTAGACCTTGTTTAATCTTGGTAGGATCCACTTAAAGGTCAAACAGTATACTATGGTTTGTAGTTAACAGCGATGAAAGTTGGATGAATATATACCAAGGCTTCCTCCAGTTTGTAGAGAGTTAAGTGTTTAAATCTTATTCACTCCCTCAATCCGAGCGTAAAAAGCAAAGACAAGGGTCAAAAAAAACTCTAAAATAGCGGCGATGAATACCCTCGAGAACACGCCAGCTAACGACCCTCATACGGTACTGAAAGATATATTCGGTTACAGTACGTTTCGACATGGTCAACTTGATATCATTCAGTCTAGCTTAGCTGGTCAGGACACGCTTGTGTTGTTGCCAACAGGCGGTGGCAAGTCTTTATGCTATCAAGTTCCTGCAGTATTACTGCCCGGCGTTACACTTGTTATTTCGCCCCTTATATCACTGATGCAAGACCAAGTTGCTCAATTAAAAGCACAAGGTATTGCCGCTGAATATATAAATAATAGTGTTGCATGGGAACAGCAGAGAGACATTTACGACAGGCTCTATAATGGAGACATAACGCTACTTTATGTTGCACCTGAAAAAGCCTTACAGCGAGAGTTTATTGACCGCATTGCTGGCTGCCACATCAGCTTATTCGCAATTGATGAAGCGCATTGTGTGTCTCACTGGGGGCATGACTTTAGACCTCATTACTTTCGCTTGAAAGAGTTACGGCAGTATTTTCCTAATGTTCCAATGATGGCATTAACGGCAACCGCTGATTTAGCAACGCGAAAAGACATCGTGCAGCAACTCGGGATGTATGAACCGTTTATTTATACTGGTAGCTTCGACAGACCGAATATCCGCTACACCATAGAAGAAAAATTTAAGCCACTATCACAACTGTTTCGGTACCTTAAAGAGCAAAAAGGCCAAAGCGGAATTATCTACTGTGGTAGTAGAAAACGTGTAGACGATATTGCCGAGCGACTTATCGATGCGGGGTTTAACGCTGCAGGTTATCATGCTGGCTTGGATAATGACCAACGACAATTTGTGCAAAACCGCTTCGCACGAGACGACATTCAAATTGTCGTAGCCACTGTTGCATTTGGAATGGGGATCAATAAGCCCAATGTTCGGTTTGTTGTACATTACGATATCCCAAAAAGTGTTGAGGCCTATTATCAAGAAACTGGTCGCGCCGGTCGAGATGGCCTTGCTGCTGAGGCGGTAATGTATTTCGATCCTGCTGACATTCCAAGAGTTAGGCGTTTTTTTGAAGATATTCCAGATGAGCAGCGCCGCAAAGTGGAAGAGCAACGTTTTCAAGCAATGTCTAGCTTTGCAGAAGCCCAAACTTGCCGCCGGCAAATTTTACTCAATTATTTTAGTGAGTATCAGCGCGAAGCTTGCGGCAACTGCGATATTTGTCTAAATCCTCCAAAGCAATTTGATGGTACTTTAGTTGCGCAACAAGCATTATCTTGTGTATACCGCGCAGAGCAACGCTTTGGCATTGGCTATATTGTCGATATTCTACGTGGGGCAAATACTGCCAGAATAAGAGAATATAACCACCATACACTGTCTACATACGGGATCGGAAAAGAACATAGTAATGAGTTTTGGCTCAGTATTTTGCGTCAACTTATCCATCATGGCTTATTAAATCAAGATATAACTCAAGGTGCGACTCTCAGACTTACCGAAGCCGCAAGAGCGGTGCTCAAAGGTGAATATGTTTTACAGCTGGCAGAGCCAAGACTCGTTGCTAAACACGTTTATCAAGACAAGCTTGCCCAGTTTAATTACGACAAAAAACTATTTGCTAAATTACGCGCATTGAGAAAACAATTAGCAGATGAAGATGACGTACCACCGTATGTTGTATTTAACGATAGAACACTCGCTGAAATGGCACAAAAAACACCTACAAACGATAGTGAGTTTTTGCAAGTGTCCGGGGTTGGTTTCACCAAATTAAGTAAATATGGTGCTCCATTTATGCAATTGATTAGAAACTACTTGGAAAGAGACTAAATGACGACTCTGACTTTAGATCTGCAACACGAAGTGATCATCATTCATCCAGAATTGTTACCTCAAGATGATGAGTTTGAATTATGGGGTCAAGTCTTCTTGCACCATGATGCCGTCGAGCTGATTGAGTTTTCGACAGGCGCAGATAGACATCTGTGGCGCTTTACATTTAACGACAGCTATTTCAACTTAAATTTTGAACACTACAGCAACAGCGTTTGGATAGCACCAGATGGTGTTGACGCCCTAGATTTACTGCCCTCGCTACACAAAAACCTTTCTCGTTAAGTCCACATAAAGCCTTTAAGTCTATAAATATTATTACTTTTGTTGCAGATACAGAGCAAGTTGCAACAATATAATCCATACTAAAGGAAGATTCGACTTAAAGGCTTCAAGATGAAAGTAAATCGGTTATCGTACAGTTGTGTGCTACTCTTTTGCGGTACAAGCACCTTTGCTAACACAGAACAAGTGACAGCTGAACACTACACTGACAGCTGCAGTAACAACCGTGTTGAAGCTAAAAGTGATGAAAACTTATCTCGTCAGCTTGATGTTGAGCAGATATATCCAGAGCCTGCCAATGGTAAGAAAATCGCAGCGATTACATTAAAACAGCTGAATGTTTTTGATACTAGCAACCCAGAAGAAGATAACGCATTATTTCGATTTGCAAATAATTACCATATCCAAACCAAACCTGAAGTACTGAAAAGTGTGCTCTTATTTCAAGAAGGTGATAAATACAACCCTAGGAAACTCAGCGAATCAGAGCGGCTACTTCGCAATCAGTCTTATTTATATGATGCACGGATCTTTGCCAGCGAAAACTGTGATGGTGATATCCTTGTTACTGTAGTCACTCGAGATCTATGGACTTTGCTACCCGACTTAAGCTTTAGTCGCAGTGGAGGGGAAAATACCTCAAGAGTAGGATTTCGAGAAAGTAACTTATTCGGCTGGGGTAAGCGACTTTCTTTTACTCAAATAACTGAAGTTGACCGCTCTGGGTATCAATTTGTTTATGATGACCCCAATATTTTAAATTCACGGTACCGAGGGAGAATTGAGTATTCCGATAACGACGATGGTGAGCGCCACTATATTGACGTGAGCTACCCATTTTTTGCTACGGATACGCCGTATAGTTATGGTTTTACTAGTTATTCCGATAAACGCGAGGAGCCTTTGTACTCTGAAGGGGAAACCATATCAGAATTTAGTCAATCCACAGAGGTAACCCAACTCTATTTTGGTCACTCAAAGCCATTGTCAGGGAACTGGACTCGTCGCTTAATAGCGGGTGCTCGCCATGAGCAACATACATTCGAGGAGATCGGCGACACTACATTGCCTATCGCAAAAGATCGAACACTAACCTACCCATATATCCAAGCACAATGGTTTGAAGACTCTTATGTCAAAGTGCGTAACTTTGATTCGATTTATAGGACAGAAGATCTCAATTTAGGCTGGAATATTAATGCACTTCTTGGTTACTCAACACAAGCTTGGAGTGATGATACTGAGCGACTAATATATTCGTTCTCTGCTAACACTGCACATTACACCTCAGATCATAGCCTATGGCGCTTTTATTTTGATATTGAAGGGAGTTGGGATAAAGAAGCAAAGAAATCTGAAAACCTCATCGCCACCACCACCTTTCAGTACTACTTTAACACCAGCATATATGAGTCTTGGTTTCTTAATGCAAGCTATACCTATGGTAAAAACCTTACCTTGGACAATCAAATTACATTAGGAGGGGAAACGGGCTTAAGGGGCTACCCAATAAAATACCAACAAGGTAGCCGCAGCATGCTGCTTAATATTGAAAAGCGTTACTACTGGGAATATGATTTATGGCGCCTATTTAAAGTAGGTGGTGCGGCGTTTTTTGATGTTGGCAGAGCTTATCATTCACACCTTGCGATAGAGGGGAATGAGTCAGTGTTAAAGAATGTTGGTATTGGACTGAGACTAGCACCAAGCCGAGCAAATTCAGACATCATGGTACATATAGACCTAGCAACGCCTATTAACGGACCAGATAATGTCGATAGTATCCAATGGCTACTAACCGTAAAAAATCGTTTTTAGCGATGTCTTGAATAGGTAAACATGCTATAAAGCAAAAAAATTATTAGGATACCACCGTGCATTTTTTAGACTTTGCACTTAGCCAATACAAACTCATTGTTACTCTGCTGGCCATATTAAGCTTTCCACTGTTAATGAAAGCGTGCTGTAAACTACTAGAAAAAGTCACCAGAGGTAAAATTGATTCTCACCGCAAGCAACGAGCTGACTTACTCGTTAGGGTTCTAGTTGCATTTGTGTTTGTCTGCTTTATGTTGGTATTTTGGGGAATAGAACTACGAGGTCTACTTGTACTTGGGTCATCGCTTTTTGCAATGCTCGGTGTTGCCATGTTTGCTGGCTGGTCACTTCTTTCAAACCTAACGTCATTTTTACTCATGTTTATTCAAAATGATTATCGAGTTGGTAACTGGGTTAGAATAGTTGATGGAGCCAACTTTGTTGAGGGTTGTATTGTTGAAATGGGATTGATGAGCGTCGTTTTGCGTCACGTCGACGGTCATAAAGTCGTCTACCCTAACAATTTATTCGTCACTAGACCTGTACTTGTACTGAGCCAAGAACCAGTCAAGCCAAAACAGCCAGCTGCGCCAAGACGACCACTAGGCTCTAAGAAATAGGGCCTATATCATCGATAAAGGTTTCTAGCTGCTGCTCCACAATACTATTCGCATGAGCAAAATAGGCAATATGAAATACCGCATCACCCTCATTGACTAAAGGCAACATCTGCTGCCCAATCACTATACCACTTCTTGGAGCAATAATTGCCTCTTCGCTTTGACCTAAGGGGCTGTCAATGTAAGCAAGAATTTGCCCTTTTGAAACGCGCTCACCTAGCGTAACCTGTGCACGTACAATACCGTCCACATCCGCCCTAACCCAGCTAGTCGCTGCTGCAATAACAGCATCATGAACTTGCTTTCGGCGTCGCCCTCGTAGCATTTTTAAGTGACGCATGACATTTTCTACACCTTGTAAACCAGCTGCTATCGCAAGCGCATCAAAGCGTAATGCCTCTCCAGCCTCGTATGTGATCACCGGTATATCTAGACCTGAGGCTTCACTGCGAAGTGAACCATTGCGCAGTCGTGCATCAATAGCCACAGGAGTACCAAATGCCATCGCCATTTCTTTTGTCATCTCACAAGACAAATCTCCACGGATCTGAGGCAAATTTGAACGATGAATAGCGCCCGTGTGCAAATCTATGCTATGATTGGATTTTTTCACCACCAGATCGAAAAACATATGCGCCATTCTCGCTCCAAGTGAGCCTTGCTCTGATCCTGGGAAGCAGCGATTCAAATCCCGCCTATCAGGAAGGTAACGAGACTTGTGAATAAAACCGAAAATATTCACGATCGGTACCGCTATTAGTGTACCTCGCAATGTAGCTGCATCGACTTTACTCAATAGCTGACGCACCACTTCAACCCCGTTAAGCTCGTCACCATGAATAGCCGCACAGACCATTAATACAGGGCCAGACTCTGCACCATTAACGACTTCAATTGGAATAGTCATTGGAGTGTGGGTATACAGCTTCGCCACCTCCAATTGTACGGTTTGTCTTTCAGCTACCCCGACACGTGTATCGAGTAAAGTGAAAGGCTGGTTAATTTTAACCTTTGCCACGTGTCGCAGTCCTCTTAGCAGCCGCATTTTTCTCGATGAACGAAATTATCATGCCCGCAATATCTTTGCCTGTTGCTTTTTCTATCCCTTCAAGGCCAGGTGATGAATTTACCTCCATTACCAAAGGTCCACGTTCAGAGCGAAGTAAATCAACCCCCGCAACGTTCAAACCCATTGCTTTTGCAGCCGCTACCGCAGTGCGGCGTTCTTCAGGAGTAATTTTAACCAATGTTGCCGAGCCCCCTCGGTGCAAGTTAGAACGAAACTCACCTTCTTGCGCTTGGCGTTTCATCGCAGCGATAACTTTATCACCAATCACAAAACAACGAATATCCGCTCCACCAGCTTCTTTAATATATTCTTGCACCATAATGTTGGCTTTGAGACCCATAAATGCCTCAATAACACTCTCTGCTGCTTTGCGCGTCTCAGCAAGTACAACACCAATACCCTGTGTGCCTTCTAGCAATTTGATCACAACGGGTGTCCCACCTACCATTTCAAGTAGATCTTTGACGTCGTCTGGCTTACTCGCAAAACCAGTGATCGGCATGCCCACTCCCTTCCTAGACAACAACTGTAATGAACGTAGTTTGTCTCGTGAGCGCGTAATTGCTACCGATTCATTTAATGGGTAAACCCCCATCATTTCAAACTGTCGAAGTACGGCACATCCATAAAATGTCACAGACGCGCCAATCCGAGGTACAATGGCATCGAACCCACTGAGTTGCTGCCCCTTAAAATGGATCTCTGGCTCACTGCTATTAATATTCATGTAACAACGCAGCGCGTCTATTACAGCAACCTCATGTCCCCTTTGCTCAGCAGCTTCAATAAGGCGACGTGTTGAGTATAAAGATTGATTCCTTGAAAGAATGCCAATTTTCACGATTTATCCGTTTTATTACTTAAGTATGAATGTTCTGGGTCAACAATAATGCGGCCTCGCATTGCTGTGCGCCCTAGCAGCATTCTAAATTTCATGGTTTCTCTATTGCTCAGCGTAATTTCAATAGGCCAAGCCTGTTCACCAATATGTAAGTTTGTCTCGATGACATAACGCAGCTCTTTATGACCTCCAGAGTCTGTGACTACACGTTCATCGAGTACTTTTGCTTCACAACATACTTCATAGTCAGTGTCATCCTGGAGTGGATGAAGCCAAAACCTAACCCATCGCTCGCCACTATCTGATTGAAATGCTTCAACCTTAAAAGCATGAAGACAAGATGTTCTTGCTCCTGTATCAACTTTTGCTTTTATCTTATTAATTCCTAAGTCAGGTAATGAAAGCCATTCTCGCCAACCAACTGTGATCATAGTGTGCTCTTTTATAGAATGAATTTGGACTTATACGCGCAATTAAGTCATATGAAAAACAAAATAAATTTATCCTAAAGATAATACTGTTTTGTCTTGGAGCTTTCTCAATTTGAAAGATAGCCTAACTCCTATAACCCGGCACACCAATTTAATATTTATGACTCGCGCTAGCGCTCAAACAGGCAACTGAAGATTCATAAATTAGCTGCGACTCAGAGTGATTGTTCTACAGTAACAGCACTCGTACACTTTTCAAGCGAGTACTCTATACTTGCTAATATTGTTCAGGGCATATCAAAACAATTTATTTTATCGCCAAGATATTGAAATGAATTTGAAAAATAAATTATCTATGTCAGGCTTGATATGAACTTTTTGCTAGGAATAAACAATGACAGGATTACTCCATGCGTGCGTGATGGTCAAGGTGGCGGTAGAGTACTGTGCGAGCTCTCTGAAATTGGATCAGTCATTCACAAAGAACCCTTATGGCTTCATTTTGATTATAGTTTTGAAGACACCACAGAGTGGTTAAAAAACCAGAGCTTTTTGGACGAATGGGAATACCAAGCCCTCACTGCTGATGAGACCAGGCCAAGAACGGTTAATGGTAATGAGGGGTTATTGGTATTCTTACGCGGCGTGAATTTAAACCCAAAGCAAAGTCCAGAGGATATGGTTTCTCTTCGCTGTTTTGCTAACGAAAAGCTTTTAATAACCTGTCGTAAGCGGCACATTATGTCTGCTCAAGACATGCTAACACAAATTAAAAAGGGTCAAGGGGCAAAGAGTATTGGTGAACTTCTCTCGACTTTAGTCATGCGTCTTTCAATGAGAATGCAAGATATTATTTGGCAAATAGAAGAGCAACTTGATGAGTTTGAGGAAGCCCTAGAAAATAGCGAGCAACTACCCAACTATCAACAACTATCGGTATTAAGAAGACAAACCATCGGCTTAAAACGATACCTCAAACCACAAAAGCTGGCGATCAACGAATTACTACTAGTTAAAGTAAATTGGCTAAATGAAGACCACTTACACCAGTTAGAAGAAGCGAATAATGCACTCAGCCGTTATATTGAAGAATTAGAAGCTGCGATTGAGTGGGCACAAGTGATTCAAAATGCGATCACTAACCACCAAAATGAGCAGTTAAACCAGAGAATGTACATCATGTCGGTTGTGGCGGCATTATTTTTACCGCTGGGGTTCTTAACCGGATTGTTAGGTGTCAATATTGGAGGGATCCCAGGTACCGAATGGAATGGGGCTTTTGCCTTGTTTGTAATCATGCTGGTTGTGATCACCGCTGGAGTAGGAGTGTATTTCAAACGCAAAGGCTGGCTATAATGACTGGCGCTCTCGCTAGGGATCGAACCTAGAACTTAGCCTCCGGAGGGCTACGTGATATCCATTTCACCACGAGAGCGACGTCAACATAATAATGCGAAGTGCTAAGAAATACCAGACTATGTTTTCTATATGATTAATTAACAACCGAATTTTGAAAAAAAGCTGTACTTTGAGCAAAAAACCAGTTATTCAACTATGCTTTGAAAATAATAAAACAGAATGAGAGTGCTGTTTAACCGTCAATTCTGACAGAAAAAGGCAGTACCACAATACTTGATTGAGGATCACAAATATGACACCAATGACCACAGAGCAAGTTGCAGAATTTCTTGATGTTAAAGTTGAACGTGTAAGACGTCTTGCTCGAGAGAACCTGCTAGTAGCAAAAGACACTGATGCCAGTGGCGAGCCAATTTTTGACAAAGCCGATGTGGAAAAATACAAAGAGCTTGCACAACGCTTAGGTGGCATTTAAGTCCAGCTTCTCCCGGTGCCAGTATTGTCAGTCAAGGGAACTGATGCATTACTGGCGTAGAGCCTTGCGTTTATATCCAAAGCGTTAATATTTCTCTCAATTTGTTCGCTTCATCGACAACTCCTTTTTGCTCATACCAATGAATGCTCAGCAATAAGTATATTTGACAATATACCTTCAATTTAACGTCTGCATAGGATGGCGTGCACTTATGATTAAGTAGAAAGTAGGTATCAACAAGACGATATGCTGATGCAACATCACGCTGAAAGCTGCATACTAATGCCGCCAGATCAAAAAAAATATCGTTGTGGCAGGCATATTCAAAGTCAATAAGACGCACGCCTTCAGGACTGCAAATAATATTACTAGTTACCAAGTCATTATGACAAAATGCCACGTCACTTGGTAATCCAGCAAGCTGAGACAAAAGCCATTGCACGTTTACAATAGCGCTACTCTCAAGCTCAATAGCCCTCATATAACCAACAAGGTCAAGAGTTTCATATACAGCAAGCTCAAGCCTATGTACTTGGAGCAATGGTTTTAATAGCGCCTCATCATCTAGCACACGGTTGTACTTACCCTCAGGGATATAACTGAATATGGCCATTCGCGTATCCATATCATATTGTAGTGCCGTCGACGTAACTTCAACGCAAGCAAGCTTATTCTGTGCTGCTAGTGCTGCAACAGGAATATCATGACTGTAGCACTTTATGACAAATTGCTGACCATCACTGGTTATCAGATAATTGTTATTGCTCACCCCTTTCGTAAGCTTTCGTATATCATTAACAGCCACACCAAAAATTGCATTTACGCTTGCTTTTATTGCTTCTAGTTCAGAGTGTCGCAAGAGACTTACCTTGCTTTGCTTCATACTCTTCATACCAACGTTTATAGCCCCAACAAGCCATTAAGGTGTAGAAGATGAAAAGTACTAACGTCGGGTAGAACCCTTTTAGATAATAAAGATAAATAGATGCTGCATCTATCACAACCCAATATAGCCAATTCTCAAGTACTTTCTTTGCCACCAAGTAGGTGGTCACCACTGCAAAACAGGTTGTAAAGCTATCTAGATAGGCTAAATCCGCAGACATATAATGTTTAGTCACATAGCCAAGTACAACTGACACAATAGCTGTCACGGCTATCACACTAAGATGTTTTGACATCGACCAAGAGGTTATCCGACTTGGGGCATTCTTGTTACCTTGACGCCACATCCACCAACCGACAACTGCCATCACCATATAGTAGAAATGCAGCAAGGACTCCATGACGAGTGCACCGTTCCAATATAAGACTGTGTATATAAAAGTATTGATAAATGCCACAGGCCAGCACCAGATATTTTCTTTAATGGCTAATAATAAATATGCCACGGCTAGCACGACTGCAATGTACTCCCAAATAGACATGGCAGTAAAGCCAGCTAGCGTATCCGTTAACCACTCCATTAAATAACCGCACTTTGTGTTGGAGATAAATCACCGGCAATAAACTTACAAACAAAAATACTCTTACCAAACGTTTCAAAAGAGCGTTTCATTTCTTGGTTTATGATAGAAGTAACGAGATCAAACTCTCCAAAGACCTGAGTCGACATGGTATTGGTGAGTACTTTTATATCATCGTGTTGATTTAATCTATCAATAAAACCTTGAATAAAAGGGATGTAGTCTTGATGAAGTGGATATTTACTGATTTCAACAGAAACTTGCATGAACGCTCCTTACAAATAGCAATCAATTGGCAATGTATGTATTCATTTTATTTTAACTTAATATGGTACTAATTTGAGGGAAAATTTAAGACTCCGGCGTTAGTCTAGTGTAAAAAATATAGTCACTTAGTAAAAGGCGAACTTCTCTTCGCGGATATAGTTCGCCCCATCTTATTACTCACTGTTTTTATTCTTTTCAATGTGCTTTAGCACCTACGAAAGCGCCATGGCCACTCCTAAACAGTAACAATCCCAAGCGGTGCTGCGGTTTGCCAAGCACCACGAGTAAAATCAGGAATGCTTAATGATTCACTACGATTTGCCACAGATTGTACCGATAGTGGCGAGATCACTGACCAAGCTGCGCCATCATAAACATCTTGATCAAGCGGCTCACCATTGCGTAAACAATAAATCATGCGCCAAAACATTAAAAAGTCCATACCACCATGACCACCATTGCGCTCTGCTTCTTTACCCATTTTAATCCATAGTGGATGGTCATATTGCTTATACCACGACTCCATGTCGTGATCCCATTCATGGAAGCTCTTAGTACCACCTTGCTCCAAAGCAATACGGTTAGGAAAGCCAGCAAAGACACCATTGGTACCTTGGATGAGGTTATGACGTGAGTAAGGTCTTGGGGTTGTTGTGTCATGTTGCACCACAATACTCCGTCCCTTAATGGTTTTGATCATTGTTGTGTTCATATCACCAGCCACGTAGTTTAACTGATTACGCTCGTGATCTGCTGAAAACTCTCGCTTTGCATATGCAGCACGGCCAAGTGCTGGGGAGCTCATTGAAGTAAGGTAATCGAAACGATCGCCTCGGTTGATATTCATGTATTGGGAGACTGGCCCCAACCCATGGGTTGGATACAAATTACCATTACGCTTCGTATGCCAATGAGTACGCCACGACCCTGTTTTATGCTCAATTTCTTTCATCTGCCAACGCAGTTCGTGGATATATGCGGCCTCTGCGTGAAGCAATTCGCCGAATATACCTTGTCGAACCATATTCAGCACCATCAGCTCATCGCGGCCATAGTTGACATTTTCCATCATCATGCAGTTCTTTTGCGTGCGCTCAGCGGTGTCAACGATTTGCCACATTTCTTCAACAGTTAATGCCAATGGCACTTCGACAAAAGCATGCTTGCCACTGTTCATCGTGTCAATGGCCATTGGCGCATGCCATTTCCATGGCGTTGAAATGATAACGATGTCAATATCATCCCGATTAAGCATATCTTGATAAGCTAAATCACTACCACGATACAGCTCAGGCTTTGGTAGCCCCCGTTCGTCAACGAGGTAACTAGCTGACTTTTCGAGAACTGCATCATGAGTATCACAAATGGCAACAATGTGCGCGCCCTCAATATGACTCATACGTTTAACATGACCATAGCCACGCTGACCCACCCCGATAAAACCAACACGAACAACATCCATTTTTGGTGCAACAAGCCCAATGACCGAACGCCCTTGCTGCTTGGGTATGATATTGCTATTTTGATTTGAACTTGCGCAGCCAGCAACAACACTGGCAGCCGCAGCAGCACCTGCGGCTTTTAAAAAGTCGCGGCGATTTACATTTTTCATTTTGACTCCTAAACGATACTTCATCAACAGCGTACATGTACCAGTTAGCCTTAATACTTGCTCAATTTGAAGAAGCAAACCTGACGTTAACTGAGTTCAAAATTTCTCATTTAAAACACTAAATAACAAATTTTTTGCCTTCCTGCATGAATGTAGGTAGCTTGGCGATAACAGGACGCAGTAGCGGTGTTAGCAACAAAGTTTTCTCGCCTCAAAATCGCAAACTCAATCAAGCTAATCGGTATCGGTGCTGAGTGTAAACAAGCTAAACCATACCGATTCTAGGTTCAAAAGATTGCGATAAAACCATAAAAAAAAGCGCCTAAGCGCTTTTTATCAATACCCTATTTTCAACTAGATAGATTGTATAATTTCTATTAAGTTAGGTTCTTTTTCTAAGACACTCGCATAAAGTGCCAGCTGGTTTTTAGCTCTATCTAGATTATGGCCAGTTCGATGAATAGCAAAATAGTTATCGCCATCCAGGTAGTCGGTCAAAAAACGCAAGCCTATCATTAATGGCATAACTTTAGCGCCAAGAATAAAGCTATCTTTCTCAGCTTTTGTCACGCTAGCTTGCAAAGGTTCAATATAACCCCGAGCGAGTGCCGAAAATATGTTCTCCCTAACTTGTACTTGAGCCAAGTTGGTTGAATCTTCCGGCTCAGGAGAGCAAAAAGTGCGCACCATATCACCAAAATCAAATAGCCAATGGCCAGGCATGCAGGTATCTAAATCAATGACCGCTCTGGCTTGGTCACTATTTGTTGAAAACAGCATGTTATTGATTTTAGTATCATTGTGACAGGCTCTTAACGGTACAGCTTGCTGTACTTTTTGTAATTCATCCGCGAGCGAGAATTGTTGCTGAAAAGCCTCTATCACCTCACCGCACAGCTTAGCTCTATTATGCTCATCTTTCTTTAGCACCTTATTGAAAGTATCAATACGCATCGCCAAATTATGAAAATCAGGGATCACATGATGTAACTGGGTTGCATCAAAATCATTTAGGGCATGAGCAAATTGTCCAAACGCATTTGCAGCGGTTTGAGCCTGCTGTTCGCTTGTAACCACATCTTCACTATAACTGCGACCAATAAATGCAAGCGCACGCCAAACTTCGTCGTTAATATCAACTAAATATTGGCCTGAACTCGTTGCTAAATGCTTAATAATAGCGAGGCTATATTCACCATTGAGCGCTTTCGATGTTAAGTGTTGCTCAATGGCACGAGCATTTTCTACTAAATGCTGCGGATTGGGGAACACATTAGTATTGAGCTTTTGTACTACCATGGTTTTCTGGGCGTCTTGCAACAACATTGTTGTATTAATATGCCCATTGCCGATCGGCTTCATTTTTGCTTCTTCACTAATGAGCCCATATTCATCAGCGAGCTGTTGCGCAACAGCTTGATATTCCATATTCACCTCAAAAGAAGATAAATCGAATGTTGTTGTGTGAAGAGGGTTATTTTCCTTGACGTGCTTCATAGATCTTTCTTGCGACAATATTAAGTTCGCTCTTATAGGTTATGCCATACCAATTAGATTTGGCCTGATAGACAGACACCGCTTGCGTGGCAGTATTGATACAGTGTTGAATACAATCTGGCAGATAATACTCGCTTTTGACACCGTTGTCATAATTCTTTAGAAACCCGATAAAGCCACTTTCAAGTGCAGTGAACAACTCAGGTGTAATCCCCCAGAAGGTCATAGAAGACAACGCTCTGGTGTCTAGGTAACAAGGCTTTCCTGAAATTTCACCATACAATTGACCGTTCTCTAAACGGATATTGAGCGCCTCTTCAACCGAATGCAGCTTTCCTTCTTCAATTACACAAATACCTCGGTTTACACCACCTTGCTCTGATAGCGTATTAATAATTGGATATGCCACCATTGCCATATTATCGTGGTATTGAAAGTGTTCCACGAGTTGTAAGAACGCATCAGCTCCATAGTAATCGTCCGCTGTAATGACGATGGCAGGTTTATTTACATAAGGTTTGGCACATAGCAGTGCATGTCCAGTTCCCCAAGGTTTATCACGGCCAATTAGACAATTTTGGTAACCCTCAGGTATATCCGTTAACTTTTGCTCCACTAAGGTAACGGTTAACGACTCTGGTAATCTTGGTATGATGACATCTTCGATGTAATCTCGCACTTTATCGTTGACTATCATTATGACATCGCGCACACCAGCTCGGTGGGCATCTGTGATGCTAAATTCCATAATGCTCTGGTTAAGATTCGGCAGCTCAGCGACCTGCTTATTACCACCAAATCGACTTCCCAGCCCACCCGCTAAAATAATGAGTGCGGGATATTGATTGATTCCTGTCATTGAAAAAATATCAAAAGTCAAATGAGCGGATTAGTGTACTGAGCTTTTGCATAGATTAAAAGCGAATACGAGTAAGCAAATGAAAATAGTATTTTTAATAAAACTTTTGACACAAATATTTTATTTCCTGATATTCACTCAACCCCTCTTGCGCACCTTCCCGGCCAAGCCCTGAGAACTTTACACCGCCAAAAGGCGCGACAGGATTGGATATGATCCCTTCGTTAATTCCAACCATACCATATTCAAGTGCTGCACTGACTCGTCTGATTTGATTAACTTCATTTGAATAAAAATAGGCTGCAAGTCCTTCTGGTACAGCGTTTGCCATTTTCACCGCCTCACTCTCCTGCTCAAAGCTAATAATACTGACAATAGGAGCAAAGATTTCTTCATGGAAAAGCGCCATCGTATTATCTACGCCCGTGATCACCACTGGTGCCATAAACTGGCCAGCTTGGTTATCCCCTTGATAGGCAATATTTGCGCCTTTAGCTAACGCATCCTCGAGTAAGCGCTGTGCTTTTTGCTTTGCCTCAATAGAAATAAGTGGCCCAATGTCAACGCCTTCCTCGAAGCCATTGCCAACCTTAAGTTGTTCAACTTGTCGTGATAACTTGTCAGTGAAATCAGCAGCAATACCTTGTGCAACAAACACGCGATTTGCAGCTACACATGTTTGTCCTGCGTTTCTAAACTTCGCCGCCATCAAACCACTTATCGCTTGCTCAATGTCGGCGCTATCAAAAATAATAAATGGGGCGTTGCCACCAAGCTCCATGGACGTTCTTTTTACCGTGTCTGCGCATTGTTTTAATAGTGCACTACCTACTTGTGTTGAACCCGTGAACGTAAGCTTTCTTACTTGAGGGGACTGAGTCAAATGCGCCACTAATCCTTTTGAGTCATTAGTAACAAGGACTTGAAAAGCACCGACTTCCATTCCCGCTTGTATCGCAAGCTTAGCTAAAGCGATGGCCGCAAGAGGGGTTTTCTCGGAAGGTTTTAGAATAAAGCTACATCCTGCTGCATAGGCTGGTGCTACTTTTCTGGTGATCATCGCCAGTGGAAAGTTCCATGGTGTGATCCCAAGTACCACACCAACCCCCTGCCGAATGGTAGTTAGCGTATGCGATTGTGAGTGACTAGGGATCACTTGACCATAGGCTCGTTTAGCTTCTTCACTATACCATTCGATAAATCCAGCAGCATAATCCGCCTCAGCAAGCGCTTCTTTAAGCGGTTTGCCTTGTTCTTTAGTCACTATCTCAGCCAGTGCTTGTCGATACTCAACAACCAGCTCATACCATTTTCTAAGTACTTTGCTACGAGTGTGGGCTGTTAAGTTAGAGAGTGTTTCAAAAGTTTCAGCCGCGGCTTGCAGCGCTATATCAGCAGCCTGATTATCTGCCTCAGAAACCTGGGTAATGGATTCACCTGTCGCAGGGTTTATCACATCGACTTGCTGTTTACTGCTATGCGATTGGCCATTGATAAGTGAAAATTCGGGATTACTGATGAGTGACATAGCGTTCCTCCTAGAAAAACAAAAAGCCGTAGTACAAGACTACGGCTTTATTAAATGCGTCATTAACAACCTAGGTTGTTAACTGTACTTAATGGTCTTCATTAACGATATTGAGATTGTACTTTGGAATTTCAACCACCAAGTCTTCATCACTAATTATCGCTTGGCAACCTAAACGTGATTCAGCTTCCAGTCCCCAAGCTTTATCTAGCATGTCATCTTCAAGCTCATCACTTTCTTCTAGTGAGTCAAAACCTTCACGGATCACGACATGACAAGTGGTACATGCACATGACTTTTCACAAGCATGTGGAATACTAATGCCATTTTTTAATGCCACATTAAGCACTGTCTCACCCGTTTTTGCTTCAATTGCAGCACCTTCTGGACACAACTCTTCATGGGGTAAAAAGATAATTTGTGGCATATTACACCTCGTCTACCGACTGCCCTTGCAGTGCTTTCTTAATTGATTGATCCATACGACGTGAAGCAAAATCGCTACTCGCCTGATCGACTTCTTCGATCGCCTTTTTGATTTGCTCTGGGTTTTCTGCACTTTCACGAATGTTAGCAAGCTCTGTCATTGCAGTACGTAGCGTATGAAGTTCGTCTTCCAGCAGCAAGTGGCCATCAGTAGCTAATGATGCTTCTAGCGCTTCTAATACTCGTAGCGCTTCAACTTGCTGTTCTTTAAGCATCCGAGCACTCATGTCTTCTTTTGCGTTACTCATTGAGTCTTTAAGCATTTGTGCTACTTGATCGTCACTCAAACCGAATGATGGCTTAACTTGGATCTCAGCTTGAACACCAGTCGATTTTTCTTCAGCCGACACACTCAATAGACCATCAGCGTCCACTCTAAAGGTCACACGAATATGCGCAGCACCGGCAGCCATTGGCGGTATAGCTTTGAGACTAAATTTCGCTAAACTACGGCAATCATCAACGAGCTCTCGCTCACCTTGCAATACATGCAGTGCCATAGCCGTTTGGCCATCTTTAAAAGTAGTAAATTCTTGTGCACGTGCAACCGGAATGGTGGTATTGCGCGGAATAATTTTTTCAACCAATCCCCCCATAGTTTCCAAGCCTAAAGATAATGGCAATACGTCAAGCAGCAGCATATCAGAGTCTGGCTTGTTACCTACTAAAATATCAGCTTGAATAGCAGCGCCTAGTGCCACAACACGGTCTGGATCAATTGAGGTTAGTGGCTCTTTGGCAAAGAAGTTACCGACTTCTTCTCGTACTACTGGCATGCGGGTCGAGCCTCCAACCATCACAACTTGTAGTACTTCCTCTTGGGTCACATCAGCATCTTTTAACGCACGACGGCAAGAGCGTAAGGTTTTTTTAACCAACGGCATCGTAAGTTCAGCAAATGCTTGGCGCGTAATCGTCACAACAAATTTTTGCTCACGAACAGGTAGCTCAACGTTTACGGTCTCGTAACTTGATAGTGCTTCTTTACAGGCTCTCGCCTTATTGATAAACAGGCGTAGCTCTTTTGGATTTAAATCAAACAGTTGAGTTTGCTGCTTAAAAAAGTCGACCAGCAATGAATCAAAATCATCACCACCAAGGCTCGAATCACCGCCTGTTGATAATACCTCGAACACCCCTTGATTCAGGCGTAAGATAGAGATATCAAACGTACCACCACCGAGGTCATACACCGCGATAACACCTTCTTGGCCAGAGTCTAGGCCATAAGCTACTGCCGCTGCGGTCGGCTCGTTAAGCAACCTCAATACTTTCAGACCAGCAAGATCGGCTGCATCTTTTGTACTTTGTCTTTGCGCATCATCAAAATACGCAGGTACGGTGATCACCGCGCCCATTACATCTTCACCTGCAAAGCTATCGATAGCCCGTTGGTGTAATGTTTTTAAAATTTCAGCGGAGGCTTGTACTGGGCTTACAGCGCCTGCCACAGTTTCAATAGCAAGCGAACCGTTATTATCGACAAAGTTATAAGGCAACTGGCCATAGCTTTGTTCTATTTCAGATTGCGTTTTACCTAAAAAACGTTTTACAGAAATCAGCGTATTAGTCGGGTCTTCAGCAGAAGCAGATTGGGCTTGTTCACCTACTATAACCTCTGAGTCAGTATACCTTACTACCGAAGGCAACATGGCCTTACCCATTAAGTCGCTCAGGGTTTTTGTTTCGCCACTTTGCACCGTGGCAACAAGAGAGTTAGTGGTACCTAAATCGATACCAATTGCTAATTTATGCTCATGAGGTGCCGCGCTCTGCCCCGGCTCAGCAATTTGCAATAATGCCATAATGCTCTTTTCACTTTAACGTTTGTTGATGTTACACATCATCAATCGAATAAATCATCTTCGATACGTGCTAATTCATCGCGTAATTTGTAGACAAATTTCAGCTTGCGAATATTATCGGCTGCCGCTTCCAATACGTTCGTATCACCGCTTTGAAGCTGTTCAGCAAGGGAGGCGCTAAACTCTATATCTAACGCTTTAATTTGAGTTTCAAATTCTGCAATTGCGCTGTCTGGGTCCGTGGTATTAGGGAGCTCCTCTAATGCTTCACGCAGTTCCATTTGCTGCATTAAAAACAGGGGATCTTGCAGTGTTTGTTGCTCAGCTCTAATATCAACGCCTTTCTCGCTCAGCATATATTCAGCACGCTTAACAGGGTGCTTAAGTACTGCCAGCGCATCGTTAATCTCAGCTGTTTTTTGGACCGCAAGTAGTTTCTCACGCTCACCTTTACCAGCGAACCTATCTGGGTGAACCGCACGTTGTAGCTCCAGATAGCCTTGATTCAATTTATTTAAATCAACGTGATACTCGACAGGTAAATCAAATAATTCAAAATAACGCATACGCACCTAATACAGCAAAGCCCCACCAAGGCAGGGCTTTAAGCTATTCACTGTTGCAAACTATACGGTGAAGCTTTCGCCACAGCCACATTCGTCTTTCTGATTTGGGTTATTAAATTTAAACCCTTCGTTCAGACCTTCTTTTGTATAATCTAGCTCTGTGCCGTCAATATAAACTAGACTCTTCGCATCGACGATGAGTTTTACGTTTTTGTCTTCAAAAACCTCATCGCCTTCATCTAAGTCGTCGACAAATTCAAGAACATAAGCAAGACCTGAACAGCCCGTGGTTTTTATACCAACGCGCAGCCCAATGCCTTTTCCACGGTTACTCAAAAAGGCTAATACGCGATTAGCGGCTGCATCTGTTAACGTCACTGCCATAATATTCTCTTACTTCGCTTGTTTACTCTTGTAGTCTGCAATCGCAGCTTGTATCGCATCTTCGGCTAAAATTGAGCAGTGGATCTTCACCGGTGGCAACTCAAGCTCAGCGCTGATATCTGTGTTTTTGATGGTCGCAGCTTCTTCTAATGATTTGCCCTTCACCCACTCTGTTACAAGTGATGAAGATGCAATGGCACTACCACAACCATAGGTTTTGAACTTTGCATCTTCAATGATACCTGTATCAGAAACCTTGATTTGTAGCTTCATCACGTCACCACATGCAGGCGCCCCCACCATGCCAGTTGCAACGTTTGGATCATTTTTGTCTAGAGAACCTACGTTACGTGGATTCTCAACGTGGTCGATAACTTTATCACTGTAAGCCATAATTATTTCCTCACTACCTGCTTGCGGCTGGAGCGTATCCAGCCAGCGGCCAAAACTTGCTTAATGGTGTGCCCACTCAACGCTATCTAAATCGATGCCATCTTGGTGCATTTCCCAAAGTGGCGACATCTCACGTAGGCGACCTATTGAATCTTTGATCAGATTGACGGTGTAATCGATCTCTTCTTCTGTCGTAAAACGACCAATACTAAAACGAATTGAGCTATGTGCAAGTTCGTCGTTACGTCCTAATGCACGTAGTACATAAGATGGCTCCAAGCTTGCCGATGTGCATGCTGAGCCAGAAGAAACAGCGATATCTTTTACCGCCATCAGTAGGCTCTCACCCTCAACAAAATTAAAGCTAATGTTTACAATGCCAGGTACTGATTGATCGATAGCACCGTTAAAGTAAACTTCATCCATATCCATAACACCATCTAGCAAACGCCTACGTAGCGCGCTGATATGTGCATGGTCTTTTTCAAAATCTTGCTTGGCAACTCTACATGCAGCGCCCAGTCCTACAATCTGGTGTGTCGCAAGCGTACCTGAGCGCATACCGCGCTCATGACCACCACCGTGCATTTGTGCTTCTAAACGCGCGCGTGGTTTACGGCGAACATATAACGCGCCTATACCTTTAGGACCATAAATTTTATGGCCAGAGAATGACATAAAATCGACCTTTAATGCTTGTAGGTCAATTTGCACCTTTCCGGCGCTTTGTGCTGCATCAACGTGGAACATAATCTTACGCTCACGACACATTTCACCGATAGTCGCGATATCTTGGATCACACCCAGTTCGTTATTAACGTGCATTACGCTCACTAAAACAGTGTCTTCGCGCATTGCAGCTTCTAACTTTTTAAGATCAAGCAAGCCGTTCTCTTCCACATCCATATAAGTGACTTCAAAGCCTTGGCGTTCAAGCTCACGGCACGTGTCTAGCACCGCTTTATGCTCTGTTCGTACCGTGATGATGTGCTTACCTTTCTTTTTGTAAAACTGCGCAGCACCTTTAATGGCAAGGTTGTTTGATTCAGTTGCACCAGATGTGAAAACGATTTCACGCGGATCAGCATTGATTAAATCAGCGATATCATTACGCGCCTGATCAACCAGCTCTTCTGCTTGCCAACCGAAACGGTGTGAACGAGAAGCTGGATTACCAAAGTTACCATCCATTGTCAGGCACTGCATCATCTCGTCTGCAACACGCTGATCAACCGGTGCGGTTGCTGCATAATCTAGATATATCGGTAATTTCATTTATCTCTCCGCTTGACGTCAACTTAGAGTTGACAGCTCACTTGAATATTGTCTAATTGCTCAATTGCACGTCTTACGTGCTTGTCTTGTCGCGTTGCTACAGATTGCACATCTGCATCAGCGACTAACTCTGCTAGGGAAATATTATTTAAAAACTCTTCTATTCGCACACTTAGGTCAGACCATAAAGAGTGAGTCAGACAGCGCATACCACTTTGGCAGCCACCGCCCTCGCCGTGGCAACGGGTCGCATCAACGGACTCGTCAACGGCATTAATCACATCACCGACAGAAATTGTGTGCGCATCACGGCCTAGTAAATAGCCGCCGCCAGGGCCGCGTACAGAGCTGACTAAACCATGTTTACGTAGACGGGCAAATAATTGTTCAAGGTAAGATAGCGAAATCTCTTGTCTTTCAGAGATATCTGCTAGTGGAACAGGGCCAATACTTGCGTGTAACGCAACATCTAACATTGCTGTCACGGCGTATCTGCCTTTTGATGTTAGTTTCATGCACAATCCCCGCTAATTTACCAAGCCGCAAATTTTAATTACTTGACTAGGATAGTCAAGTATTAACCAAGCATAAAAACGGCTTTAGACCGACAAACCTTGTATGCTTCACCCTAATACCTGAGTAATTTAATCAGGTATTATCGATATTGTAATTACCTGAGTATTTTAGTCAAGTATTACTGTTGAAGATTTATGCAAAAATATGAAGGGTCAATCAAACTATTTTAGGAGGGTCAAAATGAGAAGCACCGGTGTAGAGTGCTCACCGATGCCAACTGAGTGTTCATTTTATTTTTTGGTAGATTTGTCCACTGAACTTAATACCCCACGTAAAATATTAAGCTCTTGATCTTCAGGCCTGGCACGATTGAACAAACGCTTCAGTTTAGTCATCACCATGCCTGGATGCTGTTTAATGATAAAGCCTGTATCATTTAAGGTATTCTCGAGATGCTCGTAAAATAGCTCCATTTGTTTTGATGAAGGATAAATTGTTTCATCAACTTCTTCAGGCTGCTTATCAAGCGTATCCAGATACGTCATTCGTGTTTCATAGGCGAGTGTTTGCACCGCCATTGCAAGGTTCAGCGAGCTATATTCTGGGTTTGCTGGAATACACACATGGTAATTACAAAGCTGTAATTCCTCATTCGTCAAGCCACTATTCTCTCGGCCAAATACTAATGCAACGGGAGCATTTACTGACTCTGCTACTAGTTTTTGCGCACATTCACGCGGGTCGACCATTGGCCATGATAAGGTACGTGAACGAGCACTAGTGCCTATTGTTAAAGCACAATCAGCAATTGCCTCCTGAAGTGTATCGACTTTAATTGCAGCACCAAGTACATCCGTTGCACCGGCAGCCAGCGCACTGGCATGACTGTCCACTTCACACGCAGGATCAACTAAATAGAGTTTAGATAACCCCATCGTCTTCATTGCCCTTGCGACAGAGCCAATATTGCCAGAGTGTGAGGTGTTTACTAATACGATTCGAATATCTTCTAAAGCCATTTACACGAGTCTCAAACAAAAATAATGACGCAGTGTAGCATATCTCAGCGGTGTTAAGCCAAATTCAACTCTGGGGAAATAAAAATCCTATACACAGCATGAATGTACAAAAAACACCCAGAAAAATTCTCTATTAGATGTTTACTTTAGAGAAAAAACCGCTAGAATACGCCGGCTCAAAATGATCCTGTTCTTTTACAACCTAAAGGTAATGCTATGCATCCAATGTTGAACATTGCGGTACGCGCTGCGCGTAACGCGGGTAAGGTTATCCTACGTGCAAGTGAAGATTTATCGCGCGTTGAAGCTACTCAAAAAGGCACCAATGATTTAGTTACAAACATCGATAAAGATGCGGAATCAATCATTCGTGACACTATTTTAAAATCTTACCCTGATCACGCTATTGTTGGTGAAGAATTTGGTCACCACGAAGGCAAAGATGCAGACTACCTTTGGGTTATCGATCCCCTAGACGGTACTACTAACTTCGTTAAAGGGATTCCTCATTATGCTGTTTCTATCGCGCTAAGAGTTAAAGGCCGCGTAGAGCAAGCAGTTGTATACGATCCAATCCGCGATGAATTATTTACCGCTTCTCGTGGTCAAGGCGCGCAGCTAAACAATAAGCGTATTCGTGTATCTAAGTCTATTGAATTACAAGGTACTGTGCTTGCAACAGGTTTCCCTTTCAAGCAAAAGCACCATATGGATGCTTACCTAGAAGCGTTCAAAGCATTATTCATTCATACCGCTGATATCCGCCGTGCAGGCTCAGCTGCACTAGATATGGCATATGTTGCAGCAGGTCGTGTGGATGGTTTCTTTGAAATTGGTCTTAAGCCTTGGGATACAGCAGCCGGTGAGTTGCTAGTAAAAGAAGCAGGTGGTATGGTCACTGACTTTGCAGGTGGCGCTAACTTTAACCGTAGTGGCAACATCATCTGCGGCGCACCTAAGCTTTGCCAAGCAATTGTAAAAGAAATTCGCCCAGTATTGACTGAGTCATTGCTAAAATAATAGCGCTGGCTGAGATGAAAAAACCCAAGCATTGCTTGGGTTTTTTTGTGTCTGACTCGGTTGCAACAATAGCAAGCGCTAGCTGTTATTCCAAAACTATACCAATTTTCTTTTTTAAGTGGGCTATTTTGAGACGAGAAAATCTTGTCGATAACACCACTTCCGCGTCCAGCTCTCGCCGAGGTACCTACGTCCTGTAGGCAAGGCAAAAATTTTGCTACTTAGTTGTTCTAAATAAAAATTTTTAACGCTGTTAGCGTCAGACACCTACTTAATTTCCACACGGGCTGAGCGCATTACGATTTCATCGTTTAACTCAATACCAAGCCCCGGCTCTTCTGACACTCTAAAGATACCGTTTTTAGGTTGTGGATCTTGCAAGCACAATTCTCTGTTCCACTTTTTAATTGCATAAGTATGGTGCTCATGGATCAGGAAGTTGGGGATCGCGGTTTCTAAGTGTAATGAAGCCGCGGTTGCGACTGGCCCGCCACAAACATGCGCCTGAATACGAATATCAAAGATATCGGCGTAGTCACATACTTTCTTGGTTTCTGTAAAACCACCACATAAGCCAATATCTGGCTGTAGTACATCAATACTTTGATCTTCAAAATAAGGACGGACACCCCAACGGTTATACAATCGCTCACCACCAGCGATTGGCACAGAGGTTTTGTTTGCTACCTTTGCATGTAAAGAGTGGTTAAGATAATTCACAGGCTCCTCATAATACATACAATCAAATTCTTCAGCGATATCCGCAATTTGAATAGCTGATGTCGCGCCTGGTAGGCTGTGGCACTCAAAAATAATGTCCACTTCATCGCCTACCGCTTCACGAATAGCCTGCATTCTCGCACGGTATAATTTCATTTCTGCGCGTGAAATTAGCTTTGTTCTATCGTAATAAGTGTTGCCATCTTTATCGTACTGAATCGGGTCAACTTTAACCGCATCGTACCCTTCAGCAATGGCTTTATGTGCCGCTTCGGCATATTCGTGTGGTTGCACCAATGCTTTAAACTCGCTATCCCAGTCAAACTGTAATTGTGAGGCATAGGTGCGAAGCTCAGGGTTCACTTTACCACCAAGCAACTGATAAACCGGTAGATTTAAGGCTTTACCTTTGATGTCCCAAAGCGCGGTATCTATTGCCGACATCGCCGCATAAACCACAGGTCCCCCACCTAAACCCCAGAAGCTTTCTCTGAGCATACGTGACCAGAGCAACTCAGTTTGAAAAGGGTCGTGACCAATCAAAAAAGCTTCAGCCATTTCTTTGATCATACTGGCCGCGGCACTGTGACCAAGGTCGTATGCAAGGCCTGCTTCACCTACTCCTGAAATACCTTCATCGGTGTGAATACGTACAAAAACCGGTGTCCAAGCAGGTCTATCTGGACAATGAATATCGAAGACTTCGACGCGATTAACTTTCATGTTGACTCCTATTGAGCAAAGCTTGGGTCTAGGCGGTAAGCTTTACGAAGCATTGCAGGCCAAGCAAGTTGGCCACCGGTGCTACCGCTGTGCACGACATTCGCTTGATTATAAATATTATCAATAATGGGCTGTGGTACAGGTACCGCTTGTTGTCCCGTTGCTTGAATCGCAACTTGAATTTCGCATGCACGCTGTAAGTCATAAAAACGCATAAAGGCATCACCTACCGTTGGTCCTACCGTCAAACCGCCATGGTTTACTAAGAGCATATGGTTTGTAGTGCCCAAGTCATCTTGCAGGCGCTTTTTCTCATCCATATTGACCGCCAAGCCTTCGTAATCATGATACGATAACGATGGTAAGGAAAACATACTATGCTGACTCAACGGCAGTAACCCACATTCTAGGCTTGCGACAGCTATCGTCTCCTTGGTATGAAGATGGATAACACAATGCGCATCTTCTCGCACCTCATGGATTGCGCTATGAATAGTAAAGCCCGCAGGGTTAATTTTAAATGGCGTGTCATCAAGAATATTCCCCTGCAAATCAACCTTCACCAGGTTGGAGGCGGTCACTTCATCAAACGTCAAACCAAAGGCATTAACAAGATAATTGTCTGTCCCAGGTAAACGCGCCGACATATGCGTATAAATTAAGTCTCCCCAACGAAAGTGCTCAACCAGTCGATAGCAAGCTGCAAGGTCAACACGCAGTTGCCATTCATCTGCGCTTACTTTGTCTTTTAGATTTAACTGAGGTAATTCGAACATGGGGATCCCTTATTGACTCCACATCTGGATGTATAGAAGTCTAAAATAGCTTAATTATATCTTCAACTAAAAACCACCGCGAACGGTGGTTTTTTACTTTTAACGTCGAGCTGATGTTGTTATTCAACTTTAGATAGATACTCTGCAATAGCATCGATTTCTGCATCAGAAACATTCGCAACCATCGCTTTCATTGCAGCCGACATACCATTGTTGCGTTTACCTGACTTAATGTCTTTCATCTGTGCCGCTAAGTATTCTTTGTTCTGACCGTTTAGCTTTGGATACAGAGGCATGATTGGTGCTTTACCTTCTGCACCATGACAGGTTTGACACATTTTAGCTGTGTATAGCGCTTTACCATCAGCAGCCACCGAACTTGTTGAACCAAGTGCACATATAGCCACAGCAGTCCCTACTAGTAGTTTTTTCATCTTGCTCATATCATTACTCTTTTTTGTTGACGGTTAACATTGTAAGTCAGTGTAGACTAAAGTTTGACCTTAAGCCTAATCACTACCACATCAAATCATCTGGGACTTCAAAGTCAGCATAAGGGTCATCCTCGTCACCTTGCTGATTGTCCTCTACATGGAAAACGATATATTTTTCGTCTACCTCAGCAATCTTTCTTGCTGGTTCATCTTGTAATACGTAGAACTTATCCTCTAATACACAAATGGCCAACCGCCCCTTAGCTAAGGCTTGTTGTGTTTGAGCGTTTACGTCTAGCTCTTTAACTTTATTTTGATAAGTAAAGTTAAAGGTGACATCTCCACGGATAGCATCTTGATTGTGATGTTCCAAGATCTGTTTTACTCGAGCTATCTGCTCTTTGTTTTTTTGCGCCTCTAACTTGGCTTGATTTAACTCTTCAGCACGTTTTTGCTGCTCAAGCTTGGTTTGCTCAATATGCTTTTGAAGATCGGTTTGGTCGCTTGTCGCGCCCTTCTTTTTTTTCTTTTGCTGCTTACGCTTTTGCGTTTTCGCAACTTTCGCTTTGTGCTCAGTTGTTAGGCCAGCTTTTAGCAACTGCTCTTGCAGTGAACCCATAATGCAACTCCGTAAAATAGACTTTTCACTATTTTAACTCAGCAATTTTGATTGACCAGTGAGTAATTACGCCAATTCACTGTAAAACTATCAAAATTACTCTATAACATCGTGATGTAGCGCAAAAAATTGTCAACTAGTTTGCTTTAATTTAAGCTAAGTCATCAAAATTTAAAGCTTTCCAGCGCAATGCCCATCATCCACTTACTACTCTGCTCTGTTGCAATCTTTTTTGTATTGTACGCACCACAACCATTATTAGCTGAATTTTCAGAGCAATTTATGGTGTCCGCTTCCGATGCTGGAATGCTGATGTCTGCAACCATGCTACCGCTTGCCATTGCCCCAATTTGCTATGGTTTAATACTTGCCAAATCTAATCCCTTGAAAATTTTAAAGTGGACAATGCTGTTACTGGCGTTAAGCAACCTTGCTTTTGCATCTGTAGACTCATTCTCTGGACTGTTATTAATTAGGTTGATCCAAGGGTTATTGTTACCAGCTGCACTTACCGCCATGACGGGCTACATAGGCCAACAATTTAGTGGAACATTGTTGAAAACAAATATGAGCCTGTATATTGGTAGCAGTATCGCTGGGGGTTATTTTGGTCGTACATTGGCTGCAAATTTTGCAGTGTGGTTTGAATGGCAGAGCTTTTATTATCTTAACGCTTTATTGTTGATAGTACTTGCTTTTAGCATTAGCGCGAGTAAAAACAAACCACCTATCATTACTGCAACTAAGATTAAAGACTATTTAGCGCCACTTAAGCAGGCTCGCCTAGTTCGGCTATATAGCTCGATATTTTGCATGTTTTTTTGCTTTGCTGGCTTACTTAACTTTTTACCCTTTATACTCAAGTATGACTTTAAGTTAACCGACCCTAGTAAAGTAGGCTGGGTCTATACGGGTTACTTAGTGGGAGCATTAGGCTCGACAATTACGCCTTGGCTACAAAATAGATTTCAATCAACATGGCAATTTCTGGCCATAGTGTTTTTTATCTACGCTACAACTATTGCGCTTTTACCAACAGCTTCACTCGTCTTTTTTGTGCTGTTATTTACACTTTTTTGCGCGTGTATGTTTGTCATCCACACTACCGCAGCACCGCTGGCTAACAGCATTAGTCAAGCTCCCGCAACGGTAACAAATGGCGCCTATGTATCTTTCTATTACTCAGGTGGAGTACTCGGCTCCTACCTACCCGGCCTCATTTATGAGTATGCAGGATTAAACTGGTTTGCCGTGTCACTTTTTGCAGTATGCACATTAGGGCTATGCTTAAGTCTTAGAAATGCAATCCAACCAGCGCGGTGAGTGCCCCGTTGATTGCCAAAAATGATTTAGGTTATCTAGAGTCACAACCCAAGTTTTAGTATTCACTAATGGGTGGCACTGCCATCGCATCGCAGATTGTAGTTCACTATCGAGCCACAGCTCTACTTTTTGCTCGCTATCATTACAAAGGGCAAGAGCTGAAACACAGCCTTGTTCAACACCCAAATATTTTGCTAATCGCTCTTTGGAAGCAAAACCCAAACGAGATAGTCCCTGCGCTTTTGATAACGCTTTTAAATCGACTTGCTTATCAGCAGGAATAATAAAAAGAAAATGGCGCTTTCCATAGTTGTCTCGCAAAAAAAGATTTTTCAGGCGCGTCCCTTCTCTTACTAATCCCAGCTCATCGGCATCGCTACACGTATGTAAAGGAGGATGATCGTAATTCAGGTAGTCGATACCTAATGTAGCTAACTGCTTTGCCAATGCTTCGGGATTGTTTCTAATCACAAGCACTGGCCTCTAAGCTGTACACTACGTTGGCGCCAATAAACATCGGTAATTTTATAGCCTGCGCCACAATAGCGCTCGCTAGCCAAAGCAGGCTTTAATAACGCAACAGCTTGTTCTTCGAGCTTGAGTTTGAGCGCGGGTGAATCTTCTATGCGTTCAAACTCAGCAAAACGTTTAAGCTCGCGCCTTGACATTGGCTTGCTTGAGTCCAATTCCATTCTTGGAGTTGCCTCTACCGTCACAATAAATGCAAACTCCTGCTCACCAGACGCTGACTGACGTTTGTGGAGCGATTGTTTCTCAATTACTAGCACAGGTTCGTCAGACTTAGATGCACATCCAGCGAGTGTACTAAATGCAATAACAAAAAACAGGCGACGTTGAAACATAGCTAACTTAATAATTATTCTTTCGGTTCAGTGTAACAAAGACTACAAAAAAATAGCGAAATTTTTTGCCAAGGGTTGACGAGTAAATAAAAAATGATTAAATTTCGACTCGTCTAGAAGACGAAACGTGGGGCTATAGCTCAGCTGGGAGAGCGCCTGCCTTGCACGCAGGAGGTCAGCAGTTCGATCCTGCTTAGCTCCACCACTTTTCTTTCCTTCTTTATTTTCATCCTAATACCACCTAAAAAAGAAAAAAGCCCAAGTCTATTGACCCGAGCTTTACAGTTACTTATGTCATTATTCTGTGTTATACCAATTCTCTCAATTAAGTGGTCTATTTTAACGCGAGAAAATCTTGTCGATAACTTCGCTACCGTGCCCTGCTTTCGCTAAGGTACCTACATCTATATAGGCAACGCAAAAATTTTGCTATTTAGTTGTTCTAAATAAGAAATTTTTAACGCTGTTAGCGTCAGATTTACTACCTCAAATTGAGCAAATATTAAGTCAAATTGGTATTAATTCACACTATTCTCTTACTTGGCCTTCGCCATTTACTAAGAACTTTTCCGTTGTAAGAGACTCTAGACCCATTGGCCCATAGGCGTGTAATTTAGTTGTCGCAATACCAATTTCAGCACCTAGACCTAACGCTGAACCATCGCTAAAACGAGAGGATGCGTTTACCATCACAACTGATGCGTCGACACCACGTTGAAACAGCGCTGCTGTCGCTTGGTTTTCTGTACAAATAACTTCAGTGTGGTGACTCCCAAAGCGGTCGATATGTGCAAGTGCCGCATCAAAGTCTGCAACTTGTCGTATCGCAATTTCTAAGCTTAAATATTCTTCACCAAACTCATCTTCATTCAGCACCACTGCATGCTCAAAATAATCAGCACTTTGCTTACACGCATTTATTTTTACGCCTTTTTCAGCCAACGCTGCAGCCGCTTTGGGTAAGAAGTCTGCAGCAATATCTTGGTGAACAATAAGCCCCTCAAGTGCATTACATACGCCTGTGCGCTGAGTCTTACCATTTAATAGCAAGGCCAGTGCTTTGTCCAAATCAGCATCCTTATCAATGTATAAGTGACAAACGCCTTTAAAGTGCTGAATAACGGGTACTGTACTGTTCTGTGTAACGAAGTTGATCAGCCCTTCGCCACCACGGGGTATGATCAAATCGATATAGTCTTTTTGCTGCATCAACTCCATTAATAAACCACGGTCTGGATCTGGAATTACAGAAACAAGCGCAGTAGGCAAGCCGTGCTTTTCTAGCGCTTTGTGCATCGCTTTGGCAATCTCTAGTGAGCTGTAAAGCGCTTCCTTACCGCCTCTTAAAATCACACCATTACCTGATTTAAAGCACAATGCTCCAGCATCTGCTGTCACATTCGGGCGTGCTTCATAAATCATGCAAACAACACCAAGTGGCACTCGCATTTTGCTAATTTTAATGCCATTTGGTCTTACCCCCATATCTCGCAGTGCACCGACAGGATCGTCTAGTTGAATAATCGTTTCGATGCCCTCAGCCATACTTTCGATACGTGCTTGGTTTAGCGTCAATCTATCTATCATGGCATCGCTAAGTTGATTATCACGCGCTGCTGCTAAATCAGCTTCGTTAGCAGTGATAATTGCCTCACTGTTTTCACGAATACCTTTGGCCATATCTGTAAGGACTGCATTTTTTTCTTCTGTAGACAGCAATGCTAACTTCTTTGCAGCTGTTGCTGCTTGTGATGAAATATCTGTAATTAAACTCATACCTTAAGACTTCTCCAATAATGCAATATCTTGTTCTGAAATAACGGGCCCAATGCTGTCTTGAATTTTTTCGCTGATCGGACTTTCTTCATGTTCGGTTAAAAAGTTAAGTAGACAACTACTATAGTTGGTCGTTGCTTTCGCGAGACGCTTACCATCTTTGCTACGCACCAGCACGGTATCCCCTACAGAGAATTCTCCTTTCACTTCAGCTATCTCATCACCACTAAGCTGCCCAACAACCTGATTATCACTTTCACCATAATCACTTTCTACAACCAACTCACCTTGTTCGGATGCCGTGTGAGTCATCCAATGTACAGCCTCTTGCATTGGTTTGTCATAAGCGGTGAAAACAGTGCCAGGGTTTTTACCTGCCAGTAGTTGTTCAAAAGTGGTCTCTTCAAAACCATTGACAATATATGTGTCTATACCGTGAGACGTTGCCTTTTCGGCCGCTTCAATTTTTGTTTTCATCCCACCAGTACCTACCTTGCTTGTTGGGCACCCGGCCATGTCGTAGATTTCTTCTGTGATCTCTGTCACCTCTGAAATCAACACTGCATCAGCGTGTAAATTGGGGTTTTTAGTATATAACCCACTGACGTCAGAGCAGATAATCAAGCCATCAGCATCTGCCGCAGCAGCAACCATAGCTGATAGGTTGTCATTATCTCCAACTTTCAAATTATCGGTGGTCACCGTGTCATTTTCATTGATAATAGGCAGTATTCCGTGCTCCAGTAAAGTGAATATTGTTTCACGGATACTGGTATATCGTTCCCTATCACGCAAGTCACCATGAGTTAATAAGATCTGTGCTGACGGAAAGTCGAAGAAACGATCCCATGTCGCCATCATTTCTGTCTGTCCCGCTGCGGCCATTGCTTTTTTAACCGCAATACTTGGATGTTCTGAATTTGGAAATAAGTGTGACCCTGCAGCAACAGAGCCTGAGGAAACCAAGATAACCTCAATACCTCGATCCCGACAGCGCACTATAAATTGCGCGATGCTGAGTAAGTAGCGGGAACGGCAACCATCTTGCTCAGGTGCAATTAATGCACTTCCAATTTTGATAACGATACGCTTTGATTGTTTCATCGACATAAATTCCTGCTTAAATTCACCACTCACTCACACAAGGGTACTCAAATACCTTCTACTAGAAGACAACAGAAAAGCGCAATGCTTCGACCAAAACGGCCAGCAAATAGATAAAACAAACAGACGTGCGACAAACGATGTATATGCTTGATCGCCACACATGCTAAATCCAGACACAACACACAAAGTAGTTGGCTGACATTTCACTAATAGAAGATTGATTGTGACACCAAGTATTTAAACCTCGACGTCGAGCCGTTTTCAGCAGAGGCCACCATGGTTTGGTGCGGCTGAAAAGGCTGTACCGCAATGAATAATTGCGTAATGAGTAGATTTTAAAGATGGCGTAAGCTCGCTCACGCCTTGAGTTTTATTACCTTAACGTAAGCTTAGGTCAGATTGCAACCTTCACACATATTAACTATTTATGACGACTATAAATAAACTTAATAACAGCCTATTTTCAATTATTTACTCACTTTCCCCTCATTCAAACTATGTTATAACTGGATGATGGCTATACTGATAAAAATGTTGGGATATTCCAACTAGGAGAATCTATGTCAGCAATCTACATTGCAGGTATTGCAGTATGTTCTGTAATCGCCCAATGGCTCGCATGGGCCTTTAAGGTTCCTGCTATTTTGTTTTTACTACTGATAGGATTAGCATTAGGTCCTTTTAGTGGAACGCTCGATCCAGATGCCCTGCTAGGTGACTTACTTTTTCCTGTCGTGTCTCTGTCTGTCGCAGTTATTCTCTTTGAAGGGTCGCTTACCCTTCACTTTAAAGAGCTTAAAGGGATCGGTAAAGTCGTTCGAAACCTATGCTCGATTGGTATGCTAGCCACATTCGCGGTGATTGCGACAACCGCAATTCTGGTACTAGAGCTTAACTGGCAAGTTGCAGCTGTACTAGGCGCGGTATTAGTCGTAACCGGCCCAACCGTTATAGCTCCTATGTTAAATGCAATGCGCCCCGATAAAGACATAGATCGTATACTTCGCTGGGAAGGCATTGTTATCGATCCGATCGGTGCTTTGTTTGCAGTATTAGTATTTGAAGCCGTTTCTTTAGTTGGCAATGAAGGGATCTTTAGTCACACACTCTGGGCGCTCATTTCCACCTTGGGTGTAGGAATAAGCATCGGTGTTATCTCTGGTTTTTTAACCAGTTTATTAATTCGTAAGGAATGGCTGCCATTCGAGCTACATAAGTTCGCTATTTTAGCTCTGGTGCTATTTAGCTTTACCATATCAAACCACCTTAGCCACGAGTCAGGTCTACTTGCCGTCACCATTTTCGGTATATGGCTAGCAAACCAAGACGATTTAGAAATAGATTCTGTGTTGGAGTTTAAAGAAGATCTTTCTATGATCCTCATTTCCAGTCTATTTATTTTACTAGCAGCGCGACTCAAGCTCGAAGATTTAATGCTACTGGACACGGATGTGTTCATCTTTTTAGCTGTGGTATTGTTTGTTGCTCGTCCACTATCCATATTTGTATCAACATTTAATACCGACTTACCGATTAAATCTCGTATTTTACTTAGTTGGATAGCCCCACGAGGGATTGTTGCTGCTGCAGTTGGGTCTGTTTTTGCACTTAGTATGACCAAGTCTGAGATTACTGATGCTGATAAAATGGTACCACTTATCTTTACAGTTATTATTATCACCGTTGTATTACAAAGCTTAACCGCAACACCATTTACGCGCCTTTTAGGAGTTCGTCAACCCAAGCCAAACACCTTACTTATTATAGGTGCAAATCATGTTGCGCGAGCTATTGCAAAAGGCTTAAAGGATCAAAATGTTGATGTTTACTTGTCAGATCCAGCTTGGGAAAACTGTAAAATGGCAAGGATGGATGGCTTACCCTGTTACTATGGGAACCCCCAGTCAGAACATGCAGAGCGCTATCTTCCGCTCACCAGTCTCAAATCTGTGTTGGCACTTTCTCCTAATCGTCACCACAATGCACTTGGAGTTCAGTATTTCTCACACTTACTTGGAGAGCAATTTGTTTACTCCCTCAAGTCATCTACCAATCATGCGAAAGCAAACAAAGACAGTGCGACTTTTCTTTCACGTCAGATTTTATTCGGCGACGAAGGTAACTACGCCAAACTCAGTAGTATGATGGCCAAAGGTGGAAAAGTAAGTGTAACTCGGATCTCTGATGAATTTGATTGGGAACAGTATAAAGAGGTTAACTGTGAAGCAATACCTTTGTTTGTGCTAACTGAGCAAAACAAGGATGAAGAACCTTTATTGATCCGCCCATTCACTTCAGAGATGAAGAAACTACCAGAAGAAGGCGATAAGATCATCGCACTGCAGCCACCAAAACTAACGGTGTTAAAGGATCCGAATGTCAGTAAAGAAGGGCAAATTGGTGCAAAGCTGAGTAATCAACAAATTACGTAACTTTAGTGTATACCAATTCTCTTAATTAAGTGGTCTATTTTGAGGTGAGAAAATCTTATCGATAACCTTGCTACCGCGTTCTGCTATTTAGTTGTTCTAAATAAGAAAAATTTAACGACGTTAGCGTCAGATTTACTCCTTCAAATTGAGTAAGAATTAAGTCAAATTGGTATTACTGGGCATACGGATATTACAGCTTATATCGGCAGCCTAGCGCGTTTTACTACGCTGCTAGGCATCTTTTGGGCTAACTGAGCAAGTGCAATTTGAATACGCTTATGCAGTTTTTTATCTGCAACTGCAGAGTGAAATAACCATCGGTAGGCATCTTCATAGTCTCTAGGACTGCCATGGCCATCATTAAATACATCAACAAGGCGTAACTGGGCATTAAGATTTCCGAGCGCAGCCGCCTCTCTCAAGTAAGTCACAGCCATCGCTTTATCCTCTTGCACCAACTGGCCAACATCGTAATAGCGGCCAAGTTGTTCAAGTGCTGCTGCCAGACCTTGCTCAGCGGCTTTTTTCATGTAGTAAAGCCCGAGCTCAACATCACGGTCTACGCATACGGCATAAGCGAGCATATCGCCATAGAGAAATTGATATGATGGTAGGGCCATTATTTCAGCGCGCGCTTCAATATCCCTCACCAACTGACACTCATCTGCTTTTACGCGGGCAAGGTGTTGGTTTTTATTAATAAGCTCAATCAACTCTTGCTGAGTATATAAGGGCACAGCCTCAATAGCTTCTTCAGCAAATGCTTTATTAGGTATTGTAAGACCTAGCGCAACGCCCAGTATTGGTGCCGCAATATAACGGAGTAAGTAGTTCATTGAAAACCCATCAAAGTAACGCTAACTGATATACCAATTCACTTAATTAGGAGCTCTATTTTAAAGCAAGAAAATCTTGTCGATAACACCGCTGCCGCACCCCGCTTGCGCCATAGTACCTACGCTCTACAGGCAAGAAAAAATTTTGCTATTTATACCAATTTTCTTAATTAAGTGGTCTATTTTGAAACGAGAAAATCTTGTCGATAACCAGGCAAAAATTTTGCTATTTAGTTGTTCTAAATAAGAAATTTTTAACGCTGTTAGCGTCAGACTTACTCCTTCAAATTGAGCAAGTATTAAGTCAAATTGGTATTAGTTGCGCTAAACAAAAAATTTAATACAGCTAACGTTAGATTTACGCCTTCAAACTGAGCAAGTGTTAAACCTTATTGGTAATAACTATAGCAGGCTGTAGAGATAACTTTATCACCGCAAAAGCAATTTAATAAATAGTAGCCCAGCAGCCAGCATACATACTAACCTTAATATCGGCAGGAGTAGGAAAACTTGTAGGAAAATAGACACAAAAAAAGCTGCATTTGCAGCTTTTTTAGATTGATAGCAGATTATTCAGTAAACGGGTTACGTACAATCATGGTTTCAACACGGTCAGGACCAGTTGAAATAATATCAATAGGAACGCCTGTAATTTCTTCTAAGCGTTTGATGTAGTTGATAGCAGCTTCAGGTAGCTGCTCAACAGAAGTTGCACCAAAAGTGTTTTCACTCCAACCTGGCATTTCTTCATATACAGGTGTTACTTTTTCATAGCCTTCTGCGGCAAGAGGTGTCACGTTAGTCACCGTGCCATCTTCAAGCTGGTAACCTGTACAGATTTTTACTTTTTCTAAACCATCAAGCACATCTAGTTTAGTTAAGCAGAATCCGCTGATGCTGTTAATTTGCACAGCACGACGCATTGCTACTGCATCAAACCAACCTGTGCGACGGAGACGACCAGTTGTTGCACCAAACTCGTTGCCTTTCTCGCCTAGATGTCTGCCAACTGGGTCTTGCTTATCTTGGCCGTCGTAAAGCTCTGTAGGGAAAGGACCTGAACCAACACGAGTTGTATAAGCTTTAACAATACCTAAAACGTAATCTAAGTGTAGAGGACCGAAGCCCGCACCAGTTGCAACGCCACCAGCTGTCGTATTTGAAGAGGTTACATACGGATAAGTACCATGGTCGATATCAAGCAATGTACCTTGCGCACCTTCAAATAGAATATGGTCGCCGGCGTTGCGTGCTTGATCAAGTAATTCAGTAACGTCAACAATCATTGACTTAAGTACTTTTGCAACTTCCATTGCATCATCATATGTCTTCTGGAAGTCAACTGGATCTACTTTGTAGTAATTGACCAAAGCAAAGTTATGGAACTCTAGTACTTCTTTTAGTTTCGCTGCAAATTGCTCTGGGTTGAAAAGGTCACCAACACGTAGGCCGCGACGTGCAACTTTATCTTCGTATGCAGGACCGATACCACGACCGGTTGTACCAATGGCTTTTTCACCACGTGCAAGTTCACGCGCTTGGTCTAGTGCAACGTGGTAAGGCAAGATTAAAGGACACGCTTCGCTGATCAATAGACGCTCGCGTACAGGAACACCACGCTCTTCAAGCATATGGATTTCTTTCATTAATGCGTCTGGTGCAAGTACCACACCGTTACCAATCACACATTTAACGTCTTCACGTAAAACACCCGATGGGATCAAGTGTAATACTGTTTTTTCACCGTTAATTACTAGTGTGTGGCCCGCGTTGTGCCCGCCCTGATAGCGAACAACTAAAGAAGCCTTATCTGTAAGTAGGTCAACTACTTTACCTTTACCTTCGTCACCCCACTGGGTGCCCAATACAACGACGTTTTTACCCATTGCAAATTCACTTAGAAAAAATTAGGCGCAGATTTTACCAGAAAACCATAGTTGAGATCATCCCAATTTGCCTAATTTTTCTGCTTTCATTGATATTCATTATTTCTCATGTCTCTCTAAAGAATATAACTCATTGAAAAGGCGGCTGAATAGGCACAAGTAAAGATGGCTAATAAATTTTTATATCAAAATTCGTAATCCATTCGAATTAATCGATAACTATCTCCTTGTTATCAAAAGTAAACTTATCGTAAAACGCAAAAAGCCCGACATCTGATGTCGGGCTTTCCTACCATAGTCACTACAGCCAATAAGCACATGTTGCTATTGGCTAATTAGGTTATAGCTCTAAATCGTCCTCAGCTTCTGCAAGATCTTTGCCTTCTGCATCTTCAGGAATGGTAGCTTGTGCTAGTAGCATTTCTCTCAGCTTGCCTTCAATTTCATTGGCAATCTCAACGTTTTCTTTTAAGAACTTAATTGAGTTAGCTTTACCTTGACCAATCTTATTGCCCTTGTAGCTAAACCATGCACCTGCTTTATCAACGAGCTTATGTTTAACCCCAAGGTCGATCAGCTCACCTTGCTTAGAGGTACCTTCACCATACATGATGATAAACTCAGCTTGTTTAAATGGTGGTGCCACTTTGTTCTTAACAACTTTAACACGTGTTTCGTTACCAACGACTTCGTCACCTTCTTTTACCGAACCAATACGACGAATATCTAAACGAACTGAAGCGTAAAACTTAAGTGCGTTACCACCTGTTGTTGTCTCTGGGTTACCAAACATTACACCAATTTTCATACGAATTTGGTTAATGAAAACACATAGTGTGTTTGAACGCTTGATGTTAGCTGTAAGCTTACGCAGCGCCTGTGACATTAGACGAGCTTGCAGACCTACGTGCGAGTCACCCATGTCACCTTCAATTTCTGCTTTTGGTGTTAGCGCCGCTACTGAGTCAACAATAACCACATCAACTGCACCAGAACGTACTAGCATGTCACAGATTTCAAGCGCTTGTTCACCAGTATCTGGCTGCGACACTAAAAGCTCATCAACATTTACACCAAGCTTTTCTGCATAAATTGGGTCAAGTGCATGTTCCGCATCAACGAAAGCACAGGTTTTACCTAGCTTTTGCGCTTCGGCAATCGCTTGTAATGTGAGCGTTGTTTTACCTGATGATTCTGGACCATAGATTTCAACAATACGACCTGTTGGTAAGCCACCAATACCAAGCGCAATATCTAGACCTAGTGAACCAGTTGAGATGGCTTCAATATCTAGTGCCTTGTTCTCACCTAGCTTCATAATTGAGCCTTTACCAAACTGACGCTCAATTTGTGATAGTGCTGCGTCTAGTGCTTTTTGCTTGTTATCGTTCATTTGCTTCTCCAATTCAGCCTAATGACACCTAGTATACTGTATGAAATTACAGTATCAAGTATAATTTTATGAATTTACTATCATCATGGTCTTTTTCAAAGCAAATTCAATGGCTTGCAACCTAACACTTGCTCTATCACCAGCAAAAATTTGATGAAAAGCAAGTACCTGTGTCGCATTTGCAACGGCAAACCACACGGTGCCAACGGGTTTATCAACACTGCCACCCGATGGTCCTGCAATGCCTGATACCGCAATAGCAACTTGGGCATTCGCAGCGCACTGAGCACCTTGCGCCATTTCTAACACGGTTTGTTCACTCACGGCACCATATTGATCTAGTGTCTGTTGTGATACACCTAATAATTCATGTTTAGCTTGATTACTATAAGTAACAAAACATCGTTCAATATAAGCAGAACTCCCGGGGGTATCTGTTAATGCGTAACTTACCCCACCACCTGTACATGATTCTGCGGTAGTGATTGTTACGCCTTTATTCGTTAGAATAGCGCCCAATTGTGCCGCATATTCGGCTATCTCTTTGTAGTGCTCCATAGGAAAACCTTTTAGGTATCAACAATGTCGTCAGATCTTTATTCAGAACACACTATAAACCAACAAACCCCAATGATGCAGCAATACCTGAGAATAAAAGCTCAGCATCAAGAAATTTTGCTGTTCTATCGCATGGGAGACTTTTACGAACTCTTTTTTGACGATGCCATTAGAGCAGCACAGCTTTTAGATATTTCACAAACATATCGTGGTAAAGCCGGTGGCAACCCAATTCCTATGGCTGGCGTTCCTTATCATGCGGTAGAAAATTATCTAGCACGCTTGGTACAGCTTGGTGAATCAGTAGCTATCTGCGAGCAAGTAGGCGATCCTGCGACAAGTAAAGGCCCTGTTGAGCGAAAAGTCGTGCGTATTGTTACACCAGGAACAGTAACAGACGAAGCTCTACTGCAAGAACGCCAAGATAATTTGTTAGCCGCGGTCTATCAACATCCAAAACAATTAGGCTATGGCGTCGCTTATTTAGATATAAACTCGGGTAGCTTTAACATTGTTGAGCTAAAAACGGATGAAGCATTGAGTTCAACACTACAGCGTCTACAACCTGCGGAGTTGCTGTATCCAGAATCGTTTCAAAATCTTTTAGTGCTTGAATCTATAAAAGGTAGCCGCCGCCGCCCTGATTGGGAGTTTGATTTAGATACTGCTAGACATTTACTTTGCCAACAATTCGAAACACGCGACTTAGTTGGTTTTGGTGTTGAAAAAGCAGAAATGGGGCTTATCGCAGCGGGCTGCGTCATGCAGTATGTAAAAGATACACAGCGCACAGCACTCCCCCATATTCGAGCCATTACGCTCGAAAAAAATGAGCATGCAGTGATCTTAGATGCTGCAACACGTAAAAACTTAGAGTTGACGGTCAATTTATCTGGTGGAGTTGAAAATACCCTTGCCCAGATATTAGATAAGTCCTCAACAGCAATGGGCTCGCGACTATTAAAACGTCGGATCCACACCCCAGTGCGTCAGCGCCAAGAACTACATTCTCGCCTGAATGCCATCGCCTGCCTGATAGAACAGCAGCTATGTATGGAAGTCTATGATGCACTGAAGCAAATTGGTGATATAGAGCGAGTTGTTGCTCGCCTTGCACTCTATACTGCCCGACCAAGAGATCTAACCAGACTGAGAAATGCACTGCAAGCGCTGCCACCTCTGCACGATATTTTACATGATGCTAAAGATCCCCGTATTCAATCCATTATTAACCAGTCACCGGTATTGCCTAAATTACAGGATTTATTAGAACGTGCCGTTATTGATAATCCCCCCGTACTGATCCGTGATGGTGGTGTAATCGCAGAAGGCTACCACGCAGAATTAGATGAGCTCCGCGCACTGAGCGCAGGAGCAACCGATGTGTTAGAAAAGCTCGAAGAGCGTGAGCGTGAACGCACAGGAATATCAACGCTCAAAATTGGCTACAACCGAGTCCATGGCTTTTACATTGAGATCAGCCGTGCCAATTCACATTTAGTACCAGCAGAATACATTCGCAGACAAACGCTGAAGAATAATGAGCGCTACATTATTCCTGAATTGAAAGAACATGAAGACAAAGTACTTGGTAGCCAGTCAAAAGCACTTGCGCTTGAGAAGCGTCTTTATGAAGAATTGTTTGAACTGATTGCGCCATACATTGAGCAGTTACAAGTAATGGCCGCAGCACTTGCAGATTTAGATGTGTTAAATACCTTAGCAGAACGTGCGCAAACACTCGATTATTGCAAGCCGACTCTAACCGAAGGAACAGAAATCGACTTGCTCGATGGCCGCCACCCAGTTGTTGAACAGGTTAGTAAAGAGCCCTTTATTGCCAACCCAGTTAAGTTAAATGATGAGCGTAAAATGCTCATTATCACCGGGCCCAATATGGGAGGTAAATCGACTTACATGCGTCAAACTGCGCTGATTGTGTTGATGGCGCATATAGGTAGCTATGTACCTGCAAGTGCTGCCACTATCGGTTTGGTCGACCGTATCTTTACTCGAATTGGAGCCAGCGATGATCTTGCTTCAGGGCGCTCAACCTTTATGGTTGAAATGACTGAAACGGCCACCATTTTGAATAATGCTACGGCACAGTCATTGGTATTGATGGATGAAATAGGTCGTGGCACCAGTACTTATGACGGTTTATCTTTGGCCTATGCCACAGCAGATTATCTTGCAAGCAAAATAGCAGCCAAAACACTTTTTGCCACTCACTATTTCGAACTTACTGAACTGGCAGAGCAACAAGCAGGTCTGGTCAATGTGCATCTTGATGCCATTGAACATAATGATACTATCGCCTTCAAACATACCGTCATGGAAGGTGCAGCAAGTAAGAGCTTTGGTTTACAAGTTGCGAGCCTTGCTGGGGTGCCAAAAGCGGTGATCAAAATGGCTAAGCAAAAACTCGCTTTATTGGAGCAGCATCAAAGTGTGGTTGGTGAACAAACGAGTACCACACAAGCACCAATACAACAAAATCTCATGTTGGCCAACGAACCGTCTGAGGTAGAGGCACTGCTCGCAGATACCGATCCAGATGAGATGACACCGAAGCAAGCACATGCTTTACTATACCAACTTAAGTCCATGCTTTAATTAATAAAAAAGCGGCCAACGAGCCGCTTTTTTGTGTTCTAAAATAATGTTGCGATTAGAACGTGTGGTTATACTGAAGACCAAATACCATCGCATGACCTTTTGAGCGGAAGCCCCACTGGCTTTGTGCTTTGTCAGTCTCGATAAAGTTCTGTGTCTTACCTCTTAGCAAGCTAATGCCGAAGTCAAGAGTTGCTTGATTTGGTAACGTGTATTCAGCACCAAAAGAGTACCAAGTACGGTCTGTATCTGGGATTGAAATCGACAATAAGTTTTCATCCGCTGGCGACTCATCATAAGCCATACCCGCACGTAACTTAACATAGTCATTTAGCTGGTAATCTGCACCAAATGCAAAACGTAGCGAGTTCGAGAAGTTTTCTTCTTTTGTGAATGCTGATTTAGAAGTACCGATGATAGCTTGTAGCTCATCAAAGCTGCTCCATCCTGTCCACAATACGCTGTAGTGTACAGAGGTTGCCGCATTTAACTTATGTGAACCAGAAATTTCAGCGATTGCAGGTAGTGTGATATCGACATAGCCTGGAACAGACGCATTACTCGTTCCACCCAAGGTTACTGGTAACGCGCTGCGGAAGTGACCATCAAAAGTGATGTCTGTTTCGCTACGGTAGTGGAAACCAAGACGGTTGTTTTCATCGATTTGATAAGCAACACCTACGTTCCAACCAAAGCCTGTATCGTCGCCTTCAAGATGTACCGCTTCAAGGCTTGCCGGTTGACCTAAGTTATTCGCACCTAAGTTACGGATAATTTTTGCATCGGCATAGACATGATTCACACCTAATGCAACACTCCACTGCTCGTCTACCTGATATGAAGCTGAAATACCGGCATTCACAGTCACAATTTCAGTTTCACCGGCGATTTGACCGGCAACATAATCTTCATCAAACTCTGTCGCTAAGCCAAACTGCGAGTATACACCTGCACCGATGGACCACTTGTCGTTATACTTGTGAGTGGCATAAACCGCTGGAATAACTGCGCTTGGTGCGATGCTATTGTCATTTAGTGCTACAGCTGGAACACCATTGTTTGTACTCGTCCCTGTTAGGCTTACATCAGGCTGTACGTACATAGCCGCCACAGAAAGCTGAGTACCAGATAACTGCCCCATTAGCGCTGGGTTACGGGCAACAACTGAGGCATCATCAGCCACAGAAGCCTCACCGGCATAAGCACGGCCAAGTCCAGATACATTTTGCTCAGCTAGCTGAAAAGCAGCTGCTAATGCCTGCGAAGACGATAAAATCGCACCCGAGGCTATAAGACCTAATAATACTTTGTTCATTCTCTGATCCCCTGTGTAATTATCACTGACATGCCAATGACTAAAAAACTACGCTTTATGAACATCTAGCTGAGTTACACCAGCTCATTGAGTGAGCTCAGACACTTAGCTATTGTCACTTTACAAATAGGTTGAATATTAAATTCCAGACACCCTACCTAAAAGCTGACTAGAAATCTCCTTTTTTGCGACTTTTTGGAGATTAAGTGAACATTTAACGTACAAATTACGCACTTTACATACTCATCGGATGAGCAAAACCACACAAATGATAATAGTTATTAATATCATTGACGGCTTTGCGACTCTTATATAAACTCTTGGGTCTAAGTGTGAATTCATTTTTGAATGGCTACCCTAGCAAGGAGAACATCATGTCAATAGCATTACTACTTTTCGCTTTAGCATTTTGTGGTATTAGTGTTTATTGTCTTTGTAAAGCAAACTATTGTGCTTGTCGCCATGCTGGAGAGTGCGATAATCCTGTGAGCCAATTCTGGCTAGGCTCGATTGTTGCGGCGTTACTTTCTTTGCTACTCAGTTGTTCAGCATTACATTCGGAAAAGGGAACTTTGTTGTGGATCCTGATGATGGCAAGTTGTATGACAGGGGCGTTACTTTCAGCAAGGTGGCAGAACCTTAAACGACGTTGTAAAAATGCCTTTTCTCCCGCTGCACACTCAAAACCCTAAAAAACCTGAACTTTGGTTAAATAAGCAGTTGATCTCTTAACAAACGAGAAAGATTGATTTGGTAATCTAATGGCCGCACACTGGCAATCACTTTAATATCAGACCCACTTAGATCTACATCTTTGGCGGTCACATGATGCAAGTGCTTGGTATTATAAAATACCCGAACCAAGGGTGCGGTTGGCGCATGTTTATTCCCTTCAAGCACCAGCCCCAAACGTTCGTTTGTTAGCTTTACAATAGTACCTACGGGATGCACCCCCATACACTTTATAAAACGTTGTACAAGGATTGGATCAAATTGTGCTTTACTTGATAACAAAAAGCGCAGTGCGTTAATCGGTTCATCAGCTTCTTTGTGATACTGATCCGAGGTAATAGCATCGTATACATCAACAATCGCCATCATCCTCGCCGCAGTACTCAGTGCATCCCCCTTAATTCCGCGAGGATACCCAGTACCGTCTAACCGCTCGTGATGATTTATAATCATATCTAGCATGATAGGGGTTATCCCAGCTTCCCCTTTACTGAGTCCTAACGACTGTGCGACGTGTTTTTTCACCGCCTTGTACTCAAGCTCTGTAAAGTGACCTGGTTTATTAATTAACCCTTGTGGCAACTTCGCATGACCAATATCATGCAACATCGCTCCTGTGGCTAACTGTTCAATAATATGGGGCTGTAAGCCTAGGTGTTTTCCAAATACCGTGATCAAAATGGCACAGTTAGTCATATGACGCCAGTTATAGCCATCTTTGTCTTTGATCCGAGTTAAGATCGCCATAGCATTCGTGTTACGTAGCACCGAGGCGACAATATCTTTGCTCACTTCGTTAATCAGCGTCATGTCAACTTTCAAGCCTGAGGTAACATCACCATACAAGCTTTGGATCTTACGATTGTTGTTTTCAAACTTCTGCATTGCAACAGCAAATTCTTGCTGTAATGTTTGCTCTTTAGTTTGTACCTTTCGCTTACTTTTGGGCTTGCTACGCGCTGTCGATAAATTGCCCTCAATTCCCTGCTTGGGTTTCGTCTCGGGTTCATCTTCAGTTGTTTGAGGGGCTGGCTCTTGTGGTTTTTGATACTTTTGCGGTATGGGAATATCACTTTGTGTAAAGTCTATCGTTAGCTCAAGTACCCCCTTGTCTATGAGCTTTTGAATGATCGATTCATCTCTAACCATTCCCCGCGATTTAATCTTAACACCCGCGTCAGATCTATGCTTGTGAACACTATCTACAAACATACCGGGTTTAAGATCTTCAATAGGGAGAATAATCTGCATGGATCATTTACACTGCGAGTTAGCCAATCAATATTAATACCATTGAATTAGATAAAACACCATCAATTCAGAATAAATTCACACTAATGTATGGATAAATTGCAAGCATTAAGAAAATCAATGTGAGCAGGTTTTGTACAAAGAGACAATAACATAATCAGACGGGTGAAAAGCCCTGCAAGCAGGGCTAGAGGCAGTGACTACTCTTGGAAATAAGTTCCCCAACCGTCATATTCAACACCTGTATCCATTGCAACCTTTTCAAGCTTTTCCACATCTTCCATAATTACATCAGTGTCAAGCTCAGCTTCTACAACAACATCAAAGCCCCAAATTTTACCACCGTCTTCTAGCTCAAGCTCAGCAGGCTCTTCAACATCATAACCAAGCTTAAACGCAGCTAATGCTGCAGCTTCTAGTTTGTCGAAGTCTTCACATACAAAATGATGTTCAACCTCGTATAAAGTCTCAGGGTTTGAGCCATCTTCTAGCAATGAAGAAACGATGTCTTCACTTATTTCACGCCAGTTTTCCATTATTTCAATCTCGCTTTTGCATCTAGTTCAGCTATTCTTTGTGCCATTTTAGCATGGATCCGTACCGCATGATCCCTTGCAGGAATTTCTGGGTCTAAATACTCAGGCTCAAGCATATCTATATATACTTTCCCGTTGTTCCAACGGTTTAACTTTATTTGTTCGTGTGTAGAGCTCATACATACTGGGATAATCGGCACATTGGCGCTTATTGCAGTATGAAAAGCGCCTGTCTTAAATGGTAACAACCCTCGTCCATAACTTCTCGTCCCTTCAGGAAACATCCAAACAGATAGCTTAGATTCAGTGATCTTTTTAGCTGACTTTGAAAGAGTCCCAAGCGCCTTTGAGCGATTACTTCTATCAATTAAAATATTGCCTGATAACCAATACATTTGGCCAAAGAAAGGGATCCACTTTAAGCTTTTTTTGCCCATGCTCACCGTGTTTTGAGGCACAATGGCAGGTAAAGTAAACAAATCATAGTTATTTTGATGATTTGCGATGTACATTGCAGGCACTACATCTTTGGCTTTTTTATGCCTTGTTATAACCAGTTCAACCCCAATAAATCGAGACATGTAGCCATACCACCTTGCAATTGTATGGACATTGTTGGCATGAAATGGGCGTACAATACACAATAGCAATCCTACAATACCGCTAGTAATGATAAATATTGCTAATAGAAGAATTCGTATAATGGCAATCAATTTAACCACTCCAGAACTAAAATCTGGCGCATTATAGTAAAATTAGCGAACACTTGTAAGCTCAAAGAAGTGATAGTTTAAAGAATGCGAGAAGCTTGAGAGAATATGCCAGTTAACGCATTGATTTAAAATTAAAAATAAAATGCCGCTAGGACAGCGGCATTTCACACACGATTTATCATAAGTTGCAAATAATTAGCTCATGGCACTTTGCAACTTTTTCATTGCTGATTTCTCTAACTGGCGCACACGCTCTGCTGAGACATTATATTTCTCAGCAAGCTCTTGTAGAGTTGCCTTTTCATCAGCAAGCCAACGCGCACTAACAATGTCTTGAGAACGCTCATCAAGCGTTTTCAGCGCCGCAAATAAGCGGTTATGTGATTGCTCTTGCCATTGCTCTTGCTCAACCTCTTCAGCAAGATCACTGCTGGTATCAGTTAGGTATTGCACTGGTGAAAAGCTGCTTGTCTGCCCTTCATCTTCATCAGCGGACAAGTCAAAGCCCATATCTTGGCCAGCCATGCGTGATTCCATTTCACGCACTTCCTTCTCACTTACACCAAGCTCATTAGCAACTGTCGTCACTTCATCTTGGTTAAACCAACCTAAACGCTTTTTATTTTTGCGTAGGTTAAAAAATAATTTACGCTGTGCTTTGGTAGTCGCAACTTTTACAATACGCCAGTTTTTTAGTACATATTCATGAATTTCAGCTTTAATCCAATGCACTGCAAAAGAAACTAGTCGCACACCTACACTTGGGTCAAATCGTTTTACCGCTTTCATTAATCCGATGTTACCTTCTTGGATTAAGTCTGCTTGAGGTAAGCCGTAGCCTGAATAACTTTTCGCAATATGTGCAACAAATCTCAAATGAGACATGATCAGTTGCTTAGCCGCGTTAAGATCCCCTTCCTCCTGAAGGCGTGTCGCAAGTTCTTTCTCTTCCTCAGCGCCAAGCATAGGTATTGTGCTAACCGATTGAAGGTAACCTTCAACGCTCGCGCTTTGTTGCCCAGTTAGTGCTAGTGCGTATAAATCTTTAGTCATTTTTCACCTCAGTGATAAACCGTTCGTGTATGTTTAGCACTCTAACATCTAGAGTGCTAAATGCAATCTACTTTATCTATGGTATAAAATCAACCTTTTTATACCTTCATCAAAAATAGAGAGTAACCATATGAATTAAATGAAAAATAAAAACAATGATTGATAAATATCAACGATATTATTTTTTTATGACAACGCTAAACTCATCATCTTTTTACGTTTAGCGCGTTAACTAACCTGAGCTTCAGGTTGTAAATGCCTCTCTAGCAGCTGGTTATACCAATTATCTAAATTAAGCTTGCTATTTTGAGGCGAGAAAACTTTGTCGATAACACCGCTTCCGCCTCCTGCTATTGCCAAAGTACCTACATTCACCTGGGCAAGGCAAAAATTTGGCTACATTAGTATTAGACCTTATCCGGCTCTATTTCTTTAATATAACGCTGTACAGAAAGAAAAGAGCCAATAAACCCTAGTGTGACTGCAGTGCCAAGTAATACTAAAAGTTCGTTACCTACCAGGCCTTGCAATACGAAGCTACTTTGATATACGCCCACCACCGCTGAAACAGCAGACTCTAACCACCACAGCATAAGGGCGACGCATATAAAAGCAACTAGCCCACCGACTATGCCATACCATACACCAGTCCAAAGAAACGGCGCCTGAATAAACGCATTGGTTGCGCCAACGAGCTTTAATACTTGTATTTCTTCTTTTTTATCCATAATGGATAATCGTATCGTATTACCAATAATTAAGATAACTGCACTAAGTAACAGGAAACCTACAGTAATAACACTTTCTTTTAGCAGTCCTAGTAGCGCATTAAGTCGCTCAAGCCATTCAATATCGAGCTTACCAAAGTCAACTTCACGTTCTTTTTCCAGCTTGGACAAAAGCTCAGCTGCGGCTTGCGGCTTTCGATATCGACTTACTGGCGTCACTAAAACAACATCGGGTAACGGATTTTCATCTAAATAATTAAGTGCTTGGCCAAAACCTGACATAGTTTTAAATTCTTCGAGTGCTTGATTTTTACTTACCAGCACGACTTTTTCTATCTCAGGGTAGAGTGCTAACCGTTTTACCAAGGTTTGCGTTTGTGCCTCGGACATCTCTTCTTTCACAAACAGCGAAATTTCTGATGCTTCTTTAAAACCACTACTTACTTGCTGAACATTTTTAACAACAACATAAAGGGTTGCTGGTAAAGTTAGGCTTAACCCAAGCACCAAAATAGTCATCAAAGAAGCCATCGGGGTACGCCACATTTCACCTAAGCTTTGCACCCCTTGACGAATGATCATTAAGCAAAAAAAGTAAAAATGGTGAAATATTGACTTTTTATCTTGTTCAATCTGATTTCCACGGCCTTTAAACAGCAAGCTCATAATAAATTCTCCGCTAGAGGATCTTGCAACATGCGTCCTTGATTCAGTGTAAAGCTGCGATACTTCATTCGGGCGATCAGGCCAAGGTCATGGGTCGCAATTAATACTGAGGTGCCATGATGGTTAAATTCCTCGAACAGGTTCAAGATTTCCATAGACAACTCAGGATCTAAGTTTCCAGTGGGTTCATCTGCGAGTAGTAACGGCGGCGAATTTACGATAGCTCTTGCAATCCCTACCCTTTGTTGCTCTCCTCCTGATAGAACACTTGGATGACATCTTAACTTGTCTAGCAAACCCACTTTGTCTAATGCAGCATGAACTCGTTTGGTGATCTGTTTATGATGTGTACCTTCGATAACTAATGGCAAAGCGACATTATCAAAAACACTATAACGTTCTAGTAGGCGATGGTTTTGAAAAATAATCCCGATGTCTCTGCGTACAAAAGGAACTTGCCTGTTAGTTACTGTGTTCAGATCTACACCGTTTATATAAACGTGTCCTGCCGATGGTCTTTCCATTACGCTAACCAGCTTCAACAATGTACTTTTACCAGCCCCACTGTGACCGGTTAAAAATGCAAGCTCTCCATTAGCTAGTTCAAAGCTCACCTTTTCAAGTGCTTTATGTCCACCGGGATAAGTTTTGCTAACTTGCTCAAATTTAATCATGCTGGCCTCTTATACTTATTATTGCCGTTGGCGCTCTGTCCTTGGCTATGGTAGCAATTAGGCAATCGACAAAGCGGGCAAATTTGCCCGCTTTATTATTGAACGCTTTACTTATTCTTGACTGAATAATGCCTCAATGAAGTCATCACTCTTGAAGGTACGTAAATCATCAATTCCCTCACCAACACCAATGTAGCGAATTGGTACTTTAAATTGATCTGCTACAGAGAAAATCACCCCACCTTTTGCAGTACCATCCAATTTAGTCAATGTGATCCCCGTCAGTCCAACTGCTTGATTAAATAGCTTAACCTGACTAATAGCATTCTGGCCTGTTCCAGCATCAATAGTAAGCATGACCTCGTGAGGTGCATCGGGATCTAATTTCTTCATTACCCGCGCTATTTTTTCAAGCTCCTGCATCAAATTATCTTTATTCTGGAGTCGACCTGCTGTATCAGCTATTAACACGTCAACATTTCGTGCTTTCGCAGCTTGGAATGCATCAAATACCACCGAAGCTGAATCTGCACCTGTGTGCTGTGCAATCACTGGAATGCTGTTTCTTTCGCCCCAGACTTGTAATTGCTCAACCGCAGCGGCACGGAAAGTATCACCCGCAGCTAACATAACCGACTTACCTTCACTTTGGAATTGCTTTGCAAGCTTACCAATTGTCGTTGTTTTACCAACGCCGTTAACACCTACCATTAAGATAACATAGGGTTTTTTGTCGGATGGGATTTCTAGCGGCTGTTCAGCCGTTTTTAGGATTTCCGACATTTCCTTTTTCATTAAGTCATACAGCGCTTCACCATCTTTGAGCTGCTTTCTATCTGCGGCGTCTGTTAGGTTATCGATTAGCTTCATGGTGGTTTCTACACCAATATCAGCCGTTAACAATTGAGTTTCAAGGTCTTCAAATAACTCATCATCAATCTTTTTACCTTTGAAGATTGAAGCGAAACCTGAGCCAATATTCGCTTTGGTTTTTAATAATCCCTTTTTAAGACGAGAGAAGAACCCTTCTTTTTTTGGCTTTTCTTGTGCTTGGCGCTCTGCCTCTGCTTGCTCAGCTGCTTCTTTAGCTTGTTGTGCCTGACGCTCTGCTTCTGCACGCTCAGCTGCTTCTTTAGCTTGTTGTGCCTGACGCTCTGCTTCTGCACGCTCAGCTGCTTCTTTAGCTAGTTGTGCCTGACGCTCTGCCTCTTCACGCTCAGCTGCTTCTTTAGCTAGTTGTGCTTGGCGCTCTGCCTCTTCACGTTCGGCTGCTTCTTTAGCCAGTTGGGCTTGGCGCTCTGCTTCTGCACGTTCGGCTGCTTCTTTAGCTAGTTGTGCTTGGCGCTCTGCCTCTGCACGCTCAGCTGCTTCTTTAGCTAGTTGTGCCTGACGCTCTGCTTCTGCACGTTCGGCTGCTTCTTTAGCCAGTTGTGCCTGACGCTCTGCTTCTGCACGCTCGGCTGCTTCTTTAGCCAGTTGTGCTTGGCGCTCTGCCTCTTCACGCTCAGCTGCTTCTTTAGCCAGTTGCGCTTGGCGCTCTGCTTCTGCACGCTCAGCTTGTTCTTTCACCAGTTGTGCTTGGCGCTCTGCTTCTTCACGCTCAGCTTGTTCTTTCAATAGTTGTGCCTGACGCTCTGCCTCTTCACGCTCAGCTTGCTCTTTCGCCAGTTGTGCTTGGCGCTCTGCTTCTGCACGCTCAGCTTGTTCTTTCACTAGTTGTGCCTGACGCTCTGCTTCTTCACGCTCAGCTTGCTCTTTCGCCAGTTGTGCTTGGCGCTCCGCCTCTTCACGCTCAGCGGCTTCTTTCGCCAGTTGTGCTTGGCGCTCTGCCTCTTCACGCTCAGCTGCTTCTTTGGCTAGTTGTGCCTCACGCTCTGCCTCTTCACGCTCAGCTTGTTCTTTCACTAGTTGTGCCTGGCGCTCTGCCTCTGCTCGCTCAGCGGCTTCTTTAGCCTGTTGGGCTTGGCGTTCAGCCTCTTCACGTTCTGCTTGCTCTTTGGCTAGTTGTGCCTCACGTTCTGCTTCTTGTTGCGCTTTATCGGATTTTCCAAAGCCTAACCAAGATAAAAACTTATTTTTTTTTCCCATATTCACTTACGACCGTGTTAGATAAATTGCATAAACCCAAAGCAAAGTGTCGATGATCTTGATACCATACTTGAAAATACCAACCTGCTTAGACTTATTGCTGCAAGTTGGATTGAATTCACACTTAATTTTGAGCTTGAAAGGCAAGCCGAGGTTGGCAACCTTAGTGCTTAGACAAAATTGTGAGCAAGTGTACCATGTTCCGTGAGGATGAAAAATCCTGATACCGTGAACCTTTAATAAAGAAGCAAATTACGTCGCTATGAGAAAATCTAAGCCCAAATCTAATCCTAAGCAATCAGGGTTCATTCGCTTAATTAGCGGAAAACACAAAGGTCGTAAATTACCTGTTCATGATGTAGAGGGACTGCGTCCAACCACCGACAGAATGAAAGAAACGGTATTTAATTGGCTTATGCAAGATGTTAGAGATGCCAAAGTGCTGGATTGTTTTGCAGGTGCAGGAAGCTTAGGCTTTGAAGCAATATCTCGGTTTGCAGCCCATGGAACATTTATTGAACTTGATAGAAAGGCAGCAACTCAACTTACAGCTAATTCGACCTTACTCAAGCTCGGTAATGTTGAAGTTATAAATCAAGATGCACTGACGGTGTTAGCGAACAATCCGCAACAACAGCAATATGATTTGGTGTTTATCGACCCCCCTTTTCGTAAAAACTTGGTCTCACCGTGCTGTGCATTGCTTGAATCAAGTCATTGGCTTAGTGAAGAAGCTTTAATTTATGTTGAGTTTGAGCAAGATGCGCAGCCAGATATTCCTTCTAACTGGAAAATAAAAAAGGAAAAGCAGGCAGGACAAGTGATTTGCCGCCTTTACCAACGATAAATTATCCGAAAAAACCTAGACCAGAGCGTCACATGACAGAGACTCTGTGTTTAGCTATAATTTAAGCTTTACATGCGGTCTTGCTTCAGATTACAATACCGCACCATTTTTGAACCAATTGGCTAGTTTTTAGCCAGATAGAGCTAAGCTCATTAATTAGGTAGGTGAATTTTTAATGCCAGTAATTAAAGTAAGAGAAAACGAGCCGTTTGACGTTGCACTACGTCGTTTCAAACGTTCATGTGAAAAAGCAGGTATCCTTTCTGAAGTTCGTCGTCGCGAGCACTATGAGAAGCCAACTGCTGAGCGTAAGCGTAAAAAAGCTGCAGCTGTTAAGCGTCACATGAAAAAGCTTTCTCGCGAAAACGCACGTCGCGTTAAATTATACTAATTAGTATTGGTCTTGTATCAATGAGCTTATTAGTTACGCTAAAAGACGCGCAAAAAGAAGCGATGAAAGCCAAAGACAAACTTCGTCTTGGCGCGATTCGTGCGGTACTTGCTGAAATTAAACAGCGAGAAATCGATAACCAAACGACACTAGATGATGCAGGAATAACTGCTGTTTTAGTTAAATTGGTAAAGCAGCGTCGCGATTCTTATACCCAGTACAAAGATGCAGGGCGTGAAGACTTAGCTGAAATCGAAGCTACTGAAATTAGCGTACTTGAGACTTTCCTTCCTAAACCACTTAGTGAAGATGAAATCATTGAGCTAATTGATGCCGTGATTGCACAAACTGGTGCAGCTGGTATGCAAGACATGGGCAAAGTTATGGGCGCTATCAAGGCAAAAGCTGAAGGTCGTGCTGACATGGGCAAAATGTCTGGTTTAATCAAACAGAGACTTACTGCCTAAGCCCACATACAAATGTATGATTGAAAGTGAACCGAGCCTTGTGCTCGGTTTCTTCGTTTTAGGCGTCACGCATATCAATGCAGCGCTGATAATACCAATTTTCTTAATTAAGTGGTCTATTTTGAGGCGAGGAAATCTTGTCGATAACTCCGCTACCGCGTCCTGCTATCGCTTTGGTACCTACATCCATATAGGCAAGGCAAAAATTTTGCTATTTAGTTGTTCTAAATGAGAAATTTTTAACGCGGTTAGCGTCAGATTTATTCCTTCAAATTGAGCAAGTATTAAGTCAAATTGCTATTACTCCTTCAAGTTGAGCAAGTCTTAAGTTTAATTGGTATAACATACCGCAATTGAATTAAGTTGATTTTTTATCGCCGCAACTTGATATAATAACCCAATCACTTGGTTAACTTCGGAACGTAGATGAAAGGTAAAATCCCTAGGCAGTTTATTGATGACTTACTAGCAAGGGCAGATATTGTCGAGCTAATAGACGGTCGTGTGGGATTGAAAAAAGCCGGAAAAGACTATCAAGCCTGCTGCCCTTTTCATAATGAAAAAACACCATCGTTCACGGTATCGCGAGATAAACAGTTTTATCACTGCTTCGGCTGTGGAGCTAACGGCAACGCAATTTCTTTTTTGATGGAGTATGACAAACTTGAGTTTGTAGACGCCATTGAAGAGCTTGCTGCGCTCTTAAATTTGGAAGTTCCAAGAGAAAATGCCCCACAAGGGCCGCAACGTTCAATGGCCGAAAAAAAGTCAGATTATGACTTAATGCTACAGGCTGCCAAATTTTATCAACACCAGCTCAAACACCATAAAAACGCCTCGCAGGTTATTGATTATGTGAAAGGCCGTGGTTTAAGTGGCGAAGTTGTACAAAAATTTATGATAGGTTACGCCCCACCTGAGTGGGAATCCTTGTGTAATCAAATTGCACGAAAACCAGAACATAAACAACAGCTGCTTGACCTTAAGCTGGCCTCTGAAAAATCCGCAGGCCGTCAGTTCGACTTTTTCCGTGATCGACTAATGTTTCCAATCCGCGACAAACGAGGCCGAGTTGTCGCATTTGGCGGCAGAATAATGGGAGCGGAACAAGGACCTAAGTATCTAAACTCCCCTGAGACCCGTATTTTTCATAAAAGCTTTGAGCTGTACGGCTTTTATGAAGCCAAGCAAGCACATAAACAATTAGACAAAGTATTGATTGTTGAAGGCTATATGGACGTCGTTGCATTAGCTGAAAAGGGCATTGACTATGCCGTCGCAGCGCTTGGCACAGCAACGACAGCCGAGCATATGCAAACCCTCTTTCGAAATACAGATAAAGTTATCTGTTGTTACGATGGTGACAGAGCTGGACGTGATGCGGCATGGCGAGCACTAGAGCATGCTTTACCTAACCTCAAAGATGGTAAATCACTCCAGTTTGTGTTTTTACCAGATGGTGAAGATCCTGATTCATTAGTTCAACAAGAGGGTAAAGAAGCATTTGAAGCACGATTAGATAAGGCAACTGATTATACACAAGTCTTATTTACCAAACTACGCGAGCAATGTGACTTAACAAATGATGCAGGCAAATCCAAATTACTCACAGATGCGATCCCACTGATAAATAAAATTCCCAGCGAGTACTACCAAGAAACACTATTGAATACCTTGGCGCGATTAATTGGCCGAACTCGAGAGCAACTCAGTGCAAAATTAGCGAATAACAAACATCAAAATAAGATTGAGCGACAATTTAAAGTAACGCCAATGCGAAGAGCCATAGGCCTTTTACTACAACACCCAAATCTGGCACAAAGTGTAGAATATATGCCTGAACTGGCGGAAATGTCGATCCCGGGTATTCAACTCTTACTCGGCCTACAATCTTTGTGTCATCAAAATCCAGCGATCAATACGGCTCAACTGCTTGAACATTACAGAGAGCAGTCAGAATTTGATGCTTTGAAAAAGCTTGCAGTTTGGCAGCATGGGGTTGCTGAAGATAGGTTAGCTGATGAATTTAAAAATACTTTTCAGTTTATTGAAGACCAGTGTTTAAATTATCGCCTTGAGACCCTATTTATCAAAGAGAAAACCGAAGGTTTGAGTAATGATGAACGACTCGAGTGTGCGCTATTAATGCAAGCGCTTAAACGGTAGAAGTTCTAGTCAATAGTAATTTTCGGTGCTATAATGTTCTATTCACTGCGTCATCAAAATTTAGCTGTTAATTAGCTGGCGCCTGTTGTATCAACTTTTCAGAGTGGAAGCAAATTTCTCTATGGATCAATCTCCTCAGTCACAACTCAAACTTCTGATTCAGAAAGGTAAAGAGCAAGGTTATTTAACTTTTGCAGAAGTTAACGATCATCTTCCACAAGACATCATAGACTCAGATCAAGTAGAAGATATCATCAGCATGATCAACGATATGGGTATTCAGGTCTCTGAAAATGCGCCTGATGCTGACGAGTTGATGATGCAAGAAACCACAACAGATGAGGATGCTGCTGAAGCAGCAGCTGCGGCACTAGCGACAGTAGAAAAAGAAATCGGCCGCACGACTGACCCTGTTCGTATGTATATGCGTGAAATGGGTACTGTTGAGCTTCTAACACGTGAAGGCGAGATCCAAATCGCCAAGCGTATTGAAGAAGGGATCAATCAGGTACAGATTTCTGTTGCAGAATACCCTGAAGCTATTACTTACCTTTTGGAGCAATGGGATAAATACGAAGCTGAAGAAATGCGCTTAAGCGACATTGTTTCTGGCTTTTTTGATCCTAATGCTATCGAAGAAGATGAAGCACCTATTTCAGCAACACACATCGGTTCAGAGCTAAGCGATGAAGACTTAGACGACGAAGACGATGATGTTGATGACGACGATGAAGACTCAGATGATGCAGATACAGGGCCAGATCCTGAAGAAGCACGTGAACATTTTGAGCATCTTCGTACACTTTACAATAATGCTCGTGAAATATTTGAAGGTAAAGGCCGTTCACATCCTGATGCACAAGCTGCAATTCAGGAGATTGGTGATCATTTCCGTACTTTCAAACTAGTTCCTAAGCAATTTGACCGCATGGTAAATAACATGCGTGACATGATGGATAAAGTACGTGTTCAAGAACGTATCATCATGAAACAAGCGGTTCAAATAGCAAAAGTACCAAAGAAAACATTCGTTAAGCATTTTGCTAACAATGAAACTGACACCGCTTGGATTGATGCGGAAATCGCATCCGGAGAAAAGCACTCAGCAAAATTAGCTGAAGTGAAGCCAGAAATCGAGCGTTGTGTAAATAAGTTAAAGGTGTTTGAAGAAAGCACTGGATTAAGCATAGAGCGTATTAAAGATATCAACCGCCGCATGAGTATTGGTGAGGCCAAAGCCCGTCGTGCCAAGAAAGAAATGGTTGAAGCAAACTTGCGTCTTGTAATTTCAATCGCGAAAAAGTATACCAACCGTGGTTTACAATTCTTGGATTTGATCCAAGAGGGTAACATTGGTCTAATGAAAGCGGTTGATAAGTTCGAATACCGTCGTGGTTATAAGTTTTCAACTTATGCAACTTGGTGGATACGTCAGGCCATTACGCGCTCTATCGCGGATCAGGCTAGAACAATCCGTATCCCAGTGCATATGATTGAAACCATCAATAAGCTGAATCGTATTTCACGTCAAATGCTCCAGGAAATGGGTCGTGAACCTAGTCCTGAAGAATTGGCGGAACGTATGGTAATGCCTGAAGATAAGATCCGTAAAGTACTGAAGATCGCAAAAGAGCCTATCTCAATGGAAACACCAATTGGTGATGATGAAGATTCGCATCTTGGTGACTTTATCGAAGATACCACCATTGAATCACCGATTGATTCGGCGACAATGGAAAGTCTTCGTGGTGCAACCAACGAGGTACTTGCGGGACTAACAGCACGTGAAGCAAAAGTACTGCGTATGCGTTTCGGTATTGATATGAACACCGACCACACATTAGAAGAAGTAGGTAAACAGTTTGACGTAACCCGTGAGCGTATTCGTCAGATTGAAGCAAAAGCACTTCGTAAGCTTCGCCACCCTTCTCGTTCTGATCTATTAAAGAGCTTCCTAGACGTTAAAGGCTAAGAAGTAGCAAATAAGATTAAGGCCGCTATCAAGCGGCCTTTTTTATACTAATTGGATTAAATAGGTATACAAACATGGCTTGGATCCAAATTCGAATTTATGCCGATAAGGCCGACGCTGATGCCCTAAGCGATATGCTAATGGATATTGGCTGCCCTTCTGTGACATTTATGGATAGTAAAAATAACCCGGTTTATGAGCCAAAACCAGGTGAGGTAATTTTATGGCCAGAAACAACCGTCATTGGGCTATTTGAAGCCAACCATGATATGCAGGCTGTCGTCGATTACCTGCAATCACAACACGATAAGCCACTAAATTATAAACTTGAGCAGCTAGAAGACAAAGACTGGGAACGTGAATGGATGGATAACTTCCACCCTATTAAGTTTGGTGAAAGATTATGGATTTGCCCTAGTTGGCGCGACATACCTGATCCTAGCGCTGTAAATGTACTACTAGATCCTGGTCTTGCATTTGGTACAGGGACACATGCCACCACCGCACTTTGCCTCAAGTGGCTCGAACAACAAGATCTCAGCGGTAAAACCGTCGTCGATTTTGGCTGCGGCTCAGGCATTTTAGGCATTGCAGCGATAAAACTTGGCGCAGAGCGCGTGATTGGTATTGATATAGACCCTCAAGCTCTGGTTGCGAGTCGTGAAAATGCAAAGCGCAATGGTGTAGAAGAGCAACTGGAAGTCTACTTACCAGAAAACCAGCCTGATTTTAGTGCTGATATTGTAGTCGCTAACATTCTTGCACAGCCTTTAAGAGAGCTCCATGAGATTATTCTTGGCTTCTTAGGCAATGAAGGCGCGATTGCCATGTCTGGTATTTTAGAGGAGCAAGCTCAGTCTGTGGCAGATGTATACGCCCCCTTTATCCACTTAGATGACATTGCTCAAGAAGGAGAATGGACTCGAGTTAGTGGGGTTAAAAAGTAACAAGGTAAGAACTGGCTTACGTTAGCTAAGTCAACACCGCTTACCTGCACACTCTCTGTTCATAAAGTTAGTAACTTTTAACTGCTAAAGCCTGTAATTAACAGGCTTTACTCATTTTTTACAGCTTATTATTTAAACTCATATTAGAGTAAAAATTGTTTTTAGGTTAAATTTCAGCCGATTTTTCCTAACTCTCAGCTTGTTATCAAAAGTCAACCCATAAAGTTCAAAAAAAAAGCAATTATGTTCAATTTATAACCTTTGATTTTTGCAAAAAAAACCGTAAACTTAGCGCCCCTTGAGGAAAGGCGGATTAAACTGTAGTGCGTATTGGTCCATACCAACTTGAAAACAATCTTATCGTAGCACCCATGGCGGGCATCACTGACAGACCGTTCAGACAACTGTGTCGGCGTCTAGGTGCAGGACTTGCGGTATCTGAAATGTTGTCTTCAAATCCTAAAGTGTGGAAAACCGATAAATCGCAAAATCGCATGGATCACAGTGGTGAATCTGGCATTCGCTCGGTGCAAATCGCAGGAGCGGATCCAGAGCTGATGGCGCAAGCAGCACAATTTAATGTCGCCAATGGTGCGCAGATCATAGATATAAATATGGGCTGCCCCGCAAAAAAAGTGAACAAAAAGCTTGCAGGCTCAGCGCTATTGCAACACCCCAAGCTGGTAGATGAAATCATCTCTGCGGTGGTGGCTGCCGTAAAGGTTCCCGTGTCGTTAAAAATCCGTACAGGGTGGGACACAGACAACCGTAACGGCGTTGAGATTGCTCGCATCGCTGAACGTCGTGGCATTGCTTCGCTAGCAGTACATGGTCGCACAAGAGCATGTATGTATAAGGGCGATGCAGAATACGCTACGATCAGAGAAATTAAACGTTCAGTATCAATCCCTGTGGTTGCCAATGGTGATATCACGTCACCAGAGAAAGCGAAACAGGTACTGGAATACACGGGTGCAGATGCCATTATGATTGGTCGAGCCGCCCAAGGTCGTCCTTGGATTTTCCGAGAGATAGACCACTATTTGAAAACCGGTGAACACTTGCCCGAGCCTGAAATAGCAGAGGTTCGAGCAATTTTGATGGAACACTTAGTTAACCTCCATCAGTTCTATGGTGAACCAATGGGAGCGCGCATCGCACGCAAACATGTATCTTGGTATTTGCAAGCCCATGACCAAGAAGGTCAATTTAGGCGAGTATTCAATGCTCTTGAAGCGCCTGAGGCGCAAATCGAGGCATTAGAAGACTATTTTGAAACATTAGGGTAAATATATTTTTTGCCCTGCAAGCTAACTAAGAAAGAGACATAACGATGTTCGAACAAAATGTGACTTCTCCATTTATTACTAACGCTCATGTTCAGTCACAAGAGAAACCGCAACCTTTGCGCGATGCAGTTAAAAAAGCTGTACATCACTACCTAAAGCAGCTTAATGGTCAAGACGTACAAGACGTTTATGAGTTAGTTCTTTCTGAGCTTGAAGCACCTCTACTTGAAGAGGTTATGACTTATACTCGTGGTAACCAGACTCGTGCAGCGATCCTTTTAGGTATCAACCGTGGCACACTTCGCAAGAAGCTAAAAAAATACGGCATGAACTAAGCACTGCTAGTAAAATTTAGTTGATAAAAAAGCACCTTTTGGTGCTTTTTTATTGTATAAAATTCAGCAGCTAGCGGACATTTATCCTTTGCATGTCGCACTTTTCTCATCTTTAACTCGCCTTTTAACATCGTCATCTTAACAATAATGCGCTAAAATACCGGCTTTCTAAGCTAGCCCTTAACTAATCATTGAGGAAACCTGAACCATCATGGATATACATCGTCCAATTCGTCGCGCCCTTCTAAGCGTGTCAGATAAAACCGGTATCGTTGAATTCGCAGCAGCTTTAGAAGCTCAAGGCGTGGAAATTCTATCAACTGGCGGTACTTGCAAACTACTTGCAGAAAATGGCATTAAAGTAACAGAAGTATCTGATTACACAGGCCACCCAGAGATCATGGATGGTCGCGTGAAAACGCTTCACCCCAAAGTGCATGGCGGTATTCTCGGACGTCGCGGTCAAGATGAAGACATAATGACCGAAAACAATATCTCAGCAATCGATATGGTAGTAGTCAACTTATACCCCTTCGCACAAACTGTTGCTAAAGCTGACTGTAGCCTAGAAGATGCAATCGAAAACATAGATATTGGTGGCCCGACTATGGTTCGCGCTGCAGCTAAGAACCACAAAGACGTGACCATTGTTGTCAATGCGAGTGACTATGGCCGAATCATTGAAGAAATGAAGGCTAACACAGGCTCTACAACATACAAGACGCGTTTTGACCTTGCTATTGCCGCCTATGAGCATACCGCCCAGTATGACGGTATGATTGCAAACTACTTCGGCAAAATGGTTCCTGATTATACTGAGGAAGCCTCTGAAGAGACTAAGTTCCCACGTACTATCAATATGCAGTTCACGAAGAAACAAGATATGCGCTACGGTGAAAACTCTCACCAAGATGCCGCTTTCTATGTTGAGAACAATATCGAAGAAGCATCTGTAGCAACCGCTAAGCAGCTGCAAGGTAAGGCACTATCTTACAATAATATCGCAGATACCGATGCCGCACTTGAGTGTGTGAAAGAGTTTGATAAACCAGCTTGTGTTATCGTAAAACATGCAAATCCTTGTGGCGTTGCTGTAGATGAGACAATCTTGGCAGCCTATGACCGCGCCTTTAAAACCGACCCAACCTCTGCTTTCGGTGGCATCATCGCATTCAACCGTGAGTTGGATGGTGACACAGCAGAAGCGATTGTTGCTCGTCAATTTGTTGAAGTAATTATTGCCCCGAGTATTTCAGAAGAAGCAGCGCAAATTGTTGCTGCAAAGAAAAATGTTCGCCTGCTTGAATGCGGCCAATGGTCTACTAAGACCACAGGCACTGACATCAAACGTGTTAATGGTGGTATCTTAGTACAAGATCGTGATCAAGGCATGGTTGGCTTGGAAGACCTGAAGGTAGTTTCAAAACGCCAACCGACCGAACAAGAGCTAAAAGATCTATTATTCTGCTGGAAAGTCGCTAAGTTTGTTAAGTCAAATGCGATTGTTTATGCCCGTGACGGTATGACAATCGGTGTAGGTGCAGGTCAAATGAGTCGCGTTTACTCAGCTAAGATAGCTGGGATCAAAGCCGCAGATGAGAACTTAGAAGTACCAGGTTCAGTGATGGCATCTGATGCTTTTTTCCCATTCCGCGATGGTATAGACGCCGCCGCAGCTGCGGGTATTACCGCAGTTATCCAACCGGGTGGCTCTATGCGTGACGAAGAAGTGATAGCCGCCGCAGATGAAGCGGGAATGGCCATGGTATTCACCGGAATGCGCCACTTCCGCCATTAATCAATAAAGCGCGAAACTGATGAGTTTCGCGCTTTTTGTTTCAGCTAATTTCCAGTATTCTGGCTACAGCATGATCATAACAGAATGAAGGAAACTAACGATGAATCTAAGTATGAAACCTCTTATCGCTGCTGCCGTGTTTACGACTCTTGTAGGCTGTAACGCGACAGAATCAAACTCAAACCAAGCAGTACCAAGCGCAATTGCAACAGCCGTTGCCAACGACAATCGTGCAGAGAAAAACACAGCTCGCGATCAATATAGAAACCCAAGTGAAACGCTTGCTTTTTTTGGTATTGAACCTGCTATGACTGTGGTAGAGATTGCCCCAGGCGGTGGTTGGTATAGCGAAATCTTAGCACCTCTTGTTCAAGGCAAAGGCACATACTACGCAGCGCATTTCCCTGCTGATTCAGATGTTGGTTACTATCAACGTTCATTAAAAAGCTACCAAGAAAAAGTGGCAACCAACCCAGATTACAGTGAAGTTAAGATCACCGAGTTTGCACCAATTACACATAGTAATATTGCACCAGCAGGCAGCGCCGATGTGGTACTAACCTTCCGTAATGTCCATAACTGGTACATGGGTAAAGGTGATGAAGGTGTGCTTAGCGCATTCAATGCTTTTAACAAAGCCCTGAAACCTGGTGGTATTTTAGGTGTAGTTGAACACCGTCTACCAGAGCACCGTGATACTGAAGACCAAAAGTCTTCTGGTTACATGAAGCAAAGTTATGTTATCGATATAGCCAAAAAGGCTGGATTTGAGCTGATTGCAAGTAGTGAAATTAACGCAAACCCATTGGATAGTGCAAACCATCCTAAAGGGGTATGGACGCTACCTCCACGCTTGGCGCTTGGTGATGAGAAAGCCGCGCAATATAAAGCGATTGGAGAAAGCGACCGCATGACCTTAAAATTCAAAAAGCTTTAATAGGAAAATTTCGCCATGAATGTACTCGTCATTGGCAGCGGTGGACGTGAGCACGCGCTTGCATTCAAAGCCGCACAAAATCCATCTGTAAAAACTGTTTTTGTCGCACCTGGTAACGCAGGTACAGCGCTTGAACCTAAGCTTGAAAATGTTGCTATCGGTGTTGAAGATATCGATGCTTTGGTCGCATTTGCTAAAGAAAACAATGTGCAATTGACTATTGTTGGTCCTGAAGCGCCATTAGTTATTGGTGTTGTTGACCGATTCCGTGAAGAAGGCCTAGCTATTTTTGGCCCGACACAAGCGGCAGCACAACTGGAAGGCTCAAAGTCGTTCACTAAGGACTTTTTAGCACGCCACCACATTCCAACAGCGGCATATCAGACTTTTGAAGAGATAGAGCCTGCGCTTGCTTACTTAAAGGCACAAGGCGCACCTATTGTTGTCAAGGCTGATGGCCTTGCTGCTGGTAAAGGAGTCATCGTGGCTATGACCGAAGCGGAGGCGGAAGAAGCTATTCGCGATATGCTGGCGGGTAATGCCTTTGGTGAAGCCGGTAGTCGCGTTGTTATCGAGGAGTTTTTAGAAGGTGAAGAGGCCTCTTTTATCGTCATGGTTGACGGTAAAAATGTACTCCCTTTTGCCACCAGCCAAGATCATAAACGCGCCTATGACGGCGATAAAGGTCCAAATACCGGTGGTATGGGAGCCTACTCTCCAGCGCCGGTGGTCACACCGGACATTCATGATCGTATCATGGCTGAAGTGATCAACCCGACGGTTGAAGGGATGGCAAAAGAAGGTCACCCATATACAGGCTTTCTTTACGCTGGTTTGATGATCACAGCTGACGGCACTCCCAAAGTTATCGAGTATAACTGCCGCTTTGGCGACCCAGAAACACAACCAATTATGTTACGTCTTCAATCAGATTTAGTTGAGCTGATTGAGGCGGCTAACCGAGAAGAACTGGATCAAACAGCAATTAAATTCGATCCACGAGCTGCGGTTGGCGTTGTACTTGCTGCTAAAGGGTATCCTGGTAGTTACCCGAAAGGAGATGCTATATCAGGCCTACAGGTAAGTTATCCTGAAGGTGAAAAAGTATTCCATGCCGGTACTAAACAAGATGGCGAACACGTTGTGACTGCTGGTGGTCGAGTTCTATGTGCAACCGCACTTGGACATACGGTAACTGAAGCACAAAAACGTGCCTACTCTCTAGTGAAAGATATTCACTGGGAAGGTGTGGAATACCGTACCGACATTGCATATCGCGCGATCGCACGCGAAAGCTAATTCACGTTAAGCTTTGCTAGGCCAGCTATTGCTGGCCTTTTTAGTTTATGTACTTCGTTCACCTTGATTTGCTATGGTATCCTACCCTTTTATGAGCATTTTTAGGGGCAAAGATGCAAGTACAAGGTACACTCAGCAAGTTAAAATCTACGCTTGTTGAACCTATTCAATATCAATTACCGGTTGGGGATAACTTAGTATCACTTAATGATTACTTCGGAAAACCCATCACGCTTACCTTCACTGGCAATATATTTTGTAGTAATTGTGGTAAAAAAACCAAAAAGAGTTATTCCCAAGGGCACTGCTATGTGTGCATGAAAAAGCTCGCAAGCTGCGACATGTGTATTATGAAGCCTGAAACTTGCCACTTCGATCAAGGCACCTGTAGAGAGCCAAAGTGGGGGGAAGAAAACTGCATGATCCCACACTATGTCTATTTAGCGAATACTTCAGGACTAAAGGTTGGGATTACTCGCCATACACAAATACCAACGCGCTGGATAGATCAAGGCGCGACGCAAGCATTACCGATTTTTAAAGTGCAGACCCGTCATCAGTCAGGGTTAGTGGAAGTAGCACTGGCGCAGTTTATTGCTGATAAAACTAACTGGCGTAATATGCTCAAAGGGCTCAACCCTGAAGTAGACCTCAAGGCAGAAGCCGCTAAGCTTATTCCACAGATCCAAACCAAACTCGATGAGCTGGCCGAACTCTTTGGCGCGACAGCTATTGAAGTGCTAGATGAAGAGGTGGTCGACCTCACTTTCCCTGTGGAGCAACATCCGAGCAAAATCACTTCATTTAACTTTGACAAGGATCCCATGGTATCTGGTGTACTTGAGGGGATCAAAGGTCAGTACCTGCTTTTTGATAACGGCGTGATCAACATCCGTAAGTTTAGCTCCTACGAGATCACCTTCTCTGACGAGTAAAACGCCTGCCAGTCGTCTTCTGTAAGCGGTTTACAGAAGACATATCCCTGAATAGTATGACAGCCTAGCTTACGTAGATAACGCTTTTGTACTGGCTTTTCTACTCCCTCTGCAACAACTTGTAAATTAAGTGCTTTAGCCATAGCAACAATTGCCGCAACAATCTCACTATTACCATACTCATCAGGCACTTTTGCAATAAAGCTAGCATCAATTTTGAGTATATCTATAGGGAGTTTAGCTAAGTAGCTCAATGCGGAATAACCAGTGCCAAAATCATCAATTGCTAGCTTTACACCAAGCTCTTTGAGTTTTTTCAAGGTGTATTTCGCCTCCAATAAATTACCAATAAAGCTATTCTCAGTGAGCTCTAACTCCAAATACTTCCCTTCGACATTGTGTTTTTTTAATGCTTGGGCGACACATTGATAAAGATCCCCCTGAGTGACATGTGACGCCGAAATGTTAATCGCTAAGCGCCTTATCTCCATTCCAGCTTGTTGCCATTTAGCTAAGTGCTGGCAAGCCTTATCTATTACCCATTGGTCAAGACGGATTATTAGCCCAAGCTCTTCTGCCAGTGGAATAAACTGGGCCGGTGATATAACGCCCAAGTTTGGGTCACGCCAGCGTAGCAAACACTCAACACTGGAGATGCGACTGCTAGTTAAACATTGCAATGGCTGAAAATGCAGCTCAAACTCACCATTTTCCAAGGCGTTTTGAAAACGACTGAGCATAGATAAACGCTCAAATGAACGTGCATTCATCGACGCTTCGAATAACTGGAAGGAATTACGCCCGACTTCTTTGGAGCGATACATAGCAACATCGGCATGCTTCAATAAAGTTTCGGTATCATGGCCATCCTCGGGGTAAATAGCTGCCCCCATCGAGGCCGTCGCAGCGACCTGCATATCACCAAGTTGAAAAGGGTGCGACAACGCCATTAAGATTTGATCTGCAAACTCAATGACCTCCGACATACCGTTCACTTCGCTCAGTAGCACGACAAATTCATCACCACCAAGTCGCGCCAGCGTGTCCCCTTCATTCAAAATAGACTTTATCCGCTCACTAACCTGTACTAATAACTCATCTCCAGCGCTGTGGCCAAGAGAGTCGTTCACTTCCTTAAAGCGGTCTAAATCTATAAACATCACGCTAAGCTTTTGCTTGTAGCGGTGTGCGGATGCCAACGCCATAGAAAGTCTATCGTAGAATAAGCGACGATTAGGCAACCCGGTCAATTCATCAAAATAAGCCAAACGAGCAATTTTTTCTTCTGCATTTTTTCGCTCCGTAATATCGCTAAAAATGGCGGCGTAGAGCATGTCGTCACTGTAAGGCTCTCTGATCTCAATAATCGTGAGCCATTCAACATAGATTTCACCGCTCTTTTTACGATTGCATATCTCGCCTTGCCATACCCCTGTTTCTCTGAGCGTTTGCCACATACTCTGGTAGTAAGATTCATCATGTAAGCCAGAGCTTAATATACTGGGATTTTTGCCAAGCACTTCGTAATCTTTATAACCGGTTAGCGCACTGAATGCCGGATTGATCTGAATAATTTCGCCCGAACTTTTGGTGATCATGATGCCATCCAAAGAGGCATCAATGATACGATTGGCAAGGTATAAATTCTTCTCAGATTTTTGCAGTGCAATATCTCGCTGCACCAATACCTTCTCTAATTCACTGCAATACGCAGTTTCAATTTCAGTTAGTACATTCTTCAGTGCTAATAAGCCAATAACTTTTTGAGATTCGGGACAAGTGACAACTAGATGCCGAATAGAATTTACCGTCATCATGCGGTAGGCATCAAATAAACTATCCTTTGGGGTCATTGCCAGCATCGGGTAACTTGCCAAATTCCAACATGGTTGACGCCAATCGGGGTTGAGAATGATGTAGGCAATATCTCGTTGGGTGATGATCCCATATTCATGTAAAGCATGATTATATACCAGCACCGCAGTGAGCTTTAATTCACACATGCTACTAATCACATCAGAAACGCAATCCTGGCTGTCTAACACGACAATATTTGAATCAAAATGTTGCTCAATTGGCCGAAAGTGCAGGTAATGGTCTAGTCCTTGGCTGCGAACAATATCCGACAACGACACCACACCACAAGGAATATTATCAAGGTCAATGACTAATAGATGGCGGATCCCCAGCTGATGAAACTTAACAGTGGCTTCGCTCAATGTTTTATCTATCTGAATTTTTTGTACCGGAGAGGTCATCACAGATTTGATAGGTACTTGAGCAAAATTTGGATCATTAAAGTCGAGCTTAACGCAATCGGACTCAGTCCAAATACCGATAATATCATCAGCACGAGTAACAAAAATAGAACTCACTCGGTTTGCTTGCATTTGTGCAACCGCATCATGAAGACTCGTTTGCTCATCGCAACATAACAAGCTATTGGTAAATACTTCTTTGATCTGTAACTGACGTGAATCACCAACCATAAGCACACTCTCGCAATATTATTCCAATTTGAAGTATACTGAGCGTCGCTGTTGATAACTTGACCTTGAACAAATAATGACGATAAAAAATTATCCAATCCTACTGGTATTAGACCAAAGTATAGAGCTTATTGAGGATGATAAAGCGCTATCAGACTCTATTCATATGCTTGATGACGCCACCAAGAGCAATGCCGTCGTTATCGCATCGAATGGCAGTTGTACCAATTTACAGGGGCATGTGGTTGATACCATAGAGCTGCCTGATTTAACCATTTTAGTGCAACAGTACCTTATTGACGAAGGACAATGTTGTGTTAGTAAAATACAATTGCAGAGTGTTCAGCAAGCTTTTGCGTTACTAAAGTAATTCACCCTCTTCTACTAACGCTTTGATGTGCGTCACGGCACTACGGCCAAGTGAAGACAGATCGTATCCACCTTCTAAGTAGGAGATAATACCTAAGCAGTGTTGTGATTTTGCTAACGCAACAACTTGTTCAGTAAACCATTGATAGTCCTGCTCAACTAGTTTTAGTCCTCCCATATCATCTTCAAGATGGCCATCAAATCCGGCACTAATAAAGATAAGCTGTGGTCTAAATGTTTCTAGTTTTGGTAGCCACTGCTGTTGAAATAATGCTTTTAAATCATTGCCATCAGCACCTGCTGCCAATGGAGAGTTAATTAAGCTTTGATGGTTTTCAATCGCGGTATTAGGATAGAATGGATACTGAAATAGTGAACAAAACAGAATGCTAGGATCGTCTTTGAAAATATCTTGAGTACCATTGCCATGGTGCACATCAATATCTAAAATTGCAATCCGCTCAACCCCCTTGGCTTTTGCGTAAGCCGCAGCAATGGCGACATTATTAAAGACACAGAACCCAGAGGAAGTACTTTGATTAGCATGGTGTCCTGGCGGCCTTACCGCGCAAAATGCGGCATCGAGATTACCAGCAATAACTTCGTCTACCGCTAATATTCCAGCACCAACAGCACGCTCAATTGCTTTTAGCGAGTCAGGGCACAGCCATGTATCACCGTCTAATGACGCCAGTCCTTCACTCGGGATCTTGTCTATCACCTCTTTAATCATGGCTTGATCATGCACCAAGGCATAATGCGAGGTGTCAGCTTTAATTGCGGCTTTATGTTCTACGGCTATATCTAATCCAGAGGCCAGTAGCCTATCCGATATCGCATCTAATCTGGCCGGACATTCGGGATGTTCCTCTGTCATTTTATGCTTGCGGCAATAAGGGTGGGTGATAATTGCAGTACGCATCGTAGAATACATCCTCGCTTAGTGTATGACTCTGTTGAGTCCAATCATTGCTCCTTTTGACTATATCAAAGCCACCTCTTAGTGGCTTTGATACTTTGGTATATCCTAATGCGCTGCAGGCGCAACCTTAGCCTTTAATTCAAGGTTGTGAAAATCAAAACTAAAATCGGTGATTTGAGGGTTTACAAATTCCATTTCAGCTGACTCTACGCGTTGTGATTTATTAATAGTAAAGTTGATATAGGCGTCGGCCTCAAGTAACGGCTCATCCCAGCGTACCACAAAAGTATTGCCACTGAGATGCTCAAGCTTTCCTTTTAGCCGTTTAGTGTGCGTAAAATCAATTCGCAGTACATTATCAAGTTGCTCTATTATCACATCACCGTACCATGAGCTTACCAAAGTTCCGGTGTAATTTTGCAACGGCAATGATGGCTGCGGCGCCGTTACTTTGGCAATGCCTGCTTTTACGTACTTTTCTTGCTGAGCTTTAAAATAGTCATCAGCAATAAGGTTGACCCAATCTTTATCTTCTAACCCTAGGGCATCCTCAAATACTTCATTAATAATCGCTGATAACGCAGCATACTTTTGCTGATTTGACAGCACAACAACACCCAGCTTCTTCTCTGGGATCATTGCAACCTGAGAGACCATGCCTAAAATACCGCCGCCGTGGCCTACTTTTTTATAACCGAAATAATCTTCAATCGCCCAGCCTAAGCCGTAACCTCTAAACTGCTGGTGATAAAATGATGCCGCTTTTTTGGCAGGTATTCGTGTTATATGAGGGTGCCACATTTGTACTTGCTGAGCAGCTGAAAATAATTGCTCGCCGGATGGCAGCTGCCCACCAGCTAACTGAGTTTGTAACCACTTTGTCATATCATCGACATTGGACGCAATGGCACCCGCCCCTCGAAAATCTTCAAGATAGTTAACAAAAAATGGCGTCAATTTACCCGACATAGGAATATGTCCCGTTGCCCAGTTCGTGTTATCTGATGGGATCCGAGAAAACCCTGCTTTGGAATCATCCATCTCCAATTTATTGAACATTTCTTGCTCAACAAAGTCGCGCCAGTTTTTACCACTCACTCGACTGACAACTTCACCGGCTACCACAAACATGAGATTGTTGTAGGCGTATTGACTGCGAAAGCTGGAATCTGGTTTAAGGTGTGAGATACCAGCAAGTAGTTCAGGCATGGTTTTATCTGTATCAGGCCAGATCATTAAATCTCCGGCACCTAAACCTAACCCGCTGCGGTGACTTAATAAGTCGCGAATGGTCATTTCTCGAGTGACATAGCTATCGTAAAGCTTAAACTCAGGAATATGCTGAACAACTTTATCATCCCAGCTTAATTTTCCCTGATCAACCAACATTGCCAGTGCTGCGGCAGTAAAAGCTTTGGTATTAGATGCGATCCCAAAAAGCGTATCAGCGTTGACGTTAGCAGGCTTGTGTAAATGTGTGACCCCAAAACCTTTGGTCATCACAACTTTGCCATCTTCAACAATACCTATCGCTAAACCTGGTATATTGAACCGCTTCATCGCTTCTTCGACGGCACTTTCCACATCTTGTAAATTTAAAGCTGCACTAGCAGGCGGTGTCAGTATACTTGCAGCAACCAAACCGGTTGTGATGAGCCATTGTTTTATTTTCATTACTATTCCTTGGATTTATTACAGCTCAGCCATTTAAGTGCGAGCGTGAACTTTATATTAATCGCAGCGTGACTGATAAATCGCTAACTCTTGTTTTTGTCTATCTTTATTTTCATCAATCCTATGGGGCTGCTGTAATATAACGTTTTGATATTCAGATGGAAAGTGATGTTCTTTGCTCCCTTCAAGTACGTGCTGAACATACCAATCAAAAGGCAACTCATCATCAATAAAGGTATTGGCAATGTAGCACCAAGCCTCCACAACGCTACCATTTTGCATTACGACAGGTACACTGCGGCAGTCATAGCGCTCGCCTTCAATTTCATCCAAACGTCGTTTCTCTTGCAGGTTCAGCGTGTATAACACCCCATAAACTCGACTGTTAAGTCCTGAGCATGGCACGATATTGCACTTTGCTGAGCCATCTGTACTTAACATATCAAAGGTCAACCGATACCCGTTTAGCACGCCAGTTCCCAATAGCTCAGCTTCAGGCAATCGTGATAATAACCGAGCCGTGGACATATTCGAACCAAAGCTAAAATTAATTATGTTTTTGCCATTCATTACACCACCAGCCTTATTGCGAGTAATAACATGATCACACCGATCCCGCGATCAAACCAATGTCCAGCTAGCTGAAAAAAGTGCCTGACATTTTTTTTTGATAAAATAACAGCCAGTAAAGAGAACCATAACCAAGTTGCCAACGCCATGTATATGCCATAAAACAGCTGCACACTACTTGGAGTACTTGGCTCTATGACCAAAGTAAAAAGCGATAAAAAGAACAGCGTCGCCTTTGGGTTCAGCGCATTAACTAAAAAGCCACGCTTCAACGCACTCCAATTAGACTCAGTAACAGTGTGCTCAGTCATATTTTCGTGCTCTGAACTGGGTTTTGCATATCGCAACGCTTGGACACCAAGATAAGCCAGATATAGCGCGGCTATATATTTTACTGCTGTGAACAAGGTTTCAGATTGAGATAGCAGTAACGCTACGCCCAATAAGCAATAACTGACATGTACTAAAATACCCAAGCCAACCCCAAAACTTGTCCAAAGCGCATTTGCTCTACCTTGCTGTACACTTTGCTTGAGCACTATCGCAAAATCAGGACCAGGGCTTGCTACTGCAAAAAAGTGAGCAAGCGCGATTATGATAAATTCATCAAGATAAGCGGGCATGAACATGTTCCTGTAAAGCAAGTAAGTCTATACGCTCAGAGCTATCCATCATCATCTTAATTTGCTTCTTGGCTTTTTTAAACTGGCCGACCAAATGTGGTTTGAGATGTTTATGACCATCCTTTGCACCTTTAAAATGGCATACCAAGGCGTGGACGAATATGCTTTGCTGCTCAGTCAGTGCTGCCTGACGATTTGCGTACTGATTATAACAAGAGCCACACCCTCCCCTAAAGTGATACACCGTATTAGAAACCATCACGCCAAAACCAAAAAAACCGGCAAGCACATCACTTGCAGCATCCAGCTGTTCCTGCCCTCCCGGCGGTAATACTCCCCGCTGTAAAATCAGTACCTTTGCTAGCACCCCAGCTAGGCTCGCAACAAGATCCTGTGGCTGATTAATTTGATTCGGATTATAAGACACCGCTATCGGAGTTGAAGCCTCTGAAATGACAGCTTGATCACCACGCCACCGCCCAGCTACCTGCAATTTTGCCATATGCGTCGTTTGCATTTGTGCTGGCGATACCAGATGAATTGGCCATTTTTGTAAACCTGCATATGACTTTACTCGGGAAAAAACAACAACAGCCATTTCTTCAATACTCGAAACAGGGTCGGGGAAAAAGTGTGGGGTCGGTGTAATAATCTGCGTGTCGCTTAAAAAGTATTCTCCATCAAAGTGTTCAAATGCCCAAATAAAGGTATCGACCAACCACTGAGTTTCTTCTTCACTGAGTAACGGGGAGAATTTAAATAAGGACAGCATGCTAATAATTCACTCTTTTGTGGAATAACCCCAGATAAATAGCATAAACTCTACGACTAATGCAAAAACATGGAGTTTCACATGCCTCACTTTATTCTCGAACATTCGGATAATTTACCAATAGAAACCGAAGCCTTAGTATCACAAGTACAGCAATTCGCTTGTGCGTGTGGTCTTTTCGATCCAGCTTCTGTTAAAACACGTGCAATGTCATTCGAGCATTTTCAACTAGGTGATGGCAAACAAGGATTTATTCATTTACAGATCCATTTAATGGCGGGTAGAACAATAGAGCAAAAGCAGGCGCTTACCGAAGGGGCGTTAACACTGTTGCAAGCTAAAGTATCCAAACAGTTTGCGCTGAGCGTACATTGTTACGATTTATTACCTGAAATCTATCGCAAAAACTAATTTATTATTCGAGCTATTTAACTATGAAATTTCCATGTAGGTTAGAGAAGTTTTTGAGCCATGTTGCTGAAATGCCTCGCAGTAAGGTCAAAATCAATATTAAAAAAGGTCTAGTTACCGTCAATGGTAACGTCGTCAAAAAAGGCGATATCCAAGTTACCTTAGCAGATCATATAACGTTTGCAGGTGTTCACCTACAGTACCTTGGTTTACGCTATTTTATGCTCAATAAGCCTAAGGGCTATGTATGTGCAAATAGCGATGAGTTACACCCAACAGTCTTTGACTTGCTCGATGAGCCTAACTTAAAAGATTTTCATGTGGCAGGTAGGTTAGATATCGACACAACTGGTTTAGTATTGCTCACCAACGATGGAGATTGGTCACATCAAATTACCTCCCCTAAAAAGCAAAAGTTTAAAACTTATGTTTTAGAAAGTCGTGATGAATTGACCGACACAGCTTTGATCCAGCTCGAGCAAGGTGTTGAACTTCATGGCGAAAAACAAGCTACGTTACCGGCAAAAACAGAGCAAATAGATAAATACGCATTACGCTTGTCTATTTGTGAAGGAAAATACCACCAGGTTAAGCGAATGCTTGCCGCTGTAGGTAATCAAGTTGTTGAACTACATCGGGAAAATATAGCTGGTATCGCACTTGATCCAACGCTTGCAGAGGGTGAATACCGCCCACTCACCGATGAGGAAATTAGCATAATTAATGCAAATTAACTCTCAAATTTCCGGTGTATGAGTAAATATCATCTCGAAATAGTCCGTATAGCACATTAACCCACTTACAACTTCCCCCTAAACATGCTAAATCATTTAATAGAGTATTTTTAGGGGGCTATCCTGTGTTTTCCAATTTCACACTTAGAGCAAAAATAATTACCTTTGCAGCGGCAATATTTGTTTCTTTGCTTGCCGTCGCCTTTGTTGGTCTTCAAGCACTACGCCATGCCAGTGAGAGCGATAATATTGCTCGCATCAATCAGCTGATGAAAAGTACGGTTAACATAGTGAAACAATTTGAACATTTTGCACAACAGAACATATTGACCGAACAACAAGCCAAAAAAATGGCAATTCAGGTCCTACGAGAGAACAAATATCACGACTCTGAATACGTTTATGTTGTTAATGAAAAAATGGATTTTGTTGCAACCCCCCATGATCCTCAGCTTCATAGCACTAGCTTTAACGATTTTAGGGATGCTTCAGGAAAGAGCATAGGTGATATGGTCAAGCGCCTGGTGGGTAATGAGGTTGATCAGATCATTACTTATCATTGGACATCATTACGGGACGGTGAAATTGTCGATCTTACCTCAGTAGTTCAGAAAACACCTCGGTTTGGCTGGTATGTTGGCACCGGAATAAGTTACAAAGAAGTCAATGAACGCTATTGGGATACTGCTATCTGGTTAGTTGCATTGTCTTTAGTAGTGGCAATTATACTGACCACGGCGCTAGCACGGTTTGGTTTGTCTTTGAGTCATAAGTTGGGGGCAGAAATAAACGATGTATTGACCATTGTAAAGCATGTTTCTAGAGGAAACCTCACCACCCCTATTAATACCGCTAGCTGTAAAGACTATAGTATTTTAGCCGCAATGGCTTACATGCAAGACGGCCTAAAGGGAGTCGTTGAAGGGTTAAAACAAGCAAGTTGCGCATTGCAGACGCAAACGTCAGACAGTGAATCACGTTCAATTCAATTGGAGCAGCTCACCCATAGCCTCAGTTCAGAAACGCAAATGGTTGCTTCTGCAATTACTGAGCTTACTGCATCAGCTCAAGCCGTTGTTGAACATGCTCAACAAGCAGCAGGCTCAGTACAAGAGGCTGAACGCCAAGGAAATGCAGCGGATAAACTCACAGCTCAAGCCGCGCAAGAGATTGCATTATTAGAGCAGCAAATTGACAGCGCTGGTAATAACATCCAAGTACTCGACGAAGAAGTATCAAATATAGCGAACGTCCTAACCGTTATTCAATCCATTGCTGAACAAACTAATTTGCTGGCACTAAACGCTGCCATAGAGGCTGCAAGAGCGGGTGAACAAGGGCGAGGCTTTGCCGTAGTTGCTGATGAGGTCAGACAGCTTGCACAACGAACACAAACCAGTACCGAAGAAATTCGCAATATGATCACCAAGCTGCAAAGCGCAACACAAGATGCAAAAGCCTCGGTAAACCTTAGTATTGCAACCAGTGAAAAGACCGTTAGCATGTCTTCTGATGCTTCTAAAGCACTAGTTCAAGTCGCCGATTCTTTAAAATCTATTTTACATATGAGTCATCAAATAGCACAAGCCGCGCAAGAACAGCTCAGTGCAGGTGAAGATACGGCGCAGCGAGTCGTCACAATATCAGATACTGCATCTCAAACTGCTAGCGTTTCAGAAAAAGCCCACAAAGCAACTGATACCATTAAAGCGCTTTCTAGCAATTTAGAAATTGAGGTCGCAAAATTCAGAATATAACAATATGAATTTATTATTTTTTTTAATAAACTAGCTCAAATTCTGATTTATCAAGGCTATTACTTAAAAAAAATCTTTAATTTTTCATTCACCTTGTGTTTATTTGGTGTTAAGTTTGTACTGGTCGGAATTGTCGGTTAAGTAGTCTGGGCGACTTTCCGAAATTGCGTTTAGCGCAATTAGAGTATCAACCTCAAACACTTTGATTGCTTGCACGTCAAGTAAATTCAATAAGGACTATGTAATGCAAAAGCTAAATTTGAAAGAATGCAAAAAGGTTTCTGGTGGCGGTATTTACGAACCAACCGACCCTAACGCACAAAAAGAAACTAGCAAAGACTAGTGTGGTGCTATGAAGAAAAATTTCTCATTAGGAGACCTACTGATACCTTATGCAATTGTAGCAGTAGGTCTCTTAGTCTTATATGACATTCGTTTTCACTTCTACATTATTTATGTGCTTATTGTCTTAACAGTCTTTATTTTAGGGGCTCGATTAAAAGACGTTAATATTTGCGCACTCTCCCTGTTAGCAGTTGTTCCCTTTACCCTAGAAACTGCGGTTTTTTCGTCTGGTTTGATTAGTTTAGACTCTTCAGACAAAGACCAACGGCTCCTTCAGAATACTCTTATTTTTGGAACTCACTTTTTAATTGCGTTAATGGTAGTTTTTCCATTGACTTATCGTGTCGAGATCACCAAAAAGCTGTTCCCAAAATTAAAAACACGCTACACCTTTGCCGATGCAATTATGCCTTGGCTGGCGATTTTTAATGTTTTTATGAGCTTCGCAGCCTTAATTGAAAATTATTTTAGAAATGCCAAAGGCGTCGAAATGACCATTTTCTTTTATAGTTTTGATGTTAGCGGGTACTTAATTTACAGTGCTAATTGTCTAATACTGCTTATTTTAGCCGCAATTACCTACAAAGAAGAATATGACTACGCCCTCCCCAGTCTGCGTAAAAAGCGCTAGACACCTGTTAGGAGTAGCAAAGCACTAAGTTTGCTACTTCTTCAGTGATATTTTTCCCTTGTATAACGTTTTGTTATCAAAGATAAAGAGTATTATGAAGTCGTCGTATGCTTACGCTATTATTACCCTGCATTTTCGAGCCGAACCGTCGACACAGTGGGTTTGCGTCGATTACAAACGAATAAGTAACTGTTTCGGTATCGTTTAGCTTCTTTTTTTGCATCAGTTGCCAATGCCGCCACTTGATGGGAGTTAAAGCAGTGCTGTAGATCTGGACGCACTAAACCGATTGATAAAGTCAATAATGGTACAAACTGCTTTTGTCCTTCGCGGTTTGTTGCCCAATAGCCTCCCGCGTTGACATGCTCAGGGGTAAAAAAAGCTGTGGATTTAGTTTCAAACTCAGCAATAATCTCATGACATAGTGCTTGCGCATCATGATTATCAAATACCACCATAAAATCATCCCCCCCTATGTGACCTACAAAACTTGGGCTGTGGGCACAAACATCCATGGTCACCTCAGCTAAAAGCTTAATGACACTGTCACCGCTGGCGTACCCATATAAATCGTTAAACTGTTTAAAATGGTTTAAATCAATATAAGCCAAAGAAAAGTCATGATTCGAACGCAGTCTTTGTTCTATCGCTTCGTTAATCGCGACGTTACCAGGTAGCATGGTTAATGGATTAGCATGCTGAGCATGACGTATTTTTTCCTCAGTAATGTGCTTTAGTATGTCTCTAAGCGGCGCTAAGCCAAGATAACAGCCATTTCTGGTGATAATAATATGGCGACGAATATCAAATTCGTGATCGGTAATTTGCTTACTGACGGAGTCAAGCTCTTGCTGTTCATCAACCACCAAAGGCTGCTTGTCCATTAATTTAATCACTGACTTTTTGTCAAATAGCGCGTGACCATAAGGTGCTGCAAAAACTTCTGTTAATTGATCTCGATGTAGCAACCCTATCGGCTCTCTCACATCGTTCACAACCGCGATGCTAGCCAAGTTTCGATCTTGCTCAAATAACCTATGTGCATCAATACATTGTGTACACTCATGGATAGCATTAATATCTTTGGCCAGCCAACCGATAGCCATAGACTGCTCGAACCGCCCAGGTACAGCCGACGGATCTGAGTGTAGTGACTTAAACACCTCAAGCTCAGTAGGCGGTTTCATTTCAGGTTTAGCAAGTAAAAAGCCCTGTGCATTAACAATACCCAACTGTTCAATTAGCTTTAGTTCTTCAGCTCGCTCAATTCCCTCTGCAATCACTTTAGTGCTGGTGGCTTTTGCCAACTCTATTATCGACTTCAAGAACTCTCTTTTCACTACACTCTGATCGCAATGATCGATAAAATACCGATCGACCTTAACGTAATCAGGACATAGCTCTGACCACTTTCTTAGTCCCGAATACCCAGCTCCCAAATCGTCAATTGCAATTTGAAATCCAAGCTCTCGATAATGTGTAATAGTGGATAGCAACAAATGTGCATCATCTACTTTATCTTGTTCTGTGACTTCAATTACAACACGTTTTGGGTCAAGCCCGTAAATTTCCGTGAGGTGACGTGTTTCACCTTTGGGGTGGGAAGGATCTAGTAACGCTTTGGGACTAACATTTAAAAATAATTTACCGGGTAAGTTGTGCGACACGAACTGCTTAATCGCACTATCACGACAGATAATTTCTAGCTCAGATAATCGCTCTTGCTGACTTGCGATTGCAAACAATTTATCTGGAGACTCCAGTGATGAACCCGGAATACCACGGCTTAGCGCTTCAAATCCTAAAATTTGACACCTCGCAAGATCATAGATGGGCTGAAAAAGTGTAGATATCGCTTTTTCTTTTATTATTGTATTGAGTAGTATCGTGCGCGAAGACTTCACAGGATCAGGCTCACTGTAAAAACATAATCGCGCACGGTAGCAACTGTGTATGACAGTTACATGTCAATCGGGTGAAATGTACCCAATTTAAAGTTGAATTTACTTCACCTTTAAATTGGGTGAGTATTAAGACAAGGTAGTGTCGCTTACTTCAGTGCTCTTTCAACTTGATCAAAATGCGCTATTACTTCAACAATTTCCATCTCTGCGCTTTTATAATCTTCAGGCCCTTTAAAGCCATTCATAGCTATCGCTTGAACTGTCGCAGGGTGAACTAATAGATCTTTGGCATGGTAACAAACTGGGTCGTCGAATTTTGGTAACTTACCATCCGCATGATAACCACTTTCAATTTCTTCCAAAGGTAATGTTGGGATGATATCTGCTGCCTTGTCTAAAGCATCAAGATAGGTCTGACATTGAGGATACTTAGCGACGAATTCGTTCAATAGAGTGCGTGATAAATTCACCAACTCTGCTGACTGAGCCTCTAAGGCTTTATCTTCTTTCTCTACACGAATATTGGCTAATAGTGCCTCGGCTTGCGTTTTATACATACTTAGCGAGTCAGTCGCTTCCTGCACGGCAGGCGCTGCTTTTTGCTCTGGCTGAGGCTGCTCTGAGCATGCTGTAACTAAGGCTAATACACTAACTGCCATCATGAGTTTGTACATGATAATCTCCTTTATTGATAACGATTATCATTATACAACAATGTAATTTTTTAGAAACAATTATATGCTAACAAAAAAGCGGCTAAGTTAGCCGCTTTTGATATTTAACCTGAGGTTTGGATAAGGAGTGTTCCAACTCACTGTTGCTAAGCCACAACTTAGCTTTCTCCTTGTCTAGCCAGAGAGTTTTAGAGAAAACACCGCTCCCGCGTCCTGCTCTCGCTAAGGTACCTACATCCTGTAGGCCAGGCGAACTTACGAACCAACAGCTGGCTATTGGAAGTGAATTCAACGCAGTTAGCGCTAAAACTGGCTGCTAGAAAGGCATTAGTTATCCGCAGCTCAGGTTATTTACTCCATAGTCAGTAGTTAAGGCATGGCGTCTAAATCCGCACCTTCTTTTTCAACTTCTACTGGGATCAAGTCTTCTTTGCTCACACCCATTGCAACTGCAACAGAACTGGCAACATAAACTGATGAGTAAGTACCGATGAAAACACCAAATAACAGGGCGGTGGCAAAACCATGAATGGTTTGACCACCCCAAACAAATAGTGCTACCAACACGAGAATCGTCGTGATTGAGGTGACTAATGTACGGTTAAGTGTCTGCGTCAAAGAGATATTAATAATCTCTAATGTGTCATCAATTCGGACTTTGCGGAAGTTTTCACGAATACGGTCTGACACAACGATTGTATCGTTCAAGGAGTATCCTATTACGGCGAGTATCGCTGCTAAAATTGTTAAGTCAAACTCAAGACCAAGAATGGAAAATAATCCCATCGTTAAGACAACATCGTGGAAAAGTGCTGCCACAGCACCTACAGCAAAACGCCATTCAAATCGAAAAGCAACATAGATTAAGATACAGATAAGCGCGGTTAGCATCGCCAAACCGCCCTGCTCTTTAAGATCTTCACCCACGCTTGGCCCGACAAACTCAATACGACGCATAATAACGCTTTCATCTGCTTGTTTAAGTGCAGCTATCAATTGATTACCAAGTACTTCAGCCTTAACATCATCGCCTCTTGGCGCTAGACGTACCAGCACTTCTTGGCTAGACCCGAACAACTGTACCGAGGCATCAGCAAAACCATTTTCGGCCAACACGCTACGCACCTTGGCTAAATCAGCCGGTTGTGAGAAGCCAACTTCAACCGCGGTACCGCCGGTAAAGTCTAAACCAAAGTTTAATCCTTTGACCATAAACGAGCCGATTGACGCTAAAATCAATAACGCCGAGAAAGCCATTGATAGCTTTCTTGCCGACATAAAACGGATAGTGCTTTTTAAATTCAATAATTGCATGTCCGTCTCCTAGATTGATAGCTTGTTAATACGTTTACCACCGATCGTAGCGTTGATTACCGCACGCGTACCAACAATCGCTGTAAACATTGAGGTGATAATACCGATAGCTAACGTTACCGCAAAACCTGCAATTGGACCTGTACCAACAGAGAATAGGATCACCGCCGCGATGAGTGTCGTGATATTGGCATCGAAGATTGTACTAAATGCGCTATCATAACCATGGTGTACCGCTTGTTGCGGGCTGCGCCCTTCTGCTAATTCCTCACGAATACGCTCAAAAATCAGAACGTTAGCATCAACAGCCATACCAACTGTTAATACGATACCGGCAATACCTGGCAGCGTAAGTGTGGCACCTGGGATCATCGACATTACGCCCACAATCATAATTAGGTTAGCAGCAAGCGCTAGGTTTGCTACCAGACCAAAACCTTTGTAGTACAGCAACATAAAGGCAAGAACAAACGCAAAACCAAGAACAACCGCCGTCATACCAGCTTCAATGTTCTCCTGACCAAGGCTCGGACCTACAGTACGCTCTTCAACAATTTGAATTGGCGCTACCAACGCACCTGCGCGAAGTAGTAAGCTTAGGTTATGTGCCTCTGCCGGACTATCAATCCCAGTAATACGAAAAGAGCTATTTAAACGCGCTTGAATCGTCGCCACGTTAATCACCTCTTCGACTTTGATAGGTGGTAACGCTTTGCCATTTTCGTCTTTCTTGCCTGATGGCTTGTATTCGATGAAAACCGTCGCCATACGTTTACCAATGGCACGTTTTGTAAAGGCGTTCATCTTTGCGCCACCTTTACTATCTAGCTTGATATTAACCTGTGGGCGCTGATATTCATCCATTCCAGATTGCGCACCTGTGATGTGAGTACCCTCAAGAATAACGCGCTTTTTAAGCACCACAGGGTAGCCATCTTTATGCAGAATAACTTCTGTGCCTGGTGGCACTCGACCTTGTGCAGCTGCGCGAACATCGGCATTTTCGTCTACTTCACGAAACTCCAGTGTCGCCGTCGCACCAAGAATCTCTTTTGCACGAGCTGTATCTTGAACACCTGGCAATTGTACGATAATACGTTCACCGCCCTGACGTTGTACGTTTGGTTCAGCAACACCTAGTTGGTTGATACGGTTACGAATAATCGTTTCGTTCTGCTTAATCGCATATTCACGAAGCTCTTTGTACTTGAGATCGCTAAGGCTTGAGAAGAAAGCAAGGCTGTCACTGCTGTCATTGATAAAGTCATTACCAGGATAGCGCTTTCGCAAGAAACTTAATGCCGCATCTTTGTCTTCTTCAGAACGCATAGTTACTTGCACACGTTCACTATTAGATACTCGTCTAACAGTGCGATAGCGTAGCTTTTCCTCTCGCAAGTCGCTCTTAAAGTCTTGCTCCATTTGCTCTAGTGCATTGTCCATCGCTGTGACCATATCCACTTCCATTGTGAAGTGAACACCACCACTTAAATCAAGACCAAGTTTCATTGGATTTGCACCTAAGTCTTTTAACCACTCAGGTTGTGCAGGGGACATATTAATAGCGGAAATGTAGTCTTCACTTAGAGTATTGCGCAGAATATCTTGCGCTTTAAGCTGATCTTCAACGTTTTTGAAGCGGACAAGGATTTGGCCATCTTCAAGCACAGAAGATTTCACGCCAAGGTTATTCTTTTGCAGGGTTTCGTTGACTTGATCTAATACGCTGAGTGTCGCATCCGCTCCTTTTGTGCCAGATACCTGGATGGCCGGATCGCGACCATACAGGTTAGGTGTGGCATAAAGAATACCGATAGCTAACACAGCGAGAACAAGTAAGTACTTCCACATTGGATACTTGTTTAACACTGGACTATCCCTTTATTGTTTTTCTTATAGAGACTTCATTGTACCTTTAGGAAGTACTGCTGAAATCGCTGATTTTTGCACTGTCACTTCAGCTTGGTCGTTTAGTGCGATTACAACAAAATCCTTATCATCGGCTACCTTTGTGATTTTCCCCACAAGTCCACCTTGAGTTAGTACTTCGTCACCTTTGCCTAATGCGCCCATTAGGTCTTTGTGCTCTTTAACACGTTTAGCTTGTGGACGGTAAATTAAAAAATAAAATACCAGACCAAAAATACCTAACATGATTAGCATTTCCATACCGCCACCTGCTGGTGCAGCCGCTGCACTGCTAGCATGCGCGCTTGAGATAAAAAAGCTCATTTCACTTCCTCGTTTATAAAATTAATTATTTTCTGTCAAACCAACGTCAGCCAACTCTGGCACCGGTATGCCACGGCGCGCATAAAAGTCTTCGACAAATTCGTCAAATGTACCTTCTGACAAGGCGTTTCTCATTCCTTCCATCAAACGTTGATAATAACGTAAGTTGTGGATGGTATTGAGTCGAGCGCCTAAAATTTCATTACACTTATCTAAGTGATGTAAGTACGCTCGAGAGTAATTCTGACAAGTGTGGCAATCACACTCTGCATCCAATGGGCTGGTATCCGTTTTGTGTGCTGCATTACGGATTTTCACCACACCACCGGTCACAAATAAGTGACCATTACGAGCGTTACGCGTTGGCATTACACAATCAAACATGTCAATACCACGGCGCACTGCCTCAACCAAATCTTCTGGTTTGCCCACGCCCATCAAGTAGCGTGGTTTTTGCTCAGGCATTTTATATGCACATTGATCAAGAATATTGATCATGTCCTCTTTTGGCTCACCAACAGATAAACCACCTAGTGCATAGCCATCAAAACCTATTTCTTCTAAGCCCTTTTGCGACTCAGCACGAAGCTCAGGATACATACCGCCTTGAATAATACCAAACAACGCTGACGGGTTATCACCATGTGCTTCTTTAGAGCGCTTTGCCCAGCGTAAGCTCAGCTCCATTGAATCTTTAGCTTCTTTCTCTGTTGCTGGATATGGGGTGCATTCATCAAAAATCATGACGATATCTGAGCCTAAGTCACGCTGCACCTCCATCGCTTTTTCTGGCGACAGCATAATCTTTTCACCATTAACAGGAGATTTGAATAGCACACCTTCTTCAGAAATTTTACGCATCGCACCTAGGCTAAATACTTGAAAGCCGCCAGAATCAGTCAAGATAGGCTTATCCCAGTTCATAAAATCATGCAGATCACCGTGCTGTTTGATGATCTCCGTGCCTGGGCGTAGCATCAAGTGGAAGGTATTGCCTAAACAGATATGCGCGCCCGTTTCTTTAAGCTCGTCTGGGGTCATGCCTTTTACTGTGCCATAAGTGCCAACCGGCATAAACGCAGGAGTTTCTACTACACCACGGTCGAAGATTAAGCGACCTCGGCGAGCTTTGCCTTGTTTGCGATCTAATTCAAATTTCATTGTTACCTCGTTGTCAGAAAAACAGTCCAACATTGATTAAAAAACATGCTAACCCCATATTCAGGGCGGTGATCTTCCGATTCTACCAAGATTAACGGCTCAATTCTAATATTGGGATAAAAAACCCAAAGTCTATATCACGCCGACAACTTTACAGTCAGAAAAAGCAAAATGCCCAGCAATACTGGGCATTTTAATAGTTGTATGGTGTAAATTACATATCTTGCTTTTGCAAGAACATAGCATCACCGTAACTGAAAAAGCGGTATTGCTTTGCGATTGCAGTTTGGTAGGCATTCATAATATGTTCTTGTCCTGCAAATGCACTCACTAGCATGATTAATGTCGATTCTGGCAAATGGAAGTTAGTCACCATGGCATCAACCACATTAAAGCGGTAACCCGGGTAAATGAAAATATCGGTATCGCCGTAAAGCGGAGCAATCTCGCCGCCATTCGCTTTTGCGGCAGATTCAAGTGAGCGCACTGACGTAGTCCCTACCGCTATAACTCTCCCTCCTCTCGCTTTCGCCGCTTTAATCGCCTGAACAACTTCTTCTGAGACTTCGATGTATTCTGAGTGCATGACATGCTCTTCCACCGAATCTACTCGCACAGGCTGAAATGTACCTGCACCAACATGTAAAGTCACAAAAGCCATCTCAACGCCTTTATCCTTTAGCTTGGCCATCAACTCATCGTCAAAGTGCAGTCCAGCTGTTGGCGCTGCAACAGCGCCTGGCTTCTCTCCATAGACAGTTTGATAACGCTCTTTGTCTTCATCATCATCAGGTCTGTCTATGTATGGTGGTAAAGGCATATGGCCAATTTTATCTAAAATCGCCAACACGTTTTCTTCGCCTTCAAACCTTAACTCAAATAACTCACCATGACGCTGAACCATTTCAGCGGTTGCTTGGCCTTCAAGTTCAATTTTAGTACCAGGCTTTGGCGACTTACTTGCTCTAACATGAGCGAGTACTGTCCGCTCATCAACGACACGTTCGACTAATACCTCTAATTTTCCACCACTGGCTTTTTGCCCAAACATGCGAGCAGGGATCACTTTTGTGTTATTAAAGATGATTAAATCTTCAGGGTTAATAAGCGCTACAATATCTTTAAAAATCTTGTGCTCGATTTCACCACTATTGCCATTTAAGGTAAGAAGACGACTGCTAGAACGCTCCTTCATTGGGTGTCTTGCAATCAACTCATCAGGAAGGTCAAAACTAAAGTCTGCTACGCGCATGGAAAAGCCTCATTTCGAAAATTGCGCCAAGTCTAGTGCGGTGTTTTAGCGAAATCAAGTGCTTGTAACCTTGCGTAAATACCTTTAACCTAGCGGGTCTAAAATGGCGTTCACTTAAAAGATTTTACGAAGTTAAAACACAAAGTGCTGTACAATCTTTATTCTTTAAGTTGAAACAATAGCTTATGCCTTTTAGCGCACATTTTATACCGTCAACCGTTGTAATCGTATGCCAGTATCTGGTGAGGTTTTTTTATTGTGTCTAGACAACTAACGTTGCTCATTGTTAACGCCAGTACTCACGAAACGCAAACTTTAACTAAAACGCTCAGCGTATTAGATGTCTTTACTATTATTACTAAATCTGACTCACAAGATGCTTTGAGTTTACTAAAAACTCAACCCGTCGACTTAGTGATTACCGGCCTCAACATCGGTAAAATTGATGGCTGGCGCTTTTCTCGTATGATACGTTCAGGCTTGCTCGCTACCTCAAAAAGTACGCCTATCGTACTTATTCCGCCAACTTATTGTGAGCGTATCGCTGAGACGACCGCGCGCAGCTACAGTATAGATGCTGTGCTACCGTTTGAGCGACAAGATATGCTGCCGCAGATCTTGGCAAACGTATTGTCGACACATCTAGATAAAAGTAGCCGGCTCAACTTACTACTCCTTGAACCGGACCAAAATAAAGCTGAAAAAATTTGTGCGCATCTATCACATAATTTCTCTTGTACGCATGTAAATACAGCAAACAGTGCCCTATCGCTATTTCTTCAGGGTAACTATGCTATCGTCTTAATGGACACAACGACCAACCTTTCTGGCTCCGCTGACGAACTCGTAGAGAGCATTCTAAAACATAAACCTAGTCAAGCAATTGTGACCATTATTGACAAACGTGATGCCGATCATGCTGAGCAACTATTACTACTTGGCGTGACCGACTTTGTTCGGGCACCATACGATATGCCATTTTTAAGTAAAGTATGTGATCACGCCGCACGGCGAGAAGACTTTATGGTGAGTTACGCTGAGTTTGCAAATAAGGTTGAACAGCTAAGCAGAAGTGAAAATCGTTATAAAGATTTGTTTTCCGCACACCAAAGGATCCTCCTTCATTTAAGAACGGTTGTGGTTGAACTTGATTTAGAAGGCGCGATTCGATTTATTAACCCAGCATGGGAATACCTGTCAGGGTTTGGGATAAAGTCTAGTTTGCATACCCAACTACATGACTATATCGCCAAAGAGGAACTAGTAACGCTGCAAACCGTAATGCAAGAAATGCACAATGGTGAGCGACAGCATGCTCAAATAGAATTACAGCTACGTCATAAAAACGGTCATCTCATTTGGGTGGAGTGCCGTTTGCAACTTATCAAAAATACATCTAGTTCCGTAGCTATCACTGCGACGCTTGATAACATTCATGAGCGTAAACAAGCAGAGCTGCAACTCAGACATTTAGCATTACACGATACACTGACAGGTTTGCATAATCGCTATTATTTTGACCAGCAGCTTAATCAACTGTGTAATGAAGTAAAGTCTACAAATGATATTGAGCATGCCCTGATTTACATCGACTTAGATCACTTTAAAATCATTAATGACAGCAAAGGTCATCAACAAGGCGATATTGTTCTAAAAGAAGTGTCAGAGCTGTTTGGGGATGAAATTGGAGAACAGCACCTTACGTTTCGTATTGGTGGTGATGAATTTGCAATTTTACTCAAACATACAGCTTTACTCGATGCCCATATGTATGCGGAAAGTATTTGTATGGCCATTGAAAAGCATAAGTTTCATTTCGAAGATAATGCCTACTCTATTAGTTGCTCGATTGGCTTGACCCAAATTAACAGTGACAATGCTGATCCCAATGAGTGTTTGAAGCAAGCTGATATTGCACTTTATATTGCAAAAAATCTGGGACGTAATCTAGTTCATTGTTACAACAAAGAAGATGAGCAGAACCAAACACTACAAATCGGCTTAGAGTGGGGTCACAGTGTCAGACAAGCGCTACAAAATGACAGTATAGAACTTCATTATCAACCTATTTGGGACTTCAAAAAGCAACAAGTTGCGTATTACGAAGCCTTACTCAGGTTGAAAATCAATGATGAAATCGTGTACCCCAATCAGTTTATCCCCGCATTGGAGCTTTTAAACGATACTTTTCTAATGGATCAATGCGTTATCAGAACTGCGATCAAGGCACTTTCAGAGTTTGATGTGCTCAGCCAAGTGGCGATTAACTTGTCTGCACACTCTTTCTTAGATGAGAGACTGCAACCACATATTCAAGCCTGTCTCACTGAGTATCAGGTAAGTGCGAATCGCGTTATATTCGAGATCACAGAATCAGCCAGTATTAATAATTTAAATGCAACACAGTCTATGATCAAAAATCTAAACGACTTAGGCTGCCATTTTGCTATTGATGATTTTGGAACAGGCTTTAGTACTTTTAGCTACCTAAAACAGCTTCCTGCACAGCATGTTAAGATTGACGGCTCCTTTGTACGAGACATGTTAAATGATCCTATCGACTTGGCTTTGGTCAAGGCTGTAAACGATATCAGTCACTCACTAGACAAGTGTTCGGTAGCTGAATACGTCGAGAATAAAGATATATTTCATAAACTTAGAGAGATTGGTGTGGATTATGGTCAAGGCTATTTTATCTCGAGGCCACTTCCCATCGAGCAGTTGGAGTGCAGCCTAAAAACTATTTTATCCCTAAAAACAGAGCAGTAACAACTTTATACTAAAGGTTACTTTTACTTCTTGCAAAGTTCACTATAATTAAAGATATCAGTTTAAAATGTCATCAATTTTTAAGGTAACACCTTAAAAATATAGACATTCAAAGGATTGAGCTACATCTTGCTATGGACTTCAAGGGGTAAATTATGCTGTCATTATCGCTTTTTTTAATACTTGCAAACTTGCTCATCGCATATCAGTGCTACCGTTATGCTAGTGCTAAGGGATACCCAGTAAAGTTATTCACGGGGCTTGGACTGCTACCCTATTTTAACTTGGTCGTGTGGGTATACTTACTCTTTCTACCGAACTTGACTACGGCCAAAAATATTGAACAAGCGTAACACTAGATTGCTCAATTTGACGTCTACTCGGCAATGAGTAATCCGTGTCGATAACACCAGCATCGCTGCCTGCTATCGCCAAAGTGTCTACGTCCATTCAGACAAAGTACGTTGGAAACGTACTATATTTAATAAAAACAGCATGCCGCTACTCTTGGCATGCTGTTTTTATTAGGGTTCCCGATATAGCGCAGGACGATAACCTGAACTCGGCAAAAAGGTGATGCTCTAGCCACTATCCCTAACCACATCATGACATTTGCTTTGCACTAAGAAATACTTTTTGGCTAGAGTAATATTCCGCTGTAAAGCTTAGGTACTTTTGTTGATTAGCCTATTTCTAACTCTAAGTTCAGGTTATACCAATTTTCTTAATTACGTGGTCTATTTTGAGGTGAGAAAATCTTGTCGATAACACCGCTTCCGCGTCCTGCTCACGCCGAGGTACCTACGTCCTGTAGGCAAGGCAAAAATTTTTTATTTAGTTGTTCTAAATAAAAAATTTTTAACGCGGTTAGCGTCAGATATACTCCTTCAAATTGAGCAAGTATTAAGTCAAATTGGTATTAGTTAGAAGCGGTAGCTAACAGCCGCTTCTTGTAGCTCTGTTGCACTTTTCTTTCCAGTCACACATTGCTGTATCAATGATTTTGGATAGATACGTATTTGTTTGCTATTTGTGTTATTTGGTTCGCTGTAGATAAAACTAATATATTCATCATCAGGCAAGCTGCGTAAGCCGGCACCGTAATCACATAGACTGGTTGCTAAACTCATCGTAAGCGCTTCTTCGAGTGCTCGCTGCTGCTGTACTCTTTCCTTTTCCCTTTTCGCTCGAGATGCTTCTAGACTGCTCTTGAGTTTATCTTTTAAGGCTTTTAATTCAGTGTCTTTATGCGAGAGTTGCACAATACGTTTTTCGACTTCTTTTAAAGACTCACTAAACTTCTGGCTGTCGGCTTCCTGCTCATGCATTTTCGCAAACTCAAGTTCAGCCTTTTCGCGCTCAAGTTCTCTGAGTCTGATCCGGTTTTCTCTTTCTTGCTCAACAGCTTCTCTTACTTTTTCAGCACCCGCTCTTACTTTATCAGCAACATCGGCATAAGCTTCAGAGAAAGCCTCAGCAATTGGCTCTGAGACTTCTACTTCAGCAATCGCGATGTCTAAGTCTGGTAATTCAAACTCACCAATAGCGGCAACATCGTCAAGGTTCTCTATATGTGATAGCCACTCTAGTCGATGTCGACGTTTCAATACTAATTCAAACACTGCTCCTTGGTCATGAAGGTAGTAACCAGAAACGCTGCGGACTTGATCTTGTGTGTCATGCTGTAGCGCACTAGTTAGTACACGTTCAAAAATAGCCACTTCACGCTGTAAAGGTGGATTTGGCGACTCAGCCTGGACAAAGCTTGCACATAATGTTGCAGCTGCGCCTAGGCACAATGTAATTAACTTCATGGTTTACCTCGATACTGTGCTAAATTCTGCGTTGGTGTCTGCTCTACTTGCTCTGCAAGTTCATTTAGTTGCAATCTAAGTAGTGCTTGATCTTGCGCACGTTGCGCTTGGATAAGATCAACCAAGTTATTCATTGCTAAACTTCGTTCTTTGCGATTTTGCTCCACAACTTGGGTCACTAATCTGGAGAGTGCTTCTTGCTCTATCGGTTTCACTTCATCAAACTGGGATAAGACCTTCTGAATTACCTCTTGTTGCTTGGCCAACTGCCTTTGTTGCGCAGTCATTTGCTCGTGTAACCCCAAGTTTTGTAACCATAAACCTGCAACTCCCAATCCTACGACCAACCAAGCAGCTACAGTCGACAAGGACCAAGTATCAGTATTTGACTGCTGAGTAAGTTGTGGTGGTGGTGTTTGCACTTGGTACGTCTTGGCATGTTGCTGCCATTGCGTTGCAGCTTGGAGCATGTCACGGTATTCACTGTTATTACGCAGCGCTGCTAATTCATCCTCTGTGATTGGCTTTCCCTCTAACCACTTTGCAAACAAAACATCCAATTTAGCCATGATCACGCACCTCTAGTTGCCCTTTCATTTTGCTAAGCGCGTTATATAGTCGCGCCTTTACCGTGTTAGTCGATAGTTCAAGTTGCATAGCAATCTCTTCGAATGTGTAGTGCTGGAAAAACTTTAGTTCAACCACAATCCGTTGCTCAAAAGGAAGCTGTTTTAGTGCATCATAAATTTCTTGATTACTCTGCTGTTGAGCCACTCCAGCATCAGGTCCAGCTTGAAGTACCTCCGGCTCTTTCCCTTCAATTGATTCGAATTTCCGTTTACGCATATGGTCAACAATCCTTGCATGGGTAATTTTAAATACCCAAGTTGAAAACTGAGAGTTACCATTAAATGTATGTAAATTACGGTGCATACTGATAAATACATCTTGTGCTATATCCAGCGCATCTTGCGGCTCACCCACGAGCCTTAAGCACTGGTTGTATACTCGACTGTGATGCTGTTTACATAATGATGCCCAAGCACCTTGATTGCCTTGTAGTGCTCTTTTTATTAATTGTTTTTCGCTATTAAAAAACACTCAGCTCACTCATTAATTCTTTTATCAGTTAATCGCTGCAAGTATTAAAAAAGTTGTATCAATAGAGAATTTTTTGAAAAAAGCACCATTACTGGTGCGATAGATAGGATTGAATCTTACTTCATACTGTCAGCTTTGGCTTGACACTGTGATGAAATATAGCCTCTAACAAAATCACTAAACAGTCTAAAATCCCTGATCCGTCCAGTGGTACGGCGCCATATTAAGCCTATTTCCCTATAGGCATGATCCTGTGGGGGCGTTGCAATAAGGGGCTTACCTTGTAAAATTCCAGCATTAATGGCCATTTGTGGTAAGAAGGTGACACCATTTTTGTATTCGACCATGCTCAGTAATGTATGCAGATTTGCCGCCTCAAATGGATTGATACACGCACTACGATTTAAGTGGCAAGCGCTCAATGCGTGCCCCGTCATACAGTGTTCTTTTTCCAACAAAAAGACGCTTTGCTCTGGTAATAAATTAAAATCTTCTATTGGCTCTGGCACACTATAATCTGCATGACGAACTAAGCTAAAGTGATCTTTGGCTAAGACTTGAGTATGGAACTTATCCGTTCGATATGGCAATGCAAGCATCGCCATATCGATATGCCCATGCTCTAACTTATCTAATAGGTTATCACTGGTGTCTTCAACTAGCACTAGGTTAAGTGCTTCAAACTCTTTCTTACAAGCTTGATAAAGGGGTGCTGCAATAAAACTCGCGATAGTTGGGATAATACCTAAAGTTAGCTTACCAGAAAGTGGGTTTTTATAGCTTTTGGTCAGCTCTTTCACACTCATGGTGTCATCGATAATTTTCCGTGCTCGCTCTACCACTTCTTCGCCAATGTCAGTAAACATTAGGCTGCGATTTTCACGCTCAATAAGCTGACACCCAAGTGTTTCCTCAAGGTTTTGTATCGCGCTACTTAGCGTCGACTGACCGATAAAGCAGGCTTCGGCTGCTCGGCCAAAGTGTTGATGCTGATGCACCGCAAGAAGGTATTGTAGTTGTTTGATACTGGGTAAATTCGTCACAAGCTTTACTCTTTATTTTCAACAGCACAAATAAAAAGACCCCAACACCAAAGGTGTTGAGATCTTTTCAAGCTAAAAGTCTGTCTTTTTGAAAAGGTGTGGTTTGCTTTTAAACGCCAAACACTAATCTCAAAATGTAGAATATAACAATAGCAAGGGCAGCACCAACTGGCAATGTAATTACCCAAGAAACTACGATGTTACGGATAACACCCATATTCAATGCGGCAATACCACGAGCCATACCTACACCTAAAACTGCACCAACTAAGGTTTGAGTTGTCGAAATAGGGAGACCGGTACCAGAGGCGATAACAACTGTTGAGGCTGCTGCAAGCTCTGCTGCAAAACCACGGCTCGGAGTAAGGTGCGTAATACCTTCACCAATGGTCTTAATTACTTTTTTACCAAGAATCGCAAGACCAGCAACAATACCCAAACCACCTAATGGTAAGATCCACCACGCAAGCGCCGCTTTCTTTGCAATTTCACCATCATTTTCAACAATATTTACTACTGCTGCTAGAGGACCGATTGCGTTTGCTACATCATTTGAACCATGTGCGAATGCCATACAACACGCTGTCAGCACCATCAGAATAGCAAATACTTTTTCAACGTTATTAAACTGCATTTGCTTATCTGCATTTGGATCCATCTTCAATTTAGAAATTGCAAATTTACCGATGATACCAATCACGATAGCGATACCGATTGCCAGCGCAAAACCTTCAAAAGTACCCATGTTGATACCGATGTGTTTTAGTCCCTTCTTAATGGTAACTAATGACATCACAAAGCCCGCTAGACCCATATAAATAGGGACGAAACGCTTGGCATTTTCTAGTGGTTTATTGGTATCAAAGATAAGCTTTTGTGCGCTCATGAAAATAAGATAGGCGATAAAGCCTGAAATAGCTGGAGTAATTATCCAACTACCAACTATCCCTGCAACCTTGCCCCACTGGATAGCTTCACTACCTACCGCGACCAGTGCGAAACCAATGATAGCACCGATAATTGAGTGCGTAGTTGATACCGGCCAGCCCAACATAGAAGCTAATAATAACCAGCTACCTGCGGCAAATAATGCTGATATCATCCCCAATATCATAAGTTCAGGAATATCAATAAAAGGAGTAGAGTCAATGATCCCTTTTCGGATCGTTGATGTTACTTCGCCACCCGCAAGATAAGCACCCGCGAATTCAAAGATCATAGCAATAATAATTGCTTGTTTGATGGTAAGTGCTTTTGAACCTACCGAAGTACCCATCGCATTAGCAACATCATTTGCGCCAATACCATAAGCCATAAAGAAACCAACTGCTGCGGCAACTAAAACCAATACCGTGCCGTAGGATGCAATAAAATCCATAACAAACCTTACTTTATTTTCAAAGATCGATTTTTATTAACGAGCTAACATCAGCTCAAGACGTGAACCAACGCGCTCTGCAATATCCGCAAGACCACCTACCCACTCGATGATTTTGTATAAGAACATCGCATCAATCGGGTTTAGCTCGCCTTCAACAGCACGTAGCTCTTGACGAATCTTTATTTGCATTTCATCGGTATCTTGCTCAATAGCATCTAACTCAACGAGCATTTTTTCAACGAGTGTAACCTCACGGCCTTTAAAGCCAGTCTCAAGTAACTCGTCAAGCTCATTGATTGCTTCAGATGCTTGTTTAGTCGCGTCTACACAACGAGTGACGTAAGCAAGAAAGTCTTTTTGAATGGATTCAGGGATCACCATTTCACGACCGATAACGCGACCGGCGATATCTTTCGCTTTGTTGGCAATCTTATCTTGGTGAGTAATTAGTTCCAGTAAGTCAGTCCGTTCTACTGGCATAAATAAACCGCGAGGCAACTGTAAGCGAACTTCACGCTTAAGTTCATCTGCTTCACGCTCAAGGTTTCGGATTTCAATGCGAATTGCATCCGCTTCCGCCCACTCCCCTTTGAAGACATGGTTAAAAAATGGGATCAAGGCCGCACTGGCCTGATGGACTATTTTTATATGCTCTTCAATTGGCTTAATAGGAGATTTAGCAAACACTCCTAAAAACGCGTTACTAGGCATAACTGACCCTTAAATCATATTTGTATGCATGTGCAAAGAGTAATTTTACAGCATTGAGCGCCGTTGTGAACGGTTTTATTACAAGTTTAGATGAACTTAGCATGAAATTGCGCGCTCAATGCGCGCAACTACTTGATAAGCATCACAAGGTTTTTGCGATATCTTCTTGAGATGTATGACGAATATCTTTGCCATTTACAAAGTAAATTACATATTCTGCAATATTCTGGCAGCGATCACCGATACGCTCTAATGAACGTACGGACCAAATTAAGTCCATAATTTTTGGAATAGAACGTGGGTCTTCCATCATATAAGTCATTATTTGACGTGTGACAGCTTCATACTCGCGGTCGACCTTTGCGTCCGCTTTGTGAACCTCAAATGCTTTTTGCGCATCCATACGCGCAAACGCATCTAATACATCGTGCAGCATCTGCGAGACTTGGCGTCCCATGTTATCAATGTTTACCAATAAATCTTGCTGATCTTTGGTAAATGAATCGAGTGCTACTTTTGCAATTCGCTCAGCCTCATCACCGATACGCTCAAGATCCGCGATGGTTTTTGCAATCGCAACGACTAAACGTAGGTCACTGGCAGCAGGCTGTCTTTTGGCGATAATTCGCGTGCACTCTTCGTCAATGTTGACTTCCATGGCATTGACTTTGTAGTCGTTCTGACTGACCTTTTTCGCCTTTTCAGCATCATTGTGATTAACCGCATCAAGCGCTGTGTTTAGTTGCTGCTCTACCAGTCCACCCATACTGAGTACGTGATTTCTCACGTTTTCTAGCTCTTCGTTAAAGCGGCCAGAAATGTGCTTATTAATATTGTGTTCCATAATATTCTCCTAGCAAGCGCGTCTTAACCGTAACGACCAGTAATATAGTCTTCAGTTTTCTTTTTAGACGGCGTGGTGAATAGAGTATTGGTATCTGCATACTCGATTAACTCACCCATATACATAAACGCAGTTTGATCAGATACACGCGCAGCTTGCTGCATGTTATGTGTAACGATAACTACAGTATACTTGTTTTTCAGATCGTTAATGAGCTCTTCAATAACTAGCGTAGAAATTGGATCCAGTGCCGATGTTGGTTCATCAAGTAACAGCACCTCTGGTTCAATCGCAATTGAGCGAGCAATAACCAAACGCTGCTGCTGACCACCTGATAAACCAAATGCACTGTCATGAAGTCGGTCTTTGACTTCGTCCCAAAGCGCAGCGCCGCGCAGTGATTTTTCAACCACTTCGTCTAACTTACGCTTGTCTTTGATACCTTGTAGGCGTAGGCCGTAAACCACATTCTCATAAATAGATTTAGGGAATGGATTTGGCCTTTGAAACACCATACCTACGTTGCGACGCAACGCTGCAACATCGACGCTCTTATCATAAATGTTCTGTCCTTGAAGATTGATTTCTCCTTCAATACGACAGCTATCAACCAGGTCGTTCATGCGGTTAATACAACGCAGTAATGTTGATTTACCACAACCTGATGGACCGATAAATGCGGTTACCTGCCCTTTTGGGATCAGCATGTTGACGTTGCTAAGAGCTTGTTTATCACCATAGTAAAGATCTAGGTTCTTGATCTCTAGTGCGGTGAGTTCTGGACTTAAATTTGCTAAATCAAGCTTGTTGTTAGCATTTGCTTGATTGACTTCTGGCGCTACTGTAATCATGTTTTTACCTGTTAAAAATCTTTACTATTAATGCTCTAGTGATCTGAACTTTTCGCGTAAGTGGTTACGAATACCGATAGCGGTAATGTTTAGTGCAATAATCACCGTAACCAGCAAGAACGCAGTTGCATAAACCAAAGGTCTTGCTGCTTCAACATTCGGGCTTTGGAAACCTACATCATAAATATGGAAACCTAGGTGCATAAACTTACGATCCAAGTGAATATAGGGGAAGTTTCCATCTAGCGGTAGTGTTGGTGCCATCTTTACCACCCCTACCAGCATCAGTGGTGCTACCTCACCAGCAGCTCGTGCTACCGCAAGGATAAGGCCGGTCATAATTGCAGGGCTTGCCATTGGTATAATGATCCGCCAAAGCGTTTCCGCTTGAGTTGCGCCAAGAGCTAATGAACCATGACGTACTGAACTTGGAATACGTGACAAACCTTCTTCTGTAGAAACAATAACCACAGGTAACGTTAAAATTGCCAACGTTAACGCTGACCAGATAACCCCAGGTGTACCAAATACAGGGCTTGGCGCAGCTTCAGGGTAGAACAGTTCGTCAATTGAGCCACCTAACATATAAACGAAGAAACCAAGACCAAATACACCATATACAATAGACGGTACACCTGCGAGGTTTATCACTGCGATACGTATCATCTTAGTGATCGCATTTTTTGCCGCATATTCATGCAAGTAAATTGCTGCGACCACACCAAATGGCGTCACAATCACTGCCATCAACATCACCATGAATACCGTACCGAAGATTGCAGGAAAAACCCCACCTTCGGTATTTGCTTCACGCGGATCGTCGCTTACAAACTTGCTAATTTGTACCAAGTAATGACCTACTTTAGCGAAAAAGCCCATATCATTTGGGAACCACACATCCAGCACTTGATACAATGGAAGTGTTACTTCTTCACCACGCATGTCGCGGACAACGACTTGGTCACGCTTTGCTTGCTTTCTTAGCTCAAAAAGGCGCTTCTCAAATACTTTGTAATCTTCACGCAACTCTGCACGACGAGCATTTAGCTCAGCTAGCCTCTCATCAGTCAGTTCATTATCTAACTGATATGATTTTTCTTTTAAGCGTAAACGCTCAAGTTCATAGTTAATATGACCGATTTCACTGTTTTGTAGATCTAGTGCTTCTTCATTTAGGTCTACGGCGCGCTCTACTAACTCATGCAGTTTCTCAACTGGTTGCTCCACAACGGCATTGCCATCTTCTAAAACACGGACGACATAGCCATAGAAGTTACCATTTTTACTGCGCTCAAATACAGCCAGATCAGCAGGTACTGTTTGACGCTTTATATCAGTGGACAAGACCCATCTAAAGTCAAGCTCCACATATTCACGGTTACCTGTTTTAACTAGCAAACGCTCTACATATTCGGCCTGATAGTCAGATAAGTCGTAACCTGCGGCCTCAAGTCGAGACTTTGGTACCATTTCGCGATCATAAATTTCACCGATCACTGTTTGCTGTGCAACGGATCCCTCTAATTGCATTTCTACCACTTGTGATGGCCAGAAAAAGCTGAGCCCTTTCCACGCTATCATTGCCAAGAGTCCAATGACCGAAATCAAACTAATACTGACCGCGCCACCTGTCATCCAGATCCACGGAGAACCTGACTTAAACCACTGCTTTACCATGTCATGTCACTCCAATTACATTGAACTATATTTTTCACGCAGCTGCTGGCGGACAAATTCAGCAACGGTGTTAAATACGAAAGTAAAAATAAATAATACAAAGGCAGCTAAGAACAAGATGCGGTAATGTGAGCTTCCCACTTCAGATTCTGGCATTTCAACCGCGATATTCGCTGCAAGCGTACGCATACCTTGGAATATACTCCAGTCCATAATTGGCGTGTTCCCCGTTGCCATTAATACAATCATGGTTTCGCCAACTGCGCGTCCTAAACCCATCATCACAGCAGAGAAGATACCAGGACTTGCTGTCAGTAATACAACGCGAACCAAAGTTTGCCACTGCGTAGCACCGAGTGCCAGTGAGCCATTTGAAAGGTGCTTGGGTACGCTAAATACCGCATCTTCAGCAATCGAGAAGATAGTAGGAATGACTGCAAAGCCCATTGCGATACCTACTACTAGGGAGTTACGCTGGTCAAATGTTAGACCTAGCTCATTAGTTAAATATTGGCGCACATTACCGCCAAACAACCAAGACTCAATACCGCCGCTCATGGCAAACGAGAGCCAACCAACAATCAGTACCACTGGGATAAGCAAAATTGAATGCCAACCTTCAGGCACAACGTGTCTTATTTTTGCGGGTAATTTAGTCCAGCCAAATGCCGTTGCAATCATTGCTATTGGTAATAACACCAATAGAGCAACCACTGCTGGTAGATGAGTTTCAATTAAAGGAGCAAGCCAAAGACCCGCTAAAAAGCCCAAGATAACCGTAGGTAGTGCTTCCATAATTTCTACCGTTGGTTTAACGACTCGACGCAACTCACTGGACATAAAGTAAGCCGTGTAAATAGCTGACGCTAGCGCTATAGGTACTGCAAATAACATAGCGTACATTGCTGCTTTAATCGTACCGAATGAAATTGGTACTAGGGAAAATTTAGACTCAAAGTCATCGCTAGCTGATGTGGATTGCCAAGTGTAAGCAGGCTCTGGGTAACCTTCGTACCACACCTCTTGCCATAATGCAGACCACGTTACCTCTGGGTGTTCATTATGCAGTTCAACAACCGTCAAGGTATCATCAGCGAGTAGTAAAGCCGCGTTCGCACGTGGTGCAACAGCAAATTTTTGTATTGCTTTATCCGTCACTTTACCTTGCCATAAGTGTGCTTCACTGGTGGTGTAATACAGACCAAGTTCACCATTTTCATTGGTTGTGAAAAAAGTGCGACGATAAAACTCACTGAACAAGTTTACTCTTTTACTCTTGGGCGTCTCAAATGAGCGTATTTTGTCAAATTGACGCCCATTATCGGTATTGATTTCAAACCATTGAGACACTTCACCATTATCATTAGCAAGCATCAGCGAGTTTGCACCAGCGAGCAAATTCATATTGACTAAGTTGGCATTTTCTTCATTTGCCGCGAGTAATTGGAATAACTCTACTTCTGAAGCATACCGTGTATCAAACACATAGACTTGGTTAGCAGAACGAACAAAGGTGCGTGATGTGTCTGGTGAAATCAGTAGCTCGTCAACACGACCGTCTATATCCAACTCCGTGCGCTCAACCGCCCATTCAACTTCACCAGTAAACATATTCTCTTCAGCAACGTAAGAAGCAAAAATTACACGCTTGTCAGCTGTTTGCGCAACCACTGCAGTTTTGTCTTCAAAATGGCTAAACGCAAATTTGTGGATTGCTTGACCTTGCTCATCTACAATAAGTTGCTTGGCGTTTAGTGGGTAACTTAGACGTGGTGTCAATACACGTTGATTACCGGGAAAGCTGACCATAAACATGGGCTTGACTAGCTGCACTTGTCCATTATCAAGACCAAATGCATACTGACCCAAAAATGGGGCACTTTCCGCAAATGCAGTTACATTACCATCTAGATTAACGTTAAGCGAGTCCAGTAGCTTACCAGCACCTTCGCCTTTGATTTGATAATAATCAACCGTACCGCTGCGCCTAAGTAAATAGGCAATTTCAGTTTGTTCTTCAACGCCGATACCTAGGTATTTCTGCTCTTGCACTAGCTGAATGTCCATTCTTTTTTCAACCTTTGCAGATTCAAAAATGGGCTGAACAACATACAGTAAGTAAAAGAAGATAAGTAAAAGTGCGATTAAGACCATTACTCCACCGGAGGTAATGCCAAATTGTGCAAACCTGTCTTTGAATAGACGGCTTCTATCCGTTTTAAAGGATGGCTTTTGCGGATTGGAAGTCATCAATATACCCTTTGGTTTTAAAATTGCGGGCATTATATTTCATCAAGATGACAGTTGTGTTACACCCAATACACAATTGCACGTTATTCAATTACCTTAGGGCTGAGTTTTATTATCAAAAAAAATAAACCAAACTGAACAAAAAACAACCTCCATGTTAAGTTAGAGTAAAGGCCTAAATTTCGTTGCATTTCTTTACATTAAGTGTTTCCAGAGACTGGACAAAGCCAGTATTTAGACTAGTCTAAATCATGCGCCGAATTCGTTTTTTCGCCTACGGGCGCCACAAAAAAAGAGACATGATATGAAGCAGTTAATATTAACACTTATAGGTAAGGACCAGCCGGGTCTCGTCGAGAAAATATCATCTACAATTCTTTCTCACCATGGTAATTGGTTAACGAGTAATTTAAGTCATTTAGCAGGTCACTTTGCAGGTATAGTGCAAATTGAAGTCGCTGAAGAACATTTGCAAGAAATACAAGAGGCACTGTACGCACTACCTGGTTTAGAGGTAAAAATAGAGTCAGGCGAAACGTCAGCAACACAGGCAGAGCCCGACACGCTCAATTTAGTGATTACTGGTAATGACAGACCGGGAATAGTCCAAGAGCTCGCGACTGTTATTCGCCATAAAGGGGCGAATATTACCCACCTCACATCGAAACAACGCAGTGCACCGAATTGGGGACTCCCTATTTTTAGCGCTTTTGCCACAGTTACTTTACCTGTTGGCATGGTGAAAGAAAACGTCGTAGATGCACTTGAATCAATCACCAGTGATTTGATTGTCGACATAGAAGAGAGCTAAAAGCTGCACTATACTCAAGATAGTCTTATGGCAAACACAACAGGCGCCTCGTGTTTGTCATAATAGTGTCATACACCCTGCTTAAGCTGTAGAAAAGCTGTACCTATGGAAAGCACAATGCAGGCCGTATCTTTAGAGCATAAAACCATCACACACTTTGCCAAAGAATTAAGCTGGCTCTCGTTTAACGAACGCGTTTTACAAGAAGCTAAGGATCCCGCTAATCCGATCATCGAACGGATCCGATTTCTTGGTATATTTTCCAATAACTTAGATGAATTTTTTCAAGTACGAGTCGCAGACGTTAAACGTCGTATCCTGCTAAATAACTTACCTGATACTAACTTTGACGAAGATGAGGCACTACTTGCTGACATTCAAAAAAAAGTACTAGAACTCGGTAAAAAGTTCAATGCTATATACGCTCAAATATTGAAGGACTTGAATGAGCATAATATTCACGTTAAACAGCCTGAAGTCTTATCTGATTTTCATAAAAATTGGTTAGCAAATTATTTCAAAGATCAAGTTTTGCCACACTTGCTACCGATGATGATTAATGAGAGTAAAGACTATTCAGACAATATTAATGACACCATGACTTATCTGTTCGTTGAGCTCAATGGTGAAAAGCAGCACCATGCTTTTTTAGAGGTTCCGACTGATCGCCTAAACCGCTTTGTACAGCTCCCTCCTGAAAAAACACGCCGACATAAAACGATTGTTTTACTGGATGATGTCGTGCGCTTTTTTATTGCCGACGTGTTCAAGAGTTTCTTTAAATTCGAACGTATCGACGCTTACTCGATGAAACTCACCCGAGATGCTGAATACAACTTAGACGACGAATTAGAAGAAGGCGTACTTGATACGATGTCTAAGGGCCTCAAACAGCGCCTTTATGCTGAACCTGTGAGGCTTGTATACGAAGAGACAATGCCTGAAGAAATGCTTAAGCTGATGAAAAAACGATTAGGTGTTACCGGCCAAGACGCTATGATCCCAGCAGGTCGCTATCGTAACTTCAGAGACTTTATTTCATTTCCAAATGTTGGCCGTGGCTACTTAGAAAATAAACCATTACCGCCACTACAAAGCGCAGCTTTTAGCAAATATAGCAGTGTCTTTAGAGCAATATCTGCTCAAGATATTTTGCTGTATTATCCGTATCACACCTTTAATCATATGCTTGAGTATGTGCGTCAAGCTGCATTCGATCCACGAGTGACCCAAATAAAGGTAAATATCTATCGTGTTGCAAAACAGTCTCGGCTGATTGCCTCTTTGGTCAGTGCAGCAAAAAACGGTAAAAAAGTTACCGTAATGGTTGAGCTAAAAGCGCGGTTTGATGAACAAAATAACATTGAGTGGGCAAAGCTTATGAGCGAGTATGGCATCAAAGTGATGCTCGGGATCCCGGCACTCAAAGTACACAGCAAGCTGTGTGTGGTACACCGCAAAGAAAAAGGAAAAATAGTAAAGTACGCGCATATTGGTACTGGTAACTTCCACGAAAAAACGGCGCGTATCTACACCGACTTTAGCTTATTCACTAAACATCCCGATATTACAGAAGAATGTGATAGTGTCTTTCGTTTTATCGAAAGTAGTTATTTACCATTTAAGTTTGACCACCTAATGATTTCACCACTTAATGCTCGTAGTAAAATTACTGAGTTAATTGATGATGAAATCAAACACTCAGAGCAAGGGCGAAGCGGAAAAGTAACAATAAAAATTAATAACTTAGTCGATAAACAGCTTGTTGATAAACTATATGAAGCATCTCGAAAAGGGGTAAAGATCCGCCTGATTGTGCGCGGTATGTGCGCGCTTATACCGGGGTTACATCAATTTAGCGATAACATCAAAATCATTAGTATTGTCGATAGGTTTTTAGAACACCCTAGAGTAATGATATTTGATAATAATGGCGAGCCACGAGTGTTTATCTCATCTGCTGACTGGATGACCCGCAACCTTGACCACCGCGTTGAAGTGGGCACCCCTATTTATGCAGAGCATTTGAAAAAGCTTATCATCGACGTCATTGAGTTGCAGTTTAAAGATAGAACGAAAGCAAGAGTCATTGACGCTGAACAGAAGAATCTGTACGTTCGCCGTGGCAACCGTAAAAAAATTCGTTCTCAAATTGCGATTTATGACCATCTAAAAAAATGGGAATCACAGCAATTAACGGGAACTAAAGAGTAAACTTGTTAGGATTAATGTATGCGCGACTACCCTTCTATTGCAGCTGTGGATTTAGGTTCAAATAGTTTTCACCTTGTTGTTGCAAGAGAAGTTGATGGTCGCTTACAACTGCTCCATAAAGAGAAACAAAGAGTTTACTTGGCCTCTGGTCTGGACAGCAACTTTAATCTCAGTGACGAAGCTATCGCAAGAGCACTAGATACCTTGTCACAATTTGCGACAACTTTGCATGGCTTTCCAAAAGAGTCTGTTCAAGTAGTAGCGACTTATACATTACGAAATTGCAAAAATCTCAATTACTTTATTGCCAAAGCAAAACAAGTTTTTCCCTACCCGATTAATGTAATTTCTGGTCAAGAAGAAGCGCGTCTTATTTATCAAGGTGTAGCAAATTACGAACATGATACGCACAACCGCTTAGTTATCGATATAGGCGGTGGCAGTACAGAACTGGTGATAGGACAACACCTGACCCATAAGCTTTTGAGTAGTCGTAATGTGGGCTGTGTGACCATGAATAAAGCATATTTTGCTGATGGCAAGTTATCAGCAAAACGCTTTAAAAAAGCAGAGATCAAGGCCGAACAGCATATCGAGAGTATTGCTGCTAGCTACTTAAAACTTGGCTGGAATACAGTGATAGGCACCTCTGGAACTATCAAAACTATTGCAGCTATGGTCGCTGAGTTAACCGCAAGTGATGAGATAACACTTGCAAAGCTTGAGCAAATAAAGCAACTCTTTATTGACGCTCAGCATATTAATAACGTCACTTTAAAATCACTGCCAGAAGAAAGAAAAGTCAGTATTTCAGGCGGCCTTGCAGTATTAATTGCATTATTCCGACAGCTACATATTGCAACCATGCGTCTAAGTGATTATGCGCTTAGAGAAGGCTTATTATTTGAAATGCATCAAACGGAAGCATTTGATATTCGAACCCGAACTATCAATGCTTTTAGTGACCATTACAACATAGATAAATTACATGCTGACAATATATGTGAAACTATTCAGTTGTTTACATCGCAACTGAAAACCCACTGGCCGTTATCAAACTACGATGTAGAAATGCTTTGCTGGGCAGCAAAACTGCATGAGGTAGGCCTCGTGATTAACTCATCAGGAATGCATAAACACGGGGCGTATATTGTTAGACACAGTCAACTGCCAGGCTTTACGCAAGCTCAGCAATTAACACTCAGCGCATTGGTACGGTTTTATCGAAAGAAAATTAAATTACCTGAATTACTTGAGCTGATTGAAGGGGAATTAAGTCATTTTAGCCGCCTATTGGCAATTTTTCGCTTGAGTATACTAGTGAACCAAAAGCGTCAGCAGGAGCAACTTCCTGAACTTAGTATCGCAGCCCTAGACAATACGCTAGTGTTGCACGTTGGAGCACAGTGGCTTGCTTCCCATTCATTATTTGAAGCCGATTTAGAACAAGAGCAGGGATATTTAAAAGCATTGGGGATCCAGCTGACATTCTAAAGATTAGGACATCAAGACGCTGGCGATGACAGTGTTATCAACAGGTTTTTTGTCTCAAAATAGCAAACTTAGTTAAGAGATATAATCAAGCAATCATAATGGATAACAGCGACAAAGAAATATACAGCGACTCAAAGTAGAGGTTTTATACCAATTTGCTTAATTAAGTGGTCTATTTTGAGGCGAGAAAATCTTGTCGATAACTAGGAAAAAATTTTGCTATTTAGTTGTTCTAAATGAGAAATTTTTAACGCTGTTAGCGTCAGATTTACTCCTTCAAATTGAGCAAGTATTAAGTCAAATTGGTATTATTCAATCTCTTCGGTAACGATGGAGAGAATATCATCCGCATACGCTCTACTAGCGAGCGCCATATCATATAAATAGTTGGTTGGTGTGGCAGGTCTAATCGCTTTTAGTATACGCTCGGCTTCTTTCCAATCGTTCCGCTCAATTTCAAACGCCAAACGCAAAGCCCCCCCCAGCAACCCCTGATAGCTCAGCAGTGCACTTGAGAGTGAATCATCAAGTGAAAACTCAGATGCAATAACAGCAAGCTCAACATCGAGGATAACATCCAAAATAGACATCAATCCCAATAAGTAGCCCGTTTCAGCCATTTCTTCACCACCAGGCATGAGAAAGGTCTCTACAAATTTAGCACGTACTAAGCCTATTCTAGTAAGCTCACTTGGCTTATCAGAACCAAGTTCACTCAGCGCAAGAACTTTAACAAACTGTCTTATTGCATCTTCACCGAGATATACAACCGCTTGAGAAATTGACTTAATTTCTAATCTTTCTTCTCCAGCTCTGGCATTGGCAAGCTTCAATAATCTGGCTGTTAAGCTAAGATCTTTACTCACCCGAGATTGTATTTCTTTGAAACAAAGTGATTTTTTGGCTGTCGCCTGTAGCAGCTGGAATACCACCATTTTTGATGGTTCAACATTACCGTGATTGAGCATTTCCGGTTTAGCGAAAAAGAAGCCTTGAAAATAGTCAGCGCCTGAGGTTTTGATAAGCTCAAATTCGTCTTTTGTTTCGATCCGCTCAACGATGACTTTTATATCAGGAAACTGTCGCTTCAGCCGCTTCACAGCCATATTTGTTTTTATGATCGGCTGCTCAACTTCCACTTTGACAAACTCTACTAACGGTAATAACGGCTCCCACTTAGCATCACCATCATAATCATCCAGAGCAAAGCGGTAGCCTTTTTGCGTGAGTTTAGTCACAGTATTCACTAAAGAAGGAATATCTTTCGAACGCTCCACTATCTCAATCACAATTTTTTGTGGAGAAAGTAGTTTTGGCAACTCTTGTAATAGTGATTCATCGGAGAGATTAATAAAGGCTAACTGCCCTGCGGCTAATCGGTCTACCCCGATAAACATAAGCGAGTTAAAGAACATTCGGCCGGTTGCTTGACCATCGCTCACCCCAACAGGAAACGCGTTATTGTCTGAGTCACGATAAAGCAGCTCATAGGCAAAAACTTCCTGATCAGGCCGCAAAATAGCCTGCCTAGCAATATACTGTACTGCTGATTTGCGAATTTCAGTCACCGGACCACTCATTAACATTCGTATCCTTTAGAAGCCAAAAGGAAACCACGTATCTGGAAGCGTATAATATGGTTACGCCTTGGGCAATAAAAAGTTTCTATATTTTACAACACTTATAACCAAAAGTTACCACCTATTCATTTTAAGTGTGGTTTTACAGCAGCTTGATTACAATATAGATAAAATAGATAGTACTTGACCTGAACTTGGAGCAGGAAATGAGTTATACCAAGTCTAGGTTACTTATTAAAAGCTTCAGCGCTCCCTTGTCTTTATTTGAGCAGTTAAGCTAAGATGGGACTATGAAGCAAATTTTAATTCTTTGGTTCTTTACTTTCACAAGCTTTGTTAAAGCTGACCTCACCCCCTACTTAAAATATAGTTTAAGTGGTTCGGGTAGCTTTTATCCCTACTTTACTCATAACCCCGAAAAACCTGGTATATTTCCAGAAACAGTCGAAGCAATATTGAGCCATGCAGAGATCCGGGGGGAAAACCTACTACTTCCAGCTAAGCGTACTAACGCATATTTGGAACAGCAGCAGATTGACTTTGATATTATTAGCCCAGACTGGCTAAATGATGAACAGAAAAAAGACCCTCGATATATCTACTCGGAGCCAATACTTAGCATTAGAGAATATATTGTGACTCATCCATCACACCCTCCCGCTTTAACGCTTACAGGAAAAAAGGTTGGGACTGTTCGAGGCTACTATTACCACGACGATAACCTGTTTCATCGAGTGGACTTTGCCTCTGAAAGAGAATTGTTATTAGCGTTAAAATTGAAACGTATTGACTACATTATTATCGGTGACTTACCTGCTCAATATTGGTCAGAGCAGCTTGGTGTTGCTTTTATCTTTAATCAATTACACTCCGAAGGCATGCTGGCATTTCGCTTACTTGCTAAACATAAAAAGCTACTCAAGCCTCTCAATCAAGCGATTGCAGCCTTAAAGCAAGCGGGAGAATTCGAAAGAATTGAGCGGCAATACACCAGCACACTCCCACTCAACAAAAACACGCCAGTTAATCACGCATTAGTAAATTGATGTAACGCAAGCTTGCACAATACCACTTAGCCTTAATACTTGCTCAATTTGAAGGAGTAATACCAATTTGACTTAATACTTGTTCAATTTGAAGGAGTAAATCTGACGCTAACAGCGTTAAAAATTTCTCATTTAGAACAACTAAATAGCAAAATTTCTGCCTCGTTATCGACAAGATTTTCTCGCCTCAAAATAGACCACTTAATTAAGCAAATTGGTATAAATCTGACGCTAACAGCGTTAAATATTCTCATTTAGAACAACTAAGTAGCAACATTTTTGCCTTGCCTACATAGATGTAGATACCTTGGCGATAGCAGGACGCGGTAGCAGGGTTATCGACAAGGTTTTCTCGCCTCCAAAAAAGACCACTTAATTAAGAGAATTGGTATAATTTGCCCTTTTCTAGCTGAGTATCAAGTGCGTTTATTGCTATAATCACCGCTTTATAGCTTGGGAAGTTATTATGACAATCGCTGCCGCGCTAGCTGAGCGCAGTAACAATCAATGTGAATTATGCACATCAACTACAAACCTTGACGTCTACGAGGTACCACCAGTCAACGAAGCGCATTCAGATAAATGCGTGTACCTTTGTCAGCTTTGTAAAGACCAAGTTGAAGGTCAACAAGACTTAAACGCTAACCATTGGCACTGTTTAAATGACAGCATGTGGAGTCAAGTACCTGCAGTACAAGTCGTGGCTTATCGTATGCTTAACCGTTTAGCTACTGAGAATGGCTGGGCGCAAGATGCGTTAGATATGCTTTATCTAGAAGATGATACCCGAGCATGGGCTGAACAAGTACTTGCGGAAGATGACGATATTGTGCACCTTGACAGCAATGGCGTGAAGTTAAATGCCGGAGATACCGTTACCTTGATCAAAGACCTAGACGTAAAAGGCAGTAGTTTAGTGGCTAAACGTGGTACTGCGGTGCGAAATATCCGCCTGTCACCTTCCAACTCCGAACACATTGAAGGAAGAGTTGAAGGTCAGAACATTGTAATCTTGACAAAATTTGTTAAAAAGTAACCCTATTCTTGTTACCTTGAGTGTGGATAAAGAGCAAGAAAAGCTTTGCATTATCCAGCACTCAGGTGACTTACAACCCTACTCTTCAACTAGCTGAATACTGCGATAAAATGCCCCTTCTTCTTCAGCAAGCAAAGTGACAAGTTCAGGCAGCACCGCATCCATCGTCTTTTTTAACGTCCAAGGTGGATTAATCACTAACATGCCCGATGCCGTCATTCCTCTTTCTTGGGTATCTGCACGGGTCGCGAGCTCGAATAACTGGATATTACGAATACCAGAGTCGATGAGCTGTGACTCCATGGCGTCAATGCGCGCTCGGTCTACAACCGGATACCAAATCATATACACACCAGAGTCAAACTTTTTGTATGCTTTAATGATGCTTTGCACAGCAACGTCATAATCCGACTTTATCTCGTAGGGCGGATCCATTAATACACAAGCACGTCTGGATGCCGGTGGCACTAGGCCCTGCAACCCTTTAAAACCATCACTACCAGTTACTCGTAATGACTTTTTATGCGCAGTATTTTGCTGCAATAGTTCAAGATCTCTCGGATGTAGCTCAAAAAACCATCCTTTATCTTGGCGGCGTAAGTAATGCTCAGCAACTTTTGGCGAACCTGGATAATGACTCAGTCGCTCTCCTTCATTAAACGATTTAATCAAACAAACATAGTCGCTAATAGCTGTCACAGCGCCTGAGTATTGCCACAATTTTGCGATCCCTTGCAAATACTCTTGAGTTTTTTGCGCATCATCGCTTGCAAGTTCAAAAAAGCCTGCGCCTGAATGTGTATCAACATAGTCAAAAGGCTTCTCTTTTTTGACCATATATGACAATACTTCCGCCAATACTAAATGTTTTATTACGTCGGCAGGGTTACCTGCATGAAAAGAGTGTCTGTAACTGAGCATAAACCTGCCTTGCTAAAAGTAGCTTGCTAATTGAAACGGATTAAGTTTGAGCAGTTATTCATCTATTTTTAACTTTAATCTGAATCACTTATGAACAAAATATTCGAATACCGCTATTATCGCTTAAAAGTTGAGAAAAATCAGCAGAAAGTCGCGTAAACACTAGCATCCTCGGCCGCTTTGTTTTACATTTGCATGACAAATCACAGTCATATGAGCGCATTTATGAATAACCAAGATCTCCAAAAACTCGACCAGTTGATTGACCAACTTTTGAGCCAAAATAATCAGTTAAAATTGGAAGTTTCGGCACTGAAAGAACAAAATCAAAAACTCATCGATGAAAATGAAACATTACAGCTCGAAATGCTAGAAAGTGAAGAAAAGCAAAAAGAATTTAGCTCTTCTTTATCGGGCTTACTAGATAAGTTGCAGACCCAACAGGCGAGCTAATGTCTGAGCAAAATAACCAAGTAACAGTCACGTTGCTTGGCAAGTCGCATCAATTCGCGTGCGCACCAGATCAAGAGCAAGCGCTACATAATGCCGTAGCGCTACTTGATAGGCGTGTTGAAGAAATGCGTAAACGTTCAACCGTTCGTAATGACCATAGTGCACTGCTGCTTGCCGCTTTGCACTTATGTCACGATTTACAAGCACTAGAATTGAAACAGCAGCAAGATGCTGATTTTGTCTCCTCTCTCCTTGATAAGCTCACACCAACATCTGGCGATACAAAGTGATAAACATCTGTAAACCGCTGCTATACCACATCACTTTACTTATGAGTCTAGTGTTATCGGTAATAAGCTTTCGCAGCAGCGCGAGCAATGCAATTTCGCTTCATCAGCTAAATGATTCGGTTTACTTTGTTCAAGGAAAAAACCAGCCACTGATCCCCAATCAGGCTTTAGTGGTTGGTCAGCGCTGTGCGCTACTCGCTTCTATCCATGGTGATCTGGTCGCAACAGAAGCGCTCATTTCAACACTACAAAGCCAATTCAGCGTCCCTCTTTGCTATGCGGTGTCACTACATTCAGATATAAAGCAAGATACTAGCATCGCGTTACTACAGCATGCTTTTCCAAAACTGGTATGGTTAAGCCCAACAAAGACTTCTGGCGATAAGCTACAGCAGGCTTTCGCTGCACAATTAGCGCTGTTTGAACAAAGTATTGACCTGAGTAAGACCAGAGTTTCCACTCTAGATAAAGACCAGCAGGGGGCTTGGCAAGAAAAGCTGACGATTGCCAAACAAAGAGTGGCAAGCTGGTCAGAGCGCATAACTCACTTTCGTTCAAGTGAGACCCTTGATACCCACATCACCTCTTTGAATTTAGGCGAAGTAGAAGTTAACATTGCAAATTTTACAGGATTCACAGGCTCAGATCTCACCATCTATCTTCCTCATTCGCAGGGGCTAATTGGTGGCTACAATGTCGATTTAGTCCCCTTAGTACATAGAAAGCATTGGCAACAGTGGCAACAGGCACTCCAGACTCTACGCTCCAGACCACTAAGCTGGGTGTTACCTGCAACAGGAAAGCCATATAAACCTAATATGCTCTCTATCCCGGACAAATTTTTCACCTTACTAAATCAGACCATAGAACAGCAAGTTATTGAAAAAATAACCACTTTGTACTCAAATAAGCAGCAACAACAACGTGCAATATCACAATGGCAGCATATTCAACAACAAACTGACTTTGAATAATACTTAGCCTCTCGGTATAGTTAAAGGATGAACAGAGTCTTAATAACGCTATATGCTGTTGTGCTGATGGTCACACTCAGCGGGTGTAAAAGTAGCAGCAGTGTACAAGTAAGCAGACAAGCCATTTTGTCCGCGCTTACCCAAGTACCCGTAGTGCCTGCAAAACAACCAGAAGCGTCCCCGGAGCCTAAAGTAATTACACCCAAAAAGAACATAAGCTCCACTCATGAGGATGATTTGTGGCAATATGTTCGTCATCGGCTTAGCTTTAATACTGCTTCTCATCCTCGGCTGGATAAACGTATAAAATGGTATTTATCACAACCTAATTATCTTCAGGTCGTTAATCAGCGGGCGGTTCCATACTTCTATCACGTAGTCAATAAAGTAGAAAGTAAAGGGCTGCCAATGGAAATTGCTTTGCTGCCATTTGTTGAAAGTGACTTTAGGCCTAAAGCCAAATCTACCCAAAATGCAGTCGGAGTTTGGCAGCTAGTTGATGCCACAGCCTATCATTTTGGGATTAAAAAAGACAAATGGTATGACGGACGACAAGACGTTTTAGCCTCAACCGACGTAGCCTTGGAGTACCTTTTATATTTACACCAACGTTTTAATGGTGACTGGCTACACGCACTTGCGGCATATAATAGTGGTGAGGGACGAGTCAAAAAAGCCATTGCGAAAAATAAAAAAGCAGGGAAACCAACACACTTTTGGCATCTGAAATTACCAAAAGAAACTGCTGAGTATGTGCCTAAGTTGCTCGCACTCAGCCATTTATTAAAAACCGCGCCTTCAGATTTTACTATTCCCAGTTTACCAAATCACGCCACAACATCCGTACTAGATATCGGCCAACAGTTTGATATTGGGCAACTCGCTAAGCTAAGTGGAATAGATAAGCGCGAAATATACGCGTTAAATCAAGGCTTTTTAAAGCACCGAAGCTCACCAAGTGGGCCACATGTCGTGCTATTACCACTGCCCCAAAAAGCATTATTACAAAGCGCATTTTTTAGAGACAACTTTAGTCACGGCTACACCGTCAAAGCTAATGACACCCTATATCGTATCGCACTTAATGCGGGCATGAGTGTGACAGCGCTAAAGGCGCTTAACAATAAAACCTCTAACTTAATCCGTGTGGGAGAAACATTACGGATATCCAAAAACACAGCCCAACAACAGTGGCTCATTGACCATGAAATAAGTCCCTATATAAAGGAAATTGAAGCTAAGCCGTTACCTCAACGTGCGCATCACCATACTGTCAAAACGGGAGAATCGTTATGGACGATAAGCCGTCGATACAATGTTGCGGTAAAAGACTTACTCAATTGGAATTCACTTACTGCACAAACACTGATTAAACCAGGGAAAGTATTGACCTTACTACTGCCAGCGGTAGATATGCAGCAGCATCAACAAGAACCGCTTCCCCCCGCCCCCGTCAATAGGGTAAAAGTCATCCAGTCGTTACTTCGCCATGGGAAACCTTTGGCAAATGAAGAGCCGAATTAATCTCGAGAAACTTGCGTCCCAGAATGCCACTCACGTAAACTACTACCTTTACCGGTTGATGCAGCAAACATCACCTAGGACTAATTATTTAAGGTTTACTTATGCAAATTGCAAAGAACGCAGTGGTAGAGTTTCACTACACACTTCATGAAGGTGACAGCCAAATCGAGTCTAGCAAAAATGGCGATCCGCTAAACTATCTTCACGGCACTGAAGGCATGCTACCAGGGCTTGAAAGTGAACTTGAAGGCAAAACAGGTGGTGATAGCTTTACAGTAACCTTAACTCCAGAGCAAGCCTATGGGGAGTACCAAGAAGGCTTAGTGCAACGTATCCCTATCAAACACCTACAAGGTCTTGGTGATAGCAAAGTGTGGAAACCAGGCATGACAGCTATCGTTGATTCAAATCAGGGACGTCATCAAGTAAAAATCGTAAAAGTTGGTCGTTTTAACGCAGATTGTGATTTAAACCACCCATTTGCCGGTAAAACACTAACATTTGCTGTTGAAATCATCTCTGTACGTGAAGCCACAGCGGAAGAAATTTCCCATGGTCACGTGCATGCAGAAGGTGGTTGCGGACATTAAGTTATGAAAAAAGTTGCCATCGTTACCGGTGGCAGCTTTGGCATTGGCCAAGCCATTGTCAACAAGCTGCTATCGCAACATTACACAGTTTATAATCTAGATATAGTGCCTTGCGAGCAGGGTATTTTTCGTCACTGTGATGTTAGTAAAGTCGCTGATGTAAAGAGTGTCATTTCTGAAATTGTGACAGAAGTAGGCCATATTGATGCGCTGGTTTCAAACGCCGGCAAACACCTAAGCGCAACGATTGAAGACACCGATGAAGCGACATTTGACGCTTTATTCGCGCTAAATGTAAAAGGTGCTTACGCTGCTATTCAAGCCGTATTACCCAGTATGAAGGCACAAAAAGCCGGAAGTATCGTGTTAATTTCGTCGGATCAAGCGCTGGTTGGTAAGCCTAACTCTTTTGCTTATAACCTGAGTAAGTGTGCACTCGCTTCTATGGCTAAAACCACGGCGTTGGATTACGCTAAATTTAATATCCGCGCTAATGCGGTATGTCCAGGTACAATTGAAACGCCGCTATTCCACCATGCCATTGACAATTACTGTCAACGAAGTGGCGCCGACAAATCACAGATAGTCGCTGAGGAAGCAAAATTACAACCGCTAGAGCGCTTGGGACAACCTCAGGAAGTTGCGGCACTTGTGGCTTTTTTACTCAGTGAAGACGCCAGCTTTATTACCGGCAGCTTACAAAGTATTGATGGCGGTTATACCACACAGTAGCAAGCAGAGAGCCTACAATGAGCCTACCGATTATTGATACCCACCTACACTTTTTTGATTTGGCACAGGGTCAATACTCTTGGCTCAAGCACAATCCACCAGCTTGGCCGAACTTAGCGCAGATCAGGCAAAATCACCACCTCGCAAGCATTCCTGCTCATGATCGATTTACTTTGGCTGGGCTGGTGCATATTGAAGCCGGTTTTGATAATCAACATCCTATCAACGAGCTGCATTGGTTAGCACAAACTCTCACAGGGTTTCCATTTAAAGCTGTTGGCTACGCACCGATTGATGCCCCCCCAAAACAGTTTAGTGCAGCCATTACTCGCCTCATGACGCCGACGCTTGTTGCAGTAAGAGATATTACGGAAGGCGCAGATAGTCGCCGTTTGCATACGCCTTGGCTGCAAGAAAATCTAATCTACCTTGCATCATTGGGCTTGCATTTTGAAGCGCAGTTAGCCTTCTCACAGTGCGACACAATAGAATTATTACTGACACTGGCACAGCGCCACCCTCGCCTAAAAATCGTGTTTAATCATGCAGGGTTTATAGAACAAACACAACCATGTACGGCTGTCTTACAGCGGATCAGTACCTTAAAGAATGTCATGATTAAGTGCTCCGGCCATGAGATGCTTCAAAGCCCGATGGCACTGGACAAATGGCTAGGTCACCTCATTGACCATGCTGGTGAAGATAGCTTAATGTTAGGCTCAAATTATCCGGTCTCATTGATGCAAAAGCACTACTGGCAAGTTTGGCAAGACTATTTTAATGTTATCGGACTCTCATCGACTTGGCACAAGCTGAGTCGAGAAAACGCCAGTAAGTGTTATCACTTAAGAACGGATCTGGACTAGATCATAAGCTACCAACTCAGGGACTATACGCTGTAGTTTTTCTTCCGTTTTATCCAACGAGTTTAAGCACTCACAATACTCTTCGGCTTTTTCCTCTAACTGATGGGCTTTTTTCTGTAGTGACTTGTCTATCTCTTTTGAGATGATCTCCATACGCTGCCCCATATCATTAATCCTATCTTCAATATTGCCTTCTCGAGACTTAAACGCATCACCTAAAGAAACGAGGATCGACCCTAACGAGCCATGCACAGCAGAATGAATTTTTTGGCTAATTTCCTTAGTAAAAAAATCATCAATTTTTGACAATGATTGTGGTGCGATAAAAAAGAAATCATCACCGCGTTTGAACTTGTCCATGAGTGCACGTTCGACATATTGCAGCTGAGTTTTAAGTACCTCGGGCTCTTTATCTGACATACCTTCGACGACCTGCTCAATGGCACTTAACCCTAAATTGACCCCATCCGTAGCTAAGTTAACTAACTCTGGTACCGTATCTCGGATACCTAGCGAGTATTCACGAACGACAGCCTCGCCTTGTTGGTCAAGCTCAATCCAGCGTCCAAGAATAAAAAGCTGGCTATCGTTGTTGATTTGAATACGCGTTTGTCCGTCGTCAACAATTCGGATTTCATTATCCGTAATAATAAGACCATGTCCAAGCTCAACGTCACATTTGCTTTTTGCCTGTACCGAAGTGGTCAATACTGCACAAGACACGGCTATCGCACTGATTAATCGATTCACATGGCCTCCTGTGTAGTATATAAGAAATAAAATACTTCGAGAGAGTAGCAAAATATCAAACATTCCCAAAGCCATTTTAGATAGATGAAAACTGCGTGCAGGTCAAAAAAGTAATGTAGAGTGAAATCTATAAACGATAAGTTAGTTATCTGCCTACCACGCTAAGAACTGACTGCGGGGTAGGCCAAAAAGCGACAGTAACGTGCTTACTGATAGTAGCGCACTAATCGAACAAAGGCATCCGATGTTTTATTGGTTGGGTTATTCTTACCATCCGCAAACTGATATGCCCACGCAAATGTTGGCTGACTCGCTTGCGTCGTTGCAGACCAATAGTTGTTACTTTTTGTCGTAGGAAATATTGTGGCATTGACAGCAGGCGCAACACATTGATGTAGTACAATACTCGCCAATTCCTTGATATTTGGCACATGCCAATCGCTAAAATCTGCAAAGCTGTCTTGGCTGGCTGCTATTAATGCTTGCTGCCATGTTAGCTGCTGGCTATCCCCTTCACAGTTTTGTGAAGTGCTATTGTAACTTTGTCCAAAATTACAACGCTGCCACATTAATCCAGTTTGACTATCGAGTATCGTGCCATTCGCATTTACCGTATAACGGCTTGTATCCGTCACTGTACCAACACACGTTTGGGCGTAGCCTACAGTTGAAAATAATATCGTGAGTAGCATCGAAATCACCTGCTTCATAGTGCTCTCCTTATGGGTTTCTAACCAATCTCACAAATGCCTTACTCGACTTTTCAACCGCAAAATCGTTACCAGTATCCATGTCTATCACATAAGCACGTCGAAGCGCTGTTCCTGTACCATCTAAACTTGATTGCGTCGTCCAATAGTAGCGGTGCCCAAGTAGTGCAGAGGCAGGCAAATTGGGAAATAGTGATTGATCAATAACCGCCGAGTTTGCATAGCTAAAATCCAACAAACCAAGCAGCTCCATGTACGTTGGTAAACGCCAATTATTACCTCCACAATAGCTTTGCTCTCCAGTGGCAGGGTTATTAACTTCATCAATTAGCGCTTGAATTCCACAGTGGTTATCTTGCGGGCAGCTGGTATTCGCCGTTGATTGCACACTGCCTTCCGCAAATGTGCCATCTACAGATAACGCCCAGGTATAACTATTTTGTGCGTTGCGTGTAGAGGTATTCGGTAACGTCCCAGCACTGGCCTCTTTTACTTCCCAGATAAGTCCTGACACATTGTCTCTAATACAGGCAAAGTCAGTCGCATCATCAGGTAACTCATCAGCAAACTGGTTCAGCTTGGTAAAATCAAATCCGGCGTTACCTCGACCTTCTTTCGCTACTTGCGTTGCAAAATAGTCTCGCCCACGTAAGGCGTCTTGACCACTAAAGCTATCGCTGTTGCAGGCAATTGCAGTATTGTTGTCGTAGCAAGCAAGTTGACCACTATCATTGAGTTTACCCAGTGGTTTTTTCTCAATATCAACGACCACATTATCGGTCGCAGTGCGGTTTTGCGAGTCTGTTACTGTAAGCTCGAATTCAGCTTTTGATAACACATTTTTATCTGGGGCAATAAAACTGGTCACACAATCATTTGGTGCACTTAACGAGACAGTGGTTGTGGCTGGTATTTGCCTCCAACTACACTGCTTTTGACCAGACACTGTATCACTTTTAGAGCCATCTAGCGTCACCGTATCAAAGGCTTGTACCTGCTGATCACTTCCTGCATTCGCGACCACGACTGGGGTATTAGCTAATAATCCCACTGGAAACTGATTACTCGCCTGCCCTCCTTCATCATCGGTGACAGTCAACTTCCACACTGAGGTTTGTGCCGTATCTAACAGAGGATGGATAAATGATAATGTTGCATTGTTCAGACTTGACGGCTGTATGGTGTTGGGACCACTTAGCTGTTGCCATTGATAGGCGACAATCTGACCGTTTTCATCTGGATCGGAAGATCCCTCGCCGCTAAGAGTGATGGTATCTTGATATGTTGCAGGTAGTGTCTCAGGCGCTGTTTGCGTAATATTGACCAGTGGTAGTTGGTTATTAGACTTAACAGAAACCATTACCTGATCGCTGGCGAGACTGCCATCTGGCGCAACATAATCCACTTGGATTAATAAATCGACATTAGCCTTAACATCTGGCGCAACGAAGCTTGCTTGTTGATCTGTGATGGGAAACTCACTCACTGTCGCACCAGACACAACTTGCCAGTTAAACGTTCCCCCTGCAGGAGATCCTGTAGCATTCAAAGTAACGTCGGTCTTTTCAGTCACTTCTTGATCCATTCCAGCGTTTACCGAAGCGCTCACTTGTGTAGGCTCACTACCACCTGAGCCTCCGCCACAGCCGCTAAGTAGCAACGCTAATAAACACCAACTTCCCCTAAACGCTGTCATATAATCCCTATTTAAGTTACAAGTAACTCTCTTGATGTATGCGAACAAACAACTTGGTGCCCACTTTGCTGTAATCTACTTTATACTCACGGCCATCTAACGCTTGAATAAATAGCAAGCGCTTCACTTCCCCAAACACATCAACGCTTGCAACATGGACAACTTCTAGGTAGCGCTCTTTCGCTTCTCTTCGGTTTCTTGGTAGCTCTTCCTTAAAAGGCACCAAGCCATTGGCCGTCACCATGATTTTTGGGTGTGCTTCACCATTAACAATCACAAGATCTAATTTCTTCTCTTTGTGAATAATGGTATTGCGCCCACTTTTAATATAGGCCGTCTCTAAGCTCATATTGGTGTATCCTGTTACATCTTCAATGGGTGGTATGTTCTTCTAACAATGCGTTTACCACCTCTTTAGGGTTTAGTTTCCAGCGGTTTAACATGGCTGAAAATTGCCAAATATCCCTGTCTAAAGCGGTCGCAGGCAAAAGTAAATCATAACCTGTAACCGTTTTTAAATTATCCATTCGGTTTGCAAACATTGCCATTAAACCAGTGTATTCTTTACCAGCTTTGGAACGATAACTTGTATCTTCTATTAACCATTCCGATGGGCAATTGCCATTTTCACAATGTATTTTAACAGCTTGTAAAAAAATATGCCGCTGTTCTATCAATAATTTACCCGCAAGCCTCGGGGTTAGATTAATTAAAAATGCGTCAATATCATTAAGTTTAATACCAACTGTATTTAACTCAAGTGTTTCAATACCTTGTTGCACGCTCGGTATGCCACTTGAGTGAAAGTTTACAATAGGAAGAGACCAAGCTCCATACTTGTGTACATAGCTAAACTCTTGTTCATTAAAGCATAAACTAAAGTAGGGTTGCTGACTTTTCAAAAAACCGATAAAGATAGCGACTAGCATGGCACTCGCTAGAAATATTTCGATAATCGAAATAGGCGTGCCACGAAGATTGACAAAAAGCATGATCACCACCAGGCCGATGGCACCGACAAGCATAAATTCAGCACCGTGTCTGTTTGCTGTTGCACGTAATTTAGCTTCAAGCATACGTATACCAAGTGTAAAAAAAGTACATAATGATCGCCCATACTACCAATTTACGTATTGTGATACACCGTTTACAAGAGTGACTGCTTTTCATAATATTTAATTTAGGTACAAATACTTAAATTGAATTAGATTTTCGTTTAACGCACAAATTTACAGGATATGCCGTCGAGTTTGCTAGCCTTTATTTTTGTAAACTAGAAACAAATTATAATCTGGGTCACCTATATGCGTCATCAATCAGGGAAAGCACTGTTTCCTTTTATTATTATAGTGCTAGTCGCGATCAGCGGCTATTTATATTTACCAGCATCCCAAGGAAAAGCAAATGGCAGAGCAGTATCGGCAACACCGGTTCAAGCACACACAGTAGCAAAGGAAGAGCGTGTCATTACCGTTAATTCAATTGGCTCTGCACGCGCAAATCAAGCCATAAACGTAACCAGCGCGCAAAGCGATTACATTGCGCAACTGTACTTTGACGACGGAGCTGTAGTAAAGCAAGGCGACAAGCTTGTGCAGTTACGTGACGCAGAAGAAAAGCTCGACATAAAAGCGTTAAAAGTGACGCTAAAAGAAGAAATTCGACAGCTTAACAGACTCAAAGATCTCGCCAAAACCCAATCTGCGGCCCGCTCGCAGTTAGAGGCACAATCAGCTAAAGTAGACTCATTAACAGCGCAGCTTGAAGCAACGAAGACCAAATTGGCAGAAATGACTGTGTATGCACCTTTTGATGGCTTACTTGGTACTCGAAATGTTTCAATAGGTAGCTTCGTTAATAATAGTACCGTGATCACCACATTAGATGACATCAGCATCATCAAAGTTGACTTCCAGGTTCCCGAGAAATACCTAGCTCAACTGCAACTAGGTATGCAAGTGAGTGCAAATAGCGAGGCCTATCCAGCACAAACATTTACCGGAAAAGTATCCCATATAGATCCGCGCATCAATGAACAAACTCGTTCAGTACGTGTTACAGCAAGTTTTACCAACACAGAATATAGGCTACGCCCAGGTATGTTGCTGCACATCGCACTTGAGCTAGCGAGATTTGAAGCCCTTGTCGTCCCAGAGAAAAGTATTATTCCACGACAAGACAAGCATTATGTCTTTATCGTTGACAAAGAGGGCAAAGCCCAACAACGCGAGGTGCACTTGCAAACTCGCTTTAGCGGCTGGGTTGCGATTGATAAAGGCTTAGCAGAAGGCCAACAAGTGATCACCGAAGGCACATTAAAAATCCGCTCAGGATCAAAAGTGGAAATTAAGGGGTAAACCGGCGTGAAAATCACTGATACGGCGGTTAAACGCCCGATCTTCGCGATCGTAATAAACTTGCTATTACTGACCTTTGGTCTGGTCGCATTTACTATGCTACCGCTTCGAGAGTATCCAGACATTGAAAGTCCCATAGTTAACGTAAGTACTAACTACACGGGCGCTTCTGCGGAAGTCGTGGAGACCAAAATCACCCAAATTCTAGAAAACCATATTTCTGGTATTGAGGGTATAAAAAGTATTAACTCGAGCAGTCGCAACGGTAGCTCAAATATCACCATAGAATTTAACATCGACCGTGACATTGATGCAGCGGCAAATGATGTGCGCGAGCGAGTATCACGAGCACTTGATAGGCTACCAGAACAAGTCAGACCCCCAGAAGTATCTAAGTCCAATAGTGATGATAGCCCCATAGCTTGGTTTGTATTAAACAGTGAAACTATGGATACGTTGCAACTGTCCGATTATGCCCAGCGCTTTATAGTTGACCGCCTCGCTGTTGTTGATGGCGTGTCTAATGTTCGCATTGGTGGCGAGCGTAAATACGCGATGAAAGTCTGGCTCAACAGACAAGCCATGGCGGCTCGAGGGATCACCAGCAGTGACATAGAGCAAGTATTACGTCGGGAGAACGTTGAACTCCCCGCCGGTGAGATAGAGTCTCTTGACCGCGACTTCTCGGTAAGGATTGCCAGAAGTTATAAAACGCAAGACGACTTCAACAACCTTGTCATTAAACGAGGTGAACAAGGTTACTTAGTACGATTAGGCGAAGTTGCTGATGTACATCTTGAAGCGGCTGATGATGAAAGTACTTTCCGAGGCAATGGTAAAAATATGATTGGCCTTGGGATTGTCAAACAAGCCAAAGCCAACACTTTGGAAGTCGTTGATAATGCGCGTAAAGAGCTTGAAAAAATCAAGCGTAATTTACCGCAAGGTACCACAATCCAAGACAGCTATGACTCTTCTATTTTTATTCGAGAATCTATCACTGAGGTATATCGTACCTTAGCGATTGCCATGATTTTGGTGGTGCTGGTTATTTACATTTTCCTTGGCAATATCCGTGCAACTCTTATTCCCGCTGTGACAGTTCCTGTGGCCCTCGTCGCCACTTTTATGTTCTTACTTGCCATGGGCTACTCCATTAACCTCCTTACCTTGCTTGCACTTGTACTAGCAATTGGCTTAGTGGTTGATGATGCCATTGTAATGCTAGAGAACATTTATCGTCGCATTGAGCTTGGTGAGCCAAAATTACTCGCAGCATACAGAGGGGCACGGGAAGTTGGCTTTGCTATTATCGCCACCACCCTAGTGCTGGTTGCGGTATTTATCCCTCTCGTATTTATGGACGGTCGTATTGGTGCGTTATTCACTGAGTTTGCTTTTGCAGTAAGCGCAGCTGTCTTGTTCTCAAGTATTACCGCGTTAACATTGTCACCAGCGCTGTGTTCCAAGGTATTAAAGCCAAGCAATAAAGAAAACCGCTTTAGTCAGTGGATGGATAATCAGTTTAGTCGACTTGAGCAAGCATACCGTCGTGTATTACAAAGAAACTTGACGCGAAAATATAGTTTGATCGTAATGCTTGCACTAGCTGGATTTACTAGTTACAGCTTATTTCAACAAATCCCATCAGAGCTCACGCCAAAAGAAGATCGCGGTACATTTTTTGTCATGATGAATGGCCCCGAAGGCGCAAGCTATGAAAATAACGCCGAGAATATGGCCAAAATCGAAGAAAGATTGCTGCCATACGTCGAATCCAACGAATTAAGCCGTGTTCTTGTCCGTGTCCCTGGTTGGGGTGGCCAAGGAGGTGTTGCGATTATTGGTATGCCAGACTGGGATGAACGCAAACGCTCAACGTGGGAAGTCATTGATGAAATCAGTGGTAAAATGCAAGAAGTCACTGACATTCGTGCATTTGCCATCATGCGCCGAGGTATTGGTGGCGGTGGCAATGCTCGCCCCATCGAATTTGTGCTTCAAGGAAACGACTACGATGAATTGGCAGCATGGCGCGACCGTATACTTGCCCGAGCACGGGATAACAAAGGACTGGTTCGCTTAGATCATGACTACAAAGAAACTTTCCCGCAGTTTCTGATCAGTATTAATAAAACCAGAGCTGCCGATCTAGGTGTGTCCGTCAATGCAATTGGGCAAACACTAGAAACCATGCTTGGACAACGCCGCGTAACTACCTTTATTGATCGAGGTGAGGAATACGACGTCATTCTAAAAGGTACCAAAGCAGACTTCTCTGCGCCTGACAATATTGCTGATATTTACGTTAAGTCTAGAAGTGATGCGCTGGTGCCTTTAGACAGCTTGATCACGATAAAAGAAGAAGCAACCGCAGCACGACTGAATCGCTATAACCGTATGCGTGCAATCACTATCACCGCCAACCTTGCTGGTAACTATACGCTTGAACAGGCTCTGGACTTTTTAAATAAAGTTGCCGCAGAAGAAAATGACATAGATGGTGCTATTGATTATAAAGGTGAGTCTCAATTATTTTATGAAGGCGCATCAGCAATGACTTACGTCTTTATTCTTGCGCTCACCGTGACTTTCTTGGTCCTAGCGGCACAGTTCGAAAGCTTCGTGCACCCTTTAGTTATCATGTTGACTGTTCCATTGGGGTTAGTCGGTGCTATGTATGGACTATTCTTAACGGATAGTACATTAAATATCTACAGCCAAATTGGCATCGTTATGCTTATTGGGCTAAGTGCTAAAAATGGTATCTTGATCGTTGAATTTGCCAATCAGCTTCGTGATAAAGGAATTGTATTTGAGCAAGCAATAGTCGATGCCGCAGCACAACGACTTAGGCCTATCATTATGACTTCGTTAACCACTGTGATGAGTTCTATTCCGCTGGTGTTTGCTACTGGTCCTGGGTTTGAAAGCCGTATGGTTATTGGCGTCGTGATCTTTGCAGGTGTAAGCGTTGCGACCATTTTAACGTTATTTGTGATCCCAACGGCTTACACTTTACTGGCGAAAAAGACCCAATCTCCAGAAGAGACGAGCAAGCGCCTAGAAGAGCAATCTCAACAATATCCAGAGCAGGAGATGTAGATGGCAAACTTACAAACCGCAACCTTTGGTGGTGGCTGTTTTTGGTGCATTGACGCGGCATTTCGCCGTGTCAGTGGCGTCGAAGCAGTAACATCGGGATATGCTGGCGGTCATACGGATCAGCCTACGTACCAAATGATCTGTCGTGGTGACAGTGGACATGCTGAGGTGGTGCAGCTGCAATTTAATCCTGATAAGGTCAGCTTTATCACACTACTTGAGATGTTTTTTACGCTACATGATCCGACCCAGCTTAACCGTCAAGGAAATGATATAGGTACACAATATCGCAGCGTAGTGTTTTATCACAACGAGCAGCAGCAACAGCAAACTCAAGATTATATAGCGCAGCTGCAACCTCAGCTACCTGAGAAAATTGTAACCGAAATAAGTCCAGCTCCGAGCTTTTATCCTGCGGAGCAATATCATCAGGACTACTTTACTGAGAATCCAAACCAAGGATATTGCAGTGTGATGATAGCACCCAAGGTTGCCAAGTTCGAAAGCCGATTTGCGGCAAAATTGAAAAACTAAATGACTCGATGTTTAGAAAAGCCGAGTGCGCCATGCACTCGGCAACAGAAACTACGGTAACATAGGTACTGCAAATACATAGAAGCTTGTTTGACCATCCTTAATACGTAGATGCCCTCGCATTACTTCCATCTCTAGGTTTGCTGTATCTCCAGGCCTTAAATTGTCCAGCCCTTTAAGCGGTACAGTCCCAGCCCCGATAAGCTGCACATTGTGTTTAATCACTTGGGGAATATCCTCGCTCATATCCACACCTAGGAACTCAAAGACATCAATTACAATGCGACTAAATTCAGTATAAAGTTTATCAAAGATCCCTGGAGTCAAGCGATCCATCAGATCTAGGATCCATGGTAACTCAACCTCTGTGGTAACCACAGGTTTAAAGCTTGAAATCAAAGGGTCTAACTCAAGCTGCTGAGTTCGCACGTCATACTTACCCTTAATAGTAACATTCTCATTATTAATATGAACATGAATATAGATATTCATACCAAGCTGTTTCTTACGAAATTTGGCGTAAGACTTTAAGTCGAATCCATCAATTAAAACTGGTACTTTATTTTGCCCATCCACACGACCTGCTATTTTCATGTGCATAGTGCCAAATAAGTTTGTGGTGTGGCTAACTTTAGTCGCGCTCGCTTGCGCCGCAACCGTATTTACTATATCTGTGGTTAACTCTTTATAGTTATGCTCAACATTAGAAAATTGCTGATGAATAATCGCTGAGACCTGATCATACATTGCTTTAGGCCCTTGGCTAGAAGTCGTCCTACCTGTAGACCAACATTCCCCTCCAGTATAAACCACAGGCACTGACACAGGGGTCAAATGATCATTACCGGGGTGGCGGTAATACAGCATGCTTCGGATCTGACGGCAAGTCTGGGACTGGGCATTAAACCAGGCAAAATCACCACTCATTGCTTGTGTAGTGACATCGGGTTGTGTCGCTAAATCTAGTTTACTGGCATAGGCGGACGTAACCAACCCTAGGCCAACTAGTCCTAATAAAAATGACTTCATACTCTTTTCCTTGAAGTTGTTAAATGCTAGCTCGTCTTTATATTTCAATACCCCTTGCTGTCTAACCAATTTATGCCGTTAAAGATAGCCAATTAACTAAACACCCAAGTTATAGTAACAAAAAGTTTAACCAATAATAAAAACGAGACTTATTATTAACAAAATCTCACTAAGATTGCTAGTTACAAATGTAATTTGTACCTATTCACTTAATTAAGTGACCTATTCTGAGCCAAGAGATCTTGTCGAGCACCAGGGAGACTTGCTTTCAGCTGTTCTGAGTAAGAAGTTTTTAACGCAATTAGCGTCTGATTTACTCCTTAAAATTGAACTAGTAGTAAGACTAATTGATAACACAACCGAAGCAGCTAACTTTATAGGTAAGAAAAATGAGATTAAAGATTAACCTGATAATCAGGTTAATCTTGATAAAAGTGGATAGACGCGTGCTTTATTTTATCTTCAAGCACGATTGAAGCCTGAGGTTAAAAGCGGTAGCTTACCCCAACGTATGCCTGTCGACCCGGTGGTTTATAACCGAGTAGCGAGCCATCTTTCGCTTCCCCAGCAGTTGCATTGAAATAGCGCTTATCAGTCAGGTTTTCAATGCGTCCTGTTAGTTTGAACCTATCGAAGAAAGTATAGTTTGCAGCTAAATTAAATACGGTATAAGACGGTAACGTTACAGTATATGAACCTTGGGCTCCCCATACTTTATCGTTGCGCTCACCACGATGCACTAACGTCAGGGTTGCATCCACATCTTGCCATGTTTTACTAATCGTATAGGTCAGCGTGCGTCTAGCACGACGCTGCAATTGCTGCTGTGTTTTTGCATCCTTTGCACTAACGTAACTGGCATTGAGTGTATGTTCAACTCCAAAACTATCTTCAACTTCAACAACTAAATCTACACCTTCAAAATCAGCCCGTTCAATATTAAACGGTACGTACTTCCAATCGCTATTCGGTTCATAAACGATTTTATCGGTGATGCGATTATCATACACTGCCGCTTCAATTCGAAAACGCTCATCACTATAAGTAACGATGATTTCGCTATTTTTTGCCTCTTCAGGGCTCAGATTAGCGTTAGGTAAATAATACGGGCTATCGATAACAAAAGTCTGAGATAAAGAAGGTGCTCTAAATGCACTACCATGATTGAATTTTACGCTCAGCCCATCCGTAACTTGTTTACCTAGCGCTAAGGTATAGGTATTTGCTCGACCGTGAAAGTCATAGTCATCAGTTCTTAACACGACCTCTGCTAGCCAGTTTTCATCATTATAAAAACCACCAAATGCCACTGAGAGATTGTCACGCTCAGATTCTGAAAACGTAGCGGTTGATTCACCAACATCTTCATTTAAAAACGTTATATTACCCGTTAAGCTCAATGCTTCACTGATATGATACTGAGATTGATATTCAAATTGTCCACGCTTTGTTACATAAGCGTTGTCATCAGCACTACTGCCTATTTGAACATTTTGCTCTTTTCCTAGGCTATAAGAAACATGCTGACTAAGTTTTTCGGAACTTCTTTTCCATGCTAATTTATTGGTATAGTTATGAAAACGGTAGGCATCACTTCCCCAAGCATCGTATTCACCTTCACCCTCACTGTACTGTGAGCGAAGGCTAAAAATACCACTTTGCTCATCACCATACTGTAAAGTTAAGCCTGCGTTACCGTTATAATAACCATCGCGGTCATGGTTTTTACCGACGATAACCTGAGGATCTTTTTCAATTACGTCATAGCCATCAGTATGGCTATACCCCGCATTAGCTGACAGAGTGAACTTATCTTTTTTATAGCTTGCTGTTGCTTCAATATCAGAATAATTGTGACTACCCGATGTTAACGTAATGGTGTTGTGGTTACCTTCACGACTGATAATATTAATCACACCAGCAATCGCATCAGAACCATAAATTGCCGCCTTCGCACCACGAATGATTTCAATTCTTTCAATACTATTTAATGGAATATTCGTTAACGAATTATCACCCGAGTTAGCGTCAGTAACTCGTACACCATCAACTAAAACCAAGGTATGCTTGGCATCATTACCGCGTAAAAATAAGCTCACGCTTTGGCCGAAACCACCATTTCTCACGGCCTGAATACCGGCGACATTGTCAAGTAATGAAACCACATCTTGCACATTGCTTTTTTCGATGTCGCTACGACTGATCACCGAGATCGCGGCAAGTGCACTTTCAAGTGGCTGTTCAAATTTGTTCGCCGTGACTGTGATGTGTTCAATATTTTGATCTGCAAATACAGAAAAAGAGAGCGCCGCAGTGATGGCTGCGCTTAGAGCAGTTTTATTTAACATGGTTTCCCCTAACTTGTACCCACCGTACAAGAACACAAAGTGACTGTCTCAAGGCCGGTCTCCGGGCTCAGTTAACTTGGATTTGCATATTAACTCTACCGTTGCGGGGGCAGCGCAGGCATTGAACCGATCCACACTAAATAATACACCTGATTGTGATACTTTCGCGTACCTAGTATCAAGACTATTTAGTTGTTCCCTTGTGTTCGCACCAACTTCCCGATTATCTATGCACTTGGCAACCAAACTAGGTTGTGCATAGCACCTTGAAAATTCGTGGCTATTGTCTTGGGTTTAGAAGGAATTGTCAATGGACGTCTAGAAATCTAAAAGTGCAGCGTGCTGCACTTTTAACATAGGCAAGGTTAATCGCGGAAGTTTTTAAACTGGAAAGGCTGTCCTAGCTCTGCGCCACGGATAAGCTGCATAGTTTCTTGTAAGTCATCACGCTTTTTACCAGTTACACGAACTGTATCACCTTGAATTGAGGCCTGAACTTTAACTTTTGAGTCTTTGATCAACTTGACTAGCTTTTTCGCCATGTCTTTATCGATCCCTTGTTTAAGGGCAACTTTACGTGACACATATTTGCCCGAACGCTCAATGTCTTTTAATTCAAAACTTGCTACATCTAAACCACGTTTGGCTGCTTTGCCAACAAGCATATCAAACAACTGCATTACTTGTTGTTCTGCTTCAGCTTTTAGGTTGATCACCTCTCCTGTTAACTCAATAGAGGCATCAACACCACGAAAGTCAAATCGAGTATCAAGTTCACGAACCGCGTTGTCTACGGTATTTTTTGCTTCTGTCATTTCTATTTCAGATACAATATCAAATGAAGGCATGCTTCTCTCCTAAAGTCGTTTTGGCTGGATTATAACAGTTTATACTCTGTTTGAGTTATTTTAAGTTTTTACCCTATGTATGTTCACCCAATGGCCAGTTTTCAATGTTATACTGCCGACTTAGTCATGTAGAAGTGGAATGAATTGTGACACGGCGCGTTTATAAAACTTTGCTAATTATTTCTTTAATCATATGTACTGTGCTATTTGCTAAGGAAGTGAGCTTGTCTCCAAGGCTATTTCCACATGTCGATAAAGTAGCGCATTTTGGTGTCTTTTTTATACTCGCTTTTATCTCGCACCACGCATTTAAGTTTAAGGTTTGGTTTCACTTACTCCTGCTTTCTTTATACGGTGCGGGAATAGAGTGGATGCAAGACTCACTGCCCTACCGTCAAGCATCAACAGCAGATTTTATTGCTGATGTTGCCGGTGCGATCAGCTACTTTGTGTTATTTTATTTTTGGGCGCGCTGGCGTAAAAAGCAACATGGCTAGTATCCACATTGTTGGTGATGGTGCGATAGGCTTGCTACTGGCTCAACATCTGAGTCAGTCTCATCACGTAACCTTGATCACACGAACAAAACGTGCTGTAACCTACCACTACCAGCAACAAAGTGACACTCAAGTAATAGCATGCCAACATACACTATCAACTGAGATCCCAGCAAAAAGCATAGACACCCTGATTATTCCTGTTAAGGCTTACCAAGTCGTTGACGCTATCACTGAGCTCTACCCAAAGCTATCTGCACATGGCAGCTTGATCTTAAGCCATAATGGCATGGTTGATTGCTCAAAAGAACTGGCCAAATTAGGTAGCAATCAGTCAGCTTACTTTTTAAGTACCTCTATTGCAGGATACAAGGTTAAAGATACGGTATACCATACAGGCCAAGGAGCGACTTGGTTTGGCCCTCTAAATTTGTCAGCTCAATGTCATTATCAAAAGCTATTTTCACAGCTGTTTGGCACATTCAAAAATGCTCAAACCACTTCTGACATCATGCCAATCCTTTGGCGAAAGCTCGCTGTAAATATTGCTATTAACCCATTAAGCGCACTTGAACAAATCAAAAATGGTCAGCTCAGGCAGCCCAAATATGCGGCCCGAATACTCAATTTAATGAATGAAGTACAGTTTATAGCTGCAAAGGCTGGGGTTAACGTAGCACTGAACGAGTTACTGACGCTTGCCTACACCGTGATGATGCAAACAGCAGAAAATCACTCTTCGATGAATCAGGATATCGCGAATAATAAACGCAGTGAAATTGATGCCATGTCTGGATATATCTGCAAGTTAGCTGCGAAGCAACATATTACCGTTCCTTATAATCAGCAACTGCTCGACGAAGTAAAGAAATGTGAGTTGAATACCTCAGTATAAAAACCTATCCACGCTTTGCTGGCAACTTAACGTTTATGTCGTTCACCAACAATAATTACGCTATTCATCTATTGGGTGAGCCGCATGCTCACCCAACACGATAATACTAGTTAACCTAATCGGTATAAGGTTCTTTATTTTAAGGACGATACACCTTTACATTGGTGTAGCCATTTTCATGCAAAATAAGCGCTTGTAGTTGGCTCATTACGCCTTTGGCGCAATATAAATAGTATTCTTTATCTTGTGGTAAATCGCCAAATTTGGTGGCTAACCTAAAGAAAGGTAAATGAATGACCTCAGCGCCTTCGAGTTCTAGCGGGTTTGCATCTTCTTCATCTGGAGAGCGAATATCCAGCACTACCGCGTTGTCGGGTAATTCGCTTACCGACTCAGCCTCTTTGACCTCTTCTTTTGCTTCAACTTCAATGTCACGAATATCTTTCACTGTGGCATTTGAAACCACGGTGTTTAACACATCAAAATCAAACTTTTCTTCTTCCGCTAAAATTTTATCAAGCTGTGCTTTGACCGTCGGTTTTTTAGAGATCACACCGCAGTATTCCGGCATCGCTTCAGCCATTTCATTGGTACCAATAGCACGCGCGATACGAATGATTTCTTCTTTATCATGCTGGATGAGCGGTCGTAGGATAAGCATTTCGGTAACACGGTCAATGACATTAAGGTTAGCCAGTGTTTGACTTGATACCTGGCCGATACTCTCACCGGTCACAATTGCAGGGATCCCCAAACGTTCTGCAACCACGGTACCAGCGCGCATCATCATGCGCTTCAGAACCACGCCCATCTGCCCACTTTCGACGTTTTCAAGAATTTCAGCAACAACAGGTTCAAAGTCAACCGTGATAAACTTCACTTTATGCGTTGAGCTAAACTGTTTCCATAAATAATGGCTCACTTGCTTAACCCCTATCTCATGCGCCGCGCCGCCCAAGTTGAAGAATAAGAAGTGAGTACGCGCCCCTTTTCTCATCATTTGATAGGTCGCAACACCTGAGTCAAAACCACCGGAAATCAAAGAAAGCACATCTTCTTGCGTTGGCAATGGGAAACCACCCAAACCAAAATGCTGATGGCGGACGATATAAGCTTTATCGTCTTTAATTTCAATTTTTACCGTCACATCTGGTTTTTTCAACCTAACACTTGCGCCCTCAATGTTTTGGTTTAATCCCCCCCCGACATAACGCTCGACATCGCTTGATGTAAATTCATGCTGACCTTGGCGTTTTACGCGAACGCAGAAAGTTTTACCTACAATTAGTGGTGCAACTAGTGCAAGCGTTTGCTGATAGATATCATCAAGCGTTTCAAACTGGGTCTCTTGCACCTCAATAAATTGCACGATCCCAGGTGTGCGCTTGAGATTATCAATTAACGCCAAGCGCGTTTTTTCATCATCGAGCTGACTGGTCACTGAGATGTTGTCCCAGTTATTTTTAACTTTTACGTTTTCGTCAACACGCACCAACAGCATTTTGATGTTTTTCTCTAATACTTTGGTGAAGCGCTTACGGACAGATTTGCTCTTAATAGCAATTTCAGGGTGTAATTTGACGATAAATTTAAGCATAAAAGTCACTCTACTACAGGTCGATTATCGGTTGCGATGCTGCTTCGATTTGACCAAAGAGGACGATATCGTGGCGCACACCGGCCGAGGGACGGTTCGGGCGCGCGAGTATATCAAATTCAGAAGCGATTAGGAAATAATCAACGTATTTACTATCAATCTTCACGTGCAATAGCGAAACCTAGCTCTGTCACTTTGATAATAATTAAGCAATACTTGGTAAGCTTGCCTCAGCTAATGCCTGATAATGTTGCTGTAATTGCGTTATTTTCGGCATACTCATTTGCGTAGCATAAGGTTTAAATAACATGAGCACCTTGACGATGCCGTTGTATATATCTTGCTGTTCTAACACGCCCGTCATTCGCCTTGCTTTCACATAAGGCGTCCAAAAGCTCACGGTCATTTTTAGCATATGGGCGAGCTCTTTTGCATCAGCGTCATTAATCGTGATAACCCCCGACTCTCTCAGCCCAATCACCACCGCTTTTACTTGCTCTAGTAGGCGAGCTTGAAACGCAATATAGTTTTTCTTTAGCTCATCATCTTTGGCTAAAATATCTGTCAAATTGTCATAGAAGAAATGATAGCGCCACATTAAGTCAAACAATGAGTCTAGGTAGAGCGTTAGTTGCTCAAGCGGCTCACTATGTTGCTCTAAAGGCTTAAAGTGTGTATTTAAATGCTCGCTATACAGTGCGAATATCTGCCTGATAATGTCTTCTTTATTTTTAAAATGATAATACAAATTGCCTGGGCTAATACCTAAACTAGAAGCAATATGGTTGGTCGTAATAGCGCGCTCTCCATGCAAGTTAAATAAAGCAATGCTGGTACGGATTATTTTTTCCTTGGTATTCATTACAATTCTCTATGATTGTTGAAACTTACTGGGCCCTATCATTTTCGTCTTGAGCGCCCTTGATAAAAGTAGCACTAATTTTACCCTGAGATAAGCACCATGCCGACAGAGCTGACCAGTGTTTTTTGAAAAAAACCTTGCTACCATACAAAAAAATTCAACACAGTTATGCTCATGAAAGTCACAGCACTCTACCCAGGTACATTTGATCCATTAACCAATGGACATGAAGATTTGATTAAACGAGCCGCAAAGATGTTTGATACTGTCATCTTAGCCATTGCCCACAATCCAAATAAAAAGCCATGCTTCTCTTTGGAACAACGTGTTGCTTTAGCTCAAGAAATTTTAAAATCGCACGAAAATGTAAAAGTCATTGGATTTTCTGGTTTATTGGTAGATTTAGCTAAAGAACAACAAGCCAACGTTTTGATCCGTGGCATTAGAGCGGTATCTGACTTCGACTATGAATTTCAATTGGCAAATATGAACCGTCGATTACACCCAGATTTAGAAAGCGTGTTTTTAACGCCATCTGAAAAGAATTCATTTATCTCATCAACTTTGGTAAAAGAAGTTGCCCTTCACAAAGGTAATGTCAGTGAGTTTGTTCACCCACTGGTCGCCAACGCGTTAGAGGAAAAATTACACGGATGAAAAAAAGCCTATTATCCCTTGCTGTATTGATGGGTACATGTGCTCATGCCTCACCATGGATAGAAGTATCCCAGAGTGAGCTTAAACATAGTATAGACCTGCTCGTTGCGCAGGGAGTGATCAATCGCCCAGTGAATCAATACCCGCTACTGTGGAGCGGAATTGTCAATGATCTTGCAAGTGTTGATGATCGTAACTTATCGCAAACTGCAAGCTTCGCGTTAGCCCACCTGCGCCATGCACTAAAGCAAGCAAAAAGAGAACGCTATAGTAGTGTAACTGCTCACTTTAATGGTGCTGACGTACGCTCAACCGGGTTTGGACAACGTCATGATGCTCGTTCTGGGATACGCAGCTTTGGGATCATCACCGGCAAGTCTGTCAGTGCCAAGGTAGCGGTTAACTACACAGATGAAGGCCAAGATGGTAAATATGTGAATCATCATGGTAGCCATATGGCAGTGCTATTTGGTAATTGGTCACTCAGTGCTGAGCGCTTAAGTTACTGGTGGGGGCCAAGCAATGAAAATGCGCTGATGCTTTCTAATAATGCAGCACCGATGAAAGCAATCCGCTTAAGTCGAGCAAATAATAACTATAGTGGCCCAAGTTTTCTGTCTTTTGTAGGGCCTTGGCAAGTAACCGCTATCATGGCAAAACAACGCCCAACCATCAGCAACAAAAAAGAAGGTGATTTCTGGGGGTTTCGAGCCGCTGCTTTTCCTATTCAAGGATTGGAGCTGGGCTTTAGTACCACCTACAGTGATTTTGTGTATCAACAACAAAACCTTGAAAGTGAAAAGCAATCACAACGACTCACCAGTGTTGATATAAAGTACTCCACTCGCTTAGGCGACAGACCATTTGCATTTTATGGTGAATTTGCGGGAGGAAACGACAGTGGCGCTTTGCCAGATGAGCCAATGTTTACCTTAGGAGTAGAGAGCTACTGGGGCAACACAACTCACCGCCTAAAAGGCTTTGTTGAGTATTCAGATACCAATATTGAGTGCAAAGATGCCCTCACTCTGTCACTTTGCCCAAGAGATAATAGCCTCGACTTAGCGAATTACCAAGAGCGAGGCTTATGGCTTGGCGCCAGCACAGGACTAGGCGCAAAAAGTATCACGGTTGCGCTAGACTATTTTAGTACCAATGGCGTAGGTGCCTATGCAAAATTAAAGCGCATTGATTATGAAACTCAAGACCTCGAACGAAACCAGTTGGAGCTTGGGTATCAACAAGGTGTATTTGGTACACTTGCTAAAGTTGGTGTAACTGCTTGGCAAGATAAATCTTTAGCAGAAGATGATAGTCATGCTGCTTTGACATTAAGCGTCGAGTATCAATTTTAATGAGCGGCTAAAGCCGCTCATTTATTTTCATTCGCGTAATCAGGCATACCAAGTCGGTTTATTCTGGCCATTAGCTTTTTCAGCCCAAGCCAATCTTTATCAATAATCAAAGTAATGACAATCGCGCAATCACAAACTAACACAGCAACGGAATAAACACTCCAAAACCACCACTGCTCGCGGGTCTCAAATACCCCTAAATCTATATATAACCCCAAATAAAGTAGCGAGTTAATCGCTAGAAACAAAAAGACATAGTGCAGCGCAGTACACCATGGTACTTTCAGCTTATAATTTATCCCGATTAATAAAACAATGGTAAGTAGGTCATAAAAAAACCACAGTAGATAGAGAGTGTGATCAGCTTGGGTTAAATCAAGGAAAACGTTACTACCCAAGTAAGACAGCGCAACAATGCCACTGGTAACAATTAAAGAAAGGTTATCTTTTATCTTCAGTAAAAAAAACAGTAAGTTTAATAGGAAGCCGGTCACAAGACCGACCACCACTATCGAGTCAAAGAAGATACCAATTTTTGTAAGATCAAAATACATAGATTATTTTGATCAGGACTCGACTTCTTTCTATACATTAGCAGAATCTTGGATCCTTAATAAGGATACCGCCACCGCCGCGAGCACCTGATACTTTACCTAAAACAGACTCAGTTAAAATTACCTTATCAGAAAGTAACTTTACTTGACTAGTTGTTTTTGCTTGGTTTTTTCTAGCTAAGATGGCTTTTTTCATGATTTCCCTCAAAAATACAAAATATCAATTCAACTCCTAAACAGAGTCGTCTACAAAATTATCAGGAAATATCAAGCACACAACATGCCAACATTTACACAAAATTAACATAAAACAAGTCAACTTATAAAAAACGCGCCAAATAATGCGCGCCCTTACCCAATACCTGATGACTATTAAGCCACAAATTTACATGGAATACTTAAGCTAGATGATTGTTTTATAATGAAATCCATAGCAATTTCATCACAATTATCTTTTCGCAAGCACAGCTCGCAATCCTTCATGACTTTTTCAGGCAAACTGTCTTTAGTACAGTTATTAAAACCTTGCTTTGTGAAAAAACCTGGCACTCTAGTGAGTACGATTATCCGATTAAGCGCCAACTTTTTGGCTTTCTCTAATAAGTGCTCAACCAACCTTTGACCTTGCCCCTTCACATTGCAATTGGGATTCACCCCCAAAGAGCGGATCTCAGCAAGCCCAGTGTCATAGATATATAACGATGCACATCCTGTCACTTTGCCGTCAACTTCAGTCACTGCAAACTCATTAATACTATGGATCATGTCACTCTTGGCTCGAGGTAGGTTTTCCCCCACCTTTGCCCAGTACTGTATAAGCTCCGCTATCGCTTCGACATCATCTAAATTGGCATCACGAACTTGAATTTTTCGCTTTTTTTTTGCCGCTTTAATCGCTTTTGTCACTTGCGGCAAAGAAGTGCCGCCTAATGCTTGGCGGGCGGCAATACATGCGTCAATTTCAAGTACAGGATATACATCTTTTTCGATCACTGAACATACCTGCTGAAACTCTTCGATACTCAAGTTCTCAAGATTTTGTCCTTTGCTAATTGCTAACTGCACTAACTCCCCAACAATATGATGACCTTCTCTAAAGGGGATCCCTTTAGCAACAAGATAGTCAGCCAGCTCAGTTGCGTTAGCATGTCCTCCTTTGGCTGCTGCAAGCGTTTTGTCACCATTGACTTTAATGCCTTTTACACACGCTTCAGCCATATGAATACAGGCAAGCCAAGTCGGCATGGCATCAAATAAACCTTCTTTGTCTTCCTGCATATCTTTATTGTATGCAAGTGGTAGTGCTTTTAATGTCATCATCATGGCACTGAATGCACCAAAAACTCGCCCTGTTTTGCCACGGATTAACTCCAATGCGTCAGGGTTCTTTTTTTGAGGCATAAGAGATGAGCCTGAAGTTACACTGTCCGCCAGCTCTATAAACCCTGACTCACCAGAATTGTAAAAAATCAAATCTTCAGAAAAACGGGATAAATGTATCATTGAGATAGAAGCACAGCTTAGCAACTCAACGACAAAGTCCCGGTCAGATACCGCATCTAAACTATTGCGAGCAGCTTCTCTAAACCCAAGGTTGACCGCCAGTGCTTGACGGTCAATGGGATACGCAGTGCCAGCTAGTGCGCCTGAGCCTAAAGGGCACACGTTCAAGCGATCTAAAGCATCATGCAGCCGTGACTCATCTCGCTCAATCATTTCTACATACGCCATACACCAATGACTAAATAAAACTGGCTGTGCACGCTGCAAATGAGTATAACCTGGCAAAATGGTACCTAACTCTTGCTCAGCCAGCGTGACTAGTGCCTGTTTAAGCCCGCTCAACGCATTTAGTAGCTGCTGCGCCGTTTTTCGACTCCACAATCTAAAATCAGTCGCTACCTGATCATTACGGCTTCGCCCTGTGTGCAGCTTTTTACCTAAATCGCCAACTTTGTCGATTAGTTTAGCTTCAACATACGAATGAATATCTTCATATCCAGCCCTTGCAACGCTATGAGGATCAGCAAGCACCTCATCCAACAGTAGCTTAAGTGCTGAAACAATCTGCTGGTGCTCACCTTCACTTAATATGTCAACCTGCTTCAGTGCTCCAGCCCAAGCGATAGAACCAACAATATCTTGTTCTGCCAACTGATAGTCAAATGGCAAAGAATCATTAAATTGCTTAAATGCTTCATCAGGACCTGATGAAAAACGGCCGCCCCATAATGCCATTTTATGCTCCTAATTTATTGCTGTTTTAGTTTGTTTAATGCCGAAATACGGCTAGACAGAGAGAAAAGACGAATAAAGCCTTCAGCATGTGATTGGTCATACACGTCATCCTCACCAAAGGTCGCGAAGTCCTCGCTGTACAAGCTATTTATTGACTGCTTTTGAACGGCCTGCACATGGCCTTTATAAAGCTTAAGTACCACTTCCCCTGTTGCTTGTTGTGCGAATGATTCAGCCGCTGCCAAAATAGAGTCTTTGAGAGGCGTAAACCAACGACCGTCATAAACGAGATGTGCAAACTCCTCACTCAAGCTGGCTTTCCATTTGCGGCATGATTTATCTAGAATTAGCTCATCTATGGCTTGTAAAGCAGCCATCATTACTGTGCCTCCCGGTGTTTCATAGCAACCACGAGATTTCATACCAACTAACCGGTTTTCAACAATATCGACCCGACCGACACCATGCGGCGCCGCAATCTCATTGAGTTTCACTAAGCATTGATATGGAGAGTAACGCTCACCGTTAACCGCTGTGATCTCCCCTTTTTCGACTAATAAAGACACATATTCAGGCTTATCTGGTGCCGCTTCAGGGGAGTTTGTCATAGTCCACACTTGTGAACTTGGTTCATTCCACGGATCTTCTAATTCTCCCCCTTCATGGGAAATGTGCCACGCATTGGCATCACGGCTATAAATTTTAGTGGCAGAGGCAGCACAAGGAATATTTCGCTCGGCCAAGTAATCGAGTAACGACTCTCGACTTGATAATGACCATTCACGCCATGGCGCAATCACTTTAAGATCAGGGGCAAGGGCAGAAAAACAAGACTCAAATCGCACTTGATCATTCCCCTTACCGGTGCAGCCATGAGATAAAGCATCAGCGCCAACTTTGCGCGCGATCTCCACTTGTGCTTTAGCGATAATAGGACGAGCCATTGAGGTACCAAGCAAATAAGTGCCTTCGTAGGTTGCGCCTGTTTTCAGCGTTGGATAAATATAGTCGCTAACCATTTCTTCTTTTAGGTCGACGACATAACAAGCAGAAGCACCTGACGCGATTGCCTTTTGCTCCACTCCGGCAAGCTCTTCTTCGCCTTGACCGACATCCGCAACGAATGCAACTACTTCACACCCATAGTTTTCTTTTAACCAAGGGACAATCGCTGATGTATCTAAACCACCTGAATAAGCCAGTACAACCTTATTAATCTTGCTCATGTTTCTCACCTCAAACGTAATCTTTGTTAAACAGCGATACCAACAGTGCATTTTGCGCATGCATACGGTTTTCTGCTTGTTGAATAATTTTTGACTTCGGCCCATCCATTACTTCAGACGTAATTTCAAACTCACGGTGGGCAGGCTGACAATGCAGCACAGTTTGTGCACCGCAAGCCTCTAGCAATTGTTGGTTGATTTGGTAGGGCATAAATGTGTCTTTCACTTGTTCAAGTGGTGTCTGATTTCCCATTGATACCCAAGTGTCAGCATAGAGTACATTTGCCCCAGCAGCCGCTTCCACTCGGTCACTGACTAATACAGATGCCCCATTTACCGCAGCAATCTGCTCTGCTTGTTTAACAATTTGGGCATCAGGAGAATGGCCTTTTGGACATACAGCAACAAAGTCACTACCTAGTGTCGCTGCGAGCAGCATCAACGAGTGAGTAACGTTATTCCCCTCACCAAGGTAAGCAATTTTGATTTGGCTGACATCCTGATAGGTTTCAAACAAGGTAAGAAAGTCAGCTAAAGCTTGGCATGGGTGGTAAAGATCGCACAAGCTATTGACTACAGGAACAGATGAAAACTCCGCCAGTGTTTCAAGCGTACTGTGATGATTGACTCGAGCAACTAATCCATCAGCCCATGTTGCGATGTTTAAGGCAAAATCTTTTACAGACTCACGCGCTCCCATGGCGCCATTTTGCTGGTCAAGATAAACGGCATGGCCTCCTAATTTGTGAATACCAATATCAAACGAGAGTCGAGTTCTTAAACTCGGTTTTTCAAATAAGGTAACGATAGATTTCCCAGCAAGGACTTGGTTATATTCTTGTGGATGATCCTTTATATTTTTTGCAAGTTTCAGCAACGCGATTACTTTGGCTTGATCTAATTCCAAACCGGTTAAAAAGTGTTTTGTCATGGTTTTGATCCTACGGAAGTATTTGTGTACCCACATGCTCACCATTGAGCAGTGCAATTAAGTTTTCTGGCTTTTTCCAGCTAGAGATGTACACCCCTCGTCGTAAGTGTTGGGCAGCGTGAAGACTGGTCTTAACTTTGACCTCCATCCCGCCCACAATGACCTTTTGTGCGATTAACGTAGTAATTTGTTCTGCGTTGAGCTGATTTAGTGGCTGTTTGTTTTCATCCAGTACCGCAGCAACATCCGTCATCAAAATAAGTTCAGCCCCCAGTTTATTGGCAATTGCAGCGGCTGCTTCATCAGCATTGACATTATACAAATGACCATCAACACCAATACCCACTGAACTCACCACTGGTAACTTGTCGAACTCCAATATAGCTTCAAGCATCCCTCCAGCGGTCGCTTCACATGTACCGACACGGCCTAATGCTTTTAGTTTTTGAGTGGTCGTAAACCCAGCATCGTACAAGCACAACCCGACAGGATTAAGCTGCGCCGTTATGGCATCTGCCATCAGTTGCTTGTTTGCACAGCCAGCAAGCGCACCAACAATATAAGGCATTTGCTCTTGTGGGCTTATGCGCAGACCTTGATGTTTTGCCGTAGCAAACCCGGCATCTGCTAACCATTTGTCAACTAATGCCCCACCACCATGAACAATTACAAACTGTTTATGTGGTGCACTTTGTTGAATTTGTTTAATGGCTAAAAATAGTGCTTGCGCTGCACCTGATTGATTCAGCACCGCACCACCGAGTTTAATCACCCAAGTTTGTTTGCTCATGCTGACATTCCTAAACCTTGATAATGATCCAACCCCGCCGCCAAGTTCATGCACTGTAACGCTTGCCCTGCCGCGCCTTTAAGCAAGTTGTCAATTGCCACCACCACGATCAGCTGATTGCCTTTTTGTTGCCAACCAATATCAACAAAAGGCTGATTTTCAACAGCTTTAATTGATGGAAGTTGACTTGCCTTTAGTCTAATAAGTGGTTCATCAGCCAGCACCTGGTAAGCAGCATCGACTTGATTTGTAGTGACATTTTCCTTCAGAGTGACGTAGATTGTTTCTAAGATACCACGCTTAAAATTTCCTAAATGCGGCGTAAACAACACTGGATGACTTAGATATTTCTCAATTTCGGGGGTATGTCTGTGCGTAAACAAACCGTATGGTGCGAGTGATACCTCACAAAAATGGCTTGTAACATTCGCCTTTCTACCAGCACCTGTTACACCAGAAACAGCGTTGATGATCACAGGCTGCGCTGATATCAAGTCAGCCTGTTGTAATGGTTTGAGTGCATTGAGCGCAGCGGTTGGGTAACAACCAGCAACGGCCACCAACTTCGCCGCTTTAATCGCATCGCCATACCACTCAGCTAAACCATATTGCGCTTGTGTTAGCCAGTCTTGGTATGGATGAGAAAAGCCGTAGTAGGTTTCATAATCCTCATTGTCAGATAAGCGGTAACCACCAGAAAGATCAAATACTCGCTTTCCCATTTGTAAAAACACCGGAGCAAGCTCCACGCTTACCTTATGGTCAGTGCACAAACAAACGTAATCTGTAGATTGTTCAATGAGCGAAAATGCTTGCTGATTTAGTGGTTCAAGCTCAATATCTAACAAGCCTGTATGTTCTGGATATAACTCGCTGATGAGTTTGTGTTTATCTGTGCTTTGTTCAGACACAAAGCAGTGCGTAAGGGAAAATTCAGGGTGTCTGGCAACCAGCTTAGCAAGCTCAGCACCACTGTAGCCGCTCGCTCCGATTATAGATACATTCAACATAGTACTCTCAAGATTAAAAAGTTTAATTGGAATTGTTTTTTCTAAGTGTTGAAGTCAAATCGTCGCATTGCCGCCCCTAAATATATTTATGCTAAAAAAGTGAATTGATATTCACTTTAAACACCTTTATATTTTTATGCAAGAACTTTGAATAAGTATTTTAGGAATTTTTATGAAACTTCCCGCTTTTATGGACATGTACCAACAGCTGATCGCAGCGCCATCTATCAGTGCATTAGAAGAAAGTCTAAACATGAGCAATCGGAATGTGATCCAGCTACTCGCACTGTGGTGCGAAACGTTAGGGTTTACAGTTGAAGTGACGGAACTTGAACAGGCAAAAGGTAAGTACAACCTGATTGCAAGACGAGGTAGTGGTGATGGCGGCTTAATGTTAGCGGGACATACCGATACCGTTCCATTTGATGAAAGTCGATGGCAATTTGATCCATTTAAATTGAGCATGGAAGACAATAAACTTTATGGCCTTGGCAGTATTGATATGAAAGGTTTTTTTGCCTTTGTATTAAACGCTATTGGTGAATTAGATGAGTGTGAGCAATGTGCACCAATCATGATTTTAGCTACCGCTGATGAAGAAACAACCATGGCTGGTGCACAGGCTATCGCTAAGCACCCCAACCTAAGACCTGCACGCTGTGTGATTGGTGAACCTACCGATATGGTGCCCGTCTTTACTCATAAGGGGCATATGACCAGCGCCATCCGTATTGTTGGTCGTTCAGGGCATAGTTCAGACCCTGAACGGGGCCTAAATGCCATTGAGATCATGCACCAAGTGATTGCAAATTTATTAAAGTTAAGAGAAGAATTAAAGAATAAATATTCAATAAAACATTTCGCAATTCCCTATCCAACTCTAAACCTTGGGCACATCCATGGTGGCGATAATGCAAACCGTATTTGTGGCTGCTGCGAATTACATATTGATATACGCCCTTTACCTGGGTTGAGTATTAAAGAACTACAAGGCATGTTGATAGATGCAGTTGCGCCCATTAACGCTCGTTATCCAAACTGTGTTTCGGTTATGGACATGCACGACCCTATTCCTGCGTTTACTGGCTCGACAGACTCAGCGCTGGTCAAAATGGCTGAGCGCATATCAGGGCAGCAAGCGATTGCGGTTAACTACTGTACTGAAGCACCATTTTTGCAGCAACTTGGCTGCGAAACCATTGTGATGGGGCCAGGCTCTATTAACCAAGCACACCAACCAAATGAATTTCTAGCAATGGAAAAAATTCAGCCCAGCCAAGCGATACTGACACGTTTGATTAAAGAGAGTTGCTTTTTATAGAAGTCATAAAGAGAGGATATATAACCATCCTAAGATTTGGATAAATATTGGGTTTATATCCTTTATCTTTATTGAGTGGTCTATTTTGAGGCGAGAAAGTATTGCCAATAGCCGCGCTCTGCTATCGCTAACAGTAGATACTAAAAAACCTCGCCATATTTTGACGAGGTTTTTCTATATCAGTAGCAACCTGAGTTCAGGTTTACCTGATTACTGAATAGGCTTACATTTCAGTTTTACAAATCACAATAGACATAGTGTATGTAGTCGGTCTGTCGCAACGTAAACCATCGCTGTTACATAGGTTTGTTGCTACACCACCGGCAATAGCTGGAGTTGCGTTTACAGGTAGCGCTTTGTTATCACGAGATAGATTTTTGATGCTTTTTTTATTTAGGTTTAGTTTCATTTTCAATTTTCCTGTTGAAATAATCCAATATCTCAGAATACAGCCAATGTTATCACTTAACGAAATAATAAAACTGGCCTAATTATGTCTGCTAAATTGAGTTTGTACCCATACAAGCCTAAATAGCAGTCATTTGAAATTACCAAAAAAGGTACTATTGTCAATAAATAATTTCTTTTTTGTTGATAATTTAGCCGCGAATTCAACTCCGAAGTGCACCACTCGCTAAATTAAGCTGCTTTACGTACTTTGCGTAATTTATTGAATACAACAGCAGGCTGTTTATACCCTAAACACTTTCTCGGTCTGGCATTTAATGCCC
>NZ_WEHZ01000012.1 GCF_012641745.1 Pseudoalteromonas peptidolytica
TCGATCAACTGCTTGTAACTCATGGTAACTACTCTTGTTTTTTGGCGATTACAGAGTACCACCAACAGGCAGTTGATCTCTCCTCACCGATTAACCATGAGTGGTGCACTTATTATCTGAATTCGGGTCCCGCCCTGGGAGCAAAATATGGTCGTGGCTCTCAGCATGATAAAATAATTAATGCTGGGTGGGCTCAAAAAGATTTCGATCCTGAATACACTATCACTGCACAATATAGAGAAGGTGAATGGGATGAAGTAAATGGTCGTCTAGTTAAAATAAAAGCAAAGTTCCGCTGTGATACATTTGTGAACTATTCTTTTAAAAAGGTAACTGGTAGTAACTTGGTTACCGTCTTCACTCCTAGAAATCTATATAATAGTTTCCCTAGCAGTCGATAAGTGAGAGTGGATATGAAATTAAATGCAAGATTGTTACTAGGTATATCTCTGGCTGTTATTTTGGTTGTCCTTTATTTCATATCTACATCAACTGATGAGAACAATATAAATTCGCCAGATAAGCCGACTACTCCTTTTATAAGCCAGTCTGAGCTTATTGAAACTTTACCTGACTTTTATGTAATGGATAAGGAAATAAGCGATGGCGACAAAAATAAAGAAATATTAGCAAATAATTTAGTATCCAAGATTAGGCACAGCTTCGGGAAAAAAGACATGCTTGATTTTGAAGCTGAGCTTATTGCTATTTTGAAAAATCCGGCAATATCTCGACAAGACAAAATAAACCTTTTATGGACGATGGTTCACCAGCTGGGAGTAGAAACAGAGCAAGGTCTATATGTACTTGAATATATGGCTACGTTAGCGCCGGTTGAGTTGTCCGAGGAGCTTACAGTATTATTCACAAATGTTTCGGCGCGAGCAAAACTGGGCCTTCTTTACGTGATGGAGTCCATTTTACGTTTGGACAACACTGCAGCAAAAGTCTCTGCTGAACATTTAGCCCAAGCTAAGCAGCAAATGCTCGATACTATCAGTGCTCAATTAGTCAATGTAGACAATAATGTTGAACTCGGTTTTTCAATTTTAGAAACTGTGGTTGGATATCTTCCATTTGACCAAGCCAAATTACTGATTGATGACCACTTTATGACTGTATCAGGTGAACAGGGTGAAACCTCACGAGCAACAAAAGCTGGAATTTACAATCGACTCGCTTTGGCTAACCCTGTTTCTCGCAATGAGTTTTTACCGCAATATATTGAATCGTTAAGTGCAGACCCTAAAAAGACGATAGAAAAGGAAGCTTTACGTCAGGATTTATTTAATATTATTAAAATAGATAGATTTATTGCTAAAGCACCACAAGAGTTTAAAAATACGGTAAAAGATTTCTTAGTGGCCGAATTACCAAAGATTGAAGTTGAAAGTACTGAGTTTAATTACGATGCGGTTATGCTATATGCAGATTTATCAATAGCCATGGCTAAGTTGCAAGGAAACGACTTACATAGCAGTGAGAGCTTATACAAAAAGCAAATAAATAATACCACTAACCTACTTGAGCAAGCCATTCTATTAAGCCGCTCACCTTATGAATTAAACACATTGTTACCTGATGAATATACCCGGTTGCAGATCAGTGAGCGTTTGCGAGCAGAGGCGAAACGCTTGGGTGATAGCTCTGTTTACTCAAGCTTGTTAAGAGACGTTGCTAAGCAGTTGTAAGTGCTGATTTTTCCCTCATCAAATGTCACCCTTGGCTTGATGAGGGAGGATTTTTACTTGTGCAAACCTAGCATAAAATTCAGGTACAAATGTCAGCACCACACATTCTTAGTCGTAATTTTGTGGCTGGAGCTTACATTAACTGCTGTGGTTTGATTTCAATATTAGCGCTATCAGAGCTTACCCATACCTCGCCATCTTGAATAGTAATAGTAAGCTTAATGCTGCGATCTGCTAACTGGGCTAAAGCCTGAGTCGCACTATAATCCAAGCTGAAAATACTCAGATTGTTAAAGTCGTATAACTTAGGCTGATGTTTTTGCCACCAAATAGCTTGATTGTTCTCACCATAAGTATAAAGGATCACTCGCTTTGATTTATTGCACGCTTTTTTAAGGCGTTTTTCATCAGGCAGTCCTAGTTCAACCCAAAGCTCAATCTCTTCGCTGTAATTCTTAACCCATAGCTCAGGTTCATCATCAGCACATAAGCCCTTTGTAAACTCAAGTCCTTCACAGGCATTTAGTGCATAAGCAAGTAGCCTGATCATTAAACGTTGCTCGTTTTCAGAGGGGTGTTGAGCCAGTGTTAAATTAACATCTTGGTAAACATGCCTGTCCATATCACTGAGAGATAGTTGGGCTTTGATAATTGTAGATTTGAGCGCCATAAACTTGCTTAAAAATTTTTTGCGCCAGTATAGCGGATTTTATACCAGTTGTATTAAGTAAATGCGTTATTTTGAGGCAGGGCAATAGCTTAAGTAGCACCGCTCTCGCGTCCTGCTATCGCCAAGTTACTTATATCCATATAGGCAAGGTAAAAATTTTGCTGTTTAGTTGTTCCAAATGAGCAATTTTAACGAAGCTAAGAGGGTATTTAACCCTTCAAATTGATTAGAGAATTAATTCAATTGGTATTTAATCAGGGGTCGAAATAACAACACTACAGAATGCGATTGTGGATATGAAACACAGCCTCGCAATGAGACTGTGTTTGTTTGAATTACCTAACGTCCTAGCAGTTAATTACAGCTACTTGAGATATTCCAAATATTGGGTAACGACTCTTTTAGTGTGCTTACTTGAGCACAGTCGATATTTGGGTTTCCATATAGACTTAAATAATTCAGATTGGTCAACTTGAATAGCGGCGACAGATCTGAAACGTTGGTATAGTTCAACTCTAAGCGGGTAAGTTCGGCATAATCTTTAAGTGAGCCATAGTTTGTCAGCTTGGTGCTATCCAAGTCTAAATAAATTAAGGTAGTAGGCAAGCTAAAAAGCGCGAAGTCATATACGGTTTGGCGATTTGTATTTAACTCAAAGGAGGTCAATGATGGAGGGAGTGTAGCCTTAGCCGTTAGTTCACCCGTGAGTCTGTAGATATCTAGACTTTTTAAGGTGTGTAGCTGAGCTAAGCTAGGATCCCGCAACAACGCACTGTTCACGGAGCCACTTAGTGTTAAACTATTAATAGCTTCAAACTGTGTAATTCCATTTAATGATTCGATTGCTGAGCCATCACAAGAGAGTGAGGTATTACGTACAGCATCTTGGTATCCGCGCTTTTCAATACATTGCTTAAATGCTTCATCGGTAATTAAGCTCAAATCGACCGGCTTCATAATACAGTTATAGTTAGAAACACTTGCTGTGACACCATCAAGAGATTTTAATAGCTCCTGATCATCACAATAAATGGCACTACTGTTTATTTCAAGTCTTTCCAGTGTGTTTAAACTGGCAAGCATGTCAGCTCTAAAAAACGTAGAAAAGTTGCTTAGTGTTAATGACTTAAGTTTAGTTAGTGATGCTATTTCTGAGATATCAGCCGCTTGAGCATAGTCAATAAAGAGGGTGTCTAAATTGTCAAATTGAGATACATGGGTGATATCTTCTAGTTCTGTAAAGCCGCCGATCTTTAGCGATTTCAGACTTGTGTTTACACCTAAAGCGTCAAGTGTTGTGATTTTGGTTTTATTACTATAATGGTATACTTTTAATAACTCAGCTGATTCGAGCGCAGGAAAGTTAGCCAAGTTGACCATGTTTGAATAGCTGTTACCTTTTACGTTTAATGTCTTTAAGTTCGGTAATGTTGCCGCATTTGAAGCCTCAACGAAACTAACGTTCAGGTTAACCTTCTCCAATGCTTGCATTTTACTTAACGTATCTAGTGCAAAGCTTGAGTAATCGTTGTAGACGGTCAGGTCGCGCATATTTTCAAGCTCAGATAATGCGCTAAAATCTGTGTTATTATCCAGTCTACGAATGTACAGTTCGATTAGGTTTGGTGTGAAACTTAGCCAGCCTAGGTCATTAACACTGTGTAACTGATTGAGCTTCAATGATGTTAGCTTCGGCATCATTTGCAAAAACCGAAGAGAAGAAAGGTTCAGGCTCTCCAAAGATAAGGATTGTAGTTCCGTAAAAGTTGAAAGCTTGCCGGCATTATCAACGGTTAAATTGTCTAATGACAGAGATGTCAGCTTCGCATTACCACTGATGTCCGCGATATCAAGCTTAACATTGTCGGAATAAGTACGAAGATCTAGTTTTTCCAACTCACTAAACTTTTCTAAGAATGAGAAATCTTCAATCTGCGTCCTGTTGAGTTCAAGAGTTGTCAGATTTGTTTTAGCTTCTATTGCCGTTGAGTCAGCGGCTTCGATATTATTAAGTGTTAATGCTGTGAGGTTAGGTATAGAGTTTAAAAATGACAGCGAGCTCAGATCGTATATATATGTCAAAGATAAACTTTGCAAGTTACTAAAGCGTTTTAGAGTATTTTTATCATCAATCTCTAGAGTACGTAATGCCAAACGAGTGAGCTTATCACTTGGAAGTTGACTAAGCTGTATCGTTTCATATTGGTTACTGTCGTTGTCTATTTCAAGCGTATGAAGCTGTGCCAAGCCTGATAAATCTAACAAAGAAAAATCTAGGCGTTTACTATAATTATCACTTCCTTGGGCTTCAACAATAGACAATGACTCAAGTTTATTGAGCTTACTAATTTGTTCTAAATATGCGTCATTATTTGAGCCGTTCTGGGCTGCGGCAAACGCGTTATCGAGCTTTAACGCGGTGAGCGTAGAAATTTGAGCTAACTCTTCGAGATTATCCAATTCTGCGTTTTTAATAGATACCGTAGATAAACCACTAATACCAGAGAGCCCTGCTAATGTTGCAATTGGGTAGTCTGTACAATCAACAACAGAAATACCCACGTCTTGATGTGTATCTGATAAACATTGCGCTAGTGCTGCGTCTGAAATCGTTAAGCTTGAAAGTGGAGCGTAAGCATTTAGGTTGACCGTTAATTCTTGTGAGCTTGCGCTTCCTTTATCGTCGGTAGCCGTTAGCTTAAACGTGAACGTAGTTGATTCATCAATATCAGGAGCTCTAAATTCTAACGTCTCACTATTGTTGTTTGCTAGCTCAACAGTTGTACCTGCTGTTTGTTCCCATAGAAATGTTGCAATACTGCCATCTTCGTCATTTGCACTCGCTACAACGGTGATATTGTCTCGTTCCATGGCGGTGACTGGGGCTAGACTTGCAATAACAGGGGCTTTGTTTGTTGGCGGAGGTGGAGTGCTATCTGTATTATTATCGCTACTGCCTCCACCACAGGCGGCGAGAGTAGATACTAGGAGAGAAGCGAAGATCCCTTTGTATATAGAGCTTTTTATCATCTTGATATCTTACTTAGTGTTATTGTTAAATTGTTTATCCGGCGTAGTGTACGTGATTAGGGTAAATGTTTCCAATAGATGAACAATTTAATGAGGGTTATTAAGGTGAAATGAGGCTTCTTTAGCCTCATAAAGTAGGGGAGAGTCGGTGTTAATCTACAGTGGCGATGGCTGATTCAACTCTATTTTCACATAAGGTTGTGCCGGGTAAAGTTGCACAGTATTCTCCCGCTTGCTCTAAGCTGATACGCTGGTTTTCTCGAGCTTGAAGGCGAGTATTGAGCTGTGCAATTTCGCTGGGATCCTCAGATACAGCTCTAAAAGCAGTTAAGCGTTCAATTTCATCGTATACCAGGTCCTGATAACCCCTTAGTCGAGCCGATAGAGCAATATAACGCTCTGATATTGCCGGTTGGCCTGCGTAAGCTAGGTCATAGTGGCCGGAATCCTCATAGCTTTCGACTTCGTATTTTAAAACGTTTAAATGTTCATCTTTAAGGTCGTCTACATAATCTCCACCATCTAACAAATAGCTAAATAAGTTGTCTGCGTATGTTATGCAAGGAGTTAGATTATCGGTTTTGCAGTGCATGGTGCCATTTTTAGTTAGCCTTGCCAGCTCTGGTGTCATGCCACCGTCGGTATTTACTTGAATGGTGTATACGGCATCTTTGGTTGCATCTTGGAACACTTTTGTTTTGGTAAATGTTTTACTAAAAAATAAAAATTTTACTTTGATTTTAGTTTGAAACCATTCGTATTTGGTTTTATCTGCAAAATGAAGTTTTGCAGTGACATAAATACGAGAACCTAGCTTTATATTGTGGATAAAACTATCGCCGCAGCGACCTCTGACTTCAGAGGGGCGGGTGTTCAATAGGTCAGAGATGTTGGGCTTTGTAGTTCTATTTTCAAAGTTGTAGCTGCCTTTTTCATAAGTTAACTCGACCGCTGAAGCTGCTGAATTTCTATTTTTTGTTACTTTTCTGCGCATGGAAAATTTGGCTGAGCCACCAAAAATAACCAAGTTGATACCAGCCTTTACACTACCCGTAATGGTATTGATCATGGTGTCAGAGTCAAAATCGCCACGATAAGCCAAGTCGCCCATGCTGCCTCCTTGAAATTGCCATTGACCATCCAAACAGGGCTCTAAGGGAATGCCAAGCGTTTGTTCGAACCCTTGACCTAGCGTTTCTTTTGCTGTGTTTAATGAGTAGTAGGTGTGTGCATTTGCAGTAGAGCTCAACAGGCCACAGAACACTATTAGTATGGATCTTAAGTGCATACATACATTCCTGTAGGTGAAACCAATTGACTTAATTCGCTGCGCCTTGGAGCTGATCCAACTGCGTTAAGCCACATTTATATTTACTCATATCAACATGGCTAACGTTAACTTTGTTGCCGAGGAGTGCTCTGCTTCCAAGCTACTTTTTAAATCAATACAATCGGTATGATTAACGGTATTAGGGGTATGCTCACAGCGACGCGCAAGTATACCCCAGTGAACAAATGGCATTTAGTTTTCGAAGGCAGTCCCGTAAGTGGGCAGTGCCGATTTACATGGCAGCCACACCATCACTCCAGCTGCTGGGTCGTTAGCATCAACAAAAGACGGTGCCCAACCAAGCTGTCTAAACCCGAGTGAAACGTGACTTTCCTCGACACCGAAGTTTGCCGTTGCTTCTCGCGCATTTTCACATTTGAAATATTGCGTCATATTATCTGAAGGAATATTCAAATCAGCCAGTGTGTAATTCTGAATACAGCCAACACCGCTGCCACTACAGATATTTAGATAATCATTCCAGGCATCTGTACATGCTGTACCATAAGGGTTATCACGACAAATTCTGGCATACTGCTCGTAGATCCACGCATTGTTATACGCCGCGGTCTGCACCCCTTGCGCTTTTTGTCTTTGCTCATCATTCATCCAACTGGCGTATTGTGCAAGTACGCCTCTAGCACGATGTTCATGATTAACTGACTTTTTAAATTGATCTTCCAGCCACAAAGTACGGTAGGTCGTTTCAAAACGAATATCTTTATTACCAGAATCTAAACGACGAACATCTTGTGAGCTGATCTCGTATGGAGTCGCTTTGTAACGCACTACGTTGTAATCAGATAACGCATTAAACTGATCACCAAAGTCATTTTTTGCATAATTTACCGCTTGCTCAAACAAGGTAAAACAAGGTTCGTAGTTATCAAGCGAACAGGTGATAATATTGTTTGGAATGATGCTCAACAGTTGTTTCGGATCACCGCCTTTTTGTAACGCCCTGACGGTAATTCGGACACTCTTTTTGAGGTCTTCATCTATATAGTTAAGTTTACCATCAACGCTTATCCCTATATTTCCAGCACCGTAGCTGACGCCTAAGTAACCGCCAATTTCGCTTTTATGCTGCTCACTCAAATATTCAATTTTCATATTAATGAGTAGCTGGGCACCATATTCAATTTCACTGATAAACGCATCGCCAGCCATACTCATTAGCTTGCTTTGATATTCATTGGCTAATGTGTTTCCTGATGGAGTCAGGGTATAACCGATATTAGGATCGGCGGGCATGAGCACACGCTTTTTCGGTGTTAATGATGCCTGAAAGGTGTAAGTATTTGAAAACTCAGTAGAGGACATTTCTTTAGCTAAGTGGCCTCCAGCTTTGACGCGAATGACGGGAAAGCCTACATCAACATCAACATTTCCGTTTAGTTGGCGCAGAACTTCATCGTAGCTGCCGTTATTAACGAGTTCGAATTGTACGCGGGTATTACCAAGAGTTTCTACGGTTTCACCAGCAACAGTTTGTACATTCAGAAATCGTTTCTGGTCGCTATTAAACGCGGTACCCAATACCACGTGATCATTCATCAAGCCGGGTATTTCACTTTGAAACGTATTTACATTTTGTGCTTTTTGCATCAATGTGGCTTCATTTACAAAGTTGGTTTCAGCCCAAACAAATGGAGCTGAGCTTGCAAGTAGTGCCACGATAGTGTTTTTGTATAAATTCATGTTGCCACCTATTACTTCACGTAAAGGAGGTAATCTTCTACCTCACCTGAGTCTACTTCTTTACATGCGTCATTACTGCCACCTAAGTAGTCCATAGTTACGCGCATTTTTGTCATTCCTTTCTTCGCTCCTGTCGGAGGAGTGATTTCAACTTGTAGCGCTTGTTCAGAGACACCTGCAAATAGCATCTCTTTGCTATCTTTAAAGTCACCATCTTGGTTCCAGTCAATAAAAACATGCCAAGTTTCAGGGTATGTTTCAGCACCACTGAACCCTGGAGTAAGTGTCAGCTGGTAGCTTTTGTCCGCATATATTTTTGCCGTATCACCAACATAATTACTGTAGAAAGTATTGCTACTGGTGTTATCGAGATTTGAAAACTTCACCGATTTGATGTGTTCATAATCGCGCTCGCGCGAACGAGTCTCACAATAGTTAGGCATTGCTGGGGTGACCATTACAGCGCTGATACGGTAATCTGAAGGGATTTGTAAGCAGGAGGTTGTTGGAGATATGCCAGCAAACCAATTTTTTGGGTTGGCGTTGTCTTCATCCCCAAAGGTAAGGTACTTCGCATCATTTCTCAGCGCGCTATTCTTATACAGCATGACTTTTTTGAGGTTAGCAATTTTTTCTTCGTTGGGAATTGGGGTTGTGGGATCAAAGATATTGTCAGAGACTTCCACCAGTAACCCCGGATAGCATTTCTCTAACCATTGAAAACGCCCAAGCGCCTGCTGGGGAGTTAACACATCACGGGATTCAAATAGCGTTGTATTTGCCTGTACGGTCGGCGCAATAATGGCCGCAACAGAGGCAATAAATGTGCTGGTAAGCATGACTTTTAACATAGTCTTATTCCTTATAATTCTAGCCATTTGCGGTCATACTGATGAACGCGATCACGGGTTTGTAGCTCTCTATCGCGGCAGTAATTACCAATTGGATTACGTTTACAATAATCAACTGCGTCAGCAAGGATGAACGAATTGAATAACGCATTATCACGAATGGTTTCTAATGCTGTTCGGTGTGCGTTATTGAGCTCACTTGCATAGTAATTCAGGAGGTTGTCGGCGCGACGGTTATCAAGGATCGCCTGCACCCAATCATCGCTCATATTTTTAAGTGCCAGTTTGGTTAAGATACTTTTTGCAGGGTAGATATCATCTGGTACCAATGCAGATAAACTTGGTCCTGAATCGGTATAGCTTTCAGTGAATACACGGCTGACGTTATATTTGTCTAAAGTGTCAAATTGAGTGACATAGTTGGTTTTGATGTAATCAATACTGTTTTTGAACACATCGAAACATGGTGTAGGATTTTCCATCGTACAATTTACGAGCTGGTTTGGGATCACCTTCAGTAGCTCAGTAGGGTCACCACCAAGCTGCAACGCTGAAACGGTGATTTTAATATTACGTTTTACGTCTTCATCAACTTTTTGTAGTTTACCGCTGACACTGACTTTGCCGGCCCAGTCAACACCAAGCTGGCCTCCCCATTTCACCTTATCTTCATCATTTTTATATTGAAATTTGAGGTTAATCATCACTTGAGAGCCATACTCAATCGTTGATACAAACTCATTACCAATATTGTTAAATTTGTCGCCAGGATTGGCGTTTGCTAAGTCCAATGCAACTTGAGTTGGTCGAAAGCCAATTTGCGGATCGGCAACCAGCATGCGTTTTTTTGGCTTCAAAGAAAGAAACAGAGTATAAGTACCGGTGTAGTTATCAGCGGCGTTTTGCTTGGCGTAGCTGGCTCCGACTCCAACTTTGATAACGGGAACATCTAGTGCTGCACCTAAGTTACCGTCCAACATACTAGAGAGTTGGCTATAACTCATGTCGACGCCAACGACAAAATCCATTTCAGTGTTACCATAGGTCTCATCAACCATTCCTTGTACACTTTGCAACGCATAAAAGCCTTCTTTTTCGCTATGATAGGCAGTGCCCAATGTTACAGAATCTAGACTTGCATTGTTTTTTTGGGCAGTGAACTCTTTGGTATCAGCTGCGTTTGCTGACAAACTACAGGCAAAAAGTCCCACTACCCCCATGGCCTGTGCCAATGGAGAATAACTAAATTTCATATTGAATTCCTTACAGAGAAGTGTGACCTTTCAAGCAGAAAGGTCACCGGGTAGTGATTAGTTCAAACTATTGATGTAATCTGTTTTCCATTTTTCAGGAAGACGTTGCAGGATTTCTTCTTCTGACATGCGAATTTCCTGATCTTTATAGTTAAACTCATCTTGAGTTGCTAAATCCCCAACCGCCATACCGTTGGCAAACATGGCAAAGTTACGAGACTCAGACAATACAGACTCCGCTGTTGGCGCAAGTTTTAAGTTGTATATCTTGTCTTTATATTTTTCTTTGGTTATGTCTGTGACGAGTACAGAACCCCCTTCAGTTAAAATACGGTCGCCCACTTTAAGCTCTTTTGCCCATACTATGCCTTTGTTAGACGTGGAGATTGGGTGTGTTTCTGTCATTAAAATATCAGAGCCATCTGCACCTTTAATGCGGTACATTTTGATAGCTTCGATACCGACTGACACATCGACCACTTGCATCGGCTCTTTCACATTTGCGTTGGAAGCCAATGCCCCAAGCACAAGATCTCCTTTACCGATATTTTCAATAGCTTGCTGAGAGCCATCTGCCATGGTGATTAACGTACCTTTTGCCAGGCAGCTATAACCCAATTTCATCATAGGTAGTACTTCACTATAGAAGTTACCAAAACGCGTTGACGCCTCAGACGTTAATGAAACTTGGAAAGCCACCGGCCCACGTCGGCCTGTTTTGAAATATGGGTTCCCTTTAACTGCAAATGTCATGTACCAGTTTGCTGTTGCAATATTGGAAAACAATTTCGCGTTGCCAAAGCGTCCTTCGTTGCGAGGGATATTCCAGCGAATAATGGATTCTTTATTGACCGGATCGACTTCCACGTCTAGATAGTCAGAGAATTGCTTGATTGCATTTTCGATACCTCGGTAGCTTTGTTTTGTTGCCCCACCGTATACCCCCTCTTGGAGGTAGATATTAGTAGGTTCATCAATACCATTTGGTAACGCGCCCTCAGTAGGGTAGATCTCTAAAATTTCATGAGGGACACGAAGCTCACCATTGAACGGAATATTTACATCGGTGATTTCATTTGGATCGCCAACTTGATCTGGCATGTAATCACAGTCTGAGTGTTGGCGGTTTAAGCAAACTTTAATTACTGCGTCGTTATTTTTATCTATTGGTGCCGTTGCGTTGTATTGAGGGCGACCATCATAAAGCGCTGGTGTAATACCCATTTCTGCTACACTGGAGTTATTTGTACTGTCTTTAGCAACCGCGCCATATATTGTCTCAGCGTGTTCCCATGAGAATGGGTACTCAGTATATTTTATGGTCGAGCTGATGGTGCCATCTTCATTCTCTAATTCTACAAAAGAGCTAGCATAGATAGTGTCGATGTTTGGAAAGTGCTTCTTTAAAGACTTAAGTGAAATAGTCGAAACAGCTGTGGTATCTTTACCGTCAAGCACATTCAATGTAGACCCCGCTGGTGCCAATTGGTTACCGTGCTCATCTTCAAGTAGTAGGTCAATATAAGTCGCTTTAGTGCCTCCAAACCGTGTGCTTTTTGCTCTGACAATGATGTAAGGCTCATTGGTATCTGCTGAGATAGCCAAGTTCATATCCATAAAGAAATGTGCTTCTTTGATAATATCAACTTCTGATTCACTTACCGGTGGTGGCGTTGCTGTCAACTTCGCTGTTTTTGCTACGAGATGTTGCTGTTTGGCAACCTCTAGTGTTTTATGTAGCTGTGGGAACTGACTTTCTTTTCGCCCAGCTTGATTGAGGCGTGATGTAGCCAACTTATAATGAAGCGGGTTACTCATGTCTAATTTACGGATCCCGAATTTATCGGGCGTTGTAACTGCTTGACCATATAAAGCAGCAGGCCCTGATTGAGTTGACACTATACTACTGTCTAAGTGCGACTCGTTGATAGTGTTGGCTGCTACTGCATTGCTGACGGCCAGCGCGACTGTGAGCGGAATGAATATCTTTTTGTTAAACTTTTTCATATTATTTTCCTTAATTCTTATAAATTTCTACTAAGTAGTCTTCAATTTCTCCGCTCCCCGAGGTAGCGGCACTGCTATAGTCAGAGCAAGGGTCAATACTATTTACTCTGCTAAATCCGTAGTACTGCAAAATTCTCATTCGTGTTGTTGTGACAGGTTGTGAGAGTTGATTACTTGGGATACTAAACTCTCCCTCAACATAGCCTTTACCGTAGTCTTGGTTTGTTTGATCAAAGTCCATAATGAGTAATTCAGACTTGTCATTTCTCCAATCACCATTGCCAAACTGGCCGTCACCATTGAGGTCTATCCAAACATGGTAATTTTCCGCGAATGCCTCACTACCGGCATAACCTGCTTCAATTCGATAGGTATTATTTTGTGTTGCGTATAGCTTGATGGGGTTGTTAGGGTTTACCACACCAGCTTGTTGGTTATTATCAAATGGCCCATCTTGGTTAAAGGTGACGTTTGCAATGTGTTCATAATCGGTCAGACCGGCGGCTGTGCAATATTCAACAGGCTGCGCAGACTCAAGCGTTATCAACATATTCTTGGTGCCTGTCACTCTATCTCCCCAGTCATCCCACCAAGGCTTGTCATAACTGATTGAGAGACTGGCACTAAACGCTCCGGCAGACTGATATATGTGTTGTGTATCTTGGCCAAAGTCGCCATGTTGGGTCAGCGTAGTACCGTCGCCAAAGTTCCAGACTAGGGTGACATCTGGGTTGCGTGCGGCATTATCTGGTTTTGAGGTAGTGTTATTAAATGTGACTTCAAACGTACCATCACTCAACTCTGTTACTGTAAAACTGACTTCTGGAGTAAAAGAAGATTGGCCTATTTTTACTGCTTTACTGAGCGCTTGCTCGCCATCTTCATGGCGTATGGTTAGCGTGATCGTATATTCGCCATCATTTTGATAGGTGTGCTGGGTATTTTGCACCAACGAAGTCGCACCATCTCCAAATTGCCACTCCACGGTGCTTCCTGCTGGCATCACACTTTGGTCAGTATTTACAAACACAGTGTTGCCTGAAACACGCGGAGTAAACAATGGCGTAATCGTGGTGCTAAACGGTACTTGTTTATTCCAGCTACCGATTTCTTTATTAAATCTGTCGTACGCTTTTACACTAACGGCATAACTTCCTGATTTTGCGTAGGCATGTGATGGCGACATTTTCGAGCTTGTTGCTCCATCTCCAAACTGCCATTGCCAACGCTTAACGCGATCATCAACAGTGTTATTAACAAAGTTGATCTGGTTGACACCTTGATTTGCAGCGATCTTCATCTCTACTGGATCGTTATTTTCAATTAACTTGACGGTGTAGTCTTCGATTTCACCCCAAGAGATATCGCCGCATGCCGACTTAACAATTCCAAATGACACCATGGTACGAATGCGATAAGTTTGGTTTAATTCGCCGCTTAGTGAAATGTCTCCGCTCAACTGTGTTTTATTGCTGCCAAAAAGTGCCAGCTCTTCAGTTTTATGAAACAGGCCGTCGTTATTCCTATCCAACCAGACATAAAAGTTTTTAGTTTTATCCTTTGTATCTGGATGAGGGGCTGCCACGAGTGTGATGTTCAGCGCTTTTCCATCTTTAATATCAATGACATTGCTTGAGTAATCACTGTAATTACTAGAAGTAGATTCATTTATGTAATCATTCAATGTGACTGAAGAAAGGTAGTATTTACTATGGTTAACCCCTTGTGCCGAGCAATAGTCAGCGTACACGTCAATAGGGAGTGTGTAGGTATCTGACTGACCAGATGGGTCGGTTGCTTTCAAGGAGACATCATACTTTCCTGCGGCGTTATAGCTATGGCTGATTTCAAAGGCACTATTGGTTGCGCTACCATCTCCAAAGTTCCATTCCCATTGCCAACCTTCACTGTTTTCTGCGGAAATGTGCTGTCCATCTTTTCTGGTTAAGTTCTTAAAATCAAAAGATAAAAATTTACGATCAAAGTTAAGCTCGGACTCTAACCCTTGATTAACTGTGAGCTTAATTCCCACTTGTGAAAAAGCTTTACGAACATGGTTTTTCAGCTCAGAGGTTTGCCATTGGCTTCCGTCTTGCTTGCTGACGCCGTCTTGTCTTAATCGATCGTTTATACTGCTGGCTTGTCGCATCACGCAATCTGCGGCTGTAAGATAGGTGCTGTTACTCGTCCAACAGTTTTTGTTAGCATTGGCGAAAAGAATAAAAGAATATTTGGTATTCCATGGCGAAGGTTCATTGGCAAGCTCTGCTGTAGAGAGATAGTAGAACGCCTTATTAGATACACCGGCACCATGGTGAGACGTGATGGAGTCATCATAATCATCTATATGATCAATCGAGTTGCCATCGAGGGTGGGGGTTTTGAAATAACGCAAAGCATCACCGAGCCGAAACGTTTCATGATTACTTTTCCAGTCATTGACACCGGAATAAAAAAACTCAGCTGCTTCTCCAGCCATATCTGAAAATGCTTCGTTAATTGCTCGAGCCTGCCCAGTGAGCATAGACTTTGGTGTATTTGACCCATATTCTTCAGTAAAGCCATGAGCTATTTCATGCGCGACTACATCAAGAGAAACCATAGGGTAAAAGAGATAATCACCATCACCAAAATACACTTCACCACTTTCATAGAATGCTTGATCCATGTTTAGGCCGTAATGGACATTTTGAATGATCTTTTTATCAAAATAGGGTTTCTGACCGAGGTAAGCTTCAAACATCAAGCTCGCTGTTTGACCAAAGTGGTGGGCATCATTCAATGCCGAACGAGCGCCATGATATTCTTTATAGTCGTTTCTTGTTGAATTTGAACAATCGTAGCTATAGGGGACACTTATCTGTGCCGTACTATGATTGTAGTTGCGTGTTTCAACATTTTTTGCATCGAACAAGCAGTTGGTTTGCTGTCCATTTGCTTGCATAGACACTACAAAAGTTTTTGGTGGGTATGATACATAGTCGGCTTGTTTGTAATCTTGACGAGAAACTTTGTCGTTTCCAGACGGACCACTGCCACCTTCATGAACGATTTTTTGTAATACATCTGCCTGAGTTATAACTTCGTTGCTGGTGAGATCCACAAAAGTTAAAATTCGTTGAGGCTGATAAGGCGCTGAGTGAAAGTCAGTGAAAAAGCTTACTTTTGCCGCATGTCGGGCTTTGCCTTGATCATCAATGTATATCACCTCTTCAGCATGTTTGCGTTTAAAAGTCCGTGGGCGCTCTGCTGGAAATTGGGCAATAACAGCGGCTAAAGCATCTTCCAGTTGCTGCGCTTTTACTTCAGCAATGTGAGGAATATCTTTTTCAATATTAACGATAATGTCGCCGTATACTTGCTCGACAACACCATTATTATCAGTTAGTACAACGAGATCCTGATCCCAAATTGGGATGTTGTGATATTTTTGAGTAATTGTGTGGCTGTGCTGTGTTTCGCTTATTTGTTCTTGATGAAACTCCAACGACTGACCTGTATATTGGGTTGCGAATGTGTTTAATGCGAGCAAATAGTTATGCTGTTGCACGTCCATACGCCCCAACAGTGGTTGTTTTTTTTGTAATGCAGATGTAATGTGATCTGCGTTATTAAATAGAAAAATTCGTTCAGTTGCGTGGCAATGCAACGAAAACATTGACGCTAAAACGCACAGATATTTAAACCCTTGCATATTAACTCCATAATTATTTTTAAGATTCCTTCCCACCTAAACGTCACTGCTCAATTTGAGACTACTTCTGTGCGAATGAGTGTGGTCTGCGATTAGTGCTTTTACTTTGAGCACAAACTCTACGGTAATAAAGAATTTCAAATAAATAAATAACAAAAAATAAACAATTTAACATCTTCTTGTTTTCTTTGGTAATTTAGATTTTAACATTGGTTTTTTATGAATTAACGTTAGTGGTTGTTATTGTTAGTTAAATCTCAACGGTTTTGTGCTGTAAAAGTTGTGGGGACTTGACGGAAGTGTGGAGTTAATCACTAAGTTAATGTAAAAAAACGTTATTTTTTATTTTTTGTAGTGGCGGTTGTTCTTTTATTAGGAACTTTTTTACAATATTGATGAAATAAAATGAATAAGGAAAGTCGCTTTTAAGTGGGATAATTAGATTTATCAGTCTCTGGTAAAAAGTACCTAGGCTGTAAGGGTGGGCTAGGTACTTTTTATTGCTATATTATTGTACAGTGACGTTAATATAGTTGGTCACAAAAGGCGCTATTTCAATAGTACCTGTGGCATAAACATCTTTACTCACGTCCTTGCCTTCAATTTTAATATAATATTGACCGGCTGGGATGACAATGTCTGAATAATGGTTTGTACCAAAATGAATGGTATCACCTTTTACAAGCCACCCCTCAGGTGAGACCTCATATAAGTAGCCCCTACATTTTATATTTCCGATCCGAGGGTGCTTGCACTCATTAAATTTTAGCCTAGTTTTCCCATCAGGGTTTTTAGCGGTTTTAACAAACGCAAGTGAGCCATAGTTACGCGGAGTTTTCTCCGCGTGATGTGTCCATACTTTTTCCTTTTTAACTGAGTAGTCACTGCTCGAACCACTACTATTTGCTGACACTACGGTGCCAGAGCTGCCAAAAATACCGTTGATAGCACCGTCTACACCATCATTAACCACGCGGTTTATATCGTTGCTTTTACATGCGGTTAGAGAGGCCATTGAAAGCGCAATAAGCGTAAGTCTTTTCATTATTTATCCTTGAAGTTCCATGAGTATCGCCACTGCTCACTTGCTTGCCCCTGACTGTACAACTATTGCATACATCATGGTGCTAGTCTTTGTGAGAGTATGAGCATTTAGCTCTAAAGTGTATTTATTCTTGTGATGTGGTTTTTTTCATTGTTAGTGATCTGACTTTTGAGTAACTGGTTTTTTTAATCAACTATTTAAGAGCTAATTTTGCTAAATTTACCGCCTACTTTCCAATATGGGGGGCTTTAATTCACTAGGTTACTCACTTAATCGACTAGACTGATATTCAACCACTCCTTACCTAATCTTAATTCAATACCAGTTCTCTTCCTCAAAATAGACCACTTAATTAAGATAATTGGTGTTATTTTTGATAAGAATCGCACAAAAGTTTACCGTGTGGTGAAAAAAAGTCCAATAAAAAGCGGATTATTTATTGGGTTAGGTTAATTTTCCAGCGGATCAAAAAGCTTAATCATCCGATCAATTTAAACAGTGGTGTGTTTGTCTAACTTAGACTTATTGATTCCAGTAAATGGCTACTTTGGCGGAGTCGAATAACAAAGTGGTGAGAGGTGGTATAAGGGGGAGCTGTTCATTACAATCCGCAGCGATGTCGACTTTAGCTCGTATAGTCCGATAGCACTCCGTAGAGGATAGACAACTCAACTGGTTTTGGAATATGGGCGTTAAAACCAATTTTAAAGTATCGCTTTACATCTTCAACCATCACATTAGCAGTAAGGGCAATCACTGGTACCTTAATATCTAGTTTTCTGATCGCTTTAAGCGCATCAACACCATCCATTACTGGCATATGTATATCCATCAGTATTAGATGGAAAGAGTTTTCGCGGCAGGCTTTAACAGCAAGGTCGCCATTTTCAACAACCGTAATAATTGCTCCCGTTTCTTTTAGCATGGTTTTCACTAATATCTGATTAATCGGGTTATCCTCAGCAATCAGGATCTCGAGGTTTTGTAAGTTTGGTGGCGTCAGCGCTTTTGTTTGTGTTATTTGTGATTGAGAGTTGGACTGTTCAAGCGGAAGTGTTACATCAACGGTGGTCCCTTTTCCTGCCTTGCTGGTTAGATTAATCGTACCGTTCATAAGTTTGATCAAATTAACGGTGATAGACATACCTAATCCTGTACCACCGTATTGCCTAGTAGTAGAGGTATCTGCTTGAGAAAACCGCTCAAATATTCGCTTTTGGGTTTGCTCATCCATACCAATCCCTGAATCTTGGATACTTAGATGAATTGCCGCATTGTTATTGTGTATGACGTTAGTTGCTGTGATAGACACTTTACCTTTGTGTGTAAACTTTACCGCATTTGATGCTAGGTTTAGTATTACCTGTTTGACTCGAACCAAATCACCAAGCCAACCATCTTTAAAGTGTTTATCAATGTTGACAACAAAGTCTACCCCTTTATTACTAATTAAAGCATCAAGATCATACTTAACAGAATCGAGAATATTGCGAATTGAAATCGGCGCGCTTTCTAGCTCTATTTTGTTAGACTCTATTTTTGAATAATCCAGGATGTCATTGATGATGGTTAGCAAGCTTTTTGCTGAAAATATCGCGTTAGTGAGTATTTTCTTTAAGTCACTGTCAAGGTTTGCATTTTCTAGTAACTGCAAGCCACCTAAAATCGCATTCATAGGGGTTCTGATCTCATGACTCATATTCGCTAAGAAATCACTTTTTGCTTTAGAAGAATGTTCAGCAGCAAGCCGTGCTGTTTCAGATACTTCGATAGCTTTGATTTTCTCTGTCACATCATAATTCACACCAACCACTTTAGTGGGCATGTTATCTTTATCGCGGATAATTTGGGCACTGGCTTTTATCGTTCTAATCTCTCCATTTGGATGGACGACTCTAAACTCGGGTTCATATTCACCAGTTCCAGCGATGGCGTCTTGTAATTGTGCGCTGGCGAACTTTATATCATCTGGGTGAACAGCACTCTCCCACGCTTCATATACCTTTGAAAATTGTGCTTTTTGGATCCCATATAATTTAAACATCCAATCATCCCAAATCAGCTCATTGGTGAGTAAGTCCCACTCCCAAACCCCGATTTGGGCAGAGTTATTTGCAAGCTGCATTCTCAGTGCCAACGAGTCCGCTTGGTTTCTCGCTTTTTTGAGTTGTTTTTGCGCTTCAACTTGTGATGATATATTTTGGATAACTGACCAAATGAAGTTTTTGCCGTTACTATCTGCTACTTTAATGCCAGACAAGAGAACTGGAAATACTTGACCACTTTTGTGAATATATTCCTTTTGATACGGGCCGTAACGGCCAGTTTTTTGCAAATTATCGAGCTGTACCTGTTCTTGTGCCTTATATTTATCGGGAGTGAGTTTCCAGTAGTCAGTATTGTTTAATTCCTCCACTGAGTAGCCCGTCATTTCACTAAATTCGTCATTCACGTAGTGGAAAGTGCCATCGTCCATAGCATTTACCGCTATCCCTATAGGCGCGGAATTAACAAAGCGCTCGAATTTCATTTTTTCTGTCTGGTAGGCAGTTTTATACTGTTTAGCATCGGTACTGGCTTTATCTAATTTCTCTTTCGTTGTAATAAGTTCAGAGATATCTCTCACAGTAGCGAGCACCAAGCGTTTATCTTGTATGTGCACGGCAGTAAGGGAAACAGAGCAGGGGAATACCGTGCCATCAGTTTTACTGTGGTTCCAATGAAAAAGCTGTGCGCCATCTTGATAACACTTTTGTATAAAATAGGTGGCTAATTGTTTGGATGATGTACCGCAAGGTTGATATGGAGGGGATATATCAGAAGGCTCAAGCTGTAAAAAGGTGTCCTTACTATCAATGCCATGTAAGTCTACAGCGGCTTGATTACATTCCACAAACTTCCCTGAATCTAAATCAACAATAGACTGCGCGTCGCCTGAGGCGAGAAATAGCGATTTATATTTATCTCGTTCAAATGTGGTCGCCGCCAAGTGCGCTGTTAGCGTTTGTATTTCTTGTTCCAATTCCTGAGGGCTACGATTCATTCTTTATGTCCTAGCTTGCATCAATGAAAAAGCACTCAGATTGACGCCGCGTTACTTGGGGGTAAGTTCTTCTATTAATGTAGCAAATAAATACCAAACCTCACGAATAAATTACACTGAATAGGCGCTTCACATTAATAACTGTGAGAGAGGAAGAGAGTGTCAGTTTAGTAATGTGTAATTTGGTAAGCCTAGATTGGCAAACTACTCAGACAAGGAGCGCTCACTTCGTCACTTATTTGTCCAAGTGTTTGCTATTATCAATCTCAATCCTAAATGATTGGTCTTGAACATTTGAGTATATCGCATTGTCTTTCCAGTTTTTATTCTCTTTTAAGTTTGATATTACCTTTATTGCATACTCAACAGATGAGCCGTTATCTGGGGTGTAAAAATCGATAGTACATGTTTCTTTTGAGCATTTTATGTCGTCAATTCTTATCTTGGCTAACCGCTCATTTTGACGCAAAAAATGGAATAGTTCATCTTGATGTTCAATCTCTGTTTTTTCGTAGTCACTTGCGTTACCGGAGTTTGTTTCGTCAGTAGCGTTGACTAAGCTTTTGCGCTCTCATGCGTAAAGCCTTCATTTGAATATGGAACACCTTCTATTGAGACCGTTTTTACTGCTGCTTTCGCGTCTCTTTTTTCCTGTTTATAAGCATTTGAACCCGCCTCAGGCTCAGTTGCGTTAAGGATCTGCTTGTCATCCTCGACTATCAGGTCAGAACCATTCACTGAGGGCTGGAAATATAGGTAAAGTACTGTTGTGATTAATAAAAAAATGATTAAATCTTTTATTCTATTCATGTCTATCCTTGATAAGTTTGGTTATTTTTGCTCTAAATAAGGCAACCTCAAGACCGTGAGTGTCAAACTTGCTCCTTCAGCTTGAGCAAGTATTTACGCTAATTGGTATCATTACAAAGCACAGGCCTGTCGGTGTTTAGATTTTCTTTGCGCTAGAATTAAGTCCTTGTAACATAATTTAATTTTTCTATTTTTCATTTAGCTTTCAAAAACAAAATTAAAGCGCATACAAAATATAAAATTAGTCACTCTGTAATGCTTCGATAGGATCCAGCTTTGAGGCTTTAATGGCGGGATATACACCGAATATTAAGCCAACTAATGCACAAATACTAAAAGAGAGCACAATTGCACTGAGAGACCAAGACACAGCCCAATTTGAATAAAATGCAATGATCTCTGAAAGCACAATGCCAAACACCACCCCGAGCAGCCCACCTAAGATTGAGATAGTAAAGCTCTCTGTAATAAACTGAACCTGAATATTTTTCTGAGTGGCACCTATTGCACGTAATAATCCGATTTCTTTAGTTCGTTCAAGTACAGTCGCGAGCATGATATTCATAATACCAATGCCACCGACAAGGAGGGATATACCGGCTACGCAAGACATCACCATATTAAAAATGGCCTGCGTTTGTTTTTGCTGAGCAAGCAAGGCAGCTGGTATGGTTAACTTATAGTCGTCAATGTCGCTATGGCGATTCATGAGAATGTTAGCAATAGCTTGAGATGCTAAAATTGGACTGTGAGATTTGTCGATGGCCAGTTTCAACTCAGTGATCTCTGGCTCCAGTAGCCCCTTATTAAAACGGTAAATAGCGGTTGTCAGAGGTACAAAAATACGACTTTGCTCACCACCTAATGCCACGCCCTGAAACTCCTTTTTATTTAGGTGTGGTGCTTGCAAAATACCAACAACTTCAAACCATAAATGATTTACTTTTACTTGTTGACCAACTGCGTCTCCTAAGGGAAAAAGCGTTTTTGCGGTATTTTCACCAAGTAACGCAACTTGCCTATATTCTTTACTATCTTCCGCATTAAGTAGGCGACCATCCGCAAGCTCATAATGGGCAAGACTAAAATAGTTGGCAGTGACACCGGCAGCTTCACCTTCAAAGCTGCCGAACTCGCTATAAATCTGATAGGTATCTACTAGTCGTTCAGCAGAAAAATCATTAACAAAGGGCAAAGCATCGACTATCACTTGGCCGTCTAATAGGTTAAGACCTTGCGAGTGTTTTCGTTGTTCTTTTAGGTCATTCTCTTCAATGTCTTTGGCGCTGACAATAACATTATTAATCCCCATGGAATCAATCATTTTAAGCGCTTCTCGTTCAGCACCTTCACCTATGTTTAACATAGCAATCACGGCGCCCACACCAAAAATCATACCGAGCAAGGTCAATAGGGTTCTGAGCTTATGCTGCTTTAATTGCACCATGGCGTCGGTAAATAACTCTACATATTTCATTACAATTCCTTATTCGCGACCAGTGCAATTTGTTGGTTAGGGGACAAACCTTCCAGTACTTCGGTGTGGCTTAGGTTGCTTTGCCCTAACTCCACTTTTACACGTTGAAACTGGCTACCGTCTTTCACTAGCACAAAAAACGCATTGTTGTCATTGATAATGCTATGTTTCGGCACAAGTAGTGCTTGTTTACGTTCTTGAACAAGCAATGTAGCGAGTACTTTATTGCCAGGTGTAAAGTGGCTTGGAGTTTCGTTGAGGCTAGCTATAACCTCATAGTATTTTTGTGGATCTCCACGGCGAATAGATTGTGGATAGGGCGATACTTTTGTGACTTTACCATCAAAGCGTTCATCACTATTGGAGAGTAAAGTAAACTTAACTGTTTGCCCAACCTCAAGGCCAAGCGCTTCTTTTTCATGAACAAAAAGCTTAGCTTGCAGAGACGAAATGTCTGGTAACCCGCCAATTTTTTGCCCTGCCCATAATGCTTGGCCTGCCTTTGGCTTCTCTCCACGCCAATCTGCGTTTAGGGTAAGTAAGCCGTCATGTGGCGCGATAACTTCGAGACTTTCCAAATTTGCGTTGTACATCGCAATTTTGCTTTCATGCTGTTTTGATTGCAGTTTCAGTAGCTCCATTTCTCCCAGTGCAGAGGAGGAAAATTGGTCTGTCTGCCACTCAAAATATGCTTCTTTTGCGTTGAGATACTCAACATTTTGTAGTTGATCTAAAATATCGAGCTTTGAGCGGATCCGTTCGTCATCTATTGAAAAGGTTTCGGCAAAGCGCTTCTCTTCACTGACAATGCTTTTGTCGCTATCTAAATGGGACTTTCTTGTCGTTAAGTCACTATCTGTCACGGTCATGTCTTGCGCTACTTTGCCTTTGTCGAATTCGCTAAAACGTTTTCGTCTTGCTAACTGGCTGCCATCGAAGCGTGCAATCACATCGCCTTTTTTCACCTGAGAATACTCCGGTACTATCCAAGCAAGTGTTTGCGCTCCTCTGGCTGAAGTTGGGGCAGATATCACGGTTTCGCTTGCTGCTTCTAGTTCGCCTTCGGCATCCACTGTTATCGAAAATGGTTTTGACTCAACAGTGTAGAGCAGTTGTGTTGGTTTATCCGATGCTTCTTGACAGCCAAGCAACCAAACAGGGACAAGCAATGCGAGTAATTTTTTGCTCATAGCCTTACCTCCGTGCCTTGGCTAATGCCAGAAGAAACCACGGCAAGCGTCGGTGTTGTATGAGAAATTGTCACCTCTTTTTCACCGTAATTTGTGTTTAGCAGCACTTTGCCAGCACTTTGTTTTAAAGCGTTAAGCGGAACGGTTAAGGCGTTATCGAGTTGGGCCGTCACTATCTCTACACGAGCGCTTAATCCGGGCCTTAGCTTATCAGTATCGATTTTATCCAGTTCAATAATCGCATCAACAATGCGGCTTTTATCTTGATATGACTTCTCCCTGAAGGCCTTTCCTATTTCAACGAGTTTTCCACTTATGACATAACCGTCGGCACTGTCAATGGTCACTTTTACTGTTTGCCCTAATTTAATCCGCCCAAAATCGGCTTCCTTTATTTGCGCTTTTACTTGCATTTGTTCAATAACTGACAACTCGACCACAGGCTGGCCAAACTGCATGGACTCACCTACACTGGGTTTTTCACCTGCTCTATTTGCTCTATAAGCAACTAAGCCATTCATTGGTGCTTTAACTTTTAAACGCTCAATATCACGTTTTAGTGCTTTTACTTCAGCATCTGTTCGTGCAACTTTACTTTTTGCCAATTGGATACTCAGTTCTTTGTTGTCTAGATGAAAAGCAAGTTTGCTGCGGGCAAGCTCTAACTCATTAGTTGCAATGGTGAAGTCGATTTGCGCTTTTTTACGATCGTTGTCTGAGCGTGAGTTATCTATGATCTCTGCCCGTCGTTTTGCCTTATCGAAGTTCATCTGCGCCTCAGCTAGTGCAAGTTTGTATTCTTCTTCTTGCTCCTCGACTTGAGCTTGTTTATTTTCCAGTTCTTTTTGTGCTTGGCTAAGCTTCGAATTGTACTCCATCAGGCGATCTCTCACGCTCTGATCGTCAAACGAAACAACAACTTGGCCTTTTTGAACTGGGGTATTTTCAGGCATTAACTGTTTTATCTTGTATTGCCACATACGCTTGATTGAAGGAGGTGCTATCAACGCTCGGCTTTTTGATTCTAATTCACCATTCGCTTCTACTGTGATAGTGATTGTCTGTGACTTAACGATATGTGTATCGCTGGGAGCCTGGGTACAGCCAAGTAAATAGAGTGGAATGATAAATGCCAGTACCTTACTTTTCATTTTTCCCTCCTGGCAAAGTGATGCTTCCGCTCATGCCTGGTAGTAGTGGCAAATCGGTGTTGAATGTGAATTTAGCTCGGTAATACATACCTTGGCCCCAGTCTTGGCGTTTTTCAGGTTGTGTTGATAATTCTGTAAGTGTACTTGGCGTTGATGAGGGGCGAAATGCATCAAACTTTAAATCAGCAGTTTGACCTTCTTTGATACCAGCAGCATCCACTTCATGTATCCAAGCTTCTAAATACAGGCCCGCTATAGAAGGGATCTCTGCTACTTTCCACCCTGGTTGTACGGTTGCACCTGCAAATAATTTGTTGCCATTCCATGGGTGATCCGCATACAGAATGGGGCCGCTGTTACTGGCCATTAGACTCATTTTTTCTAGCTGCTCTTGGTTGTGCGTGAGACTTGCTTCTAATCGCTTTATCTCCAGCCGCTGTTTCTGAGTATTTGCCTTTGCTTCAGTTTCGGCCTTGCTTAAACTGATTTCGGCTTTATGGTTTTCAATGATCGCTTTTTCTAACTTCAGCTGGTATTGCTCGTAGTCGTAGGTGCTGATATTGGCTTTTGGCACGCTTGCATCAATTTTGGCTCTTTCAACGAGCAAAATGGTTTTTTTCAACTGAAACTGGGCTTCGAGTATCTTTTGGGCGCCGTCTTGTTCAATTCGCTTGTATTCATCTTTTGCGGCGTCAAGCGCGACTTTGTCTTGGTCGATTGAGGTAGCAATGGAGCCTGAATCGTAGACAACCACAACATCCCCTTTGTTGGCTACTTCTCCCTCGGGTAGCATCCATTGAACTTGCGTTTTCCAAGAGTCGCTCATTGGTGCGTGAAAGACTTGAGTTTCACCAGCTTTAATAACACCTGAGATAATAATTTGCTTGGCAAAAGCCTGCGAAGAGGTGAGCAGGGCTAAGCTTATAATATAACTGCGCATTGGCTATCCTCCACTTTCTCACCATCTTTCATTCTGATGATTCGTTCAGCATATTCGGCAATATCGTCTTCATGCGTTACCATCACAATGGTATGGCCTTGCTGGTGCAGCTGGCAAAGTAATTCCATGATTTCATGTGAAGTTTTACTATCTAGGTTACCAGTTGGCTCATCGGCAAAAATAACTTTAGGTTCATTGATAAGCGCACGAGCAATTGCAACACGCTGGCGTTGTCCTCCAGACATTTCGAAAGGTTTGTGATGTGCTCTGCTGTCAAGGCCCACTTTTTTTAACATAGCAAGCCCTCGACTTTTGGCCTCTGATGGAGAGGTATTGGTGTACCTCAGTGGTAAGATGACATTGTCCAGTGCAGTTAGTCGAGTGAGCAGATGAAATGTTTGAAAAATAAAGCCGATTTTCTGATTTCTAATTTGTGACAGCGCTTCATCTTCTACAGCTTGAATTTCTTGATCTGCCAGATAGTAAGCACCGGAAGTTGGAGAGTCTAAGCAGCCAAGTATATTCATCAGTGTGGACTTTCCAGAGCCAGAAGAGCCCATCACTGCGACAAATTCGCCTTCCATCACTTCAAGAGAAACGGATTTTAGTGCATGCACTTGCGTTTCTCCGCTTCCGTACACGCGACTTAAGTTTTCGACCCGAATCATTTTTATTTTAATCCTTTGTTTTTTATTGGTTTTATAGTTGGTTTAGTGGTGCTGAACCTAGTCCCTAAATTCAGTGTAACAAGCCATTAACTCAGAGTAAATCTAGCAAACACAAAGCGAAGGGAGATAAGAACGGCTGACAGTTATAATATCAATTTGCTAAAGCAAGCTTTCTACTGTTAGGTTGTTAGCCAAGAAAGCCTAGGCGACAACATGACTTGTGCGCCTTGCTACTGCTTTGAAGGCAGACAAAAATTTAGCTACTGATCTGTTCAAAGCAGGTCTTAATTAACCTGAACTCGAGTTCAGGTTAATTAGCGTCATAGTAACTTTATAAAATTGCGTCGGCTTTCTGACAACTTGGTTTTAGTTAGGCTCCACCCAAAACGCACCAACTTCTTTTTTTACTACTTTGACTTCTGTTCCTGCGCTAATTGGCTGCTTACTTTTTAGTTGCCAAGCAATCCCTGAATAATTGTGGAATATTCGGCTGTCTGTGTTGAGATCCTTTTCTAATGTAAAAGTGAGCTCTGCAAAGTCGCTCTTTACCTCTTTGTTGTCGGTAACTTCTTGCATTCGTTTGAGTGGCTCCCATAAAAAGATAGCCAATAACGTTGTAACTAAAGCATTAAACCACAGTGCGGTAAGCCAAGTTTGCTCTAGCAACTCTGCATACATTAATCCACCACTTATGACTAAAGATAAGCCTAGAAAAAACAATACAAAAGTGGCAAAGCCTAGCACCGTCACTTCAATAATTAGGCAGGCGATCCCAACAACAATTAAAGCTTGAGCTAAATGTTCAAGTAAAAAGGCCATGAAGATCACCCTTGTTTTTTGTTCAACGAGTTGATAATCGACATGCCTTGGGCAACTAATGAGCTGGCATCGGTTCCATTATCAGGAAGTAAGACCACCGAAGACTCTTTAGCAATCGCTTCTTTTGCTGCAATTGCTTTTGTTGCTAAGTCGAGCTGGATCGCTTTTTGTCCTTCGTCAGTGTTTGCTGCTTCACCCACCTTTCTAAGTGCCTCTGCTTGAGCATCAGCGACGGCAATGATGGCTTTTGCCTCACCTTCTGCTCGTAAGATTTGCTCTGCTTTTTCTGCTTCAGCAGCCAGCACTTGTGCTTGTTTCTTACCTTCTGCAACATTGATAGCAGCCTGGCGGTCACCTTCCGACTCTAAAATTTGAGCGCGTTTTACACGTTCAGCTTTCATTTGCGCTTCCATTGCTTCCATTACCGAATTTGGCGGTACAATATCTTTGATCTCGTAGCGTAATACTTGGATCCCCCACGGATCAGATGCTGAATTAATGGCGGCGACAATATTGGTATTCAGTAGGTCTCGCTCTTCAAAGGTTTTGTCTAGTTCCATTTTGCCTAATTCACTTCGCATGGTGGTTTGCGCAAGTTGTGTTACCGCAAAAATATAGTCGTCCACACCGTAAGTTGCTTTGTAAGGGTCTAGCACTCTGAAGTAAAGCACGCCATCAACAATCAGTGAGATATTGTCTTTGGTGATAGCCGATTGCGAAGGTACATCAACAGCCTGCTCTTTTAAACTTCTATCAGCGGCAACGCGGTCAATAAATGGCAGGATAAAATTAAGGCCAGCTTCTTTGGTAGATTGGTATTTACCGAAACGTTCAATAATCCACGCTCGGTTTTGTGGCACAAATTTGATACTCCCTTTAAGTACGACAACGACAAAAATCAGCAAAAATGCTTGAATAGTAAAAAGGTATTCAATGATAAATGTGACTAAATCCATGTAAGTTCTCCCGAGTCTATAAGTCTTAATAATTTCGTACTTTGAATATTAAGCTTAGTTGATTGGTATAGGTAACCTGAGCTTCAGATAGATGAAGTTTGAGTTATTCTTTGCATTAAATAACTTAAATTCTGGATAATCAACAACTTTATATTAATTTGCATGGATTGAGTCAGTTAATTTGTTACCTTGAATCTAGGCGAATGTAGTCTATCGTGTATCTGGTTAGGAGACGGCTTTATTTATCAATAGGAAGCACATTTGGCAGCGTGGATGTGTGCTAGCATTTCTGTGGCTCAACGATGGTAATTGCTTGTATTTCCTCTTTATTGCTCGGTGACCATGCGCGTTCACATGCTTGTTGTTTATCTAGCCAAACAAAGTCCGTATGCTCGTCTTTAGCAAGTTGAATAGGGGTGTTCGACGGCACCTGAACACTAAAAACATATTCGGTATTGAGTGTTACACCGGGTTCGTAGCGATGAAGCCACTGCGGCCTGATCTGGTATCGGTTGGTTTTATGGTGGGCATGTATCTCTATTCCAAGCGCTTTTGCGTCGATCCCTGTTTCTTCTTTAAGTTCTCTATAGGCAGTTTCAATTGGCAGCTCGTCATGATCTATACCTCCGGTAACCGATTGCCAAAAATCAGGGTCATCAGCTCTTTGTAGCAACAAAAATTGCTCAAGCTCATTATAAATCACAACTAAAACTGAAAAAGGTTTTCGTAACATAGATACAGTTTATAGAGATTAAAAGTCTAGGTCTGAGTGTAGCGAGATGAACAGGGGGGAGCAACTAAAACGAGATGGCATTTCTGCAAAAAAAAGCAGGCCATCTGGCCTGCATAAAAACTCCAATAGCAACAAGCTGTGCCAAGGAAATCCCAATAATGCCAACGTCCTGGTTAGCAAGCTCTACTTCTCGGGAGTTCAATTGTGACTTTAGGCACGCCTAAGTACGCAGGTAAAAAGGTGCAGCCCCAAAGGAACGAAACCAATGCTAATGCAATGTTTATCTCTTGTAAACTAAAAATTGAAAAAAATAGTTTAAATGCCCTTTTTTTGTTCACTTTTAAATACTGAGCTGTAAAAATATACTATCTAACCTAATCTCGTAACTAATTGTTATTTATGTGATTGGTGAAATTTGTACCTGTAATTATTCAAAGGATGTTGCAATTTTGTATGTAGGTTCTATGTTAATGGTTTGTACAACATGTAACCTAGGAACAAAAATATGAAACTCACATCAGCCGCAATGACTGTGGCATTACTGACCTGTACTACGCTAGTAAACGCTGCTATCCCTTACCAAGATAAACACTACCAATTTACTCAACCAGATGGCGAGACTATTACGTTAATCTTGAATGGTAATAACTATTTTGCTCAGCAGCGCACAGTAGGAGGTAAATTAGTTGTCTATGATGATGCGCTGCGAGGTATGGCTTATGCGCAGTTATCGGCAGACGGCGAGGCGTTAATTTCCACCGGTGTTTTAGTCTCAAATCGCGCTAAGCAGGGAGTAAAAGTTCGTCAGTCGGAGGACTACCAGCAAGGGTTATCGTCAGCCATTATTGCAAAAAAAGTAAAAACTGCTCAGCAAAGCATGCTAGGGCTACTAAGTCACGATTTGGCTCACCGTCGACACGAAGAGCATAAAACCGAGCTTACACAGTTGAACACCTCAATTACAGGTAAAGTAAAAGGACTTACGATTATTATCGATTTCCCTGATGAACGCGGTACGATCACAAAAGCGCAGATTGAGCGCTTTTTGAATGACGAAAATTACTCTGAATTTGGCAATGCGCAATCTGTGCGGGGCTATTTTACGTCCGTGTCGGGCGGCAAACTAGACTATACCAATACGGTAACGGCGTACTACACAGCTAAAAATAATAAAGCATACTATGCTGACAGTTCGTTAAGCTCAACGGTTCGGTCACAAGAGTTAATTAAAGAAGCATTGAATTGGTTGGAGTTTAACCAAGGGTTCGACTTTCGCTCGTTGACAACCAACAGCAGCGGCCAGATCCGAGGCTTAAACATCTTCTATGCAGGCAACTCTGATAGTGCTTGGTCTAAAGGGTTATGGCCGCATATGGCAAGGTTAAGCCCACGTTTTTGTGCCGACGGTGTATGCACAGATCGGTATCAAATTACAGATATGGGTGATAGCTTAGCAATAGGCACCTTTGTACATGAGTCTGGGCATCTGATCACAAATTGGCCTGACTTATATGATTATGATGGGAGCTCGGAAGGTTCAGTAGCAAGTTTTGGGGTGATGGGTTTTGGTGCTATCGGTACGTCAAACCGTTTTGAACCTACACCGCCGGTTGCACACTTCAGAGCGCTTGCTGGATGGGATAACGTGATTGAACTAAACCCCGCGTTAAATAGTAATGCACCATCAGGGCAGCTAAGCCATATTTCAGGTTCGAATACCTCTTATAAATGGAGTAATCCCAATAACACCAATGAAGCGTTTTATATCGAAGCGATTCATCAATCAGGGCAGCATTCACAGCAATTGGACTCGGGCCTGGCGATTTGGCATGTAGACCCAGCTGGGAACAACTCAAATGAATGGTATCCATATATACAGATGGAGCATGGCGATGCGAGCCGTGATCCAGAAAACGGTCGAAATCGTGGTGATAACGGTGACTTATTCAATGTAGCAGGGGAGTTTAGTGCTACTTTACCCAATGCGCTAGCGCAAAGAGGAACCAATGCCTTGTGGTGGAATGGTGATGCTTCGGGCTTGCGGATCAGTAATATTTCAGATCCCGCTGCTGAGATCCGTTTTACCGTAAGTGCTACACTACCGCCTCCTCCTAAAGGAGATATTTATAGCGGATATTTGGCTGATAAAGAGCAAGCTATCCAGCCAAATGGTCGCTGGTTTCAATATAATGGCGGCGTGATAGACGCCGTACTCTCAGGGCCTGCAAGTGCTGATTTTGATTTAAAACTGGAAGCATGGAAAAATGGCCAATGGCAGCAGGTCGCTATCTCTGAGACTCCCTCGTCACAAGAAACCATACGCTATACCGCAAGCGCTGGCTATTATCGTATTATCATTTATTCCTACCGTGGAGCTGGGGATTACCGCTTAACCGTACAAAAATAGCTAAATAATACCAATTTTCTTAATTAAGTGGTCTGTTTTGAGGCGAGAAAGTCTAGTCGATAACCCCGCTACCGCGTCCTGCTATCGCCAAGGTACCTACCTCCGAGTAGATGTAGGCAAGGCAAAAATTTTGCTATTTAGTTGTTCTAAATAAGAAATTTTTAACGCTGTTAGCGTCAGGTTTACTCCTTAAAATTGAGCAAGTATTAAGTCAAATTGGTATAACCTAAGAATTGAGCAGCAGCGTGGTTTATCGCTGCTGTTTTGTTTGGTAACAGTGTTAAAAGTGTTTGGTGTCAAAAATAACACCTGCTGAGTGTGGGCTAGCTCAATTTTGATTCTTGTTTATCTACCTCGTATCAACTTTTTGTTTATATAAACAGAGCTTATTACTTCAAATCACCCATTTTTATATTTCATCTATAATTCATACTTTATTGTCAAAAGTGTGATAGTACTAGATGCAGTTTTTTGATGTTGGATTGATAAAGATTAAATCCAATATCGAGCAAGTGTATAGAATAGCTTGGTATCTACAGGGGAGTGGTCTAGATACGAATATGCCCGTTTTTTAACTCTGCTTTTACATTCAGCGGTTTGGTTAAAAATGGCATTAGGTATCGATAAGGTTTCCCAGCCTACAAACACACTACGTAATAAAGCTAATTTGCCTGTATCAGATTTGCTTTGGAGTTTATTTATGTTCTTTTTTCGCAAACCAACCCAAGAAGTTGAAAGCCTAACGACGGAGCTCAGTCGAGCACGGGCACTGTTATCAGCAATAGATGAAGCAGTAGCAAAAATAGAGTTTACACCTGATGGCCAGATCATCGCGGTCAATCAACATTTCTTATCAGTCATTGGCTACTCAAGCACAGAAATCATTGGGAAACATCATCGGATGTTTTGCAACACTCAATATGTTAACTCACCTGCTTATAAAGCCTTTTGGTCTGACTTACAGCGCGGGCAAGCTCAGTTTGGTCACTTTGAGCGAATCGCTAAAAATGGTGAGACTGTTTGGTTGGATGCCACTTATTTTCCCGTTGAAGAGAATGGCAAAGTAGCACGCATCGTCAAAATAGCCACTGATATTACAGAAGAAAAACTAACCATTAAAGCACAAGCTGCCATTGCTCAAGCACTTGATAAATCTATGGCAACTATTGAGTTTACGCCTGATGGTGTGATTTTAACTGCCAACCAAAACTTTGTGACAACCCTTGGTTACACACTCAATGAAATTAAAGGTAAACACCACAAAGTATTCTGTAATGAGAGCTTTTATCAAACACACCCACACTTTTGGCAAGAGCTTGCGAAGGGACAGTATAAAAGTGGTAGTTTTCATCGTATCAGCAAACAGGGTGAAGATGTTTGGATTGAAGCGACCTACAACCCCATCTTTGATGATAAGGGTAATGTTACAAAAGTCATAAAATTTGCAACCAATATTACTGAAAGAGTGCAAAGGGCGCATCAAGTTGCACAGGCTGCCGAGATGGCACAAGTGACTTCTGAGCAAACAGAGCATATCGCAGGACGAGCAGTAAGCCTATTACAAGATTCAGGGAATACTTCAAACCTGATTTCTGAACAGGTTCAACATGCAATGTCTACGATTGCCCAGCTTAATGAACAATCGAAAGAGATTTCATCTATTGTTTCGACGATAAGTGCTATAGCTGAACAAACAAATTTATTAGCGCTTAATGCTGCTATTGAGGCTGCGCGTGCAGGAGAGCAAGGTCGAGGATTTGCTGTGGTTGCTGATGAGGTAAGAAGCCTTGCTGCTAGAACTTCACAATCGACAAATGAGATCAATGAAGTCGTAAAGAAAAACGAATTACTAACGAAGGAGGCGACTGAACTCATGAATACAGTATCTCAAAGTACAGAACTTGGGTTGGCGCAAGTTGATGAGGTTAATAAAGTCATGACTGAGATACAGCAAGGCGCTGAAAACCTAACCAATACTGTGAAGCGACTCGCTGACAAATAGTTGCAACTAAAAACTCTTGACCTCAAGTTAGCTTTAAGTAGTAGCATCGTGCCTGTAATACCAAGTTGTCTTAATACGTGTTCAATTATAGGAGAAGATTAGGTGCAAATAGCGTGAAACATTTCAGGTTTAGAGCGACTAAACAACCTGAGCTCTGGATAGTTAATGTCTTTTTAGTTTACTCCTGACGCAAACCTAAGGTTAACTCATAAACTTTTTCACCTTGTCTCTAGATAGAAGATGTAAAAAAAGCAAGTATTAGGTCTAATACCAATTAGACCTAATACTTGCTCAATTTGAAGGAGTAAACCCGACACTAACCGCATTAAAAATTTCTTATTTAGCACACTAAATTGCAAAATTTTTGCCTTGCCTACATGAATGTAGGTACCAAAGCGGTAGCAGGACGCGGTAGTGGAGTTACCGACAAGATTTTCTCGCCTCAAAATAGACCACTTAATTAAGATAATTGGTACAAATAAAGGTATTGATAATAGGAGAGCAAGATGGAAGCAACATATTGGCAAGACTTGTGGGTAAGTGGCCAAACCGGGTTTCATGAAGGGCAAGTTAATAGGATGCTTAACAAGTACTACCACTTACTCGATTTGAAAGTGGGGGAGCGAGTGCTAATACCACTTTGTGGTAAATCTATGGACATCACCCATTTCTTATCGCACGGCCAACATGTGGTTGGCGTAGAGCTATATGAAGGAGCCGTTGTAGCGCTATTTGAATCATTAAAGGTCAGTCCTCGTATTCACCAACAAGGTGCGTTTCGAGTATATCAAGCGCCAAACTTAACTATATTTGTCGGCGATTTTTTTGCTGTTAGTGCGCAGCTATTAGGGCGTATTGATGCTGTGTACGATCGCGCTGCATTAGTTGCCTTACCTGAGCCAATGCGGACTGATTATACAAAACACTTAGTATCGTTGACTAAAGCAGCTAAGCAACTTCTCATTTGTTTTGAATATGAGCAAGGTTTAATGTCTGGACCACCATTTGCTGTATCACCGGAAATGGTTGAGCGATATTATGGTGCCCACTACCACATCGAGCTTCAAGAACGCACGGTTCTTGAAGGAGGGTTAAAAGAAGTGAGCCACGCCTTTGAGAGTGTGTGGTTACTGAGTAGTTAACCTATTGGGTTAACATAAATATCACTAATTATTCTTACAATTGTCACCTTTTACTTATAGCGTATGACCAAATTTGCTACGGTAATCGTCCCTTTTTTGGGAGATTTACCGATATTCTGAGCCGATAGCTTTACATGTCGCTCCTCATTCAGAACAGATGGTCAGCAAATTTATGTTAATCCCTTTTAAAATAAGCATAGGTTTACAATGAATAAGATTAGTATTTTGTCAGCACTGACAGCGGCGCTCGTACTTTGTGGATGTGATGACGACTCCGTCGAAGTAGTACAGGTAGAAAAGCCAGTCGTTACGACAAAAACCGAGGTGAAGGTAGTAGAGGTTCCTGTCATTGTTGAAGTATCTGCGGGCAGTGCTGACAACATACAAGTTGGTACACGACCAGACTTTCTGGTGCAAGACATGCAAAGCAGCCCACTGAAAACCAAGTTAGCCCAATGTGCTAACGGACCTTTTTACAAAACTGACTTTTCTATCGGGCACCGTGGAGCACCGATGCAGTTTCCTGAACATACCAAAGAGTCTTATATAGCAGCTGCAAAAATGGGTGCTGGCGTGTTGGAATGTGACGTAACCTTCACAAAAGACAAAGCGCTTGTGTGTCGCCACTCTCAATGTGATTTACATACTACAACCAATATTTTAGCCACTGAGCTTGGTAAGAAATGCACAACACCGTTTGTACCCGCTGATCCCGCCAATGGCATTGCCGCGCAAGCAAAATGTTGTACCAGTGACATCACTCTTGCGGAGTTTATTACGCTGCAAGGTAAGATGGATGCAGCAAACCCAAATGCCACTACAGTAGATGAATATTTAAATGGTACCGCAAACTGGCGCACAGACTTATACGCAAGTCGAGGGACTTTGATGACACATGCGCAAAGTATTGAGTTATTCAAAAGCCTAGGTGTCAAAATGACACCTGAGCTAAAAGCACCCTCAGTATCGATGCCTTTTGATGGGTTTACACAAACTGACTATGCGCAAAAAATGATTAATGAGTACAAGGCTGCCAACGTTGATCCCAAAGATGTTTTAGCACAGTCATTTAACCTAGAAGATGTACTTTACTGGATAAAAGAAGCGCCTGAGTTTGGCACGCAAGCGGTGTATCTTGACGATAGATATGAGGCACAATCGGTTGCTGCTGAAGCAATGCTCTCATCTGAACAAATAATACATAGCCCCGAGCTATTATCACCAACCATGCAGGAGCTTGCGGCTGATGGTGTGAAAATTATTGCGCCACCACTTTGGATGTTATTAACAGAAGAAAATGGAAAAATCGTACCTTCAGCATATGCCAATGCAGCCAAAGCAGCAGGACTTGACATAATAACATGGACATTAGAGCGTTCAGGTCACTTAGCCAATGGTGGCGGCTGGTATTACCAAAGCATTAACGGCAGCCTAGCGGGTGAAACGATGATAAACAACGATGGCGATACATTCGAAGTATTAGATGTGTTGGCAAAAGAAGTCGGTGTGTTAGGTGTGTTTTCAGATTGGCCGGCAACAACGACTTACTATGCCAGCTGCATGGGTATGCCTGCGAGTATTTGATAGTTTACGGTCAATTTTCGCTGCAAATAGTTAACACCTTGTCGCCGCTAGTTTTAGCGCTAGCGGCATAAACTTTCCCAGCCCTCGGGCTACGAACAACTTGGTAGCTCGTCGAATGGAGATTGAAAGATTATACCAATTTGACTTAATACTTGCTCAATTTGAATGCGTAAATCTGACGCTAACCGCGTTAAAAATTTCTTATTGAGAACAACTAAATAAGAAATTTTTGCCTTGCCTGTATGGATGTCGGTACCTTAGCGATAGCAGGACGCGGTAGCGGGGTTATCGACAAGATCTTCTGGTCTCAAAATAGACCACTTAATTAAGAAAATTGGTATTGGGCTAGGCATGAGTTGATAGCCTATTAAATAGAGACTGAAAAAAATAGGCTTTGTATAGATGGGTAGTCCATCGAACAGGACTGAAAAATTAGGCTACGCATGAATTGGCAGCCTATCAAATAGAAACATAAAAACACACTACGAATAGCTTGGTAACCCGTCAAACAAAGACTGAAAATAAGCTGCAATAGATTGTGTTTTGTTGTCGACAGTGTCTAGCGCCTGATAAAACTGCTCGAGTAGTGTCGAAACGTACAGGCGTTGTGCTGTTAACTGTGCATCTAAAGCCTGTAACTTTAACTCTGCCTTGAGTTTTTCTTGATCGGAAGCAGGTGTTTTAAGCTTATTTAATTCATCAATATAAGCCGCTTGGATTTTTGTCTCAAAGTCATTATATTTTTCATCAATTGCATCTAACCAAGTTTTGCCTGCCGACTTTTCTTCATCCATTAGTGCAAATAGCTTTTCGCTTATTTCCGGCTTCGTATATGCTTTTGTATACAGCGCTTGTATTAAATTTCCTTTTAATGAAACAAAGTGCGTTGCAAATGGCATGGCTACCGTGTCTTGGCTTGGAGACTGAGAAGCCGCGCCTACATTAGCCAGCTTATCAAATGTAAATTGTTCTGGGTTTGTGCCTTTGAGAATTTCTTCAATGTGCCGGCTTTTGTATAACGTTTTAGCCATCATATCCAGACCTGGATTCTCTACTTTTTCGATAGCTGACTCAGCAGCTTCCAGGCCAGTTAAAATATTGCAGGCTCCATGGTATTCAATAGCATCAGCTATCGCGGCTTGTAATGTATATACGGTTGTATCTTCATTATGTTTAGCTTGTAATTTTTTGCGTAACTCATTGCGCCGAGAGGTAATACCTTTTGTGATTACTTGCGCGGCCTGACTGGCAAGGTAAGCTTGGTTAAACTCAGCACGAACACCACTGCTTATACCTGCAAGACCCGATAAAATGCGATTACCAACTTGGTTGGTAAAAAGTGCGCCTGCACCACCAAGTACAGTGGTTAATGTGCCCAACCAAAAGTTATTTCGTGACTCTGAGCGTTTCAAATACATTTTATACACGTTACAGCGCTGCTCTGATGCCGCGATAATACGATCTTGTAATTCATTTCTGATTTTTTTTTGTGCTTTTGGTTGCTTCTGAGTGTAAAGTTCAAAAGCGTAATCTAGTCTCGCCCGAGCGAGGATACAAGATCTGCTACTTGGATCACTGTCTGGTTCACAAAATAATTTTTTGCTGGTAATGACAGTTTTATGTTTGCCCTTTGGAGGGGTTTGAGACCCCTGACTAATTTCATAGCCTAACACCATATAACCGTTATCTGTTTCCCACTTTTGCAGTTGTGTGTCATTGGCAATTTGCCGTGCCAAGTCGATGGTAACAAACTCTCCATGAGGAAATAGCTGTGATGCACCAGCCATATTTACTCTATTGTCCCCTGTATGAGAATACTCTGGGTTACCGCTACAGCCAGCAAGAAGTATTGAACATACCAAAATGGAATGTTTCATTGGATATTCCTTATTTTTATTATGTTGTTAGCTGTCCTTATACAGCATGACTAAAGACGAGAAAGTCGAAATAGACTTGTTTGTAACTTTAGTAAACCACTTGTGAATTTCAAGTTTTAGAATAATCGTATCATACTACGGCTGGGGGCGGCGCACTAAAAACGTTCACAGACGGATAAACCTCAAACACCACCCATTGGATAATTCTTCAAATGCCATCACTGGTGGGATCCGCTTTACACGTCGATCTTTTCAACAAGAATGCGGGGTAAACCCGCTCCCACAGCATATCATTTCCACTGGATAATTCTTTAAATGCCACGGCTGGTGGGAGCCGTTTTACACGGCGATTTTTCAACAATATCGCGGGGTAAACCCGCTCCTACAGCATATCATTACCACTGGGTAATTCTTCGAATAGCCCACCGGTAGGAGCCGCTTTACGCGGCGATTTTTCAACAATATCGCGGGGTAAACCCGCTCCTACAGCATATCATTACCACTGGATAATTCTTCGAATAGCCCACCGGTAGGAGCCGCTTTACGCGGCGATCTTTTCAACAAGAATACGGGGTAAACTCACCTCAACCACATAACATGACCACTGGGTAACTCTTCGAATACCACCGCTGGTGGGAGCCGTTTTACACGGCGATTCTTCAACAATACCGCGGGGTAAACTCACCCCGACACATAACATGACCACCGGATAACTCTCAAATGCCACCGCTGGTGGGAGCCGCTTTGCACGGCGATTTTTCAACAATATCGCGGGGTAAACCCGCTCCTACAGCATATCATTACCACTGGGTAACTCTTCGAATACCCCACAGGTAGGAGCCGCTTTACGCGGCGATTTTTCAACAAGAACGCGGGGTAAATCCGCTCCCACAGCATATCATTACCACTGGATAATTCTTTAAATGCCACGGCTGGTGGGAGCCGTTTTACACGGCGATTTTTAAACAATATCGCGGGGTAAACCCGCTCCTACAGCATATCATTACCACTGGGTAACTCTTCGAATACCCCACCGGTAGGAGCCGCTTTGCACGGCGATTTTTCAACAATATCGCGGGGTAAACCCGCTCCTACAGCATATCATTACCACTGGGTAACTCTTCGAATACCCCACAGGTAGGAGCAGCTATACGCGGCGATCTTTCAACAAGAATGCGAGATAAACTTGCCCCAACACATAACATGACCACTGGGTAACTCTTCGAATATCCCACCGGTAGGAGCCGCTTTACGCGGCGATCTTTTCAACAAGAATGCGAGATAAACTTGCTCCAACACATAACATGACTACTGGATAACTCTTCAAATGCCACCGCCGGTAGGAGCCGTTTTACACGGCGATCTTTCAACAATATCACGGGGTAAACCCGCTCCTACAGCATATCACTACCACTGGGTAACTCTTCAAATGCCATCACTGGTGGGATCCGCTTTACACGGCGATCTTTTCAACAAGAACGCGGGGTAAACTCACCCCACCACATAACATGACCACTGGATAACTCTTCAAATTCCACCACTGGTAGGAGCCGTTTTACACGGCGATTTTTCAACAAGAATGCGAGATAAACTTGCTCCAACACATAACATGACTACTGGATAACTCTTCAAATGCCACCGCCGGTAGGAGCCGTTTTACACGGCGATTTTTCAACAAGAACGCGGGGTAAACTCGCTCCCACCACATAACATGACCACCGGATAATTCTTCAAATGCCACCGCCGATAGGAGCCGTTTTACACGGCGATTTTTCAACAAGAATGCGGGGTAAACTCGCCCCAACACATAACATGACCACTGGATAATTCTTCAAATGCCACCACCGGTAGGAGCCGCTTTACGCGGCGATCTTTTCAACAAGGCTCAAACATCAACCTCAATCCAAAGCGGTCAACGCACGATAGGTATCATAAGCAAACTGGTCAGTCATGCCGCTGATAAAATCTTGAATAAGGCGGCAGCGATAATAAAACTCAAAAATCGGCTCGGCTCGTTCAGCATCACTAAGCTGCGCTATGGTCTCGCGGTATACCGCAACATACTTTTTGGAAATCCGATTAATCAATCGCGACTCTATCGCAAAACTATGCTCGCCATTTAATGCAGCGTGAAAATCATCAGCATCTAAATCAAGCACCCGCTGATATTCGTTTAATATACTGCTGGTGATCTTATAACCTTGAAGCTCCAACTGCTCTACCTCTTTGTTCGAAAATACGTTTTTGATTGCCACCGTTTTCAGCGACTTTACAATAGCATGAAGGTGGCTGTTATCTTCCAATAACGAAGCGTTAAAACTCCCCTCGTAGATCGCTTCAATATTATCGATAAAACGTGTTTTGGCATGTTCGGCAAGTGGGTGTAACAACCCCACGCGGAGCCAAATAAAAAACTCATTATCAAAATTTGCCATATGCCTACTGGCTTTATCATTGGCATAGTGGAGCTTTTTACTCATTAGCTCCAAGTGTTTATCATCAGTAATACCAAACCCTGCGGCGATATTTTGATATTCCTCTATTAAACAGCCCGTTAACTCATCTACGCAAATAATGCCTTTTTCTACAGCGTCTTCCATATCAGCAAGGCAATAAGCAATGTCGTCAGCCGCCTCCATGATGTAAGCCACAGGGTGGCGATTACCTACTTGTATCTGCAATTTGTCGCACAGCTCACTGACAAACCCACTTTCACTAAAGTAATATCCAACTTTCTTTTGTAGATAAGACTTGTCAGTAGCCACAGTTGATTTAGGTGTAGTTGCGCAGCGGGTATATTTCATCACCGTGGCGCATTGTGAATAGGTAAGGTTAAGCCGAGAAAGCGTATGAATAACGCGAATGGCCTGCGCGTTACCCTCAAAACTACAAATATCGAGCAGTAACTCCATTTCTTGATTCAGTACAGCCAGATCAGACGATTTACTCTCCTTTGAGCCATACCTAAGTGCCGCCCGAGCACTTTTTGCAAACTGTTGATGCTGGCTCAAATAGCGTTTAAACCAATCATTGATGGCGGCCTCGCCAAAGTGACCAAACGCAGGGTTACCAATATCGTGCATCAAACAGGCCATTTCAGACAGAGTAACCAAACACTCAGACAAATCCACTAGCTGGCCGTTTTTATCTTCATATTGCAACAAATCTTGCCTACCTTGCTGCACCAGCGCATCAACAATTTTTTTAGCAATGTAACGGCCGTTTTGCTGTACCTCCAGCGAGTGCGTTAAGCGCGAACGCACCGCCGCATTGCGCTCAAGCGGAAATACCTGAGTTTTTTGTTGCAGCCGTCTAAGCGCAGCACTGTTGATAATTCGCCCACGGTCGCTTTCAAGGCTACTCGCCTCACTGCCACCGGTATTATAAGAACGCTCGTTTGTTATTTTATTTTTGAAGTGCATGCGACTTTCCTGTTGAGACCCAAGCTACATTTCCAATGTAGGTGAATGTGGAAAAGTTGTAAACCGTAGCGACACTTCGCTTAGCCAGGCTACAAGCAAGCCCTCATACAAGACAAGCTTGCGCAGTACCTCTGAACTGAAGTAACCGCAGGAAAAACACAACAAATACCAATAGAATCAGCAAATCGATAAAAATAGCTGTAATGTACTGTAATAGGCTAGTTCATCTATATTTGTTACTTTTACCAATTTAAATTAACTCTGGCTTTAATGGGTTAGCAAAATATATCTAACACTTTTGTGACAAAAGCATCGGAATTTGACGCAAATCACTACAAAACGTATGGATTTTCGGGTTTAATACCCACAGCATTCGTTTACATCTAATTTCAAATGAATATACACAGCGGTTAAGGATGAAGTAACCGCTCACGAACAGGATCTTTATGTGTTTGAACGTTTATCTAACCATTTAGATTAGTAATATCAGCTTTACTGTGGCATCACATTGGTAATGGACAGCAAATGTGAGCTGACGGAGTTTCAATGGCGACATGGAAATCATACTTTTCGTCATTTACACTGCGCCACTAAATGAAGTTATGTTAGGTAAAAAATGTCCAAAATTACGCTCGCTTATTACGATCAACACGCAGAAGAATTTGCAAACTCAACACTCAATGTGGACATGCAACCGCTTTATCGGGAGTTTCTTCCTGAATTACCAAAGCGTGAGAAACGTCATATCCATATTTTTGACGCAGGCTGTGGCAGTGGCCGCGACGCGGTAGCGTTTAAGCAACTTGGCTTTGAAGTCAGCGCAATGGATGCGTGCGAAAAGCTAGTGAAGATTGCCGCTACACAACTAGGCCAGCCAGTGAGGCACCAATTCTTTGAAGAGATACAAGATATTGCTGCTTTCGATGGTATTTGGGCCTGTGCCAGTCTTTTACATGTCGCAGAGCAAGATCTACCCAATGTTTTTGTGAAGTTACAAGACGCGCTTAAATCTCATGGCGTGTTGTATGTTTCGTTCAAATATGGTTCTGGTGAACGAGGGCACAATGGTCGCAGATTTACAGATCTCAATGAAGAGGGGTTATCAAAAGTTATCGCAGCATGTCCAAACCTCAACATCATTAAGCTATGGGTGACGGAAGATAGAAGACCCAACCGAGATAATGAGCTTTGGTTAAACGCTCTACTTAGGAAGGATTAATCAAGTGAGCAGTAATTACCAAGGAGGAGAACTTGCGCTGTGCACGGATAAGCAACTTTATGTAGGGGGCGATGACCCCTTACTGCCTGCGTTGCTTCATGCCATCGAGCAAGCTGACGAGATTGAAATTACCGTTTCATTTATTCAGCTCTCTGGTCTTGATTTACTCTTTGATGCTTTGTATGACGCCCTAGTAAACGGCACCACCTTAAAGTTACTTACTTCAGACTATCTAGACTTCACTTGCCCGCTCGCACTTAAAGAATTGATGACACTACATACTTTAGGGGCTGAGCTGCGAGTATATGAAACACGCGGAAATGAGAGTTTCCATATGAAGTCATACATTTTCACCAAAACCAAAGGTGAAGATGGCCAAATTTATGAGGGTAGTGCGTTTATTGGTTCAAACAATATAAGTGCAGTGGCACTAACTCAAGGGTTAGAGTGGTGTTTTCGGCATGATTTTATAGCTAGTCACAGTGCTAATAACAAGGCAACATTCTTGCAGTTTAAGGCTGCGTTTGCCAGTTTATTTACTCACTCTCAAACAGCATGTTTAAGCTACCCATGGATACAGCACTATCAAGAGCGCCGTAAGAAGCCACAGTTTAAAACCGTTAGCAATAATGTCGATGACGACATAAGTATTGAGCTAATTAGCCCAAGAGTAGAACAGCAAGAAGCCCTAGAAAAACTGAATAACTCAAGAGCACAAAGCTATAAAAGAGGCTTAGTGGTATTAGCGACAGGAATGGGCAAAACATGGCTTGCTGCTTTTGATGTTCAGCAAGTCGCTGCGAAAAAAGTTCTATTTGTGGCACATAGAGAAGAGATTCTCAAGCAAGCGGCCAAGACGTTTGCACGATTAATTGATTGTACCGCAGGGTTTTATACTGGCAAGCAAAAACAAAGTGATGCCGATTTTTTGTTTGCCTCTATACAGAGCATTGGTAAAACAGAGAGTTTGAGGCAGTTTGCAACTGATTACTTTGACTACATTATTGTTGATGAGTTTCACCACGCGAGTAGTAAATTATACCGAAATTTGCTGTCTTATTTTGAGCCGCAATTCTTACTTGGGTTAACTGCTACACCAGAGCGAACTGACCAAGCCGATATTTTAAGTCTATGTGACAACAACCTCGTCTATGAGCGGAATATGGTGCAGGGGATTGACGCCAAAACGCTCGCACCGTTTCACTACTATGGTATTTGGGATAAAAGCGTTGACTATACCGCAATTCCTTGGCGTAACGGCAAGTTTGATCCAACCACTCTAAACAACCAATTTGCCACAGAGCATAGGGCAAAGCATGCTTTACAGCACTGGAAACAGTTAGCGCAAACACGCACACTGGCATTTTGTATTTCGACCGCACACGCCGACTACATGGCAAACTACTTCAAAAAAGCGGGAATTGACGCGGCTTCGGTACATGGAAAGTCAAGCATAAAACGTAGTGAGGCTTTAGCGCATTTAGCATCTGGAAAACTACAAATTATTTTTAGTGTTGACCTGTTTAATGAGGGCACTGACTTACCCTGTATCGACACTGTGATGATGCTGAGGCCCAGTGAATCTAAGGTTTTATTCTTACAGCAATTAGGCCGTGGACTGAGAACCCATCAACAGAAAACGCATTTGGTCGTCTTAGATTTTATTGGCAACCACCACAGTTTTTTGAACAAGCCTTATGCACTTTTTGCTACGCACTCACCTAGAGATTTAGTTACAAAACTAAATAAAGATAACCAAGTAGTTCAGCTACCTGAAGGATGTTTTGTAAATTATGACCTAGAAATTACCGACTTTTGGCGGCAACTCGCTAAAGAACAGCGAACCACGGCTCTTGATGATTATCAAAATTTAACAGAGCAACTAGGTCATGCGCCCGATGCGTGTAAGTTTTTCCATGAGTTTGGTGAATTTAAGAAGGTAAAGGCTTATGGAAGTTGGTTTGAACTCGTTGTAAAAGCAAAGAGCGTTAGTCGTATTTCAACTACGTGGCTTGCGCCCTACAAGGTGTTTTTAAAAGAGGGTGTCGAAGTGACCAACATGACAAAATGCTTTAAAGCCATTTTGCTTGAAGCCTTTGTTCAGCTCGATGGTATAGCTTACCCTCCTACATTGAGAGCGTTGGCAGATAAGAGTTATGATGTGCTATTGCACTATCCTCAGTTAAGAAAGCTAGATATATCAGAAAAGGACAGAAGCAAAAGTAAAGGTAGTAAAGCTTGGTTCAACTATTGGTTCGATAATCCGATTAACGCTTTCACAGAAACAAAAAAACCTGCACATAAGCGCAAAACACACCACTGGTTTTCAATTGAACAAGCACCAAATCAATCCATTGAAGAAGCGCAGTTCAAACTAAACCTTAAAGTTGAAACGCAAGATATTGAACAACTGACCGACTGTATATTGGAGTTAAGTCGCTATCGCCTTGCTAGATATCTTCATACCAAACGTGACAGGCTAGCCGAACCCGAAAGTACACAGACGGTGACAGATGATGCGGTACCAAACCAGCTACAAAGCACAGATGTTGCGGAACACGTGGTACAACTGCCATATTTTCCTAATTTAAAAATTGCTTGTGGTCACTTTAAAACAGGTGAAAGTAGCGAAATGTCCTTCGTACCTGCACCACCGGGGGGTGGAAAAGTCGACCCTGAAAAACATTTCTTAGCTCATGCCAGTGGCAATTCAATGAATGGTGGGAAACACCCTATCTTCGATGGAGACTTGTTATTACTCGAGCGGATCACATCAAGCAATGCGGGATCAATTACAAATACTACTATTGCCATCGAGCGCTTTGACGCAGCTGGCGACGAACAATTTTTATTACGAGATGTAAAAAAACAGATTAATGCGCAAGGTGAAGTAACCTACTTACTTGTGGCAAGAAACCCAGAGTATGCAGTAATGGAAGCCAACGATGAGTTTGTGACGTTTGCGCGGTTGAGAGAAGTTTTTAAACCTTCAGTGAACTAACGCAGGGTGGATATGAGCTGTCAGCGTCAAAGGGTAGCTGGTATTGATTTAACAACCAGGTAGGCTTCTCTGTCAACAGAGCGGGTGAAAGGTTATAGCTTGAACTCAATGTAAATGAACTGTAAATTTGTTTATATATAAAAACTTTGATTGTATTTCACAACTTTAGTAATTAGGACACGTAAACAAATGGATGGCTCAGCGTCACAACAACACAACACAGTAAAAAAAGCGGCTTTATTTTCATTTAATAAATTTGTTGCTTTTACCATTTTTATAACCAGTATTATCATTGGTGCTTATGCAACTGATATTGTTGAGATAGCAAAGGCCTACGTGCTTTATTCTGGTAGTAGCTTGATCCGCTTTATACCAATTTTGGTGCTTAGTGTGGTGATGATAAGTTATTTGTATTATCAATTTGAGCGAGCTGGACTAAGCACTTTTAGGAGATTCATAAAATCAATTTCAACTGTCTTTGTATGTGCAGCATTTTTTTCAGCAGGGATGTTTCTAAAAGACCCTTGGATATCCCTTTCTATGTTCAACAATGAATACGATGGCCCCGTCAAAACTTTTCAACACTATGCGGGGTTTGAAGTAAAGAAAGATAGATGTGAAAAGCGCGGTAAAAATCTTACTTGCTCCTTTTACGCTATTAACCTGCTTCCCCGTGATAATGCTTTTAGAATTAGAAATAAAAGTTATGCGATTGATCATAAAGATAGTCAAGCTAGATTACTCGCATATTATGTAGGTGAAAAGCGATATGGTAGTTATAACTCTGATTACTTTACTGTGCCAGTGGGCAGTAAGCGAATGTTTAAAATGGAGTTTGAGCTTTCATCGGATGAAAAAATGGTGTTTGCTCCGTACTTGTCAGTAGTGCTGGATGCAGAACATCATGAAGAAAAGCATCTCAATTTTAGAGCGATGAAGGTTGTAGACTATATTCAGTAGTCTGCGGTTTTGTATAGGTGAATTATGAACCAAGCCCTTAAATTTTTACTGTCTATTATGACCGTCGTCGTAACTTTTATCGTGTCAGCCACTTTGGCCGGGATGTTGGCGGAGTATGCGGGCTGGTGGAAGAAGCCGGTGATTGGTGGTGTTGCAGCGGCTTGTGTGGTGTTGTCGGGTTATATAAGTGCGCCGGTGTATAAGTTGTATTCTGCGGCGGTGTGGTTATTGATTGGTGCAGGTGTCGCTTGGGTGATGTCGAGTGTGTTTATGTATGCTGAGGATGCCGACACCTCAGCGCCTTTGTATGTCACTTACGCAAGTGGTGTGTTTGCTTTGGCACTTTGTTGGGGTTGGGAGCGTCGAAAGGTTGTGCGAGGGATTGGTTTTCAAGAATAGTGCGCAAGAGATCGCCACATAAAGCGGCTCCTACCGTGGGGCTGGTGTGGTGGGAGCGGATTTATTCCGCGATGTTTGCTGGATGGTTCGCCACGTAAAGTGGCTCCTACCGGTGGTGCTGATGTTGTGGGAGTGAATCTATTCCGCGATGTTTGCTGGATGGTTCGCCACGTAAAGTGGCTCCTACCGGTGGGGCTGATGTTGTGGGAGTGAATCTATTCCGCGATGTTTGCTGGATGGTTCGCCACGTAAAGCGGCCCCTACCGGTGGGGCTGGTGTGGTGGGAGTGAATTTATTCCGCGATGCGTGTTGTATGGATCGCCGCGTAAAGCGGCTCCTACCGGTGGGGCTGGTGTGGTGGGAGCGGATTTATTCCGCGATGTGTGTTGTATGGATCGCCGCGTAAAGCGGCTCCTACCGGTGGGGCTGGTGTGGTGGAAGCGGATTTATTCCGCGATGTTTGCTGTATGGATCGCCACGTAAAGTGGCTCCTATCGGTGGGGCTGGTGTGGTGGGAGCGGATTTATTCCGCGATGTTTGCTGTATGGATCGCCACGTAAAGTGGCTCCTACCGGTGGGGCTGGTGTGGTGGGAGTGGATTTATTCCGAGGTGTTTGCTGTATGGATCGCCACGTAAAGTGGCTCCTACCGGTGGGGCTGGTGTGGTGGGAATGAATTTATTCCGAGGTGTTTGCTGTATGGTTCGCCACGTAAAGTGGCTCCTACCGGTGGGGCTGGTGTGGTGGGAATGAATTTATTCCGAGGTGTTTGCTGTATGGTTCGCCGCGTAAAGCGGCTCCTACCGGTGGGGCTGGTGTGGTGGAAGTGAATTTATTCCGCGATGTGTGTTGTATGGGTCGCCACGTAAAGCGGCATCTAACGGTGGGGCTGTTGTGGTGGGAATGAATTTATTCCGAGGTGTTTGCTGTATGGTTCGCCACGTAAAGTGGCTCCTACCGGTGGGGCTGGTGTGGTGGGAGTGGATTTATTCCGAGGTGTTTGCTGTATGGATCGCCACGTAAAGTGGCTCCTACCGGTGGGGCTGGTGTGGTGGAAGCGGATTTATTCCGCGATGTTTGCTGTATGGATCGCCACGTAAAGTGGCATCTACCGGTGGGGCTGGTGTGGTGGGAGCGGATTTATTCCGCGATGTGTGTTGTAGAGCGCGCCACATAAAGCGGCTCCTATCGGTGGGGAGCTAATGTGGTAGTAGCGGTGCTACTCTGCTTAGAGTTACGATATTTCAATAAAAAAGAGAGTCAAGGATAAGGGAATGAAGATGGGTTGGAATAAATGGAGGGAGACTATTTTTAAGACCAGTTTGGTTTTAATATCGGTGTTGTTGTTTCTCTTTTTTGATGGTCGTGAGTTTTGGCTCACCCAGATACAACCTCAATTGACCCATGTAATCAGTAATAAAAAAGCTGAGGTAGATAACCCGCCAGTGGCTCCTGAGCAACGGTTCAAAAAGCCAAGTTTAGCTCGATTAACGAATAGTGATACTTGTGATCATCAAGCCAATTTGAGACGGTTTGGGCGGTGTAAATCTAAGCCCAAAGCAGGGATTAAGTATCGTGTTGAAAATGGAATATATACTTGGGTAGATGAAAAAGGCATCACCAATTACTCGGATAAAAAGCCAGACTCTTCAGCGCTATCTTACCAACCAAAACGTAATCAGGTTATTGATTTCTTTGAACTGAATATTTCTGGGACCCATATCACCAATCAGTTTAAAAATGTGTTGAGCACTAAACTAAATGCTGTATTTCGCGGCTATACCAGTATCGTGGGGTTAGATGCAATGCAAAAGGTGACGTTGACCATCAAAGTGCTGCCAAACAGGCGTGAGTACGAGCAAGCGGTGAGGTCGTATGGTGGTGATCCAAAAGGAAGTGTCGGGATTTATTTTGGCAGGCATAACCTCGCCTTGGTTGAGCAAAGAAGTCAATACGCAACGATGCAAACTGCTGTTCATGAAGCGGTGCATGCAATCAATCAAGCTGTAATTGGATATACGCCGCGCTGGTTAAATGAAGGGCTTGCAGGTTACTTTCAAACCATAAAAGTTAACATGCAGGTTGGCACAGTTTATCCAAATTCTGCAAGACTAGATAGTGGCTATATAAAGGGAAATATTTTACCGCCTTATGACCTTCTTAACGCGGAGTCTGACTGGAAGTCATATAATACGGACTTAATGTATAAGAGTAGCTGGGCAGCGATTCACTTTTTGATGTCGACAGCCAAGGGGCGGCAGAGCCTCAAGGCATTAATGTTGTACGAGCAAATTGAGCGTTGCAGATCGCTCAACCATCAAGAATCGAGCAAGTTGCTAGCTGAGCATTTCCCAAATTTACATGACAGATTTTTACTGTTTGTACAGAGCCCGGTAGAACCACATCGTCTCTGAGTTAAAATAATGTTACCCATTAGACCAAAGGATAATGTACCTATACTTCCATATTCCTTTATAAAATGGTTATATTATAACTATCGACACTAAGGAAAAACACAAAAATGAACAATAAAAAGTTACCGTTAAACCTAAATAAAAAAGTTATAAAACAAATTGATAGTAAAATGTTGAGCCAATTGGTTACTAATAAAATTGCAGGGGGTTCTAATAGCTATAACGGCCCTTGCTATACACCGGCCACATCGCAACGTTACTGTTAAAAAATTGTTTTTTATGGTGGTGCGGTCATTTTCATTTTTACGTCATAATGAATAAATGTGTTTGCAGTAAAATAATAACAGCCTAAAACACCTTGATATTTTGCAAATAACGACGCTGTCACCATCAAGCTAACGGGTACATACGTTGGTTTATACCTAATCTCATGTGACCATTGTCACCAAAGACTCTAATTTATTAGGGTCTTTTTTTATGGCTGGCGATAAGGTGGTCACTACAAGCTGTAACCTTAAATGCGGTGTTAATTGGTTTGATCCTTTTTAAGCTAGTAGGCTTGAATACATGGTGCAAACCCCTTTACATTAAAAGCATAAAAGGCTCTATAAAATGATGCTATAGAGCCGTTTGGTTGGGGAGTTATAGCGCTTCAAGCATCCATTTTGCGTTTAAGTTTTCTGGCTTGCCATGACGGTTTAGCTCTGGCCGCTCTTGTGCTTGATTAAACCAAATGTACTGCTGCCAAAATTCATTTTTGATGTTCCAAAGGCCACCTTGATAAATTAACGAATACATCGCTTGGTTGGGCGAATCTACTAACTTTAAATAACCACTTGCTTTGCTGCTGTAGCTTAAGAACAAAGACGGTGCCTGTGTACTTCTGTAGTAGTGGTAACCTTGTGGGCTGGTGACTTCTGTTAGCATTAGCGGCTCGTTTTGGCTTAATGTTACGGGCGCATTATTTGTGAGCGTCTGTGCAGCCATAAACTGGTTGTTAACTGGTGATTTTATAGCAACCTGCTTACCTGTATCTGGGCGGAGTTGTGGGTATGTCCAACCCGCTGGTGGCGTTTGCCAAGTGATTGACTTCCAGCGCCAGTTATAAGGAATATCAAGGTGGGGATCGTTTAAATCTTCATAGCCTGGCTCAGCTTCAATGTTATATAAGCATTGGTTGCGTTGGGCTTCTAATTGAGCAACACGTTCAGCTTGATTGGTTGTCCCCACATTCAGCTCTGCCATACATTCCGCTAAGGATTTTCCCTTTCCAGTCTCATTCGGTGCAAGCACATAAGTACCATCGCGTTTATCCTCGTCTTGATACCAAGCCAGCATTGCTGCTTCATCAAAAGATAACCAGTGGTCAACTAACTGTTTTGCTTCTTGTTCGGCAATGTCACGTCTTTGTGCTTTTGGCGTTGCCATGGTACGGATAAATGCAGCCCACAGATCTTTGCTGGCCTCAAGTGCAACAATTGCCACAGGTTTCATGCTGCTAATTCGGTATGACTGCCAACCTGACTCTAATCTTGTGTCGGGCTGCCAAATTACGTCGCCACTGGAAAAGTCCAAGACATCCTTGGTATCGTGACTATGTTGCTCTGCGCCTTCTGAGCAAAGATACGCTTTGACTTGCCATATTTTTTCATAATTGTCATTAGGTAGCCGAACGGTGTGTTCTGGGCTGAACGAGTCTTGGAATAAGTGCACAGCGCGACCAAATAAAAAATAATTATGGTCAACTTCTGTGAGCGCTGAATGACCGCCGCCATCCCATACCTTCAAGCGTTTTTCTTCCGCCATCGCTGCATCAATAAAGTGTTGAATAAAGCGTTTTTGAGCTCGATATGCGGCGTCAACACCTCCTTGACCACCAATATCATCATAACGGCGCATAAAATGGTCAAGTTGAATATCTGCAGGCTCTTGAGAGACAGCGCTGAAACAATTCGGACCAGTCGGATCTATGCTTGCATTGGTGACATTAAAACCTGCAATATCAACCCAACGCTCCCCAACAATGGCTGAATTTACACTATCATATCTTGGCTCATATAGTGCGTTGTTGTTTAGATTTGCTTGCAGCTTTGACACTTCGTTAAGTGCGGTATTTAGCGAAATATTTTTTGCAAGACCATCGCGCCATGTATGGCGTGGATCGTTTGGATCTGGACTGATGACATGCTCGGCATCTAGCACTTCAAGTGCAGCGGTTCGAGTTAGCCATTCGTGACCCATAGGCATGACACCTTGGCCACCAAATTGTGTAAATGCGTTGACAGATGAGGTGAGCGCTAATCCACATACCAGCGCAAGCGGCTTTATTTTCATATCTACTCCTTGAAAATTAAAAGCTAAAAATAGTGCAAGTGCTCTATATTGGTGGCGATTATAGTTTGTGATTAAAATGTTTCAACAGTTTAATTTTTATTTTTAAAGTGTTTTTTGGTGTTTAACTTGTAAACTTGGTGGGGGTTATTTTGGGGTTGATGTGATTAGGTGTCATCGCTTCGCATAATATGGTGTTGTTTTATTATTTTGTTATTTAAAATTATTTTAGTGGGCTTTAGAAAATACGTCATTATCCTATGCCACGCACTTACTCTTACTTTTTAATACCGTAAAAAATGAGTGTATCTTGCAGGTAAAGTCGGACTCTGACCATAAGTACACTCGAGGTTGAAGTATTCGTTTTGCTATACTCAAGTGGGGTTTAGCACTACAACAAGCTCAAAATACGCTTGGCATTTTCCCTTGAAAGGCAGCTTTGCACTGGCATACGTAAAAACTTGTTGGCGGGCACCTCCTTGGCTTCTCCTTGATGTAATAAATCACCGCTGTATACATTAACCTGACATGTGGTTTTATCTTGTTCTTCTGAATAAATAAGCTCCACTTTTTCCGCTTTCATAATTAAGTTTTTATAAGGGTAACCTGCGTCAGTAAATACTCTCTCGGCCGGTGTTGATATTGCATGCGATGAAAATACAACCATGGGAAATGCCAGTATAATTGCGTATTTCATGATAAAGACTCCTTCCGTCTCTGGTTTAAACGCTAAGAAGTATTGTGCGTATTCATAAAACTGACAAACGAGAAATTGTGCACTATAGTTAAGTTTTTGTTAAGTATGTTTAGAATGAAAGCACCGCCATTAAAAGGACTCTGGTACTTTAAAACCGCTGCTGAGCTTGGCGGTTTTAAGCAGGCAGCTGAAGCGTTATTTGTTACCCAAGCTGCGGTGAGTCAACAGATCAGACTATTAGAGCAACAACTGGGTATTTTGCTCTTTGAAAGACAAACCAGGAAAGTGATGCTGACACAACAGGGTCACGCGTTACTGCCTTATTTACACAAAGCATTTGGCCAAGTTGAAATGGGCTTATTAACCCTTAAAGCCGATCCAAGTCCGTCGACGATTAATCTTACCGTTTTGCCATCGTTTGCGACATGTTGGCTATTACCTCGTTTGGCCAGTTTTAATAAGGCGTTGCCAAACTACCAGTTACGCATCGACCCTACAGAGCAGCTAGTCGATTTCCATCAAGATGATATTGATATAGGGATCCGCTTTGGTTTAGGTGACTATCCAGGTTTAAAAAGTGAACTACTCGCAGAAGATGAGCTAGTTATTGCGTATCGCCCGGGGTTAATAGACCCAAGTCAGCCCATTCGCATGCAATTGTCTAAATTGAATTTTATCTATGACGAAGGGCGCGATAATGAAAAGGCTTGGCTTGCATTAAATCAGCAGCTTGGATTAATGGGGCATACGGTGAGTAACCTCAAAATAGATAATGCGGCATTGGTACAACAAGCGACGGTGGCGGGGCAAGGGTTTTCGCTATTGCGCCGACGTTTGGTTAACCAATCTTTGGAGCTTGGACAACTAGAGATCTACCCTGACTTTGCGTGGCCTTGCGAATATCGTTATTACTTAGTGGCACCTGAACGGCATTTTGAGTGGCCAAAATTAAAGGCATTTCGAAACTGGCTAGTGGCTGAATTAAGGACAAGTATTTAGCTTATACTTTGGATAATGCCAGTTTGCTTTGACGGCAGTAAGACGCAGTAGCAGTGTTATGAATAAGCTTCTTTTGTCTTCATACAGGAGACTGAATTAGGTTAATAACGCAAATAGATATGACCAAAGTGGATCTGAGCGAGATAACTCAAAGCGATATGCTCAGATCCAAAGGCTTATTAATTAAAGGTGTTTTTTAAGAAAGTCGAGATAGGCTTGAGAGGCCTCAATACGATTTTCCTTTTTCGAGAATCCGTGTCCTTCATCTTCAAACAAGACGTATTTGACCGGTACATTGTTTGAGCGAACTGCTTCTACTAATTCATCGCTTTCAACTTGCAGTACTCGGGGGTCGTTTGCACCTTGTACCACCATCAGTGGTTTAGTGATATTTTTAGCATGGAAAAGCGGTGATATACGATGCAAACGTTCCTTATCGGTAGCTGGATCGCCTAGCTCATCATACAGTGACTTGCGATATGCCTCCCACCAAGCAGGAATAGATTCAAGAGTTCTGACCCAGTTAGTTACACCAAAGATATTGATCCCAAGCTTAAACTCTTCCGGCTCGAATGCCAATGCCGCAGCTGTCATATAGCCACCATAGCTTCCACCCATGATGCCGATGCGGTCAGCATCGACCCAGTCCAGTTGTTGTAGGTATTTTTTACTCCAAACGATATCTTGTAAATCATCTTCGCCATGACGCTTGTCATCTAAGTGGAAGAAGGTTTTACCGTAGCCAGAGCTACCTCGGTTGTTTACGGCAAAAATGGCATATCCTTGGTTAACTAAGTGCTGAGTAAGTGCACTATAACCTGTCATGCTCTGGCCTCCAGGGCCGCCATGAACGAATACAAGTGCCGGTACCTTATTTGTTGAGCTTGCGAGTTTTGGTTTATAAAGTACTCCAGGGATCTCCAAACCATCAAAACTGTTAAAGCGAGCGATAGTGCTTTCGACCAGGTGGTCAGTATTGATTTTTTCACTTAACGTCGAGGTGAGTTGCTTAACTTTGTCACTTCCAACCTGCCATACGTACAAGTTATTTGGTGATGTATCTGAATTTAAATAAAAAGTCATCAGCTTTTCGTCATCAGAGAAGTTAACACTGTTTATGCTACCAGCTGGGAGCTTGGGTAAATTGATATCCTTGCCTGTTTTCAGGTCGGTGATCGTCACTTTAATACTGGAGTCTTCGTTTACACCCACTACGCGGTAGCGGTTGGAATCGGAGAAATACAAAAATCGTACGTCCCAATTTTTTACGATGTAGGGTGTGTGTTTACCTGTCGCGATTTCATAACGCCAACTTTGAGAGAACTCACCATGGGCATCAGTGCTGTAGTATAAATACTTGTCGTCCTTAGAAAATGCTGAAGCGAAAAAGTTTGCCTCGTGCTCCACGTTTGAGATCTCAACGAGTGGGGCATCTGGGTTATGTAAATCGAGTAAGAATAGGTCGCTGTCTTTATTACCTTGGGCATTGACAAGTGCAAGGTAGCGGTCCGTCTCACTCATTTTTTGGACATTTAAGTTTTTGTCATTTTTATAGATAAGTTCACTTTCGTAAGTGCTGGCATCAAAGCGATATAGATCCATAAAGCGTTCATCGCGCTTATTACTTAACACAAAAAATGCGCTGTTATCCTCAGAGAAGCCGACAAAACCTGCTCTGACCTTTTCTCCTGGTGTGAGGTCTTTAACATTGCCATTTTCGTCACGGACAAAGAGATGAAATCGTTCATTACCGCCGCCGTCTCGGGTGAATAAGATACGGGGATCGCTGGGAAAGTATCCAACTGGATAGGTTGAGTCTGCGGCATCGGTTATTTGTGTTCTTTTGCCTGTTTTAACATCAACTTCATAGAGGTTAAATATGCCTGACTCATCAGAGGCCACCAAGATTTTCTTTGCATCAGGGCGAAACGCATTACCTTGAATATCTGTGGTGTCAAAAAATGTTTCTGCCGAATACGTTTTAAAGTCAGAGATAGCTTGAGTAGTTTGCGGTGGATTAACTTGTTGACTGGTTTGATTGCATGCTGTGAGTGACGCGAGCAACGCACATGCTAGGAGTGATTTTTTAAACATAATTTCCCTGCTTTCGTTATTGTTATTGATTTCTAGCATATAACGATAGAAATCAATGGCAAGCGTCTCACCGAGGATTTATGTAAACCAATGTAGGGTTGGTATGTGATTGGCTTTCCAGTCAAAAGGCCAATCACATACTAAGTTTAGGGGGAGTAATTATTTAAGGTCAAATCGGTCTGCATTCATCACTTTGGTCCACGCCTCAACAAAGTCACGAACAAACTTCTCTTTACTATCATCTTGTGCGTACACTTCGGCGTAAGCACGCAAGATAGAGTTAGAACCAAAGACGAGATCAACGCGAGTGGCTGTCCATTTTACTGTGCCCGTATCACGTGTTTTGATCTCATAGAGGTTTTCTTCAATAGGCTGCCAGATATATGACATGTCGGTTAAGTTAACAAAAAAGTCATTACTTAAGCTACCAACATTATTGGTGAATACGCCATGGGTTGTTTGCCCATGATTGGTGCCGAGCATACGCATACCACCAATAAGTACGGTCATTTCTTTGGCTGTCAGCCCCATTAGCTGGGCTTTATCGAGCAGCATTTCTTCTGGTTTTACGCTGTAATGTTGTTTTTGCCAATTGCGAAAACCATCATGGACAGGCTCTAATACGTCAAATGACTCGATGTCAGTTTGCTCGTCTGTGGCATCGCCTCGCCCCGCAGCAAAGGGTACCTGAATTGATACACCAGCATTTTTCGCGGCTTGCTCAATAGCTGCGCAGCCTCCTAACACAATCAAATCAGCCATGCTTATGGTCGGCGTAAAGTTACTTTGCACGGTTTCTAATGCTGTGAGGACCTTCGCTAGGCGTTCCGGTTCATTGGCGAGCCAACTCTTTTGCGGGGCAAGGCGGATCCTTGCCCCATTTGCACCACCTCTAAAGTCGGAGTGTCTAAATGTTCTGGCGCTATCCCACGCGGTGGCTACCAATTCTGAAATAGTGACATCGGTAGCTAGAATTTGTTGCTTGAGCGTACTAATTTCATTGTCATTTAGGGTATAGTTAACGCTAGGGACTGGGTCTTGCCAAAGTAGTTCTTCGTTAGGGACTTCCGGTCCGAGGTAGCGGCTTTTAGGGCCAAGGTCACGGTGAGTAAGTTTGAACCAAGCTCTGGCAAAAACATCGTTAAAATAGTCAGGTTCGGCATAAAACTTTTCAGCAATTTTTCGATAAGCAGGGTCCATTTTCAACGCCATATCGGCATCTGTCATCATTGGCATGCAGCGTTTGGATGCGTCTTCAGCGTCAATTGGCTTATCTTCTTCTTTAATGTTGATAGGTTGCCATTGCCACGCGCCCGCTGGACTTTTAGTTTGCTCCCATTCGTAGCTAAATAGCAAGTAAAAGTAGCCATTATCCCATTGTGTTGGGTTGGTTGTCCAAGCACCTTCAATGCCACTGGTGACTGTGTTTGCCCCGACCCCTCTTGATGTATGGTTCATCCAACCGAACCCTTGCTCATGCAGATCTGCTCCTTCTGGAGCTGGGCCTAACTCATCAGCATTGCCATTTCCGTGTGCTTTGCCCACTGTATGACCTCCTGCGGTAAGTGCGACCGTTTCTTCATCGTTCATTGCCATTCTAGCAAAGGTGACTCGCATATCTTCAGCAGTTTTAAGTGGGTCTGGGTTACCGTCTACGCCTTCAGGATTCACATAAATAAGTCCCATCATCACCGCAGCAAGTGGGTTCTCAAGCTCTCGCTCTCCATGGTAGCGGCTATCTGGATTAGCCGATGGCGCGAGCCACTCTTTTTCGCTGCCCCAGTAGGTATCCTTTTCTGGATGCCAGATATCTTCTCGACCACCGGCAAAACCGAAGGTTTTGAAACCCATTGATTCATATGCCACGTTGCCTGCTAATATGATTAAGTCCGCCCATGAAATTTGGTTGCCATATTTCTTTTTAATAGGCCAAAGTAAACGTCGTGCTTTGTCTAGATTGCCGTTATCTGGCCAGCTGTTTAGTGGCGCAAAACGTTGATTACCTGTATTTGCACCTCCTCGACCATCGGCTACACGGTAGCTTCCAGCGGCATGCCATGCCATTCTTATCATTAACCCACCGTAATGTCCCCAATCAGCGGGCCACCAAGGCTGTGAGTCAGTCATCAAGCTAGTGAGATCTTGCTTTAATGCTTGATAATCCAAACTATTAAATGCGGTCTTGTAGTTAAACCCGTCATCCATTGGGTCTGTTTTGGTGTCATGTTGATGTAAAATATCTAGATTAAGGCTGTTTGGCCACCACTGGTGTTGGGTTTGTGCAGAGGAAGTGTTTGCGCCATGTGCAAACGGACAAACTGATGGGGTACTTTGTTGCTTACTCATTATAAATCCTTGGTTATTGGTGACGAAGATTAAACACCAATCTTAGCGACAGGGTGTGGGCACTCACTGTTTTAAAATCAAGCAAAACTGTACTAACTGTATGCCCCAAACCTACGGCAAGCGGTATACCAAGTTACTCCTTCCAATTGCGCAAGTATCAAGAGTAATTGGTATTTCTTGGATTGGTATACAGCATAAAGGTAGTTCTGCTTGGATGCTTTTACCAGTATCTAGAGGGATTTGGGTATCTCCATGCTTTTGCAATAATTGCAAAAGCATGGGTGAAGGTGTGTTACCAACAGCAAAGGTCAACAGACCCTAGTTTATCACTTGCTGAGAGTGGGTATGAGGTGTCGTTTGTGTGTTTGTAGCTGTGGTATTTATCCGTGAGATTGTTTTCCAACAAATTAAGGTCATTAATGTTAAAAGTGCGATGACTACAGCAAAATCAAAACGTGTTGTGGGGGGAAGCGCATCAAATTGTGTTATCAATGAGACCAGATTGATTATTGCTGTGATGCAAAATGTAATGCAGCTAAGACCGAGCAATACTTTGCTATATGACAGCACCTGCTTAGCGAATTGACTGCTGAGCAATGCAAATATAAATGCTGAAAACATAGAAAACTTCACGGTTTCCAATTTATCAATATGACTTACTGGGAGTGCTGTAGTAAGTGCAAATCCAACGCTTATGGCTAATAACACGCCAATAAAAGCGCCACTGGTTAAGCGCTTAACAAAAAGCAAACTCCTTGGACTTTGCTTGCGCTGTTTGGCTCGTTTGTCTATCCACATCAGATTCCCACTGACGATTAAATAAGCGGTGGCAAGGCCAAGGCATAAGAAAGCTAAACGCATGCCATAGCCTGCAAAATCACCAAAATGTAGACTTGCTATCGTTGATAGCCCAGCACGGACGGCATTGTCGTAATTGTTTTCTGTGAGGTAAATTTGTGATTGGTCAGCAAGTTTATATTGCACTTCGTTGTAGTTAGAGAAGGCGTCATTGCTCTTTGCACTAATACTAACTACCGCATTTTTATCACCAAAATGGGTGATTTCAACGGAGGTGATTGTCACATCTCCAAAGGTGTTGAGTGCTTTTTCACGCAGCGTATCAATGCCTGTCATCGTAGCTGATTGCTCGACGGCCTCGACGGTTGGCTCGTTGAACCCAGCCGCTTGCAGCAGTGCTGTTTGGTTGCCTCCATATAGCAACACCGCATAGGAGATCTGATAGATAATCACTAAATTAAATACCAGACCGGTAAATGCGTACATTATATGAAATGGCAACCCCATGGTGCCAATCAAGTTGTGTGCATCAAGCCACTTGTCTTTCTTGCCTTCAGTTCGATATTGAAAAAAGTTTTTAGCAATTTTACGCCAATGGATAACAAGGCCGCTTAAGATAGCAACAAAGAAGCATAAAGTGATCACGCCAACAAAGTACAGACCTATCCGACCAAGCCCTAAATCATAGTGGAGCTGATATAAAAATGTGGCAAACTCAAATGTATCGGCGTCTGCAAGTACGGCTCCAGAGCTTGGCGAGAGAAGTAGGTGGCGATCTTGGTGGTCTTCACCTGTTACTGGGTGTGGCTCATCCAAATGGGTAGCAAAATAAACTTCAATAAATGGGTTATGTTCACTTGGTTCACGCATGAAAAAGCTATGATGCGTATCGATATTATATTGCTGTTGCAAGCTTGAAATAGCTTTATCATAAGAAATAGACTCTTCTGCGGAGGCTGATTTTACTGCCAGTTGAGCTCGCTCCCACCCGTTTATATTGTCTCTAAAGAGGCTAAGAGAACCGGTAATAAATACGATAAACAGTACCGTTGAAATAATCAGTCCTATCCAAGCGTGCGCCTCAGTCAACGATTTTAGCGTTTGATTTTTCATGTTTTATCTCATTAACAGTAGTGCAGAGTTGAGGAGTATCGAAGGGATCAAAATAGTAAATAAACGCTTACTTGCAGCCCCTGCGGTGGTAAAAGCATAGCTCCATGTCATCACGCCAGCCCAAATAGGAAAAGCAAGAATAAGGCCTAGCATAAGCTTAGCGGCTTCAGAAAACGGCAAAAGTAAATTCAAGTTTAAAACTAAAGAGATAGACAGTAGCAGCCCGAGAAAAAATCCAAGTAAAGTTTTAGGCCACATATGCTATGCCTCCCAATAACAATGAAAAAGCACAAACCATTGTGGCGGTCAGATAAAAGCGTCTTTTTGGATAAGCACTAAGCAGAGTGACCGACACTAACGACGACATCAGCACAACGACGACAGCAAGCATTGCTGAAACGATGGGAAATTGTAGCGTTAAAATATAAAAACCAGATAAAATCAGTAGGGCTGCGATAGCATAGCTCGGTGAGCGCTTTAGCGAAGTTGCCAAGTAGCGCTGTTTTGGACTCGCGAAGTAGAGTAAGGTTGTTGCAAACCAAATTGGTATAATTGAGAAAAAGCTCATGATGCTGATAATCATTATTGTTTGCAATTGATTGTAATGATTATGGGTAGGCACTGCAAGAGGGAGAGTGATAATTGTTATTTGCGAGATGCGAGATTAACTATTCGCCCTTTACAAACTCTATAGCTTCATGTTGGTGAGGGGGTAACTCTCATCTACACCATAAGCTCTAGCAGCTTGTTCCAATAGTAGTCAAGAAGGCTTAGTGGTGTATTTGCCGAGTAAAGCCGTGCGGCTAATGACAAGAAAGCACGGCTTTTGATTGTGAATTAGCTTTTATACCAATTTGCTTAATTAAGTGGTCTATTTTGAGGCGAGAAAATCTTGTCGATAACTCCGCTAACGCGTCCTGCTATCGCTAAGGTACCTACATCCATATAGGCAAGGCAAAAATTTTGCTATTTAGTTGTTCTAAATGAGAAATTTTTAACGCTGTTAGCGTCAGATTTATTCCTTCAAATTGAGCAAGTATTAAGTCAAATTGGTATTAGATAAGTGAGAAGCTACCTTGCATGATGGCAAAGTGGCCAGGGAATGAGCAAAAGAACCGATAGTCTTCACCCTTTTTTAAGCGTTCAGTCGAAAACGTGACCGTAGTTTGTTCGCCACCACCAATGACTTTACTGACCGCATATACGCGATCATCACCTGGTTTAACATAACTATTGCTTGCACCTGCGGTCATGCCGTCTGTGGCGACTGCTTGCACATCTGCTGCCTTACTCAACACCCAATTATGCCCCATAGTTGTTGCTGGTAACTTTCCTGTGTGTTTTAAAGTGAGAGACACTTCTTTACAGCTGCTTGGAGCGCTAAGCGCCTTTGCTGAAAATTGCATCATGTCATTTGCTTCAATAGTCAGTGCGCATTCATTGGCTGAGGCCGCTTTTGATAATGTTCCCGCCGCAAGAGAAATCAAAAGTACAGAAAAAAGGTGTTTCATAATTTAACTCCTAAATAAAAATCATTTTTATTATCAAATGTACGTTATTGTTTGTAAATGGATCAAGATCAAAAAAACTGTTCTATGCTTGATGCTAATACGGAACTTAGCAATGGAATCGATCATGAATAAATATTGGCTTGTACCACTTTTACTCAGTCCACTACTTGCAAATGCTGATGCCTCTTCAACCATTACATTGGCTTCGGATTACTTGTTCAATGGGGTAAGTCAAAGTAAAGAAGACGAAGTAATACAGGTCAGTTTAGATTGGCTTGGCGATACTGGGTGGTACGCAGGGGGCTGGGTTTCAAAGGTCGATTTTGGTGATGGCACTGACTTTGAAGGAGATATTTATGGAGGGTATAAATTTACACTAGTTAACAACGTAACATTAGATATTGGTGTTTCTCAATATACCTACCATGGCGATGACGTGAGTTCAGAATACAATTATGCTGAAGCTTACGCCAAGCTTGGTTATGGCCATACCAGCTTGAATTTTTGGTATGCGTGGGATTACTTTGGTACCGGTGCAGGGCACGGTATTGTCATGTTAACTCACACCGTTGTACTCGACGATAACTGGTCTATCACACTAGGAGTTGACCATTCTATGAGCTTTGACAGTGATAAGTTTGAATGGGAATCTGAGGATGATGACTACACACATTGGCATTTAACTGGAACATACGCGATACACAGCTGGAGCATGTCATTAGGATACGAAAGTAATGATATTGACAGCTACGCCGACTCTACATTTTTACTATCAATTTCAACAGTGATTGATTGGTAATTTAACTTTTAATTTAAATTTTATTAACTTTTGTATTGATTTTAGCTGCAAATTGTACTTTTATATAATAGTGCAATTAACGTCACTAGGGGGCTTTTTTATGGTGCCTGACAAGTGACGCGTATAAGAACAACATATACGCTGTGGAGCTGAAATATGAAGGATTCGATAAAATTAACAGCACTGTCTCTTGCGATTTTCTCCCGTTTTAGTTTTTCTAGCCCTCTAGAATTTGCGGGGGGAGCAGACATGTCAAAATTGATAGATGTACAGCATATCTTACCCAATTTGAATGAGTATTGTAGTGATGTCATCACGCTCAAAGGTGTCGTGACCAGTGTGTGCAAAAAGTTAGGTTGCTGGATGACGTTACAAGTTGCCGACGGTCTTGATGTGAATATTCAGGTGGAACAAGGTGATATGGTTTTCCCTACCGCTGCAATTGGGCGTGAAGCCCATGTTACTGGGCGCTTTACCCGCGTTGAGCAAGCCGCGCAGCCGCAACTAGAGCTACGCGCTGAGCAGAGCGTATTAATGCAGCTGGGATTTGAGCCCACCGCAGTGACTATTTCTTAGCACACCATTGGCTAAACATCAGACGGGTGTTAATACAGTAGATAGAAGAGTACAAGGCTACCAAGCGTGGTGATATATAAGTTTTTAAACCGATATGCGAGTATCACAGCAAAGGTTGCAGCGATTAGGTAAGGATTATGTACGCTCAGTGCGAGTTGTTCATCTTGAATAAACACAATGGGTACCCAAATTGCGGTGAGTACACACGGAGCGCTAAAGCTTAAAAATCGCTGCAATTTAGGTCCGATAGTAAAGGGCAGCTGCTTTGCGAGAAATAAATATCGTGTCGCGAATGTGACGCAGGCCATTGCTAAAATCGTTGTTATCATGTGCGCTCCTTGTAACTTTGTAGCAAATATCCAACGGTCATGCCAAGTAACGCTGATGCGATTAACCCAAACTCAAAGTGGACTAGCTTAAATATCAGAATACTGATGGCAGAGCAGATACAGGCGCATAAAATAGGCACTGTGGTAATGCTTGGTATAACCAGCGCGATGAATATTGCTGCAATAGCAAAATCTAACCCCAAATTGGTCAAATCTGGTAAGAACTGACCTGCAATAATGCCAATGAGTGTCCAAAGGTTCCAAGCGACATAAAAGCTTCCGCCAGCAACCAGAGCATAAAGCAGCCTGAGTTTCCCCTGATATGCGCGATGGTGGTGAGAAAATGCAAACAGTTCATCGGTTAGAAAAAATGCTATAGAACTTCGCCATTTGAGTGGCTTATCTACCATCTTATTGCGAATAGCAAGACCATACAGCAAGTGTCGAGCACTAATGATAAATGTGGTGATGAGCAAGGTGATCAAAGCGGTATCTTTTGCAATAAGCTCTATTGCCACCAACTGCGCAGAGCCGGCAAAAACGAGTAAAGACATAAGCTGCGCTTCTAATGGCGTAAAACCATTTTGTACGGCCAGAGAGCCACATAATATTCCCCATGGGAGCACTGCTAGGTTGAGCGGTAGCATATCCCAAAAGCCCTTGTATACTGCAACTTTCATGGTTAACAGGCCTTACTGTATTGACTGGGCGTGATCCCCATATTTTTTTTAAAATGACGATTAAAGTGGCTTTGATCGTAAAATCCTACAGTCAAAGCTGCATGTGCAACACTTTTACCACAGCGCATAAGTGCTTTTGCGTGATTGAGGCGATGCTGAATTTGAAATGCGTGGGGAGTGAGGCCTGTTTGTGACTTAAATACTCGAATAAAGTAAAAAGGACTCATATCAACAAGGCTGGCAAGTTTATCGAGTGAAACCTCTTCAAACAGATTGTCCAATAAAAACTGCTGGGCGGTGCGGATGCGCGCTTTTACCGATTTTTGTTTCCCTTCAAGCCTCACATTACCTTGCTTTTGGCTCAGATAAGACAGTAAGGCTACCAGCTGAGACTGTTTTGCTAATAAGCCATTTTCAGACTCTAATACATTGAATGTAGCATTCATTAATTGTACAAGCGTTGGATCATGTACTACGGCATCTTGAAAAAACGGTGCTATGGCGCTGCCACTTCCCAAAAGTTGATTAAAAAGCTCGGGCGTTGGGTACAAAGAGCGATATGAAGAAGGGCCTGCGGAAGCTTTTCGGCAGTCATGTACTTGCTCTGCGTTTATCAAAATAATGCTATGTTGCTGAGCAACGTGCTCTCCACCAGAGCGATAAAATTTCTGCGCGCCACTCTCAACTAAGGCTAGGGTGTAGCCACTGTGACTATGTCTGCCAAAGTCCTCTTTTTTATCAATGTTATGAAGTACTTCTAAGCCACCGAGATCACGGTGAAAACTAAACTTTGCATGTTGCATATTTCTCTCCCCATTGATAAGAAGGGTATCCGCCTTAACGCGATATGTCTTGTACAAAATTGCACAATTGGCTCACCAGACTTGTTTTTTTATAATATTGACCTGACGGCTTTTTATCAGACACCGACTATTTTGCACTATTAATGTATCTTCATAAGTACCGTTGAAGATAGTGGTTGGTGCATGTGGCTGTCCTATTGCCTGTTGATGGAGCACAAAGTAACTGTTTGCCTCATACAGATTAGATTTTATATGTTTAATATTGGCACTAGTCATCATGTGCATACTTTTTGTCTTGCTTATGGCTTGCTGTTGCCGCAGTACGATGTCATCTGCACCTGTTAGACTAATCTTGAGTGCGGGTATGGTAAATGTAGCGTTATCAGTGAAAACACTGCGGTAATCAGCCGCTGATTGAGCATCTCGATACGTTATGTATTCTTGTAGTGTCTTTTCACAGTTTTTAAGATGGATATTGTTAGGTTGTGTAGAGGTACATCCAGTCGTGAGTAAAAGTGTGACAAAAAGCGCAGCGAATACTTTCATATTTATTATCCATGTTGAGTGATGATTGTTAATTTCAGGTAATGCTGGTTTCTTGTCAAGCAACACCATTCTTGCCGTTTATTTCAAAAAGCGCTTACGCTTGTGTATTTTTCATGTGCCGACGATATTTGAGCAAAGCAGTATAGTTACTCTTAGCGACTTGAGCTGTTGGCCGATCACAGTGGTAGTGCCGCAGATCTAAAAGTCGGGTAAATAAACTTCAATGTAATTATTTTGTAAATAGATTTTAACGTTAGCCTCCTATTATCTTTTTTGGACTAGTCCAGATAATCTTAGTAAAGGAAAGATAATGAAATTACCCGTGCTTCGCAGTGCATTACTTGCACTTTCATTCACCGCCTGTGCAGATGCACTTGAAAATAAAGTATTGCTGATTGGGATCGATGGATTGCAATACGAAAAAATTGGCAGCAATCATACCCCAAATTTTGACCGCTTATTTCTAAGTAAAGCGTATACAGGCGGGCTCTCAAAAACTCAAACACAGCAAAAAACCAAAAGTGGCCCAGGCTGGGCAACGATTTTAACGGGAGTTTGGGTGAACAAACATCAAGTCCCAAGTAATGACTCTGGCTTGGCGAATAACGCCTATCCTAGCCTTTATCGTTATATCGCAGAGCATGACGCCAGCGCTCATATTGCGAGCTTTAGCACTTGGGGGCCTATCCATAGCCAATTCTTTCGAAGCGATCTCACTTTAATGAAGCAAAGGTCAGAAGGCGGCAGTGATGATGATAATTTGAACAAAGCGTTGGCGACATTACATAATGACTCTGCAGATTTCGTTTTTCTACATTTAGATGAGCCAGATGCCGTAGGGCATGCCTTATGCTTCGGCTCTGCGTACAATAAAGCGGTCGAAGATGCAGATAAGAGATTAGGCAAGCTTCTTGATGCCGTTGAAGCCAAAGAGCGAAAAGGTGAAAACTGGTTAGTGATGGTCACGACAGATCACGGTCGCACGCCGATTGTTGGTTGTCACCATGGTGAGCAAACAGAACCAGAAAAAACTATTTTCATAGCTTCTAACAAGAGACTGAATAAGGAATTTAGTTCGAAGGCTGTTAACCCTGCTAATACGGACTTTTCTGGTTTGTATGGCTACCCGGCACAAACTGCGATTGTACCGACTATCTTATCCTTTATGGGAATAGAGACGGGTGTCCAAGCGGGGTTTGAGAGTACATCACTGTATGGTGATGTAGGGATCCGTAAGCTAAATTACGCCAATAAACTTTTTACCTGGCTTGATGATGCACATGCGCCTACTCGGGTTTATCGTAATAATCAATTGCTTGAGACATTACCCGCGGGTGTGTCGCAGTGGCAAGATTCAGCCCCAACTTCTGGTATCAATGACTATAGCTTTGAGCAGCAGGGCGTCTATGTTGGCTATCGTGTGACTGAGCTTAATTTGACCGCAGCACATCAATGGCACAACACTAAAAGCTATTTTTTTTCTGAAGATGCACGCTATTGGCGTTACGACACCTTGTTAGATAAAACTGATGATGGTTATCCTGTGGCGGTGACGGACGGCAATTGGCCGGGGCTTGCAAAATATGCAGAGCAAATTCAGGCAAGTTTCTACAAAGACCGTAATACGGTCTATTACTTTTTATCTACGGGGCAGTACCTAAGTTATGACGTACAAAATGATAGGGTACGAACGGGTTATCCTAAAGCCATAGATAACAGCTCGTGGCCGGGGCTTGCTGAATATGCGAACAAAATAACGACGACACTACGCTGGACGTCTGACAAAGTATATTTTTTCCTAAATGATGGTCGATACTTACGCTATGATTTAGGAGATGACAGTGTTGATAGTGGCTACCCTAAGGCCATTAATGATAGCACTTGGCCGGGGATGGGCGACTATGCGAGCAAGATAAGCGCTGCTTTAAAGTGGAACAGTACACGTGCTTACTTCTTTTTAGATGACGGTCGTTACCTGAGATACAGCATTACATTAGATAAAGTAGACCCAGGTTATCCTAAAGTAATTAACAACGGCACTTGGCCTGGGTTGCAATAGTAGTAACAAAAATAATAGACTTTTCAAGGAGTGAGCAGCTGAAAACCGACACTCCTTTTTTCGTCCAGCTTTTCTGTTGTGGACAATTTTCGGTTATGCTGAGTACATCTCATTTTATTTGGATATGATTGATGGACTTTAGATCTGACACAGTTACGCTACCGACGCCTGAGATGAAGCAAAGTATGTTTGATGCAGCACTTGGTGACGATGTTTATGGCGACGATCCGACGGTAAATACCCTAGAGCAATTTGCGGCTGAGCGTCATGGGTTTGAAGCTGCGCTATTTACCTCTTCTGGCACGCAAGCAAACCTTCTGGCGTTAATGAGTCATTGTGAAAGAGGTGACGAATATTTATGTGGCCAACAGGCGCATAATTATAGGTTTGAAGCGGGTGGTGCGGCAGTGCTTGGCTCAATCCAACCACAACCTCTAGAAAATGAGGCTGATGGTAGTATTTGTCTAGAACGGATCAAGCAAGCTATCAAGCCTAACGATTTTCACTTTGCTAATACCAAGCTACTCAGTTTAGAAAATACCATTGGTGGTAAGGTACTTAGCCTTGAGTATCTAGCAAAGGCAAGAGCATTATGTGACGAACACGGATTAATGCTGCATTTAGATGGTGCTCGTGTGTATAACGCCGCTGTAGCACAAAATGTGGATATTAGAGAAATTGTCAAGCATTTTGATTCTTTTACGATTTGTCTCTCCAAAGGACTTGGTGCGCCAATTGGCTCTTTATTATTGGGTAATAAAGCATTTATCGAAAAAGCGCGTCGACTAAGAAAAATGCTGGGCGGTGGAATGCGTCAAGCAGGTATGCTTGCAGCGGCTGGCCTTTACGCGTTACAGCATCATGTGGAACGCCTCAACGAAGATCATCAAAATGCACAATATTTAGCTGAAAAACTTGAACGAGTCCCGGGGTTTAAGCCATGTAAGCATACAGTACAGACAAACATTGTGTTTGTTGAAGTTGAGCCTCACATAGATTTATTCACTATCGCTGAGCAGTTAAAGAGAAAAGGGATAAACATCACTCCAGGCTACCAGGGGTGTAGATTGGTTACCCACTTGGGGATTGAGCAGGCGGATATCGATACATTTATTACTGAACTTTCACGCATTACTCAGGTTTAGTTTGAAGAAATTTTCACAAATATCGTGTTGACTTTAGGAACGTGACTCACTATTTTCTGCTTTTTCACAGAGGGAATAAGTCAATGTCATCATTTTTAGTCAACACAACCGTTGGGGTTGCTGCACTTTTTTGTAGTTTAAGTAGCTTAGCGAACCCTGTGGAGTTTTCAGTTGGAACAGGATATCCATTTTTCGGTCAACTTGAGGTGTCGGTTCCTCAAGCGCAAAATCAGAGTAAATGGTATGGTAGTTATCGCATTGGACTTGATGATGGCTTATTACTTGGTTATGAGCGTGCGGTATCAGCGAATAATAAACATGCTGTAGGTGTTGTTGCGGGCGCGCTTGGGGCGAGAGATGTCGGTCCCGCCTGTGAAGAAGATGATGATGTTGTATGTGGTATTTTTGAGCCAATTATTAACTTGTTTGATGATGAAACCACCAACGGTGTCGGCTTAAGTTACAGTTATTACTTTTCAAGCATTAACCAAAGGGGCTGGCATGTTAAGTTCATAGCAGGCTACGGCGAAAGTAGTGACTCGAATAAAAAGCGTGCGGATGGCAGTGTGGCGATAAGTTACCAATTCTAATGTAATGGCTCTAATTCAATATAAGCTCAGTGGTGGATAATTCCTGCTCTAGATATTTTTATGGCCTTTTAATGTAATTCACTTCCTATATTTGGCTATTGGAAGTGAATTACACGCTGTTATCGATAAGTTTGGCAGCAAGGAAGATATTAGTTATTCAACACTAAGGCTATTTAGCTTCACCTGTGAAGTGATTGGCATCACAGCTGGAAATGTATTTACTTGGGCGAAACTATAAGGATAATAAAGGTTTAAGTTGTTGCTTAGCTTTAAGTCAATGTGCTCTATAGAGCCACGCTCATGACATGTGATTGCTGCCTCAAGTCTGGAAATGGTTTTATTCATTTTTAACTTTTTTTCTTTATTTCCTTGATTGTTAATTAATTCATCTATTAAAAGTATATATTTAATAGGGTAGTAGTTATATAGAGAATAACTTACGGGGTTATACCTCGTTAGTTCTAATGGTTGGTCGCCATTATTATCAAACTGAACGTCAAATCTATTTTTTAAAGTATGATTGCAAATAAGTGCTACACACCTTTCCTCATTCAAAAATAATAAAATATAAGATAATAAGACATCAACCCAACTTCCGCGGTTATTCTTTCTTGCCACTTCTGTAAGGCCACTCTTGGAATTTAGGATCCACGCTGCGAATGCTTTTAGCCATAATTTGAAGCCGCGTAGGGTATCGGTGTCCAACTTATCGTTAAGTAGTGCACAAGCCTCGATCGCAAGTAACAGCCAGCGAGAGTCAATGATCCCCAACCCATACTGATTACCAGTCCATGGCATAATTTGTGCGAACTCCATGTGAGGATTCATGGCTGTTTCACCATCAATAAACCAAGTGTTTATTTGCGCTTGGATATATTCAATCTTTTGTTGCTCTGGAGCATCACAATAAGACAAAGCAACGAGATGTAGTCTTGCACATACCTGCGCCAATTTTGGCTTATCAGATATACTCGCCAAAAATGGGTTTGATCTACTATCTCTATGCTGTACCGTTTCTTTACTTTTTATTAAAGGGTTTGTGTTTTCATTAACGTAGTAATAAGGGGCGAAGGATAAATAATCTTTTGTACACCCACTTGGCGGATCGACATCTTTTTTAGTGATAGAGATTACACCAAGGTTAACCGCTTGGTTAGCAAGCTGGTGAAGCTCAGTGTTATCCGCGTTACTGAGTGTAGTTTTATATTTTGATGTAAGGTGAGAAAAATACCTATGGAGGTTAGTTGTGTCTTCAACTTCAATTTTTTTTACAACATCTCTTACAGTTTTCCGGTAATTAAAAATAAGTTTAGATATTGATAGGTTAGTTATTATCTTTATGTTTTCTTTCACGATATTTTCTCATAAATCTTATTTTTGTGCATGATAACTCATAAAACCCTTTTGCAGGTACATTTTCTAGCTAAACTTTAAAAGTCAACAGGCGAACCCACTGTCTTTAAGGAGAAAATGAGTAGGCGTCATCGCAGAGGCACATGAAACCAGTGACTAAAGATGCAGGTTAGGTGTATGTGGTGAGGTTACATAATTGTGGATCTACACATAACGATGGGTCTCGTTGCAGGTAAAAACACTGAGCTATGTTGTTACACCAACTGACCGAGTCAATTGGTGTAACCCTTATCCTGATACTTGGTTTATCAGAACTTGTATTTTACGTTGGCGCTAACGGTACGGCGTTGCCCATAGAAACAGTCGCCTCGATACAAACAACTGGTGATGACCGTTTTGTCACTCACATTATCGATTTGTAGACTGAACTGATACTGGTCAATATCATAGCCAATCATCATGTCAATGAGGTTGAAATTATCAGTGACTAATTGCTCATGTAGTGTTTGGCCGTTAAGGACGATTGTACGACTACCATCATATGTTTCACCTACATGTCGAACACCTGCACCAAACTTAAGCCCTGGAAGCAGGTTATCCGCTCGATACGTTGCCCAAACAGATGCAAGGTGTTTAGGAGTTGCTGAAAGCGGAGCATCATCAGTGATAAGTGTTCTTAAGTCTTGTGCTGCAAATAGCTCCATGCTGGTAAGTGGAGTGATGTCTTGCTCGGTATCAGAATAAGAGTATGCAGCATAGACATCGAGGTATTGCCACTCAAGTTGTGCTTCCAATTCAAACCCTTTCACTTCAATCTCACCGTCTTGCACTTCAAATTCAGGAGATACTTTGCGAACTTGGTTTTTATCTTTTATTTCAAATATTGATGCTGTAATTAAGTGCTCAGTGCCTGCTGGTTGATATTTCAAGCCAAGTTCAACTTGCTCACCTTCTAATGGCTTGTAGGCACCACCTTGCGCTTTTTGACCAAATACAGCTTTGAATGACTCTGAGTAACTTGCGTATGGAGCTAAGCCATTCTCGAACTGGTATAACACACCAATTCGCCCTGTAGTCGCAGTTTGGCTATTTTTATTTGCGCCTTCAGTTTGCAGCTGATTTGACACATCATCATAGCGAAGTGCTGCATTGAGTACCCAATTGTTTACTTCAGCCGTGACTTGAGCGTAAGCGCCCAGCTGTTTATTATTTAGAGTGTTTTCAGGGTTATCTACTACCGCCGTTGGTAACTCTGTACTTAAGCCATAAACAGGGTTATACAAGTCTAACGGTGCTGCAACTCCACGGCCACGATCTGAGTCGGTATCAGCATTTTGATAATCTACACCTGATACCATAGTGAGTTTTAACGCATCTAGCTCTAAGTATTTATGGAACTGCAGATCCATGGTTAAGCTACGCGCGCTTGAATCTGTGAGGCTAGCAATACGATTTACAGTACGTTTATCCGCTTCAAATTTAGGTGGCCAAGAGTAAATGGTGCGATATTCAGCGGTACTGTCGCTATATCGGCCAGAAAATTTAATGTGGGTGTCTAAATCAAAACTGTGTTCGATAATCGCCGTGATCGCTTGTTGATCAGTATCATATTTATCCCAGCCTGGTTCGCTGACAAAGCGCTCACTTGGAATTTGACCGTATTTTGCAGGTAATATAGTGCCTTCGTGTGGAAAGAATTGGGTAGACGAACCTGACTCATTACGCTGTAAGTTGGCCAGCACGGTGACTTTAGTTTCATCTGACGCAAGCCAGGTAAAACTTGGAGCCAGCATAAGTGTGTTATCGTCAACGTAATCCGTCTGTGTGCCACTGTCACGATACATAGCTACGGCGCGAGCTTGATATTCCTGTTGTTCACCAAATGTAGTGTTATAGTCAATGGCTAGTTGCTTGCGCTCATAGTTACCAACTTGTGCCCAAATTTCACCGCCGGTATCTGCATTTGGCAGCTTAGATACTGCATTTACAATTCCGCCGGTAGAGCCCTGACCATATAAAACAGAAGAGGGGCCTTTTAGGATCTCGACACTTTCAAGTGCGTATGGGTTTGTTCGAGTATTGTTGTAGTTGCCGAACAGTTTTTGTAACCCATCTACATACAGTAGGGGATCAACGCCACGAATTTTTGACCAGTCACCACGTGTGTCAACACCATAAGGACCGTTATAAACACCAGCAACATAACCAATTGCGTCCTGTAACGTTTCAGCACCTAAGTCTGAGATACGTTGTGCGGTCAAAACAGAGACAGAAACAGGTGTTTTGATAATTGGAACCGCTGTTTTTGAAGCCGTAGCACTAACGTACGAAATCAGTCCTCTTGGACTAACTTCAATGATTTCAATGTCCTCTTGGGTTGTTTTACTCTGCTCTTGAGCGGTTACTGAGCATGATAAGGCAAGAGCAACGCTGGCGAAAAGCGTCGGGTATTTATGTTTGAATGAGCGCATGATTAATCCCTATAAACTTAATTTTTGCAAATGATATTGTAGATGATAGTGATTATCAATAGTGTTGTTCCGTATTTTGCAAATGTTACAATAAATTATCTTTCTATTAATATCATGCGCTTAGACATTTCTATTGTGAGTTAGAAATGCTTGTACGCTTGCTTGCGCAGCGTTTAGAGCAATACTTCACTTCTTCCCAGTTTTGTCTCCATTTCTTTCGCCATAAGAAAGGACGGTTGCAAACTGGGCATATCTTCTGAGGTAAATGTGGTTTTTTATGTGCCATCTAGCGTTTTCGATATTCATTTGAGGTTTGGATAAGGCATTAATTATCCGAATTCCAGGTTTATACCAATTACCTTAATTAAGTGGTCTATTTTGAAGCGAGAAAATCTTATCGATAACTCCGCTACCAACAAGGTACCGATATCCCTATAGGCAAGGCAAAAAAACTTGCTATTTAGTTGTTCTAAATAAGAAATTTTCAACGTAGTTAGCGTCAGAGTTACTCCTTCAAATTGAGTAAGTATCAAGGATAATTGGTATTATTACGTAAACTAACACAGGCCCGATCGAAAAAAGCCCCTTTGCTTGTGCAAAAGGGGCTTCAGAAAGGAAACTATTACAACCTACATGGTTTAGATGAGCGCATAACCCCCTTTGAGGTGCCCGATATTATTAAAGCCTAAGCGGGCTAGGGCTTGTGCAGCGGCTTGGGAGCGACTACCACTACGACACACTAAAATCAGCGGCTGTGCTTTGTTATGGCTATGTTTACCAACAAAATCGGTTAAACGTGTGAGCGGAACATTTTGATCAAACGCACGGTTGTGGTTAAGTGCATACTCATGTGGTTCACGAATGTCTATCAGTAATAGGTTTTGGTTATTCGCTATCTGTGTTTCTAACTCCGTGGCCGTATATTCTTGCAGGGTAAATGTGTCTTTACCGCAAACTGCTGCACCACACATGATTTCAGTACCCGTCTCATCATTGATGTCAGCATCAATAAGTCTCTTTGCTTTGGCAAACTCTGTTGCTGAAAGTTCACCTTGTATGACTTGATTTAGTATTGAATTTCTAGACATTTCAGCGCTGAGTGTCGTTGTAAATTCATTATTATAATCATGGCTTGGGCATAACAAGGTCTCTTCAGTGATTACTTCGGCGAGCGCTTGGATACTGTTGTACATTGCGTCATTGGAGCTGGTGGTAAAATTCGTTCTACCCAATGCTCCCATCAAAATTAAGTCTCCGCAAAATACATACTTTATCACCAGTTTTGCTGGCAGTTGTTCCAATAGAATGTAAGAAACACTGTCGGCGGTGTGTCCTGGGGTGGGCAATAAAGCAAGCTGATAACGTCCAAAAGATAGACTCGCGAGTTGTAGGCCATTATATTCAATTGTCTCTGTTTGAGGTGGCCATCCAAGGTGGTCGCTCGCAGTTGTTGCTAGCGAAAAGGCGACTCTGCTTGATTCGTGATCTGCATGGCCATGAGTATCTAAAACTGCAAGCAGGGTAAGCTGTTGGCATTCTAAAATGGTTTTTAGGCGCTCAACCAGCTCTGGTAACGGGTCTATAATGATTGCGACTTTTGACTGTTTATCGGCAAACAACCAACAACAAGCGCCACCGATTTTAAATTGTACCAGACCATCAAGTGATTCTTTGTTACTTATCTCATTGCTGGCTTGCATTAAACAACTGTGACCCAAAGCTTGAGCACAGTGACCAATACGTTCACATGCAGCATCGATTTCTGCTTGAGTGGTAGCAGGACCAAAAGACATGCGAATAGCAGATTCACTTTGCCATGCCGGCAGTCCCATCGCATCGAGAACAAAACTTCGCGTTACCTTTGAGCTACAGGCTGAGCCTGAGCTAACTCGGATATTTGCGGCATCAAATAAGTCCATAATTTCTTTTGAACTAAAGCCTGGTATCGCAAAGTTTAATGTGGTCGGTACACTATTTGTGAATTGGTTATTAAACACGATAGTAGGAAATGCTTGTTTTAGTGTTTTTGCCAATTGGTTGCGATATTGGCGGAGTGTTTCTACGTCAACAAACTCGCTGTTACCCTCTTTTAATAGCTCATCAAAAATAACGTTAAGTGCAGCTAAACCAGGCAGATTTTCCGTGCCAGACCTAAGTCCACTTTCTTGACCGCCACCAGCAATAAAGGGGGTAAGTGGTGCATTGTCTCGTATATAGACAAAGCCAATACCTTTAGGAGCGTAAAGTTTATGGCCACTAAAAGGTGCGTAATCAATAGTTGTTTGGGCAAGATTTAACTTACGTTTACCTAATGCTTGAACACAGTCAACCATCCAAAAAACAGTAGCATGGTTTGTTCTTATCACCGTCTCTAACTCAGCGAGATCTTGATATACACCTGTTTCGTTATTGACTGCCATGGTACAAATCATCAAAGCGTTAGGCACTTCTTTGGCAATGAAATCTTGGTCTAGGCGACCATGACCATCGACGGGAATGGCTTTAACCTCAGCATTGATTTCAAGTATTTTATTCCAATGTTTTAATGACTCTGGAACCGCTTTATGTTCCGTTGCACCATACAGTAAGGTGTATTGCTGCTTTGGCTTCATTTGCTTCTTTGCTGCGCAAAGAGCCGACAAGATACCTGTTTGGATCCCTTCTGTCGCGCCACTGGTAAAAATAACGCGGCCGTTACCTGAACCCAGCACTGTGCGTGCTTTTTGGCGAGTCTGCTCCATCAATTGCTTTGCTTGTAATCCCGTAATATGACTACTACTTGGATTTCCAAACATGGTCTTCATGGTCATCAATGCGGCATCTGCTGCTCGTTCTAACACTGGTGTTGTCGCATTAGCATCTAGGTAGATTTGAGATAACTGAGTTTCTTGTGTCATGACTGTGCCTTAAGGTATAAGCAAATTACCCATATAACAAAAAGTAATAAGTAATTATTTATAGTTATAGTAAGGCAGATACGCGCGGGATTCAACTATTGTTGGTGGGTTTCTTCATTTCAAAATATAGTACGGTTAATGTAAAATTAATTTGAAAAATATGTTTTCATCGTGTTTAATTGCGTTCACTTAATAGGTATTTTTTTAAAATCACCTTTTGGTAAGGAATTAACCTCTTATTTATAGACGGAAATATCATGCTTCAACGAATAGCAAGACCAACAATGTGGCCGCTGTTTTTTACCTTGGGAGTATATGCCACGCTCATTTGGATCCAGGGCTTTTATCAAGCCTTGGGACAAATCGTTAGCGAATCGAGCATCGCGTTAACCATGGCATTAGGTTCTTTTGTTGCGGGTGGCACAGCACTGGGTGGTGGAGCTGTGGCATTTCCTGTGATGACAAAACTATTAAATATCGACCCTGCAACTGCCAAAGTATTTTCTCTCGCTATCCAAAGCTTCGGTATGACTGCTGCGACAATCACTATTTTTTGCCGTCGCATCCCAGTCTATAAGAATGTGATCATCATGGCCTTACCTATGGCAGGCATAGGTGTAACGCTAAGTTTGTTTTTTATTGCGCCGTTTGCGCCACGGCTCCTTGTGAAATCTATTTTTAGCTTTTTATTACTCTGCTTTGCATTGACTCTGGTGCTTAGGTGGTGGCGTAAAGCCCACCATCAACCAAGCAGTGAATTTATTCAGCCAAAGATGGTAAGGTTTATGATAGTGGCCTTCATCGGTGGAGTTGCCAGTGGCCTTGTTGGCTCAGGTGCAGATATCGCTCTTTTTGCATTGTTAGTAATTGCTTACAACGCCGACGTTAAAAAAGCGACGGCAACATCTGTCGTTGTCATGACTTTTACCTCCCTTGTAGGAAGCAGTATCAATGCCTGGCATCTCAATACTATTACCGCAGAGATAAACAGCTATTTGCTTGCAGCTATCCCGATTGTCGTAGTCGGGGCGCCGTTAGGTGCTTATGTATGTTCTAAAGTGAAGGTTGGGCATTTGGTGAGCTTTTTGCTTATCTTAATTGCTTTGGAAGTGAGCTTTACCTGCTATGAGTTATATCCAACGTTACGTAATTGGTATTAAATAACTTTTTCCCAGAATACTAGTAAGCAAGCTAAGCGCGACGACCAAAAAACACTTGGGAGAGCAAAGCACAGATGGCTGATTTCGTGCCATCAGCCGATGAGTGGCGATACCTGCGTAACATGTTACTTATATTGATGTAATTTGAGAGGAAAACCCAATTACGTGATACCTAAACTTTTCACCATACACTGTGGTTGTCAAAGAAGGGTGAAAACGAGAGCCAAATTCATCCTGTGTCTCAATTTTAAGTGAAGGCTTTGAATGTAAATCCCCTGAACTGCGGATTATTCATGTCTTTCTGGCAACCAGTTTTAGTGCTAATTGCGTTGAATTCACTCCCGATAGCCTGCGATTGGCGCGTAAATTCGCCTTGCCTACTACAGGATTTAGGTACCTTAGCGGGAGCAGGACGCGTGAGCGATGTTTCCCCTAAAACTCTATGGCTAGACAAGGAAAACCAAGTTGTGCTCTAGCAACAATAAGTTAGAACATTTGTTATCCAAACCTCAGGTCAAATAAACCATACGAGTGACTTACTTGATCCATCTCTATTATGAAATAGATACAGATTAATTACATGGATATCTATTTGTTTACTCAATTCTATTTGTTGCAAAAAACATTACAAATATAAAATGTAAATGATAGTTGTTATCATTGCGATTGTTTTGATAAACTCCACTCCCTCAGAATAAATAATTTATGAAATGGAAATAGTTTTCTATTTCTCTAATACTAATTTGCTTAATACGTAACCTCTTTTTAGGTGATGAAACTTTATCGATAACCATTTGAAAAATCTCTGTTTAGTTTTCTAAACAGGTAAAGTTTAACTCGATTGGTGGCAGAACCACGCGCTGAAGTTATTTAAGTATTAAGTCAACATAGTATCAGGCCCAATTGCGTAGTTTGGAGTTCTAATATGCAAATCTCTCGCTCATCAGCGCTATCTGCATCTTGTATTGCAGTTAAGTTGGCACTTATCGGCGCCAGTTCATCAGCACTTGCTGCTGATGACATTGAACGAATTAGTGTTTATGGCAAACATAACAAAATAATTCTACAGTCAGGTACTGCGACTAAATCAAACATGGATCTAATGCAAACTCCCGCAGCTGTTGTGGTTGTGGATAAAGAGCTATTGGATTCACAAAGTGCAGCTACGCTTCAAGAAGCATTACGTAATGTCAGTGGTTTATCACAAGCCGGTAATAACTATGGTATCGGTGACTCGCTAACGGTTCGTGGTTTGGGCGTAAACTATACTTATGATGGTATGTACGGTGGTGCAGACTTGGGTAATAGCTTCAACCCAACACGTTCACTGACTAACATCGAAAGCATTGAAGTGTTGAAAGGCCCTGCAACTGGTTTGTATGGTATTGGTGCTGCTGGAGGTGTGGTTAACTTAGTCGAGAAAAAACCACAGTTTGAGCGAGCGCTTGAGATCAGCGGTAAAGTTGGTGCGTGGAATACGTATGGCATCGGTGTAGATTTTACCGATGCAATTACAGATAAGTTAGCATTTCGCGTAGTTGCCAATCACGAGCGTAGTGATGGGTATAGAGATCTTGAGTCTGGTCGTGATGAGGTGTACGCGAGTTTAAGGTTTGATCCAAACAGTGATCATTCTTTATTACTATCTACAGCCTTTATTGATGATACACAGCAGGTTGACTCGATAGGCGACCCAGTTCGTATTATTAACTGGGATAGTATCGATGGTGCACCAGGCCTAGTAACTGCTGATCAGTTACCCAATGACAACAATTATATAGTCGATGCTGAAAAGTGGCTTGGTCAGCAACTCACTGATGAGCAGCGAGCTCAGTTAGCAACATCTATTTTAGCATCTGATGGCCTAAAGCCGTTCGACCTTGGTGATGGCAATCTGATCTCACCACTCTCTCGTCCAAATGAAGGTGAAGAGTTACGTGTTAAATTACGCCATGACTGGTATTTAAATCGCAACTCAAAACTGACTCAACAAGTATTATGGCGTAGCTATGATTCAGATTTTGTACGTCAAACGGGTGCATATAACTATGTTTACTGGGAACGCAGAGCCAAGTATAACGATGAGTACTACGATATTATCAATGCAACACCAAGAGCACCTTTAGTTGTTGATGGTGAGCTGTATCCGTATGCCGCTCGTCGACAAGAGTATCGTCGTCAGGTTGCAAGTGAGAAAACGTGGCAATATTTTGCTGATTTGCAATTAACATGGGATATGGACTCGATTAGTGGTGAGCACTTAGTGAGTGTCAACTATGAAAATCGTGATATGCGATTACAAAGCTGGTCTGCCTATGACGCTGATGGCAAAGGCTCTGTTCCTTACATTTTAGATATTCGCAATCCAAACTGGCCAACAGGTACTTTTGAGGATTACGCGCCATCGCTTCGTAGTAACTATGACAAAACCCTTACAGCATACGGGATTAGTGCACAAGAAGTGGTTTATATTACTTCTGCGCTAACTGCTCGAGCGGGTCTTGCCTATACTTCAGTTGAGCAGAAGTATCAACATTTAGGTACTGATCGCTCACCTGAAGAAGGTAAAGAGTTGGATACTGATGATGCTGGAATGACATACAATGTTGGCCTCAACTATCAGGTAATGCCGCAACTTTCTACGTTTATAAATGTGGCGAAAGGTCGTACTGCATACAGCGTATTGGGCAGCCTTCAGGACGAAGCAGATGCAAACCGTAAGAATAGACCTGACTCAGAGTCTGAAACACTTGATATTGGTATGCGTTTTACAGCGTTTGATGAAGACTTACTTGGCTCACTTGTATGGTTTGAAACAAAACGTACTAACCTGATGTACGCGAATCCTGAGTATAATGATACACCGGGTGATGATTATAATGTCAGTGTTCCTCGGTATTTCTTCGATGATGAAGATGAGTCACAAGGTGTCGAGCTTGATTTGAATTTAGCACTAAATGAACGAATTAGTGTGAATGTTAACGCGACTTATCAAGATGCGGTTGAAATTCGTTCTGACACGCGTTCAGGTCAGAAGAAAGGGATCCCGAAAAAGTTTGCGAGTACTTGGATAAAGTATACGCAACCTGTTGGATTGCTTAACGGTGCTTTTGAATACAGTGTGGGTGTCAACTACGAAAGTGAGAGAACCATAAACTCAGTTTCATTTGGTTTACCAACAGCAACGATAGATGGTTATACTCGTTGGGACGCTGCGGTCAAATTTGATGCTGAACACTTTAATGTTCAACTAAACCTAGAAAACTTAACGGATGAACGTTACTACAGCAAAGCTATGTTCCTCGGTGGCATGCCAGGTAACGAGCGAAATGCTAAATTGAGCTTTAACTACAAGTTCTAAGCTTACTGGTAAAAAGAGGAAGTATGCTTCCTCTTTTTTTCGGGTGTTCATAATAACTGCTCGCGTCGCTCGACTTGCCGCCTAGTAATCTAAGCAAAAGTCGAGCAACAATGAATAAAGCGCACTTGGGTGAACCCGAAGGGCTGTGGGTTAAGGTGACTTTGCAGGAACGCAAAGTCTTTATCGCCTGGCTCACATAGAATAACCATGCGACAAAGGCTCTGTCTTATATAAATACCAATTGAACTGCTGTAAAAACATACTTGGAAGGTTAACTGGCTCTAATTGGTATAACAAACGACGTTTAGTTTAAATAACAGCTAATACGTGTTAACAGCTCGCAGGGCTGAGTATCTCGAACATCATTTAAATATTCTTCAATTACAGGTATGTCTGCCGCTTCAAAGTGACTGTTTGGTAACCATTGGCCAAATAGATACTCATACGGAGTTTCTAGAGAAGCATAATCCCCTTGATGCAATAAGGTTGCCGTTCTCCCTTTAGGAAGTGAAAATATGCTAAACTCTGACGGTAGTGGCGTGGGAAGTTCAGGTACTAAAATAGTTGCCATCGCTCTTAATTGTTGTGTCTCTATTGTTTGTGGATCGTCAAAATATATCCCAAAAAAGCGTGTATTTTCACTTAAAAGTCCATGTTGCTGAGCGAGCATGTTTAACTTCTCAAACGCTTGACCTATTTGCATATAATCACCACTGTGCTCTAGGCCAATTAGAGACATTGCCTCAGTGTTATCAATTTCTACAGTAAACATATTGGAGTCCTCTTCAGCATTCATAATATAAAAATCCGCAGCACAGTAACGTGCTTTGGCTTGTTCTTGCTGGCGAAATTGGCTGGGAGATTGCTTATATCGTTGAGAAAACGCGCGGCTAAATGCTTCTATGCTGGCATAGCCGGTGAGTTTCGCCACTTTTGCAATCGGATCTTGAGTTCGGATTAACATACCAGCTGCAAATTGCAGGCGCATTCTTCTTACTGTAACGTTAATCGTTTCCCCAGCGATTGAGCGATAAACACGATGGAAGTGGTAGCTAGACATATGGCATTGTTCGGCCAGTGTTATTACGTCCAACTCGCTATCAATATTGTTATAGATGTAATCAATAACCTGATTTAAGCGATGGATGTAATGGGATAACGTTGATGCCTTAGTTGTCATAAGCTACTTCTTCATATGTTTATTTCAGCCAGTGAAAGCTTCCCCCTCTCACATAGGTGGAGAAGCTATGAATGATAATGACAGAGGTCGATTTGATAATGTTTGCGTATTTGCTCAGGTTGTTTAGTTTAACTCATTATTTTCCGCCAGTGCTTTATCTACAGCCTTTAGAATGGAAGACTTCGTTGACGGCTTGGTAATATAACCGGTCAAACCTAAAGACGCCCACTTTCTTATGATTTCCTTATTCTTATTACTGGTAAGTGCAATGATAGGAAGCTTTTTGCAATGAGAGATATTACGAATATTTTTGGTGGTGTTGTAACCGTCTAGCTCCGGCATAAATAAGTCCATAAAAACCATAGAAAACTTATGCTTTCTTAACGTCTTGATGGCACTGAGGCCACTGGTTACACTTTCTACTTTGTAGCCTTCATCTCGTAAAATTTTGGCGATCATTTCACGGTAAATCTCGTTATCTTCGACAACCATGATCTTTATTTCTTCTTGTTTAGCTGCAATGGATTTAGGCTCGGTTATATCCAATTCTCCGTTATTACCGACAGGGGATACATGTTGAGCGGTTTGTGCATGAGTAGAATTGTCTTTTTCAGTCAACAGCGCAGTAAGCTCAGCAATAGAAAACTGTTTGTCTTTTAGTCGCCTTGTTAATTCGTGAACACTTTCCGACAACTGTTGCTCAAGCTCATCCAATAGCGGAGATAAATGCTTTTGCTTTAATTCTTCTAACAGGTCATCTTGTACTTTGTTTATACCTTTTTCGTTGTCTAAACTACGGCGAGCATTTTGTAGTGTTTCATCTGCTTTTTGATGATAAGCAGCGGCATCATCGATTAACTGTTTCAAGTTATCATCAATGCGGCCAAAATGCTCTTCTCGAATCTTTGCAACCTCAGATTTACCTTCTGTTCGTACTAACGCGTTGTGCAGGATCATACGAAAACGATAGTTTTCATACATGGGTTTGTAAACAAAGTAATCTGTGAAGATCCCTTTCATACAGCATCTAAAGGCGATGCCTGACTCTTTATTTTCGCACAGTAAAATATTCTCGTGGGCGTAGTTAAGCAACCCATGTTTGGCTAGTAGGCTGTATATTTCTACGCTTTTTGCTACGGTTTTTCTTGCAATTACAATGACGCCAGGAGGCGCCTCACTGAGTAATTCCGCAACTTCTTTGTAGCTGGTAAAAGTCCGATATTCTTTTACCTGAGATGCCACAATATCCACAACACCGGTAAGCTCCGCAGGGTCATCACATATAATGATAACTTTAGGATGCCTCTGAGCGTGTTCTACATCTCTTTTGTGCATAATTGACCTCGCTTGATATTGTTCCCTATTTTTGAAGCTAAAGTATTATTTGCTGGATTGTGATTGTTGAGATGCAGACTGTAAAACTGCTTCTAAAAACTTTGATGGCGTGCAAGGTGGGTAATAGTAATAGCCTTGGACATACTCCACATCGTAACTTTGCACCACAACTAAGTCATCAGCCTTTTCTACCCCTTCGGCAACAACCTCTAGCCCTAACTGATGTGCCATTTCACAGGTGCTTGAGATAATCTCTCGTTTATTCGATTGAGCCGCACAGCCATCAACAAAACAGCGATCAATTTTTAGCTCATCAAAAGGAAGTTCATTGAGTTGTTTGATAGAAGAGTAGCCGGTACCAAAATCATCAATAGAAAGTTTAAATCCTTTTAATTTCAGGCGCAGTAATACATCCAATGCACGTTTAATATTTTCGAGTAGGTGGCTTTCTGTTAACTCTAAGGTGATCTGTGATGTTGGAATATGGTGAGTGTCACAAATAGACTTTAGCTTTTCAGGTAACTTAATGTCTTCCAATTCTTTTACACTGAGGTTAATACTACATTGAAGGTGGCCAATGACATCATTATTGTGTTCGAGCAAAGACAATGTTTGTTTAAGCAAATTATAAGAGAGAAGGTGAATAAGGTCATGCTCCTCCATAACAGCAATAAACTGTGAGGGTAGAACAGTGCCATCTTTGTTGTGATGCCATCTTGCTAGAACCTCTGCGCCAATAATCGCGCCAGTGCCGGTGGCAACTTTAGGCTGGAAATAAGCGCAAAACTCCTCTCGCAGCAAACCCTCTTGTATCTCCTCTTTACTGTAAATGAGTTGAGTACCACTATTACTTTCGTTTGTTTTTGATGCGGATAAGAGATTATATAGCTCTTGAAGCTTTGTCGTAGATAAAGGCTTTTCTACACTAGAGATAATGGTAAGGCCGTGAAGCTCCGCGAGTGCAGCGGTATTTTTGATAAATATATCTTTTTCACCGCTCAATAATACGATAGGTGCTTTGATATTTAATTCAGCAAAATTTCTTAGCATTTCGACGCCTTCTATCTCAGGCATGTTAATGTCCAGTAGAATAAGCGCAGCTTTACTGAGCTGGTTGCTTTGGAGTGCTTTATTGCCGCTGTTGTATCCCATAAATTTGCAAGGAGTTTGGTTGGCGACGAGTAGTTGTAGTTGGGTGAGCATCAGTTTACTATCGTCAATTGCAATGATTAGGGGCTTATTATTTGCCATAGATGTTCGACCTAGATACTGAACAAATGATCATGGAAGATCCGCTACGCTAAGTATAGAAGCTATTTCAGCTTGTGCATTATCAAATAACGCTAAACAATAATTTAATAAGGCTTCTACTTTTTCTGGTTTACCATCCTTAATCGACTCCTCAAGCTCTGCTAATTTTCCAGCAAGTTGTGTTGCACCAACTGCTTTGGCTGATGTTTTCCCTTGATGAGCCATATCTCGTATACGCTCGGGAAGAGATAAGTCAACTTGATCAAATAGGTTTTTTGTATCGCTGACAAAGCTCTTTAAAAATATACTCTGAATTTCTTTATCCGTACCCACATATTCACTCAATATGGCTAGGTCAATATGGTGCAGTTCTTGTGGGTTATCTACAGCAGGCGCTGAAATTGAGATAGCGGTGTCGGCATTATGGTGAATATCTGTAGTAATCCACTTCTTGAGTTTTGCGTTTAGCTTTTGCAGCACAATAGGCTTGGCAATATAGTCATCCATACCTGCATCAATACAAACTTGGCGTTCTCCGCTTAACGCATTTGCCGTGGCTGCAATGATCGGAAGGTAGTGCAGAGCTTGTGTTTGTTCTTGTGTCCTGCGCGTTTTTGCAAATTCGTAGCCATCCATTATCGGCATATGACAATCAGTGATAATAAGTGCAAAACTATACTGCTCGATAAGCTGTAATGCTACTTTACCATTATCAGCAATGATACATTGGTAACCAAGTATAGCGAGTTGACGTTTAAATAAGTCTTGGTTGTAGAGGTTATCTTCAACGACCAAGATAAGCTGGTTTTGAGCTTGTGCTTCTTCAATGCTTGGCATTGAAATGTTACTTGGGTGTGAAGTTACTTCGTGTGTTGATTCAAGCTCAATTAAACCCTCCAAGGCGGCGATATGAGATACTACTTTATATGCGTAGTAAGGATACAACGATAGATGGGAAACACTAATATTAGTAGGGCTAGGTAATACAGCTTGGCTGTTATCTAATAGAATGTATTTGCACCTGCTTGTTGCAATGAAGACTTCTTTTCCTTCGGTGGTAAGTTGCTGGAATGCTTCGGCCGTGATCACGAGATAATCAAATTGCTGGCTCGTAATGAGTTGTGCGTTAAAAACCTCTCTTGGGAATATCTCGCATTGCGCTTCGTGAATACGAAGCTGATTTTGAAGATCAGTCTCAAACTTATCTTCATCACCCACGATTGCCACCTTAACCCTATCTAGTGTGATATCAGCGGCATCAATTTGTTTAGGTACTTCATGGTAGGGTAAGGTCACGATAAAGTTGCTACCGAACCCCTCCAAGCTCCTACAATGAATATTACCCTTCATCATTGATACCAGTTTATGAGTAATAGAAAGGCCTAGGCCCGTGCCACCATATTGTCGTTGTATACTGCTATCTGCTTGTTCAAAGGGCCTAAAAAGATTCTCGATTTGAGCTTCAGACATACCTTTTCCATTGTCTTTTACACTTATCTCCATATGATTATTAAGGTCAGAACGGCTAACTGTCACTTCAACAAAGCCTGCTGATGTGGCAGTTGTTTTGGTAAATTTTAAGGCATTACCTATTAAATTTAGAAGGATTTGCCGCAAACGGACTGCATCGCCCTGTTGCCAGTTTGGTAGCTGCGGTGATAGATAAAATGCAAGCTTTAACTTTTTAGAGTCGGCTTGATATGCAAGTAGTTCGGCAAGTTCTTTTATCAGCTCTTGCCAGCTAAATGGTACAGACTCTAGCTGTATTTTTCCTGCTTCTATCTTGGAGAAGTCAAGAATGTCATTAATTATTCTAAGCAAAACCAGTGCTGAGCTTTTAGCGACTTTTGTTAGGTGTGCTTGCTCTATATCTAAATTTGATTGTGAGAGAATATCCAGCATGCCGACAACTCCATTCATCGGGGGACGGATCTCATGACTCATGGTGGCGAGAAAGCGAGATTTAGCTTCATTGGCTTGTTCTGCGCGTATTCGAGCCTCGTCAAGTTCTGTGGAAAAACTGACATTTTTAGTTATATCCGTCTGATAAATAAGAGTATATTTCCCAGAGTCGGTAGAAATGTTTTTAACTAATACATTGAACCAGTAAATTTCATCATTGTAGTTATATTTACAAATGCGTTGCGCTTGATACTGTTCATTTTTTTTGACTCTGTGAGCATTTCAAGCATTTCTGCGTTATCTTTTAGGGGGAGTTGCTTGATAAATGCGGTAATATCTGAGCCTCTATTTAGGTAAGTCCCCATGAACTGATATTCGTTATGATTGGTCCTTTTGATGTGGTCATTAAATTGATTGATCATCGCAATGTGTTGCTGCTCGTCTAACAATAGAATAAAAGCAGGGAAAGCATCAATAGCCTCTTGTAAAAGCTTTTCAATAGATTTTTGGATTCTTAATAGCTTTTGAGCCGAAGTACGCTCAAGTTCGGCTTCGTGCATTTTTTCCAGCGCTTCTTTTCTTGCTGCAACTAGCTCTTTTTGGATCCGCTGTTGACGATTGGCCTCATTTACTTGATTAGTTATATCTTTAACAACACCAACAATAAAATGTGCTTGTTCGCTTGGGTAGTACTTTATATTGAGCACCACATTTAAATAACAGCGATCATTGCTTTGATTAAGGGTAAGCTGAAATTCACGAGACTCCCTGGTAGTTAACGCCCGAAGATTTGTAAACAATATATCTTTATTGTGTTGGTCTAGCCGCTTGATGATTATTTTTAAGTTATGATATTCAATCTCTGGAGGGAGGTTAAATAGTGCTTTGAATCCTTCGGAAGCGTGAGCATAGCTTTTATGTGCTGGGAGCTCAAAACTGCCAATGGCAGCAAGCTTTTCAGAAGCATTGAGCAAAGTTTGTCGCTTTTGAATAGCATCATGGGCAGCTTGTTTTTCTTCTCTCGCCTTTTTCTGAGCACGATAGCTCACACCTAGGCCTAGTAAGCAAAAAACGAAAAGCGCGAGAATTTGCCAAATGAACTTGTTTTCAATTGTAAAGACCATATCTTGATTAAAAGTTTCGCTAGAGTAGGCAAAGCTACCAATTTGTAATTCTTGATCCCAAACACTCGTACTCAATAGATTTCTTGTCGCTAATTCATCATCAAACGGATGAAATATGGCGCTTGCATTACTCAATTGCGCTGCACTTTTTATGTCTTGTTGTGTATAGAAGCCAGAATTGCGTGTTTGGTTAAGTACGAAGCTCTGTCCTATATTTCCTAAAAGTAAATCTAGAGGTGCCTCATACCAATAGAGCTTATTGGTCAACCCTTGCGTGGATAATCCAAGACCGGTGATGAACACTATTCTTTGGCCACTTTTATTGGTCGTTACGTTAATTATTATACCGCCCTGTTCAAGTTGCTTTTGATGATCAGCATAAAGCACCATGACTTGTTCTTTTGAGAGGTAGTAGGTATCACTTGGTATATTAAGTTGAATTATGTTCAACGAATTTAGCTGCTGGGGTAGGGGATCTGCATCAACACTCGCTTGTCTGATTGCGGTGGTTGTTGGTTTATACCAAAAGATTTTTAAACTGTTGATCCGCTGTAACACATCTTGGTTCAACTGCTTTTGTGTTTGTAACTCAGATAAATAAAGTAATTGCTTTTGGCTGGCGAAGTGCTCGACGAACAATACAGAAAGTACGGATGAGAATATGACAACGAGCTGTGCCGTTTGCATTTTTATTGGAGTAGCTTGATAGAGTGTTAGCGCAGAAAATGTTCTGATTAGTAAACCAGTTAATATAATGTAGAACAGGGCAATCATGCAGGATAAAACCAGTGAAACTTGGGCGCTATTGTTGGTTTGGGATACAGCTACAGCAGCTAATAGCTGCATTTCACTGAGTAACACTTTACTCTCGTCGGCCAATAAATTTAAGTAAGCTGTGCTGTTGTCCCACCAAACATACTGTGGCACATCATTATTTACTCCTTGGTTAAAGTTACTCATCTGGTTACGTAAGTAATTAAATTCACTAGATGTAGAGGCGTTTGAGTAGAGAGTTTTTGTACTTAAATTGCCTTTTAGGCTCTCTAACAGTGACAAATGTGTGGAATAAAACTGCAACGCGCTACGCATTGCAAGTAGTCTAGTATCCTGCTCCGCTGCGGTTAAAAATCGGCTGACTTTAGCCCTCAATTTACCACCAAGCTCGATGGCGCGAACTAGACCATAGATATTTTGATACTCAACATTCCCAGTGTCACTCAGGCCACGTATAAAGGTTTGCTCGGTCTGGATCATCCTGACAATATCAATTAATTTGGTGATTAAGATGGTATATCTCAGAAACAACTGTTCTCTATCGGTGGTTGTGTTTTGGCGAGTATCTCGCAGGTTTTTAATATCATTTTCAATCGTTGATTTTAGTAGGTTAAAACTTGGCAAATTAGCGGACGTTTATGAAAGTAATGCGGTTACTTGTGCGTCCGTTTCTTGGTGATAAGTCTTGAGTCTAATACTGTGTTCAGCCTCTGACTCAAATCCTGTTGACATACCTCGTTCACGTTGCAGGCTAAATACTAATTCAACCACGCTGCTTAGCGCGACGAGATTATCGTGATATTGAACCTGGCCTTTATGTGCTACGCGATTTTTGTTGAACTCATTAATCTCGAAATAAAATCCACCTAAGCAGATCAGAGACCAGGAGCACCAGTGCCGTTATTTTTAGGTATTTGTTCACAGTAACTATCTGCGTTTTTCATAAATCCAACTATAGTAGAAAAACAAACAGTGTCTAATGCGATAAATATGAAGACTCCTCAAAAACCGGATAATGAGCAAGAGAGAGTAGCAGCACTCAAAGATTTAGTAATTTTAGACACAGAGCCAGAAGAAAGCCTAGATAGAGTAACCCGGTTCACAGCACATATTTTCGATGTACCAATCGCACTTATTAGCCTAGTTGACACGGACAGGCAGTGGTTTAAGTCAAGGTTTGGGTTAGATGCACGAGAGACTGAGCGTGATATATCTTTTTGCGGACACGCTATTTTGGAAGATACCATATTTGTTGTACACAATGCGTTAGAAGACCCTCGATTTTGCGACAACCTTTTGGTTCAAGGTGACCCCCATATTAGGTTTTACGCCGGAGCGCCTTTAAAATTATCATCTGGATTTACCATTGGTACTATCTGCATCATTGATGTCGAGCCCAGAGAGTTTACTCAAGCCGACTGTGGTATTTTACAGCAACTTGCACAAGATATTGTTACTGCTATCCAAAATAAGTAAGCCATGAAAATGATTTCTTTTTATGAATAACATAGGCTTAGCAGTCTTCTCTAATATATTCAGTACCCTCTTTTTTTCCTGTAAACAGAACAAGTATCTAGAGCAATTGGTATCAAACACAAACTCCGGTTAAATAGATTGTAGGATAGGGCTAAGGTTATTTGAGCTGCTATGTAGAGTTAAAGAAATAAATGGGATGTCTTAATTATTCATTGAGTCGTTCAATTGTTGGTGCAATTGTATGGCTAAGAGGTTACAATTGCGACTGTATATCATTGCTATTTAGAGCAAAAACTAGACTACCGTTACATATCTATTTTACCACACTTTACTTGTACTTAATTCGAGCAACGGGCTTTTGATATAAGTAATATAAGGTAAAGTTGGGTTTTGAGTATAATGTCAATTAAAATGACACATACAGCACATGTAACGCTCAATATTATACAGGTACTCGACTCCTTTCATGACAGATATCACAACGCACCAAGCTTCTCGTCGCAGGCTGTTGATTGCGCTTGCAATTACATGCTCGTTTATGGTTATTCAAGTTGTTGGTGCATATTATGCTAATTCTCTTGCTGTACTCGCTGATGCAGGACATTTGTTCGTTCATAACAGCTCTTTATTTATTGCTTTAATCGCCTCCAGTGTTGCTGTTTATCTTGCAAATACATACAACGATGGCTACAAGCGAGCTGAATACACCGGCGGCTTAATTAACGGTATTTTGTACCTTTCTATTGCGGTAATTATTTTGCTTGAAGGCGGAGAACGGCTCTCTCACCATGCTGGTGGTCACGAGCTGGAAGTTAACAGCTATCTAATGTCAATTATCGCTGCTATCGGTTTTCTTTTCCATGGTGCTTCGGCTTGGGTACTGTATAAAGGACGTAAAGATAGTATCAATGTATACGCGGTGTTCCTGCATTCATTCTTTGACTTGTTGTCCACAGTTTCAACTTTTATCGCTGGAGTGATAATTCACTTAACTGGCTGGGAAGTGGTTGATATCCTCTCAAGTATGCTGATTTCATTGTTTGTTTTATTCACTGGTATCAAGGTGATTTGGTCATGTATCAAAGGGCTTGCGATCCCAGCAGAGGTTTTACCTACGGTTAAGGATGTTGAGAGTACGATTGTAAATACAGAGCATGTTGAGAGTGCGCATAATATAACTATCAGTAAGGTAGATGGCGCCTTAGTTGTGGGAGCTCATATTGTATTAAAGCACCATTGTACTTTGGAATCTCATGACTCAGCATGTCGTTTAGAAGTGGAAGAGGCGCTTAAAAAGTTACTCAAAGTAGATGACAGTGTACTTCAGATTGAAAGCCATGATTGCCCTCACCATTAAATGGTGTGGTTAAAATAGATTATCCGAAGTATAGGTTAGATAATTCACTCATTCGGTATTATTGTTATACCTATATTACGAGATAAATAACTGGTGCGACATTTGAATCAAAAACAAGCGCTAATTTTAACAATTGCCCTCGGTGTTTTGGGTGGCTTGGCAAACTTGCTACCCATTTGGTTTTTGGACAGCTCAGAGTTTTTATTCGGTCAGTTATTTGTCTTGTTTGTGTTGCTACTGTGTGGCTGGCGGTATGCCGTGATTGCCGTAGCAGTTTGTGCAAGTTTTCTGTTTTATCGCTGGGGTCATTGTTGGCCATCTCTGGTATTTCTGCTGGAAGTGCTATGGCTACAGTTTGTTTGCGCACGTTTTGGAAAGCCATTTTTTGTACGAGGTTCGGCTTTTTGGTTCTTATTCGGCTTGCCGATACTTTTTATTTTTGGCTATTTTACGCTAGAGCTACCACTTTTAGTCATTTTCACCGCGCTTGCTAAGTACTTAATTAACGCCGGTATTTGTCTTGCTGTCGTTGATTTGCTGAGCTTTTTCTTTACTCGTAGTAAGTGGCAAGGCATGCCACTTAATCAAATTTTAAACTCTACGGTTAATCTCGTTATCGTGTTAGTGGTATTAACAACAACGATAGTACTAACAAACAATTACTATCAGCGAATTGAGAAAGAGATTAACACACAGCTAGAGGCAGCTTCTCAGTCCATCACAGCGCAAATAGATGATTATTTAGATGCTTACCGACGTGCTATGGTTATATCTGCCAGTGATGTGGCTCTTGGTATTGATAAAGCGTACGTTATTGAACGACTACTTAATACGTACAGCAACTTTAGAACAGCAATTGTTACTGATGCTGAAGCTAACGTTACCCACTTTTATCCTCTGCACTTTGCTGCAACGATGAAAGGCGTCACTGCGAATGTGAGTGACAGAGACTATTTTACATACGCTATTGATAACCCAAGCGGCTATGTATCTGGAATATTTCAAGGGAGAGGGTTTGATGAAGCGCCAATTGTTGCCATCTCTGCGCCGATCTACAAAGAGGGTGTATTTAACGGAATAGTCGAAGGCTCGTTGATATTTGGCTCTTTTGAGCGGTTTATTCCCAAAATTCTTGCGCAAGATGCCAATTTGGTGGTTATAGATAAGAATAAGCGCGTCGTTTTTAGCTCATTAATGACAGAATTTAAAACACTAGATATGCCAAGTGGCGATGTCTTAAGTGCATTATTTGATACTCAGGCGGCTGTCTATTCAGACTCAACTGGGCAGCTATTGTTCAAGCAAGCAGCTGTATCAACGCAATACGAGTGGTCGGTGATCACACTACTCGATCGCAAATATCTCAATTTTGTCGCGGCTGAAGCTTGGTTGTATGCTGCAGGACTTGCGTTAGTTATTATTTTGCTCAGCTCTGTTTTTGTTCGTCAACTAACACGCCTTCTCGTTCGTCCAATAGTTACATTAAGCCGAGATATTCGAGCGTATGAACCATCTACTTTAATCGAAAACTCAGCAACGTCAGACAGCAGCTTCCTTGAGATAGTAGAGTTGCAGCAGCAGTTCAACCAACTTGCTTTTAAACTTACGTTAAGCTTTACCAAACAAAATCAAGCACGAATTGAAAACGAGCGCCTTAATAGCAAGCTAACCGACTTCAATCGTGAACTAGAGCAACAAGTTACTGAAAAAACGGGTGAGCTTACCAAGGCATTAGAGGATGCCAATGCAGCAAGTAAATCTAAAAGCCGCTTTTTGGCTAACATGAGTCATGAAATTAGAACTCCTCTAAACGGTATTATTGGTATGGCTGACAATCTGCTCCGAGAAACGTCGCTATCAAATGATACGCGCGGGCAGCTAACGATAATAGCCCAATCAGCCAAAAACCTGATGTTAATACTCAACGATATATTAGATTATTCAAAGATAGAGGCAGGAGCATTAAAAATTGATCGCCGCGCCATTGACGTGCACAAAATGCTAGATAGTTTAGTCGGGGTATTTAAGCTCGCCAATGTGAAGCTTGGTGTAGCGTTTCGCTATGAAAAAGATCCTAGGCTGCCCCGATACCTCTTACTTGACGAGTTGAGAGTGACTCAGATAATCAATAACCTGTTAAATAACGCGGGTAAGTTTACACATCAAGGTCATATAATACTTGCGGTAGAATATCGACAAAGTCGATTAAATCTAAGTATTTCTGACTCTGGTATTGGCATTTCACAAGCCCAGCAAGAATTGCTTTTTCAGGAGTTTACTCAAGCAGATCTTTCAACAACCCGTAAATTTGGTGGAACGGGGCTTGGACTTGCAATAACTAAAAAGTTGATAGAAGCAATGGACGGTGAGATTACGTTGCGTAGTGAACTTGGGGTGGGAAGCGAGTTTGTCGTCAATATTCCTACAGAGATAGGAGAAAAAGTCGAAGTTGAGCAGCAAAGCGTGGAGGTACCTAGGTTAAATGGGATCTCGATATTACTCGTTGAAGACAACATGATTAACCAAGTTGTGGTAGGTAAGCTTCTAGAGAAGACACAGTGTAAGCTAGACAAGGTAAATGATGGGATAGAAGCATTATCTGCCATAAAGGCAAAAAGCTATGCGTTAGTATTAATGGATTGCCAAATGCCGAATATGGATGGTTTTAGCTGCACAAAAGCAATTAGAAATGAGCCCGAAGTGTTTGGTGAACCATATATCATAGCTATCACTGCAAATGCCTATGAGGAAGATAAGCACAAATGCTTGCAAGCCGGGATGGATGATTTTTTATCTAAACCTATAGATGTAAATGAACTTTATCAGAAGCTAGCACAGTGGCAGCAAACTGAAATGAAGGTATAAAACCGATTTTTGCCGCTTGCAGAGATAAAGCTTAACAAGTGAACGCCTTTGAAAGTATAGTTTATACTTTCATCTAGAATAAAATAATACGTTCTTTCTCTGCCTACACAAATACATGGACAGCACAGCTAGAGCCTATTGCAACTAGCTGCGCTAGCTAATGTCGTGGTTATTACACCAATTATCTTAATTAAGTGGTCTATTTTGAGGTGAGAAAATCTTGTCGATAACCCCGCTACCGCGTCCTGCTATCGCCAAGGTACTTACCTCCGTGTAGGCAAGGTAAAGACTTTGCTATTTAGTTGTTCTAAAAAGAAATTTTCAATACTGTTAGCGTCAGATTTACTCCTTCAAATTGAGCAAGTATTAAGTCTAATTGGTATTATGCCCGAGCGCTTTCATGTTGGGTATAAAACTCGAGAAGTGCCTTGATGGCCATGGGTTTGGCAAAGAAATAGCCTTGCATATACTCACACCCCACATCGCGTAAATAGCTCAGTTGATGTTCGTTTTCAACACCCTCGGCAATACATTTCATATTCAAGCTTTGCGCGAGTAAATGAATAGTTCTAATAATTGATTTATTTGCTGGCTTTTCAGTCATATTTCTAACGAATCCTTGATCGATTTTAATAAAGTCCAAGGGAAACTCATTAAGGTAGGTAAGAGACGAAAAGCCGGTACCAAAGTCATCTAATAACAAAACAAAATTAGCACGTTTCATTTCATTTATTGTAGCGCGCGCTTTAACTAAATCAGACATAAATATTGACTCTGTTATTTCTAGTCTTAAATTGTTGCTGGTCAGGCCATGTGCTTGAAGTACTTCACTGAATTGGTAGGCAATATCAGATCGTAGAATATGCACTGCGCTTAAATTGATTGATAAATAGAAATTCGGCGACTGTTCAAATAAAGGTCTCAACTCGGACAGAGCTCTGAGCAGGGCTTGTTCAGTTAAAATCTCTATCAGTCCATTTTCTTCGGCGATAGGGATAAAGTCACTCGGAGGGATCCTCTCACCATCATGATCCCAACGCAGAAGTAACTCAACGCCTGCAAGGTGTCCCGTTGTGGTGTTGATTATAGGCTGATAGTGATTAAAAAACGCATTGCCCTTTACTGCTGTTTTCATTGCGGTTTCAAGGTTCAGCTTTTTACTGATTTCTGCATTCATGGACTCAGTAAAGAACTTAAAAGCATTACGCCCAGACTGTTTTGCATGGATCATCGCAATGTCTGCATTTCTAATTAGGGTATCGGAATCTGGTGCATCGAATGGATAAACAGCGATCCCGATACTTGCAGAAACACTCATAGTAATTCCATCAATCTCTATGCGTTCAGGGATCCGCTGTACCAAACGTTTGACAATATCACTGACATCTTCAATGCTTGCAAAGGACTTGATGAGAACCAGAAACTCATCACCACTTTGACGTGCGAGGATACAGTCATCACAGAGCTGCTCTTGAACTCTGTTGGTGATTGCAATCAATAATTTATCTCCAATCCGATGACCATAAGCATCATTTATTGGTTTAAATCTATCTAAATCGAGAAAGAGCAGGGCGCAGCTTTGATGGCTGTTGCTAGCATTGAAAATCGCAAATTCAATGTGTTGTAACATTAAACTGCGATTAGGTAACTGTGTTAGTGCGTCATAATTTGCCAGATACCTTAATTCATTTTCGGCTTTTTTCTGCTCAGTGAGATCTGTCACCACGACGACGAAGTACTCAAGCGTGATGTTGTCTTTTGAAACGGCACTGATACTAAGTTGGACTGGATGAAGGTTATCCCAGCTATCAGTTACTTGAACCTCTTGTCGTAAATATTGGTTTGGGCCGAGCGATTTGAGCTTGCCAATGAGCCCTTGAAAGCGCTTTTCTCCTATCGCGTTGATAAAACGCTCTGCAGTTAGTGCACTTAATGCTTCATCTTCTTGCAATTGGAAGGCTTTGCAAAAGCTACTATTTACAGAAATCGGCTGTAAGCGAGGGTCGAGAATTAAAATCCAGTCATTGACTTGGCTGAATGCTTCCCCAAGCATATTTGCACGCATTTGATGTGCTTTTTGTGTGGTTACATTCGTATATATGCCGTGTAGCTCTATCGCCTTTCCCGATGCGTCAAACTCAGCTACTTGACCAAAGTCGTGAAACCAATGCCAGTTATCGTCATCACAACGCAGCCGATAAGCAAGAGAAAGTTGCTCTTTTGTGGGGTTCGCAATGAATTTCCTCCAAGCGCGTTCAACTATCTCCCGGTCATCAGGGTGAATAGCATTATAGTGCTCTTGAAGTGTCATCGTTTCACCCTCAAACCCCAATGCCAACGCACGTTGTTGGGTAATTTTTTTGGTCGATATGTTAGCTGACCACACGCCACTTTGAGTAGAGTGCAGAGCCAGTTTTGTTTGTTCACTTGCTTGAGTAACGGCCTTTAAAGCGGTTTTTAGTTGCCTTTGCTTTTGTTTATGTTTAATCACAAAAAAGACCAATAGTAGAGCAGCAGCAAGGCAATATAAAGTAATAGAGAGAGGTGAACGCCATGGTGAATAAGCAACGCTGAACTCCAAATCTACACTCGCTTGTGAGTTATCATTAACCATTGAGTGCGCAGATATGGCCAGAGTGTAATTACCTGGTGCCACTTGATTTAAAAATAGCTTGTTTCCTTTTAAATTTGAAAGTGATGAATGACTTTTGCCGTTTAACAGCGCTTGATATTGTGGCTGATGGTAGGCATTAAAATTAAAATCTGAAAATTGTAACTCAATGCCCATATCGTCGAACTTAAAATCTAATGCGTTTGCTATTTCGTTCGGTGCTATATAGCGTCGTTGCTGGCTCAGCACATCTATTTGGGTTAGTCGTAGGTTTCTCGTGGGATTAGGGCTGTCTAGAAACTGATCTGGATTAAATTGCACGGCGCCGTTTACAGTGCCAAATAATAGTTCGCCAGTGTGAGATGTTGCAGCTGCACCACCGTTAAATTCGGAGCTGGGTAATCCTTGAGGCACTGCAAAAATTTGTAGATTTTTACTTGTAGGATCAAACCTGATAAGCCCTCTTTGACTACTCGACCACACGATGCCATTTGTATCGATTAAGACAGTGTAAAGGGTGTTACTTGGTAGCCCCTGTTTAGTGGTTAGATGCAGCTCTGTTTCAAAGGTTGTTTGATTCAGCTGTATCAACCCTTGTGTTGATGTCGCGAGCCATAGTTGACCCGAGGAGGTGCTACGCCAGCTGGTGATTGCAAAAGATGGTGAGTCATTCGGTGGTTGGTACACAGTATTAAGCGTATTGGTTGCTTTGTTATATCTTAATAGACCTTGATCTGTGCTAATCCAATAGTTTGAATTATCACCAAATATTGGTGGTAGCATTAAAAAGTTTTCAGATGTTGGTAGCTGCTTCGACAAGCCAATGAGCTTGCGTACAATGTTATCTTTAGCATCATATTCGTAATAACCATCGCTACTGATAAAAGGAAAGTAACGTTCTGAATATTTTGCCATCCCCCAGCCATAGCGAGAAAAGAGCGTGCCATCTGGTGTTGGAATATGCTGAATCTTTCTTGTTTTAGTGTTGAATAATGAGGTCTTTGATGCGCTCTGGATCAGGTAAGTCTGTGTCGGTAAATGCTGAGATTTCATGACCGTGAAAACGGCATTGCTACCATATACAGCTTTGGGGTCTCTATTTTGTAGATAAGTGGTGATGAACTGATGGCTACGCGCGTCAACCTCATTAATACCATTTTCTGTGCCAAGTAGTATTGTACGATTGTCAGTGGTGGTAATTGACCAGATATTGTTATTGGTGAATTTATCCTGCACTGCAGCGATAGGGCGAAATCGTAATGAGTTAGACGGCCAAAAGTATACGCCACTGTTGTGAGTACCCAGCCACAGATTGTGGTGTTTATCAGCGTAAAGCTGAGTGATACTCGGATCTGCTATATGATACTTACTTTCAGTTAAAGACAGCACTTTCTCGCTACTTTTATCTGTTCTGTCTATTGAATACAAGCCATGTTCAGTTGCAATAAACTCTCCGTACGGTGTGATTTGGTGTCCCCATATATTTTTATCAGAAACCAATTTATAACTTTTGGGTACAACTAAGCCTTCCTTGCTTAACGGAACTACGAATAGCCCTTCGACAGTCCCAACCAAAAGACCCAAAGCAGAGTCTTTTTTTAACAATTTAACATTGCGCGATAGTTCGGAATTAGATCGGTTATATTTAATTTCAGTTAGTTGTCCACTTGCGAGTGAGTAGGTAAAAAGCCCTTCGGTTGTTCCAACTGCAACAAAGTTGTCTACGAGCGTAATTGCGCGGATATGCTTATCAGCATCGAGGTGAACGAGCGCTCTAGAGCGAAGCGTATCGAGATTTAAGCTGTAAAGGACACTGTTTATTGAAAACAGGATATTATTTTTATGAGGGATAGCGGTCGTGATTGGTATAGGTAAGCCATTGCTATCTATGTGTTTGCCTTTGTAAATATGTTTGGTTTTATAGCTATTAATATCAAGTAAAAAAGCACCATTCATTCGCGTAGAAACTAAGATGTTATTTTCTGATAGGGGAAAAAGGCCGACGATTTCTTGCTCATTCAAATTAGCGCTGGTGTTAATATTGGTTACTGTATTGCCGTCATACCTGTTTAAGCCCTGCAAAGTGCCAATCCAAATAAAGCCATATTTGTCTTGAGTAATAGCGGTAATGGCTGACTGACTCAGCCCCTCTTCAACGGACAGCCTAGAGGTATGTAGGCCAACATTGTGGGCATGGCTGGGGGGAATTATGCAGCAATAAAAAAATAATATTAAAAAACACAATAGCGTTTGCTTCATTAAAAGACCTTTCTATATCCAATCTGGCTTAGTCCTTTAATCCGAAATCATAAAAAACAAGCTGTTATGATCTACTTTTATAACGCTTCAGCTGAGACGCGAAGTCTAGCGGAGTTATTATCGAAAGATCAACAAGAAATAGCACTACCTCACAATAAACTTAACATTTTATATACCTTGTTTGTGCTTACATGGTGCGACATCGTTTTGTCATAGGACTATTGTTCAAAAGCTTTGTTGTTGTGCGTGGTTCATTTATACGTTGCTTTGCTGATGCCTTAGAGGTTAGCAGCTTTTTTTCTATCTGCTTATACCAATTATCTTTATTAAGTGGCTTATTTTGAGGCGAGAAAATTTTGTCGATAACTCCGCTACCGCGTCCTGCTTTCGCTAAGGTACCTACATCCATATAGGCAAGGCAAAAGTTTTGCTATTTAGTTGTTCTAAATGAGCAATTTTTAACGCGGTTAGCGTCAGATTTACTCCCTCAAACTTAGCAAGTATCAAGTATAATTGGTATTAAGTCCTGCTAACCTCAACAGCAAATTGATAGATGCAATGTGTAGTCGGAAGTAACGGATCATCTTTGTTTACAGCTATGATTGCAGGGGATAGTCCCTACCTCTTTTAGTGAAAAGAAAATTATTCTTATTTATCGATAATGATACTGTTGATAATTGTTATCGTTTAGATTAAACTAAATCCAGTTAATGAGTTTGAGATTGGTTTTTATTTATGTACGTATGTATTTGCCATGGAGTGACAGATAAAAAGATTGCAGAAACTATCGACGAGGGTGCTCGCTCGATGCGCGATCTTAGCCAGACATTATCAGTAGGAAAGCAGTGTGGTAAGTGTTGTAACTGTGCAAAGAAGATATTAAATGAAAAGCTAATTGCAATCGTTGATGTTACCGAACAGGTTGCGTAACTAAACTATACGCAACCATCGTTGTGTTTCAATCTACAGTTGAGACTGAAGGTAGTTCTCAATACCCATCACTTTGATCAGGTGTTGCTGAGTCTCCAGCCAATCTATTTGTTCTTCTTGCTCATTTTGAATTTTGTCGAGCGCCTCGCGGCTAATATAATCTTGCTTCTCTTCACAGAGCTTAATTGCTGCTTGTAAATCTACCAAAGACGTTTGCTCAAACGTCATATTACAGTCGATCATTTCAGCACTATTTTCACCTATTTGTAATCGACCTAAATCTTGTAGATTTGGCAATCCTTCTAGAAATAAAATACGTTCAATCAAGCGATCGGCGTTCTTCATTTTTTGAATTGATACTTTATAGTCTGCTTTATCAAGCTGTGAAAAACCAAAATCTTTAAACATGCGTGCATGCAGAAAGTATTGGTTGATACCAACTAACTCATTGGCGAGCACTTTGTTCAGCACTATGATGACGTCTTTATCACCTTTCATAGTCGGTTCCTTCTTTAAAGCTGAGATTGGATATAATTAGGCGCACCGATAAGATCAATCAATCGGATCTGCTGTTCAAGCCAGTAAACGTGATCTTCTTCGGTATCGAATAATAACTTTTCGAGGGTTTCACGCGATTGATAATCTTGTTCCTCTTCACAGATTTTTATTGCGTCTTTGACACACTCAACCACCTCTAGCTCTAATTTTAAATCATTCTGCATCATGGACTTTACGTCTTTACCTATCAGTAGATCACGACGCTTAGTCATGTCTGGAACACCTTCTAAGAATAGAATACGCTTGATTAGCCAATCTGCGTGGGTAGTTTCCTCTTCACGTTCATGTTCGAGGCGCTGATAAAGTTTATCTAGACCCCAGTCTTCATACATGCGTGAATGAATGAAATACTGATCGATAGCTGCAAGCTCGTTGGCTAATAGCTTATTAAATGCGTCAATGACTTTTTGTTTACCTTGCATGCTGTTACCTCAAACTATGAATATGTCGCTAGTCTAACGAATTAATTTTTAGTGTCAATAAAAAATCTTTATAAAACAGGGTGTTATATATTGATTATAATTCGCATTTAAGTTGATGTTATGGCCTGCCAATACAAATTATTGTTATTTCACTTTGAATAAAAAACGAGCAATACCGAAATTGTTAAAGATTAAATATTAAGCTGCTATTGACACGCTATAAGTAAGTGGTAAATTTAAGGAGATTTCTAAATTAGGTGCAGGGCAGGTTTGGCAAAACTGATTATGTTGATATTGGTGCTACTGGTATCGGTTCAGTCCGTCAACCTTTTTGCGTCTGAAGCTAGCCTCCACCAAATAGAAATAGCTCACTTGCAGCAACCTCATGACCATGCTGAAGACGCTAGCATGGAGAATAAAGAACACCATACTCAGGATTGCCACCATTGTGGCCATTGCAGTGGCACACATTTAACGATAGTCATTGTGAGATCTCCAGCCGTGCTGTCTGTGTATACTCACAGCGAAGCCTATAGTCAGGCTCCTGCCAAAGTTCGTACTTTTGTTGAGCAAACTCACCGCCCCCCAATCGTTTAAGCAGTAGCAATCAACGAACATTGTGTCGTTGATATTAGCTTTTTACTGATCCTATTTTTTGATTTTTTATAAAGCTAATGTCTTTTGTGTTCTTTGATGATACTGCCCAATAAAGCGCTATACCAAAAAGGTCAGCCTCAGTCGCATTCATGTCAATTGCATTAATTTATCGACTTGGCTTTGATTTCATACCAATTTGACTTAATACTTGCTCAATTTGAAGGAGTAATACCAATTTGACTTAATACTTGCTCAATTTGAAGGAGCAAATCTGACGCTAACCACGTTAAAAATTTCTCATTTAGAACAACTAAATAACAAAATTTTTGCCTGGTTATCGACAAGATTTTCTCGCCTCAAAATAGACCACTTAATTAAGAAAATTGGTATCACTTTTCTGATATAGCGCCCACTTTTTTCAATACCATTTTGTCCCAAAGCGGCTCAATTAAATGAGCAAATTTGGCGATTACAACACGTGCAAGCGGTGTTATCGCCAACAGTGGTTCGCCTAAAAATAAACCACTTAATTAAGCAAATTGATATTAATACCAATTTGACTTAATACTTGCTCAATTTGAAGGAGTAAATCTGACGCTAACAGCGTTAAAAATTTCTCATTTAGAATAACTAAATAGCAAAATTTTTGCCTAGTTATCGACAAGATTTTCTCGCCTCAAAATGGACCACTTAACTAAGCAAATTGGTATAAAGTCGAAGCTTGTTTACGAGTTTGAGCTGTTGTGCGGGTATTACATCGCTCCTCGTATTACAACAGAACCATTTTAAACGTGTGGTAAATATCAATTAAGCGAATTGGTAGCACCCAAATTTTGAATAAGGAATGAGCTCACTTAGCGGTATTAAGCTCACATTAAATTTATGCCTCATTCAAACCGCAGGGTAAGCGCGTTTCACAATATAAGAGTGTCAAATGCAAATCTTAAAAAATTGCACTTTCTGTTTAATGTTCACGGCGATGTTTAGCTCATCTGTATATGCAGGTGAAAGTCATGATGATGGTGACCACGCTGTGCATGAAAATGACAATCAAATCGTTCTCACCCAACAACAACTAGATTTTGCTGGAGTTAAAATCGAAACGCTACAATTGCAACACCATGAGCGACTTTATTTTGCGCCAGGTGAAGTGAAAGCTAATGGTTATACCAGCTATCTTGTTGCACCTCGAGTGGACTCTATTGTACTGGAGCGCCATACCACATTAGGTTCAATGGTCGAGGTTAATGAGCCTTTGATCACTTTGTTTTCCGAAGCGATGGCGCAAGCACAGTCACAGTATCTAATTGCGTCAACACAGTGGGATAGAGTTAAGCGCTTGAGTGCAACAGCCATTAGTGAGCGAGCGCGTGTTCAAGCAAATGCTGACTTTAGTGCCGCTTATTCGAGGTTAATAGCACTGGGAGTCGAAGGTACAGCGATCGATGCAATTAAACATAAACCAGCAAGTGAGTTTGGGCACTATACCTTAGTTGCCCAACGTGCTGGGATTGTGACTCAAGACTCATTCACTCAAGGGCAGCATGTCACAGCAGGCAAAACCTTAATGGCGATCTCCGATGAAAACGAGTTATGGGTAGATGCGCAGATACAACCGAGTTCACAACTTAAATTAACGTCCGATATAAAAGCATGGGTTAATGTTGAAGGCAAGGATCACGAAGCCCAAGTTATTCAAGAAGCCCACACACTAGATCCAATCACTCGAACTCGACGGGTACGCCTGTTGGTAAAAAACTCAGAACACAAACTGCATGCCGGTATGTTTGTTAATGTTTATTTCCGTATCCCTTCAACAGCACAAGCTATAGCTGTACCTGATGATGCGCTAAATCGCAGCACTGATGGTGATTGGGTGGTCTATGTTGAAGCCTCGCCAGGTACGTTTTATCCCAAAGAAGTGCAACTGGGCGAACGTTTTGGTGAACAGGTTGAAATTATTGGATTAAGTCCAGGTCAACGTATTGCAATCAACGGTGCGTTTTTTATTGCATCAGAGCAGGCGAAGGCAGGCTTTGATCCACATAATCACTGAGGAAGCTTCATGATGTTTAATAGAATAATCGACTTGTCAGTAAATAACCGGCTACTCAGCGTGCTGTTCTTAATAGTGATTGTTGCGTTATCCGCTGTCAGTATTCCCAAACTTAATTTGGATGCGTTTCCTGATGTCACCAATGTACAGGTGGCGGTTAACACAGAAGCTCCTGGGCTTGCAGCAGAAGAAGTTGAACAACTGATCACATATCCAATTGAGGCAACGATGTATGCCCTGCCAGATGTGGAGCAAGTACGTTCTATTTCCAAAACAGGGTTATCTGGTGTAACAGTTGTATTTAAAGAAGGCACTGATATCTATTTTGCAAGGCAGCTGGTATTCGAACGATTAGAAGCTGCAAAAGCACTTATTCCCGATGGCGTTGGCACGCCTGAAATGGGTCCTAATACATCAGGACTTGGGCAAATATTTCAGTATATGCTTAGGACTAAAGAGGGAGCTGAGTATGATGCGATGGCGCTACGTAGCCTCAATGATTGGGTCGTAAAGCTATTAATAATGCCAATTGATGGTGTGACAGAGGTATTGTCATTTGGTGGTGATGTGCGCCAGTACCAAGTTCATATCGATCCAAATAAGCTGCTAGCTTATGCGCTATCTCAGCAGGATGTTATCAATGCGATAGAGCGTAATAACCAAAATGTTGGGGGCTGGTATCTGCAACATGGTCAAACACAGTTAGTGGTCAGGGGCACAGGTTGGTTTAAAAGTGGTGAGCGGGGAGTTGAAGAGATTGCTAATGCGCCAATCAAAACCATAGATGGCACTGTTGTAAAGGTGGCACAAGTCGCGACGGTTTCTGTCGGAGCTGAGATCCGCCAAGGTGCTGTAACGATGTCAAAAAAACGAGAGTCCGGCGAGGTAGAACAATTGGGTGAAATTGTTACCGGTATTGTACTTAAGAGAATGGGAGCTAACACCAAAGCCACGATAGATAGTATCCAAAGTCGTATTACACTGATAAATCAAGCATTACCGGAAGGGGTAATATTTGAGCCATTCTATGATCAATCAGATTTGATCAGTAAAGCCGTACACACTGTTGTGAAAGCACTAATATTGGCTTTTGTTTTTATTGTCGTCGTACTGGCACTATTTCTTATGAATCTTCGAGCGACCTTTCTTGTACTTATATCTATCCCAACCTCTATTGCGATGGCACTTTTTGTAATGGCTTGGTATGGAGTGTCAGCTAACTTGATGTCGCTTGGGGGAATTGCAGTGGCAATTGGGATGTTAGTCGATGGCTCGGTTGTAATGGTAGAAAACATCTTTAGGCGTATCATACAAAACGATCCCAAGGGCGATAACGCTATTATTCAAGTCGTAAAACTTGCCTCAAAGGAAGTTGCAAGGCCGATTTTTTTTGCCGCCAGTATTATTTTAGTTGTTTTTACGCCACTTTTTAGCTTTGAAGGGGTTGAGGCAAAGTTATTTCACCCTATGGCAATTAGTATCATTTTGGCGGTGGTGGCTGCGGTATTTGTTGCATTAGTGATTGTACCGGCTTTGGCTGTTTATGTTTTTAAATTTGGCGTCGAACAGAGAGAAAGTTATGTACTGACGCGATTAGAAAAAGCATATCGCCTGAGCTTAAGCCGAATAATGTACTGGCGAAAGTCGTTACTTATGGTTGTTCTATCACTCACGGCGATGGCGGGTTTCACATTTACTCAAATAGGCACTGAGTTTGTGCCTGAGCTAGAGGAGGGAACGATTAACCTTAGGGTTACCTTAGCCCCCTCTGCAAGCCTAGAGACTGCTCTTGATGTTGCACCTAAACTAGAAAGAATATTACTAACATTTCCAGAAGTAACTTATGCCTTAAGCCGGATTGGTCGCGCAGAGATTGGCGGCGACCCTGAACCTGTAAATAATATTGAAATTTATGTTGGACTACAACCTGTAGCACTGTGGCAAAGTGCACACAGCCGAGACGAGCTACAAACACTGATGGAAGAAAAGCTGCAAGCGCATCCCGGCTTACTTTTCAATTTCTCGCAGCCAATCGCCACTCGTGTAGATGAATTACTCTCAGGAGTAAAGGCACAGCTGGCCATAAAGCTGTTTGGCCCAGAGTTGGCAGTATTAGCAACAAAGGGCCAAGAAATAGAAGCCGTAGTGTCACAAGTTGAAGGCACACAGAGCGTGCAATTGGAACAGGTTACAGGGGAAGCGCAGCTAGTTGTTACACCTAAGCGCCAAGTTCTGTCCCGCTATGGACTGGCTGTGAGTGATGTAATGACCTTGGTACAAGATGGGATCGGGGGGAAGCAGGCTGGGCAAGTTATCAATGGCAATGAGCGCTATGACATATATGTGCGTTTAGCACCTGAGTATCGCCAAACTAAAGAGGCGATTGAACAGATACGTATACAATCAAGTTCCGGCGCTTGGATCCGGCTGTCTGATGTGGCGCATGTTGAGTACCAATCTGGTTCACCCCAAGTGAGGCGGGATGATGTTCAGCGTAGAGTGGTCATACAAGCCAATGTGCAAGGTCGAGATATGGGGAGCGTTGTAAACGATATTCGCAAAGCTATTGATAGTAAAGTTGATTTACCTAGCGGTTATGGGATTGAAATTGGTGGCCAGTTCGAAAACCAGCAACGTGCTCAGCAACGGCTGGCTTTGGTTATCCCTATGTCTTTATTATTGATCACATTGCTACTTTATTTAGCATTTGGCTCAATTGCACAGGCTCTGCTCATTTTAGTCAATGTGCCCCTCGCGGTGATTGGCGGGGTATTTTCGTTATACCTTTCAGGTCAGTACCTATCGGTGCCAAGTTCGGTCGGGTTTATTACTTTATTCGGTGTTGCGGTGCTCAATGGAGTGGTGATGGTTGATAGTATCAATGCACGTATCGCCAGAGGTGAAGCTATACATCATAGTGTATTTGAAGGTGCTACTTCTCGCTTACGACCCGTACTGATGACCGCTATTACCTCAGCTTTAGGGCTTATACCAATGTTGTTATCGTCCGGTGTTGGGGCGGAAATTCAAAGGCCACTTGCTAGTGTTATTGTTGGTGGATTATTCACGTCAACTTTATTGACGCTGTTTGTATTACCTGCGTTCTATCCTCTATTCTCCAAACGGAGCAATCATAAATAAATGAAGCGGGTGGTTCTCACCCGCATTCAAAGAGTGTCATTGATGACCATGTTATCAAAAAACCTCACCAGATCTTAACGATGGTCTTACTCAAAAGTTAGCACTACACCACTATACGGCGGAGCTTACCCGGGAATTATTCTCACTTCTTGAGTTATTTGGGTGTAAATGAAAATGGTTTGCATTAGTGTTATTGTGATCATATAGTGTGCCTAAGCTCGGGTTAGCTTCTGGTAAAGCTTAAGGTTAAATAAGGGTTAAATATGAAAGATTCTATGGTTGGCGATGCGAACTACACAATCTCTGATACTTGCGAGTTTTCTGCTGTGTTGTCTCCTTGGCAAGCTAAAATAATGTCGGGTAATCAAGCATATAAAGCACAAACATTCTTGCGTGCCCGTGATGAATATCAGTCCGCATTGGTGCTGGCTACTCGGATTTTGGACGAGTTCTTATTGTACCAAAAAGATAATATCGTGATTGGTGCCATTGAGCACAGTTTGCCAGCAGTAGTGGTATCGGCGCATAATCTTGCAGACACATTCATTGCGCTTGAACAACCTAATCGTGCCTGTGCACAGCTCACTTCCGTTCATTTTAAAGTGCACGAAGTTTTTAGTCAGTTGGAGAGTGAAGTCGCGGCTATTGCCCTTCACCATTTGCATAAAACGCGTCAAGAACTCATACATTTTGCCAAACGCTACCCACACCTACCTGAGCTCATTCATCATATTAACGAAGCGATGCTGAATACGCATATACGAGGGCGCGCTTTACACTAAAACTTGGAGGTCGAATGGCTTTTACATTACCTAATTTACCTTATGCTTATGACGCGTTAGAACCACATATCGACGCAAAGACAATGGAGATCCATCATACTTTGCATCATCAAACATATATAAATAAAGCGAATGCGGCACTCGAGGGTACAAAATTTGCTGATAACAGCACTGAAAGTCTGCTGCGAAACATAAAAGCCCTCCCAGAAAATCTGCAAAAAGCAGTACAAGAACACGTTGGAGGTCATGATAATCACAGTTTATTTTGGCAAATAATGACGCCTAATTTTCTCCCGTTAGGTGATGGTGCGCTGAAACAAGCGATAGAGCAGGAACTCGGTGGATATGAGCAATTTAAAACAGAGTTTACCAACGCCGCGGTGAGCCGCTTTGGTAGTGGGTGGGCATGGTTAGTGGTTGATGAAGATGGCAAGTTATTGATAACAAGTAGCCTTAATCAAGACAGTCCGTTTATGGCTCAACAAACACCTATCCTTGGCTTAGACGTGTGGGAGCACGCTTATTATCTTAAATATCAAAACCGCCGCCCAGAATATATCGCTGCTTTTTATCATGTTATAAACTGGTCAGAAGTAGAAAGAAGATATAACGAAGCCGTCGGTAAACTAGCCTAACTTTAAAAAATAGAGCAGCATTTTTAGCGCAGGAGTTAGTACTGGTCGTAACTCAATGCTAAACCCTGCTTTTGTACTTATTAATATCATAACTTATGTGATTGAGTGCCAAAAATGGCTAGTTTGCCACTTCCATAGCCAGTAGACTGATACAAAACGATGTATGAGCTACGGTCATGTATACACCAGAGGTTTGTTCTGAAGCCAGAAATAGCCGCGATGCTAGGTTTGATGGCTTATTTTTTGTTGCTGTTAAAAGCACCGGTATTTATTGTCGGCCAATTTGTCCTGCACCTGCTGCCAAAGAAAGTAATGTGGAATACTTTCAGTTTGCCCATAATGCTGCTCAAGCAGGTTTTAGGCCTTGTATTCGGTGCCGCCCCGATAGTGCGCCTGGAAGTTATGCGTGGCTTGGAACAGAAACGACAGCTGTCAGAGCTAAAAAGCTAATAGATGAGGGAGCTTTGTTGCGCAGTTCAACCTCATGTTTAGCAGAGCGACTAGGTATATCCGTCAGATACCTCAATAAGATATTTAGCTATTATTTCGGTACCAGCCCTAAACAATATGCCTTGTACAAGCAGTGTGACTTGGCTAAACAGCTGTTGCAACAAACCGACCTTCCTGTAACGCAAGTTGCTTTTGCCGCAGGGTTTAAGTCATTGAGGCGATTTAACGATGCGTTTCAGAAGTTATATCAGTTATCACCAAGCCAGTTTAGAAAGGGAACAAACCGCGACGCTTTGATCTCAATTTATTTATCTTACCGCCCTCCATATAATTGGCAAAGCATGCAGCAATTTTTGGCTAAACGAATTGTCCCAAATCTAGAATGGCTGAATGAACAAAGTTATGGTCGCACTGTCACTGTTCAGGGTATAACAGGGCGTTTTTACGCAACTATAGAACCACACAAACATCGTTTTAAAGTTGATGTTACCTTGTCTGATTTATCATTATTAGTGCCGATGATTGCACAGATCAGGCGAGTGCTAGACTTAGATGCAGATACACACTTTATCGAATCACATCTTCGCAAAGCAGCGCCTGATTTACGTTTACAAGAAGGGCTAAGATTACCTGGAGTTTGGGATGAATTTGAAGCAGGGATCAGAGCCATTTTGGGTCAACAAATCAGTGTTCAGGCAGCAAAGAACCTATTGACCTTACTGGTGAGTGAACTTGGGGAGAAGACCGAAAATGGCATGCAATATTTTCCATCAGCGCAGGCGGTGTTTGATAGCGAATTAGTATTTTTTAATATGCCAGCAAGTCGTAAAGCTGCTATCCGCGCGTTTGCGCAGCAATATGTTGAACAACCACAAGTTGACATTGATAGTTGGCAAAATATAAAAGGGATTGGTCCGTGGACTGTGAATTATGCAAAAATGCGAGGATTGAGTCACCCTGATATTTATTTAGGCGGCGACTTAGGGGTAAAAAAAGCCCTAGAAAAGTCGCAGCAAGCAATAAATGTTGATAAATGTGCGCCGTTTCGTTCTTATTTAACTTTTCAACTTTGGCAACTATTATGATAGAAACTACATTGGCGTCACCTGTTGGCGAGTGGATAATTCAAGCATCCGATAAGGGGTTAAGTTATGTCGGTTTCTTCCCAAAAACGCGATACGAGTACGGGGAGAATCAACATTCAACCATGGCGAAGTGCCAGTTACGCGAGTACTTTGCAGGCAAGCGTAAGCAGTTTGATGTGTCTTTGGATGTAGCAGGTACAGACTTTCAAAAGCAGGTTTGGCATGTATTGGCGAAAGTTCCCTTTGGCGCGACTTACTCCTATGGTTGGATAGCCAAGCAATTAGCTAACCCCAACGCGGTAAGGGCGGTTGGTGCTGCAAATGGTAAAAATCCCATCAGTATTATTGTACCCTGTCATCGCATTATTGGCACAAATGGCAAACTGACAGGGTATGCAGGTGGAATTGAGGCTAAACGTTGGCTTTTACAACATGAAGGGGTTATCTGCGAAAAATAGCATATACTGTTAAACAAGGCGTATAGTTAGTTTGCAAAGTACACTTGGAGATACGGTTGAGATTTTTTTTAGTCCTCTGTTTTTTTGCTAGTATGCCTCTGATTGCTGCTACAGAGGTACGTTTTTGTTACGAGGATAAACATGCACCACCGTTTATACATGGAGCAGGGCAAGTAGTACCTGCTGAAAATCCGGGGGTGACGATAGAGATTGTAAAGCAACTAGACGCTCAGCTATCACCCATTCGCATTAATTATGTAAGAAAACCTTGGAGCCGTTGCTTACACGAGTTAGAGCAGGGTAAGGTAGATGCAGTGGTAGCGAGCTATCGTCAATCAAGAGATAAACACATGGCATATCCCAAGCGAGCAGATGGTAAAATTGACAACCGCTACGCTATAAATAAGATTGGTGTGTGTTTATTACAAAGTATCGCTAACGACACCAAAATTACACTCCAAGACGCGGTTGAACTTGCTGTGCCAAGAGGATACGCGATTAAAGAGAGTATGCCAGCCAATTTTTCAGTATTCGAAACCGATTCCTTAGAAAATGCAATTACGTTAGTTGAAAATGATCTACTAGATGCGACAATAGGGTTGTGCCAGATCGGTAATATGCCGATTACGCTTTCACCTCCATTTAATCGTCTTAAGCCAGTGTTCCCGCCACTAGAGACCACCTTTGGCTTTATGGCTTTTTCTAAACAATTCTATCAGCTATATCCAGACGCCAGTTGGCTGTTGTGGCGTGAAAGTCAGCGGATTGATCTTGATAAAATGTACCAGCTGTACTTGGATGCCCAGCCTGAAGACTCAGATAAGCAATAGACCTTTGTTCGCTTAGTCAGTAAACTACCACGAATTTTTATCTACAAATAACCATTATGGCTCAGCTTTATTTTTATTACTCGGCAATGAATGCTGGTAAATCAACGACTTTACTACAATCGGCATTTAATTATAGAGAGCGGGGCATGCGCCCTTTTATTATCACGGCGGCCATAGATAACCGCGCAGGAGTCGGCAAGGTTGCTTCTCGTATTGGTTTAGAGGCCGAGGCACATGTTTTTGAAAACCATACCGATGTTAAAGTACTCCTCAGTGATGCCCATGGTAATAATAAAATTGACTGTGTTTTGGTAGATGAATGTCAGTTTTTGACTAAATCTCAGGTGGCTGAGCTTACAGATATCGTTGACGAGTTGCGTATCCCAGTGCTGTGTTATGGACTTAGGACCGACTTTCGCGGGGAGCTTTTTGAGGGCTCTCAATACTTACTCGCTTGGGCTGACAAGTTAATTGAACTCAAAACTATCTGTCATTGTGGTCGCAAAGCGAACCGTGTATTACGAACGGATGAACATGGAAAAGCGATTGCGGATGGCGATCAAGTCGTTATCGGTGGCAATGATAGGTATGTGTCGCTTTGTCGTAAACATTATAAAGAGGCACTAAGCAGTAACTAATCATCAAGACTGACCGCTAAATTTCTCGTGATTGAGCCTCTTGAGGATATAATAACAGCACCCTCAAGAGGCTTTTTGGGTTAGATAAACCGCAAAAAACAATTTCTGTTTTATCCGTATGATTTGGAAAAACACGTAGCTTGTACCATGCTTTAAAAAAACGAAAGAGTGTGAGCACGATGGACAAGCAGCGGACGTTATCATTTTTAAGCCAGTCGGAACCGGCTAAGCCTATATCTGCAAACCTAGTAAAACCTTGGGTTGTTTTGATAGTGGATGATGAGCCAGAAGTGCATCAAGTCACTCAACTTGTACTGTCTTCATACCGCTTCGAACAACAACCACTTGAGCTCGTTCACGCCTACAGTAAAAAAGAAGCGATAAACATACTTAACTCAAGAACAGATGTCGCACTTGTTCTACTTGACGTGATAATGGAAAGTGAAGAAGCGGGCTTGGAGTGTGTGCAATATATCCGAGAAGTACTAGGTTATCATCAAGTACGTATCGTACTCAGAACTGGTCAGCCCGCTGCCATACCTGAGCATGAGCTAATGTTACGCTATGATATTAATGATTATAAAAATAAAACTGATCTTACTAAATCCAGACTGTTTACGACATTAACCAGCTCACTGCGATCCTATCAAGATCTTCAACGTTTAGCGTTACTTACCGAAGAGTTAACGGCATTAAATGAAGGCTTGGAAGACAAGGTAAAACAGCGAACACATGAAATAGAAGCCTCTAATAAAGCATTACGACAAGCATATGATCGGATAGCCAAGCAGCAACAAGCACTCGTTCAATCTGAAAAGCTAGCGTCAGTTGGTCAATTGGCTGCTGGCGTTGCCCACGAAATTAATAATCCATTAGCTTACCTCAAAAGTAATTTAGAGTTTGTACAAAGCACGTTAGTTAAACTTTATAAAGCTTGGCAGACGGTCGCTTCTCAATCTCAGCTTTGTAATCAAGTTCTCAATAATATAGAGACAGAGTACCAACTCAACTGGACACTAAGTGAAAGTGACGATGTAATAGCTGATATGCATTCAGGATTAGATAGGATCCAGTTAATTGTTAAAGAGTTGAGCATTTTTTTCGAGAGTAATCAGACTCAATTTCAATTAGTTGACTTTTATACGCAGATTTTAGACCCTGTAGTGATTAATTTAGAACTCGATGGCGTAAGTTTACAATTGATTGAGTTTGATAAAGGAGACGGATTTGAGCTATTTTGTGCTCCTGCGCTGTTAGAACACAGTTTATACTGTATCATTAGAAATGCCTTAGAAAGCTCTAGTAGGCTAAGTCAAACCATCAAAGTAAAAGTCAAACTTATTGATGAGCATATCCAATTTACAGTGTCTGACACTGGAGAAGGAATAGATACCGAGCTGATCCATAGAGTATTTGATCCCTTCTATACCACTAAATTATCTGACAAGCATGTTGGTTTAGGACTAACGGTTGCCTCAAGTATTATCAAGTCTCATGGTGGGCAGCTACACATTCAATCTCAGGTAGGCAAAGGCACTGATGTTACAATTACCATCCCTTTAGCTCAGCCAGCTTTGAACAGAAATACGTCTGACGGTAAATAGTTGTGCTTTCGTTAGCATACATAGCTACCTTGGGGGATCAATCGCATGGTTAATGCTGGTATTCACTCTAAACCACCCCGCGACTGAGTAACGCTTTTTGTTGGCCACGAGCACCTCGTGAGGAAATTCGTCACTTAGAAATGTGACCAATGTGCCGTAGCTGGGCGTTACCGTTGTCAAAATTTGCTCGTGGTTGTTAGGGTTATACACCATTAATTCTCCGCCATCTTTAGCTGACCAAGACTGGTTTAAATAAAGTACCGTCGTCAAAACTCGGTTTGCTTTACCTTTAAAAGCATCCACATGTTTTTTATAAAAAGCACCCGGAGGGTAGACAGCAAAGTGGCTTTCATAGCTAAAAAGTCCCATAAATAGGCGTCTATTTAGGTATGTTTTCAGCTCTGCCATATTGTCTAACCAAGCAGCTTCTAGCTCGTTGTTAGCATCGAGCCAATGTATTTTGTCTCTGCGAATTTTCTGGTTTTGTTCATGCTCGGTAAGGCGGCCAATACCTGCCTGCTTAAAATCTGAGCTCGTCAGTTCAGCGAGCCTTATTTCTAATTTGGATAAAATCTCTGAACCGATAAAGTTGGGTAATATGCTGATCCCAGTTGATTGTAAGTCTTGTGCTATTTTCTCGAATGGGAATGTTAAGTCTAAATCTAACAAAAGCCGCGTCCTTATATTCGCAAAGACGCCTTTTTACCTTGTTGTGGTGCTGCAATCCAGCAAGTTAATTTTACCTTGTCGACAAACAAATTTTGTTAATGATGTTTTTACTCGCAGCTTCTATTAAATCAAGTACTAGCTCAAAACCATGAGTACCTCCATAGTAAGGATCGGGTATCTCATGCTCATTTAGGTCACCAAATTCAAGAAAAAGCATTATTTTGTCTTCTAATCCACTTGGGCAAAGTGCGAGTAAATCTCGACGGTTTGACTTATCTGCACATAGTATTATATCGTAGTCTTCAAAATCACTGGGCTTTACTTGTTGTGCAGAAATCCCTGAGAAGTCATATCCTCGAGCCTCGCCAGCAATGACGCTGCGGGGATCAGGTAAGCTCCCTTGGTGATAACCAATGGTGCCTGCGGATCCAATCTCAATGCTACAGTCTGTTTGTGCTAGTTGATGTTTTAGTACGGCCTCCATAGTTGGAGAGCGGCAGATGTTACCCATACATACGACTAAAATATTTGAAATTGAGTTCACGCGTCTATCCTTTTTAACTTCACCTTGGCGAAAGTTTACCGATTTTTTGATAAGAGCAAAACAAAAAGCACCAATCACGGTGCTTTTTATGCCTAAATTATCCGAAGCTCAGGTGAAATTAATTGAGCGTTAAGACACGTGGATGTCTGTGCTATGAACAGTGCTATGAACTGGGCAAGTTTTCATGTGGGCCAAAGACTTCATAATAAATACGTGAAGGGCTTACGCCTGCTCTTAACAATTGAGCCTTAATTGCTGCCATAAAGGAAAGTGGCCCACACAAGTAAAACTCTCCATGTGCACAGGGTAACGATGCTGCGACTGCACTGATATCCATAAACCCAGGTAATGCGTTATGCTCTTTTGACTCCAACCAATTAGTTACAGAAAATTGTTTAATGCCTTTACCTAGCTCGTTAATTTCACCAAGAAATCCTAAGTCTTCGAACATTTTGTTGGCATGTAAAAAGTATGCCTCAATGTCGGGCGTCGTTTGACTATGGACTGCTAGCATACTAAGCATCGGTGTAATTCCCACACCAGCACTAATATAGATCTTTGGACGGTTTGTCTCTTTAGCAGTAAAATCTCCGGCTGGTGGCGTTAGTTTTACCGTATCTCCTGCTTTCAAAGTGTGTAAATATTGGGAAACGAGACCATCTGATTTTACCGAAATTCTAAAATATTTGCAGTTAGGTGCCGCTGACAGAGAGTATTGGCGTATTTGTGAAGTTGTTTGAGCGCTTGCTGGCAGAAATACTGAAACAAACTGTCCTGCTTTAAATTTAGGTATGGCCTTGCCATCACATGGGCTTAAATAAAAGCTCTTAATGTTTGGCGTGTGATTGACAACTTCATCAATATAAAAATCTCGTGTCCCCTGCCAACCGCCTACTTGCTGAAGCGCATGTTGGTAAAGCCCATGTTCAGCGGTGATAAATAGATCGGCTAAAAATTGGTATGCAGAGATCCAAGCCTGTTCTACCTCATGGGTAAATTGTTCTTTTAATTCTGTTTTAAGCGTATTTATTAAATGATGACCAACGATGTTGTATTGCGCTGGGGATATTCCTAGACTGACATGCTTATGGTTGATCCGTAAAATTGCATCATTAAGTACATCAGGTTGATCAATATAAGTAGCGTAGGCGGCCAGCGCTGAAAATAAAGCTAATGGTTGGCTACCTGAGGTTTGATGAGATTGGTTGAATACGCCTCTCAGTTCGGGGTGCTCAGTAAACATGTTGTGGTAAAACTTCGCGGTAATTTCTGGGCCAACTTTTGCGAGTAACGGCGCGCTTTGCTTCACCAATCTAATCGTTTCATTTGTAAGCATGATTGTTTTGTCTCCAATGTAATGTGAGTAGCCTGAGCTTTGAATAATGAATGCCTTACCCAAACCTCAGGTGAAGTATTAACCCTGTCGCCCATCGAGGCGTTGTTTTAACAGCATTGGGCTAAAGGTGATAAGAAAAAGAAAAAAACCAAACACCCACATTAATGCACTGATCAGCCAAGCGTTGTGGGGGCTAGTAAAGTGAATGAGAAACGCGCGACTTATACCCGCTGCTACAATGCAGGTAAACGCAATCGTTGTGCTGAGATGAGTAGTTAAAGATCTACCGGTATGTCCGAGGGTAACTCTAGCCATCATGCTTAAAATCATTAAGCTCATCCCGCTGATAGCGACAAGATGTAAGTGGTCACGCCAGAATGCTAAATGGTAGATACGATTATAGGCACATAGCAACAGCCCAGCAGCGATTGCAAAGTAAGACACGTAGAGCGACCAGAGCAAGGGAACTTTGACCAGTCGTATATCAAACCAGTACACAGCTCTGACAAGGTGTAAACAACCTAATATCAAAAGGCAGCCATTCAAATAATGCGCATGAAGAAATGATGATTGTAGCGGTGAGATACATACGCACAGTATCGCCAGATAAAAAATGGCACGGTCTACCTTTCGGATAGCGGGTTTTTGATCTTTCTGTAGACCTCTGGCAATAAAAAATGGGATCACACGGCCGCTAACAACACCAATTAACAACATGTATGCTATCAAAGAAGATTGACTAAGTAGGCCTACTTGTAATAAGTCACCATTATTAAGTTCGGTTAAAAATGCGATATTGCAGCATCCAATCACACCGACAGAAAATATAAAAACTCGATTGTTTTTTGACCTTGCTGTGATAATAACTGAGCTTAAGTTAGCCAGTAACAGCAGCCAAAATGTAGCTTGCAATAATAGCGTAAGGGTAACGGAGTTTTGTGGAATAAAAAAACTCAATCTTGCAGCGAGCCAAATACCACAGAGAGACAGTAAGGCTGCGCCATTGAGTGTGGCTTTTTGTGTCCAGTTTTGAGCGGCCGTTAATAAAAAACCCGCAACGACAGCGCCTGCAAAGCCAAATAACATCTCATGAGCGTGCCAGTAAATGGCTGGATATTTATGGTGCCACTCTAGTTGACCGTTTAATATGAATATCCAGACTGAAATACTCAAAACGGCGCTTAGACCAGCGAGCATAAACAAGGGTCTGAAGCCAAGCATGAGTAATGGCCAAGTTGTTAACTTATGCCATCTGAATTGTATAGCGGTTGGATCTTGTGGCTGGAGCAGTGGCATTTATCTTACCTCCATACCCAAGTGATAAAGGCAAGCACAGCGTACAACATAGGCAACTTTAATAATGGCTGCGAAAATAATCGTACTAATATGTGCAGTAATTTGCGAGTTCAGACTAAAGTGTTCGGCATTGATGTAACTAATTTGCAGCGATAGCAAAAACGCAATAAATGATATCAAGATGACAATATTGCTGTACTTTAAAAGATGGCTCATGTGGTGCACTCATTTAACAAGATAAGTATGAGTGGCTACTGCATGTATTAGGCCAACTTTTAAAACCATTATTATTCAACGTCTTATGTTTTTATTATTGTCATTTGAGTCATTTTGACCCACTATTGCTCTGTGTTAATAAAAACCATAAGAGTCATTTTGACATGAATGCTTTAGAACTCTCAAAATTGCTTGAGCTGAGTATGGCTTTATCGAAGCACGTAGTTGGTCAGGATAGTGCTGCACTCAAGCAATATTCAAAAACGCTGATCTTTTTATTGAATCAATGCGTCACCGCAGACGCCATAGCGGTTTTATCCGGCGATAAACAAGCGCTGACTATTCTAGCCAGTAATGGCTTGAGTGAAGATGCTATAGGGAGGCGCTTTTTACTAAAGCAGCAGCCGCGCCTCAACGCGATCGTTGCGGCAGACGGCATAGTCAGCTTTGCTCATGATAGCACTCACCCAGATCCTTATGATGGCTTACTATTGGCGCAAGAGAATAGGCTACCCGTACATGCTTGCATGGGGTTTAAGTTGATGTTACCCAATAATATATTGGTAGTGACGTTCGACAGTCTCAGACCAGAGAGTTTCCAATCATATTCAGATACCTATTTGAATATGCTGAGCAATATAGTGTTATATCAAACTCAACGTGTGCAAGAGTCGATTACGTTTTACAATCAAGCCCGTGCGCACACGGCTATTCAACCTCCAAAGATGGAAAAAAAACACGCGTTGGTGGGTGAAAGTGTGAGCATGCAGAGACTGAAAGCAGAAGTAGAGCTGGTGGCGAGCTCGGACTTCAATGTATTAATACAAGGTGATACGGGCACAGGAAAAGAGCTAGTCGCAAAACACGTACATCAGCTTTCTGCAAGGGCGGATAAGCCCTTTGTTCAAATTAACTGCGCGGCGTTACCTGATACGATTGCCGAAAGTGAACTTTTTGGTCATGTCAAAGGCGCATTTACAGGAGCAGATAAAGACCGTTTAGGTAAATTTTTGATGGCAGATGGCGGTACTTTGTTTTTAGATGAAGTGGGTGAGTTAAGCCTGTTACTCCAGAGCAAGCTACTGCGAGCTTTACAAAGTGGTGAAGTTCAAGCAGTTGGTGCTGACGAGATCCGCGTGGTAAATGTAAGGGTAGTAGCCGCGACTAATCGAGACTTACAACACGAAATTAAGCAAGGCAAGTTTAGGGCTGATTTATACCATCGACTCTGTGTTTATCCTTTACATGTGCCAACATTGACAGAGCGGCTAGACGATATACCGCTTTTGGTAGGCTTTTTCCTTGAGCAGTTGCGAGCGACGTTAAATGTAAAACAAGTTGTCATGGACAAATTAACGCTAACTAAACTGTTGCAACATGATTGGCCGGGAAATGTCAGGGAGCTAGAGCATTGTATTAGTCGCGCGGCACTCAAAGCCAAGCATCAACAGTGGCAGGCAGACATCATAGAGATCCAGCAAGTTGATATACCTATTAAGTCAACCTCCGAAATGTCTGCATCATTGATATCGGGTACTCCTCGTTCACAACACCAAGTCAGCATGAAATCTGCTGTCGAGGGGTTGCAAAAGCAGCTCATTATTGACGCGATGGAACAGAATCAGATGAACTGGTCAGCGGCAGCCCGTCAACTGGAGCTTGATAGAGCGAATTTAGTGAGACTTGCAAAACGTCTTGGGGTTGATTTGAAAAAGCAGTTTGGTTGACCATCTGCTGATTATTTCTAGCTATTCAGACGGAACTCTAAGCTTAATAAAAATTGTTATTAATACTCTTATAAGTTGTTTATTTTAAAAGAGTATATTAAGAACATTGTTATTTTTATTTAATCTTGCCAAGAACAAATATTGAACTAGTGTTATAAAGCGTCAACTGACATTTTAGGGGGCCCTATGCAGGGTAACAAACAAGTTTTAACAGCGCTAAATCAAGTGCTGACGCTAGAATTAACATCGATTAACCAGTTTTTTTTACATGCAAGAATGTACAAAAACTGGGGCTTAGAAGAGCTCAATGAAAAAGCATATAAAAAGTCTATCAAAGATATGAAGCAAGCAGATGATTTGATCGAACGCATTTTGTTCCTTGAAGGGTTACCAAATTTACAGCACCTAGAAAAGCTTCGGATCGGTGAACATTGCGAAGAAATGATGGCTTGCGATTTGGCTTTTGAACTTGACCAGCTACCAGTGCTGCGTGAAGCCATCGCGCTTTGTGAAAATGAGCAAGATTATGTTAGTAGGGAGCTCCTTGAGGCAATTCTTGAATACGAAGAGGACTATGTAGATTGGCTCGAGACACAACATTTCTTAATTAAAAATACTGGCATCGAAAACTATCTGCAGTCGCAGATTGAGGGGTAAGTTATGCAAGGTAATTTAACTATCATTGACTTGCTAAACAAGCAGTTAACATTAGAGCTTTCTTCGATGGATCAGTATCTTGCTCATTCAAAAATGTATGAGGATTGGGGACTGGATAAGTTACACCAAAAGTTAGCTCATGAATACGAGGAAGAGTTGGATCACGCAAAGCGTATTACTGAAAGAATTTTATTTCTTGAAGGGACGCCAGATACTGCATCCCGAGCTCCTATTTATATTGGAAGTGACGTCAAAGAGATGTTAGAGAATGACCTAGCCGCTGAGGTTTTGGTCAAAGATCATCTCAAAAAAGTTATCGCGGTATGTGAGCAAGAGCAAGATTATGTTACTAGAGTAATGCTAGAAAGTCTCTTAGATGACACCGAAATGGATCATATATATTGGCTTGAACAGCACATTAATTTGATAAAACTTATCGGCTTACCCAATTACATTCAGAGCCAGTTATCTAAAAGTTCTGAATGATCCCAGCCACCGCATCAAAAATTTGATGCGGTTTTTCTACTTTTGGAGTCAAGGCTAGTCGGAGTTTTTTAGCGTTTACTGCATTGAATTGGGTTTGATAAGAAGATGATTTAATATGACTTTCAACGCAAAGAGCGAACTCCCTTCTTTTGTTCAATTCAGGTTACTCACAAAATCACCATATTACGACTTTGCTGCTGTACGGCACTTCGATAGTCATTATTGTGAGAGTATATTTGATCAGTATGATTATAATAAAAACAAGCAATCACAATGATCTGAGCTAAGATTTAAATATGTATTAGGTAAGAAGCACTTTGATGAAGAAATTACTCCTGTTTTTTTACTTTGTAAGCTCAATATGCGTTGCTTCAAATGGTGAAAAAGTGCTGCGCATTTATCATGATGCTGATTACTCTAACCTCAGTGAGTCAGCACAAGCAATAAGGATGGGCTTTTTAACCGCGCTTGATTCCGTTGATTATCAAATTCAGGGTTATCGCATCAAGCTGGTCGAGAAAGATCATCGAGGCAATAGCAACAGAAGCCTTTTGCATTTTAAACAGTTTTTAAAAGATAAACAGGCATTACTTGTGCTTGGGGGAGTGCATTCTCCTCCTTATATAAAATTCAGAGATTTCATTAACCAAAATAAAGCACTATTACTGGTTCCTTGGGCTGCGGGAGGGCCGATTACACGCTATCCAAGTGAACAAAACTGGATTTTCAGGTTGTCAGTCGATGACACCAAAGCAGGAAAGGTTCTGATTAACTATGCCAAGGCTCAAAATTGTACAGCCCCGCATTTATTGCTAGAAGATACCGCTTGGGGTCGCTCCAATTACGATACACTTCTGGAGGAGTTTAAGAGCCGCAAGCCTAACAATGCGCTGCCAGTATCATGGTTTAATTGGTCAACCAAAGAAAATGAAGCTCGTATCATTATAAGGGATATTATCGAAAGTGATCCGCAATGTGTAATATTTGTAGGGAATGCGATAGAGGGGGGAGAATTTGTTAAAGCGATGGCCAGTATTGATAAGGCATTAAGGCTGCCTATCGTAAGTCACTGGGGGATCACGGCGGGAAGCTTTTTTGATATTGCGGGAGATCTGCTAGCCTCAGATGTGTCTCTAGCGGTATTACAAAGCTGTTTTTCTTTTGAAAACAAACCTCTTACACCTTATGCTGAGCAAGTATTTAATCGCGCAGGCGCGCTCTTTCCAAAAGCCTTTGCTAAAGATGGGTTTGTAAAAGCAACGCCAGGCTTTGCTCATGGCCATGATCTTGGCAAACTCTTGATAGCAGCCGCTAAGCAAGTCACCCTGACGGGGTCGATGCTTGATAACCGCAAACAGTTGAAGCAGGTATTTGAAAGTCTAGATATTCCTGTACAAGGCTTGGTTAAATCTTATCGGCAACCATTTACTCGTTGGAGCGAGGTAAATGATTCGGCACATGAAGCGCTGACGGAAAATGACCTTTGTATGGGTCAATATCAGAGCGATGGTAGTATCAAGTTGCTCCTAAGCGATCAGGAGCGGCATTGAATAGTAGTAAATTCGCTTTAACGAGCAACCGAGCATTCTATGCTTTTTTAAGTCTTACCGTACTGGTGTCACTCTTACTAAGTGCGTCATTCATGAGCTTACGGGCAAACGTAATAGTCGAAGACCTTGTTCGAGAGACCAATGAAACACAAGCTCACTTGGCGGTAAATAATCTTACGCAATACCTAGAGAGTCGAAAGCAGATATTAACAGATCTGTCGTCAAACCCAATTATTGTTAACGGCGCGATGGGCACAGGGTTATCTGGAGCTAAGCTGCAAGACTTTTTAGGTAATTTCCAAATTATTGGCAAAGAAGAAAAACTAATGGTGATTAATGTATTAGGAGAAGTTGTATACGCCAATTTTAATTATCATGAGGTTCTAGATCAACAACCTCAATGGCTTGAAAAAATCATCAATGCAGATATCGGAAGCGCTATTGACTTGACCACTTTCCAGAATCAACACTACTTTACTATTGCTGTGCCCATATACTATAACGGGTTTGCTGAGGGGGCACTGATTGGAGAGTTTTCTACTAGTCTTGAAAACTTGTTATCAGTAACAATGGATAATGAGTTTCATAGTATTTCATTACAGGGCCGTTGGGTTGATTTTTCGGATGTAAAGAACCAAGATGATTTTTTTAGTATTCGGACTCTGACAATAGGGAGTACGGGACTTCAACTCGATTATAGGTTAAGCAAGCAACTTATCACAAGCGAAGTGAAGGGGTTTGTCTGGGATCTGATAGGTGCGATTGCGTTTGGGCTACTTTTGGCATTTGCTTTGCTATTTATTTTTGGCAAGCAGCTGTTACTAAATCCATTCAAAAAGCTCGAAGAGTCAAAGCAAACACTACAAAGGAGTGAAGAAAGGTTTAAGCTTGCGATCATAGGAAGTGATGATGGACTTTGGGACTGGGACTTAGAACGTGAATTTGTATTTTACTCAGATAGATTTAAATCTTTGCTGGGGTTTTCGGTGGATACGCAAGGGTTATTCCGAGCACACATCTCAAGCTTATTTGACCGCGTACATCCAGAAGACCTAATTAATCTTGAGAATTCGATTAAATATCACATGACAGAAGAGGAGCCTTTTGGCGTAGAGTGCCGTATCAAAACGAGACAAAATAATTATCGGTACTATTGGCTCAAAGGTGCCGCAGCATTAAAAAATGGGCATGCAAAACGCATTGTTGGCTCTCTTTCTGACATTACCCAACAAAAGCTTCATCAAGAGGCACTAAAAAAAGCAAAAGAGCAGAATGATTTACTAGCACAAGCAATTGAGTGTGCAAACGTTGGGATAACGATAGCAGATGCCAGCAAGTCTGAATTACCCATCGTGTTTATCAATGAAACATTTACACAAATCACGGGATATGGTGATGAGGTACTAGGGGAAAACTGTCGTTTTCTTCAAGGTAAAAATACGCAACAAGGTGCGATAGAAAAGATAAGACAAGCTATTCATAAACGTGAGTTTATAAAGGTAGATTTGATTAACTACACAAAATCGGGTCAGCAGTTTTGGAATAGCCTTCAGATTTCACCTGTATTCAATGACCAAAAGCAGTTAACTGCATTTGTTGGTATCCAACAAAATATTTCCACAGCGGTTGCAGCAAAAAAAGAGTTGGAGCAAGCGAAGCTACAAGCTGAACAAGCAGCAAAAGCCAAAAGCGAATTCTTAGCGTCGATGAGCCACGAGATTAGGACGCCAATGAATGGTGTAATCGGCATGCTTAGCCTTTTGGAGGATGAAGCGTTAACTGATGCGCAATTACACAAAGTTGGCTTAGCTATGGGCAGTGCTAGGTCGTTATTAAATCTTATTAACGATATTTTAGATTTTTCTAAAATTGAAGCTGGGAAGCTAGACCTGGAGTGGCTAGATTTTGATGTTAGAGCATTGCTGGGAGAGCTAGTCGAGTCTGTAGCATTACAGGCGCAGAAGAAGGGGTTAGAGTTAATTCTAGACACTACCACTCTAGAAAAGCCCTTGGTAAAAGGAGATCCAAGTCGATTAAGGCAAATTATCATCAATTTGTTAAGCAATGCCATTAAGTTTACTGAAAAAGGTGAAATTGTAATTCGTGCTTGGTTTTCAGAAATAGAATCACAACTTGTTTTTCACTGTGCAGTGGAGGATACCGGAATAGGGATCCCATCAGATAAAGTGGACAGACTTTTTACAAAGTTCTCTCAGGTGGACGCATCTACAACAAGGAAATATGGCGGAACAGGGCTTGGATTGGCTATTGTTAAACAATTATGCGAATTAATGGGTGGGGGTATAGAAATTGATAGCACATACAAACCCGGAAGCCGTTTTATTTTTTTTGTAAGACTCACTCCTAGTGATAATAGGCTGTTTGAGGCTCCTTCAATTAATCTGGAAGGCGTTAAAATACTGCTAGTAGATGATAACTTATCGACTCTAGAGGCACTTGAATCTCAACTAAAGCACTGGGGGGCAAATGTTTATAAGGCAAACTCTGGGATACAAGCATTATCACTATGCGAAGCCGAGTATCAAAAAGATAAGTATGCTTTTGATATAGCATTGCTTGATATGACGTTGCGAGGAACGTCTGATGAACCGTTAGGTGCAGCACTCAAGGCCGATAAGCGCTTCCAAGCAATGAAACTTATTATGATGACGCAAATGGGTGCGAAAGGTGATGGTCAATTTTATGCTAGACAGGGCTATTCCGGTTATTTTCCAAAACCTGCCACTACAAAAGATTTATTTGATGCGTTAACTATAGTTGCTGAAGATGGAGAAGCTTTGGCGAAAGCAAAACCTCTGGTTACGAGTCATTATCTAAAACTTATGAGACAAGGACAAGAATTAAAGGTCGAGTGGCCAACTCCATGCCGGCTCCTCCTTGTTGAAGATAACAAAGTTAATCAAGTAGTTGCTTTGAGTATGTTAAAAAAACTCGGAATAGAGCATATCACAGTGGCAGAAAATGGCTTGTTGGCTATTGAACATTTGAAAAGTCACCAAAAGCAATGTCAATTTGAGTTAGTTTTAATGGATTGTCAAATGCCAGAAATGGATGGCTACAGAGCAACTGAGTTGATCCGTGAAGGAGAAGCGGGAGATATTTACAGGGACATTAAAGTGGTAGCGATGACCGCGAACGCAATGTCGGGAGACCGAGAAAAGTGCCTAAACTCTGGAATGAATGACTACCTTAGTAAGCCAATCTCTGAGGAGTCACTCAGTGCAAAGCTGCAATATTGGCTGTATGGTAGCGCGAGTGTGGCCAATGATGATAGTGGGGGAGGAGCATAAAACAGAGGTACACTTTATACCAATTTGACTTAATACTTGCTCAATTTTAAGGAGTAACTCTGACGCTAACAGTGTTAAAAATTTCTTATTTAGAACAATTAAATAGCAAAATTTTGCCTTGCCTATATAGATGTAGGTACCTTAGCGAAAGCAGGACGCGGTAGCGGAGTTATCGACAAGGTTTTCTCGCCTCAAAATAGACCACTTAATTAAGAAAATTGGTATTACAATCTTGGCAGTCTTACTGTTTCATGTTACTTTTACTGTATATATAAACAGTCTTTTTTGCCGCCTTTTGAGAAAAGAACTCCCCAACAAATACTACCTAGGTCATTTTAATGAGTTATTAGGTTATTTACAGTCAACTTGCCAATCTTTGTTGAGCGATAAACAGCACTCGCTATTACAACAATTACAGCGATTACCAGAAAATGAATTATGCTTGTTGGTTCGCTTTATGTCGCGCAAAACTCCTTTTATCGATATTCGTGAGTTGAACTATAAAGAAATAGCTGACATTGAGACTGTTTCGATCAATCTACGAAAGATGGGGTTGCTTCGACCTGGAGATATAGAAGAAATAAAAACGCTGCTGTCGTGCCAAACAAAACCGAAGTTGATACTGCTAGCCGAGGTAATGCAGCTTGAAGGGCAGCCAGCAAAATCTGCTAAGAAAGCAACTTGGATTGACCATTTGCTATGTGCTGCGGAACCTCAGAAGCTTATTCAGCAATCAAGTTTAGCAGCCTTCCTAACTCTTTCATTTTTGCATGATGTTGATTATTTTCTATTTTTATACTTTGGTAAGTTAGGTTATAGCTTGGGACATTTTTCGATGCGAGACCTAGGCGTAATGCAGACCCGTACGGATACTCAGGTGTATCATGCTCATTTTGAACATCGCAGTGAAGCCACGAGTGCTTTTTATTATGCAGCTGAGCGTCGTACATTGGAAGATAAGACACCAGAAGAGTTAATCCAACAAAGCCAAAGAATAGCTTCACACCAAGTACCAGAAGTGATTGGCTCATACGCAGAAGCTGAATTTTCTAAATATGTTTTGTTACTAGCTCAAAAGCTTGGGGTAGAAAGCCCTATTTATGCTGAGCTATTAGAGGTAAGTGGACACCCCAAAGCAGAAGAAGTTCTGATCCGGTTTTTGTATAAATCTGGTAATGAAGAACTTGCGCGACAGAGATTGGAAAAGGTCATTGAAGGTCAACATGATGAAACGTTGATGATATTTGCTGAGGACTTCTACGAGCGAAAGTTTAATAAAAAGCGCACTTCTATTTTAACCGACATGCTCAGAGCCAGCCCGCCACCGATTTCGATTGAAGAGGCATATAAAGGGCAAACTGAAGCAGGAGTTATCGCGCATTACAAACGTCAAGGGATAAATGCGTATCATGTGGAAAATAAGTTGTGGCTCTCTTTGTTTGGACTAACGTTTTGGCAGGAGTTATACCGTCACCCCAAGAGTATAATGGCGAATGAATTTTCAAAAACGCCCTCGATATTAAAAGAAAACCGTTTTTATGAAGTGCTTGAAGCCGAGATCGATGAGCGGCTTGCTAAGCTGAGCGACGCTCAAGTCTGGCGGATGTGGCTGCTCAAACAAATGAGTGAGCATTACGCAGAACCTAATCGTTTGTTTCACTGGCATGAAAAACTACTCGAACCAATTGAAATGTTATTAAAACATATACCGGTTAGTAGCTTAAAAAAAGTCCTTCAAATGATGTGTAAAAACTTTAATTCGATGCGCTCTGGCTTCCCTGATTTAATGGTGATCGATCAACAATCACGCATGCGGTTTGAGGAAATAAAGGCGCCGGGTGACAGTTTGAGTCGTAGCCAGCTGGTGAATATCTCCAAGTTATTAAACTGTGGCATACCAACAGCAATCAAAACAGTGAAATGGCAAATCACGCCAGATCAACCCTATGTGGTTGTCGATGTTGAGACGACTGGCGGAAATAAAGATTTTGATCGAATTACAGAGATAGCATTAGTTAAAGTCATTAATGGCGAGATAGTTGACAAATGGCAGTCACTTATCAATCCGATGAGACGTATTCCTCAAAGAATTACGGAGTTAACAGGTATTACACAGTCGATGGTAACTGAGGCTCCGAGGTTCGCTGAAGTGATTGAGAAGGTAGAGCAATTTTGTTTGGGTGCTATTTTTGTCGCGCATAATGTTAACTTTGATTATGGTTTTGTAAAACACGAGTTTTTGCGAGCGAATGTTGATTTCTACCGCGCTAAGCTTTGCACTGTAACACTTGCGAGGCAACTAATACCTGGTTTACATTCATACGCACTTGCCCCATTATCAAAGTCATTAGGTGTAAGCCTAAAAGACCACCATAGAGCGATGGCTGACGCTTTAGCGGCCGCAGAAATTTTTATACATATCAATCAGCTTAGGTTAGCACGATAATGTCGATAACTCGGCTGGTACACCATCAATTGGCATTATTTTGGGGAATAGCGGTATGGCTTGGGGCTTTATGTGTCAGTCAGCTTCCTTGGCATGTAATTTTCACGATAGCAATACTTGTGTTTAATAACCTTTGTATTTTCATTTTATTCTGGTGGGACAAGCGTTCTTCAACACTCGCACATTCTCGTGTAGCAGAGAAAAATCTACTGTTGGCAGGGTTACTAGGTTTGAATATCGCAACACCTATAGCCATGTTTGTTCTCAAACATAAAACGATTAAACCAAGCTTCAATTTTAAACTGCTAGCGGTACTGTTTTTTCAATCTTTGGTCTTTGGAGTGTTATTCGTTAATCTATTTATCTTGCGCTAAATAGCGGTTTTTAGCATTTTGTATTGAAAATTTTTAGTATATGGCTAATTATCAATACACTGAATAGGTGTTAAATAGAGAATAATAATGAGTAAACTTGAAATACTTTTGAGTCAGTATGGTAAGTACCATCGCAGTAGAAAGAATATATTAACCCATTTTTTTGGTATACCCTTAATTGTGCTTGCCATTGTCGGCCTCACTTTTGTACCGTTATGGCAGGTTTCAGGGATCACCATCACACTTTCTGCGCTTCTTGGCGTAATGCTGTGCCTATACTACCTTTTTCTATCCCCTTTATTTGCGCTAATGATGAGTATTGTTATTGCTGGATTTTACTACACCGTATTTATCGTCAATCCAATGCTTATCGAAGCTGAGATAGCAACAACATTGTTTTGGGCCGGTATGTTCTTTGTGGGATGGGTATTACAGTTTATTGGTCATTACTTTGAAGGAAAGAAGCCTGCATTTGTTGATGATCTGATTGGCTTAGCGATAGGACCATTGTTTGTGTTGGTTGAATTTTTGTTTTTACTTGGTCTATTCAAAGAATTGGAAAATACCATTATTAACAATGCGGGAGAATACAAGTAAATGAGCTTCTACTCTCTTCGCAACTATTACCGACAATAGTTGCGTTACACCATGAAACTAAAAGCTTTACCCTAACCACGTTAGCATTTTTTATTTGAAACAACCAAATATCCTAAGCTTTGGATTATTAGTGCCTTCCTAGTAGTCGGTTCAAGTGAAAACTACCAAGCTATTGGCGTGTACATTCGCCCTGCCTACGGGCGTAGATATTTTAGCGAAAGCAGGGCGCGGTGGCAGCGAAGTTATCTACGAGATTTCGCCTACAAGTAGATTAGTCAAGCAAATTGACATTGAACTTAGTGGTTTAGCCTAAAGTCGGCTGAGTAAAATCCCTTTTCACTCAGCTAGCAGTATGGGTGAATATGTGGCTCCTAGTTGCAATGCTGAGAATAGAATTATTGCAACATTTATCAGGAAGAAAGTAGCTTATACCAATTTTCTTAATTAAGTAGTCCATTTTGAGGCGAGAAAATCTTATTGATAACCCCGCTACCGCGTCCTGCTCACGCCGTGGTACCCACCTCCGTGTAGGCAAGGCAAAAATTTTGCTATTTCGTTGTTCTAAATAAGAAGTTTTTACCACTGTTAGCGTCAGACTTACTCCTTCAAATTGAGCAAGTATTAAGTCAAATTGGTATTATATCGTCATCCGAGTTTCTAGCTTAGAGCCTTTTATTATGGTGATATCTTTGCAATTTAGCCTTACACGACCACAGCGTGTTTCTAGTAAAAATGAGGCTTCAGGATAGTCATCACCTCCTGAATCAACAAACTGCTTTCGAGCACGATGCACCATGATATTCATATGATTAGTCTGAACGCCTAATGCTTTGGCTAAATCATCGCGATACATCCAGCCTTGAACATCCGATTCTAGACCTGCATCTTTGTCTTGAATTCGAGCTCTAGCGAGCAATAACAACAAGTAGTGATGACTTCTTACACCCAGATCTAGATGTTTGTGGTCTATGTTTAAGGATAACTGTGTATCCTCCTCATCTTGACTAACATTAAACTCAAGTGCCATGGGCTTAGCTGCTTTTTGACACTCCAAATGTTTGGTCACTGCAATGGTCGTAGCGGAAAAAAACATCCACTGATCATTCATTAACGAAATAATACTACCATCGATAAGCGCTTGACGATCTGATGTGTTTAAATCTTCTAAGAACCAATAACTGAGTAATTTATCATAGTAAATGATATGTTTTGGCTCATCTTCACTCGGAAGAAGTAACTGATTAGTGACTTCTATCACTTTTTGGTTGTTAGACTGAGAGACTAAGTATTGGCATTCGGTTTGTAAATTTGCTGCCACAAAAGAGTTTTGACCTGGCGCTGCAAAGTCAATTTTGTCATTTTCAAAGAGTTGATAGGGTAAATTTTTATCAAGTTTTTTATCATTGATCCAAATACCGTTGGTGCTCACATCTCTGATAAACCATTTGTTCTCATTGAGTTCAATAATGGCATGGTGTCGTGAAACTCCAGGCTTGTCTATCAGAGTATCTACACTGTATTTATAGCGACCGATAGTGTGGTAGCTTTTAAGATAGACTCTTTCGAGTTTCTGTTCGTCGATTAAATAAGCCATAGTTAGTTCCGTATAACTTTGATGAAAATTTCATGCTTGTCGCATTTTACCATATTTAACTCAGCAGAGACTGCATTTGGGTTATAAGAGGTATAAGTGCCGAGCAGCATACAATCTTATTCCCTTCTACTCAATAATAAAGACCCACGAGGTGGGTCTCGTTGAGGGAAGATTTAACCAGTACTTTAATACTGGAGTGGCCCAACTTGGCATAACAGTTGTTTTAGTTTGATGCGAAACCCAATAGGTCAGGCCGTTTGTCTGTAGGGTGATAAATCCTAGTCAACACTAACAGTCTAAGAGGTTTATGAAAATTAAGCCATTACACAGCATTACACTTAAGTTACTGCCTTGTTGGGCATATCAGCTTGAATTAATTTCTGACATAAACCATAGTTAATGAAGAGACCAACATAAAAGCAGTTGCACAAATTTTGTAATGTTTGTAGAGCGATAGGTATCAATACCTCACCCAAACCTAATGAGATCTAACTTCGGTTTTAGCGTCGGCTCTTCCTTTTTTATTATCACGTTTTTGAATGATGACATACGTACTAATCGTAGCGTCTCCAGACATGCTAGGAGTATATCATGGGCCAATACAAAGCGCTGAAAACAATAAAATTACAAGGAGAGTTTCCACTCTGTGATCATTTTGATTCAGAGCCACTAAGTTTAGACAGCACTGCTCTAAAAGTAGTGACCGACTTTACTCGAAGGCAACCGCAAGTAATATCAAAAGATGTGGATATAGATCATGCGTTATACATGATGAAAAACGGCCACGTACGTTCAAAGTTGGTTGTTGATGATGACGATAACTTTCTTGGTGTGGTTAATTGCCGTGATCTTTCAGGGCGTAAAGTATTGAGCGTAGCACAAAGGAAGCAAATACCAAGAGAAGAAGTTTGCGTCGAGGATGTGATGACAACAAAGGATGATCTTCATGCTGTTTCTTATGATGTTGTGGCTAAAAGTACAATCGGTGACGTGCTAGAGACGCTACAACAGTTAGGTTTACAGCACGTGCTGTTGTCAGGAGCTGATGGGTTGAGAGGTATGATTTCTGCCAGCGACATCGCAAGAGCACTCCATATACCTGTTAGTATTTTACAAAAACCAACCTCATTTAAAGAAATTTTCGATGTGATCAGTGGACGTGAAGATTTTACTAATTAAGCAAAAATATAGATGATTAGTGAGGAAACTCATTAATCATCCAAAGGCTAGGTTTGCAGGCTTTTCGTTTTACAAAAGCGAGTTAGGTAATTAGGTACTGCAAAAAGCCCCAGCAAAAGCTTAATATGAGGGTCGGGAGTTGCTTTGTAAGAATTTTAGCGCCCCACAAATTGCGGCTACTTGACCGACTATGCAGCTTTCTGGCGTCGCATTTTTACCATCTGGGTACACTTCGGTTGTCGTGACGTAAGGTGCATTTGTCATCCCCATACATAACCCCAGTGCTGTCCCATCATAATTTATTACACCAAATTGCTCTATTGGTACACCAATCAACTGGTTGTTAATATCTGAAGGGGCTATTTGGGTGACTGCTTTGACCTCTTCGATGACACACTTTTGAAACTCTGCCGCTGGTTTTTGAGTGTGACCGACTAAATAAAAACCATCAGGAATGTTCCAGTTGTGATTTTCTTTGCCATCTCTTGCTGCTAGAGCTGGTCGAAATTCTGAGTTATCAGAGTCCGTCGTTTCATGTAAATCAATGTGGCATAAGATGTTATTTGATTTTTGCAGTACAAATTGAGTAGCTAATGCAGACTCTTGTGCTGGACTATTATCATAAAATGAACGATTGGGATCGATAGCGTCAGGATTCCAGCGGTTAATTGTTTCGTAACCCCAAGGACTAAGGCATGGTAGGATAATAAAGTTATATTGTTCCTCATACTTCTTAGCTTGAGTGCTAGCAAAGTCAAGCGCGCCATGTATTCCACTTGTCTCGTATCCGTGTACGCCACCGGTGACCAAAACTGTTGGGTTGTTTTCGTTCCAGTGCGAAGTAGTAAGGGCGTATAAAGTGTAATCTTGGGTTTGGTAATGTAATTGACCATACTCTGCTGTTTCAAAAGCATGTTTTAATTGCTCAATTTGAGAAACTACTTCATCATTATAGGAACGTTTTACGGACTGGCGTTCAAGCCATTGCTGTTTCTCTGTTTTGCCCCAAGGTACACCTGGTGTACCTATCGGATATTGTCTTTGCATGCTAACCTCTTTAAAGTTTGCATCATCATACGCAATAGCTTGTTTGTAACGCAACCCCAACTACCAGCGTTTGAAACTGTCTTAGATTAGAAGTAGCCAAGTACTTTTAAACTGCGCTGTTGCGCTTGGCTCGGTTTAAACGACCAAAGCCTTAGCGTCCTGTTAGCCATATGGAGCTTGGTATAACTAAACCAAAGTATGCGTTCAACCGAAATTTTTTCTACTTCTTCAGCGGGTATGTAGTATTTTTGACCAAATAGGGTTTGATAAGCTACTCCTTGATTACAAACAATCACTCTGCTTTGACCACTGAAAATAGCCCAAACCCCGACGATGATATAAAAGATGATGGCTGCTGATAGTGCCATTTGTGCAAAAGAAAACATGTAGATGCTGTCAGATATGAGCAACGCATCTAATGCAACTAAGCCGAGGGCAAAAACAGACAGGGAAATAAAAAATGAGAGGTTCATTCCTAGTTTTAACTCTTTCACAATTGTTCCTATTTACTTCTATTAATCAAAGAGCGTGCAAATTATTGCAACAAGATGAATCAATTGTGGAGGCTAGGAACTTTTCTATCTAATTCATTCTTTACTATGATAGGTGCGGTTATTTTTGGTTAATTAGTATGGTTAACATTCCGAGGAGTTGTAATGTGGTAAATAGTCGCCACATCGTCTGTAATTTAATATGTGATATTTTTAATATGACAAATACTAAAAGTTAGCATATTGTTTAAGTCTATGTGGGTTACTTTTAGTCTTGAAATACCTATTTTGGTATTTTGCATTAAAAAGGTTAAGGAAAAATTATGAAATTTGAACAACTACTAAATCACTTTGACACTGGTATTTGTGTTGATCAAATGCAAAAAGAGGCGCTTATCGACATCGCAATATTGTTCATTGGAGTAGATGGAGTGATATGCGAAAGCGAGAAACATATTGTCAGAAAGTGGGCAAAAAGTTTGCAATGGAATTCCGCGATAGATTTGGATAGTTATATAGAGGACAGCTTATCAAAATCTGTCGTTGCGATAAAAAACAATGATATTGAGGCTTATGTGCAACATCGTATGAATAACATTGTGGATGAGCCGATGAGAAAATTAGCAAAAGATCTCGCTATACGCGTGATTGAAGCTGACGGTAACGTCAAGCAAGCTGAAAAAGAAGCATTAGCCATTCTTGAAGCTGAGCTATGATAGCTTATACGCCATCATTTAAGCAAAATAGAGTGAACCAAGGCACTTTTATGGTGGTTCACTCGATACTTGATACTCAAAGTAAGTTAAAAAGCTCCTCTCTGTGAGATTTTGAATAGAAATCTAGGTTTACTAGTTTATATGAATTAGTTCAGACAAGATCTGACATTTCGATTTGAAAAATTGAGAGTTACCCGTTTTGATAAAGGTGTCGAATCTTTGTTCAAAACAACTAAGGAGTAACTCTCATGTTACATACTAACAATCCAATCATTAAACACAAAGCTGGCTTACTTAATTTAGCGGAGGAATTAGGTAACGTTTCTAAAGCCTGTAAAGTCATGGGCGTCTCACGAGATACATTTTATCGCTATCAGGAATTAGTTGAAGATGGTGGTTTGGATGCTCTAGTAAATAAAAGCCGTAGAGCACCAAATATAAAAAATCGAGTTGATGATGAGACTGAAA
>NZ_WEHZ01000013.1 GCF_012641745.1 Pseudoalteromonas peptidolytica
TGGATTGTTAGTATGTAACATGAGAGTTACTCCTTAGTTGTTTTGAACAAAGATTCGACACCTTTATCAAAACGGGTAACTCTCAATTTTTCAAATCGAAATGTCAGATCTTGTCTGAACTAATTCAATTTAAAATCGATAAAAATTAATCAAACGCGGTTTCTTAGCTGTTTAACCGAGCCAATATCGGTTAAACAGCTGAGGAAGTTCAGCTTTAAGTAATTTGGGCTTATTCTTAAACTTTTTGCCCTGCGGGGGAAAGTTCACCACACTATGATAAGGCAGTTCTTCTTGGCTTTTCTCTTCATATAGTAGTCCAGCCACGAGATCTAACTCATCGATAAATGGGTAAGGTAAGTCATCCTTAGTTGCAATAGCAAATTTATTAGCAAGCTCATCAGGCTCTGTTATAAGAATACTTATCGCTTCAGACCCGCGACTAATGATCCAGTTACAAAAATCTAAAAAATCGTATTCGCTATTACAGCCAGCAATTACATAGGCAACTTTCCAATTATCCCAATGCCACAAAGCCCTGAGTTCTTTTGTATATATACCATCAAACTGCGCAAGTTCCTCGCAGCTAAGCGCTGATAAACGTGTTTTTAAATAGTCACAATCTTGTGTATTATTAGGGGCGGTAACTAGCTCCCAGAAGCGGTCAAGTTCCATGTGTTTCATCTAAAGCATACAAAGCGGCGATTATAGCCAGTAACCTGCGCTGAGTAAACGAACGCAGGCGTCGAGTTTTCATATACACCAGCCTACGTCACTTGAATATGGCTAGCCTTTCAGTGCCTTATCACCGCGACCAATACCAACGGCACCTGAACGTACCAATTCGATAATATCGCTTTCGTGGCGCAGTAAATCTAGGAAGGATTCAAGACGCTCAGCAGAGCTTACCATCTGCAATAAGTAACTCTGCTTGCCCATGTCTATAATACTGGCTTGAAAAACCTCAGCAACGCGGTTGATAGCAGCCCGAGTTACCTCGTCTCTGGCGTATACTTTTACTAATAATAACTCTCTTTCGATATGCTGCATATCCGTTAGGTCAATCACCTTGAGCACATCCACCAGTTTATTAACTTGTTTTGTAATTTGCTCAACAATACGGTCATCACCTTGAGTAGTGATAGTAATACGTGACAACGTTTTATCTGCGGTGGTGCCTACAGTCAAGCTATCTATGTTGTATGCACGCTGAGAAAACAATCCCACAATACGAGAAAGCGCGCCAGGCTCGTTCTCTAATAAAATCGATAGTATTCTTCTCATTATGCTTTTACTCCTTTTTTTAACCACATCTCGTCTATTGCACCTTGCTTGATTTGCATCGGATATACATGCTCAGACTCATCGACCAAAATATCTAAAAATACGAGCCTATCTTTAATTGACATAGCTTTTTCTAGCGCAGAATCAAGCTGCTCAGGTGTGTCTACTCTAATGCCAATATGCCCATAACTCTCGGCGAGCGCGACAAAATCTGGAAGCGATTCCATATACGAGCTCGCATGACGCCCTTCATACATCATGTCTTGCCACTGACGCACCATGCCAAGCGATCGATTGTTGAGCGAAATGACTTTAACTGCCAGACCATACTGCAAGCAGGTAGATAGCTCTTGAATATTCATTTGGATGGAACCGTCTCCGGTCACGCACAACACTTCACTGTTCGGAAATGCCATTTTAACGCCCATTGCAGCAGGTAGTCCGAACCCCATTGTGCCCAAGCCCCCTGAGTTAATCCATTGCCGTGGTGCTTTAAAAGGATAGTACTGAGCTGCAAACATTTGGTGCTGACCTACATCAGAGCAAACATAAGCCTCTCCGTGCGTTAATTGATAAAGTTTTTCGATAACGGTTTGCGGTTTTATTTTGTCTACACCAGGAGTGAAAGCCAAACAATTTTGCGAGCGCCAGTTGGTGATACATTGCCACCAGTCTTCTTGAGCAGCTCTATCTATTCGTTTTTCGCATTTTTCAATCCCCCTTAAAAGTTGATCCATAACTGTGTCCAAGCAGCCTACAACCGGTATATGTGCCACAATAGTCTTGGAAATAGACGTTGGATCAACATCAACATGGACAATCTTTGCATTGGGGCAGAATTTTTTGACGTTATTGGTCACTCTATCGTCAAATCGCGCACCAAGTGCCAAAATAACGTCTGCGTTCGCCATCGCTTTATTTGCTTCTAAACTACCGTGCATACCCAACATACCAATAAAATTTGGGTGTTCGCCGCTTATCCCGCCAAGACCCATTAAAGTATTTGTGATTGGTGCATTGAGTTTTTCAACCAGCTCGGTCAGTTTTTCAGAAGTATTAGAAAGTATAATACCGCCACCAGAATATATAACTAGGCGTTTTGCTTCTATGATTGCTTCTACGGCTTTTCGGATCTGTTTGGAATGCCCCTTTACACTCGGATTATATGTGCGCATATCAATATCTTGAGGCATAACAAAATCAAAACTCAAAGCAGGATTCAAAATGTCCTTTGGAAGCTCAACAACTACTGGCCCGGGTCTTCCTGAACTTGCTAAATAGAATGCTTTTGCCAACACTTCTGGAATATCAATGGCATTCCGACAGTTGAAACTATGTTTAACGATAGGGCGTGAACAACCAACAATGTCTGTTTCCTGAAAGGCATCGTCGCCAATGAGATTTGATGGAACTTGCCCTGACAATACCACCATTGGGATTGAGTCCATATAAGCTGTGGCAATACCGGTAATGCAGTTTGTTGCCCCAGGACCACTAGTGGCTAACACTACGCCAACTTCACCTGTGGCTCTTGCATAGCCATCTGCCATATGTGTAGCAGCCTGCTCATGTCTCACTAGTATATGTTCAATTTCAGATTGCTGAAAAAGTGCATCGTAAAGATCCAATACTGAACCGCCAGGGTAACCAAATATGTATTTAACCTTTAATGCGCTCAACGCTTTAACTACCAACTCTGAGCCGTTATATTGCTCTGCCATTACCTCATTCCTCGTCGATTGTGCTACCTGATACTAATTCTTTTAAACAAAAAAAGCCCCGCTGATTGCGGGGCTTGTATATTTCTTTCAACTAATAGCTCCCCGCTGAACTCTAAGAAGAGACCAGTACCACCACGAGAACGATTACTTGAAAAAAGTGTGTCATTGAATAAGCCTTAATTAATAAATTAACTTCAGCCTACACATGATTAGATATAAATTCTACCTTTCTACCTTTCAATTGTTGAAATATTACATTTCAATTTAAAATTTATCTTCATTTGAATTTTTTATTTATATGGCTCTTTCTCTGAACAAATTCGTACAACTGCTAAACTTAACACTCTAACTCGCTTTGGAGTATTGGAATGAATATTTTCAATTTAGGCATGCTGTGCGCAATGCTACTGGTATCCACAGCCGCACCTGCGCAAGTTTTGTATCGAGATCAAGTGATTTACTGGCAGGAAAAGAAACTTGGACGAGCACTTAGTGACTATGAGCGTGGCGTGGTTTTATCCGAGTACATCAAAGGCAAGCCTATCACTCAAGATATAAAGACTCCCTATGCTATAAAAAGTGCATTGGGAGGCATAAGCAAACTTAGCAAGCAATATAATACACCTGCGACGACACAGGTGCTCAATGAAGCTAAAGTGCTCGCTATTTTGGTTGACTTCCCTGACTTACCTTATAATCAAAACCGACTAAATCCGAACGACACAGACATGTACTACGCAAGTTACCCCGTGTCGCACTACCAAGGGCTTTTATATTCAAATAATGGCTACTCAGGCCCCAATGGTGAAGCTCTGCAATCTGCAACACAATACTATCAAGCGGTATCAGGAGGTAGCTTTAAGATAGTGGGTAATGCTTTTGGTTGGGTCAGCGCAGATCAGAATGCCGCCTATTATGGTAGGCAAGAGGGCAATACTCGCGATTTAAGACCCGAAGAACTTGTCTTTGAAGCTGTAACAAAAGCAGTATCTGAATTTAATATTGATTTATCTGAATACGACAAAACCGATCTCAATGATATTGATGGTGACGGCAACAGACTGGAACCTGACGGGGTAGTAGACCATGTGATGTTATTCCACTCAAGCATTGGTCAAGAAGCGGGCGGAGGGGTACTAGATGGTGATGCAATTTGGTCTCACCGCTTTTTCGTCTTCGATGAAAACAATCAACCTAAATCAATCCCTAACACAAGCTATAAGATTTATAACTACACAATCAATCCAATAGACGCAGCCATCGGTGTAGTTGTTCATGAGTTTGGTCATGATTTAGGATTACCAGACGAGTATGACTTAAACTCCAACGACATCGGCGAGCCTGTCGCACTATGGTCGGTCATGTCTTCAGGTAGCTACTTAGGGCAATTAAGTGGTTCACAGCCAACCCAGTTTTCCCCCAAAAGTTTGGAGTTTTTACAACAAAATTACGCAGGTAATTGGATTGCGCAATCAGAATATACACTTGATGATATAAATACTGAGCAAACAATCTCACTGACGGATATTGGTGTAAATGAAAGCACCACAAACCAAATTAAGATCACTTTACCTGCTGAGTTAGAGCCATTTATTGCACCACTTGATGGCAATTATCACTACTATTCAGGTCAAGGTGATAAGTTGAATAATAGTGCCAGCTTCGCCCTTACATTACCAAATGCGGCTGACATTTCGTTAACCATGTTGGCAGACTATAGCATTGAACTAAATTATGATGTTTTCCAAGTTACTATAAACGGACAACCAATCTCAGGTAACACGACCAAAGCAACACATCCAAATTATGCAGGGATCACTAATTACATGGATGGTGAATCATCTGCATTTGGGTCAAATCCCATCACCTTATCTTTCGATCTCTCGTCATATAAAGGCCAAACCGTCACTATTGGGTTATTATACCGGACTGACGCATTTGAAACCCTCAAAGGTGTATTGATAGACAACATCCAAATTATCGCGGACGGTGCACAGGTATACCTTAACACAGCAGAGTCAACAAACGAGCTGCAATACAGTGGCTTTCGAAAAATATCGAGATATAGAGCAACACAAAGTAACGCATACTACGCTCACCTGCGCTCATTTAGGGGAATTGATTCGGGACTTTCGTTGACCGGTTACAACTCTGGGGTATTGTTATGGTATAGCAATAATAACGAAAGCAACAACTCCACATCATTACATCCAGGCTCTGGTGATATGTTAGTGGTTGATCAGGATCAAAACCCAATATACAAAAGCGACGGTGCTTCACTTGCCACCAGTGTCATACAAGTTAAAGATGCAACGCTTAGGTTAGATGAACAAAAGCCTGGGCTTGGCGATCAAAATCTCGCAGCTATCAGCATATTTAATGATACTCAAGATTACTCGTTTACCCAACAGAAAGAGTCTGGTGTTGTTTTACCAGCATTTGGAGTTCAAGTACTGCTAAAATCGATATCAGAGGACGCCAGTAGCGCAGAAGTAAGTCTGGTTTATACTAACGACCCTCAAATTGCGCAAGCACAATCACAAAACACCGTAACTTTTAGTGTAAAAGGGCTTGCGCTAAATGAGTCAGACACTTTTAGTTGGAACTTTGGCGATGGCCAAACAAGTAATGCGCTCTCGCCAACCCATAGCTATCAAAATACCGGGAGCTACTCTGTTTTATTCACAAGAACAAAGATTGACGGTTCAAGCTCTTCATTAAATACAATCGCTAACGTTGGTAATGTCGTCGTATTACCACTTAGTATCAACCAAATTGCCGCTACAGCTAATGGAGAGAGGATCCTCTTTAATGCTGACATCAATGGCGGAAAGCCTCCTTATCAACTTCAATGGAATTTTGGAGATAATCAAACCGCAGCTGTAAATCCGATTGAACACAGCTTTGAGTTCAGTGGCAACTACACTGTCACACTCAATGTAACAGATGCCGATGGAGCCACTGTTAGTAGTACAAAAAGTGTAGATGTTATTGTGCCTTTACAAGTAGATGCAACAGCAACAATCTCTAATTTACAAGCTAACTTTAACGCTAGCGCTAGTGGGGGGGACGGCAACTACCAAGCACAGTGGCAATTTGGTGATGGTATGCAAGGCGTGGGGTTATCAACAACGCATAGTTATGACCAAGCAGGGACATATAGTGTGTTGTTAACGTTATCGGATGGTTTAGGCCAAAGCGTCAATGCAAACGTTGACGTCGTAGTCACAGCACCAATAACACAACCTGACACGATAGACAACACTAATGAAAGTTCATCTGGTGGTGCTATGGGATGGTTGCTCTTGCTAATTGCAATAGTAATGGGACTAAAAAGAAAGCAAAGTTAAGGTAGCATTATAGCTAACATAGATTATTGATAGGGAGATATTCTCCCTATCAATGGCAGCGCTTAAATAATCCGAAGTCAGCTCTAGATTTTTAAACTTCGTCTATATAAGCTAATTTATACTACAGGCGCTCAATAACAGCTTGAGTAAAGTCAGTTGTACCGTGGCTACCGCCTAAGTCACGAGTAGTACGATCGCCGCTCTTAATCACATCAGCAACTGCACTGCGGATTCTTTCCGCTTTTTCTGCTTCACCAAGATATTCAAGCATTTGAATTGACGCCAAAATAACTGAAGTTGGGTTAGCTAAGTTTTTACCTGCGATATCTGGTGCGCTACCATGTACTGCTTCAAAAATAGCGGCATCGCTACCAATATTCGCACCAGGAGCCATACCAAGGCCACCAACAAGACCCGCACAAAGGTCAGATAAAATGTCACCAAATAGGTTTGTCGTCACAATTACATCAAACTCTTCTGGTGTCATCACCAACTTCATACATGTTGCGTCAACAATCATTTCTGCTGACTCAATTTCAGGGTAACGCTCACCAACTTCACGAGCCACTTTAAGGAAAAGGCCTGATGTAGACTTTAGGATATTCGCTTTGTGAACTGCAGTGACTTTTTTACGACCTTCACGCTTTGCTAGCTCGTAAGCAAAAGTCACTATCTTTTCAGCGCCTTCACGCGTGATTTTAGACATTGCTTCTGCTTCGCTACCATCTTCTGATACTACTTGGCCAAGACCAGAGTACATACCTTGTGTATTTTCACGAACAGTAATGATGTCAATATCATCGTAACGCGCTTTAGTCCCTTCAAAAGACTTAACTGGGCGAACGTTTGCGTAAAGACCAAACTGCTTACGTAATGTTACGTTGATAGAAGTAAAACCTTCGCCAACAGGTGTTGTAAGTGGACCCTTTAGCGTAATTTTATTACGCTCGATTGCCTCTAACGTTGCAGCAGGAAGTAATTCACCTGTTTTTTCTAAAGCAGCCAAACCTGCGTCTACGTATTCGTATTCATAGTCGCAACCTACGGCTTTTAAGATCTCGATAGCTGAATCGATGATGCTAGGGCCAATGCCGTCGCCACGGATAACTGTGATGGTTTGCTGTGCCATGTTTTTTCCTTTATCAAAAGTTGTGATACACCTGAAAAGAATTACAGACTAAGTCTAGTAGAAATTAACAACGGTGTACGTTCGCTTGTTTAAGCCGCGTTTTATAGCAATTAATTAGGTCTTATTCCAGTATGGAATGTAAAAACCACATACATAAGATTTATGCTTGTTATTGATATTATTTATAGAATAAATATCACTCAATAGCTGAGTAAAAACCAACCTCAAGTAGTGCTGCATTAAAATTCTGTGCATTTGCAAAGTGGCTATCGGACAGTATTTGATCAATCAATTGTTTTTGCCACGCCGTAGGAACAAAATTAGGAGAGATAACACTTAACACTGCTAGTTTGATAAAAGTAAAAAGCTTGCATTGCGTATTTGCTTGGGATTTCTTGAGTGTTTCACTGTCTAGCATCGCCTTATGTAGGATGCTTTTATCAAAATAATAATGATTAAATTCAACAAATTTGTCTTGTGCCAACGCTCTAACGCCAAATAAATTGGCCACTGATATCTGCGCTTCTGAGAAATCCCGGGTATGTAATGCAGTGGTATGTTGGATCTCTACGCCTTGCTTCAGCACCAAAAATGCAATGACTGCGGCAAAAGGAGAGAGTAAACGCTCAAATTCTTCACCATAACTATCACCTACGTACAAAGCGATAACTTGACTTATCACTCCATACTTATGAAGTACATCATCGGTGAAAGGCGTTTTGTGACGGGCAATGATTTGTTCTAACAATACTCGCTGTGCTAATAAACCGGCAGCATCTAGACCCACCATCGCCAGTGAATGTCGTACCGAAGCGGCTTTTAGATTTTCTCGATTATACTGTTTTGCCGCAACTTGTAACGCTAGAGAAACTGACTCGAATTCACATACCAGCTTTTCTAATGACCGAATGCTTTGAAATTGACTAAAAGAAAGAGCCTTTACCGCCTCTAGCAAATGCGTGTTATCAACACCAAAAGAGGTGGGCTCTGGTGCTTGTGCTCTGTCCCAAATATTGTATAGCAGTTTAGCATCTGAGCTAAACGTAACCCCACAGCGAAAATCAAACGCTCGGCTGGCTTTGGCAAGCTTTTTAGCTTGTCCATTATCAATAATAGCGATGACTTTCTCTTTGTTACATTGAACGACTAAAAGTCCTAGCTCTTTGTTTATGTCACATAATAATCCTGCTGGATGTTTTACCATTGCGTCGGACATTGCGGATAGTACTTTAAGTGCGTAGTGATAGGAAAGCCGAGAATAAAGTAGCTTTATCGCCTTATCGAGTGGAAAGGCTGGCTGTTGCTTTGTTGGCGTGATTAAACTAGCTAGTCGATGCGCTAATGCCACTATCAAAGAAGCATGATCATTAAAACGCTGTGGCGCTTTTGAGATGAGCTTGCTGTCATAGCTTGAAAGTCGCGATAAGACACGAAGACACTGTAGGTCTGGTGTTTTCCCATCACTGAGGATCTGGACTGCCACTTGGTGCCTAACTTTCCAGAGCTTATCTTGCTGAGGATTCAATGGTTTCCCACAAGCTAATTGATCACTTTCTCGCGCCACACATAAATAATCGGCAAAACTGGCAAGTAATAGTTCCTCAGTGATTGCTCTTGAATAGCGCAAACTGTGACAAGCCATACAAATTAGCACATTTTGATTAATTACAAGGTTAGTGTTGTAGCCTAAGTTTTGAGAATATAATCCAAGCTGAGCGTGCATGCTACTAGGTGAATGTTCATAGCAGTCCATATATAGTTGTGCCAGCTTTACCAGAGTAGGGTATATCGACGACCAACGCTCCTTTTGGTAGTAAAGCCGTAATACTTTATGCGTTCCTTGTGTCAAAGCAAATAGCGTTTTACTTGTTACGATCCTAGATTCCATTAACTCTACACTTTATCAAAGGTCACTCTGGCACCTGGGCCCCAAAGCGTCAAAACACCATTTTCAAACAGTAAACCGGTACATTCATCTTCGGTGGTGATACCATCAGGTTTAACCAGCTGAGTCCGATAAAAAACAATTTGCACGACGGTGTTATCTGCTCTTTTCTTCACATAGGTTAAATCAGGACTACCGAGTGTATCCAACACAACATCAATATTCACGGGTTGTTCTAGACTTAAATTCCCGATAAAGCGATTATTAAAAGCCTCTCTGTCTTGCCATATCATTGCCTGAGGATCATCTTTGTAGTAGTTAATAACAAGAAAGACCACAGAAACGTATACCGCAAGGCCTAGAAATATGTACTGTAAAATCTTTCTAATCATCTAACTGCTCAATAAAAATGTATAATCACCAACATACGCTACGTACAGAGATTAAGATATTAACATGCCGTTTCGTCTTAACAGATAATCTGCTCAGTACAGACTAACTAAACAACATGATGTTCGGATAATTTATGCCTTTCTAGCAGCCAGTTTCCACGCTAACTGCGTTGAATTCATTTCCAATAGCCAGCTACTGGCGCTTAAATTCTTCTTGCCTACAACATGTAGGAGCCTTAGCGAGAGCAGGACGCGGAAGCGATGTTTCGCAAAAACTCTCTCACTAGACAAGTGAAAAAACAAAACTGTGCTTTAGCAACAATGAGTTAGAATATTCTTTATCCAAATTTCAGGTTAAACAATAATAAATGCAAGGTTTTCTTTAAAAACAATAATTTATAAAGAAAAACATCTTAATCTTTAGCTAATATATCAAAGGTCTTAAGAAATACCTAACGCTTGAGAAAGAATGCAAAACGACACAGTGATGTAGCAATATTTTGCACGCTGGCCTTTGCTCAAAATGGCTCCTTTACGCCACCTAGCTGCACAATTTATATTTCTATTTATATTACTATCCAACTCTAATATCTTTAAGACTAAACCCTATCTCGATATCTTTTCTTAACGTGACCAATGCCAGACTAGTAATATAGTTTTCAACACCTGCTTCAAGCTTGGCTTTAACAGCGGGCTTTATCTCATCATCTATAAGCATATCATCAAGACGACTGTGCTTTGCTAATAGCTCCTGCGCTGTTTTCACACCAACCCCAGTCACTCCAGGAATATTATTGGTTTTGTCACCACTCAACGCCCAGAAGATTTCAAGCTTGTTTTGTGTAACTGAAAATCGGCTTTTAATGTCTTCAAGAGAGATTGTTGACTTTTTAAAGTAATCATAAATAGCAATTTCCTCACTAATTAAGGGGAGGAAGCCTTTATCTGTGGAAACAATAATCGCGGAGACATTTGCTTTTGCCGCCTTCGTTGCTAATGTAGCGATAATGTCGTCGGCTTCATCATGTACCGGATTGAAACACTTAATACCTGTATTAGTAAATGCAGTGGCGAATCTGTCGAGATTGCTGCTTAGCGACTCGGGCATGGGCTGTCGGTTTTCTTTATATTTTGAGTAAAAGTGATAGCGCCAGCTTTTGTCGCCATCAAATACAGCCACGGCATGGGTCGCGGCTGATTTCTTAAGCAAGCTTCTTGCGGCTTGCTCTACCCTTTGACAACAGGCTGTAATGTGCGCCTGTTGATGTTCGCTGTGCTTTGGTTCGTTAACAGCATAAATGCGCCTAATCAAGTTAAGCGCATCAATTAACAACAAATTTTTCATTCAATTTAAGCTTTAATTTTATAACAAGGTATATACTTGCTTCCCGGCAATTTCATTCGCCCTTGAACAACAAACGCCCCCAGCAGTTTATCCATATCGGCCATAAGAGACTTATCTCCAGTTAACTCATAAGGTCCATGTTGCTTGATTGCAGTTATCCCTTCATCTTTAACATTACCCGCAACAATACCAGAAAATGCACGCCGCAAATTAGCGGCAAGCTGCTGTTTTGGCTGTGCTAGATGCAGGTCTAGCGCGGACATATTTTCATGTGTTGGCGCAAAAGGGTGCTGAAAGTCATTCTCAATTTTAAGCGTCCAGTTGAAATAGTACGCATCACCTTGTGATTTACGATATTCGCGAACGGTTACCATCGATGCTTTAAGCTTTTTAGCCACTAGCTCCGGATCATCTACAATAATCTCAAACTTAGACAATGCTTCCTTACCCAAGGTTTTTTCAACAAACGTGCTAAGTTCCTCAAAGTAGGCAGCTGACTCTTTTGGACCTGTTAATATAACCGGAAGACACTGCTTCTCATTATCAGGGTGCAGTAAGATCCCAAGCAGGTACAGTAGCTCCTCTGCGGTTCCAGCACCACCAGGAAAAATGATAATGCCATGTGCAACGCGGACAAAAGCTTCAAGGCGTTTCTCGATATCCGGCAAAATAACTAATTCATTCACTATCGGGTTAGGAGGCTCTGCTGCAATGATGCTCGGCTCTGTTAGGCCAAGATAACGATTACTTGAGACACGCTGTTTAGCATGACCAATCGTTGCACCTTTCATTGGTCCTTTCATCGCACCAGGCCCACAACCGGTACAAATATTTAACCCGCGAAGCCCCAACTGATAGCCGACCTCTTTGGTGTATTTATACTCAACTTCATTGATGGAATGGCCTCCCCAGCACACAATCAAATTAGGATCTTTGTTCACCTCTAACGCATCTGCGTTTCTGAGCATATCGAACACCATGTGTGTGATTTCAACCGGGGTTTTATTTTCACCATGATATTTTTGACAGATGAACAGAATGTCCCTGATTACTGAAAAGATATGTTCATGAATGCCAGTAATAATCTTGCCATCAACAAAAGCTGACTCTGGAGGGTTATTCAGCGCAATTTTGATACCACGTTCTCGAGCAAGCAGTTGAATATCAAAATCTTCATATTTATCATAAATTTCAGAGCTAGAGTCAGTATGACTGCCAACGTTAAGTACAGCTAATGCACAGTTTCTAAAAAGCCTATATCTTTCACTGGTGGTAGACTGCTGTAGCAAGTCAACTTCTAATTTTGATAATAAGTTAAGAACCCCTGTTGGGTTTAGCTCTATTTGCATAGGCTTACTCCTTTTTGTTGTGCGAATAGGGTAGTGCCAACTTCTTACAAATTATCCATATTTAATCGCACCACCATTTCCTTTCAACAGCCCAAAGATTTGTGTTATTTGAAGCACAATCTATCACGGCCACTATTTTTCGCGTCATATAGTGCAGCATCAGCTCTATCGAAGGCACTCAAAGTCGTGTCTCCTTTTTTAAACTGTGTTGCACCGAGAGAAATTGTAATTTCAACTTGCTTTTCTTTGAATTTAAACGGAATAGATTTTACAACTTGCCTTACCTTTTCTAGCGGTTTTTGTGCCTGGCTAACGGGCATTCCAGGCATCAATAAGACAAATTCCTCACCACCATAACGAGCAATAAAATCGCTTTTACGGATCGATTTTTTCAAGGCTCTGGCTATCACTTGCAAGGTTTTATCGCCAGCACTATGTCCATATTTGTCATTGATAGATTTAAAATGATCAACATCAATCACAACGAGCGTAACTTCGGTGTCATTGACTTCAAACAAGTGCATTTCATGGGTCAAACGCTCATCAAATGCAGCGCGGTTCGGCAACTTAGTAAGGCTATCGAGTAAACTTTTAAATTTTTGCTCACTCAGCCGCTTTTGATAACTCGACACTTTCGCTTCGAGCATATTAATACGATTATTAATTGCATCGAATGAATCAAGAAGTGCATCTCGCTCATTTTTTTCCAGCTTTTCTCTAGCTATTAAATCTGCGCTTAATAACTTGAGCTCATTATCAACTAGCGCCTTTAGTGCAGTAATAGAACTTGCATTTTGAGTTTGCTCATTGAGATTTTGAATTTTTAGCTCAATCTTACTGTTCAAAGACTTTAATTCTTGTGATGCTGATTTAGATCGGGCTGTTGTTTCAACAATAGAACGATGCAACTCTTCTAAAGTCTGATTTAATGAAACTAAAAAGCCCTGCGCAGATTGCCGCTCTCGAGCAATGGTCTGAGCAATAATTCTAATTATTTCGGTTGCTGCGCTGTATAGATTATCTAGGGTGTCATCCTGAGCGACTCCCTCTCTGATCTCTTTTACTTTGTCGACAGCATCGTCTTCAAAAATAAGTTCGTTGATTAGCGCTTGCAACTCTGCCGCGAGTTGAGGCTGACTGCTCCCTGCGGCAACATCATTGACTTCTGTTTTTGCCTGTAACACAGTTTGATAAATTGAGACCAAGGTCTCTAGTGCTGGAAGATATGCGTTCGTAGAACTGATGTCCTGTAATTCAACGTCTAATAAGTGTCTCAGTTTTCGGCGTGACTCATTTGGTACACCTTTGAGCTTTTGCAAGAGTTTACCACTGTGGCGGATTGAAGCTTGTAACGCCTTTTGATTCGTAGAGTTTATGGCTTCCTGCGCTTTTAATGGTTCCGATATACCGTCAATAAAGGGAGCAAGCTGTTCAAAATCAACACCTTTATTGAGTGCGATACGAAACTTAGCTAGCTGATTGTCCAGAGAAACATCCTGCCCCTTACAGGCGAGAGAAAGCTTTGCAGCAAACTGAGTTAATAGCTCTACTTGTTGTTTTCTTGCGTCCTCAAGCGTCTTTCTTGCTTCAATGGCTTGTTTTAACTTTTGCTCGAGCATTACGGCGTTATCAGTCACAGATTTCCAGTTATGATTTGATCTCTTAGATACTTAGTCTACAACAAATTTAGCCAATATGCGCATAAATTTATGGCTGTAACATGTCCGACTTTGCTGTTCACTCGTCGATATTACTTCGCCTAGAAGGTCTTGATTTGATAGATTAATCGTATTCATAACTGACATTTAATACGATGAAAAAAAGCCTAATAGCACTTGCTTGTATTACCGCACTACACGCTCACGCCGACGTCAACTATCAAGTCACCATCACGCAGCCGCAGCATCACTTAGCTGATGTCGAAGTGACATTCCCGCATTCAACACAAACTAGTATAGATGTGCAGCTTCCGGACTGGCGCACTGGGCGTTATGAGATATTGAATTTGGCAAACGGCATTCGTTTCTTCGCCGCAGAAGGACACGATGGAAAGGCTCTCAAGTGGGAGAAGATGGATAAAAACACGTGGCGAGTGCATCTATCTGAGCCGACAGAACTGAAATTACAATACCAAGTATATGCAAATGAACTCGGTCTTCGGGCGAGACATATTGATGACACCCATGCGTTTATTGATGCCTCCGGGTTCCTTATGTTTAGCGAGTCTTTTAGAGCAGAACCCATAAAAATAGACTTAGACGTACCAATGGAGTGGCGTTCAGTCTCTGGCATGAACTTTGCGGATTCCAAACACAGCTTTAAAGCTGATAATTATGACATTTTACTTGATTCTCCGATTGAAACCGGCATTAACCAATTACATAAGTTCCAAGTAGATGGTCGTCAGTACGAATTGGTAATTTGGGGGGAGGGGAATTACGACGTTGATCTGATGCTGACAGATCTGAAAAAACTGGTCAAAACCGGCACTCTCATATGGCATGACTACCCTTATGAGCGCTACGTATTTATGGTTCATGCAACGAGTGGCGCTCGTGGTGCCACGGAGCACCTAAATTCGACCATTATACAAAGGCACAGAGATAGTTTTAAAGACCGTGATGATTATATCGGCTTTATTTCAACCGCAGCACACGAATTTATTCACACTTGGAATGTTAAAAATTACCGTCCTGCTGGTATGGTTCCGTATGATTATGTTGCTCCAAATTATACTGATCTGTTGTGGTTAGCTGAAGGTTCGACAAGCTATTTTGAAGACTATTTGCTACTTAGCGCAGGAATAACCACTAATGATGAATATCTCAACATGCTTACCAAGCGCGTTAACCGTCATCTTGACACCCCGGGGCGTCAGGTGCAATCTGTTGCCGCAAGCAGCTTTGATAAATGGATAAATCAAGGTGGCGATCATGGTAGTAACTATAGCACCAACATCTATTCAGAGGGGGCATTAGTCTCGATGGCGCTGGACATCGACCTACTTGAGAAATCAAATGGAAAAATAAGTTACCGTGACGTACACAGCCAGCTATATAAACAACATAAATTACCTAATAGCTTTACAAGTGAAGACGTCAAACGCATTTTAAAACAATTGACTGGACGAGATTATCACGCTTGGTGGGCAAACCATGTGGATAAACCAGCGAACATAGACTTTAATGCGTTATTCGACAAAGTGGGATTAGAATATAAGCATCCCAAATCAGCAAGCGTGGTAGCTAACCTTGAAGGAAAAGCAAAACAACAAGGTGAACTTCTGAAGCTGCTTCATGTAGCTAGAGATGGTAACGCTTGGCGAGCTGGGCTTACTGCTGGAGATCTAATCGTTGCCTTTGATAAGCATCACGTAAGGGATAGTTTATCGGCAAGCTTAGCGCACTTTGTGCCTGGACAAACGGTGAAAGTTGATTTTATTCGTAGGGATAAACTAATGACTACAGAGCTGACACTAAACCGCGATTACGACAAGCCTAAAAAAATCACCTTCACTGAAACGCCATCAGCACAACAAGCCATGCTATACAAAGCTTGGATGGGCGTCGCACACCCTAATGAGAAAAAATAGCTAAAAGCAAAAAGGGCTGATAGTTATCAGCCCTTTATAATTTCTACCTCAGTAAAAAATACTAGGCTTCTACTACATGATGCGAGAGAAGAATCGAGAGCGATTCTTTGAACGACCTCTACGCATAGAAGAACGGATCTGAGAACGAGTGCCAGCTAACCAACTTTCACGGTCAACCTTTGCAGCATCGCCCCGTCTTGCTTCCTCCGTTGCACGGAATCCACAAAACTCACGATACGCTTTTAAATCAAGAGATAATTCTTGTAGCACAAGTTCAATCATAATTGCATCGTCAACATAACCTAATACCGGAATATGGTCTGGCACCATATCTTCAGGTTCGCTGAAGTAGGCTAGCGACGCCATAATCTCACGTTTTTCATCTTCAGGCATTTGCCATTCTTCATCCAATACAGCGTCAATTAACGTCTGTAATGAAATAAGACGAGTACTCACAAACTCGGGAAGGTTAGATTTTTCCATCGTTGCGACTAAATCGCGTGCTTTTGAAATAATTTCAGCATCACTTACATCACCACTTTTTTCAATTGCGGCTTTCATCATTCCACGGAAGTGTTCAAGATCTGAATCAGAGAGTTCAAAGTTGATTTCTATAGACACGTCTGTGCTCCCTCAACGTTGTTATTATTAACGGTTTAAGCAAAAAGTTAAACTTATTGCAATAATCTTAGATACTAGCACATCTCACTCAGATGTCTTCTCAAAAGTTACACTTTTAATACTTATTTTTTCCATATTATGACCTTTGTATAAAAGCTATACCGTGAGTTTTGGAGTCAATAAATTAAAAATACGGTTGATACTGTTTTTGTATTAACTTTCGGTTGGACTTATTGTTAAAAAACTTATTAATTTGAAGTCGCTGTTTTAGCCAAAAGTTACCTTTTTCGTTACGACTTAAAAACTCACGGCCTACTGTACTGTCAAATATTTCGCCATGGTTAACGGGGCAAGGAAAGGCTAATAAAACACTCACTTGCTTTTCCCAAAAGTGTTGATAGTCAATATCAATTGGTCTGCCAAATGGGCGTGCATGCGCAAGTATTTTTTTAGCCCCTCCAAAACTAATAATTTGTGCAACGGTTCCAGCGGGGACTTTATTGGGGATCACCAAAGAAAGATCGCTGTCGATTTGATGAGTAGCAAAGGCTGTCCGACGATTTTTTTGCGACTGATACAACTTGATCATATCCCAATCAAAAGGCAAAGCTAATACTTTGCTATCGATTTCTCTTAAGTCAGCCTGTAATTGAAAGTCATCCTCAAACACGAAAGCATAAGGAAGCTGCCTAGCGACAATTTCTTCCAGCACTTTAAGGTGGCTCATGTAACAACCTATTTCACCTACGGTAAGCGCACGGTAATACTGGCGAGCATTTTTTTCCCTACTGTAATGAGTTTCCAGCTCTTGATTGCTTATTGAAGCACCATCTACGGCGCTGATCCGCTCAAAAGAGAGGTTAAATTTATCAAATTGACGAGCGGACTCTTTTAAACGGTCTTTACTAGAATCTAAATTGATGAGAAAGATATTCAAGTCTGTCATGTGTAAGCTGATAGTGTTTGATTGACTTACACAAAGTGTGCTGCGCTTGTATGACAACACAATGACAGACTGGCTTAAACTAGCGAGCGATAAGGCCTATATCACATCAAAATATCAACGTATTAGGTACAATGAAAGCCCCAACCAGGTATCAACATAAAAATTGGGGGTTATTACAGAAATTATTTGTCGCTTATTTCTAAACTCACAACCCATGGGGACCGCTTATCTAGACCTTTACCCAAAGCAATACTTATCGCACTTGTTGTTGATGCTGAGGTGATGTCGGTATGTAAAACTTCACCATTCTCTTGAGAAGATACCATCCAATTGCTACCCAGGCACTGTGTCACCATGCTTTGCGCATATTGATGAATTTTAACTGCACTTTGGTAGTCCTCAAACTGTTCTTGGCAAGTATATATTGTCTTTCCTTTACTGCTTTCGATTATCTGACAAGAGTTACCAACGAGATGTGCCTTGGCTTGCCATGTCTTAATTAGTTTTGCGCCTACCTGTACGCCTTTTAACACTGAAAACCTACTTGAAGAAGCGTCAACTAGCGTCGTGAGTTTTTCACAGCTCGACATATCGTTAACTTTTGCCTGTTGATCTGGTGAAAGCGTTGAACAACCCGTTGTTAGCACACCAAGTAACAATAAAGCCAATGTTTTTATTTTCATCTTTAAATCCATGCTTTTTACCATAACAGTTTTAACCGTAGACGATTAAAATACTACCGTATAATTGTAAAGTCACGAAAAGTGTAGTTCAGTTAAACTGAGTGGGTGTTGATCTATATTCGATTATCTTACATGAATTACCAACGAGGTGTGACTTAACATCCCCATTCCATGCCTTAACTAGTTCTGCGCCCACTTGCAAACCTTTTAATACTGAAAGCCTACCTGAAGAGAGGTCAACTAGCGCAGTGTACTTTTCACAGATCGACATACCGTTCACTGTAGCCTGTTGATCTGCCGAAAGTGTTGAACAACCAGTAGTTAGCACACCTAATAACAATAAAGCCAATGTTTTTATTTTCATCTTCAAATCCATGCTTTTTACCGTAGCAGCTTTAACCCTAAACCCTAGACTATTAAAATACCAGCGCATAATTGTAAAGTTACGAAAAGTGTAGGGCAGTTAAACTGAGCAAGTGTTGCCCTATATTACAATCATCAACTTACTGGTTACAGGCGTTACTCTGCAACCAGTCAACAGCGTAGATAAGCCGTCACTTGTGTCTAAGTTCAAGGGTATTAACCACCTCACTGAGAGTTAAGCCTTGTCGCTGCAACAGCACAATAAGGTGATAGAGAAGATCAGCAGATTCATTAAGCAGCTCTTCATTGTCATTTTTCATCGCAGCCAGCGCAACCTCAACTCCTTCTTCTCCAACTTTTTGGCAGCTGCGGCTCAAATCTTTTGCAAATAAAGAGGCGGTGTAACTGCTCTCCGGTGAGGCATTTTTTCTTTGTGCAATTACACGCTCAAGCTTTCCTAAAAATGCAAGCTGTGGCATGGTGTCTGCGAAGCAGCTTTCGCTACCTAAATGGCAAGTTGGACCTTGCGCGGTGGCGTAGATCAGTAAACTGTCTTTATCACAATCTGTGTGTACTTCTACCAACTCTAAAACATTGTTTGACGTTTCACCTTTTGTCCACAGGCGTGATTTGGAGCGCGAATAAAAAGTAACAAGCCGTTTGTCTAATGTAACCTCAAGGGCATCTCTATTCATAAAGCCCTGCATTAATACTACGCCTGTCAACGCATCTTGCACTATTGCTGGTATAAGTTCGGATTTTTCGAAATCCACTTCTGCCATGTTTTGTTTATTAATTATCATTGTCGTGCTGCCACATCATTATTTATTAAAAACTGCTTGAGCTTAGGAATTTCGATTACACCTTTGTGAAATACACTTGCCGCCAAAGCTCCATCAACATTCGTTTGTGTAAACACATCAACAAAGTCCTGCATGCTGCCAGCACCGCCAGAGGCGATAAGCGGCACTTTGCACAATTCTCTAATTGCGCTGAGCTGCTCTATATCATAGCCATTACGCACACCATCTTGGTTCATACAGTTGAGCACAATTTCTCCCGCTCCGAGCGCTTGTACTTGTTTCACCCATTCTTGGGTTTTGTATCGAGTCCGACTTGCGGCGTTCGGATCGCCTGTTAACTGGTACACTAAATACTCTTGGGTTTGCTTATCATAGAAACTGTCTATACCAACGACTACACATTGTTTGCCAAATTCGTCATGTAACTCTTTAATAAGTTCAGGACGCGCAATCGCAGGGCTGTTAATAGAAATTTTATCTGCTCCTTGCTCAAGCACCCGAGCGGCGTCCGCCACCGACTTAATTCCACCAGCAACACAAAATGGAATCTCGATATGCCTGGCAATCTCAGCGACCCAATTTACGTCTAATAAACGCTTTTCCACACTGGCGCTGATTTCGTAAAACACCAATTCATCAGCACCTGCGGCGCTATAACGCTCCGCAAGTTCAAGAATATCCCCAACTACTTCATGACCTTGAAATTTTACGCCCTTAACAACTTGGCCGTCTTTTACATCTAAACAAGGAATTATGCGTTTTGATAACATGCCAGTGCCTCCTCAACGCTAAATACACCCTCAAGCAGTGATTTCCCGAGTATCACTCCACCCACTTGTTGTTTGGCAAGACGGGCAATATCATCCAGTGAGCTTACGCCTCCAGAAGCCTGAACTTTAATTATGCTATTGTGCTTGGTAATATCGTCATATAAAGAAAAAGAAGGGCCTGCCATAGTGCCGTCTTTACTGATATCCGTACATAAAAAATCTACTACCCCTTGCTCAACATAAAAATCTAATAACGCAAACAAGTCAGTTTTTGCATCGTTAAGCCAGCCGTGAGTAGCAGGAGACCAACCACTTTCAGTTCTATTAACATCTAGTGCAATAACAAATCTATCTGCACCAAACTCTTTTATCCAAGTAGCAACTTCTTGCTGCTTTTCTACCGCCATCGAACCGATTACGACCTGAGCGGCACCAGCTTCAAGCCACTGCTTTACATCATCAATACTGCGAATACCGCCCCCTATTTGAAACGGAACAGACAACGCTCGAGTCGCGGCTTGGATGGTGCGCCATTGCTTTTTGTTCGGATCTCGCGCCCCTTCCAGATCCACTAAATGTAGCTTGGTTGCGCCAGCATTTTGATACTCAAGCAAACGTTCTGCTAAATCAAATGGGTAAAACTGTGCGGTTTCATATTTGCCTTGATACAAACGAACAATATTGTTCTCTAATACATCTAAAGCGGGAATAATCATTGTTCGTCCTTTTAAATTTGCCAATTAATAAAGTTTTGTAAAAGCTGTGCACCGACTCTGCCGCTGCGCTCTGGATGAAACTGCATGCCGGCATAATTGTCGTTTGCAACAATCGCAGAAAACGCTTGACCGTACTCACCCGAAACCAATGTCGATTGATTGATGGTATGCGCAAAACTGTGCACAAAGTACACTTGGTCTTGTTCGCTGAGTCCTGCAGTGAGCGCGTGAGACTTCACCACACGAAGATTATTCCAACCCATATGCGGCGCTGTTAAATCATTGGTCTCCAATAACTCAACCTTACCCGGAATGCGATCTAGGCAAGCTACGTTGCCTTCTTCAGTCGATTCACAAAGCAGCTGCATCCCTAAGCAAATACCCATCAAAGGCCTCTGATAGTCAGCTATTGCCTCCGTCCAGCCTTGTTCATTTAACCGCTTCATTGCCACATTGGCGTGGCCTACACCGGGTAGAATAGCGCGTTCAAACTCAGATAATTTCTCCGGTGTGGTGATCACTTCCGGTGTGACACCAAGGCGCTCAAATGCAAAGCGCACAGAGTTAATGTTGGCACAACCGGTATTAATAATTGCAATCATAAACACCCCTTCGAACTTGCCGTTTGCTGCGACGCATCCGTTGCAATTGCCATACGTATAGCCCGTGAGAATGCCTTAAATAAGCCCTCAACCTGATGGTGTGCGTTGCCTTCACTTACACTCAAGATTAAGCTTACCGCCGCATTATCTGCAAAAGACTTGAAAAAGTGTTCAACCATTTGAACATCCAAATCACCGACTTTATCTCTGGTGAAGTTGGCATTCAGTACAAAAGAAGCGCGTCCAGACAAATCCAGTTGGCACTCTGCCTTACACTCATCCATAGGCAATGCAAAGCCATAGCGAGCGATTTGTGACTTGGTGCCAAGCGCAGTTCTGAATGCTTGACCAAGGGCAATACCTATATCTTCGACTAAGTGGTGCTCATCTATGTGCAAATCCCCTTTGGCTTGAATATATAGGCCCAGATTAGCGTGAGTTCTTATTTGATCTAACATATGGTCAAAGAATCCAAGACCCGTTGAAATCTCGCCATTGGCTTGTTGATCTAAATTTATCGCTACCGAGATCTGAGTTTCTTTGGTATTTCTGACAATTTGTGCGCTGCGATTTAATGTGGTTAATTGCGTTACAATCGCAGGCCAGTTATTTTCATAGAGAATACCTTCGATACACAGATTTTCAGCTAGCTGAATATCGGTTTGTCTATCACCAATAACAAATGACTTGCTCAAATCCACTTTACCAGAGCGCATTAACTCCGTGAGTAACCCAGTTTTAGGTTTACGACATTGACAGTTATCCTCATCAAAGTGAGGGCATATTAACACCTCTTCAAAACGGATCCCTTGACTAGTTAGAATTTGCATCATTTTATCTTGAGGAGCATCAAAATCTGCTGTGGGGAAGCTCTCAGTCCCAAGGCCGTCTTGATTCGACACCATCACCAGTTTGTAGCCAAAAGCTTGCAGCGATAGCAGCGCTGGGATCACATTCGGCAACAATGCCAGCTTTTCAAGGCTGTCGACTTGTTTGTCAATCATTGGCTCTTCAATAATGGTGCCGTCACGGTCTATGAATAAATATGGGGCGCTCATGATACTTCCTCAGTGACTTGGCATTGTTTCAGCCAGGTTTCTACTTGTTTTAGTTCTTGTTCGTTGCCGATGGAGATCCGCAACCAATTGTCCTCGCCAAACAGCACAAATGGGCGCATTATTAAGCCTTGGCGCATCGCTTGTTGTACAAATTGCTTGTCGGTTAGCTGCAAAGTAACAAAGTTGCCTTCGCCGCATAGTATTGCGTTTACGAACTCGCTGTTTTGTAGCCATTGTATAAGCTTCTTTTTTGCTAGGTTCAAAATAGAGACTTGACGGCGCATCTGCGTTAGCGCATCAGACGTTAGTGCAGTTGCTGCAATTTGCGCTACTACCGTTGAAACAGGGTAGGGTGCGATAACTTTTCTGATCGGCGCTAATAGCGATTCACTGGCTAACATAAAACCCACACGAAGCCCTGCTAGTGCGAACGCCTTAGATAACGTGCGTAGTACAACGACATTAGGAAATGTTTTGATAAGCTCTACGCAACTCTTGTCTTCACAAAACTCAATATACGCTTCATCAACGACGACAATCGCACGGCCTTTAAGCTTATCAGCAAGAGCTGCGACTTTGCGTATTGGTTGTAATGCTCCTGTCGGGTTATTTGGATTACACACAAATACGAGTTTAGCTTCACCAATTGCGGGGAGTAGTGCGTCCGTGTCCTCATTGGCAAGCTGCTCTTGACTTAATTCGTTAATGGCGATGTTATGTGTATTCGCCGTGACTTTGTACATACCGTATGTTGGCGTAAAAATCGCAATACTGTCTTTACTTGGCTCACAGTAAGTTCTTACCAAAAGCTCGATCCCTTCATCGGCACCACGAGTCATCAATACATTACTTTGTTCAACTTGTGCGTAGCGTGCATAACCCTCGATCACAGCTTCTGGTTGTGGATCAGGGTAACGATTTAAGTTATCAAAACGCATTTCAAGTAAACGAGTGTAAGGACTTTCGTTGGCGTTTAGCCATGTGTTCCCTGTCAGTTTTTCACTTTTTGCAGAGCTGTAGGCTTTCAACTTTTCTATATTTTCGGGTAGTGCAATATTAGTCATTATTATTCTCCAGCCTTACTTTAACGGCATTTGCGTGTGCGTCTAACCCTTCAGCTTGAGCTAAAGGTAGAATGGCGGAACTCAAACCACGCAGACCTTCCTTAGTGATGGTTTGTACAGTGTAAGCCTTGTAAAAATCCATCAAATTTAAACTTGAGTAGGTTTTTGAATAACCGTAGGTTGGCAATACGTGATTGGTACCAGACGCATAATCACCCGCAGACTCTGGCGTATAGTCTCCAACAAACACTGAACCTGCATTTTTCACAAGTGGTAAGAAGCGCTCAGCCTCCCTAATCTGTAAGATAAGGTGTTCAGGCCCATACTCTGCCGATATTTCAAACGCTTGCTCAACACTCTCGACTAAAATCAGCGTGCTATTTTTAAGTGCGGCTCTGGCGATATCAGCGCGACTAAGGACTCTTAATTGGCGTTCGATCGCAACTTCGGTGTCCTTAATTAACTGAGCCTCAGTCGCTAACAAAATAACTTGAGAGTCTTCACCATGTTCTGCTTGAGAAAGCAGATCTGCGGCAATAAATTCAGGGTTCGCGCCCTTATCAGCAATCACTAACACCTCGGACGGACCCGCAGGCATATCAATTGCCAATCCAGGTACTGATTGACAAAGCAGCTGTTTTGCCATGGTGACAAAACTATTACCTGGGCCAAATATCTTGTTCACTTTGGGCACACTATCTGTGCCTAATGCCATCGCGGCAATTGCACCTGCACCACCACATTCAATAATATCAGTAACGCCACAGAGTTTAGCCGCGTATAAAATCGCAGGGTTGATCTGACTATCACCTTTGACTGGGGTTGCTAATACAATTGTTTTCGCGCCGCTTAGCTGCGCACAAACACCTTGCATTAATACGGAAGAAGGCAGCGGCGCGCTTCCACCTGGCACATATAACCCAACCGCTTCGATCGCTTGAAATCTAAGTTCACAAATAACACCCGGTTGAGTCTCAATCTGCTTACTTTGAGGAGTTTGCAACTGGTGAAACCTTTTGATGTTGCTGTATGCCTGATCAATGGCGTTTTTCAGATCAGGTTCTAAAGCAAACTCACTTTGTATGATTTCTGAATCTGATACTCTTATTCTTGGGCTGATACGAGCATCAAACTGCTCAGCGTAGCCAAGCAGTGCTTTATCACCATTTTTCGCAACATTATCGATGATATTCTCAACCGCCGCCTTTACTTTATCACCTACTTTCACCGCTGGGCGACTTAAGCATTCGGCTCGCTGAACACTCGTAGCTGACTGCCAATCAAACATGCTATTACTCCATCATCTTTTCTATTGGCATAACTAGAATAGAGTTTGCACCAAGCGCCTTTAACTCTTCCATGGTCTCCCAAAATAGCGTCTCAGAGCTAACCATGTGAAGTGCAACATATTCGTCGCTTCCGGCTAGTGCAAGCAAAGTAGGTTGACCCGTGCCAGGTAACAGTGCGCAAACTTCATCTAGCTTATTCTTTGGTGCATGCATCATGATGTATTTGCTTTCTTTTGCCTGTTTTACCCCCTTTAGGCGCGGCATGAGTTTATCGATAAGTGCAAGTTTGCTTTGATCAGTAAGCGCAGCATTTTGGATAAGACAGGCGTTAGATTCTAAGATGGTATCGCCTTGCATCAGTCCGTTGGCTTCAAGGGTTGCACCGGTTGATACTAAATCGCAGATAGCGTCAGCAAGTCCTGCGCGCGGTGCCACCTCTACAGAGCCTGTTAACATAACGACACTCGCGTCGATATTTTCACGTTTAAGGTATTGTTTTAATATTTCAGGGTAGGTGGTTGCAATACGCTTACCGTTAAACCAATCTTTATCTTGTTGTCCAAGTTCTTGCGGCCAAGCTAACGCTAAACGACAAAACCCAAAGTCTAACTTAGCCAGCTTGTTTACCTCAGCACACTGCTCGTTACGAAGGCGCTCAGCTTGCGCTTCCTCTAGAACATTTTCACCTACAATACCGAGGTCACAAACCCCATCCATCACTAGACCAGGAATATCGTCATCACGTACTCTCAGTACGTCAATAGGCATGTTAGTCGAGTGTGCAATTAAGCGCTGTTCACGCAGGTTTAGCTTTACGCCAAGTTGCTTGAGTAAAGCTTGGCAATCTTTTGAAAGGCGGCCTGATTTTTGGATTGCAATTCTTAAACGGTTACTGTTGCTCATTATTTATTTCCTAATTCTATAAACGAAAAACCCCGAGGCGGAACCTCGGGGCGAAATAAACTTTGACTATACTTTATGTCTCGCCGGAGGTTCCTTTAAGGAATAACCCACCAGCGAAATAACTGACAGGTTATCCCGTGTGATGATGATGGTGATGAAGTGCTGTCAGTGTGTTTAGCATGATGTTACCTTTGTAATATATCTGCTGTTTAAAAAGTTCATTTATAGATAAACATAATAATCTTCTCTTTGGCAACCATTTTTTAATGCAAATTAAAGAATAGCATATAACGGTCGATAATAAGTAAGTTCACCAGTAGGTTAGAGGAGGGATGTATGGACGCATTTAAACCTTTTTTAGGTCCAATTGTAAGACTCGATGTCGCACATAAATCAGCATTTCACGTTGCTGGTGTACAGCATTATAAAATTGAAAAGGTTAAAAAAGATCAAAAAACCGATGTCGAGCTTATACATCAGACTGCTGAACATAAAAAAATTAAAGAGGACGATGATGAGAAAGACGAAGAAGAAAAATCGCACGAAGAGCACAAAGGCGAAAATTTAGATACTTGGGCGTGACCTTTTCAGTCGCAAATAAAAATTTAAGCAAACCTTCAATGAGTCAGCCGTATAGCTTAATCCGCTTATTTTACGAAATACAGAGCACTGATAATTCTATTAAGTTATAGTAGATGTACCGAAGCTAACCGCCATTTTTTTAAGGAGAAATCACATGGCGCATAAATCAGTAAAAACCTTTGCAGGTTGGGGCGTTGTTACCTTATCTGTACTGGCGCTAGCTCCCAGTATTGTGCCAGGTAGTATGGCTGTTTTGGCGTTTTATATAAGCCTAACACTTTTGCTTGTGTCTTTATTTACCATATCTTCAGCCAGCTACCGCCACTTTAAATTTACTGCCATCATTGTTGGGGTTGGCATGCTGTTTTTAAACGATTATTTACGTGTTGTCATACCTTCACCAGAATCTACATGGTCCAGTAAAATAGGCTTATACCTTATTTATGTCCTCATAACAGTGATAGGTATTATTAAAATTAAAACGCAGCCGGTTCATTAACCTGAGTTCGAGCTTCGATTATTGCTAAACAGCGGTTGCGATTTGGTGCATAGCCACATACAATTTCGCGACCTGTCTGTTTGTATATTTGCATTACTTTGGCTGTATCATCTATTTTTTCTTCTGCGGGCCCACTAGCTCAACATTTTCCAGGCTATCAACCAAGGCAGCCACAAATTGATATGGCCGTAGCAGTGGAAGAAACCTTACAAAGTGGCGGCCAATGCGTCGCGGAAGCTGGTACCGGCACTGGTAAAACATTCGCATATTTGATACCGGCTTTTGAGAGCAAAGGTAAAGTCATCGTCTCTACCGGTTCCAAAGCGTTGCAAGAGCAATTATTTCATCGTGATGTACCCACACTAAAAAAGGTACTCACCAGTGGTAAAAATGTAACTTTGTTGAAAGGTAGAAGTAACTATCTCTGTCCATATCGCTTAGCACAGCATGTAAGCCATGTACCAACCGATGATCCAGATGTCATGCACCAGCTTGCTATGGTGGCAAAATTTGCTTCTGAAACACAAAGCGGCGACTTGGCAGATTGTGTCGGTATCGAAGAAGACGCAAAAGTTTTACCTTACGTCACTTCAACGTCAGACAATTGCTTAGGTAAAGAGTGCCCTGACTACGAAGATTGCTATATCCGAAAAGCCAGACTAAAAGCCGCCGATGCTGATGTTGTGGTCATTAACCACCATCTATTTTTTGCTGATATGGCTGTCAAAGACTCCGGCTTTGCCGAGCTGATGCCAACCGCTGATTGTTATATTTTCGATGAAGCTCACCAATTACCAGAGATCGCCAGTGACTATTTTGGTGAAACCATCAGCACCAAAGCACTGCAGGCACTAATCAATGATATCAGAGTTATTTACCGCTCAGACATTCCCGATATGTTACAACTTGGTAAAACACTCAATAAGCTCGAAACCAGTGTCGCAGATTTACGTTTGGTTTTTGGCTCCGATGGTGCTCGAGGTGACTGGCGAGAGGCGCTGGCAAATAAACCAATTTGCGATGCAATGCACCGAGTGATCGGTAATTTAGACTTTCTCTATAAAGTGCTAAAGCTCTGCCTTGATAGAAGTGACAAGATAGAACACCCCTTTGAAAAGGTGATGAGCTTTAAAAATCAGTTTGAACGTGCATTTGACACTAGCCAAACCGGGTTTAGTTATTGGTTTGAAACCACAAGGCGGTTTTTATCTATCCACGTGACACCTCTTGATGTCTCAAGCAAATTTGCCGACATTATAAAGACTACAGAGGCAAGTTTTGTCTTCACTTCAGCAACTTTATCTGTTGATAATTCATTAGAGCATTTTAGTCGTAGCTTAGGGCTAAGTCCGACTTCACAGTTTATTGTGGAAAGTCCTTTTAACTACAAGCACCAAGCATTACTTTGTCTGCCGCGCTATCTCCCAGAAACCCGTGATGACTTAATGCCACACGCCCTAGTAAAGCTTGCCAAGCAAGTGATCAACGCAGCAAAAGGGCGCACATTTTTACTCTTTACTAGCTATCGAGCTATGCACTTAGTCTATGAAGGGCTAAATACCGCATTGCAATACCCAATATTTATGCAAGGACAAGCTTCCAAGCGCATCATACTAGAGCAGTTTATTCGCCATGGTAATGCGGTACTGCTGGGCACAGCTTCCTTTTGGGAGGGCGTTGATGTACGTGGTGATACCCTAAGTTGTGTTATGATTGACAAATTACCTTTCGCATCACCAGATGATCCATTATTGCAAGCTCGAATGAGAGACGCTGAGATGCGTGGCTTAGAGCCTTTTGATGCAATACAATTACCTCAAGCTGTTATCGCTTTAAAACAGGGGGTTGGGCGTTTAATTAGAGACGCCAACGATAAAGGTGTACTGATTATTTGCGATAATCGCTTAGTTACGAGAAAATACGGCCAGACGTTTTTAAGTAGTTTGCCTAACATGTCTCGAACAAGAGACTTGAGCAAGGCAATTCGATTTTTAGAGAATATAGACAAAAATGAAAAATAACCTATTGGCCATAGACGCCTCCACTGAAGCACTCAGTATCGCCCTGCATTACGAAGGCAAGTTTATTCGCCATTTTGAGGTTTGCCCACAGCAGCACAGTCAAAAAATATTGCCGCTGGTGGAGAGGATTTTACGCGAAGCCGACATTACCCTTAACGAGCTTGATGGTATAGTGTTTGGACGCGGCCCTGGAAGTTTTACCGGAGTGAGAATCAGTACCGCAGTGGCACAAGGACTGGCATACTCATCAGGGTTAAAATTAGTTGGTGTTTCTACCTTACACGCCATGGCACAACAGGTATGGATGGAAACCGGTAAAGATAACGTAGTCTCAGCAATAGATGCGCGTATGGGAGAGATTTACCTTTGTCAGTATAATGGCCTAAACGGTAGAGTTATCCAAGCGACATCAGAAGAAACTGTAATAAAACCCGAAAACATAGACTTTAGTGTAAGCGGTGCGGTAGGAGTTGGAACAGGATGGCAAGCATTTCCTGAGCTTGCTTCGCAGCTTGCCTGTGAGGAGCTCGATAGCATTACACTACCAGACGCCTATTACATGCTATTTATAGCAGATGATGCCTTCACTAAAGGATTATCAGTTGATGCTGCCGAAGCACAACCACAATATGTTCGAGACACGGTGACATGGAAAAAGTTGCCAGGCCGCGAATAAAGGCGTATTTTTAAACAAGCACAGTGTATTTAAGAGTTAAGCGGTGAAATTAAATTCAATAGTACAACAAGCTGGTACTTACCAAGTAAAACCACAGCCTAAAAAGGCGGTGAGTCCTGCTATTGAAGAGGGAAATACTGCCAAGCTCAACACCGCCCAAATCAAAACCAGCGAAAAGGGCATTGCACTCGTAGAGCAATTTCAAATGCAGCAACGCTCTACTATTTATGATCGTCCGAATTTTCGCACTGGGCAAGCCATTAGTGAATACAAAGCAATCGCCACGGAAGCAAGGCGAGATGAGATTAAAAATATGATTGGGGTGTCGGTTTACGCGTAATACCTCTAAAGCGTTTGAAGTAAATAAGGTCAGCACATGCTGACCTTATTTGTTTTTAAGCTTATACCAATTGTTTTAATTAAGTGGTCTATTTTGAGGCGAGAAAATCTTGTCCGTCACTCCGCAACCGACAGAGATGTCGTTACTTTTTAATAAACTCAATTAATTTATCGGCGATCTTAGTGTTATTTTGCGAACCAATAAACCTTTCTTTGCCCATACCGTGAGCAAAAACAGGTACATCGATTGCAGTATGACCGCTCGTTGTCCAACCAGTGAAAGACGCATCGCTAATTGTCTCTTTAACGACCGTACTCAACGCTTTTGGCCCTTGTGACAATGCTTCTTTTACATTCAGTTCAGTCGCACTATCATACTCAAGCCCCGTCAGAGCTTTCCATGTAGCCTTTACATCTTTTGCATCCACGAGTGCTTTGGCTATCTCACCAGCAGAGCCCTTTACGTTGGCTATCACATCACGCTCCCAGCGATATTGACCATTTGCACCAAGAGTTAAGCCGCCTGTGGAGTGATCAGCTGTCACGACAAGAATGGTATCAGGGTTGCTGTCAACAAATGCTTTTGCAAGTTTGATTGACTCTGCAAAATCATCCATTTCACGCATCGCACAAGCGATGTCGTTCGCGTGCCCACACCAGTCAATCTGACTGCCCTCTACCATTAAGAAAAACCCTTTGTCATTTTGGTTTTCCAATAACGATAGTGCCGTTTGGGTCATTTTCGTTAAGCGCTGTGGCTCCTCATCAATAGCAAACGGTAGACCGACCTCGGCAAATAAACCAATTGCTGGGACTTTATTTAACGTGTCAAGCTTGGACAAATCATCTACGTATTGATAACCCGCTTCTTTGAACTCGTTAACCAAATTTCTGTCTTCGCGAATAAAGTATTTGGTACCACCACCGAGCATAAGATCGACAGGTAATTTACCTGCTATCTTGTTATCTACATAGTCATTGGCGATCTCGTCGTAGTTGCGACGAGATTCGTTATGAGAAGCAAAGCTTGCTGGGGTTGCATGATTAATTTGCGATGTCGCAACTAGTGCGGTTGTTTTACCTTTCTTCTTAGCAACTTCCAGCATGGTTTCTAAATGCGCTTTGTGAGTATCTACCGCGATAGCGCCGTTGTAGCTTTTTGTTCCGGTGCTCAATGCCGTTGCACCTGCTGCGCTGTCAGTTACAATCGTGTCGTCATCAGGGTAGGTATGCGCCATGCCAACCAAAATGGAGTCAAAAACGGTTGGTTCAACAACTTTTGTTGCTGGATCATCTTTAAAATATCGATATGCGGTTGTGTATGTTGGTCCCATACCATCACCTATCATGTAAATGATGTTTTTTGGAGCTGCAACAGCAGGAGCAGCAACAAGCATTCCTATCACTGATGCTAAAAGGCGAGTCTTAAAATTCATTGTTATTCCCGTGTACATTCATAAAGAAAATGTTTTATCTAAACCTTACTACTACTAAATTAATAACCAATTGTATTAAGCAAAATTTTCTACAAATCAAAGTAGTAAGTTCAAATATGTCACGGTAAGATAATAAATCAATGATGCAACGATGAACACAAAAAGAATTCTTTGATGTCTTTATATGCGATAAAAGAACAAAAAATCGGGCCATTTGCCTATCAAACATGGGGCAGTGGCCGGCAAACTATCATTTACCTCCATGGATGGCAGGATAACAGTAATAGCTTTTTACCGTTTCAACCGTTTTCTGAAGAATTGTATACTCACATTGCGCTTGACTTGCCAGGACATGGCCGCTCAGACTGGAAAAGTGAGGACGCTTTCTATTACTTTATAGACTACGTTTATGATCTAAAAAGTTTTTTAGATCTTGCACAGCTAGCCCAGTGCCATTTCGTCGGACACTCAATGGGAGCGATGATAGCGAATCTATTTGCCGCTTGTTATCCAGAGCGGTGCCTATCACTAGCCCTTATTGAAGGTATTGGCATAGTGAATACGCCTGAGCCTGAAACGAAGAAACAACTCATCAACGCTTTTAATTCCCGAGATAAGTTAAAACAATCTACACCCAGAGTGTATCCTGATATAAATACTTTGGCACAGCTACGATGTAAGGTCAGCGATGTATCCATAGACATTGCGACTTTACTCATGAATAGAAACACCAAACAACATAATCAGGGCGTCCAACTCACTCTTGATCCTAGACTGAAGCAACATTCCGGTTTTCGCTTTTCAGTGGCGCAAGCAAAGTCAGCGCTTGAGGGGACTATTGTACCTACTTTATTAATTTTGGCTGAGCAGGGTTTTGCAATGATTGATAAACAGTACCAACTATTTAAATCATGTTTTGATTCGCTAACAATAGAAAAAGTTTCAGGAGGTCATCATTGCCATATGGAAAACCCCGAAATATGCTGTAAGCTAATTGCACGACACCAAAGGTCGGTGTCAGTTTCTTAAAGCGGTAGATACCGACAGCGCAATACTTGGCTATTGATAAAAAAGGGAGTTCAAAGAATAAACTAATGAAGGAAAGAAATACCATTATGAGCGTTAAAGGCCACGTTTCAACAGCATCTTGATTGTAAATCCTCAAATATTGTGGGAACATGGCGGTTTTAGAGTATTTGCTCAATTGTTAAAGTGCCTTACATCGTTTATGGTTTAGGGTGAATATAAAAATAACGAGAACACAGGAGCTAAGAGTGGAAAAAATCTGGCTGAAGCGCTACCCAGAGGGTATGCCTGAAACTATCGACCCAGAGCATTACAACTCATTGCTTGAATTATTTGAAAAAAGTTTTGCCGATTATGCACAGTACCCAGCCTATTCGAATATGGGTAAAACACTGACTTATCAGCAAGTTGATGAAAAAACAAAAGCAGTTGCTAGTTATATACAAAATGAATTAAAACTTGGTCGCGGCGACAAAGTTGCTGTAATGATGCCGAATTTACTACAAACCCCTATTACTATTTTGGGTGTGCTGCGTGCTGGCTGTACGGTTGTAAATGTCAACCCACTATATACAGTGCGAGAGCTTGAGCATCAGTTGAATGACTCTGAATCAAAGGCCATTTTTATTCTTGCGAACTTTGCTCACACTTTAGAGCAAGCCTTGCCTAAAACGCAGGTTAAACATGTTGTGCTAACTGAAATTGGCGATATGCTGGGCGGATTGAAAAAGCACCTAGTAAACTTTGTTGTGAAGCACTTCAAAAAAATGGTTCCAGATTTTAGCTTGGCGAACACGATCCCTTTCAAGCATGTAATTGCAGCAGATCCTGCAAAATACAACAAACCAGATATTTCGCTTAGCGACCTTGCTTTTTTACAATACACAGGTGGAACAACTGGAGTTTCAAAAGGAGCGATGTTAACGCATGGCAACATGGTTGCTAACCTAGAACAAGTCTCCGGCTGTCTAGACAAAGTGTTAGACAAAGGCAAAGAGGTCGTTATCACGGCTTTACCGCTTTATCATATTTTTGCGTTAACGGCGAACTGCTTGACGTTTATGAAGTACGGTGGTCATAATATTTTGATCACCAACCCTCGTGATATGCCTGCTTTTGTTAAAGAACTTGCAAAATATCCATTTACAGCAATTACCGGCGTAAATACGCTATTTAATGGTTTATTGAACACACCAGGATTTGCTGATCTCGACTTTTCGACCTTGAAAATGTCCTTGGGTGGTGGCATGGCCGTACAACGACCTGTAGCAGAGCGTTGGCAGAAAATAACCAAATCGAAACTGATGGAAGGCTACGGATTAACCGAATGTGCGCCATTAGTTACTATCTGTCCGCACGATTTAGATGCGTACAACGGCTCAATAGGTTTACCAGCGCCAAGTACTGACATTAAGATAATCGACGAAAATGGTAATGAAACCCCTAAAGGTGAACCGGGTGAGTTGTGCGTAAAAGGGCCACAAGTAATGGCTGGTTACTATAACCGACCGGATGCGACAGCTGAATGTTTAAAAGATGGCTGGTTTGCGACTGGTGATATTGCAACTTACGATGACGATGGTTTCTTCTATATTGTGGATCGTAAAAAAGATATGATTTTGGTATCTGGCTTTAACGTATTTCCTAATGAAATTGAAGAAGTTGTTGCGATGCACGAAGGTGTGCTTGAAGTTGCAGCTGTCGGCGTGCCACATGAAGTAAGTGGCGAGCAAGTAAAAGTTTTTATCGTTAAAAAAGACCCTTCTTTAACAGAAAAAGATATAATTGCGCATTGCCGAGATAATCTAACGAACTATAAGGTACCAAAGTTGGTGGAGTTTAGAGATGAACTACCGAAAACCAATGTAGGTAAAATACTGCGTAGAGCGTTAAAAGAATAACAAAAAAGCCGGCATCAGCCGGCTTTTTTATCGCTAACGATTTGCACCAGTTAGCCACATAATTGCATGGGAGTAAAAGTGCAGTATCAAGTCATTGAAAGCCAACAAGCACTAGATGAGTTTGTAGCTAAAATTTCAACCGCAAAAGTACTTGCTGTTGATACCGAGTTTATGCGTCGTCGCACTTTATATCCCGAAATCGCGTTACTACAAATATTTGATGGAAGTCATCTTGCTCTGATAGATCCATTAATTGAAATGGACTTTCAATCGCTTTGGGCTTTATTTGCCAATACGGATATCTTAAAAGTGCTTCACTCTCCTTCAGAGGATATTGAAGTATTTTTGAAATTTGCAGGTTTTATACCATCACCCATTTTTGATACTCAGTTTGCGCTACAGTTACTAGGAGAGGGCAGCTGTATCGGCTTTGCCAATATGGTTAAGCAGTTAAGTAATGTTGATATTGATAAGAGTGAATCAAGGACAGATTGGTTGCGCCGTCCATTAACGCAAAAGCAATTAGATTACGCTGCATCAGATGTTTTTCATTTACTACCATGCTTTCAGCAGATCCTTAACCAAATCGAAGAAAAGCAGCTATTTAGCATAGTATTGAAAGAAAGTGAGCTGCTTGCACAAAAGCGTAGCTTCCGCCAACCCGATCCACTACTTTATTTAGATATTAAAAATGTATGGCAATTAAAGCCAAGAGATCTCGCAATTTTAAAAGAGCTAGCGGCTTGGCGACGTGCAAAAGCTGAGAAAAAAAATTTGGCGCTTAATTTTGTACTAAAAGAACATAATATGGTTGAGATAGCCAAACGCCGTCCAAGTACACTCGGTAGTTTGCGTAATGTGCCAGGGGTTGAGCCTATGGAAGTAAATCGATCGGGTAAGGAAATTCTTGCTTGCATTGAAAAGGGCAAGCAAATTGTCGAGCAAGATTGTCCACAACGCGTAAAGCGGCTCATTGATTTCAAAGGTTATAAAGCTGCATGTAAAGAAATAAAGCTTATCATCACTGAGGTCGCAAAAGAAAACCAGATCCCAGCCGATGTTTTCGCCTCTAAAAAGCAAATCAATCAAGTGATTAGCTGGTCGTGGAAAAAATCTGAGGCAGAAAAAAAGCTACTTATGAAACCTGATCTAGCACTAGGCTGGCGTGCTGAGCTACTTGAAGACAGACTAAAGAACTGGTGGTAATAAAAAAGGGCTATAAAAGCCCTTTTTTATATTTATACCAATTTCACTTAGTACCTGTTTAATTTGGCGAAGCAAATATGACGCTAACGGCGTTAAAAATTTCTCATTTAGAACAACTAAATAACAAAATTTTTGCCTGGTTATCGACTATATTTTCTCGCCTCAAAATAGAGCACTTAATTAAGCTAATTGGTATTACTTTTCATCGTCAGGTAGTGTGACATTTAATTCAAGCACAGCTAAATCGTCTTCATTTTGCTCAAACTGAACATTTACCGCATCTGAGTCTACCTTCACGTATTTTCGGATAACATCCAAAATATCCTGCTTTAGCTGCGGCAGGTAGTCAGGCGTTCCTCGTTTGGAACGCTCATGTGCGACAATTATTTGCAGTCGCTCTTTTGCCAACGACGCACTGTTTTTCTTTTCTGAACGAAAATAATCTAGTAAAGACACATTACCCTCCAAAGATCCGTTTGAAGATACCTTTCTTCTCGACCTGTAAAAAACGAAAATCGACGATTTCACCTAACAAACGGCTGATTGCATCGCTATAAGCTTGGCCTGCGTCTGATTCTTGGTCAAGGATCACAGGTTGCCCTGAGTTTGAAGCATTCAATACAGACTTTGACTCAGGGATAACGCCAAGCAAATCAATCGCTAAGATTTCTTTTACATCATCAACTGAGAGCATTTCACCGCTATCAACACGCTCTGGATTATATCGAGTTAGTAGCAAATGTTCTTTTACTGGCTCTAAACCTAGCTCAGCTCGGCGAGATTTACTTTGTAAGATACCTAAAATTCTGTCGGAATCTCGTACAGAAGATACTTCCGGGTTCGTCGTGACAACAGCTTCATCTGCAAAGTAAAGTGCCATCATTGCCCCTGCTTCAATACCTGCAGGTGAGTCACAAATAATGAAATCAAAGCCTTCTTTCATTTCATTTAAAACTCGCTCAACACCTTCACGTGTCAACGCATCTTTATCACGGGTTTGAGAGGCCGGAAGAATATATAGTTTTTCAACCCGTTTATCTTTGATGAGTGCTTGGTTGAGGTTTGCTTCACCATTAATGACATTAACAAAGTCATAGACTACACGGCGTTCACAACCCATAATTAAGTCAAGGTTTCTTAGACCAATATCAAAATCGACTATGGCTGTTTTATAACCCTTTAGCGCTAAGCCTGTACCAATTGCTGCACTCGACGTTGTCTTACCAACACCGCCTTTACCCGAAGTTACGACAATAATTTTTGCCATCTGATTTATCCTTTGACCAAAGCTGTAATTTTTAATGATTCGTCTTGTTGTGTTATTTGAGCAGCTTGACCCCAGTGTTCGCCTTGTAACGAATCACTGATCCAATAACTCCCATTAATCGACACTAGCTCAGCTTCTAAGCGCTGACAAAATATACTGGTGTCTGGTTGGCCCTGTGCACCAGCGATTGCTCGACCACGCAAAGTACCGTATATATGTACGTTACCATCTGCGATAACTTCCGCTCCATGGCTTACCGCACCTAGTACGATCAAGTCACGGTCTTTTGCATAAATCTGCTGACCACTGCGTACCGTTCCGTTCACAATTTGCGCTGGCAGATACACTTGTTTTTCTACTACTTCAGCCGCTTGAGATTGTGAAGGGGTACTCGGTTGCACATCCCTTGAATAATTTAGTACAGAAAACCCTGCCTCTTTAGCTAAGTCGTGTTGACTTTGAGTACCGTTACATACACCTACCGGATTGAGCTGTAAATCAATTAGTGTCTGCTTTAACTCTTTGAATTCTACATTTTGTTCCTGAACTTCAGCTAAATTAACCACAATTGGAGCACCCAAAAAGAACTTTGGTGCCTGCGATATTTTGCTATCTAGCTCTTGTCGTAATTTTGTTAAATCTAAAGAAAACAACTGTAGCACAGAGAGTGTAAATAGATTTCCTTTTAGTTCGAATGTTTGTTTTGACATATGCACTCAAATTTCTGTTACAACCGCCGCTAGCGCCTTATTTACTTGACTTTAGCGGGTAGTAAAACTTTCCACAACTTACTAATAGCATGGTATAGTGACCGCCAATGATTAGCAAGAATTTATAGGCTTATAATGCTCACTGCCATATACAAAAGTCCAAAAAAAGCGGATACCTACCTGTTTGTTTCTAAAAGAGATGATTTTTCCAGCGTACCTGCACCTTTAATGGAAACTTTCGGTACACCAATCTATGTCATGATTGTGGATCTTGCTAGAAGAGAAAAACTAGGAATTGCGGATCTAGACACAGTTAAGCAAAAGTTAACAGATGATGGGTTTTACTTGCAGCTTCCACCACACACTGAAAGTTTGTTAGATGAATTTAGAAAGCAAAATGGAGTAACAGACACGTGATAAAAAAAATTTCCTTATTAGTAGCCTCAGTTTGCCTGTCTACCTCAGTCTTTGCCAATACTCAGGCTAAGTTTGATGAATATCTCAATAATTTAAAGCAAGAGGCGATTGATAAAGGCTATTCTCAACAATTAGTTGATGACGCTTTTGCTACCGCTACTTTCAAAGAGAAAGTGATAAAGGCAGACAAAACACAGCCAGAAATTGTTGAAACACTCGAGACATATTTACCTAAACGTGTTCCAGAATGGAAAATCCAACGAGCGCGTAAGCTATATAAAGAACACCAGAGCACGCTAGAAAAAGTTGCAAAAGAATATGGTGTACAAGCTCGTTTTATTGTCGCACTTTGGGGTCTAGAAAGTAACTTTGGTCGTATTCAAGGTGGCTACCCTGTAATTAGCGCACTTGTGACGCTTGCTTTTGACGGTCGAAGAGAAGCCTTATACAAACGTCAATTATGGGCTGCATTAGATATTTTAAGAGATGGCCATATTGATCTAAACAACTTCAAAGGTTCTTGGGCAGGTGCGATGGGTCAAACTCAATTCATGCCAACCTCTTTTACCTCTTATGCTGTAGATTACAATCAAGATGGTCGAAAAGACATCTGGACAACCCAAGAAGACGCATTTGCATCAATAGCAAATTATCTTAAAAGTGTTGGCTGGAATGACAATCTAACTTGGGGTCGCCAAGTGAAATTACCTGAAGGCTTTGACACAAGTTATATTTTAAAACGCGGTACTAAGTCACATAAAGAGTGGCTAGGAGAGTGGCGTAAATCAGAACGTTCTCTACAAGAATGGCAAGCCCTTGGACTGCGCAGAATGGATGGTAGTGATCTACCGAATGTTAATATTAGTGCTGCATTAGTAATGCCTGACGATGCAAATGGCCGTATGTATCTTGCCTATGATAACTACAAAGCATTGATGAACTGGAATCGCTCTTACTATTTTGCGACCAGTGTTGGCTTTTTGTCTGATCGGATCGGTTATCCAAAAATATAAATCGCGCGCTACTCTAGCATTATAAAAAAGGCAGCTTCCAACAAGCTGCCTTTTGGTTGGGCTAATGTATGCAAGTGTCAATAATAAGACAAAGGCTGAACCTTGCCCCAAAAGACTCGGTACGAAAATAATGTGTAGGCAATTAACGTCGGTACGACGACAACCACGCCATATAATAAGAAAGTGAGTGCGGAGGGATCTGCTACGGCATCAAATATAGTCAGCTTTCCTGGCACCACGTATGGATAAAAGCTGTAAACCAGACCAAAGAAGCACAGTAGAAAGATAAAAGCTGAAATAAAGAATGGAAGCCAAGCTCCTGCTTCTGTCGCTTTGGGTAATTTGTGCAATACGCTTTCCAAGACCACAAAAAGTAGCAAACAGATTATAGGTGCAGGTAGCACAACGAGTGCCATCGGTAAACTAAACCAGCGCTCATATATCCATTCATTTATGAGCGGGTTGATGATAGAAACTAAGATCACCCCAACGAAAGCGACACGAGAAAAGTGCTTACACCACTTTATAGCAGCTAGCTGTAGTTGACCTTCACATTTCATAATAAGCCATGCTGAGCCAATTAATCCATATGCGCAAACCACACCAATACCACTCAAAGCCGCGAATGCGTGGGCTAGCAACGAATCGTCAAAACCTACGACATAAAGCCCTAACATATAACCTTGTGCAAATGCAGTCAGTAACGAGCCAAACTTAAATACTTTATCCCAGCGCCTTTGTCGTTTAACTCGGGCTTTTGCTCTAAAGTCAAAAGCAACACCACGCATGATTAAACCGAACAACAAAAATACAACAGGTATATACAAGGCCTGTAAAATCATGCTATGCGCTTGAGGAAACGCGATAAATGCAAGGCCTACTGCCAAGACTAACCATGTTTCATTAGCATCCCAAAATGGACCTATAGATGCGATCATGGTATCGGCTGTTTCTTTGTCATCTAGCGGGATCAACATACCAACCCCAAGATCATAGCCATCTAAAATAGCGTAAACCACAATAGCTAGTGCCATTAACCCTGCATAGATTAGTGATAAATATTCGGGATTAAACACGTGATACCTCCGCTGCAAACTCTTTCATATCATACTCTTCAACTTCAACGGACTTATTCGCAGTGTGAAATAATGTCCTGATATAGGCATAAAGCAATATGGCATATATCGTTAGGTATCCTATGAGCGTGAACAAGACATTTTCTGAAGCGATGTTGGTCACTGCATCTTCTACCCGTAAAATGCCACTAACAATGTATGGTTGACGTCCAATTTCCGTGACGTACCATCCTGCAAGAGTCGCTACCCAGCCCGAAAAGGTCATCGCTACAAGCGCTTTTAGCTGCCACTTGGGTAGCTCGCCCTTTTTCCAAAGCGTAAATCGGGTGACAAACGCGACTAAAATCATCAGCATCCCCATTCCAACCATAATTCTAAAGCCGAAAAAGACGGGCTTAACTGGTGGGTGTTCACCTTTAAATTCGTTAAGCCCTTTAATTTCACCATTAACGTCGTGGGTAAGAATAAAGCTCGCCATATTAGGAATGCCTATTGCAAATTCATTGCGCCTTTCTTCCTCGTTGGGAATTGCAAAGAGTAAGAGCGGTGCACCTTTTTCTGTCTCCCATACGCCTTCCATTGCTGCAATTTTTTGTGGTTGATGTTTGAGCGTATTTAGGCCGTGTAAATCGCCGACAAAAGCTTGTATCGGAGTGAGAAGGGCTGCGACTGTTAAAGCTACAGTCAATGCTTTTTTTGGAGCATGCTTGTCGTCATTTTTAAGTAAGCGATAAGCACTTACTCCTGCTATTAAAAATGACGCAGTTAATGCGCTTGCAAGCAACATATGAAAAAAGCGGTAACCAAAAGACGGATTAAATATAATCGCGAACCAGTCTGTAGGGTATGCTACACCGTCCCTAAGCTCAAAACCTGTAGGTGTTTGCATCCAGCTATTTAAAGACAAGATCCAAAATGCCGAGAGTGTAGTGCCTATTGCAACAATAAAAGTGGACAGTGTGTGGATTTTAGGAGGGACACGCTTCATGCCAAACAGCATTATCCCTAAAAAGGTCGCTTCCATGAAAAAGGCGGTGAGTACCTCATAACCCAAAAGTGGCCCCGCGATATTTCCAACTTTCTCCATAAACCCTGGCCAATTAGTACCAAACTGAAACGACATGGTAATACCACTAACCACACCCAGCGCAAAGGTAAGCGCGAAGATTTTAACCCAGAAGCGATAGGCTCTTACCCAAACCGGATGCTCAGTTAAGTCATACTTGATTTTAAAGAAAGCGAGAAACCATGCTAATGCAATGGTGATCGTAGGAAAAAGTATATGGAAACTAATATTTGCCGCGAACTGTATTCGCGACAACAGTAATGTATCAAGCATGACGCACCTCGCACTTTTAAGACTTACGTAATAATTTATCCTTTAAATCTATTACCTTACTAACTGACGACCCGAGCTTCATTAGTGACTGTAATTGCTCTGGAGACAGCCTTTGTAGCTCAGCAGACCACTTAGTAACGGTTTCAAGTAGGTCGTGAATCGTTTGCATTTGTTGTTGTGCATACACTTCTTCTGGTGAGTTTGCACTATCTAGAATTTGATCTCTCAGTAGAGTAAGGGTAGGGTCTATTTCTCTTTTTCTTCTTTCTTCAAAGACCCGGTTTGCAAGATCCCAAATAGACCCATTTGGAGAGTAGTATTCTTTGCGATCACCAGGAATGTGATGAACTCTAACGAGTTGCCAAGATTGTAATTCTTTGATCCCCATACTAACGTTACCACGAGATATTTTTAACGCATCTGCAATCTCATTCGCTGTCAATGGTTGCTCATTAATAACCAACAAGCCAACCATTTGCCCAATTGTTCTATTAAAACCCCAACGGCTGCCCATTTCACCGCAGTGGAGTACAAAATTTTCTATTTTTGGTGACAAGTTCATACTTTTAAACTTTCAGTAATTATTGAAACTTTAATATATAGTTCACTTTGACTTAGATCAAGCATTAATTATGCTCAATTAGAACAGAGCAAAAGTGAACCTTCTCCTAATATCCACTTTTGTGATCTATTTAACGCAAATAAATAGCAATTTCATATTGTTGTGATTTAATGCGGCATACGATCGTAAGCGGGTGCAACACATGCTCACGTATCGGTAGTTAATCACACAGGGAACCACACATGCTCAAAACACTTTTTGTCATTTTAACTTTATTCAGTAGCGCGGTATGTGCGCAGAAGGTGTCAACTGTCTTAATTTCGATTGATGGCTTTCGATGGGATTATATCGAAAAACATGATGCCAAAAATATCGCAAAGCTCGCCAGCACCGGTGTTCGCGCTACAAAGATGTGGCCGCAATATCCAAGTAAAACGTTCCCAAATCACCTTTCTATTGTCACAGGCTTAAAGCCTCTCAACCATGGTATCGTCGATAATTACTTTTGTGATAAGCAGCGTGAAGCTTGTTATAAAATGGGGATGGGTAAAGTCGATAGTACTTGGATAGCTGGGATCCCCCTCTGGAATTTGGTTAAAATGCACGGGCACAAATCAGCAGCTTACTTTTGGCCAGAATCAGACGCGAGAGTAAATGGCATGACACCTGATTATTACTACCATTACTCAAAAAAAGCGGATTATAAAAATCGTCTCAATCAGATCCATAATTGGTTAAAACTTCCAAAAGCGCAAAGACCCTTATTTGTGGCCAGCTATTTCTCTTTAGTAGACAGTAAAGGACACGAGTTTGGACCTGATCACGACGAAACTAAAAAAGCGGTGCAATATGTTGATTCGCTTATAGGCGATTTCGTCAATGAACTTGCTAAAGACGATATTAAAATCAATTTGGTGTTGGTCTCAGATCATGGGATGGCCGAAGTCTTGCCTGAAAAGTCAGTTTTCATTGATGAGTTAGAGATACCAAAAGGGTGGATGATTAAAAATAGTGGCACCCGTTTGTCCCTATACTCCTATCATGATAAGAATTTAGATATCTCAGCATTAGAGGAAAAACTAAAGGATAAAGCTAAAGGGCGCTTCGAGGTGCTCTCAAAGTCACGAAAAATACAATTGCACGGAGGCACCTCACCTCGTATTGGCGATATTATCTTGCAAGCCAAAGCACCTATTGTATTTATGCAGCAAGGGAAACATAGCTATTATGGAACCCATGGCTATGAGATTACAGACGATATGGCTGCCTTTTTTGTTGCACAAGGACCTGCTTTTAAATCTGGCGTTTCTGTTAAACAAGCAAGTAATTTAGAGGTGTATCCGACACTTGCCCACATAATGGGATTAAAGCCGCTTAATCAGCTTGATAGTAAAGGTGAGAACTTACTCAAGTTAGTCAGGCAGTAGTCGCCTACTTTGTCGCTAAAACAATTAAGGAATACGAGCTAATCCTCAGCTCGTATTCTAGCTATCACGTTAATTTTACAGCTATTGTCCAAAGGTAGATTACCGTCTTAGCTGCGTTAAAAATGTTCAACCGCTTAATATAGCTAACCTGAACCACGGAGAATTAATACCGTTCTAGCAGCAAGTTTTAGCACTGGCAGCGTCAGATTTACTCCTTCAAATTGAGTAAGTATTAAGTCAAGTTGGTATTAGCTTTGCCTACAGCATCTAGGCACATTAGCGAGGGCAGGGCGCGAAGCGACTTCACCCTAAAACGCTCTAGCTGGACAAGGGAAAAATTAAGTTATGGCTTAGTACTGATGAGTTAGAAGATCTCTTATCCGTACATAAGGTGAGCTAGTATCATTTCGATTTTTTTGAGGTTGGAGGGCTTGGCTTTTTATTTGAAAATTGCATCAAACGACGCCCTAATGCGAAGACCACATAAACTAAAACCAAGGAATTAAGGACAATCAATGTATCTTTATCTGTCACAAACATCCAAATTGCCGCCAATGCCAAGCAAGCAAAAGTAAAATGGCCGACTAACGGGTTCGTTTTCTTTTTTTTCATCAGGGGTTCGCTGTATTCATGTTCAGAATATTTTACACCCTATAATGACGACAATTCCAACAATCCGTTAAGAAAACTAAATATTTTTAGCTAACTGGTTATAATGCAAGCATACATCTTTTAGCAAACAGATAAGCTATTGCTCAGATCATAGTTTGATATAGATTAACTGTATCACTCATTTGAATAGCTAAAATGTCATGGACGTACATTAAAGAGAATTTTTAGTGGTACAAATAAATAAAACAACACACTGGCTAGATCTTAAAAAGTTGATACTTATCCTCGCGTCACTTTGCATATTTACCTCACTATTAAACGCCTTGTTTTCCAGTTATCAAGTACAAAAGCAGGTGATGGTAACTGACACGTTGGAAGCGAACCGTGCATACGCTACCAAGCTGGCAGATGTGACAGACCTTTTTTTACAATCTGTTTTGATGCAATTAAAGGCCTCAAGTAATGTGATTGCCCAAAATCTGAATAATAGTGCACAGATCGATAACGAGTTAAAACAAATGCTGGTACGCACCAATAGCTTCGACTCTGTTGTCCTCGTTAGTGCTAGTGGCAAAATAATTGGCGCACAACCAAGCTCTCTGGGGATCACCGGAACGATGCTAAAGAATGAGGTAGAAACCTCGCCACTTCGTAAACAGACTCCCTATATAGTAGGCCCATTTATTTCACCCGCAGGCAACTTAATGGTTAGCCCAACTCATCCCATATTTGATAACAATGGCAACTATTTAGGCTTTATCGCCGCTGGGATTTACCTCAAAGGCGATAATATTTTAGGTAAATTACTCTCAAATCATCACCACCAAGATAAAACCTATGTTTATGTAACAGGGCCTAATGGCAAGCTTATTTATCATCACGACGATCATCGTATTGGCCAGGATGTCACTGCAAATGAGGTCGTAACTTCATTGACTCGAAAAGGTTCAGGCGCAAACCAGATTATCAATACACAGGGGGTTGAAATGTTGGCTGGATATGCTTCTGTTGAAACTAGCGGGTGGGGAGTTGTAGCTCAGCGTCCTCTCGCGGTTACGATGTCGCAGCTTTCTGACACCATGAGCCATGTACTAAAAACCACTGTTCCATTTACAGTATTTTTGCTTATCTGCGTATTGGGGTTTGGAGGACTAATAGCCAAACCACTATGGCGATTGGCTAAATTATCAGAGCAGGTACAAGATGGGCGTAACATCGACTTCCCGCACGTAGCCACTTGGTATTATGAAGCTACATGGTTATATCAGGCTATGCACGGCAGTGTTAAACATCTAGGAGCGCAAGTACAGCGTTTTGATGATGAACGAAAGCAAGACCAATTAACCCTCTTATTTAACCGCCGCGGGATGGAAAAATGGCTCGAAACAGCATACGAACAGGCGACCCCATTTAGTATTATTGCCCTAGATATTGACCACTTTAAACGCGTGAATGACACCTTTGGCCATCATATTGGCGACACCGTCATTCAAAAACTCGCAGAATTGATGCGTCGCAATGCCAGAGAGCAAGACCATTTATGTCGAAGTGGTGGGGAAGAATTTCTCATGTTTCTGCCTCATGTTGAGATCAGCCAAGCAACCAAAATTGCCGAACGGTTACGTCACTGTACTGAAACCACCGTATTTGCTGATGCCGGACATATTACTATCTCTTTAGGCGTATCACATTGGCCGACATGCTCTGAGGATTTACATCATGCGTTAAAACTTGCTGACAGAAGTTTATATCAAGCCAAAGCTAACGGTAGAAATAGAGTTGAGCAGGCTGTTTTAGCTAATCACAATGCCGCCTAATTTAAAATCTACTATTAAAAAGTGAAATATGCTCCGAATATCGGTAAGATGCTGAGCAATTTTATCGTTACCTTTTTGGAGCTGTACTTTCCATGGCAAAAACATTGAAAGTTCCTCATACCTTAGTGTTACTTTTGGGTATGATGCTTATTGCACTAATATCTACTTGGGTTATCCCTCAAGGCTTTTTTGATACTGCGACTACAGAGTCAGGTCGACAAGTTGTATTACCTGGTACTTACCATATTGCACAAGAATCTGTACAACTCACCCCTTGGGACTTGTTAAAAGCAATTCCCCGTGCTTTTGCAGCAGCGCAAGATGTAATCTTCTTTGTAATGATTGTGGGTGGTGTACTTGCCATAGCTCGTGCAACTGGCACAGTAGACGCATTAATTGGAAGGTTATTGGAAAAACATGGAGATAAGCCGCAAAAGCTTATTTTTATGGTTGTGTTTTGCTTTGCTATTGCTTCGAGTGCGATTGGTACCGCTGGCGAGTATATCCCATTTGTACTTATTCTCGTTGCGCTTTGTAAAGCAATGAAACTTGACGCAATGACGGCTGTGGGCATGATAATTGCCGGTTATGGTATAGGTTATGGCGTCTCAGCGTTTAATCCGTTTACCGTGTTAATTGCACAACAAATTGCCGAGGTTCCTGTTTATTCAGGTATTTGGCTGCGCTTCGCTATTTTTGTTCCTTTTGTATTGATCGGCTTTCATCATGTCTGGAGCTACACTAAAAAAGTTCAATTAGATCCAAACGCTTCGATGATGAAAGATGTTCCGTGTCCGTTAGCTGGACAAACACAACCTAGTTACCCACAGCTTAACGGCAGACACCAAGCCGTGCTTGCTACATTTATCATCACTCTTGTATGCGCGGTTTGGGGCATAGCAACGCAAGGCTGGTATCTTTATGAGCTAGGCGGATTGTTTATTGCTTGGGGTATCATTATTTCTATTTTAGGTAAACTTTCAGCTGATGAAGCTGCAAACCGCTTTATCGAAGGCGTTTCTGATCTTGTCACAACCGCTGTATTAATTGGTGTTGCCCGTGGTATTGCTTTAATTCTGGAAGACGGCCAAATCCTTCATACTATAGTGAATGGGTTATCGACACCTCTGTCTTACGTTGCAGCTGAAATTTCTGCTGTCGGGATGCTACTTATCCAAACATTGTTAAACATGTTTATTCCTTCTGGATCAGGACAAGCCTACGTGACTATGCCATTGATGGTACCTGTTGGTGACTTAGTTGGTGTGCCTAGACAAGTTGCCGTATTAGCCTATCAATTTGGTGATGGCTTCTCTAACATGATAGTGCCAACTAATGCCGTACTTATGGGTATTTTAGGAATGGCTGGCGTCCCGTATACACACTGGTTTAGATTTTGTTTACCATTGATGGCTAAGTTAATGTTTGCTGCGGCTACTGTTTTAGTGCTTGCAGTCATGTTTGGCTATGGACTTGATGTACAGCCACAGTTAGTTAGCTAATTCCAAAAGTAAATCAGGTAATGCAAACTGCATTACCTGATCCTAAAGTCAGCTTGCTCATCGCAAGTGATATTTTTCCAAACACCTTCTTCAAATAACATTTTCAGCGATTTCTTCATATCAACTGGCTTAATGAAGAGAGCTATTTTAGGCATGAAAATCTTGGCAATAACTCCGCTACCGTACCCTGCTATCGCCAAAGTACCTAGCTCAGTAGGCAAGGCAAAAATTTTGCTACTTAGTTGCTCTAAATAAGAAGTTTTTGACGCAGTTAGCGTCAAATTTACTTCTTCAAATTGAGCAAGTATTAGGGTTATTTGGTATTACACGGCTGGCGCTAAAAGGCCTAACCCCTTGCAAGCAAAGCACACTAATATACAGCTCGCGCCTGATATACTAAAAACGAGCACAAGCATTAAGACTAGATGATAGAAGTATAGCGTCATTAAAAACCTAAAATTTTAAGGCAAACATAAGCCACTTAAAGCAAATTTATTGATCTGCATTTATATTGTCTGTAGTTTTATAAGCTACTATTACCTACTAAACAAAAAAAGTTGCCGCTATCTTTAGCCAAACAGAATGTTATGAATTTAACCTTTAGCCAATTTTACAATTTGACTTCTACTTCCCAACGGTATCAATTTGCATTGAACCAACTGCATCAACTGTTTGATGCGGATCATTGTTTTGTAGGCAAGTTTATTGATGACGATACCCGTGTAAAAACACTAATGTATCTACAAAAAGGTGAAGAAGTTGACAATATTATCTACGACCTTGAGGGTACACCGTGCTCGGATGCTAAAGCCAGTAGTGATGTCTGCAACGTAACATGTGGCCTACAACAGCTATATGAACAAGATGATATTCTCCGTGTACTTTGTATTGAAGGGTATCTTGGCGTTACCTTGCGAGCACTAGATCATAAACCTATTGGTATTTTGGTCTGTATGTTTAATAAAGAAAAGGTAATAACAACGGAGCAGAAAGAGTGGTTTCAAGAACTTGGCCACCTAATAGCGACTTAGCTAAGCCATAACATCGAATTGACCAAACAAGGGCTGCTCCTTAAACAACTAGCTAAGGGCGAACAAATTGCAAACTTATCGACTTGGACATGGCAACTTAAACAGAATAAACATTACTTTTCCACGCACCTAAATCACCTATTAAAATCTCATACAACAGCTCCTACATTGTCGTTGCTATTAGAGAAATTAACATCTGAGGATAGTGAGCGGGTCAAAAACGCATTAAACAAGGTAAAGTCTGGTGAAATAAGGTATGTGGATTTACAAGTCTCATTAATAACGCGTGATGACCATAGTGGTTTACTGCGAATTATTGGTCAGGTTGAAAATGACCCGCATCATGGTGACGAATTGGCGTTTACCGCGACAATCCAAGATATTAGTTATATATCTTCGCTCAATAAGCAACTTGAATTAACCAACGTTGTATTTGAACATGCAACAGAAGCCATTATGATCACCAATAGCAAAAATAAGATCATTATGGTAAACCGCGCATTCGAAAGACTAACTGGTTACACCGGCTATGAATTAATAGGTCAAGATCCAGCAGTATTGTCATCTGGAAAGCAGGATAAAGCTTTTTATGAGTCAATGTGGTCATCGCTTTATACACATGGCCACTGGAAAGGTGAAATTCAAAACCGCCGCAAAAATGGCCAAATTTATCCAGAAGAGCTGACACTGAGTGTAGTAAAAGATGAACGCGGTGAAATAGCCAACTATGTCGGAATATTCCGAGATATTACCGAATGGAAGCGGAACGAGTCACAACTTACTTTTTATGCTAATCATGAACCACTTACGGCCTTACTAAATCGTCGTAGCTTTATGCAGCGTTTAGAGGAGAAAATTTCTGGTTCTAGAAGCAATAACACAAGTTGCTCATTATTATTTATTGGACTCGATAGATTTAAAGAAGTCAACGACGTGTTTGGTCCCGAAATTGGAGATAAGGTTCTTATATCAGTCGCAAAGAGGCTCAAAAATGCCGTGCGGCAAAATGATATTATCGCAAGATATGGCGGTGATGAGTTTGCATTATTACTTAGCCATAGTGATGTAGAGAGTGCATTAAAAGTTGCTGAAAAGTTATCACAAAAATTATCTCAACCATATGTATTTAGTGAAATAACAATAGAGTTGACTTGCTCAACAGGCGTAGCGCAACTTGAGGCTGGCTCTCGGATCACCGCAGCTAACTTGTTAAGAAATGCAGCACATGCACTCAACAGCGTGAAAAAAGCAGAGCGAGGTCAGGTTGCACTCCATAATGCCACCATACAAAATGCTTATCTGAACAAAATAAAACTCAAAGATAGATTGAAACAAGCATTGAAAGAGAAAACGCTTACTGTCTACTATCAACCTATCGTGAACGCAGATACTCATCATATTACCAAGTTGGAAGCGCTTGTTCGCTGGTTTGATGATGAGTATGGAATGGTATCGCCAGGCACGTTTATCCCCATTGCGGAAGAGTTTGGACTGATACACTTAGTTGGTCAATTTGTGCTCGAAAAAAGCTGCCAAGATTTAGCGCAGATCCATAAAGCAGGCTTTTCAGATGTGGGAATTTCAATCAACCGCTCGGTAAGTGAATTTAAAGCCAGTATTAATCAAGTAAAGTTAATCACCAGTGCCATTGAAAATGCTCAAATCCCCTATGATTCAATCACGATTGAAGTGACAGAATCTCTGGCAACAAACCGCTATACTTGGAGAACATTAAATGAGTTGAGAAAGCATGGAGTAAAAGTATCACTTGATGACTTTTGCACCGGTTACTCTTCTTTAAGTAACTTGATTGAAAACCAAGTGGATTATCTAAAAATTGATAAGAGCTTTGTCGACAGCTTGATGTCTGATTTAAACAAGCAAGTTATGATAGATTGCCTGATCAAACTTAGTGACAAGTTAAGTATTGACGTCATAGCTGAAGGTGTGGAGCACCTAAGCCAACTGGAGAAATTACGAGAGCTAGGCTGTCACCACATACAAGGGTTTTTCTACAGTCCGGCAAAGCCAATCGAAGCATGTTTAACACTCTTACATACCAATGCTTTTGTTGAATTTGCTGGTGCAGAGCGTGAAACAGCAGCTGAACGATAAATGAGGTGTTGTTAGCTGCTCTTCATTAGGGTAATACTCTGCTTTTAAATAAAGAAATACCGTGTATCCGCCCAATAATCAATAACGAGTCTACACTGATACCACAACGTCAACATGACACAACGCGGTTATACTAAGCCTGAAATTTTTATGTATTCAATCTGTTAATTAATACCAATTTGACTTAATATTTGTTCAATTTGAAGGAGTAAATCTGACGCTAACATCGTTAAAAATTGCTTATCTAGAACAAATAAATAGCAAACTTGCCTACAGGAAGTAGGTACCTTGGCGGTAGCGGGGCTATCGACAAGGTTTTCTCGCCTCAAAATAGACCTCTTAATTAAGAAAATTGGTATAACAGACAAACTCGATGACTTTAACACCGAGCTTGCGCCACATGGTTTTGATCTTATATCCGTTTTGGAGTAATCGATAGTGTGGATTGGGAATATAATATAGAAGCGCCAGTGAGGATAGGGGATTTACCTCATCGGTAAATCCTCTGGTTAATTGCAACTGTTCTAAAGTAGCGGTTTAATAAGCGCCGTGATTGCTTTGATATGATCATCACGATCATTAAGCGCTGGAATGTAGCGGTATTTGTCACCACCTGATGACTCAAAAACCTCTCTGTTCTCAACTTCAAGTTCTTCCAGTGTTTCTAAACAATCAGCACTAAAAGCGGGACTCAATATTGCCACATCTTTTACTCCTTGACTTGGAAGGCTTTCTAACGTTTTGTCAGTATATGGCTGCAACCATTCTGCCTTACCAAAGCGACTCTGGAACGTAGTTATCACTTTATCTTTGTCTAACGCCAGCTTTTCAACCACAAGGCGAGTCGTTTGTTGGCAAAAACAGTGATACGGATCGCCCCTATCTAAGAATAGCTTCGGAGTACCGTGATATGAAAATACCAATTTTTCTGGCTCTCCATGCACTTCTAAATCTTCTTTAATAGAGTTCGCCAGTGATTCTATGTACAGAGGGTGTTTGTGATACCCATTTATGAAGTGTAGCTCGGGAACCCAACGCCATCCTCGCAAGACTTTAGACACCTGATCAAAGGTTGAACCCGTTGTGGCGCTGGAATATTGTGGATAAAGAGGAACGATAATAATTCGAGTCACACCTTTATTTCGCAGCTTTTCCAAGCCGGATTCTATGGAAGGGTTTCCATAACGCATCGCCAGTTCGACTTCTATATCGTTAAAGCCTTCATCACGAAGTTGCTTCTCGATCTTAGCAGTTTGGGCTTTACTAATGGTGATGAGCGGTGAGCCTTCGTCGGTCCAAATAGACTGGTAGGCGTGGGCTGATTTCTTTGGACGAACCCGAAGGATGATTCCGTGCAAAATCATCAGCCAAATCAACCTTGGAATTTCAACGATGCGTGGATCAGAGAGAAACTCAGCAAGATAGACCCTAAGGGCTTTTGCAGTAGGTGCATCAGGGCTACCTAAGTTGGTTATCAAAATCCCTGTTTTGGAGTTAAATCTACCTTCATGTGGGTTATCAGTAATTGCTGAAAAGCGAGACACCAAACGCTCCTTAGGTTATTATTCAAGTGCTATTATTTTACAAGAAAGCTTGTACGTGAGTAAGCCCAATTTAGATCTAAACTCGATCAAATCAATTTGCGCCGCGAAATCTCTCACACTATAGTTGTAATTATCGTTAATTAATCCCTTCTCTATTGCTATTCAGTGTGTGAGGGCGTATTTTCCTGCATTCACAAAAGGAAAATAAAATATCTGTAGTTTTGGAATATTTAAATGAGAACCAACCACCCAATAACTCAAAGAGAAAAAACGTTTTCTCGTGACGTAAAACTGATTTCAGTCACTGACCTAAAAGGCAATATTATTGACTGTAATCAAGCACTTATCGACATTAGCGGCTTTTCGCGTGACGAGTTAATTGGTCAGCCTCACAACCTTGTTCGCCATCCAGATATGCCGCCTATTGCTTTTGCTACAATGTGGAAGCAGCTTAAAACTGGTAAGCCGTGGATGGGGATCGTAAAAAATAGATGTAAAAATGGCGATCATTATTGGGTGGACGCGTACGTGACTCCAATCACTGAAAATGGCCAAATTGTTGGTTATGAGTCAGTGAGAAGCTGCCCTGATAGGTCAACTGTTGAACGTGCAAGCCAGCTATATAGTAGCGTTAACAGTAACAAAAGCGGTGGCATAGGCCTGCCGAAACTACGGATTATCTGGCCTGTTTTCAACATTATCTCATCATTATTGCTGTGGTATTTTGTTTCCGAGTCTGCAGGATTCTTCTGGCTGATGGCAAATATGCTCGGATACTCGGCTTATGCAACTTGGCGCGATAAAGAGCAACTAAAGCGCTTAGAGTCTGAGCTTGCTCATAGCTTTTGCGACGAAATTTCACAACAAGTTTACTCCACTTGGGATGGCACGATGGCGTCTATCCAAGTACGCTTAAAAAGCGAACGCGCCCATCTTGACACTATCCTTACCAGGGTAGAGCATGCCGCGCAAAACGTTTCAAAAGGTGCACATACTGCCAGTAACGAAGCACAAGCAACCTACGCAGACCTACAAAAGCAACAATCTGAAACCGAGCTTGTAGCAACAGCAATGAATGAAATGACTACAACTATTAATGATGTCTCAAATAGCGTTCAGCTGAGCGCCAAAGATGCACAAAATTCATTGGAGTTGACGTCTCAGACAGAGCAAATCGCCAACAAAACCAAAGTAGCATTTAGCGACCTGAGTAACACAATTTCGGATATTCGCAGCTCCGTTGAAGGCGTTTCTAAACAAACTGATAAAATAGCGGCAGCCGCACAAATTATCGAACAAATTGCAGAGCAGACGAATTTGTTGGCACTAAATGCCGCCATCGAAGCTGCAAGAGCGGGAGAGCAAGGTAGGGGCTTTGCCGTAGTCGCAGACGAGGTAAGGCATCTAGCACAGCGTACTCAAGAGTCAACAAAAGAGATCCACGCTATCATCGAAGAGCTAACTAGCAGCACACAAGCATCTGTTAATATCGCTCAACAAGGTCAGGAAGAATCTCTTCACGGTATTGATCAGCTGAACCAAAGTACTGATATGCTTCAGCAAATTACTCAAGCTGTAATACAGATAAGTGATATGTCCATGCAAATTGCAACATCAGTTGAACAGCAAGCAACCGTATCAGACGATATTAACCAACAGGTAGTCAATATTGCTCAACTTGCAAATAATAGTCTAGATAGTGCAGATAAAGTGCATCAAGAAAGTAAAGATTTAGAGTCAATTGCAAAAGAGATGCACGAATTAATTGTACGATTCAAGCGTAATTAGCCGCGATAATATGAACATCCATATGCCACACATTAAGTAATGTGTGGCATTTTGTTACGCTAATTTAACCTCTGAGTAAGTATTCCACTTCATTTTTCCCGTAGCCATACCTGTTGTAACACTTGTAGAAACAGTAGGTTAGACACCATTTTTAATTTTTTGTAGCAGCAGATCTAGATTGTATTGATTAGGCTATATTTTTCGTTTTAGCCCAGATTTTGCCCGCTCTTTAATATTAGTTTGAATATAAATTTGGTCTGTAGTTGCAATTTTTGCATGCCCAAGATCTTCTGATAGGTGCTTAAGCGGGCGATGCTGTGCGTCGTGAGTCGCACCAGTGTGCCTCAACCAATGTGATGTTGCGGCTTGTAATTGCTCTGATTCTTCTGTGAATCCATCCTCTTTTAACTTATCTACTGCCAAATCAAAGCTCTGCTGAACTATACGGCGTAATTGGCGAACATTCATACCACCTTGTCCGCGTAACTTATGGATAATCGGATATGGCTCATCAACACGTGGGAGGGCACTTAAACCTCGATAGTGGCGATAGCGTTTTAAGTAACCAATAAAATCTTCACTTAATGTCACGTCTCGCAACTTATTACCTTTACCCATGATCCTGAGATACCAAAAGTCATCTTGATCTTGCCAAAAGTGACTCATAACAGGAGACCAATGAGGGCGATCTGACAGTTCAGAAATACGTAAATATAAACCTTTTAAACACGCAAGAACGAAAAGGTTTCGCTCTAAATCCGGTTGTTGCTCACATAAGTCACGGGTGACTCCGAATACGTATTCCCACTGCAGATCACTCAATGTGTCGGGAAGGTTTATTTGTGACTGTACAACCAAGTAGGGACTATTTTTCTTTACCACAGGAACAAAATTGGTGAATGATTTTTCCTCCAAAATTGCAAACTTATAAAACACGTTAAGTGCCGTAAACATTGCGGCCAATGTCTGTTGGCTCGCACCATTTTCTTTTAGAACAAAAGGGCGCCAATTCTTATTAACTCTACGGATCCCTTGGTCTTGTTTGTAGCGCCATTGAACAGAAGTTTGCGTCCATGCTTTGTCCGGCTCAACAACAAAATCAACATATGCTTCAACATCTTCACGTTTTAAATCAAATACAGACTTTTGTGCTATCAGCCATGACCACAAATAAAAACGCTCAAGCTCATTACGGAACCGATTAAAAGTAGCCTCTGATTTACGACCGTAAACATATAAAAACTGAAATAGAAACTGCAGTTCCGCTTCAACAGGCAAAGATTTATTATGCACGACTAAGAATTTAGCCAACTCTGGATATTCATGTGCTAACGTATTATCTTCTAGATGCGCGATTTGATACCTAAGTTGCTTAAAAGTATCGACTAAAGGCAGAACCATAAAAAGTCCGATATTGGTTAGTATTGGACATATTATAGTAACGATAACACGAATAGTGCAACCCAAACAAAACAACCCATAATTTACGTTATGTTAAATAGTTAAATATGAGACATTTTGGCTTGTTATGTCCGCAGCGCGCGCTGTATTCATATTATCTTGGTAGATAACTAGAGTTCACCCACCTCGTTTACCAATGTACGAACACCCATTCTTAGCTACTACTTCATCAAAACATTTTCTAACAGGCATAATCTTCTCGCCTTGGTCAATAGAGGTTACCACTGAACAATATAAATCATCTAAAAGCTGTGTTTTTGTTGCACTTGCTTTTGTAAACACCCGAGTATGAATGTGCTCCAGTAGATCCTTGCGTGATTTTGTTGAAATTTGGATTATTTGCTTTAGATGTGTATTGGCTTAATCAAACTTAATGGTTCGACCATACTGGGGTAAAAACTAGGCATGAGCAGTCTGCTTAAACTTGCTTAACAAGCTGTTGGTTTTGTTTTTTGAACCATGGCTTGAACCTAAAAAAAGCTGAACAGTCTAGCAAGAGCTTTCGCTAAAATATTTCAAATCTTACGCGGTCAGACATCACACATGTTATGCGAAGTGGACTGTGTGGCCACAACGTTTCAATGTTCCCATATATTTTAACACCTTAGAGTGAACCTTCATTTATAAAAAAGCGAGGAACTCCCCTCGCCTTTATTTTAACGCTACTGCATTAATGGTTATTGGCAATTAGCGACATAGGTTAAATCGTTAATATGCTCCGGTGCATCCATGACATAAGTCGCTTCGCCTGTATTAGCATCTAGCGTATAAAGTTTTGCATCCTCACCTTTGTTACGCCCAGACACATATAATGTGCCATCGATACTCACTGCAAGACCCGAAGCCCAATTTACGCCATGCTCACCCACTAAGTCTAACGTCATGGCTCCTTTGTCAAGCACATACAATGCTTTGCCTGTTAACACATAAATTAGATTCGTGTCAGCTGAGTATGCAATATCGCCATGTGAGAAGTCATCACCTGCATAGCTTAATTTGCCTAGTACCGTTTTTGCACCACTTTGTAAGTCAAACTCGTACAAGTACGTTTTACTGCTTGAAAGGAGCTTTGTACCATCTGGGGTAACCGCTGAGCGGTAAATCGGCCAAGACACGGTATTGGCTGCGAGCGTTTGCTCGGCGCTATCTAGCGAAACTTTCCACAGTGATGAAGCTTTGGTCGTACCGTTATTCTGCTCCATAAAATATAGCTCACCGTTGTGCGCCGCGATGTTAGAGGCGGTGTTATCGACGCCTTCTACATATGAATACGTACCACCACTGGTATCAAAGTGGTAAACATAACTATTGCTCTGTTCGCCGAAGTTGTTTATGCCATAAACACCCACTTTACAACCCGTCGTTGGTGCTGGTGTCTGTGCTTCTTCTGTCACAACAACGTTGTCGAGTAACGCACCTAAAGAGTCTGAACGACCCATTCCTTGAAACCTTAGTTGAGTAACCTCACTTGATGCAACGACCGTATATTCAAACTTCTGCCACCCTAATGTGTTGGCATTCATAGTAGTTAAAGTTGTATCTCCAAACCATACTCTGGCACGGTTTGTCGAATTATCTCCTTCAACCCTTGCTGAATAATAAAAACTTACTTTGTATTTGTTACCAGCAGTCGTCGCAAGATCTTGGTAGATGGTATAGTTGCCCGTCGAGTCGAGTTCAACGTGGTTACTGCCATCTTGCGAGTTTATAAAACTAATGGTTGATTTTTGAATTTCTAGCTGAGCACCAGCTATCGTCCACCCCTCAATCTCGTTCACTAACCCCCAAGTTCCTGTCAACACCGAGTTATTTTCAAACGACCCATTACTAACTAAGTTTGGCGAGCCTATTGTGGCAAACGGTAAAATAATTAGCGCTGAGTATAATAGAGCTGCTCTCATAATAAATCTCCGTTAAAGTACCTGTATATTTACTGCACAATACATGCCAACACAAACAGTGAATAACTCAATATTTATCAATAGCTTACACTTTTTATTTGTATCTTTTCTCTTGAAGTTTCAAGTTTATTCGCAGAATGCAATTGCGGATTTTCATTTTACGAAAAGTGATTTTTTAGCGTAGGCAAACCCTATATCAATATTGAATAGACCAATGGAGCAAAGTTATTCATACCGGCAAGAGAATAAAACGTAATAGATCAACATTCTTTTAGTAGGTGTGTCGTATCGGTTACTGCTCTGACGTAAAAACAAAAAAGCGAGGGACTCCCCTCGCCTTTATTTTAACGCTACTGCATTAATGGTTATTGGCAATTAGCCACATAGGTTAAATCGTTAATATGCTCCGGTGCGTCCATGACATAAGTCGCTTCGCCTGTATTCGCATCTAGCGTATAAAGTTTTGCATCCTCACCTTTGTTACGCCCAGACACATATAATGTGCCATCGCTACTCACTGCAAGACCCGAAGCCCAATTTACGCCATGCTCACCCACTAAGTCTAACGTCATGGCTCCTTTGTCAAGCACATACAATGCTTTGCCTGTTAACACATAAATTAGATTCGTGTCAGCTGAGTATGCAATATCGCCATGTGAGAGATCATCACCTGCATAGCTTAATTTGCCTAGTACCGTTTTTGCACCACTTTGTAAGTCAAACTCGTACAAGTACGTTTTACTGCTTGAAAGGAGCTTTGTACCATCTGGTGTAACCGCTGAGCGGTAAATCGGCCAAGACACGGTATTGGCTGCGAGCGTTTGCTCAGCGCTATCTAGCGAAACTTTCCACAGTGATGAAGCTTTGGTCGTACCGTTAGTCTGCTCCATAAAATATAGCTCACCGTTGTGCGCCGCGATGTTAGAGGCGGTGTTATCGACGCCTTCTACATATGAATACGTACCACCACTGGTATCAAAGTGATAAACATAACTATTGCTCTGTTCGCCGAAGTTGTTTATGCCATAAACACCCACTTTACAACCCGTCGTTGGTGCTGGTGTCAGTGCTTCTTCTGTCACAACAACGTTGTCGAGTAACGCACCATAAGAATCAGAAGTACCAACTCCTTGAAATTTGAGTTGTGTTGAGCTTGATGTCGCCTCTACAGTAAACTCGTATTTTGACCATCCTCGTGTCGTCGCATTCATTGTTGCCAGCGTATTTTCGCCAAACCAAGCGCGTGCAAGATTTGTTGAGTTATTATCTACAACACGAGCCGAGTAATAAAAGCTCACTTTGTATTTTTTACCAGCTGTAGTCGGTATGTCTTGATAAATCGTGTAATTAGCCGTTGAATCAAGCTCTAAATACTGATCCCCGTCTTGTGCGTTAATGATACCAAGACTTTGCTTTTGGATCTCGAACCTTGCTCCGTCTCGATTCCAGCCCTGTAAGTCATTAAACAAAGCCCAATTGCCAGAAATACTACCTGATGTTTCAAATGAACCATTGATGACTAAATTATCAGCAGCATTGGCTGACCCAACTGCTAACAACATCGCACCTGCAATAACGCTTAATTTCATACCTACTCCAAACCACAAGCTGAATTTGTAAATTAAATGTTTACAAAAACCAAAACAACATACTACCATTGTCGTACTTTTCTACTCCATGGTCAATGAGTAATCAAAAAACCAGACTTAATCATTTATTTAATCCATTTCCACTCATAAAAAACAATACTTTTTAACTAGAGTGTTATGGGTGCGATTGAAAGTAACACTACCATTTCAAAGAATGCGTACATTAAACTCGGGGTTGTTAAACATAGAAGGGGGTCTTTAGTAATTTACCGTGCAGCTTCGTGTATTTTCTTGGTTACAATAATGAAAGTCTAAATAGTAGCTGTCTTGTGATGGCATTTTTCCCAATTTAATGGCGTGATACAGCAGCTCAGCTCCCTTGCGACCCATTTCAAACGGGTTTTGACCAATGTTTATTGTGGACAAGCGGCTTTCTAAGGCTCTCAACTGTATTTCTTCAGTATCAGCCGAAATAATTACGGCTTTTTCGCTACTCACTTTTTCCCTGTACGGAGCCAACTTCGTTATATATTTCGGATGAAACTGAGCAAAACCTGCTACCGCTAAAAAAATAGGCGGTTTCTCATACTGCATTAGTGCCAATAGTTGGCTAAGAGCATCGTCACGCTTGCCCATCGTATATAGTGGGCAGCGCTCAAACTCAATCCAGCCATGCTCGCCTTTAAGTGGCTCTATACTTGAGTGCTCAGATAGTGCATACCTGACACCGTTCATTCGCTTATCTAGGTTTGGTGTTGAGTGGTGCCCTGTTTGTATGCAGATTTGTTGTGGCTCGCTAGACTTAAATGCTTTGGCGGCTTCACCTAACGCAACACCGAACGAAAAATTATCGGTACCTACATATGCGAGGCGATAACTTTTATGTGCTTCCAGTAAATCTGAATCAAAGGTTATTACTGGTATATTAAGCTGCTTTGCTTTTTTCAGTGAACGCGAAACCAAGAAATCAGAATCAGTCGTGGAAATTAATAACCCATCTACTTTTTGCGATAATAAGTCATTTATCACTAAGCTTTGTGTTCTAAAGTCCTGATAATCATCAGCACCATCGTAAATACATGTCAAGTCAACATGACGACGTGCAAAATGAACACAGCCTTTGAAAGATTGCTCATAAAAGCTGTCGTTTTTAGTCTTACCAACGACGGCAATGGTTATGCTGGCGTACGCGTTCTGGCTCATAACTAATAGGCTTATCAAGCCTATTGCGATTACAATAAAACGCTGTACTTTATGAGTTAACTGCATGTTTCGAGTGGACTATTTTTAATCTCTACAGCAAGCATAACCGATATTTTAGACAACGCAACCCTCAATAAACCGGCATATAAAGCAAGCAACAGGATGAACAATTAATGCAATGCCTAGGCTAGTCGCCCTACTCATCTAGAAGCACTTCAATAACGAACAATTCACAGAACGCTAAGCATTGCAGGTTTATTTTAATTATTGGCGTTCGTAAACTCTCTGTCTTTGGGTTTACTATCCAAATGTCCGCTATAGCGGGTTGCTATCAACGCCATCATGCTTATCACTGCACCGACCCAAGCGGTATCTTGCAGTGACATGCTGTCAACAATCTGCCCCCCAAGAATAGATCCAAGTGCGATCCCTATGTTAAATGCCGCAATATTAAAACCTGATGCGACATCAACCGCCTTAGGAGAAACCTGCTGAGCCAATTGCACAACATAGACCTGTAACCCAGGCACGTTACCAAAGGCAAAAGCTCCCCATAATACGACCGTTATTATCACACCGACTTTGGACTGCATAGTGAAGGTAAGTGCCAACAACACCAGGCTAAGCATGGTAAAAATAATGGTAAGCGCACTGACAGCCCCCTTTTTATCAGCTAGTTTACCACCATAAATATTCCCGACCGCAACAGAAACGCCATACACTAGCATGACAAGGCTTACCGCAGTAGAACTAAACCCAGCTTGTTGTAATATGGGAGCCAGATAGGTAAAAGCGGTAAACGTGCCACCATACCCCAATATTGTGATTAAAAACACAAGGAGTAGCCTAGGCTGTGCAAGCACTTTTACTTGCTCTGAAAACCTTGCGGCAGGCGCTTTTTCAAGATTTTTAGGAATAAGCAATACGCAACCAACGAGTGCGATAAAACCAAGCCCAGCCACAATTAAGAACGTCGCCCGCCGGCCAAATATTTGCCCTACCCATGTACCTAACGGCACCCCGGTGACTAAAGCAACGGTCAGGCCTGTAAACATAATAGCAATTGCGCTAGCAGCGCTTTCTTTGGCCACTAAACTAGCTGCAATTGTCGCACCAATAGAGAAAAACACCCCATGTGCAAGCCCAGTTAGAACACGAGCAATAACTAACCTTTCATAACTTGGAGCTTGCCAAGCGATAAGGTTACCGAGAATAAATAGCACCATTAAACTGATAAGCAACCGCTTTCTCTCCCATGTGTTTGTAAGCGCAGTTAATAGTGGAGCGCCTATCGCTACGCCAATCGCGTAAAGGCTCACTAATAAACCTGCGCTAGGCAAAGACACGTTCAAATCAGCAGAAATGGTTGGGACTAACCCAACGATGACAAATTCAGTGGTTCCAATAGCGAATGCACTGAGGGTCAGTGCGAGTAAAGCAAACGGCATAGTGTACCTTTTGTGCCAAGATTAAATAGTTGCTGTAGTGTGCGTGAAGTTTTATTTGCCAAAAACAGTAAAAATGACAAAATACTTTTGTCAAAATTGAAAAGGTAACCCAATGGCTGTGAATTCAAAATCAGAAGATCTCGACGCTTTCGTTAGTGTGGTAGATACAGGAAGCTTCTCATCCGCTGCCAATTTGATGGATCAACAAGTTGCAAAAGTATCTAGAGCTGTAACCCGCTTAGAAAAGTCATTGAATGTAACGTTATTAAATCGTACCACGCGGCGTATCGAGTTAACTGAAGAAGGAACACTATTTTTGAACTATGCGCGCCAAGCGCTGAATACGCTTGCCCAAGGAGAAGAAGCGTTGCGGCTTCTGCGATTTTCCCCTGCAGGGAGGCTAAGAGTAGATGCTGCCAGTCCATTTGTACTCCACCAGCTTACCCCTTTACTTAAAGGCTTTAATAATGCTTTTCCCGCGATTAATCTTGAAATTACCAGTCATGATAGCATCATTAATTTGCTGGAATACAAAACTGATATTGCAATTAGAATTGGCGATTTACCTGACTCTAACCTCCATGCTCGCCTATTAGGGCGCAGTAAATTACATCTAGTCGCAAGCCCTGACTATCTTGAAAAGCTTGAAAACCCAAAGAATGAGCCTCTTGAACTTGCTGATCATCGCTTAATTGGCTTTACTGATGCGCCGCATCTCAATCATTGGCCACTACACACACCACAACAACTAAAATTTTCCATAAGTGCGTCGAGTGGCGAAACTGTGCGGCAACTTTGTATTGCTGGCCACGGTATCGCACTTTTATCTCACTTTATGGTCTGTGACGATATACGTTCAGGTAAACTGGTTGAGGTATTTCACGAGCGCATTGTTTCACCTAATAGACGAGAAACAGTGCAAGCTGTTTACTATCAAAATAGTGCCGTCTCATCGAGGGTTTCTGCATTTTTAGATTACATTACCCCTAGACTGCAACTTTGATTATCAAATTAAACAAGTTACAAATTCAGTATGTACGCTATAGATCAATCAATGTGTTTCATTTTAATCTACAATCACAGCTCGCTATGTGTTGAAAATACAACCGCGAGCCATGAAAGCCTATCGCTTAAAATCCCCATTGTAGATACTAATTCTGTCACAGAGATAGTGTATGATGCCTAGCTCAATCCAAGGAGCATTATCGTGTCACAAATATTCTCATTTACTATCGTACTTACTTTTCTGATTTGCACATTTCATGCTTCAGCAACTTCCTTTTTAGCTTTTGGCGATATGCCATACACACAGGTAGGCCATGAAATGCTGACATCAACAGGGGTGTTACATAAGTTAGCGAATGCGACTGAGCATGACTTTATCGTCCATGTTGGTGATATGAAGTCTGGCTCACTTTCATGCACGAATGAATTACTGCGCAGCAATTATGCTCTGATTTCTAATGTGAGTAGCAAACCCTTTGTCTACACACCTGGGGACAATGATTGGACAGACTGCGATCGTGAAACACTCTCGCCAAGATATGATGAGCTAGAAAGGCTGAACTTTATTCGCGATAACTTTGCAGTCCAAAGCCCTCATTTGCCACAATTTAAGCGCCAACTCACTCTACCAGAAAATCAGGCATGGGTAATTGATGACGTACAGTTTTTAACCTTGCATATCCCCGGTACCAATAATGGCCGCAGGCAGATTTTACTTTCAAATAAAAAAGCGGCGTACAATGCATCCCAAAGTCGTGATGAAGAAAATATAAAATGGCTGAATAGCTTGCTATCTTCTAAGCGTAAAGCGGCGGTTATATTCATGCAAGCCGACCTATATCAGCCACATAAGTACTCTGGACACTGTAACAAAACGACTAAAGCCAAGTGCGATGGCTATCAGCTATATCGCGAAACATTTGCACAATATGCAGCAAGGCTTAGTTATCCACTATTGCTGATCCATGGCGATACCGGTGAGTTTTGCTTTACTAAGCTTGCAAACAACCTGTGGCGGCTCAATGCACCGGGAGATTTTCAGTTTTTAGATATCGCAAAAGTCACTGTTACTGACGACAAAAATAAACCGTTTTCGGTTTCGGCATTGCACTCAAAGGCAAAGGTTGCCAAATGTAAGGGGCTGTAAAGCCCCTTTACTGTATGAGTCTAAGGTTATAATAACAGCTCTTGTTGTTTACTATGGCTTTCAAACTGCTCTTGCTGCACTGTGTCTACAAAGACCCACTCACTTTCTATTTTCTCTTTGCTGATATTAAGTGTTAAATAACCGCGCTGATGAATATTGGCATATTCAAGGTCATCTACTAACAATGTTAATACCTCAGCAAACTGTAACGCCTGCTCATCGCTCAATTGCAAATAGTGCTCAAGACCAGGAGAGCTCACCGAGGCCGTTGCATATTCATAGCCGCAAACCTCTCCCTTGGTATTACATAATTTACCTGACCACGCATTATGTGTGTCACCCGCAACAACGACTAGGTTTTTATTAGCGGCTTTTGCTGTCTGTAAAATAACTTCACGCTCAATCGGGTAGCCATCCCACGCATCAAGGTTGTACGGTGCAGTAAAATCTACTCGTGCTTTTTCTTGGACAGTTAGGGTCGGATCGCCCGCTATTAATCGTGTTTTTATTTGCGCAAGCTCAGACAGTTGTGCTGACATCTGCGCAGAAGGGTTTGCTAATGACATGAGTAACTCAGCAGGGATCATCATTTTGGTCATTAATACCTGCTGTCCCAACACTTGCCATTTGGCAGATGAAGTTTTCATATTATCGGTTAACCACGTAAGCTGTTCAAGTCCTAACAGTTGTTGCGTCGGTGCAGTGAGATCAGCTTGAAATCCAGTTATATCAAGTTGACCGCTTAAGGGGTCAATATAGTTTTGGTAATCTAAAGATTTTGCTCGACTTTCGTGGCGTGTGTCTAGCATATAGAGTGATAGTAAATCACCAAATTCAAACTTTCGATACAGACTTTCTAATTGCCCTTTGACCATAGGGCGTACTGGCATCCACTCATAATACGCTTGAAGGGCAGCAAGCTTACGGTCAGAGTATTCTCCCTCACCTTCATTATGATTTTCAGCGCCATCTAAATAGGAGTCGTTACAAACTTCATGGTCATCCCACACTGCAATAAAAGGCGTATTAGCATGGAGTGCTTGTAAGCCAGGATCCGTACGATACTTTGCATATCTCAAGCGATAATCATTTAACGAAATGATTTCTTCTGCATTATCGGACTCTAACGCTCTGCCCATTTGCGTCGCATTATCAGTCGCGTAGCCGCCCATACCATATTCGTAAATATAATCACCTAAATGCAATACAGCGTCTAGGTCATTACGCTTTGCAGCTTCTGCGTAAACATGAAAGTACCCAGCAGGATAATTTGCACAAGACATAACCGCCAATTTAACTTGGTTTACGTCATTAACAGGTAAGGTTTTGCATCTACCGATTGGTGAATGGGTTTCTGTGGTCACAAAACGGTAAAAGTATTGGCTATTTGCGCTTAGATCACTAAGATCGACCTTCACCGTATAATCGTTCTTCGCCTGTGCCACTAGCTGATGGCTTTGTAACAGCACCCCAAAATCCTGAGATTCAGAAACTTGCAAAGTGAGTGCAACACTACTTGGATTGCCTTGCGGCGTTACGCGAGTCCATAGGATAACTTTATCTGATAACGGGTCGCCACTGGCAACACCATGGTCAAACGCCACGGTAAAATCATTGCTTGCTATATCCTTACTACCACTACTGCCACATCCGGTTAGCGAAACACTCACGGTTGCTGCCCCAATGCCAATCAGTGCACTTTTGATAAAATCTCGACGGGTAAAACTTGCCATTATTCTCGTTCCTTAACTACACAGTGCACCTTACGCTCTATTCTCCTTTTTGTATAAATAGATAACAGAGATGCACTGACTAACTTTTTGGACTGACAAGCTTAATGGGGCATTATGACAATTTTAGGACTGGTCTTATCTGTTTATTGCTCCATGGCAACCACGCTACCTCGTCCTTGACGTTTTGCCTCGCTCAGCGCTTCCTCAGCGCGGTGGATCATTGCTTCTACCGAGCTTTGAAGACCGCAAAACTCCACTACCCCGAACGAACTAGTAAGCGCGATGTTTTTATCACAAGCCACCTCAAAGGCTTGCTGCACAATAAGATTTTTAGCACGAGTCGCCAACAATGAGGCACCTTCAAGAGCAGTATTGGGCAATAACAGGGCAAACTCAGTACCATTGATCCGTGCTATTATGTCGGTTTCTCTTAACATTCCATTAAGTAGGGAACTAAATTCAACAAGTACCCTATCCCCTGCGGCATAACCATATTGCTCATTAATTGTTCTAAAATGTTCAATGTCGGTAATAATTAGACTAAAAGGAACTCGGTAGCGCTCATATAACTTAATTTGACCATCAAGCTTTTCACTAAGTTGTCTGCGACTAGCAACCCGTGTCATCGGATCGATCTGAGACACAAAGTCGAGCTCGTTTTGCAAATGCGCTCGTTCACTCTCGAGCACCTTAATCGCGGTAATATCTTTACCGTAGATGAGATAAGCATGGGAACTTAACGGGAGGCACTTTACACTAAAAAACACGCCGGTCAGGGTATCAATCTCCAATTCGGTAGCGCCCAGGTCTTGATTGCCCTTCAGACTTAAAAACCAGTCAGCCAATTCATCGCCGTCAATTCTGTCCTCAAAAACACTCCCCTGAGCAGATGAAAATAGCGCCTCTATTGTATTGCCAATTAACGACTTGTTGTGCTTACCAAGCAATGTTGCCATCGTATCATTACAAAAGGTTATCACATTCTGTTGGCTCACTATCGCTACTGCATCTTCACTTTTGTTCAGCGCTTCAATCAGTGTCATTTCTAAATGGTTTTCGCTCAAAATAATGGTTCTCCCTTGGCTTTTCCATACTGTAAAACAATTTATTTAATTTATCTTCTATCTCAGATAAAGCGCTCTCTTATTTTGGAATACACATCAATCAACATTTATTGATTCTAATTTGGCACCAATCATTTTCCCAATTATCTGTATTTAACGCAACAAATGAAACGTATAGTGTGCGTCATATACACAGGAGGCACTATGTTCAAACCAACCAGACTTGTCACACTCATTTCTGCTTTACTCTTACTCAGCGCATGCGGTGGATCAGAGCAAGCGATAACTAACGCTCCACAGTTACAACCTATCGATGTAGCTGCCACACCACAGATAAATGTTGCCGATTGGCACACTTATACAACGCGTCTTTCTTCTCCCAATGAGGTCGCGTTACGCGCCCGCGTAACTGGCGTTGTTCGATCGGTAAATTTTAGAGAAGGTGATACTGTTGAAAGAGGTGAGGTTCTTTTTGAGCTTGATGACCGTACTTTTTTAGCTGACGTGGCCAGCCTTGCTGCGCAAGTAACTCGAGCAGAGGCAGCGCTTTCGCAAGCGAAAAGTGAGTCTGCTCGAGCTCTTCGTCTTAGTAAACAAAAAGCCATATCCACTGAAGAAGTAGACGCTCGAGTTTCACTTACGGCACAGCGTCAGGCTGAATTAGACGCCTTAAGAGCCTCTTTTAAGTCTGCACAACTTAATTTGGAATTTAGCAAAGTCACGGCTCCTATTAGTGGAAAAATTTCATTTGCTGAAGTGACCCAAGGCAATACGATCCGTGCAAATGACACGCTACTCACAACGATTGTCGCGACCGACAAAATGTATGCGTATTTTGATATTGATGAACGCACATGGAACAGTCAATTCGCCACAGTAACCGACACAGATAAATTACCAGTAAAACTTGAGCTTTTAGGTAGCCAGGCACAGCCAATTATCGGCCAGCTAGACTTTATTGACAATGCTATCGATAACCACTCAGGCACCCTAAAAGTAAGAGCCTCTTTCGATAATAAAAATGGTTTGCTACGTCCAGGGTCGTTTGCTCGTGTGAGTTTATCATCCGGAGAACTTAATAACCGCGTGATAATACCTGATAAAGCTGTTGGTACAGATCTTAAAAATCGTTTTGTGCTTGTCGTAAACGATGCTAACACTCTTGAATATCGGTTAATCACGCTGGGTAATCGCTATGGTGAGTTTCGTGCGATTGAGTCAGGACTGAGCGCAGGTGAGCGCATTGCAGTCAATGGCCCTGCTCGGGTGGGCCCTGGAATGCCCATAAGTCCAAACAATGTAACACTTACGCTTCCCGAATCCATTTCAGCTCAAGTCGTTGCAATGACCGAGATTGAGTCAACACAGGGACTAAATTAACAATGAAATTTTCACATTTTTTCATTAAAAGGCCTATCTTTGCCGCAATGATGTCACTGGTGATACTTATCGCCGGTGCCATCTCCTTGTTTCAGCTGCCGGTCAGTGAGTATCCTGAAGTCGTACCTCCGACTGTTGTAGTGTCAGCAACTTACCCAGGCGCTAACCCCAAAGTCATTGCCGAAACCGTAGCAACGCCTTTAGAGCAAGAGATCAATGGGGTTGAAAATATGTTATACATGTTTTCACAAGCAACTAGTGACGGCCGACTGACACTCACCGTTACGTTTGCACTAGGCACAGATCTAGATAGAGCACAGGTTCAGGTACAAAACCGTGTAAACAGTGCCACGCCCAGATTACCAGAAGAAGTGCAGCGCCTTGGTGTAGTCGCAGAAAAAGCTTCTCCAGATCTTACTATGGTCGTGCATTTGGTGTCACCCAGCGGCTCCCATGACACGAGTTACCTTTCAAACTACGCGGATATTTATGTTAAAGACCAGATAGCACGACTACCTGGTGTTGGCGACGTACAGCTGTTCGGTGGAGGAAAATATGCGTTGCGGATTTGGCTAAACCCCGAACAATTAGCTGAGCGTAACCTAACTGCCAGCGATATAGTTAAGGCGATAAAACAACAAAACCGTCAAGTTGCGGCAGGCTCATTAGGTGCACAACCGACCACCAATGATAACCAATTTCAAATACTGCTAAACGTAAAGGGCCGCTTGGCAGAGATAAACGAGTTTGAAAACATCATCGTCAGTGTATCTAACGATGGAGCAATCACTCGATTACGAGATATAGGTCGAGTCGAGCTTGGACAAGATAATTATGCGTTACGTGCACTATTAGATGGAAACGAGGCTGTTGCGATGCCTATTTTCCAGCGCCCAGGCTCAAATGCTATCGAGCTTTCTGATCAGGTGCGTGAAACCATGAAATCACTTGCGACACGTTTTCCTGAAGGAGTCGAATACGATATTGTGTATGACCCAACAATCTTTGTACGCGGCTCTATAGATGCGGTTATCTCAACCCTTCTAGAAGCCATTGTTTTAGTTGTATTGGTGGTTATTTTATTCCTACAGACATGGCGCGCATCTATCATTCCTCTTGTCGCGGTACCAGTATCGTTAGTGGGCACTTTTGCTGCCATGCAGTGGCTTGGCGTCTCCATTAACACCCTCTCCTTATTTGGTTTAGTACTTGCCATTGGTATTGTCGTCGATGATGCTATCGTTGTTGTAGAGAATGTAGAGCGTAATATTGAAAACGGTCTTGCACCTTTCGAAGCCACAAAGCAGGCGATGTCTGAAGTAACAGGCCCGATTATTGCCATCGCGCTAGTGCTGTGTGCCGTATTTATTCCCACCGCATTTATTACAGGACTATCGGGGCAGTTTTACAAACAATTCGCCCTTACTATTACTATTTCTACGTTAATTTCCGCTTTTAACTCTTTGACATTATCTCCAGCGCTTGCGGCGTTACTGCTAAAACCACACGGTGCCAAGCCTGATAGGCTCACTGTGATATTGAATAAACTATTTGGACAGTGGTTATTCAAGCCATTTAACCGATTTTTTGACAAAGCAGCACAAGGCTATGTCGCGCTTGTAAAAAGGCTGATCCGCTTAAGTGCTATCGTGCTAGTCATTTATCTAGGGTTGATTTTTGCCACAACAAAACTGTTTGATACCATCCCTGGAGGCTTTATACCGCAACAGGATAAACAATACCTCGTTGCTATCGCTCAGCTCCCAGATGCAGCCAGTTTAGATAGAACAGAGGCTGTTGTTCGTGAAATGGAACAAATTGCATTAAATACACCGGGCGTATTGCACTCTGTATCATTTCCGGGGTTATCTGTTAACGGCTTCACAAACAGCCCTAACAGTGGCATTGTATTTGTCACTCTGGATAAATTTGAAAATCGCACTACACCTGAACTTTATGCTTCCTCAATCGCAGCAAAGTTAAATCAGCAATTTACTGCCATAGATGAAGCATTTGTTGCCGTATTTCCACCGCCTCCTATTCAAGGTCTTGGCACAACTGGTGGTTTTAAATTGCAAATTGAAGACCGTGCTAACCTCGGATTCGAAAAGCTATTCGCAGATCTGCAAGCAGTAATAGCCAAAGCTCAGCAACAACCTGAACTGATGGGACTTTATTCTAGTTTTCGGATCCAAGTACCACAAATGGATATTGACATCGACCGTGAACAAGCAATGGTGCAAGGGGTGCCGCTTGAGGAAGTATTTAACACATTACAGATCTACCTTGGCTCGATGTATGTTAATGACTTTAACTTGTTTGGTCGTACATACCAGGTGACAGCACAAGCTGACGCTAACTTTAGAGCAGATCCTGCACAAATATTGTCGTATAAAGTCAAGAACAACTACGGCCAGATGGTGCCGCTTGGCGCGGTATTAAAGGTAACGCCAACCACGGGTCCTGATAGAGTTATGCATTACAATGGTTATCCAACAGCAGAATTAAATGGTAGCCCAGCTCCAGGTTTTTCATCGGATCAAGCGCAAGTTGCGATTGAAGCGGTGTTAAATGAAACCTTAAGTGAGGGTATGGCGTTTGAATGGACCGAAGTAACCTATCAACAAATTCTAGCTGGTAATGTGATGATTTATATTTTCCCGTTAGTCGTCTTATTGGTATTTATGGTCTTAGCTTCACAGTATGAGAGTCTAAAATTACCTTTTGCAATTATATTAATTGTGCCTATGACGATTTTGTCTGCCCTGGTCGGTGTCTGGTTGACAGGTGGTGATAATAACATCTTCACACAGATTGCATTGATCGTACTGGTTGCTTTAGCCTGTAAGAATGCCATTTTAATGGTCGAGTTTGCTAAAGAGGAATATGAGCAAGGAAAAACAAATTTAGCGGCTATTATTGAGGCATGCAAATTAAGGCTCCGCCCAATTCTGATGACATCTATTGCGTTTACAGCTGGTGTCGTTCCTTTAGTTTTAGCGACGGGTGCTGGCGCTGAAATGCGAGAAACAATGGGAATTGCGGTATTCTCTGGCATGATTGGTGTAACGTTATTTGGCTTATTGTTCACGCCAATATTTTTTATGGCGATGACCAAACGCTTTCATACTTCTGCCAGCCACCAGATAAAAGCGGCTCACCAGCAGGTTGAAACCGACGTCAATTAGTTTGAAGGTAAGTAGTAATCATCTTAAAGGTCTCCAAGGAGGCCTTTTTTATTCCCCCAATCTAAGGAGCTGAATTAAGAGGTCTATTTTGAGGCGGGAAAATCTTGTCTATAACTTCGCTATCGCGTCCTACTACCGCTAAGATACCTATATCCATGTAGGAAAGACAAAATTTTGCTATTTAGTTGTTCTAAATAAGGAATTTTTAACGCTATTAGCGTCAGGTTTACTCCTTCAAATTGAGCAACAATTAAGTCTAATTGGCATTATAGTGGAAAGATAGATTTTGATTAACGTATTCAACGGCAGTGTCCAGATCGACAAACAGCACTTGCTCTATTGGCTCTGGCATCCCAATTTCTTTTCGAAGCTTTTCCATTTGGCGCTTTGCAATCGCTGAATTTAGTACATAACCTGCACTTACACACCCTAGTTGCAGACACCGTTTGGCGACATTAACCAATAAATCATAGGCTTGCGGTGTAGCGGCAATCGCTTTTTCTGAATAACTAACATAACCCCATGCTGGCACCGCAATTTCATCACGACATTGTTCCATCGTCCGAGAAAAGAAATGGATCATGGATTCATTAATATTGCCTTCAAAGCAGGCAAATAGGATATTTTTTTCAGTCCAAAGGGTGACCTTACCGCAACGAGTCTGAAAACTGTATTTTGACATTAGCGCCCACCAACTCCTTTCAACAGCCGTGAATTATATCTTAGTCAACAAAGGTTAAAAAAGAGTTTGCACTACTTTTTTAACCTTCCACTTGATAAATGCTTGCTAAAATCAGGGTTCTGCAAGCTGCTTCTTCGTTGCTTCTGACTCTTCTTTGCGGTAATTGTTATATGATAATCCCATAAACTGTGGCAAAGTCGCGCTAATTGCAAGTGATGATAGTGTACCAACTGCTATGCCACAGCATAGCGCCATGGCAAAACTACTCAACCCGGCTCCTGCGAGCCACCATATTGACAGTACAGTTGCTAATGTTGTCAATGAGGTAATTAACGTACGACTCAACGAATCTTTTATCGCTTGATCAATGACTTTTGCCACAGGCGCTTGCTTGTAACGTTCCTCAAAAAGCAGCTCCCTCACTCTGTCTCCAACCACGATGGAGTCATTGAGAGAGTACCCGATGATAGCCAGTAACGCAGCTAATACCGTTAGGTCAAATTCAACCTGCGTGGCAGAAAATAACCCTAACGTAATAACGACATCATGAAATAATGCAATACTTGCTGATACCGCTAGACGCCACTCAAAACGACATGCCAAATAGAGCAGCACGCTCAGTAAAGCAAATAATCCTGCCAGTCCGCCTTGCTCAATAAGTTCATCACCAACTTGAGCGCCAAGATAACTGGCATCTAATACCGTTGCATGCCATTGTGAGTTTAGCTCCGAATTCCACTCTTTTACCTTTAAATCATTAGTAGAAGAAGGAGTCTGAAATATTCGCCAACTGCCATCCATTTGCAGGTCAATTCGAGCATTATCCACCCCGAGCTGATGTAACTTCAGTTGCATTTCATCAACAGTGACGGACTTTGGTACATCAATTACAGTGACATACCCACCTGTAAAATCTTGCCCAAAAGCGATTCCTTTTTGGGCTATTGTAACCAAGCTCGCGAAAACCAATACCACCCCTAAAATAAGCCCTATCAATCTGATGTGTTGCATATTACTTTTCATATTACTTTCCTCCTTGACGCTGCTGAGAATATAAAGACTCAGACAGTAACCCCGATACAATAACCCCAGCAAAAATACTAGTCACAATGCCAAGCGCTAGCGTGATAGCAAACCCTTTCACCGGCCCATATCCAATCCCAAGCAGAATAAGTGCTGTGATCATCGTTGTTAAATTAGCGTCAACAATACTGGACATTGCTTGTTGGTAACCTTGCTTTAATGCTATCACCATGGTTGCTCCTTTTGACCTCAGCTCTCTTACCCGTTCAAAAATAATAACGTTTGTATCCACTGCCATACCAATTGTCAGCACCAAACCAGCAATGCCTGGAAGCGTCAACACAACTCCTGGCAATAATGACATTAAGCCAATGAGGCATACTAAATTGACGAGTAACGAAATAATTGCGATGACTCCGAGCTTTCGATACCACAGAGCCATAAATAACAAGGTGATGCTGAGTCCAAGCGCAAGAGCTTTAAAGCCGCTTTCAATATTTTTCTCACCCAAAGATGGGCCTATTGTTTGCTCTTTTACTATTGTGATTGGTGCATCCAACGATCCTGCTCTTAGTAACAACGCTAACTCTTGCGCTCGTTCCATTGATTGCATATTGGTAATGCTAAAGCGGGTATTTAGTACTTGTTGTATAGTTGCAACCGATATCACCTCTGTATGCTTTTTAGTCTCTCCACTGGTACTGACGTAGTACTGTGCAAACACAGTCGCCATTGGCTTGCCGACATTTTGCCGGGAAAAGTGGTTAATCTTTTTACCACCACTTGATGATAAAAATAGCTCTACCAGCGGTTTACCGTATTCATCTCTACCGGCCGTGGCCGATTCAATTTCATCACCACCAAAAATTGCGGTAGGGTCAATATTGATAACGTTTCCTAATTTATCTTTTATTCTCTGGCCGCCTGCTGTCTGTAACGCATGGAAAGATAATTTGGCAGTGGCACCTATTATGCGTTTTGCTTGGTCAGGGTCTTGCACCCCCGGTAGTTCAATACGGATATAATTATCACCTTGTCGTTGGGTTACCGCTTCAGTGATCCCGAGTTCCTCAATTCGCGAGCGCAATGTTGATAATGCCTGAGTCATTAACTGCTTATGAAGCTCAATTTTTTTTGCCTCGGGAAAAGATAAAGTCAATGTAGTGAGACTACCATGGGCTTTTCTATTGCTGCTAAGGTGCGGATACCGGTCGCGTAAAGTAGTGCTTAATGCTTGTAACTCTGTTTTCCCTTGTACTGTTGCAACTATCTCGACCTCTTGAGCATTGACAACTTGAGGCGAAGATAGATGGCGATAGCGGTTGTTAATTCGAATGCTATTGGCCTCATCTGCAACAGATTGCAGTTGGCTCAGCATTGCCTGCTCAACATCAACTTTGAGAACAAACAATACTCCCCCATCTAGGTCTAAACCGAGCTTGATTGGCTTTAATCCAGTATACTCAAGCCATAAAGGCATTGTGGATGCACTTATTACTTTAACATTTAGTTCATTGTGCAGTGCGGCTATATGCGCCCTAGCCTCTGCGGTAAGTGCTCGATTTTCTAGCTCTACTAAGTATCCACCTTGATGTGATATTACCTTTTTTACCTTAAAGCCTTCATTTTCCAGATTATTTTTTAGCTCAGGTACAGATACAACAAGCACGTTGTTAGCGCTTGCCTGAACCTGTATTAAGTTCTTATTTGGGTATAAGTTTGGTGTAGCACAAATTATCAGTATCACTATGATAATTGCGGTAAAGAATTTCTTGAAGCGCGACGAAGTTGTCATGCCGTGCTTGCTATTCAATTGTTCTATATTCTGCATTTTATTCTCATTGGTCGAGCCAATTTATTTATACCAATTTGCTTGATCCTGATTTCCGATGATAAGTAGTTCATTTTGTGGCAAGAAAATCGTCTCTATAACACCATAGTCCCTGCTCGTGTAAAGGTATCTACATGCTCTGAGCAAGGAAAGTTTCGCTATTTAGTAGCTGTAAACTAGAAACTTTTAACACAGTTGGCATCAGATTTACTGCTTCAAATTGAGCTCATATTAGGACAAATTAGTATTAAAACTGGCGAGCATGCCAATACTATTTCGACTTTTACTAATTTTGTATTTACCAAATCAGTTGTGGCAATTATCTTAATTAAGTGATCAACTTGCCTACACGGGCACTGGTATGTTGCCTTCGTTGACCAGCAAAATTACGCAAAGTAAGTAAACCATCGACCAATATTGGATGCTCAAAATTCAAATTAATACCAAGTATCTTAATTAAGTGATCTATTTTGAGGCGAGAAAATCTTGTCGATAACCAGGCAAAAATTTTGCTATTTAGTTGTTCTAAATAAGAAATTTTTAACGCTGTTAGCGTCAGATTTTATCCTTCAAATTGAGCAAGTATTAGGTCTAATTGGTATAAGGTTAACTTTAAATCCGAAATGAACGATGATTATACGTCGTAGCTTAGACGACCTTTGAAGATGAGGTTGGCTGGTTTGCAGGTATCGATAGAGCCGTTTGCTGGCCGTGTATCAGACATGTACCACGGTAAATCATTGGGTTTTTCCATTTGATAAACCATGGCAGGAACATATTTTGGCTCTGCTAGCGCAAACGCCAGTGCATATTCCGCTTGCTGTTTTGGATGCAAGAAATAACTAGGATGATTGGAGCGCTCTCTCTCTGGTAAAAAGCCAGTATCATGATCGTTGTCATCATGTGAAAGCTTGAACGGCATAACTTGCTTATGCTGATCTGGTTGATTAACTGGTAACTGAATAGCATCATCGGTAATAGACATCGACTTTGTTACCGGTATAGGAGAAGTAGTATTGCAATCAAGTTCTGTCGCACACGCAGCACCAACCCATAAGAGTATAAGTAGCGAGAGTATTGCTGGCAGACTAAAACGTTTCATTGCAATTATTAGTGTAAGATAATTTAAATCATAAGTTGGGGCGATGTTAGCAGATTCAAGACTGCCGAGATATAAAAAAACCCCCGTTTTCGGAGGTTTTTCTGTCCAGCGTATGGATTACAAGTTTACTTGGTCTTTTAGACCTTTACCCGCTTTGAACGAAGGAATGTTCGCAGCTGGGATCTGGATTTCAGCACCAGTTTGTGGGTTACGGCCAGTGCGAGCAGCACGCTCTTTTACAGTGAAAGTACCGAAACCAACTAAAGCAACTGAACCACCTTCTTTCAAAGTGTCCGTTACTGCGCCAGTGAATGATTCTAGAGCGCGAGTTGCCGCTGCTTTTGAAATTTCTGCGTCTGCCGCCATCTTTTCAACTAGTTGAGCTTTATTCATTATTAGATTCCTATAACTTTATAATTTGCCTAAGCAAAACCTATGGTTATGCATTTTGCCTTTGTGTGCAACCCCAAAATTGATAATTTAGACTAAATATTTATTATTTTGCGCTGTTTTAGCTCAAAGCGCACAGTTTGAGACCAAAAGCTATCAATTTGCGTGTCCACGCGCAAGGTTTGTACCTAACAAAAACCGATTAATACAAATAATAATATAAAAGCCAACACTCCACATTGCCCCAAATGTCGGCCAAAAAACGTACCAAGGTTGATGTATTGTCAACACATCAAAGTTCGCAGCGCCTAGATAACTGGGCGGCGCACACACCGCAAAAAGTAATATTTGCACAGGCATTGGTAAAGTAAGCAATTTAGCGAGTGCTTTATTTAATGTTAATAGCAGCGCTATCCAAAGTACCCAAAGCCAAAGAGGGATAATTGCCTCTCCTTGATAGCTCATTAGATTACTTTCAACCGCTGTATACTCAACGAGCACACCTATCACGGAGCCAGCTAATGCCAATATCATGTTCAACCGTCTGTTTGAATGCCCCAACAGCATTATCACGCAGCCCGCTGTCATAAACCAAAGTGCCTGAGACTGAAAGAACAAAGCTGCAAACCAAACACTTTGAAATATCAGCGCGTTAGTAATCCAATGCTGCAACACAATCATTTGACTGATATCCGGGTTTTCTAGCAACTAGGTGAATGGCACTGGTTGCTCGACGCTTAAACGCGCCTTCGCAATAGCACAAGTAAAACTCCCACAAACGGTAGAAACGTTCATCAAATCGCTTGCTATCCAAAGATGGCCAAGACTTTTCAAAGCGAACTCGCCAATCATACAAAGTTCTTGCGTAGTGAAGCCCTATGTCATGTAGCTCATGTACTACCATGTCTGTTGCGCTTGAGATTTGTTTACTCATCTCGGTGACTGAAGGCAAACATCCGCCCGGGAAAATATATTGTTGGATAAAATCAGATTGCTTTAGATAGTGCTGATAACGTTGACACGCGATGGTGATTGCTTGGATCAACATGGCACCAGACGGCTTTAGGAGTGCATCGCATTTCGCAAAAAAGCCAGAAAGATATTCATGTCCTACGGCTTCAATCATTTCAATTGAAACCAATTTATCGTACTGCCCTTGTAAGTCTCGGTAATCTTTCTTCAATAGAGTAATTTTATCACCAAGTCCTTCCTCTACAATTAACTTCTCCACATAAGCGTGTTGCTCCTCAGATATTGTTGTGGTCGTTACATGGCACCCATGGTGTTTGGCGGCATAGATAGCAAAAGCCCCCCACCCAGTGCCTATCTCGACCACTTTGTCAGAGGCTTGCAAGTCTAGACGTTTGCATATTGCAGCGAGTTTATATTGCTGTGCCTGCTCAAGTGTCGCCTCTTTACTGGGGTAAACAGCACTCGAATAAAGCATTTCTTCGCTGAGAAACGACTCGTAAAGGTCATTTCCTAAATCGTAATGGGCTTCGATATTACGTTTCGAACCTTGTTTTGAGTTTTTGTTCCTAAAGTGCTTAAGCTTGTGTGCGATATTAGATAAAACCGCAAACTTTCTTTCAAAGGCATCCAACTGTGCTTGGTTGAGCACGAATATTTCTATTAATGCTGTTAAATTAGAGCAACTCCAATGACCCAAAATGTACGCTTCTCCAGCGCCTACGCTTCCTCCGAGCGCAAACAATTTATACATTGCGGCGTCGTGAACCACAACTTCAGCAATAAGCTCTGAGTCCATTGAGCCAAAGTGATGTCGGTTACCGCCTTCGACAAGCACGACCTTGCCAGACTCCAAGGTATTTAAAGCGCCGAAGACGAGCTTCTTGTATAACTTATCTAGCGTGCTGAGTGATATTGATGAGGTGATTGTTGTGGTGTTTTCCATCTTAAACTCTTCCCGGATGCCCAATGAAGGGTACCTTCTTTAAAAATAACTTTAACGCTTGCCAATAGATACCCTTTGCTATACTCCACGTCATCGCAGGAAAGCGACGTAACAAGCGGTTGATGTTCTTGTTAGTCAGTGCCTGCTTTTTCAACGCCAAAGTCGCATCGAATAGCAATTCGTTACCTTTTCTGTTCTCTATATGGATAACTGTGGTTTGTCCTGGCGGCTTTACTTTCCAGTGATAACGCATATCCAAATTCATAAAAGGTGATACGTGAAAAGCTTTTTCAAAGTTCACATCTTCATGTAAATCAACTGAATAAAAATAGCGCTCGTTCCAAGGCGTGTTACTCACCTCTGCAAGCATATGACTGAAGCCTTGTCCGTTTTCATGCTCAAAGAAGTAAAAGTTCACTGGACTAAAATAAATACCAAAGCAGCGCATTTGTGCCATCAGATAAACTTTGGTCGAGTCTGTTACAGGTCGGCCTAGTTGTTTAGACTTTAAATAAGCGCGTTGTAGTAAGCTGCCTTCACCATCTTTGATGTAGTCCTGCTGATTAAACTTGAGCAGTTTTAAGCCAGAGGAGCCAAACACTGACGAGATCCCGTTCAGGGACTCTGCCTCATGTAAGTCAATCCACATCATATACATCGGGTAAGAAAAAGCATGATGAGCGTGCGCAAAACGCCTATGTCTCACTCTCCCTACCAAGATGGCACTGTTCAAAATTCAACTCCAAGCTGCCTTGCGACATCTACAGCACTTTTGACACCATCTTCGTGAAAGCCGTTAAACCAATAAGCGCCACAAAAATAGCTATGATGTTTGCCATCGATTTCAGGCTTTCTTTTTTGTGCATCAATGCTGGCCGTGTTGAAGACCGGATGATGATATACAAATCGTTGGATCACTTTGCTTTCATCAATGCCGCTATCATGGTTTAGTGTGACACAATATTGATGTTTTGCGTCTAGCCCTTGAAGTATGTTCATTTGGTAGGTCACGACTGCGGCCTTGTCGGTCGCCTCGTTTAGCAAATAGTTCCAACTCGCCCATGCCGCTTTACGTTTAGGCAGCAGGCTTGTGTCGGTGTGAAGCACAACTGAATTTGCCGTATATGGAATAGCGCCAAGAATTTGTGTTTCTTGTTCCGACGGCGAGGCCAATAATTCAAGCGCCTGATCGCTGTGGCACGCAAACACCACTTTATCAAACTGCTCTTGGTGACCATCCTCAAATACCAAAGTCACGCCATCATCGTCGCGTTGTACGCTAGTGAGTTTGGCATTCAGAACAATATTCTCACGGAACTGTTCCACTAATGGCGCAATGTATTCTCTGGAGCCACCAGGGATCACATACCACTGTGGGCGGTTAGCAATATCCAAGAGACCATGATTGAAGAAAAAGCGCACAAAGAACTTAGCCTCGAAGTCGAGCATCTCTTTGATACTTGTAGACCAGATTGCCGCCCCCATAGGTAGGATGTAATGCAGTTTAAAAAATTCATTAAAATTATGATGGCTTAAGAGCTTACCTAATGTTTCGACGCCATTATAGTCATCACGCTGGTGTAACTCTTTACATACTGTATTGAACCGAACAATATCTTTTAGTAGCTGCCAAAACTTGGGTCTAAACAAGTTGCGTTTTTGAGCAAATAGGGTCCATAGTGAATGCCCGTTATACTCAAACTCTGTTTGGCTATTGTGAACGCTGAAGCTCATCTCTGTTGGTTTACGCGTAACGCCTATTTCTGCGAGCAGCTTTTCAAACTTTGGGTATGTTCTGTCATTAAATACAATAAAACCGGTATCTATTGCGATTTTTTCGCCATTATTTTCTACATCAATAGTTGCCGTGTGACCACCAATATAATTATTTTTTTCAAACACTTTGATATCGTGTTTACGGTTCAGTAAATACGCAGCAGCCATACCTGAGATGCCACTACCAATGATTGCAATTTTAGCCACGGGCTATCCTTTTCGCGAGAGGCAACCATAAAGAAAATGGTAAAAGCCTAAGAAGTTTCAAAAATAAGGTAAAACGTCTGGGAAAGTGTATTTCCCTTTTGCGCTTAGAGATCCCCGCGCTTATGTATCCTACTGCGTCTTCGACGCTGACTATACATGGCATCGGGAAATCATTTTTGTCTGTTAGCGGTGTTTCAACAAAACCTGGATGTACAACTGTGACGTCCACACCTTTTAAAGTAACAGAAAGCGTTCTAGCTAGATAGCTGAGTGCCGACTTTGACGCGCCATATGCTTCAGCACGAGGCAATGGCAAAAAAGAGCTGCTAGAGCTGATGATACATAGCTGACCGCCTCGTTTGATTTTGGGTAGAATAATGTCTAAGCAATGCCCTATTGAAATCACATTAATGGTCATGATCCGTTCAAAAAGGTGGCCGTCAAAGTCATTCGGGTTGTCAATATATTCACAACCGCCAGCATTTAGAATAACCAAATCTAGCTCATCAAGGTCGGCAAACTGACGCTCTATTTCTTCACGCTTCGTTAAATCAAACGCTTTCGTTTTTACGCCACTCTCTTGTGCTAGCGAACTAAGAATCTCAGTATTTCGCCCACATGCCGTAACGGTATCGCCCTGGTTAGCATAATATCTGGCCAACCCCTTACCTATGCCTGATGTTGCACCCGTGATCAGTACATGTTTCATCCAGTCACCCTCTTATCAAGCATACGAATTATGTTGCCAAGTACAGGAACCTGACGGTATAACATTTGTGCGCTATCGAAATAATCTCGGTGGTAAGCAACTTTATCACCTTTAAAGCTCAATCTACTGTGCCCATCAACATCAATGGTCTTTCCACCATTAAGCTTTGGATGACGATAAGACATTATCCAGTAAATAAAGCTAACATCATCAGACTGGTAATCGCTTGTCACTGTAAAATTGATGTCAGCAACATTTTCATATAAAGCTTGAAAGTACAGTGTTAGCTGTTCAAGTCCTTGGATGTGATGGAGCGGATCTGTGAAATTAATATCGTCTGTATAAATCTCTGCTAGCTTGTCTAGACAATGCTTGTCGATTTCGTTATACACTGACACAAATCGCTGGGTTTTGTGATCCATACCTTTTATACCTTAAATGCCTCAAGCGCTCTTGCTCTGGCTTCTTTGTGATCCACAATTGGTGCACAATACTGACCGCCAAAAGCCGACAAGTAGTCGTGCGGAAAGTGGATGTGCTTAGCTGGAACGTTTTTCAATTCAGGCACATAGGTACGAATGAAAGTACCATCAGGATCAAACTTTTCACTTTGCGTAATAGGATTAAATATTCGAAAATACGGTTGAGCATCGCATCCTGTACTTGCAGCCCATTGCCAACCACCATTATTACTCGCTAAGTCCCCATCAATAAGTTTAGACATAAAGTAGGCTTCACCTTGACGCCAATCGATCAATAGGTGTTTTGTTAAAAAGCTAGCCACTATCATGCGTAACCGATTGTGCATCCATCCAGTTTTGTTTAGTTGACGCATAGCCGCATCTACAATGGGATAACCTGTTTGACCTTCGCACCACAATTGAAACACCTCGGGAACTGCCTGCCATGCAACAGCATTGTATTTTTCGTTAAAGTTAGAGCCTTTGCATAACTTAGGAAATGCAACGATTAGGTGTCGATAAAACTCACGCCAAATTATTTCATTTATCCAACAAAACTCCGGCTGGCTCGGTCTCTCTAGTACTTCAGGGTTATCGAGTTGGATCTGGGTTAGCAATTGCTTAGGTGAAATAATGCCAAGTGCAAGATATGGACTTAAACCTGAAGTTCCCTTGATTGCAGGGAAATCTCTATCGCCCTGATAGTCTGTCAACTTATCTTTAATAAAACGATTAACAACTGCCACGATAGATTCATCATCAACCGGCCACTTCTGTGATTCCATGGTCATTGCAAAAAAAGATGGTGTAGTAAATTCACCGGCGCTGCGCTTTTCAAGTGGCCAATGTTGAAAGTTAAACCGCTGATCTGAAAATAATTTGAGCCACGCTTTCTTGAATGGCGTAAATACTTTGAACATTTCACCAGAGCCCGTCAGCACGGTACCCGGGGGGGCAATTACATCTCCATCAAAACATCTCAGTGAAACCCGCTTAGAGCACTCATTGTCGCGTGCAATTTCATTTACTTCATATTCTTTGTTTGCAAACAGACGACTGATGTTATTTTCTTCGCAAAATGCGCTGAGCCGCTCTGGCAGCTCAGTGAACATGCCCGCCTCAATAATATGTAGCTGGACACCAAACTCGCTCAATAACGCGCCAAGCTCAACCAGCCTCCGCTCCAATAAGTCTATCTGGATAGACGCGGTATTGTGTTGTTGCCACTGTGGCTTACAATAAAAAAAAAGCGCATCTCGTGCGCCTTCATTTATGGCTTCTATCAAAGCCTCATTGCCGTATACCCTCAGGTCACGGCGAAACCAAAAAGCAGTTTTCATGGTTAAATTCCGAATCTTAAGCGCAACTCGTTGGGGTATGGGTCAAAGTAGACTTGACTCTGCAAGTAGGCTTTGGGATGTACTGTTAAATGATGCTTTAACAATGTAAGAGGAACGTAAAGCGGCACTATACCCTTACGATACTCTTCAATTGCCGTACACATTTCTTGCTTCTCAACGCTCGACAGCTCATTTTTGAAATACCCTTGTAAGTGGGTCAACGTGTTAGCCTGATTTTTTCTGTTTGCAGGCTTTTTGAGCGCTGTCATCAAACCGCTTATGTATTGCAGCTTGAGCGTTTCAATATCTAATTGCTTGCCATCGCCCAACAGCCTTCCCAAATTTTTGTATGCCTGATAATTATGACTCATCAAAAGGTACTTATGCATGGCGTGAAACGTAGTGATTTCATGTAAGCCAACGTGTTCCTGACTGACTAATTCTTGCCAGCTTTTATAAACAAACACACGCATAACGAAATTTTCTCTGAGGTACATATCGTTGAGACGGCCATTTTCCTCACAAGGTAGTAGTGGATTGTGTTTCATAATTTGCTCAGCAAACACACCGATACCCTCAGAGGTATTGCCCGTACCCGCTTCGTTATATACCTTCACACGCTCCATGCCACAGCTTGGGCTTTTGGCGCAAAATACAAACCCCGATAAATTTTGAGCCTGTGACGTGGCGATTTGCTCGCCATACGATTTAAGTTTTGGCGCTACGTCTTCTATGCCGTCAGGTCGACTTACCTTGATGATGTCACCGACCCTGATTTGTCTAATGGTGGGTCTTGGAATTGGGAGGCCTATAGCGACCTCAGGACAAAACCTAACATATTCAACGTGTTCTGCAAATTCATCCATACAAAAGTTTGAACGCTTATGGCCGGAATCAAATCTTACTTTATCACCGGCCAAACAAGCGCTAATACCAATTTTTATCGAAGATGAAAACTTCATACTGAGACTTTTTCCTTAATAAATCAGATTGCCAATTGGATTTAACAACTTACTAAGCCCTTTATTGAAGTGTAGCGCACTGCTGACGACAGTAAAGCACAGACAGCCTGATTTGGTGCGGGGCGAGTGATTATGTCGGCCATCTTGCCAAATAAAGTCTCCGGGAACGTATTCACCGGACTCGTCAGAAAAATCACCGTCCAATAGCAAAGTGATCTCAAAACCGGTGTGAGTATGCTCAGGGATCTCACCTTCCGCTTCTATTTCCAGCAGGCTTGAACGCAACTCACCGTCTTCAAGCAACAAGCGAGCGCGCGATACTTTCCCCACGCCAGAGAACTTGGTTCTGTCAATATTGGCTATGGCTCGTGGTAGTTGCACATCACGTCCCTGATAGCTAAACGTCGGTTGAATGTAATCATGTACTTCGTCAACATCGTCAGTCAACGCAATCGACTCCATCAGCTGTATCATATCAGCGTCCAAAGCAAGTGGCGCTGCGTCACTGAATTGTTGACTTGCTTTGGCTTCCTCTAATGCTTGGGTTTTCTTTTGACAACAAGGACAAAGCTCTACGTGTGCAGCAATCGCGACGCTAATACTTGCGGGCAGACTGCCCTCAACAAATTGTTCTAATAATGATTCATTAGGGTGATGCTTAATCATGCCTGATCTCCCAGCTCTGCGCGAAGCTTTTGTAGTGCTAGTCTTAAACGAGATTTCACCGTGCCAACCGGAATATTCAAATGTTCAGCCAGTTGCTCCTGTGACATTTCTTGAAAATAAACCCCTTTGACAATATCACGTTGGGCAGGTGGTAGCTTGTTAATGTATTTTTGTATTTGAGCAGTTTGAAGGTGGTCTTTGAAGCCTTCATCGTCTGTTTGAGAATCTTGAATTATCGGCCAGATGTCTTCGCTTATATGCTCTTCTTTGTTGCTCTTCATCTTGCGTAAAGCATCAAAAGAGGCGTTTCTCATCACCGTATAAATCCATGTCGTCGCAGCTCCCTTATCGTGGTGATACAAATGAGCCTTTCGCCATACCGACGTCATGGTGTCTTGCACTAACTCCATTGCTTGTGCTTCGTTACCAAATTGCTTCACTCCAAATCGTTTAATTTTAGGAGCAAAATATTCGAATAAATACGCGAAGGCCTTTCGATCCCTGCTTGTCGCGACTTTGACTAGTGCGTCTGACAACGCTTGTGAAGGGGTATCTTGCACTGCTTTGCGAGTTCCTGATTTAACGTTGCAATCAACTGATTGCTGTTGGCCTATCATAGCTCACCTTCCTGATTATACTTACTACCGTGCTTTACGATTTGAAGCTGAGAATCGATCACTTTTATTTTTCATCTAACACAGTATGTAAGAATTCGGCTACCTGTTCAAATGTCTGGGCTTGCTTTATTTTTAATTTTTGTGCCATCGATATAGGCAAAATCTCCAACCACCTGTACGCAACCCAGAGCGGCTCTGAAAAACGCTTGTCTTTGTATAAATCGTCCAGTATTGGATTGGCGATGAATACATTGCGAAGCTTCTCCTTGAGGGTGCTATCAATTAGCTTGAAAGCCGTGTCATTACACAGCCACGGTGGCCCTTCTATCTCGCTACATTCTCCATACCTAAGACCTTGGTGGTCAACCTCAACGTTACTGATCGAAACTCGTTTGATTGCCTCAACATCTATCAATAGTTGGCCATCTTCACCTTGAGAGAAATCCACTATTTTCACGTGAACCCCTTCATTTTGTCTATCTTTAGGCGCCCCCTCCACGTCAGCGCACAACACAAAACCTTGATTGGTTTTGGCCGCTTCTTTCACCATATATAAGTAACGTTGCTCGAAAATCCGCAAGCGGGTAAAGCCACCCGGAAGCAAAAATATCGGCAATGGAAATAAAGCTAGTTTCATAATTCCCGTTCAAATACTCAAAAACTAACGATAATTACGGCTATGTTATTTATCTGGATCAGTTGAATATGAAGGGTTCTAAATTTGTTACTCCCAAAAACATTGCTTTGCAATTAGATTTGTGCCTGAAAAGGTCACACCCTCAGCTTCTAAGCGTTGTTTTTGTTCTTGAAATTTATCGCTATCTGATGCAAATGAAATGCGCCTTTGACTATTCACTACCCGATACCAAGGCAGAGTCGATTCTGGTGGTAAATGTTTAAGTAACTGCCCTACTTTACGGGCATAATTAGGAAAACCGGCTAAACGTGCAACTTGCCCATAAGAGGCTACTTTTCCCCTTGGAATGGCACCTATCACGGTAAACATTCTTTCTGCTAGTTCATGTTGTTCGATGGTCTTCATATGCTTTATTCAACACCTTTAGTTGTTCCCAAAAATATCTAGCTACTGGCCCATGATGAGAAATATGTAGGCGAAAAGCATGGATCTCTGCTTCAAACTCGTCTTTTCGATCATTAACACGTACGCGTTGTAAAATACCAGAGTCAATTTCCTCGCGGCAAAAGTTAAGGCCGATAAGCGCGTATCCCATGCCTTGTAAAAGGTATCTTTTTATCGCCAACGCATCGTCTAGTTTCATCACGTTTTTACTATTACCATACGCCAGACGTTCGCTGTCAAAATTAAATTTACTCTCTTTCATCGCAAGAGACGGGTAATTAGCAAGCTCAGCAAAACCCAACGATTGCGGCATGTAGCCATGTAATGAGACTAGACCGAGTTTAATTTTCCCTATCGGCATGGTTTCAAGATCGCCTGTTGAATGAAATAAATCAAACCAAGGGCCTATACCTAAGTTTGCAGCTCCTTGGGTAACCTGCTCCAACGCAAAAAAACGCTTACCACTTGAAATGTTCATTTCTGTCGACGGAAATTTCATAAATGCACGGCCTAGTACTTCATCAATTTGATGTTGATAGACAATTGGTTCGTAGCAGATATTAAAGCTTGGCTCATTACCAGCCGCAAATTCATTCGCGAGTAATGAAAGATCTCTATGATGATTTAATAATTTTTCAGCCTCGAAGTAAAATCGGCGGCCTTGTTCTGTCAATATATTACGGTATTTCTCACGCTCAAACAGCGCAAATCCCATAGATTGTTCTAATCTTTTTATTGATTGCGAGACCGCTGGCTGCGTTTTATGAAGCTTATTTGCAGCTTCGGTAAGACTAGGTGCTTCAACAACAGTACAAAATACTGCTAAGTCTGAAATCTTCATAAATAAATCTTATGCAGTAGAGAATGTTTTATAATTTTTATTTTATAAGTAATTCTATTATTCTGCACGCATTATAATTAACGTTGTCATGGAGAACAAAATGTTAAGAGTGTTTTCTGGGCTTGTATTGGCTACTTTATTACTGGGCTGCCAAGAACAAGTTGAACAAACTCAAGTAGAAGCCCCAACAAGACCTGTAAAAATCCACACGGTCTCAGATCCAAATAGTAGTACACTACGCAGCTTTCCTGCCGAAGTGGTTGCAAACCAAGGCTCCTACCTCGCTTTTCGTGTCAATGGTGAACTCATTGAGTTTCCTGTTCTTGCCGGCCAAGACGTGCAAAAAGGCCAACTGTTGGCAAAGTTAGATCCTGAAGATTTCAATCTCCAATACGAGCAGCGCAAAGCCCAATTTGAACTAGCGAAAGCGCAACTCTCAAGAATAGAGCCACTCTACGAAAAAGGCATTGCGACTAAAGCTGAATTTGATAAAGCTCTAGCGGATAAACAAGTAGCAGAATCGGCATTTAAAATCGCTAAAACAAATTTGGAATACAGTGAACTACGAGCACCTTTTAGCGGTACAGTTGCAAAAGTATTTGTAAAAAATTACGAGAATGTCGTTGCAAAACAAAATATTCTTCGCTTAGAAACTCGCGATATGATGGACGTTGTTATTCAAGTGCCAGAGCGTATTGTTGCGCGCGTAGACAAAGATTCAGACTACAAGCCAACGGTTGTTTTTGATGGTTATCCGAGTAAATCATATCCATTGACAATTAAGGAGTGGGATACACAAGCTGATCCTGCAACCCTTACTTATAAAGTTGTTTTTAGTTTGCCTATTCCAGAAGATTTTAACCTTTTTGCTGGCATGACCGGTCATGTATATGTCGACCCAAGCAAGATAACAAACAAAGACAATACGGCAATTATTATCCCTAACCAAGCTGTTTTTTCCGATAAAGAGCAAAACACGGATGGAAACAGCTATGTCTGGATTTACCACAACGACCAACAAACGGTGAGCAAACGCAAGGTTACTGTTGGTCAGCTCAATCACACAGGGATAGAGGTCACCTCTGGTCTTGAACCCGGTGAAAAGATCGTCGCAGCTGGCGTACATTATCTACAAGAAGGTGCGAAAGTGAGACCTTGGACGAAAGAAAGAGGCCTGTAATATGAGTTTAGCCAAATGGTCAATTGAGAATAAAGTTATCAGTTGGATGTTTGCCTTGCTCTTACTGATAGCAGGTGCAGTATCTTATCTCGGCTTAGGTCAACTTGAAGACCCTGAGTTTACGTTGAAAAAAGCCATGGTTGTGACGATGTACCCTGGTGCTTCACCTCAGCAAGTCGAAGAGGAAGTTACATTTCCAATTGAAAATGCAATCCAATCTTTGCCCTACGTAGACTATGTAACTTCCATCTCATCACCGGGTAAGTCCCAGATCACGGTTGAGATGAAGAGTAAATATCGAAAAAAAGATCTACAACAAATTTGGGATGAGCTAAGACGTAAAGTAAATGATCTAGCGCCCAAACTCCCTCCGGGAGTCATGACACCCAGCGTTATTGATGATTTCGCCGATGTATACGGAGAGCTATATGCCGTGACAGGCGAAGGCTACTCATACGACGAGCTAAAAGATTATGTGGACTTTTTGAAACGAGAGTTAGTTTTAGTCGATGGCGTAAGTAAAGTGACCGTGGCTGGTGAGCAGCAAGCCCAAGTCATTGTTGAAATATCAACGCAGAAACTATCCCAGCTTGGTATCCCAACAAGCCACATATTTTCTTTACTTCAAGCGCAAAATACTGTTTCAAACGCGGGTAAAATCAGAGTTGGAGATGAATCAATCCGACTCCACCCAACAGGAGAGTTTACAGATGTCTCTGAGCTTGAGGGATTACTCATTTCAAAGCCTGGTGCTAAAGAATTAATATATCTTGGGGATGTAGCAACCGTTACTCGTGAATATGCAGAAGTCCCCAATCACATCACTCGTTTTGCACAGCAGCGCGCTTTATTAGTGGGTGTTTCTTTCACGTCTGGCGTTAATGTGGTTGAAGTGGGTAAAGAGATCGGCCGACATTTAACCCAGCTTGAATATCAACGACCTTATGGTATTACCATCAATACGGTATACAACCAACCTACCGAAGTGGAGACCTCAGTTGATGGCTTTATCATCAGTCTGGTTGAAGCGGTTGCTATCGTTATTATTGTGCTACTTATTTTTATGGGCGTGAAAAGTGGCATATTGATAGGTGGTATCCTACTCATAACCGTGCTCGGTACATTTATTTTTATGAAGATGTTCGCCATTGACTTACAACGGATCTCGCTTGGTGCATTAATCATAGCGCTGGGAATGTTGGTAGATAACGCCATCGTTGTAACCGAAGGGATCTTGATAAATATAAAACGTGGACAATCAAAGCTCCAAGCTGCGGTTAATATTGTAGAGCAAACTAAGTGGCCGCTTCTTGGCGCAACTGTGATTGGCATTACCGCCTTTGCACCAATAGGATTGAGCTCAGATGCAAGTGGCGAATTTGCCGGTTCTTTATTCTGGGTGCTTTTAATATCACTATTGCTAAGTTGGGTTACCGCTATCACGCTTACCCCATTTTTTGCTAATGCCATGTTTAAAGAGCCAAAAGCAAAAGAAAACAATGATGACGCTGAAGATGATGACCCTTATAAAGGCGTAATCTTTACTGTATACAAGTCAATGCTGACGTTTTGCCTCAAGCACAGAGCGGTAACTATTATCTCAATGGTGTTATTACTTGTTGGTGCGGTCGTCGGTTTCAAATCAGTAAAACAATCATTCTTTCCCGCATCGAATACACCTATGTTTTACGTAGATTATTGGCACTATCAAGGTGCTGATATCCGTAGCACAGCGAAAAATGTCGAGAAAATAGAATCATTCTTACTTGCCGATCCACTTGTAAATGAGGTCACCACAACGATTGGCCAAGGTGCACCTAGATTTATGTTAACCTACTCACCAGAAAAGCAGTATGACGCTTACGGCCAGCTTATTGTCAGAGTAAAAGACAGAGATGCTGTTGTCAGTATGATTGCGAAGTTGCGTGAGTATGAAAATCAACACGAACTAGACGGTCAACTAAAAATTAAACGAATGGAAATAGGCCCATCTACTGATGCTAAAATTGAAGCTCGTTTTTCTGGCCCAGACCCTGTTGTCTTAAGGCAATTGGCGGAAGAAGCTAAAAATATAATTCGACGAGATGAGAAAGCATTTAACATTCGAGATAACTGGCGCCAGAGAACTAAGCTCATCCGCCCACAGTTTAACGAGCTTAAAGCAAGACGCTTGGGGATCAGCAAATCCGATTTAGATCAGTTATTACTTTCTTCAGTATCAGGTAGTAAAGTTGGTTTATATCGAGATGGCACTCAATTACTACCAATCATCGCTCGTTCGCCGGAAGAAGAGCGGCTAAATGTTGAAAACTTGGGCGACCTACAAATATTTAGCCCAGTTTTAAGTGTTTACGTTCCGGTTTCCCAGATCGTAGATGATTTCAGTGTTACATGGGAAGATAGCCTTATCATGCGCAGGGACAGAAAACGCACAATTACTGTTATGGCGGATCATGACGTTATTGGTGATGAAACTCCTGCAAAACTGTTTGCACGAGTCAAAAGCGATATTGAAGCTATCGAGCTTCCTCAAGGCTATGAGATGCAATGGGGCGGTGAATATGAGTCATCTAGTAAAGCGAAAACTGCAATTTTTGGCTCGCTACCAATTGGCTATCTTGCTATGTTCATGATCACTGTATTGCTATTTAATTCAGTGAAGAAACCTTTAGTGATATGGTCAACCGTGCCACTTGCCATTATAGGCGTAACTGCCGGACTTGTTTTATTGCAAGCCCCTTTTAGTTTCATGGCATTACTCGGGTTGTTGAGTTTATCAGGAATGCTCATCAAAAATGGGATTGTACTGATGGATCAAATTAATATTGAAATTGAATCTGGTAAGTCTCCATATCAAGCTGTTTTTGATTCTGGTGTGAGTCGTGTAAGACCGGTTTCAATGGCTGCTATTACGACCATCCTAGGCATGATCCCACTGCTATTTGATGTGTTCTTCCAATCGATGGCTGTTACCATAATGTTTGGTCTTGGATTTGCTACTATATTAACCTTGATTGTACTTCCTGTACTTCACTGTGTGTATTTTGGTATTAAGCAACCAGACGCTTAAAATAAAAAGCCCCTTGATAAACTGTCAAGGGGCTTTACGTTCAAATTGATTTCTTTGACACACTACTTTTTAGTTTTATTTAAAGACAGCGTACCCTTCACTCTGTTAGCGGGTTTACCACTGTTTTTCTGACCGGGTTTGCGTGTTTTACTACTTCTGCCTTTATCAAAAGGGTATTGTTTTCCCCGTGTTTTGCTCTCTCTTTCTTTATTTTGGCCCGATTCACTCGTTTTGGTATTCCGGTTTTGAGGGCGCTTCTGCAACTTTACTTCGTTCGACTCATCATCGTTTCGGTTGAACTTATCGCTAACTTTTCCTGCACCCGCCCCCGCTGAGGCTTCTTGTGTTTTAACCGAAGATTCCGTAGCTCGATTAATTTCGCGCATTTCTTGCTCGCTGAGGTGACGCCATTGGCCGCTGGCAAGTCCGGTAAGGTCGATATTCATAATTCGAATACGTTTTAAACTCGTTACTTCAAAACCGAGGTATTCGCACATTCTTCTTATCTGACGATTTAGACCTTGAGTAAGTATGATAGTAAATGACTTTATGCCAGTTTTACGTACCTTACAGCGTTTAGTTACCGTGCCAAGGATCGGAATGCCCGATGACATACGCTTTACAAAACGCTCATCAATTGGTTTATCAACAACCACCTCATATTCTTTTTCATGGTTATTTCCAGCTCGGAGAATTTTGTTTACCATATCCCCTTGATTAGTAAGAAATATTAGCCCTTCTGACGGTCTATCTAAACGCCCAATAGGAAAGATCCTTTCTGGATAATTGATAGCGCTCACAATATTGCTTTTAATTTTTCGCTCAGTGGTACAGGTTACACCAACCGGTTTATTGTAAGCGATAAAGACCGATTTTGGCTTTGCTTTGAGTGGTTTATTATCAATAATAATGGTGTCAGCGTCTGACACTTTAGTGCCCATTTCTGGTAGCGTGCCATTTACTTTAACTCGGCCAGAAGCAATTAAGTCATCAGCTTCTCGACGGCTGCAAAATCCTGTTTCACTGATGTATTTATTGAGGCGCTTTTGTTCTGTCACAATAGGGAACCACATAGAGTAAAAACGATTATTGTAATCGCTTAATGGCCTTTACACTACCGGATTTCTAGTTTTGTCGGGTTTTTCTCAATAACTTTGGTGAAAATTGATACCGCGCGTCTGGTTTATCAATTAAGCTCATGGCTTTGTAGTCTATAGAATGCCAATTCTTTGCAGATTTAATCCAATGATAACTATCGAGATTTTCTTTTGTCAGCACCATCAGATCAAACGCTAACTCTGAATTATTTTGCCAGTAGGAATGGCCATTATGATGATCGTAAATCGAAACGAGTGCCCATGCCCCCATCATGAAATGTCCACCTACAGAAGCATGCAGATCATCATCTCTAATTAGTTCAAATGTATCATTTAACCAGTCAAACCCGCCAAAAACTGCACGATTATTATTCTCTCCAGCAGCAGTAAGTGCGCCCATTGCCATTAAATCAGACGCGCACCAAATAAGGTTTGTTTTAGGATAACGGGATAACAACTTTTTTGTCTTTTCGAACGCTTGCTCTTTTGACCATCCAGCATATACCGTTTGCTGTAGCGCCACCCCAACCTCTGCAAAAAAACGACTTGCACCACCACTTCTAATGTCTGACTCCGTACCATAATGCCCATTGATTGCTACTGGATATATTTCTTTATGACCCTTTGATTTTGCTTGAAGATAAAGTTGTTTTGCTAGAACGTAGCCCGCCTTATCGTTGTCGTGATGCAGCTCACCTAACCAATATTTGTATATTTCTTTTGGGTTTCCAATCGCAAGCTTCTCTGGTCCCGATATTGTCTGTTCTAACGTAATATGGTTGATTTCATACTTTTCTAAAAGTCTAAGACTCTCCTCTGCACCACCGGGATAATTAATTAAAATAACATAGTCAGGTGTGGCACGATAATTCAAATATTTTGTCAATTCTGACAATTGGATTATTCTGTTTCCTTCGCCATAAATCACATTAAGGCGTATACCCAGTTGCTCGGCGGCAGCTTCTGTAGCGCCTTGTACACGATGCCAAAAAGGCTCACCGGGTAAAGAAGGATTAACAAACAGTACGTTAATAGAGTCAGCCGCACTTACCTTTACACTGCAAACCGAGAATGCCATAGCAACAAACAGTTTTTTAATCATGACCACCCCTTCGTAGCGTTAACCACTTAAGTAGCTTTTCTAACGGGCCTTGTTTGAAGACCTTAAAGTACAGATTCGCAATAACTAGCTGAAGTATAGTCGCAACCACAAAAGCAGCGAAGTAGTCCACTCGATCCCACTTACTAATCGCTTCAGGTTGAATGAAATGAAAATAGCTAACAAAAATAATTGATTGTGAGATATAAAGGGTGAGTGCCAATCGCCCCACAACTTGCATCGTATATAATTTATACCTACTTGCTCGCATTACTGATTTAATCACCACAATATAAAATAGAGCCACTGGTATAGCTAGTAACCAGTCAATCCCTTCAAAAAAAGCAATACCAACCTTTCGTTCAACGACAAATCCAACAAATGAAAGTACAATAGCTAGAACTGCATATAAATTAATTTTCTCTGTCGGTTCACGCGTATTTAACTCAAATAAGCCGTCTTTAAAAAGTAGCATACCGAGCAGCATTAAACCTGCGGTGTACCATAAAGTAATAACTGGAATAAGCAGACTAACAATAATGAAATAAAGACCATTGTTTACAACAAGCTGCCAATAAGTATTCGGCACTCGTTGTACAAGCTCGAGGTATTCTGGACTGCTACGGTTTATGCTCGCTTCAGGGTCAACAAGCAATAGTATACTCAATAGCAGTGCCGGCAATACGATAAACCCTGCCGTATAACGTATTAATTTTGCACGCTGAGCGTCTATAAATTTCAAAGCGACAAAACCACTTAGGGCATAATTAAAAAGAATATCGCCGGGCCATATCAACACACCATGCACCATGCCAAAAAGCAGCAGCCATTTGAGTCTTATTTTTGCTTGTTCTGATGAACTGGCATTAGCCACTTGGACGCACAGTGCTGCGCCGAACAACATTGCAAAAAGAGAGCGAAATCGACCGTCAAAAAAAATGCTATTCACCATAGCAAAAAAGGGGTCTAAATGATGAGCAGGACTTGCAGCTACATAACCCAGTTCAAAGTTGGCCATGTGCACTAGATTCATGGAAAGCAACCCGAGTAGCGCAAAGCCTCGAATTGCATCCATTGCGATAATTCTTTTCATTAATACACGCGATTTTTATACATATCAGCCCAGTTTATCGCAGCAGCATGAAAATCAGGAAGGTTTTCATCTTTATAATTCAAATAACTACAAGCGTCCTGTAATGTCCACCAGCTGCCCGATTCATAGGCTTTCACAATATTTAAAATATAATAAAGCGTATTGGGCTTGCCAATCAGCGCATCATGAAGTTGCTCAGGAAAGGGCAATTTATTTACTACCTGCTCCATAGGTTTATCAAGTATTGCATCCAGTAACGAGAATAGACCGGTCATAAAACTCATATTTGCCAAGCCAGGAGAGATCTGTTGAGCAATAAGCTCGCAAAAACGCGAACGAACTATCGACAACCGAGTTAACTCCGTTGGCTTCCCCTCTGCCACATGGGCAGTCATGATTAAATTAACAAACTTTTTGACTCGTTCGTTACCCAAATAAACGAGCGCTTGCTTCAACGATTCAATCCGGCTCTTAATTGGAAATACTCCTGAGTTAATTAATCTCAGCAGTTTGTAGGCTAGTGCAGTATCTTGAGCAAATAACTCAGCCAACCTCGTTATACTCATATTTGACTTTAACGCTTCTTCGTAGATAAGCATCACAATGACATAATTAATTGAGATATCTTTATGCTCTATCATTTTAGGTTTAGCAAAAAAGTAACCTTGGAAGAACTGGAAGCCCATTTTTTTAGCTTGTTCAAACTCTTCTTCAGTTTCTACCTTTTCCGCCAGTAGCTTAATGTTTTTTCGAGCTTTGATCATATCAACAACCGGCTCGATAGAGTCGAGTGAGTTTTCCATGACATCAAATTTGATCAATCTAACCAGCTTCAGAAAAGGATCCCAATCTTTTGAATACTGAAAATCGTCCAACGCTAACCTAAAATTACTATGAAACAGCCCCCTAATACGTTCATAGTTCTGTTTTGTTGGAGGAATAGTCTCGAGCAACTCTAAAATGACATCATTGGCAGGCAGAAATTCACAAAGATCTTGGCGCAGCGAATCTGGACCAATATTAATTAGCGCTTTCTTCCCTGAAGTGAGATTTCGCATACCGAGGTTAAGTTGATTATTCATTATCAGCTTGGCTGTCGCTGCATCATCTGCAATATTGGGAAAGCTATTTTTTACACCATCGCGAAACAACAACTCGTATGCAACAACTTGTTTTTTACGATTAAATATGGCTTGGCGAGCCACAAAAACCTTCAAACAAAAACTCCTTTGTAGCCAAAGTGACCATTCGCACTTTTGGTTTACTATTTTTTAGATTTTAACCCTTTATGATGATAAAGAAAATCAAACTAAGCTATTAAGAATCAAAATAATAGCTTAAAAGATAATGCAATTTGGAAAAAAAGAAAGGCTGAAGCCAGCTTTTGCTGCCTTTTGCCTAGAAGATTGATTAAGATTCGTGCTAATTTGCGATGAGTGAATCCAACTTTAAACAATAGAGTCCTTACTCGCAGCCATCCTCGTCGCTAGCCAGGTTATATTTTTGGTAAACGTTCACTTATCTTCGAGTGTGCTCGCCAGTCTGCAAATGCGCAACGTAATTAATAGAACTGAGGGAAGGATTAGTTATACCAATTTGACTTAATACTTGCTCAATTTGAAGGAGTAAATCTGACGCTAACAGCGTTAAAAATTTCTCATTTAGAACAACTAAATAGCAAAATTTTTGCCTAGTTATCGACAAGATTTTCTCGCCTCAAAATAGACCACTTAATTAAGCAAATTGGTATTAATCACTTAAAATACCTAAGCTAAAAAAGTGTAACATCTGGCTAGCCAAAGGTTATTTCTTGATACAAGGCGAATTTGTGTGTCAAAAGCGAGTCTGTTGCATACAAATTTAACACAATAGTAAGGGATAACCGCTGCTAGAGAACCAGTTATTATCCCGAGTTTAGGTTAATTAATACAGCCAGCGTCGTTTATCGATACAGTTGCTCTGTGTATTTTTGGGCTACACTATACCAGTCAAACCGCTGTAGTTTAGCCTGCTGGCAAAGCGCTTGGTATTTGATTTGATTGTTACACAGATCGGCTAATGCAAGTTCAAAAATCGCGATAAGCTGTCGACCTTGCTCTGCAAGTGTATCACCTTCAAAGCAATATCCTGTTTCGTTATGCTTTACCGTATCAGCAAGTCCACCTACCTTGTGAACGATACAAGGCTGCCCAGCTCGCATCGCAAGCATTTGACTTATTCCACATGGTTCAAATGAGCTAGGCATTAAAAAGAGGTCGCCAAGTAAATAAAGTAGCTCACCCAACTCTTTGCCGTAACCATTCAAAAATAGTACGTTACCGTGCCTTGCCATTATTTCAGTGAACAATTGTTCTAAGACAGGATCCCCAGAACCCACGATAATAATTCTAGCACCGCTTCGACCAGCCAACTCAGCAATATTATCCAAAACAATCCCAGCGTGAGTCGGCTGCCTTAAAATAAGCGCTTTTTGATCTGTGAGTCTACCGACACTTGTGATCACTTTTCCTTCAAATGGCTCGCCAAGCCAAGCTTGTATCCGCTGGTGAGCAATGTAAAACCGAGACAGTACCTGATTAGACTTAGCCATCCATTGAAATACGTGTGATTCAGCAAGTTTCAAGTAATCTATAAGATTGGTTTGGCAGTGTGTCTCTGCGTCTTCAGCATACACACACCCGTTCAAGATGCCTGCCAACCGCCCTTCGTGACAAGCATGCTGCATATCTCCCTCCAAGCCCTCACCACCAAAAAAGCCTAGTTCAGGGTGGCTTGGAAGCATCACTTCTTTTGCATAATTGGGAGAGACGACGTGGACTCTATCAGTGAGATTAATGGCCGCTCGCATCGGATTAAAGCAATGAGGATATTTTGGGTCGCAAATACTAAGGCCATCATAAGTCAGTGTTGGAAACCAAGACTCTAAGCTTGAAAAGTCATGATTGAAAGGTCGTATACCTTGAAGCGCGAGGTTGTGTACTGTGTATACCGTTTTTAGCTGCTTTAGGCGTTTAAATCTCGGGCTAAATCGACGCAACACCGCAACCACAGCGGCATGCCAATCATGTAGGTGCACAACATCTATGTCTGCAATTAATTCATGCTCTATAAGCTCAGCCACCGCCGCACTAAAAAATGCGAAACGGTTTGCATCAGTCGCAAATGGTTGATGAGTATCATTACAATAAATTGCTCCATGGTGCTCACTAAATAAAGAATGTGAGACCACATATTGAGTAACGCCGTCAGATTTTTCCACAGACCAAAGTGTTGCTGTCTCTAAATGTTGACGGAATGGCACTGCAATATCTGCTACAAAGTGTCGATTTAACGCAATTTGTCCGTAATCAGGCGTTACAACTGATACTTTAATACCAAGCTCCGCAAGTGCATAGGGAATATCACGGATAACATCAGCCACCCCGCCAACTTTACAATTTGGCAACCGATCATTCTCGGCTGCCACAAGAATTACATGCATAATACCTCTACATGGACTATTGATTATGTTTTTTTGGTAGCTCAGCCAACATGTCTCGGGTAACTAGCACTATCCCTTTATTCGACACTCTGAAGCCATTCGCTTTATCTTGCTCGTTATCATGACCTATAGTCATACCCTCTGGTATCTGGCAACTCCTATCTATAATGGCATTTTTAATACGACAATTCCGCCCTATTTTTACACCAGGCAACACAACTGCGCCTTCAATTTCGCAATAGGAATGTACATGCACATTTGAGAACAGTAGGGATTTTTTTACTTTAGAACCTGAAATGATACAACCACCAGAGACCGTTGAATCAACTGCCATACCACGTCTATCATCATCATCAAAAATGAATTTAGCTGGCGGTAGCTGTTCTTGATATGTCCAAATAGGCCATTGCGGATCGTACAAATCGAGCTGTGGCTCTGGCGAAACTAATTCCATATTCGCTTCCCAAAACGAATCTAGCGTACCTACATCGCGCCAATAAGGTTGACCGCCGTATGACGGATCGCTAAAGGGATAAGCAAACACATTGTGCTCTTCTATAATAGCCGGAATAATATCATGGCCAAAGTCACGGCCTGATCCCTCACGTTCTGCATCTTTTTTTAATTGCTCAAATAAGAACTCAGTATTGAAAACATAATTTCCCATCGAGGCTAGACACACACCAGGCTTGCCCGGAATAGAGGTTGGGTCAACTGGTTTTTCATCGAAACGACGTACCCGATTACTCTCATCGACCGTCATTACACCAAACGTTTTTGCCGCTTCTTCACAAGGCACTTCAATACAACATACGGTCATATCAGCCCCTGTTTCTACGTGTTTTGCAAGCAGTCCACCGTAATCCATTCTATAGACATGATCACCGGATAAGATCATCACGTATTTGGGGAGCTCGTGACGAATAATATCCATATTTTGAAATACTGCGTCTGCGGTGCCGCAGTACCACTCATCACCATATCGTTGTGATGCCGGTAATATCTCTACAGATTCTCCCAGCTCTTTTTTAAAGTGACCCCATGCGCGATTAACATGACGGATAAGCGAGTGTGATTTATATTGCGTGGCAATCCCCACTCGTCTGATCCCTGAGTTAATACAGTTAGACAGTGGAAAATCAATAATTCGATGCTTACCGCCAAAGTATACTGCGGGTTTTGCTCTCCAAGTGGTGAGCTCATGAAGGCGCGAACCTCGTCCACCCGCAAGTATTAAAGCATATGTTTCTCGAGTGAGGGTACTAATATAACGATTCGCATAATTAGGCATTATTTGTTCTCTCCATAACTTTGTTGCGGTGACTACTGCATCGGACTCAATCGCCAAATATCATCGCTGTATTCTTGAATTGTTCTATCACTGGAAAATTTTCCACTCGCTGCTGTATTGAGAATACTCATACGCAGCCAGTGTTCCTTGTCTTTATATGCTTGAGCCGCATGTTCTTGACTTTCAACATAAGAAGGAAAGTCTTGAGCGACTAACCATGGGTCGCTGCTACTTTTTATTGAGTTGATAATGTCATCGAAAATATTAGGCTCAAAAAGATTGAAATGGCCGCTTTCCAATAGTGTCATCACGCGGTTTAAATCTTGATTACTTTCTATGATTTTTAACGGTTGGTAATGTAGTCTGGCCTGCTGAGCTTCTTCTGCTGTTAAGCCAAATAAGTAAAAATTATCGGCACCGACACAGTCTCTAATTTCTATATTAGCGCCATCAAGAGTGCCAATTGTCACAGCACCATTCATCATAAATTTCATGTTTCCGGTGCCTGAAGCTTCCTTGCCTGCGGTTGATATCTGCTCCGATAAATCAGTTGCAGGACATATTACTTCCATCTTTGAAACGTTGTAATTTGGTAAAAATGCAACGCGAAGATAAGGCTTAGCTGCGGGATCATTATTAATAACGCTTGCAACATTATTGATGAGTTTAATGATCTTTTTAGCCATGTAATAACCTGGCGCTGCTTTACCGCCAAATAAAACACAACGGGGAACCAACCCAGAAACTTCCCCTCTGCAAACTCGATCATATAGGTGGATCACATGAAGGATATTTAATAACTGACGTTTGTATTCGTGTATCCTTTTTACTTGGACATCAAACATCATGTCAGGATCAAACTCTACGCTACACTCTTGTTTTACCAGCTCAGTTAAGCGGCGCTTATTTTGCTGCTTCACCGCCAACCATTGTTGTTGGAAAGCGTGATTATCATAAAATCGACGCAGCTCGCTGATTTTTGAAAAGTCTGCTTGCCAGCCATCTCCGATTTTCTCTGAAATAAGCGCTGCAAGTTGTGGATTACAATGTGACAACCAACGTCTTGGTGTTACCCCATTCGTTTTGTTGTTGAACTTTTCTGGGCATAGTTGATAAAAGTCATTGAATAAACCAGCTTTTAACAACTCGGTATGTAAAGCTGCAACTCCGTTTACCGAATAACTACCAACAATTGCAAGGTATGCCATACGAATTTGAGGATGTTCTGACTCTTCGATGAGCGACAACGCGCGCTGCTTCTCTATATCTCCTGGCCACTTTAATGCGACTTCTGAGAGGAAACGAGCGTTTATCTCATAAATAATTTCTAATAGCCTAGGTAGTAAACGTTGAAAAAGACTGACCGACCAACGCTCCAAAGCCTCTGGCAGTAGAGTATGGTTGGTGTAGGCCATCGTTGAGGTCGTTATTTTCCATGCTTCATCCCACTCCAGCTCATAGTCATCCAGCAAAATACGCATCAGTTCAGCAACCGCGATGCTAGGATGTGTGTCATTAAGTTGGAACACATGAAAGTCTGCAAAGTCCTTAAAATCATCTCCATATTGTTCAACCCATGTAGCAATAACATCTTGTAAACTTGCGCTGGATAAAAAGTATTGCTGCCTTAGTCTAAGCTCTTTACCGTTTTCACTGGCGTCATTAGGGTAAAGCACCATAGTGATCTGTTCAGCTTGGTTTTTTTTAGCAACCGCTTCTGAATAACTCCCGGCATTAAACTCGGTTAAATCAAACTCATCCGTCGCTTCAGACTTCCAAAGCCGCAAGGTATTTACAACACCATTTCGATACCCAGGCACAGGTACGTCGTACGGAACGGCCAAGACATCTTGCGTATCAAGCCATTCGTGGTGTTGCCTACCCTGCTTATCAGTATGTACCTCAACATGTCCAAAAAACTTCACTCGCCTTGCTTGCTCAGGTGCTGCCAGCTCCCATGGATGACCTTCTCGGAGCCAGTTATCAGGCTGTTCAACCTGATGACCTTGCTCACAGGTTTGATTAAACATACCAAACTCATAGCGTAAACCGTAACCAATAACAGGAAGCGCAAGTGAGGCACAACTATCTAAAAAACACGCTGCTAAACGTCCTAAGCCACCATTACCTAAGCCTGCATCATGCTCTGCCTCTGCTACTTCTTCAAGTTCAGTGCAGTACTCTTGTAGCGCCGACTGCACTTGTTCATGAAGGTCAAGATTAATCACTGCATTTGACAACGCTCGGCCCATCAAAAACTCTAAAGAGAGATAGGCAGCTTTTCGAGTTTTCTGACTTTTAATGTGTTCTTTGGTCGCTCGGCAACGAGCAACTAATCGGTCGCGGATCGTCAGTGCCAAAGCGTGATACAGGTACAAACGGGATTCCCCGACTTTGTCACGCCCCAAGGTATAATAAAAATGACGCGTTAAATCGTCGGTTAAGGTGTCTTCATCTATCTTTGGTGCATCTTGCCAATGTTTCACAACGCAAACTGGTGCACTTTTATTAGCCATGCTATTCATCCCCTTTGATTGATGTAAATATCCATGCTGACTTAGCCGGAACCTGTAAATATGAGTCAATATCTGTTTTGTGTACCTCGACAGCCGTTGTGATCGCTAGTTTCCAATTAGAGGAAAAAGCACTTTGTGGCAATTTGATATTTATTGTGTTGTCACTTGCGTTCAAAATAATCAGTAAACTTTGGCCTAATTGCTGATCTGTAATGGTGTAACTTAGCCATTTTCGACTCGGTTCACGCCACTGCTCTGGGGAAAGCGGTTTGGCTTCTTCATTAAACCAATTAACCGCAAACCGGCTGTCGCTGTTATGCACATAAAACAAGTAAGAAAAGGCCGCAAACTGTTTGCGTATTGCCAATAAATCTTGAATGAAGAAAGTAAGCGGATGATGCTGTTGATGATTTTTCCACGCTAACCAACTCGTACAATTGTCTTGGCAATAAGCATTATTATTACCATTTTGCGAGTGTGCCATTTCGGTGCCAGCACAAATCATCGGAACGCCTTTAGATAAAAACAATGTTAGAAGCGCATTTTTTTGCATACAAAGTCTAAGTTCATTAACTTTAGGATCTGCACTGAACCCCTCAACACCACAGTTAAATGAATAGTTTTCACTATGGCCATCTAGATTAGCTTCACCATTGGCTTCGTTATGTTTTTGTTCGTAGGCCGTCCAGTCAAACAGTGAAAAGCCGTCATGACTGGTAATAAAATTAATAGAGTTCAACGGTCCCCGTAGATTATGTTCAAATACATCACTTGAACCGTGGATCCGCATTGCCAGCTCAGGAAGCACTCCCTCATCCCCACGCCAGAAGCGCCTGACAGTATCTCTAAATTTATCATTCCACTCTCGCCAAGGTGCTGGAAATTGCCCTAGTTGGTAACCCCCAGGTCCAATATCCCATGGCTCTGCAATTAATTTCACCTTACTCAGAATAGGATCTTGATTAAGCGCTTGCAAAAAAGCATGCTGATTAGAAAAGCCAGAGGTTTGACGCGCTAGGATCGTCGCCAAATCAAATCTAAAACCATCTACTCCCATATATTCAACCCAATATCGCAAGCTGTCTAATACCAGTTTCAATACGACGGGGTTTGAAATATTAAGGGTATTTCCACATCCAGTGTCATTTATATAAACATTTGGTTTATTTGGTAAGGTGCTGTAATAGGTGAGATTATCAAACCCTTTAAAGCTAATCGTAGGTCCATCTATGCCGCCTTCGGCTGTGTGATTAAAGACCACATCTAAAATCACCTCTATTCCAGCCTGATGCAGTCGCTCGACCATTAACTTAAATTCATTAATATCATCACTGACGAGGTAACTTTTGTGTGGAGTAAAAAAGCTAAGCGTATTGTAACCCCAGTAATTTTTTAATCCCTTAGTAGTCAAAAACTGTTCGTTAATAAAGGCATGCACTGGCAAGAGCTGCACAGCTGTCACACCAATATGCTTCAGATGATCAATAAATACAGGTTCGGCAAGGCCCAGATATTTACCTTGCAGCTTAGCAGGTACCTCAGGATGGCGTACCGTGGCTCCTTTTACATGACACTCATATATTACGGTTTTACTCCAAGGTGTGTTTGGGCGCACCCCTACATACTTTTCGGTCGCTACGACTTTGCTTTTTGGCATGTCACATGCGTTGTCTGATGGATTCAAATGCCCCACAGGCAGGTGGCAAAAATGTCGCTCACTCCATGTAAACTCACCAAAAAAATCTTTGCAATATGGGTCTAGTAAAAGTTTATTGACGTTGAATAATAAACCTTTCTCTGCACGATAATCGCCATCAACCCGGTATCCATATAAATCACCTGCTTTTGCCCCTTCGATAAATAGCGACCAATTTCCCCCTTCGTGGCGAAACATGGGCAAACGATTGACTTCACTATGCCCGCTTTTATCAAACAAACACAGTGTCACTTTTGCCGCTTTTGGCGCATAAACACAAAAGTTAACGCCTTTGCCCGTAACAGTTGCGCCAAGCGTATAAGGGTGGCCACGATAGCTTATTAGCATGTGCCACCAGAGATCAGCTGTAAATAAATAGTCGCCAGCGGCGGGATGGTTATATCAATACTTTGACTAAGTCCGTGGCTTTCAATCTCTTTCGACTCTATCAATTGTTGCTTATGTGCAACAATACCAACGCCACTGCCCCAAAATTCCGTGTCATCAGTGTTTAAAATCACTTGATAAACGCCAGAAGCCGGCACGCCTAAACGGAAATGAAAATGTGTCTGGGGGGTGAAATTTGCCACTACGACAAGTGGGGTCAAGCCATCGTTTCCATAACGGATAAAACTAAAGATACTTTGTTCAGCATTTCCACCATCTATCCAATTGAATCCAGTGGACTTAGTATCACACTCGAACAATTGAGGCGTTGTCTTGTAGGTTTCATTTAGGGATTTGATACATTTATAGATACCGCGATGCGCTTCACTCTCTAACAAATGCCAATTTAATTGCTGGTTGTGGTTCCATTCCTCACGCGGTGCCAACTCAGACCCCATAAATAGCAGCTTTTTGCCAGGGTGTGCGAACATAAACCCATAATAAGCCCTTAAGTTAGCAAATTGCTGCCAATCATCCCCTGGCATTTTGCTCAATAACGCACCTTTCCCGTGAACGACTTCGTCGTGGCTTAATGGTAAAATATAATTTTCAGAGTAAGCATAGACCATGGAAAAGGTCATTTCATGATGATGGTACTTACGGTGAATGGGGTCTTTTGACATATAATTCAGAGTGTCGTTCATCCATCCCATATTCCATTTATAGCCAAAACCCAATCCATCATGTTCAACACTACGCGTTACCCCAGGCCAAGCAGTAGATTCCTCAGCTACCATCATGATCCCATCATTTTCACCGTAACATTGAGTATTTACTGACTTTAAACATTCAATCGCACCCAAGTTTTCACGTCCACCATATTGGTTAGGGATCCACTCGCCTTGCTTTCTGCTGTAATCCAAGTACAACATCGATGCCACGGCATCGACACGCAAGCCATCAATGCCGTATTCCTTAATCCAGTACATCGCGTTAGACAATAAGAAGCTTTTTACTTCTGCGCGGTCATAATTAAAAATGTATGTGTTCCAATCAGGGTGGAATCCCTGTCTTTTGTCAGCATGTTCATACAAGTGCGTGCCATCAAATTTATGCAAGCCGTGAGGGTCGGAAGGAAAATGTCCAGGAACCCAATCTATTAACAACCCCAACTCAGCTTGATGACAACATTCAACAAAGTATGCAAAATCTTCTACTCCTCCAAACCGACTGGTGGGTGAGAACAAGCCAACAGGTTGATAACCCCAAGAGCCATCAAAAGGATATTCGCTGATTGGCATCAATTGCAGATGTGTGAATCCCAAAGACTTCACATAAGGGATTAAGTCATCTCCAAGTTCACGGTACGTTAAATAGCGATTACCTTCTTGTTCTCGGCGCTTCCAAGACCCAAGATGTACCTCGTATATACTAATTGGTGCATCAATCCTATTGCGAGATGCTTTTTCTATTTGCTCAGGTTGAGTCACCACTGCTGTTGGCTTTGATTGCGTAATACTTGCAGTCCCTGGCGCTTGCTCCATTTTGAATGCAAGTGGATCTGCCTTTTCAATTCGCTCTCCATCAAATGTTGTAATAGCAAACTTATAGCAACGGTCGACATTCAGCTCAGGTATAAAAAGTTCCCATACGCCACTGGCAGGGTGCAATCTCATTGGATGTTGAGTGTTGTTCCAATGGTTAAAGTCACCGATCACCGAAACAGATAATGCGTTTGGTGCCCAAACGCTAAAGCGAAACCCTTCAACACCATCCACTGTAAGTTGATGTGCGCCGAGGTGCAGATAGGCTTGCGCCTGTGTACCTTCATTAAATAAATACAAAGCTTCATCTGATAAGGTGCTCGCAAACGAATATACATCTCTACCGGTTACTGTCTGATTTGGATAAACAACTTCTAACTGATATTCTTGATTGGCAAAATTTTTGTCTAAAACCGATGAAAATAGAGCGCTTTGACGAAATTGCGTTAGCGGATACCTACTATGTTTTGTAAGTACAAATACCTCTTGCGCCCCTGGAATGTAGCATCGTACCACCGACTGATTATCATTAAATTGATGTAGCCCTAAAAAAGCAAACGGATCACGACACTTACCTGCCGCCAGCGCGGTAACTTGGCAATCATAATGAGGCATTTGAGCGTCTTCTAAATTTGGTCTTGTATTCATCTATAAATTCCTGCTTGTGACAGCGTCGCGGATCAGCATTTGGGATTTTGCGATAATCTCTGTTGATGTTTGCGTTAACTGCCGCCTCCAGTTTGGATATTCCTTATCGGTACCGGGGATATTTACTGGTAGCCGCTGACAGTCGAGATCATCCAATTGTAGCGTCAGCATTTTTGCCGGTGACTGAGCTAGCACCTTTATTAACGCCGGATAAACTAAAGCAGCCTCGCTTTTTAGGTCTATACCTCGCACACCATGAAGACTCAACCAACGACAAAGCTTGTCTCGCTCCGTCTCCCTTTGTGCATTTGCAACTGAGGTTTGCTGCTCATCGAGTAGCTGATATTGCTTTTTGAGCCGCAAATCATCGTGCTCCCACCAGCCAAAAAAAGGTGGTACGTCATGATTAGCAACCATTAACAAAGCATTTTTTTTATAATGTTCAACGGCAAGAAACTGATCATCATGATCTTTTTCAAAATAAAATAGAATATTGCTGTATATGTGGGACTCTGCCATTGCTAACTTAATTTCCGTTGGCACCACTCCCAAATCTTCTCCGATCACCATGACTTTGTGTAGCGCCGACTCTATCTTCAATATTGCGAGTAAGTATTCAAAAGGATAATAAACGTAACAGCCACTCTGAGACTCCCCACTTACAAAGCACCACCATAAGCGTCTTAACCCCATCACATGATCAATCCGTAGCCCCCCGACTCCGCTGATATTTGCTCTAATCAGCTGTTTAAAAAACTCGAACCGTTCAGCTTTTAACTTGACAGGGTTAAGCGCTGGCAGTCCCCAATTTTGTCCCTGCTCAGCCCATGGATCTGGCGGCGCTCCAACTCTCGCATGTTCGGCATAGAGTGACCGATTACTCTCATATTCACTCGAGCCGTCAGCACAACCAACGGCTAAATCATTAATAAGCCCTATTGCCATACCGTGTTCTAGTGCCACTAGCTGACAATGTGCCAACTGCTCAAACGCTACCCACTGTAAAAACCTGGCGAACTCATCGTCAGTAAACCCACTCAACTCTTCTTTTTTGCGCTGACAAAACTGTTTAAAATCAGCATCCCAGTCATTGCGTTGATTTTGTAAGTACTGCCATAAGCTATGCAGCTTAGCTAATTTGTCGTTCATACAACGAGACATATCAAGGTAACTGTGATTACGGTCACTTTTATCGATATTACTTTGCTTAAAAAACACGTTTTTATCTACATTGAATCGCTCACATAACAGCTCAATAGATATATAAAAAGGGTGAAGTAAGCGCCTATCATTTGGGCTATATGGGCTTGCCTTTTCTGGTTGTTCAACAAACAGTAGGTGGAGTGGGTTCAATAAAATGTAATCAACTCCCTCGCCAGCTGCCAAAACAATCAGCTCTTTCAACTCAAAAAAATCAGCGCTTAGTTTTGAGTTTTCAGGTTTAAGCGAATAAAGTTGTACAGAGATCCCAAGTAACTTTTTATTATCCGAGATGGGATCGTAGCAATGCTCGGGAGTAACCCAAAGCTCAGTTTCGTAGCATTGTCCATTTATAGTTACTTTGGCTTGATGATAACCAACAACAACTGGAGCAATGGCGACTGACAATGCTACATAACGCGTTCCTTGATAAACGTAGTCACCCACTTCTGACAGGTTGTTGCATTCACAAACAAAATGATAATTTAATGCAGGAATAGAGATAGTAAGCTCAGATAAGCTACTACACGCTTCAAGTCTCAACGTTAACTTAGGCTGGGCTTCTTTTGTTAACGTAATAGCTTCGATAGGTGTTAGCCATTTTGCAATATCCAAAGCAAAATTAAGTGCATTTACTTCATCAATATCATCTGTATTTACACCACATTCTTTGAGGGCTGACAAGCGAGTCTGGTGATCAAAGATAACATGATCACCTGTATATTTATGATATTCATAACCAATACCATATAAATATAAAAGCTGAGCAATATGGTCCATTTATTGTCTTAAGCCCTGCAAGTGGATACAACGCTGTTGTCTTCCCCAAATCCATTTGGCACGTAATCATCCGCTTGATGATCGTTATCCCAGACCTCGCCATCAATCAAATATCTAAAATGGTAATCTTTGTCGGTTGGTAAACGGTGTTTAAGTTTAAAAGCACACTCTTTTTTAACAAACTTCATTGGCTCAGGTTGCCAGCCATTAAAATCCCCGACCAGCGCTACAGTTTTAGCTTGTGGGTGTGAAAATGAAAATGTAACTTCTGCTTCGTCTTTTGTTTTAAAAAACCGTTTGGTGAGCATATAACCCCCATTTACCTTGTGTGAGTCCATATTTCACAGTGACGTACGCTAATACTGCAAACGACTGGTAACTGTGTACGATTTATTTTGGGTATTTTTTAAGAACCCAGCTATCTGACACTGTACTAACACAGCACCATCAAGCCTGCTCTATCAATCACGAACCTCAAGTACAGCAAACAAATATTGAGTTTGTATGACAGTACTAATTTGGTGCGCTTTTGCACCACTTTGTCGCAACCTAAATCTGACAAGTCGTAATTCCAGGTTGCTATGAGATCCTTGCAATCGCTGAGCCAATTACGTTAAAAGTTAAGATGAAAGCTAGTAAAGAACCGTTCTCATGTAAAGTGAATTTAACTAATAATTGATCAAGCGCATATAAAGTCACGACCAATATGAGATTTTTGGTACTTTTGCACGATGAAGTTTGCAACTGAATGCTAAAATGTGTAAAAAACTATCTTACAGACCAAATCATTATCGCCTACCATGTCATCTTAGCTTGATAACGTGAGTAGCGAATTTTTAAGGAAAGCCTATTCATGACACGTGCTATAAGACTAACAAGTACCCTAGTTTTAGGCGCGTTATTTGTTGTCATATTGCTTCATCTATCGTTTAAAGCGCACGTTTTTGAATTACTATCTACTGGTTTTGCGGTTAGTTCATTAGAAAACTCAGTGGCATCACCTTGGTATGCCTTTTTATTACATGGAATACATTTTAGTAGCAGCGAAAGTGACCTATTTGTGGTGATTGACCTTGCAGCTGATACACGCAAATTTATTGACGTCAACTTAGTATGGTATGACGTATTTACTTCCCCCATCACACTGACGGCTTTAGCGACCTTACTCACGATTATTTTTTATTTACTGAAGGCAGAATGTCGATACCGTAATCAAGATAGAGACGTGGACAAGATAAACAATGATGTACATAATATCCTGACTCGCCTTGAAGTTGACAGTGCACCGCTTCATCACAAGTCACCTCTTGCTGGGTTAAGTCACTCTATTCATGATTTATCTAGTCACCTGGCGAGGGTTAAACGTCATTCCGAGTCGCAAATTTTTCAAGATAAGCTCACCAAGTTAATTGACCGCCATGCCTACATTGACCATATCGAGGTAAAATTAAAACAAGCAGAACTCAATCAAGCAAAATGCGGCCTGCTATTTATTGACTTAGATGGCTTTAAACAAGTGAATGACTCTTTCGGTCACAGTTTTGGAGATGAAATTCTTATTCAAGTTGCACTACGACTATCAAAAGTAGTTCGTCAGTTTGGACTTGAAGACACCCACCCAATCTATGGACTTGAACAAAACTTATCACGCCTAGGGGGCGATGAGTTTTCGATTTTTATTCCCACACTTCCTAACCCTAATTTATGTACTGAAATTGCACAGTCTATCTTGTGCGATATAGAGCGTGACTTTTTACTTGGCAATAAATTGGTAAAAATTGGCGCAAGTATTGGTATCGCGGTTTATCCCGACAGTGCAGCAACGCCAAACTCGCTGTTGCAAATGGCCGATGTAGCTATGTACCGTGCAAAATCAGACGGTCGCGGCATATTTAAAGTCTATTCACCTGAAATGGGCTCTAAAATGCGGCGCTATCATTACCTGCTTGAAGAACTGAGACTAGCCATTGCAGCACAAAGCTTTTATCTCTCATTCCAGCCTATCGTACATGTTGAAGATTGCGCGATTGATTATTTTGAAGCGCTGATCCGCTGGAACCATCCAATAGAGGGGCTTATCCCCCCAGCTGAATTTATTCCTATTGCTGAAGAGTCTAATTTAATCCTAGAGCTTGGCGACTGGATCTTGCTTGAGTCATGCAGGCAAATGTCTGCTTGGCATAATGCAGGTATGAAGAAGGTAAAAATTTCGGTCAATGTCTCGGGTATTCAGCTTAAACATCGGAAAATTTTTGAATGGGTCAATACAGCACTGGAAAAAACTGGGCTACCTGCAAGTGCATTGATGCTAGAAATTACCGAATCAACGCTGATCAAAGCCAGCAATGAAACAATTTCTCAGCTACAGCAATGCAGAGATGCAGGAATAAGCGTTGCTATTGACGATTTTGGTACTGGTTTTAGCTCTTTGAGCACACTCGCTGACCTTCCTATCGATGTAATCAAAATCGACAAGCTATTTATCACTCAAGCAAATAGCAATCCGAAATATCGTAAAATATTAAATTCGATCAGTGAACTTGGACAGCAATTAGAGCTAAAAGTTGTCGCCGAGGGAGTTGAGCAAATTGAGCAATTTGAGTTAGTTAAAAACCTTGGGATCAGTTGTGTACAAGGCTACTTAGTCAGCAGACCAGAAAGCTCCAACAACGTTGGTAGCAAAGTGCTCAATGGCAATGTAAATCACATCGCAGCTACGGGCACGAGTATTTGGTTGCCAGAACACGTAGGGTGATCCCCTCGCCTTACGTTGAAAAATAGATACAGTCTTATAAAACTCACTTCACGTTATCCATGAATTGTTCTAACGCTTAAATTTTGTTTCTAAGATAACTGACGAATTAGTACGCTCTATTCCTTCCAAATTACCGATTTCGTCAAGTAGATGACTCAGCTGCTCCAGACTCTGCGCTTCAACAATAGCAATCAAGTCATATTCTCCACTTATAGCATAAAGTGCTGAAACATTCGGTAACTGTTGTAATGCCAAGTTTGCTTTTGCGGTGAGCTTTTGCTTTACCTTTATTGCAACATGGGCAGACACAAGGTCATCGATATATTGTTCAGCAAATTCGACCCGATAGCCCTTGATCACTCCATTTTGTTCTAATTTCGCAATACGGTTCTGTACTGTCGTTCTAGAAATATCGAGTTTTCGTGCTAACTCTGAGATGCTCTCCCGTGCATTATTTCGCAACAGTGCAATGAGCTTTTCGTCTTGTAAACTTATCATTTTGCAATTTAACCATGTCAATTTGATATAAATAATAGCAAATATGTGAATTATTGCACTGCAAATTATTATAAAAGCGCGTAATAATGAGGAAATAGCAAGTTGGCTGTGAGCAGAACATCAAATAAACAATTTTTGCTCAACAGAAATAACGCACAATGATAAAAATTTAGGAGAAAGCGTCATGCAAGCAAACCGCGAATTATTCGATGAAGTCATGGTTCCAAATTACAACCCATCTGCTGTGATCCCTGTCAAAGGTGAAGGCTCTCGTGTATGGGATCAAACAGGCAAAGAGTTCATCGATTTTGCTGGTGGTATCGCGGTAAATTGTCTCGGTCACTGCCACCCTGCGCTTGTCTCTGCACTAAAAGAGCAAGGCGAAAAAATTTGGCACCTATCGAACGTAATGACGAATGAGCCAGCATTACGCCTTGCCAAAAAATTAACCGATGCGACATTTGCAGAGAAAGTATACTTCGCAAACTCAGGTGCTGAAGCAAATGAGGCTGCGCTTAAGCTTGCTCGGCGCTGGGCTTTAGATAAATTTGGTGCAGAGAAGTCGCAAATCATTGCATTTAACAAAGGCTTCCATGGACGTACTTTTTTCACCGTAACTGTGGGTGGTCAAGCAGCCTATTCTGACGGCTTTGGTCCAAAGCCTGCTGATGTTACTCATGTTGATTACAACGACCTATCTGCGTTTGAGAAAACAATCTCAGATAATACCTGTGCTGTAATGATGGAACCGCTTCAAGGCGAAGGTGGAATAATTTCTCCAAACCCTGAATTTGTACAGGCTGTACGTGAGCTTTGCGACAAGCATAATGCTTTACTTATTTTTGATGAAGTTCAGACTGGTGTTGGTCGTACGGGTGACCTATATGCTTATCAAGGCCTAGGTGTAACACCTGATATTTTAACCACTGCAAAGGCACTTGGTGGCGGCTTTCCTATTGGTGCGATGTTAACAACAACTGACATTGCGTCACACTTAAAAGTAGGTACACATGGTTCAACATACGGTGGTAACCCGTTAGCCTGTGCCGTTGCAGAAGCCGCGTTTGATACAGTAAATACCGAAGCGGTGCTATCAGGTGTAAAAGCCAAAGAGCAACTATTCAGAGATGGTCTAAACGCTATTAACGACAAATACAATGTATTTTCTGAGGTGCGCGGTAAAGGTCTTCTTCTTGGTGCCGTGCTCAATGACAAATTTGAAGGCCGTGCACGTGATTTCCTTGTAGCAAGTGCACAGCACGGTTTAATGTCACTAGTGGCAGGCACTAATGTCGTTCGTTTCACACCTTCTCTTGTGATCACAAATGAAGAGATCGCAGAAGGTTTAGCACGCTTTGAACAAGCGGTTGCTGCAGTAGTTAACGGCTAAGGAGCTGGGGATCTTGATCCCCTCTTTCTCATGTTAGTATTAAGACCAATACAAAAAACTGACTTTGATGCGCTAAAAACGATTGCGATTGAATCTGGTCACGGGTTTACCTCATTACCTGTCGACGATGAATTGCTATCGAATAAAATTGATCGCTCAGTTAAAAGCTTCACAAAGTCAGTTACAAAACCGTATGACGAAGGCTATTTATTCGTTCTTGAAGACACCCAAACGGGAGAAATTATCGGCACCACGGCAATCGAGGCCGCTGTTGGTATGTCTGTACCTCTGTATCACTACCACTTGGGTAAAACTGTACATCATTCAAGTACGCTTGGGGTTTACAACACCGTAGATATTTTGTCCATGTGTAACGATTACACTGGCAGTTCAGAGATTTGCACGCTGTTTTTACGAGAAGGTCATCGCCAAGGGTTAGCGGGGCGTTTTTTATCACGCAGCCGTTTTTTATTTATGGCCGAGCATGCAGAGCGTTTTAGCGATACTGTTATTGCAGAAATGCGAGGCGTTAGCGATGAGCATGGTCATTCACCATTTTGGCAGTGGTTACAAGAACACTTTTTTAGTATCGAATTTCCACAAGCTGATCACTTAGTAGGACTGGGAGACAAGGTTTTTATTTGTGAGCTGATGCCGAAGTACCCTATTTACGCAAACTTACTAAGCCCAGAAGCACAAGCCGTTATCGGTCATGTACACGAAAAGACCAAACCTGCATTAAGATTATTACAAAAAGAAGGATTTGAGCACCGTGGTTACGTTGATTTATTTGATGCGGGACCCACTGTTGAGGCTAAACTCGAAAATATCAGCACAGTAAGAGAATCTTTTAAGGGCGAGGTTGAAATTGTAACCTCAGTACCAAATAACCTCCCCAGCCTCGCAATTTCCAATGGTCGACTAGACGTGTTTAAAGCCATTTTTACCGATCAAGCATATTTGTGCGAAGCTGAGGAAAAAATTCAACTCACCACCGAAGTTGCAAATGCACTTGAAGTCACTCAAGGCGAGTTAATAAGCGCATTTAAATTATAAATTTCATGTCGTGCTAATACCAAAAGGTATAACGTTAACAACTGTCACCGAGACAAAAAATTAGGAAACCATTATGCACAACAACGTAGATACATTATTTGAACAGCTGTGGGATAATTACCTAGCAGTAACGCCCTCTGCGGTAAAGGTCCACGAACTGCTGGGCTCGACACAAAAAGATGACGTGATTAATGACCATATCGCGCTTCGCACCTTCAATATCGAAAAAGTTGGGCTAGAAAAACTCGCAGCACACTTCAAAGCTGTCGGTTATAAAGAGTGTGGTGAATATCACTTCGAAGCAAAAAAACTATATGCAAAGCACTATGAGCACCAAGATCCTACTAAACCAAAAGTGTTCATCTCTGAGCTGCTAGTTGAGAAATGCTCTGAAGAGCTACAAGCAATAGTTAAAGACATGGTTGAGCAAATTGACGAGTCAGCGGTTAGTGCTGAAAACTTTTTGTACTCAGGGACGCATTGGAGTGTATCTCACGACACATATAAAAAACTATTAGCAGAAAGTGAATACGCAGCATGGATGTCGGCCTGGGGTTACCGTGCTAACCACTTCACGGTCAGTATCAACTATCTGAAAAACTTCACCACAATTGAAGCAGTCAACCAAGCACTAAAAGACAATGGCTTTGAGCTAAACACCTCAGGTGGCGAGATCAAAGGCTCACCAGAAGTGCTACTTGAGCAATCTTCTACACTTGCTGATCACCAATCAGTGAAGTTCAGCGACGGTGAATTTAGTATCCCTAGTTGTTTTTATGAGTTTGCACTGCGCTATAAAAAACCAGATGGAGAGATCTACACCGGTTTTGTTGCAGCCTCTGCTGACAAGATTTTTGAAAGTACCAACGCAAGATAGTCACTGAAATGACAGTGCTTGTACTCAAGCACTCTGCCCAAATTGCGAAGCAGCCTTAAAGGCTGCTTTTTATATTAATTGCTTCACAAACTTGCGGCAATATCGCTTCAGTAATGCCTGCTGGCAGCTGGGTTAACTTAGGCGTAGCCAACTTGGTTACATTGTTACCAGCAATAATATTATCAATCCAATCAGCGAAATAAGAAACGCGACTATAGACTTCTGTCACACCGTAACGGCCAATTTTTCCGCCCTCTACTCTTGAGCTTACCCCAAACACAATACCTTGCCCATTCTCATATTGATAGGCTGGACCGCCGCTATCTCCCCCACCCGACACACCTTCCAAAGGGAGCCCATTTTCACCACGGTCGAAGCTAAATTTAATAACCGGACCTTGGGCTACTTTTACGGTATTTTGTGCCCGTCGCATTTGACCTTGGTTAGCTAAATTGTCAATCGTTTGCCCAGTTATACCATTACCAGTTCCTCCTATGCCGATAAACCATAAAACTTCATCAAGCTCTTCTTTTTCACGGTTAATCATCAGTGGCTTAACATCACTTAGCGCTTGCTGGATCTTGATAAGTGCAATATCGTGACTTTTCCCTGGCATATAGTCTGAGTGAACAAATACTTGGTCAATCACAGTAGGGACATTATTTATGAGTATTGTCGAATTCGGCCGCAGGCAAAATGTTGCATGAGCGGCGGTTAATACCCACTTTGATCCTATCAGTGTGCCATGCCCACCATCGATGTAAAAAGTTGCTAATTGCGGCAATACATCGCTCGATACTCTATAGTCTGCGTCATCTACGTCATGTCGGATCACTATACTATGTGAATTAAAAGAAATACCTAATATTATCAAAAGCCAAAACCGCATTTTATACTTCCTTTATCAAAACAGAGTGAGCCATCAAGGTGGTGTCCTATAATGGGTAAAAAACCACCATAAAACATAATAATACGATGCTCAACCCCTGCGTACTTTTTCGCTCAATGACTAGGGCTTTTTGTATCTTACCGCTATTGAATACAAAGAAATGGTCTTACGGAAAATTCGGCTTTATACCACTTATTTTGCTAACGTAAAGGTGTCTACATCAAAGCAGACAAGGTGAGAATTTTTTATTTGGTTGTTCTAAATAAAAATTTTGAACATAGCGAGTGTCAGATTGACTTCCTTACATCGAGTAAGTAGTAAGACCAATTGGTATTATTGACGATGTTTGACATATTTTTGTCAAATAATACTTGTAGAGTTCATACTGGGCGACTCTACGGCGTCCAATAGTGTATGGTTCAATATCATTTGTTTAATCTGAGGTTTGGATAAGGAGTGCTTGAATTCATTGTTGCTTAAGCACAACTTAGTGTTCTCCTTATCTAGCCAGAGAGTTTTAGGGAGAACACCGCTTCCGCGTCCTGCTCTCGCTAAGGTATCTACATCCTGTAGGCAAGGCGAATTTACGCATCAATAGCTGGCTATTGGAAGTAAATTCAACGCAGTTAGCGCTAAAACTGGCTGCTAGAAAGGTATTAATTATCCAAAGCTCAGGTTATTTAATTCAGAATTGACTGATATTTAGAGCTATTTAGCTAAGGAAGTTTTGAGGGAGTGATCATGACCAGCTACGTTTCTATATTTAACACGCTAAACCGAGGACTAAGTGTAAAACCTCCGGTTACGTATCCTGCTATGGATTCAAAGAAGCACTATAAGCATGAATTAAAATACTGGCAAACTCAGCTATTACACGTACAGCAGGCCTATTTTCACCAAAAGAAGCGCGCTATTTTAGTATTTGAAGGATGGGATGCGGCTGGCAAAGGTGGTGCCATTCGCCGCATGACCGAAAAGCTCGACCCTAGAGGCTTTAAAGTGTTCCCTATCGCAAAACCCGACCCAGAAGAGCAAGGTCGACACTATCTGTACCGCTTTCAAACTAAGCTTCCCCCGCTTGGCACTATGACTATTTTTGACCGCTCTTATTACGGACGAGTGTTAGTCGAACGCGTTGAAGGGTTTGCCAGCGAAAATGAATGGCGTCGCGCCTATCAAGAAATCAACGAATTTGAACGACTACTAGCCGATGATAACGTTCGCATTGTGAAAGTCTTTTTGCATATTAGCGAGAAAGAGCAGCTAAAACGATTTACAGAACGGTTAAATAACCCCTATAAACGTTGGAAGCTAACAGAAGAAGATATTCGTAACCGTAAAAAGCGTGAAGAGTACGAGCAAGCCATTGATGATATGTTTGGAAAAACCGATACAAACCTAGCGCCTTGGCATGTCATCCTTGCTGAACATAAATGGTATGCGCGAGTACAAGTATTAAAGACCGTAGTCAATGCGCTCAGTGAGGGGGTCGATATTAGCCCGCCACCTATCGATAAAGCGGTTGTTAAGCTGGCTAAATCTCAATTGGGTATTATTCAAAAGGAGGACTAATCCATGAATCGTCATGACTATCTAGCATCTTATTTTGAGGAACGTGAAGGCGTGAGCGTTAGCCGTGAGTGCAGTAAATTCAGCAAAATGAGACTAAGTCCACTACGGTTTTTTCGGGGTAGTGCTGCACTGATGTACAAAGACCTACTAGAGCAACAAATTACCTTACCAGACACTGCCACTACACTTCCCCTGACTTACATTATGGGCGACTGTCATACAGGAAACTTCGGCTTTCATAGTGAAGAAGGCAGCCATGGTGATACCTTAATTTTTGAACCTAATGATTTCGACGATGCGTGTGTTGGACATGCAGTATGGGATCTGTTCCGCTTTTTGGTCAGTTTGCCTCTTACTCAACTGGAGGGAGGCCGCATTCAAGAGCAAGCTAAAGATATAAAAGATCGCAGCAAGCCTGTTGTGAATAAAGAACAGATACTCCAAGCACAACAGGTGTTTTTACAAAGCTACATAAAAACTTGTCAATTGTCGCTGGAACATAAAGTCGATAGTAATACCGGCCTAATTGTATTTAATAATAACCACATATTGTACAAACGGTGGCAAAAAGGCTTGCAAAGAATGGCGGGAGGTGCCGCATTTACGATTAAAAGTACGCTTGCTAAAGAGATTGACCTCAGTATTAAACCCCTTAGCTTTCGAGACGACAAACTCAGATTTAAGCAAATTGATCCAGATTTGAAAGAGAGCCTTATTGACCACTTCGCGGCATACGTTGATGACGAAATTTTGGACTGTGTTGAGCGAATTGACCAAGGCACAGGTTCGTTGCACCTGAGCCGCTATTATTTATTGGTTGGGCCAAGTGTGCAAAAGCCTACCAAAGACATTCTGCCCCTGTGTCACATTGTTGAGATTAAGCAGCAGCAGGTTGCATCACCTCTGGCTTATTTTTCCAGCCTAAGCCCCGTTAACCGCCTCGACCCTGCGCATTTAACGGTTAATAGTCAAAGAAAAATGCAGCGCCGTACCGATCTTATTTTGGATAATGCACTGTGGCAAGGCAGCCATTGGTTGGTGCGCTCACGTCACCATGCTCGTGTTGGTATCGACCCAGAAGACATCACTATTGGTAAACGCGCTGCAACTAGATCCGGTTTTAGTCAATACGCGGAAACCTGCGGTGAGGCACTTGCCCTCTCCCACATGCGCTCAGATTGACGCTCGCTACATTTTCAAGAACAAGTTGTCGCTGTCTTACCTGATTTAATCGATGAATTGATAAAAACCGCCTGTCACTACAGTGAACAGGTTATCGCTGATTGGCGCTGGTTTTGCGAGCGAGGGTAGCATTAACTTCAGTCGCCATCAAACTGCTTTTGATTTGGAATATCAATAACTAAACCATCATGGGCAATAACAAGCTCGCCGCCGAAGTACTTAGCGGCTTCATCAATAAGAGGTTCTAGCATACCTTCGCCGTGGTAACGTACGCTAAAATGGGTAAGCGCGAGGGTCGGCACTAGATGAGTTTGTGCGAACTGAGCAATGCGTTTGGCATCACTGTGCCCGGTGTGAAATCCGACTTTATGTAGATCAGGCGCGGTAAAAGTGGCTTCGTGAACAAGCAGATCTGCGCCCTGAATAGCCTGTGAAAGTAAAGCAGGCTTTTCATTGTCGCCACAAATTATTGCCACTCTAGGCCGCCAGCTATAAAAACTGTAGTCCGCTGAGCGTAAAAGTTGGCTTTGGTATTCAACATCTTGGCCTTTTTGAAGCAAGTTATAATGACCGCCAGAACCAATGCCATCTTGCTGCAGTTTACTTATCTTTAACTTACGCGGAATACACTTTTCGGTAAGTTTATAGCCAACACTAGGAACTCGATGCTGAAGCGCTATGGTTTCAATGTCGCAACAGTTAAGGCTTAATTTATCGGTTAACTCTTCCAGAGCAATGGTTATTAGATCAAAGCCCAACTTAACTTCTGTCAGAGCAAAACAACTATGCACAAATTGCACAACCGCGCGCGGGGCAATTAATTTAAGTGGAGCTTGCCTCGCGTTGAGCGCCATTGACGAAATGAGTCCGGGTAACCCATAACAATGATCCCCATGCAGGTGAGTGATACAAATGGCTTCTAAGTGATATAGCGTTAACTCGCTATGCAATAGTGCATGTTGCGTCGCTTCGGCGCAATCAATCAACACCCAAGCCTTTGTATTATCGAAGCTTACAGCGGTAGCGGACATATTGCGCTGTTTGGAAGGACAACCAGAGGAGGTGCCCAAAAAATGTACTTTCACGCTAAAACCATTTACTTTTTTGCTCGGTCTGTCATTGTAACTAACAAATAAAGTATATGTGAAGCGCACATATTAACGATGCGAGATTATCTCTAAGGAGAAGATGATGAATTTAATAGCGTCAGATTGCATGATCCTAGTGATTGATATTCAAGAAAAGTTTCGTCCACATATCGCTGAATTTGATGCCGTAGAAAATCAAGTAACAACGCTACTAAACGCTGCTCAATATTTGTCTATACCAGCCCTTATTTTTGAACAATACCCCAAAGGGTTAGGTCACAGTGCACCTAATTTACTTAAATTTGACTTACCTATTATTGAAAAAACAGCTTTCAGTGCCTATTACACAGAGGACTGTAAGCAAACTATTCAATCGTTTCAACGAGATACTGTGATTGTTGTAGGGTTAGAGAGTCATATTTGTGTACAGCAAACTGTGAACGATCTATTGGCTGATAACTTTAATGTGGTTATTGCAGCAGATGCTATATGTTCGCGTAACCCGAAGCACACGCAGTGGGCTTTGGCGCAAATGCAAGCTGACGGAGCACGTTTTTTAGCCATAGAATCTATTCTCTTTCAATGGCTTAAAACAGCAAAAAATGAGCAATTTAAAGCAATTTCAGCGCTAGTTAAGTGATCACGAACCACTTTACTAACGTATTTAAGGACAGAGGTTAAGAAATGAAAAATGAATTAGACAGCAGATTTTTGTTAACCGTTTTTGAGCATATTCAAAAAAACGGTGAGGTGACAAGTGATGGTAAACGCTACCAAGGCGTAACAGCTTTTGCCGATCCAGACGGATATACGATTTATCTTCAAGGCAGTGGCGTACTGCTACGCTCTGGTTTTCATAATACGTATCACCTCGACTATAAGCATGATAAACACAAAGACGATTTAATAAAAAAGCTTGAGTATATATACAAAGAGGCGAATGCGTAGTTTATATCCAAATAGCAACCGAGGACGCCGTGTCCGGCGACCTCGCCCAGAACGCAACCAAACCCGCGTATACATAGAGCAGGTAGTGGTTGCACTAAAAGCCAACCCAGATAAAATAAATATCATCAAGCGTAACTGTAGCGAATACCGTCAACAAAGCTTTCTCAAACGTGGGTTTTTGCTCGCTATCGAACGGTTCGACTGGGTATTTGCCATTGACGATGACGTACACAGGATCTGCGAACAAATTCTAGCTGACGATTACATTGGCAAAAGACTACGACGTTATCCTTTACTTTTCAAAGGCGTGTTAAATGATTAATCTCGTTTGGCTAAAGCGAGATATCAGAGTATCTGATCACCGACCGCTATATGAAGCTGCAAATAACGGCAAGCCTACTTTAATTCTGTACGTTATTGAGCCTGACTACTGGCAGCTCGAAGATACCAGCAAAAGGCAATTCCAATTCATTAAAGAGTCGTTATTAAGCCTGTCAAAACAACTACAATGTATTGGCGCTTCTTTGACCGTACGTAAAGGTGATGTGGTTGAAATTTTGGAGAAAGTTCATCTACATGCTGCTATTTCAAATCTATATTGTCACCAAGAGACTGGCAACCCCTGGACGTACGAGCGAGACAAACGCGTTATTGCATGGTGTAAATCCAAGCAAGTTAACTATCAAGAATATCAACAACAAGCTGTATTCAGAGGCCATGTCAATCGTGATAAATGGCATCATGTCGCTGAGAAGTGGCTTCAGGCAGCCGTTTTTCCCACACCGACACATATCCACACTTTACTTCAACACCATAACGGCCTTAAGTTACTTGATGTCTACCCGGCGGATGACAACAACGAAGCTAGAACACCACAACAAGGCGGGCTAGAGGCCGCTAACAAAACTCGAGACAGCTTTTTTCACCACAGAATCAACGAATATCTATACGGAATATCGAGCCCGGTAAAATCTACCACAAGTAGCTCAAGGCTTAGCCCCTATTTGGCTTATGGTGTGCTCAGCTTGAGGCAAGTATTGCAACAAGCTCAAGCTTTACCGGTCACCTCAAAGCGCAATAAAAGCGGCTTTTTATCTCGGCTCTATTGGCACAGTCATTTTGTGCAAAAACTTGAGTCGGAGCCTCGATACGCTGAGCAAGCGGTACATAATTCCTTAATTGATATGAGAGCAAATGAATTTAATGAATCATGCTATTTACGATGGTCATCAGGCGATACCGGGGTACCGTTTATAGATGCCTGTATGAGAATGCTTATTCAAACTGGCTGGATAAACTTTCGAATGCGAGCCATGTTGATGGCATATTCTAGTTATCATCTGTGGCTTGATTGGCAAAAGCCAGCAGCAAGGCTCGCCACGCTGTTCGTTGACTATGAACCTGGGATCCATTACCCCCAGGTACAAATGCAATCGGGTACAACAGGAATAAATCCATTTCGCATATACAATCCTGTAACTCAAGGGCTTAAATACGATCCTGACGGACATTTTATTCGTCGTTATATTCCCGAGCTTGACCATGTTCCAGACAACTATCTTCATACTCCTTGGCTTTATGCAGGCCTCAAAGACGACTTGTATGCTCCCCCTGAAAAGCATCCTGACGATGCTGCGAAAATAGCAAGAGAGAAGATCTCTAGTTTCTATAAACAACACCTAGATAAGGGAGAGACTGGACGCGTGATCAGCACGCACGCTTCTAGAAAACGCGCGACGAGAAGAAGAAACAAAAGCAATACAATGAGTAAAAATCAACTAAAGCTATTCTGATTGCTTTGTTTTTGCACAATCTATCTAATTTCACCCTGAAAACAGGACAAATAACCGCTTTCACATGATTTCAGTCCAAAGAGATGCTAAAGTTGCGGCATTTTTTGGAACTGAGAATTTAGCTATGTCAAAAGCTGTAGAGACGCAGGCTGATAGTCAGGCTCAAGCAGAGCACAAAGGTGGGTTATTTAACCGCTTCTTAGCAACTGTTGAGTTTCTGGGTAACATGCTTCCTCACCCTATTACATTGTTTGCCATGTTTTGTATCGCCATTGTGGTATTCAGTGGTATCGCTGATTGGATGGGCTTGTCGGCTATCGACCCCCGCCCTGAAGGCTCAGCAGGCAGAGACCCTGACGGCGTTATTGAAGTCGTAAGCCTAATGAGCGCAGAAGGTCTACAACGCATAGTGACAGGCCTTGTAACTAACTTTACGGGCTTTGCTCCTTTGGGTACTGTATTGGTTGCATTACTAGGTGTGAGTGTTGCTGAACATTCTGGCATGCTATCAGCAGCTATGCGTGGCATGGTGATGGGCGCTTCAAAGCGCTTAGTTACTTTTATGGTAGTGTTTGCTGCAATCTTGTCTAATACCGCCTCAGAACTTGGATACGTTGTGCTGATCCCACTTGCAGCGATGATTTTCCATAGTTTAGGTCGCCATCCACTGGCTGGTTTGGCAGCTGCTTTTGCAGGTGTGTCTGGTGGTTACAGTGCAAACCTACTGTTAGGTACAATCGATCCGCTGCTTGCAGGTATTACCACACCAGCTGCGCAAATGATTGACCCGACCTACCAAGTTGGCCCTGAAGCAAACTGGTACTTTATGATGATTTCTGTATTCCTTATTGCCATTGTTGGTACTTTGGTAACAGAAAAAATTGTTGAACCACGCTTAGGAAAATATGATGCAAGTGAAGCTAGCGTTGACCTAAGCGAAAACAACATTGAAAAGCTTACAGCAAAAGAAAAATCAGGACTAAAATGGGCTGGAGTTTCTCTTTTGGTGGTCAGCCTTTTACTCGCGATGACCATCGTGCCTGAAGACGGTATTCTGCGTCACCCAACCACAGGTGAAGTAGCAGGTTCGCCATTTTTAAAAGGTATAGTCGTCTTTATTTTCGTGACTTTCGCCATTCCGGGCTTTGTATACGGCCGGGTCGTAGGTACCATGAAAAATGACCGTGATATTATCGATGCCATGAGCAAAAGTATGAGCTCAATGGGGATGTATATTGTACTGGTATTCTTCGCTGCGCAGTTTGTCGCATTTTTCAAATGGACGAACTTAGGCACTATTTTAGCGATTAACGGTGCAGCATTACTACAGGCGCTTAACTTAACAGGCCCTGAGGTATTCGTACTGTTTATCTTAATGTGTGCCCTTGTTAACCTCAGTTTAGGCTCATCTTCTGCGCAGTGGGCAGTAACAGCCCCTATTTTTGTGCCTATGTTGATGCTAATTGGATACGCACCAGAAACTATCCAAGCTGCATATCGAATTGGTGACTCTGTCACAAACCTGATTACACCCATGATGAGTTACTTTGGGTTGATATTGGCAGTGGCCACCAAATACAAGAAAGATATGGGGATCGGTACGTTGGTAGCGACTATGTTGCCTTACAGCATGTTCTTCTTTATTGGTTGGGTCGCACTATTTTATATCTGGGTATTTGGCTTTGGTCTACCTGTCGGGCCAAACTCACCGATTTACTATACTCCGTAGCAATAACACTAAAAACTTTAAATGCCAGCAATATTTGCTGGCATTTTTATTTGAGAAAACTGCATCCGTCACCTAAGGTTGAATAGGAGAAAGCACAGAAGGAGCCGCTTAATATTTTAACTTCGCAACATCGAAAGCCTTATTGTCCAACCTAATATCGATGTTTGTGACTTACATTAGGTGAATTATGTATACACTCTTTTACTATCCACAGAGCGCAAGCCTTGCACCTCATATTTTATTGGAATTGATAGGCGAACCTTATCAGTTAGAATTAGTTGATGTGAAAAAAAACGCTAATCACAGCTCACATTACCTAAAGCTCAGCCCCGCAGGTCACATACCAGCGCTTGTCGATGATGATTTCACACTGTTTGAAAGTGCGGCTATTTCTCAATACCTTGCTCATAAACACAGCGACAAGCAGTTATTTCCAGCAGATCCAAAGCTTAAGTTTCGATCTATACAATGGCTCCATTTTATGAGCGCTTCGCTGCACAGCGATTTATTAATGTACACCTATCCCGAACGGCACACCCAAAGTGCCCTGATGTATGACGATCTGATCCGTACACAGCAAGCTCGGCTGGAAGCAGGATTTGCTGTGATAGATAATTTGCTAGCTGACAATCACTACGTAATAGCCAATCAATTTACTTTGTGTGATAGCTACTTATTTATGCTTTGTGAGCGAGCAAAAACACTGTTAGAAAAGACGCCTTCACTCAAGCAGCTACGACGTTATTATCGGCAAATTGCAGCCACTCCCGCAGTCAGCAAAGCGCTGGAAATAGCCGAGTACTAAGCTTACGTCCGCTTGAGATAGCATCACTTCAACGTAAATTAGTTTTGCTGATTTACGTTAAGAAGCACGATACCGGTCAGTACGGCAACCAATCCTAGCAACTTTTGCAAGGTAACGGGAGTATGCGGTACGGCAAATAAACCCAACTGACCGATTATCATCGCGACTACCATTTGGCCGCATAAATAATATGCCATTAAATTACCAATACCCATTTTGGGGATCAAAAAGTAGCTCAGCCCTACTCCGGTGGCACTTAATATTCCGCCAATACACCAAAGGTACCAAGGCACGGCTTTTATTTGTGTGATTGTCGGAAAAACGCTATCAGATAATCGAAAAGCCACGACCGTATAAAGGGCACTAGCAGTAAATGCAACCCCAGCAGCTAGTATCGGACTTTTTAGCAACGCGCCTAGTTGAGCGTTCATACTTGCCTGAACCGCAATGGCGCCACCGGCAAAAATAGCAAGTAAACCGAAAATCATAGTGTCATCTCTATACTTAACTTCGCTTGTGTTTTTCTTACTTTAGGCGCAGTAGCATTTTTATCGGAACTACAGCGGATACCAAGTGGTACAACCAAGACCGTACGGAGATGCATCGCTTCAAGACCAAGTATTTTATCTATCTCGCCTTTTTCAATACCTGTTATAGGACAAGCATCTATTTCGAGGCTCGCAGCGGCAACCAATAACGTTCCAACCGCCAGATGAATTTGTTCTGAACACCAGATGTACTGGGCATCTTTATTCATACCACTTAATGCCGACTTAATCCCAGTTTCCATTGTTAAATAGGTGTCCTCTGTTAAGTCGCGCTGACGCCTAAAATTATCCATATAGTGTTCAACTTGTGAGTTTAATGGCGACATATCAGCTGCAAATAAAAGTAAATGGCTATTATCTACTACTTTTTGTTGTCCATACGAGTAAGGAAACATAGCTTGTTTGGTACGATGACAGGTTATCTGTAATATCTTATATGACTGCAGGCCATATGAAGAAGCGCTAAGTCCAGTGAGCTCAATTAGTTTATCAACTTTTGCTTGTTCAACTGGTTGATCTGAGAATTTGCGAACGGCATAACGCCAATTTAGTAATGACTCTAATTGTGTAATATTCATAAGTTGCTCTCCATATTCTGTTGAGGCAACTTTAACAAGGTAACGAACGTGGCTCATTTACCTATGTAAACGAACCCGAATTTTTTAAAGATTTTCTAATACGACTTAACTGCGTTGGCGTGATCCCAAGGTGCGAAGCCAAATGATACTGCGCAACTCGTTCAGCAAGTTCAGGCTGCTCCTTTAAAAAAGCAAGATAACGTTCAGTTGCATCCAACTGCACCATATAAAGCTCCCGCTTGTCTTTTTCTAGCAACCAATTCTTTTCAAGATAATGGATCTGGAATCGCATTAACTCAGGGTTGTCCATTAGCAGTGCTCTAAATTGTTTAAAGTTTATTAGTACCACCTCTGTGGGTTCCAACGCTTGGATCCCCTGATTAGCTGGCTCAGCACGGTGTAGAGCATGCATTACGCCAGGAAACTCCCCCGCGACAAAGAAACGCTTGTTGTACTCTTGCCCTGCCGCATTGGTGTTTACTAACCGCACTAAGCCTTGATATAAAAATGCGAATGTTGTCGGATATTCACCCTCTTGGTATAACCAGTCGTCTTTAGCAAATGATTTTATTGTAGTGATCGCTTCAATAGCGGACCAAGTTTCTTGTGACAGAGCATAGTAGCTCGCTATTGCTTGCTTTAGCTTTAATAGTGCGTCCATGAATTCTAGCTTTATGATATTATTAGGATTAACTATTCCTATTTGCAGCGACTATGTCAATCTCTAGCCATTACGAAACACAAGTTGAACTTGGAAATCTTGCGCCTGACGCAGCGCAGCAAGTCGCAATTGACGCCTTAGATAAACTTTCTCGTTCAGTTGTAGAAGGTAGTGCAGCCAAAGGTATCTATTTTTATGGGCCTGTTGGTCGCGGCAAGACTATGCTAATGGATTGGTTTTATCAGTTTACCCAAATCGATAACAAAACTCGTCTGCATTTTCATCATTTTATGCAAAGAATCCACAGAGAGCTAAATCAAATCCAAGGGATTAAAGATCCACTACAACATATTGCGAAAAACTGGGCTAAGCAAACATCGTTATTGTGTTTTGATGAATTTTTTGTCACTGATATCGGCGATGCCATCATTATGGCAAGACTGTTTGAAGCACTATTTGAAGCTGGCGTAACTTTAGTTGCCACCTCAAACTGTCACCCAACGCAGTTATACAAAGACGGGTTACATAGAGACCGTTTTGAGCCAACCATCGACCTGCTTATGCGCAATTGCGAAATCATACCTATCTGTGGTGAGACGGATCATCGCTTTGCTAAAGGTACGCAAGCACATCACTACTTTGTCAAAGACAAGCACGCGTTTTGGCGGGCGTTTGCCAAAGCTGGGGGAGTATCAAAACCTGAAGTATTAACGCTTAATCATCGCTCAGTGAATATACTTGGAGCGACTAAAAATCTAGTCTGTTTTGATTTTATGTCGTTATGTTCAACTCCTCGTGCTATCGATGACTATATTAAACTTACACAGCAATATAAGTGTATTTTTATCTCTGACTTACCTTTACTTGGTGTTATGCCCGAGCAGAACCCAATAGCGCAAGGGACAGAGGAAGGCTACATCCGCCCACATGAGGTAGCACAAGTTAGAATAGGTGATGATGAGACAAGACGACTTATTGCGCTTATCGATGAATGTTACGAGGCCAAAGTACTAGTTGTATTTTTGGCCGCCGCGCCCATTGAGAAAATCTACCGAGGCGAGCAGCTTGCGTTTGCTTTCGCTCGCTGCATTAGTCGGATCACTGAGATGCAAAGTTGGCCACTTGAAATCTGATAACCTTACACAATACTTGTTCCTGTAAGTTAAGTAAGGCATTGTAATAAGAGATCCTCAATATATATTTGCCGTAAACGATTTTTTCGGCCAACCAAACTAGCGAAATTAAATAGACCTAAGAATTGCCAATACCGATTAGACAAATTCGGCTAGCTATTTTTCGCCGACATAAACTGATATTGGATAAGAAAAATGAACTTCATCTCCACATTTATGAGATTCAACACCCAAACAGTTAGCATCTATATCCTGTAGAAAGATCTCTCGTATCTTTTTATCGTCCCCTGGATTAGGAAAAGATGCGTTAAGTTGCGTTTCAAGTTCCATAGGAACTTTGTAACTACCTCGTCGGATTTTCTTCAACCCAGAGTTAAAGAGCAATTGCTTCCACTTATCATAGGATAATGCTTCTGTATGTGATGGGTCTCGGAGTCTTTCCATGCGATTGAATGCCTCAGATTTATCTGCGGGTAATGCGACATCTGCAATGACAATAACACCACCTGGCATGCACACCCTGAGCATTTCAGTTAGTGCCATATCGGGGTTTAGCAAATGATGAAAACTATACCTGCTTACTACAACGGAAAAGGTATCTGAATCATACGGCAATTGGTATACGGTACCAATATCCCAAGAAAGATTATTCAACCCCTTTTCTTTTTGATGGCAAAGCGCTTGCTCAATCATCTTCTCTGTTAAATCGATCCCAGTTACATGTCGTGCAACTTTTGCGAATTCACAAGCTACTAGACCAGGGCCACAAGCTATGTCCAATATATTATCGTCTGCTGTGGCTCCACTCATTTCAATAAGCAGTTCTATTGAATCCAAGTGTCCAGTTACTTTTGTAAAAGGAATAGCCTGCTTAGTAAATTGTTTGATAACTTCTTCGTCATGTTCATTATTTCGTACATACTTCATGTGTTGCTCCCAAGGTTAGTGATAATTAAGGAAGCAAGATATAAATATATATTAACGTCGTCTTGTACAAGATTGATGTGATTCTTTGATCCGCATTCGATATTCAGCCGGGCTAATTTGGAATATAGCTTTAAAAATACGGGAAAAGTGACTTTGATCGTAAAACCCGCTTAGAACCGCTATCTCTGAAATGGGGAGATCACCTACTAATAAGCTCCTAGATAGATGAGCCTTTTTGTTAAGAAAATATCCTTGTATCGAAAGATTATAAGTGCGACGAAATATCCGGTTGCAGTGTTCTTTACTTAAATTTAAGGTCAATGATATCTCGTCAAACAGAGAAGTTTCTTGGTGGTGGCAATCTATCATCGCCTTAATTTTTTTTGCTAATTCATGACCAGTCGGGCAACTTTCAGTGTGTGGTATCTTTTGATGATCCAAAAAATTATTAATCCAATTTAAAATTAAGTTTTCTTTTTCTGAACTCTTAACTTCCGAAAGGAGCACTGTACATAAAGTGGTAAACCTGTCGTATAAATCCGGCGACTCTAACACCTGACTTTTAAAAGATTGACAATTTCTTGAGTTAATGTCACCCAATATACGTGAAGAGTCGAATACCTCCAAGGTAAAGACACCTTTGAAATCCGGAGAATAGCTTCTAACGCAATGTAACGTGTTTGGACTAACAGCGACTATGGATGGTGGTTGAAGAGTAAATTCGTTTTCATTCATTTGAAACAACATCTCCCCCCTCGAAATAGCAGAAAAAATAAGGGAAGAGTGAGTATGCGCTCTTTCGCACCCAGCAGCCCTGTCAATATACCTAACTTCAAACACAGAAGGTAATTTAAATATGGTTTCGGTCATAAAATAGCCACCAACCCAAGCAGGGGCAACGTTAAAACTGGTTAAAATTAGGCATAATGTATCACTGACATCCACTATTATTTATTATGTAACGTGTTTGTACTAACAACTACTATAGATGGTGGTCGAAGAGTAAATTCGTTTTCATTCATTTGAAACAACATCTCTCCCCTCGATATAGCAGTGATGTATCACTGACACCCACTATCATAATGTATCACTGATGAGCATAATGTATCACTGACATCCACTATTATTTATTATGTAACGTGTTTGTACTAACAACTACTATAGATGGTGGTCGAAGAGTAAATTCGTTTTCATTCATTTGAAACAACATCTCTCCCCTCGATATAGCAGAAAAAATAAGGGAAGAGTGAGTATGCGCTCTTTCGCACCCAGCAGCCTGACGGTGTATCACTGACACCTACTATTATTTACTCACCATGACTGTGACAATTTCAACATGGAAATGTTCATTATTCTTATCAAAAGTGCTCATAAAATCAGGTAACTAGTGACATTTATGTGTTTCTCTACATTAAACCCAGTGTCATACGCATGACAAAAGCGCCGTAATTTACATAGCTTGAGGGTTATCGCTAAAAAATTTATTTGGTTAAGCCAGAAAATGTTCACAATTTGCTAGATTTGTGCGCCGTCGCTTTTTGAGTGTTTCACAGTAAGCGGTGAGTACTCGCTCTCGACCAACAGCACCATGGAAAATCCGAGAAAATTGGGTTGTGAGTTTCATCC
>NZ_WEHZ01000014.1 GCF_012641745.1 Pseudoalteromonas peptidolytica
TTCAAAAGCTGAATGAAGAGCTTGTTCTATATTCACAAAAAATCCGTAGTTAGTTGCCTAGCTACGGATTGTGCATGATCATTTTGATCGGTCAACCGATCAACTTCTTAACTGATCAGCATTAGCCTAGGCTCCTTTTTATTACATTGATAACCAGTTCTTTGGGGTGAGGTACTCATACAACTTTGCTTCGTTAGAGCCAGCCTCGGGTTGAAAATCATATTCCCAACGCGCCAACGGTGGCATTGACATGAGAATAGATTCGGTGCGACCACCGGTCTGCAAGCCAAACAATGTGCCTCTATCCCACACCAAATTAAACTCTACATAACGACCGCGACGATATAACTGGAATTGACGCTCTTGTTCGGTATGAGGCGTATCTTTACGTTTTTCAATAATTGGCAGATAAGCATCAAGAAACCCACTGCCCACCGCTTGCATAAAGGCAAAACTTTTTTCAAAACCCCACTGATTGAGGTCATCAAAAAATAGACCGCCCACACCTCGCGTTTCATCGCGATGCTTTAAATAGAAATATTCATCACACCACTTCTTATAATCACCATATACCTCGTCACCAAATGGTGTACACACGTCTTTTGCCACTTGGTGCCAGTGCTTCACATCCTCTAATACTGGATAAAACGGTGTTAAATCAAAGCCGCCACCAAACCACCAAATAGGCTCCTCACCCTCTTTTTCTGCAATGAAAAAGCGCACATTGGCATGGCTTGTGGGAATATGTGGATTTTTGGGGTGGATAACCAAGGATACGCCACAAGCGTGGAAGCTTCTTCCTGCCAACTCAGGCCGATGAGCGGTGGCAGATGCAGGCATAGACGCCCCAAAAACATGCGAATAATTTACCCCACCTTGTTCAATCACATTACCATCGCGGATGACACGGGTACGACCACCACCTCCTTCCGCACGCTCCCAGGCGTCTTCAACAAACTGAGCCTTACCATCAGCAGCCTCTAAGCCTTTGCAGATGTTATCTTGTAATTGTAGTAAAAAGGCTTTTACGGTCTCTAAGTTTACTTTACTCATGGTTTTTATCCTCGGATAACAGCGCCTGTTATGGCATGTTTAATTACACTTGGGGAACGGTTTGTGCCTAATTCACCGTCAACATAATAGCCTATTTGATTGCCAAACTGATTGCGCGCGTGCAACAAAGAGGCTACCGGTGTTTCACCTGTAATATTGGCGCTAGTAGAAACAATCGGCTTACCAAAGCGCTGACAGATTTGTTTAACAATAGGGTGATCGGTCACACGCACCGCGATAGTATCGTGGCCACCAGTTAACCAATGCGGTGTCTCTGGTTTCGCAGGGAGTAACCAGGTAATAGCGCCAGGCCATGCTGAAAATATCTCAGCGCGTTTATCCATTGGAATTTTGTTATCATCCACATAGGCTAAACACTGACCGTAGTTATCTGCAATTAAGATTAACCCTTTTGCTATTGGTCGCGATTTAATCTCCAGCAGTTTAGCTACGGCCTCTTCGTTATCAGGATCACACCCCAATCCGAAAATAGCTTCGGTGGGATAACAGATCACCTCACCAGCTTGCAATGCTGATTCGGGCGAGGTTATTATCGAAGCTTCCGCTTTATCGTCATTTTTCACGGTATTTCCACTATCGATTGACATGACTTCTGCGGGCATTGTAACACAGCTTTACCAGCTCTGGTTTTCTCCACCAGCACCGGCCAATTGCAATCAGGGCAAGCATGCTCGATAGGCTTAGCATTCAAAGTATATTTGCAACTTGGATAACTATTACAACTATAGAAGTGTTTACCAAACTTATTTTTTCGCTGTGTTAGCTTCCCTTTTTTACACTTAGGACAATCTGGTAATTCCTGCGAGTCAGACGCATCCTCATGCCCAATATAATGGCACTCAGGATAACCGGTACAACCAATGAACATGCCGTAGCGACCATTTTTGATGACTAAATCTCTACTACATTCGGGGCAAGCTACACCTTCAAGTACTTTAATAACATGGCTATCATGATGCGCCAAAGGCCTGATATATTCACAGGTAGGATAGCTAGCACAGCCAATAAATGGCCCCTTTTTACTGTTTTTTATCACCAGCTCGGAGCCACAGTCGGGGCATACTTCATATTCTTTTTCTAACGCATGCTTCTTTGCATTGAATAACGCATGATCAATTTTACTCATGGCTCTATTACCGCCCTTTGTGCAAGTATGCGCTTAATATAATCACCTTGGTTTTGGGGTCAAGGAAATGATAACAAATCGCTTTGAATAAATATCTTAGGATTTGGACAATAACTGAGTAAACTTGAACTCGCGGTATCAAACTCAAGAAACGCAATATCACGCTAGTCAGAAGTTATTTCCTAATACCTGGCAAATTTGTGCGTTGTTTGTGCGTCAGTAACTAGCCTATTACGAACAAATCTAACGCAGTAGTAAGGGGCAACAGCGACTAGAGAACAAGTTATTATTCTGAGTTCAAATTGAGCAGACTTACTGTTTTTAAGTCCAATCTCCATAGAGCGAAAACGAGCTGTGAGAAAGACATGAGTTACACCAATTATCTACAAAGCTCAGACAAAATAGATGGTAGAGGTCGTCATTGCACCTAAAGCACATCCAACGACCTTTGCTTGCCATGGTAGAGTAAAACCGTTCGATTACTCTGTTAATGCACAACTGATGCAGGCTCTGTAAAAATAAGATCCTCCATTTGCGCATAAGCATGCTCTTTACCTGGTACATTAAATAGTACCATCAAGATAACCCACTTAAGGTCATCCAAGCTGATGTAGGTTTTGTCCAGAGCAAACAACCTATCCATCACCATCTCTCTGGTTGTACTGTCAATCACACCAACTTGTTCTACAAACATCAAAAAGCCTCTGCTCTCTACATCTAGCATATTACACTCGCTATCCGTGTAAATACGTGTGGCATGGTCGGGCTTGGCATTTAAGTAGGGGTATTCATCACTGTGTTGTAAATCTGCAAGCTGTTCTAACCAATCAAGCGCTTTATATATTTCACCTTGATTGAAGCCTGCGCGAAGGAGTTCATCGGTCAGTTCATTTTGTTCGACAAAAATTTCTGCTTCACTATGAATATAGTTCTCAAATAAATACATTAGAATATCAAACATCTTCTTAACCCCTCGCGAGTTTTATGTAGCCGTCTAATACACGCTCTACTTTATCTTCGAGTTCTAGGTCCAGTAGTCTGGCAACCACCTGCTCTACTGGCCACTGGGTCCTTTGCGTTAAAGTGTCAACGGAAGTCACTTCAAAGCCAAGGTTTTCTAATACAGGACACAGTTCCTCTTTTTGCCTATCTATTTCTATACTATATAGACTGTTTTCACAAAAAAAGCTCACTTCTTCCAAAATATCCTCAATATTCTCGGTAAGCTTGGCCCCTTGCTTTATCAAATAATGACAACCGCTACTTAATCGGTTTTTAATTGAACCTGGGATCGCAAACACTTCTTTATTTTGCTCCAGTGCATAGCGTGCGGTAATTAACGAGCCGCTTTTTATCTCAGCTTCAACAAGTAGTACACCCAAAGCAAGTCCAGAGATTATGCGATTTCTCCGCGGGAAGTGTGTACTGTTCGCGGAGGTGTTAGGCAAAAACTCACTGATAACCAGACCACGCTGAACAATATCATCGTAGAGTCGTTGATGACGCTTGGGATAAACCACATTAACCCCAGTACCAAGCACGGCAATTGTGCTCCCACCAGCATCAAGAGCACCTTGATGTGCTGCACCATCAATTCCTCTGGCCATGCCAGAGGTTACAACCAGACCGGAGCGACTCAGCCCATTTGCAAATTCACTCGCCAATTCAAGTCCCGTTCGAGTAGAGCTACGACTACCAACCACTGCGACTTGTGGTTGCGCTAGTAATGAGACGTTACCTTTACAAAAAAGTACAATCGGCGGGTTACAAATTTCTTTTAGTTGAGTTGGGTAAGCGGAAGAAAATATAGTGAGGATATGGATCTGCTGGTTTTGACAAAACGTGCTAATACTGTCTATTTTTGACCAATCCGTATGAAGCAAGTTATTCGCCACTTGCTCACTGAGTCCTAAGGCACACAGTTCAGGTTTACCTAGGGTAAACAGCTCATTAAGTGACAACTTTTTCAGTAAAGCAAGCACCGTTTTTACGCCAAGACCTTGGCATAAAGCCAGTGCCAGAACACATTTTTGTTCTGAATATTTCATACTCTCTCCTTGAGTTTATTGCTTCATTCAAGGAGAAGTTGAGCTGCTAATTGTCAGCCATTTCCTTGAACGCTTGTACGTAGTCACCGACTCTTATTGGTTCGGAAGTCGCCACAACCATGGCATAGCTGAGGTCTTCATAAACTTTAAAGACCATAACTTCTCCTACCTTTTCTTTGGGCATATGCCATACGATGCTACTGTCATCATTTTCCTCACCAAACCAAGACCCCATTTGGGTGATCATTTTGTCGAGTCGAGACGCATCTTCAATGTAGCGAGGTCCATGTTGACTTTCTATAACTGTAGGCGATTGTCTAACAATATCAAGCACGTTGCCCTCTTTAAGCTGCGCTTTGCTGCCAACATCAAGCACCACAACACTCATGGTACTAAACTCTCTAAGCTTATTGTCACTCGCAATAATACGGCCACTTGTCTGTTGTTTTGGACGGGCCATTGAAAACTGCGCGGGATAGCTTTGCCCACTGGCGATAGGTAAAACAATATCACCAGCTCGTACTTCTTGTTTAGCCACTTCGAGATGAAGCTTAGCTGGTCTTCCGGCTTTCATATTACCCTGTTCAACAACATGACCACTTCCTACTAGCACAGCTTCTAAACCTAGCGTTTCATTACTATCCAATGCCCGATATGTGTCACCGCGCCTATAGATAGCATAATGACCGCCTTTGACTAAATCCGCTTTGACATAAAGTAGGTGACCAGGCGACGCATTTTTCACATTTCGGTCGGCACCTAATACAATAGGGCTTTGGGCAAACTTGGATTCAGACAGAGTTTGCTCAAACCGCAAAAAAGGCTCCATCATTGGTAGAGGTAAAGTTGGAATTGCTGTCGACTTTTGGTTGATAACACGCACATGTGGAGAGAGCTTTTTTATCCCTTTATCCAATATCAACATTGGATTTCCGTGTGCATCGTACTGCAACTTAAGATTATCACCAGGATAGATTAAATCAGGATTTGCAATATTTGGATTCCACTGCCATAGCTGCTTCCACTTCCATGGGGAGCGCAGGTACATTTTAGAAATATCCCACAAAGTATCGCCTTTTTTCACCACATAATGTTGCGGTGCATCAGCTTTCACTGTCAAGGGCTCTGCTTTTACTGAAAAAACAGTACAACTAGCGATCATTATTGCAGCAATCGGATATTTCATGATGGCTTCCTTGTGGTTATTTTTGCTTATTATCCATCAAAACCTGTTAAAGGGGAACTTGAATGGCTAAAATAAGACCATACACTAGCTTACATCAGCTTACACGATTAATTGATTTAGGGTAATCATGGCCATATTAGAAGTTTTAAAGTTTCCAGATGAACGTTTGCGTACCGTTGCAAAACCAGTAGCAGAGGTTAATGACGAAGTACGACAAATCGTTAAAGATATGTTGGAAACTATGTACGATGAGAATGGTATCGGCCTTGCGGCTACGCAAGTGAACATTCATCAACGCATTGTTGTTATTGACGTTTCAGAAGAGCGCGATGAACCGCGCGTATTAATTAACCCAGAAATTATCAAGCGCGATGGGTCTACCGTGAGCGAAGAAGGCTGCCTATCGGTGCCATATTCATACGCAAAAGTAGACCGTGCTGAAACAGTCACAGTGAAAGCAATGAATGAGCAAGGCGAAACGTATGAAATAGACGCCGAAGGCTTACTAGCCGTGTGCATTCAACATGAATTAGACCACTTAGTTGGTAAGCTATTTATCGATTACCTATCGCCACTCAAGCGTAATCGTATTCGTAAGAAGCTCGAAAAAGAAGCTAAGCTCGCTGCAAAGCAAGCCTAATCCATTACCAACTAACTGACTTTAGGGTATTTCGTGAGTAATCCTTTGCGTATCGTTTTCGCAGGCACGCCTGATTTTGCAGCGCGCCACCTTGACGCTCTTATTCAATCACACCATGACGTTGTGGCAGTATACTGTCCACCAGATCGCCCTGCTGGGCGTGGTAAAAAGCTAAAAGCGTGTGAAGTAAAAGTGTTAGCACAAAAACATGACCTTCCAGTATTGCAACCACAATCGCTTAAAACACCAGAGGCACAGGCTGAACTTGCGGCATTAAATGCCGACGTCATGATTGTTGTTGCCTATGGTGTGCTGCTTCCGAAGGCTATTTTAGATACACCTCGACTAGGCTGTCTTAATGTACATGGTTCGATCTTACCAAGATGGCGAGGAGCCGCTCCAATCCAACGCGCCGTTTGGGCTGGAGACAGTGAAACCGGTGTGACGATAATGCAAATGGACGAAGGTCTAGATACTGGCGATATGCTACATATTGCTCGCTGCCCTATAACCGCAACAGATACGAGTGCCGATTTATACAACAAACTTGCGCTGCTCGGCCCCGATGCGCTTATCGAGACGCTAACACGCTTGTCTGCTGGTGAGATCACGCCAGAAAAGCAAGACGATACGCTAGCCAATTATGCTAAGAAGCTGAGCAAAGAAGAAGCTAACATTGATTGGCAAATGGACGCTGAGCAAATTGAACGTAACATCCGCGCATTTAATTCATGGCCGGTTTGCTTTACCAGCATGGCAGGTAACAGTGTCAAAATTTGGCAGGCAAAGGTTGTTGACGAACAAGGTGATGCAGGACACGTACTTCGCGCAGATAAGCACGGTATCGTTATTGCCTGTGGCACACAGGCATTAGAGATCCACACCTTGCAGCCTCAAGGAAAGAAGCCAATGTCTGCACAAGACTTTTTAAATGGTCGAGCTGATTGGGTAGCAATTGGCGCTAAGGTTGGTGAAGCGTGAGTAATGTTCGCGCACTCGCTGCCCAAACCCTGTTTCAAGTTGTCGATAAAGGTGCATCGTTAAGTGCGCAATTGCCACTTGCCACCAGCCAGTTAGACGGTAAAGATAGAGCTTTGCTACAACAGATTTGCTATGGCGTATTGAGATATTTACCGTCTTTAGAGCATTACTGCCAGCAACTGTTAGATCAGCCCCTAAAAGGTAAGCGACGTGTTTTCCAGTTTTTGTTGTATGTGGGTATTTACCAACTTCAACATATGCGTGTCCCTGCTCACGCCGCGGTTGCTGAGACAGTAAACGCATTAACGCCGCTTAGAGCGCCTGGCATGAAAGGCTTGGTTAATGCGATTTTACGTAACTTCCAGCGCCATCAAGTCGAGCTAGAAACCAGTGCTACCGAGATCCCAGCTTGCTTATACAACCACCCAGGCTGGTTTATTAATCAACTAAAAGCAGCTTACCCAACTCAGTGGCAGACTATTTTAGAAGCGAATCAACAACAGGCACCAATGTGGCTGCGTGTTAACCAATCACAGTTTTCCACCTCAGATTATGCAGCTATGTTAGACCAGGCGGGTGTCGCCTATCAGCTTCATGGTGAATACCCAGACGGCATACTGCTTGATAGTCCAATTGATGTCTATGCCTTACCACAATTTGCCACTGGCGCTTGCTCAGTGCAAGATGCTGCAGCTCAAAAAGCAGCAAGATTACTATCTCCACGAAAAGGTGAAAATATTCTTGATGCTTGTGCCGCCCCTGGTGGTAAGACTTGCCATATTTTAGAGTTAGCTGGCGCTAAAGTGACCGCAATTGATGCTGATGGCGCACGCTTAGCACGTGTGGAGCAAAACCTTGAACGGATCGGATTGTCGGCCAAATGCCTTGAGGGCGATGCTAGTGACCCTGAAGCCTGGTGGGACGGCGAATTATATGATCGTATCTTGTTGGATGTACCTTGTTCAGCTACTGGTGTTATTAGACGACACCCGGACATCAAATGGCTGAGGCGAGCTTCTGACATTGATAACTTGGTGACGTTACAGGCACAAATTATTGATAAAATCTGGCCATTACTCAAGCCCGGTGGCACACTAGTTTATGCAACCTGCTCGGTATTACCACAAGAAAACCAGCAACAGATCGCACGCTTTCTTTCTGCGACACCTGATGCTGAGCTTGTTCCTTTACATGATGCAGACACCAAAGCACAACCAGGCTTGCAATTATTACCCGGACTGAGCGATGGGTTTTATTATGCTAAGTTGATAAAAAAATAATATAACTCGACGCAATACATATGAAAATCATTATCTTAGGTGCCGGACAAGTCGGCGGAACACTGGCAGAAAACCTTGTCGGTGAAGAAAACGAAATTACCGTTGTTGATATCGACGGCGAGCGCTTAAGAGAGCTACAAGATAAATATGATTTACAGGGCGTGACGGGACACAGTGCACACCCCGATATCTTGCGTCAGGCTGGAGCTGAAGACGCAGATATGATCATCGCAGTAACCAGCTCAGATGAAGTGAATATGATAGCGTGTCAGGTTGCTTACAGTATTTTTAATACGCCAACGAAAATTGCTCGGATCCGCTCCGAGCAATATTTAAAGTATAGAGAAAAGCTTTTTCATAACGATGATTTACCAGTCGACCACTATATTGCTCCCGAACAGCTGGTCACGCAATATATCCGTCGCCTGATTGATTATCCGGGTGCCCTACAAGTACTCCAATTTGCCGAAGGTATGCTCTCCCTTGTTGCCGTAAAAGCATATTACGGAGGCTTACTTGTAGGCTATGCACTCTCTGCCCTGAAGGAACACATTCCTAACGTCGATACTCGGGTTGCTGCAATTTATCGCCAAGGGAAAGCCATCAAACCGCTAGGCACAACAGTGATCGAAGCCGATGATGAAGTGTTCTTTATTGCCGCTACCAAGCATATTCGGGCAGTAATGAATGAGCTACAAAAGCTTGAACGTTCCTATAAAAAAATAATGATAGCCGGTGGTGGTAACATCGGCGCTGGGTTGGCAAGCTCACTAGATAAGAATCATAGTGTTAAATTGATTGAGCGTAATCAAGCGCGTGCTACCCAGCTGTCTGAAACCCTAGATAATACTGTGGTGTTTTGTGGTGACGCCTCTGATCAAGAGTTACTTTCAGAAGAGCATATCGAGCAAGTCGATGTCTTTATTGCCGTAACCAATGATGATGAAGCCAATATCATGGCCGCGATGCTGGCTAAACGTATGGGAGTACAAAAAACCATGGCGCTGATCCAACGTGGTGCCTACGTCGACCTCGTTCAAGGGGGTGATATTGATATTGCAATCTCACCACAGCAAGCCACCATTTCAGCGCTACTCACACACGTACGTCGTGGTGATATCGTAAATGTTTATTCACTGCGCAAAGGCGCAGCAGAGGCAATTGAAGCTGTAGCACATGGTGACGAAAACACCTCTAAGGTCGTTGGTCGTACGGTTCGAGATATTAAGCTACCCCCTGGCGCAACGATAGGCGCAATCGTACGCGATGAAGATGTACTCATTGCACATGACGACACCATTATTCTATCTGGCGACCACGTGATCATGTTCTTAATCGATAAAAAACAAATTGGTGTCGTAGAGAAGCTCTTTCAGGTCAGCGCTTTATTTGTGTAAAGCGCCATAGTTTACGTATCGCGGTGATCTTGAAAAATCGATAAATCTATCAGGTAATCCTTTAACACACCACGGATCACGCCTGGCTCCGAAGTCAGGTGAATACCCAAAGACAAAATATCATCATGTTGGCGTATCTTTCGCACATCACCCTCTAAGGTAATTTGGTTTCCTTCTTTGCCCTCAATCAGTACGCTACATTTTGCACCTTCTTGCAAATCAGGCATATCAGCTGACGTTAAATCAAGCTGTAACCCTGATAGGGAAATATCTTTGATGACACCTACTTCGTTTTTATTACTGTATTGAAAGTGAGCAGGAATAAGCGTTGGTACGCGACTTTGCGCACGTAGCTTGTAAGTTTGAATCTTTTCCGGGGGATAGAGGAAAATAAGCCGCGCGGGATGGACTGAAACCGCCTTAATCTGCGATCTGAAAGCAATAACCTGACCATCACCATTTTCGAGCAATGCTCTAACAATGACAGTGGTTCCTTCCATAACAAAGTCCAGCGCCGCGCCTAATCGCTTAGGGTTGGGATGGTTTAGAATTAAAAATGCTCCTTGGAGCAGACCGACATATTCTGTTTTTATTCTTTTACTGTTCGCCGGTAAGCAAATTTCTATATCAACGAGACTGCCTGCGCTGATGGCTGTGAGCAAACTTTCCTGCCCAACCTCTCGAGTTCTTAACATGATCCTAACCCTTCCTGAGTTTAACTCTACTGCTTTTGTATTGTAGCAGTTTTAGCGAAGGGTCATTTAAAACTGAATTAAGGTGAATTACAACACGTTCGCCATCAATGCTCTCAGCTATAATTTGACCTTAATTGATGTAGCCTCTCTTTCACCGCACTTGCCAATAAAATCCATTTTATGGTCAAGGCGACAGCACAAGTGTTAAAAGCAAACTTAGGTCACTTAATCAAAAAATGGCTTTTTAACATCATTGCACCGTCTCTTAATGTCATCATCCTGCTTTGGATCTCAAGCGAACTTTGTGGCATCGCCAATTCTTCAGCTTCAATAAAAAGCATCATCGGCTCACTATTACGTTTTGCGACGAATAAAATCCCGGATACATCATGTTGAAACAAACAACCAGTATGATTTGGCACAATTGTATCGAGTATTGCGGGTATTTGACGCTTTTGCCAAAGCTCATTTTCAGACACAACTTGTACAACAAACCGAGCACCACTTTCACAACCAATTTGATGATATAAGTCATATGCCTTGGGAGCCGTTGGTAAGTCTTGCTCCGCTTGTAATAAATAACCAATATCCCTTATCAGCTTGTTTAACTGTGTTACGCTTCGTTCTATAAGCTGCATTCCAGAACCTTGCTCATGGCTTGCGGCAAATCCTTCAATGACTCTAAACCCTTTATCTGAAAAGCGTGTGGCAAGCAAAGTCGTCACCTCAAAGTTAAATCGTTGTAAAAATACTGACATTTGAAAACCCCGAAAATCCGAGTTTTTAGTATTTTTATTAACTTTTTCTTTCTTAAGGATGAAATCGTAAGGCAAAAACACTTGGTGTGGGTATAAGGTGAGATGGGCGTTGTCAGTACAAGCCCATCGTTATTTGTCGGCTATCCGCGCCAGAAGGTAGGTGTAAACAACACCAATAATGTAAATATCTCTAATCGACCAAATACCATCGCTAAGGTCAGTATCCACTTTGCAGAATCGCTAATATCACCGTAATGCGCTGCCACCTCGCCAAGGCCGGGACCGAGGTTATTTAGACAAGCAGCCGTTGCAGAAAAGGCGGTGATATTATCCAGACCAGTACCAAGTAATGCGACCATAATAATGACAAAAACCAGCGCATAAGCGGAAAAGAATCCCCATACGGCTTCGACGACTTTATCTGGTAGGGCTTTACGGCCCAGTTTAATTGAGTAAATAGCCCTTGGGTGAACCAAGCGGTTCAGCTCACGGATCCCTTGTAAATAGAGTAAGAAGACTCGCACCACTTTCATGCCACCTCCCGTAGAGCCTGCACACCCACCAATAAAGCTTGAAAAAATCAGCAGAATAGGAAGAAACAAAGGCCAACTTGAAAAGCTATCAGTGGCAAACCCTGCGGTAGTACTAATTGACACTGCTTGAAAAAGTGCCTGATCCAAAGTTTCGTCGCCCGTTTCATAAACATTATTTGATGACAATACCGCAAAGCAGATCACCACAAGTGCGAGTTGAATAAATAGAAAAACTTTAAACTCCGGATCTCGCAGGTAGACCTTGATATTGCGGCTTGAGACCGCAGCGTAATGCAATGAAAAGTTAATTGCAGCAATCAACAAGAAGATCACACAAATAACATTAATTAGAGGGTTATCAAAGTAACCAATAGAAGCATCATAGGTTGAAAAGCCGCCTATCGCTATAGTAGCAAAAGCATGACAGATAGCATCAAACCAGTTCATTCCTGCAAGCCAATAGGAAACTGTACAAGCCGCTGTGAGTGAAACATAGATATACCACAAATGCTTTGCAGTATCGGCTATTCTCGGTGTCATTTTAGAGTCTTTTACGGGCCCTGGCGTTTCGGCTCGATACAACTGCATACCACCAACACCAAGCATAGGCAGTACAGCCACCGCTAAAACAATGATCCCCATACCGCCTAGCCACTGCAATTGCTGACGATAAAAGAGTACAGATTTTGGCAAGTGCTCAATACCTGTCAGTACTGTTGCCCCCGTTGTGGTTAGCCCAGAAAAGGCTTCAAAAACGGCATCTGCAAGTGAAAGATTCGGTTTATCGAGGAAAATGAGAGGTAAGGACGCGAATGTTCCCAGTACTAACCAGAACAATACAACGATTAAGAACCCTTCTCTGGCCTTAAGGTCGCCGTTTTCCTTGCGATTTGGATAGTACGCGAACAGTCCCATTAACACACTAAAGATGAACGCTAGGACGAAAGGTACACCACCACCATCTTTGTATATCAAAGAGACAATGGCCGGTGGCACCATAGTGATACTAAACAGGGCAACTAATTGTCCGAGAATTTTTATTATGGTACGAAATTGCATTTTGTACGCTGCACTTTTGTTATTTAACCAGAGGTTAATGAGTAAATGTAAAGAAGTAGAGCCTACTCCTTGAGGTGTTTAAATAATACAACACCATTGGTTAATTCATAAATAGCATCAATAATTTGTTGTGTCTGTCGACTATCGACAGAAAGCTGCCACGCAATATTGGCACCATACGTTTTATCACTGTGTAGCACCGTAAATTGGCTTTGTAACAACTGCTCTATCACCCCCTGAAGATGGTAATCACTCTGGCCAACAATGATAGAAGCAGGTACTTTTTTGCTTGTTTTGAGTATAGCCAAAGCATTATTGAGGGTTCCACCATATGCCCTTACTAAACCGCCTGTGCCTAGCTTGATACCACCAAAATATCGTGTGGTTACTGCCGTTATTTCTCCAAGGCCAGAACCCAACAAAACATTTAGCATTGGCTTACCCGCAGTGCCATTTGGCTCGCCATCATCAGAAAAACCTAATATATGACTTCCTCCTGGTGCCCCAGCAATGTGCGCCCAACAGTTGTGACGCGCATCTGGATACTGCTCATTGATGTGTTTAATAAATGCTTTGGCATCCTCAATAGTTGGGGTATGCGCCAAATGGACAATAAACGCGCTTTTCTTTATTTCTTCGTGATGACTAATTGTTTCACTGGGGATGAAATATTCTGACATACTGCTCCAAACTAAAAGGGAGCCAATTGGCTCCCAAATATACTGATAGTTAGTACTCGCTAGCAGATCACTCTAGACCGAGATCTCTGGTCATATTTTCTAGCCTATCTTCATGAACAATGATGTTGTCCTCAATACGGATACCACCATATGGTTTCAGCGCATCAATTTTATCCCAATTAATGTACTGTTTGTTGTTTGTTTGCGCCAAATCTTCTAATAATGAATCAATGAAGTATAGGCCAGGTTCAATGGTGAATACTTGATTTGCTTCAATTTTACGGGTACAGCGCAAGAATGGGTGACCTTCGGGTGGCGCTTGATGCGTGCCCGCTTCATCCGCCATAAACCCGCCCATATCGTGTACCTGTAGACCTATGTGGTGACCGAGACCATGAGGGAAGAATGTTGATGTAATGCCTTTTTCAACTATCGCTTGTGCATCTAGCTTAACAATATCAAAGTCACTAAGTACTTGCGCCACACGATGATGACAATCGATATGCAGCTCACCGTATAGTTTGCCCGGTTGTAATGCTTTACCCAACTCAATTTGGTGATCGTTCATGACTTTCACCAACTCGGCAAATTCACCTTGCTTAGCGAAATCATAGGTTCGCGTAATGTCAGAGGCATAGCCATTGTAGTTAGCTCCTGCATCAATCAAAAACGATAAATGCTGACTCGGCGCTTTACGTTCAAAATGGGTATAGTGCAAGATGGCACAGTTTTCATTCAGTGCGACGATATTACCGTAAGGTGTATCGTTTTCCATGTGTTGAGTCGCATTGAGATACGCTTGTTGGATTTCAAACTCAGAGCCACCAGCAAAAAACGCTTCTCGTGCAGCCACATGACCTAGCACACCTAGGCGACTTGCTTCACGTAAACATGCCATTTCGTATTGGGTTTTATAAGCACGATGATAATGTAGAAAGTTCATTACCGGCTCAGGGTTCACCTGAGTAAAGCCTAGCGCTTGTGCAACTTCTAAATACTCACCGATGTAGGCATAATTTGCTTTGTCGTAAGGCAATAACTGCTCAACTTGATCCGGCTTAACTAAGAGCTGAATATCAAAATACTCAGCCCAGAAGTCTCTTGGCTCATCTGGCACTTTGTGCCAAAAATCAACCGGACGATAGAAGATAAGCTTAGGTTTATCATTGCCGTTAACCACAATCCAGCAATGCGGGTTATCAATAACAGGTAACCAAGCTTTAAATTGTGGGTTAACTTTAAACGGATAGTACATATCATCAAGGAACTGACGCTTAGCTTGACCAGAGTGGATCACAAGCCCATCAAGTCCTTCTCTGTCTACTATCGTTTTTGTACGCTGTTGCAAAGTGGCAATATGCTCTGCGTATAAATTTGCTAACTTATCCATGGGTTACCCATTTTCAAAAATTCACATGCTTTCGAGTCTATCATAGCTGTTACCTAAAAACGACGAACTGAGTCTAATACCAGCCATGTGCGGTTACTTCACAATTTTCATCTCTAAAATATCAGCTAAGATATTGCCATCTCGACCAAGGCGAGTGTGATACACCTGTCGATATGCCATCACATTTTTCACGTAATCTCGTGTTTCTTTATACGGAATTAGCTCTATCCACAGCTCAGCAGGCATAGCCTCTGAAGGTAACCAACGTTTTATTCGGTGGTAGCCTGCGTTATAAGATGCGGTTGCTAAAATCTCATTACCGGCATTTTTACGCTTTAAGTACTCCAAATAACTAGTCCCAAGGCGGATATTGGTTGCAGGTTGATAAAGCCGCTTTTTTGTCACGCGTTTACGGTTGTTAACGTACTTTGCCGTACTTGGAAGTAACTGCATTAAGCCATGGGCATCGGCGCTAGAGCGAGCGTCAGGTGCAAAGGAACTCTCTCGACGCGCAATCGCAATACTCCAAGCAAGGTCAACGCGATGGCGTTTACTGTACTTTGAAAATAGGTCTTTAAATGCCATCGGGAAGCGTAAATCCACATAATCCCAAGCTTTGATTTGGGCTAGCGTAAAAATGGTGCTGTCATACCAATCGAACTCGGCAGCCAATACAGATGCTGCGAGCTTTTCATCTTTACTTGAGGTATTGGTTAAGTAGTTCCACTCTCTTCGCGCTTGAGTATAACGTTCTAACTCATACAACGCTTTAGCACGTTTAAACCCTGGCGCTTGAGATACTTGATCAACAATAGCAGCGTCAATTTCTAGCGGCAGCTCATTTAAAGATACGGGTAAACCCAATCGCGCAGCAGCTAAAAATCCGTAGTAATCACGCTCCTTGGCAAGTTGCTGCCAAATCACATTTGCGCCAGCAATATCTCCTCGCTTTGACAAGCTAAAAGCCAACCAATATTGCTGTGCGTTACTGAGTTGCTCATGGCCCACAAATAACGCCGAAATACCTTCCCAGTCCTGCTCTTTTAGCATATTGCTCATCAGCCATTGCAAGAGCTTTTTATCCTGTAGTGACTTTGGCACCTTATTCAACCAAAACCGTGCGTCTTTGTGACCTTTTGACGCCAGCGCCAATGCAAAGCGATATGCCACACTGTCTTTTTGTTGCTGCGAGAAACTGAACATGTTTTGCATTTTCTGCCATGCTCGCAGCGCCAAGTCAGGATCGCGCCAAATCAGTCTGCGGACACCGTATACCGCTATTTCAGACTCTTTTACGGTGCGCTTTTTAAAGCGGTACAAGCCCGCCGCCGCACTAGGGTCTTGACGTACCGTTTTATATAGCTGGGCTAAGTAGGCTTCGTGCTTTGGTAGTAACTTTTGAAGATAGTCCAACAGGGATGTTTGCCCTGACTGTGCAGCATTAGAAACTCGCTGCCACACCCGCTCTGAGGTTCTATACCCGGCTTTTTGCCACGCCCTAAAAAGCCCATCGCATGCTCTTGGCTGGGATTTTCCAACAGTCCAAATATCGGCAACTTGATCTAAGATTGCCTTTTTCGGTGCACCTAAATCAAGCTGATAAGACAAATAAGTACACTTCAGCTCCACATCACTTGTCTCTCGGTAAAACTCGATAAAGCGCGCTTTCTTTTTGTGTCGCTTTAGATACTCCAACCAAGCCGAACGCACCGGCCACTCGAGTGGTGTGTGCTCGTATATAGTTAGAAAGTGCTGGATTTCTTGTTGATATTTCAACCTAGGATGGCGCTGATAAAATGCCATTTCCACATAAGGCTTAAGCGGATGGTCAAGCTGCGCTATGGCTGCTGTAAAATTGTTATAGTTGCCAGACCAAGCAATACGCTCAGCCTGTTTAAATTCATCATGAGTGCTCTGAGCTGCACCAAGACAGCTTACGAAACATAAACTGCCCACAGCTAGGCGACGTAACCAATGTGTCATGCAAACCCTTTTCAATCTGCTAAAAACAATTCACACCGAAATTGAAATACAGCCAAAGTATGCTTATCTAAAGGCGGCGTAAAACAACGGCTACTTTGGCTTGTAATTTGCGGTTCAGCTCGCAAACTACATATAATACGCGGTGTGTTAAGCCACCATAGCAAACCGACTCAGGTATTTCAGTAAATGTGCGGTAAATTTTTCATTGCAATTTGCCGCCAAAGGATCCACACTGATTGAAATTACAACTCATCGTACCAGTGTATAGCACGGGAGAACATGTATGTTAATCAAACGCGAGTCCTTTGTAGTTGATTTTTGCAAAGGCAATATCGCTGAGTTTAAATTTTGCCTACCAGGCTCAGTCAATAAATTATCTCAGCAAGTACTTAAAGAAAGCCATGAAGCGCTAATCGAGTTGAGTAAGCGCGATGATATTCAAGGTCTAATCTTTAGCAGCGACAAAGACCATTTTATCGTTGGCGCTGATATTTTCGAATTCCTGCCTACCTTCCAACGTCCAGAAGAAGAACTGGTTGGCTGGATTAAGGATGCAACCGATGTCTTCGATGCGATAGAAGACTTGCCCTTCCCAACATTATCAGCTGTCAACGGCTTAGCACTTGGTGGTGGCTGTGAGTGGTTATTAGCTACCGATTATCGTATCGCCTCAGACAGTGCCAAGATTGGCTTACCTGAAGTAAAACTCGGGATCATGCCAGGCTTTGGTGGTACCGTAAGGCTTCCTCGCTTAATCGGCGCTGACAATGCGATGACGTGGATCACCACAGGTAAAGAAAACCGCGCAAACGACGCATTGAAAGTCGGTGCAGTTGACGGTGTAGTGCCTGCTGACAAATTAATGGCAGCCGCTATTCGCACATTAGAACAAGCTATCGAAGGTAAACTAGATTGGCGTGCAAAACGCCAAGTTAAGCTTGAACCTTTGAAGATGAACCGTGTTGAGCAAGGCATGAGTTTTGGTATGGCTGAAGGCATGGTAATGGCCAAAACTAAAGGTCACTACCCTGCACCTATGATGGCTGTACAAACACTCAAAGCAGCCGCAAATCTTGGCCGCAGCGAAGCAATGGCACTTGAAAACCAAAACTTTGCCAAGCTTGCTAAGACCGCAGAAGCCGCAGCGCAAACTGGTATTTTCTTGGCAGATCAATACATCAAAACAGTAGCCAAGAAACAAGCAAAGCAAAGCAACACAGAGATTAAGCAAGCCGCTGTGTTAGGTGCTGGTATTATGGGTGGCGGTATCGCTTACCAGTCAGCATACAAAGGCACACCAATCGTCATGAAAGACATCCAGCAAGGTGCCCTAGACCTTGGTATGGGCGAAGCTGCAAAATTACTTGGTAAGAAAGTACAGCGCGGCCACATGTCGATGGATAAAATGGTTGCCACTTTAGGTAAAATCAAACCAACACTTAACGACCAAGATCTGCAAGACTCAGATATTATCGTTGAAGCCGTTGTTGAGAATCCAAAGATCAAAAAATCAGTCTTGGCGAGTCTTGAATCACAGCTACCTGAAGGTACAATTCTCACCTCAAACACATCAACCATTCGCATTGATGAATTGGCAACCGCACTGGAAAAACCAGAAAACTTCTGTGGCATGCACTTCTTTAACCCTGTGCCAAAAATGCCTTTGGTAGAGATTATCCGTGGTGAGCAATCATCGGATGAAACCATTGCTGCCGTTGTTGATTACGCCTTAAAACTAGGTAAATCTCCTATCGTTGTTAATGACTGCCCAGGCTTTTTCGTTAACCGGGTACTATTCCCTTACTTTGCAGGCTTCAGTCAACTTGTCGTTGAAGGTGCTGACTTCGCAAAAGTGGATAAAGTCATGGAAAATGTCTTCGGTTGGCCAATGGGTCCTGCTTACTTACTAGACGTAGTCGGTATTGATACAGCAAATCATTGTACAGGCGTGATGGCTGATGGCTTCCCTACTCGTATGGCGCGTAAAGACAAAGATCCTGTCGCCGTGTTAGCAGGTGCTGATCGCTTTGGTCAGAAGAATCAAAAAGGCTTCTACCAATACGCACCAGATCGCAAAGGTCGCTTGAAGAAGAGTAAAGACGACAGCGCACTTGAGCTACTGAGCAGTATTTGTGACGCACCAACTGAATTTGACAAGCAAACGATTATTGAGCGCTGTATGGTGCCTATGATCAACGAAGTATTACTGTGTCTTCAAGAAAACATCGTTGCTTCACCACAAGAAGCTGACATGGCTCTCATTTACGGTATTGGCTTCCCTCCATTTAGAGGCGGTGCATTCCGCTACCTAGACCAAATTGGCCTAGCAAACTTTGTTGCTATGGCTGATAAGTATGCTCACCTTGGTGAAATTTACCAAGTCTCTGAACAAACAAGACAGTGGGCTAATGAAGGTAAAGTGTTCTATCAAGTGGAGGGCAAGTAACATGGAAAACGCGGTAATCGTAGATTGTATTCGCACCCCAATGGGTCGCTCAAAAGGCGGTGTATTTAAACATAAGCGTGCAGAAGATCTTAGCGCACATTTGATGAAAGGCTTACTTGAGCGTAACCCGCAAGTGGCACCAGACTCTATTGATGACATTTACTGGGGCTGTGTACAGCAGACTTTAGAGCAAGGCTTTAACGTTGGCCGTAATGCTGCTTTATTAGCTGGTATTCCACACACAGTGCCTGCGGTAACAGTCAATAGACTGTGTGGCTCATCTATGCAAGCGCTTCATGACGCAGCTCGCGCAATCATGACTGGTGCTGGCGACACATACCTCATCGGTGGTGTTGAGCATATGGGTCACGTACCAATGACACATGGGAATGATTTCCACCCTGGACTTTCTACATCAATTGCTCAAGCTGCCGGTGTGATGGGGTTAACAGCTGAGTATTTAGCGCTAATGCACGGTATTAGTCGTGAGCAGCAAGATGAATTTGCCGTACGCTCACATCAACGTGCCCATGCAGCAACCCTTGAAGGACGTTTTGCCAAAGAAATCCTGCCAATGGAAGGTCATGATGCTGATGGTACACCTGTACTTGTCGAGCATGACGAAGTTATCCGCCCAGAAACAAGCCTAGAAGGCTTAGGCCAGTTACGTCCGGTATTTAACCCAGCGTCTGGTACAGTAACTGCGGGTACCTCTTCAGCGCTGTCTGACGGTGCTTCTGCGATGTTGGTCATGAGTGAGTCTAAAGCACGAGAGCTTGGCCTGCCAATTCGTGCTCGCGTTAAGTCGATGGCAGTTGCAGGTTGCGATCCTTCAATCATGGGATACGGTCCAGTACCTGCTTCGCAAAAAGCATTGAAACAAGCAGGCATTACCATCGATGATATTGATGTTGCTGAACTGAATGAAGCCTTCGCAGCACAGTCTCTACCAGTACTAAAAGACCTTGGTCTATTAGACAAAGTAGATGAGAAAGTGAATCTTAACGGTGGTGCAATTGCACTGGGTCACCCGCTGGGCTGTTCTGGTTCACGTATCAGCACAACGCTTATTAACTTAATGGAAGAGAAAGACGCAAAATACGGCCTTGCTACCATGTGTATTGGTTTAGGCCAAGGCATCGCTACCGTATTCGAGCGTGTAGATAACTAACTCCAACCAGCTGGTGCTGGGTTGTCTTATACAGTGCCAGCAAACAACTTCAACTTGGTGACCAAGGCAAAACGGCTCAGCTGTTTTGCCTTTTTTGTTTCCTGTATTACCTTACCTCGGTTGGCTAATACCAATTATCTTAATTAAGTGGTCTATTTTGAGGCGAGAAAATTTTGTCGATAACAAGGCAAATATTTTGCTATTTAGTTGTTCTAAATGAGAAATTTTTAACGCAGTTAGCGTCAGATTTGCTCCTTCAAATTGAGCAAGTATTAAGACTAATTGGTATCATACTTGAGTTATCCAAACTTGAGCTTACTTACAACATGCGGTTAAAATAGCAGTTTTCCTAACTAATAACGTAACCAACAAGGCCACCCACAATGAGTTTTGATAATACCGACCATACCCTAGATGCTGTAGGTTTGCGTTGCCCTGAGCCCGTAATGATGATAAGAGGCATGGTAAGAAGGATGAACTTAGGTGAAACTTTGTTAGTGATTGCAGACGATCCGTCAACAACAAGAGATATTCCAAGTTTCTGCGAATTTATGGATCACACCTTAATTGCTAAAGCGGTGGCTGAGTTGCCATATAAATATGTAATTAAAAAAGGTCAGTAATGGTAAAAAAGCGGCGGTTGCCGCTTTTTTAAGATTTTACAATGACGACTTTTGGTACTCTAGGGTTTCGATAGTCCAAACGGATCTCATACCAGCCCTTTTTACTCGGCTTAAAACTAAAGTAATTATATACCGTATTGCAATCAGCAATTAAGGGCTGACCCAGTGTCAGCTGCCCTTCAGTTTGATAACCACAGTTATAGCCTTCACTCCATTGTTCGTCGGCAATTTTAAACTCGTATACTTTTCCCGGGCTCATAAATTTGGCTTTGGTGATATAAATCCCAGGTTGCGTCTCTTCCATACGATACTGAGGTTCAGCATCCCACAAGGTAAAATCGCCACGTAAATATAGTGTTTTATCTAACTTGCCAACTACCGTTGATGAGGTCGATTCAGCAGGTAACTGTAAGTTACTGCTACAAGCGGTAAGTGCCAACAGTGCAAATGCCAGTGCCCCTTGTTTTTTTATCATAGCGAACAACCTTTTTACTTGCTAATGATGAACTAACAAAAAGCCAGCAACCGCTGGCTTTTGTATTCACACTTAATTTTGTAACACTGAAATATCAGCAGTGTTTAAGAACAGCTTACTCAACTGACTCAATAATGCTAGACGATTCGCCTTAATGGCTTCGTCGTCCGCCATCACCATTACGTTGTCAAAGAAGTTGTCCACCGCTTCACGCAGGTTCGCTAACCGTGTGAGCGCTGTTTGATAATCGCCTTTAGCGTAAACAGGTGCAAGCTCAGCAGTTAACGCAGCAACTTGTGCGGCCAATGTTTTTTCAGCTTCTTCTTGTAATAGTGAAGTATCCACCAAAGCTTCAGAGGCAACATTGTTCTTAGCTAAAATGTTGTTTACTCGCTTATTGGCAGCAGCTAATGCTTCTGCTTCTGCTAGCGTTCTAAAGTGGCTTACCGCTTTTACTCTACGATCAAAGTCAACTGGGCTGGTTGGGCGTCTAGCCAGTACCGCTTGAATAACATCAACGCTGATCCCTTCATCTTGGTACCATGCACGGAAGCGCCCAAGCATAAACTCAATAACATCCTCAGCGACATTTGCATTGCTCAGCTTATCTCCGAATAAGGTCATTGCTTTAGCGACAATATCCTGAATATCGAGAGGTAGCGCTTTTTCTACCATGATCCGTAATGCACCAATTGCAGCACGACGCAGTGCAAATGGGTCTTTATCCCCTTTTGGCGTCTGACCAATACCAAAAATACCCACTAAAGTGTCAAACTTATCAGCGAGCGCCACGGCAAAACTGATTGGGTTGGATGGTAAATTATCTCCAGCAAAACGCGGCATGTACTGCTCGTTTTGTGCTAATGCAACTTCTTCGGCTTCACCATCAATACGTGCATAGTGCATTCCCATTACACCTTGAACGTCGGTAAACTCCATCACCATCTCAGTCATTAGATCCGTTTTACTGAGTAGGCCAGCACGTTCAGCCAAGGCTTTATCGGCACCAAGTTGTTCGGCTATAAAACCTGCCAATGCAGAGATACGCTCTGATTTGTCTTTAAGTGTGCCAAGCTGCTTTTGAAACAATACTGAATCAAGTGACTCAAGACGACTTTCTAGCGTTTTCTTCTTATCCGTTTCAAAGAAGAATTGCGCGTCTGCCAGACGTGGGCGAACCACCTTCTCGTTACCCGAGATCACTACACTTGGATCTTTACTTTCAATGTTAGAAACAAATAAGAACTTGTTGATCAAGTTGCCTTGTTTGTCTAACAGTGGAAAGTATTTTTGGTCATCTTTCATGGTGTAGATAAGAGCTTCATCAGGCACTTGTAAAAATGCTTCTTCGAAGGATGCAACTAAAGTCACAGGCCACTCAACGAGTGAGGTAACTTCTTCAAGTAAATCTTCATCCATCGCCACTTGTGCGCCTAGCTTTTGCGCTTCAGTCTCAATCTGACTACGAATTAGCGCTTTACGTGCTTCATAATCCGCAATGACATAAGCGTCTTTTAATACTTGGTGGCTGTCATCAGCATGTGTTACACGTACACGCTCAGGGTGATGGAAACGATGTCCTTGTAGCTCATTGCCAATCGCTTTACCTAGTACTTCACCTTGGACTTGTTGACTACCAAGTAGTGCTGCCACGGTATGTACAGGGCGGATAAATTGCGTCTTGTTCGCACCCCAACGCATCGGCTTAGGAATAGGTAACTTAGCTAGTGCTTTGTTGATCACATCACTTAGTAACGCTAAAGTCTGCTGGCCTTCTACTTTTGCTTTGTGTAGTAACCAAGTGCCCTTATCAGTCTTTAAACGCTCAGCATCATTTATATCAATACCACAACCACGCGCCCAGCCTAGTGCAGCCTTTGTAGCGTTACCCTCTGCGTCAAATGCAGCTTGGATTGCAGGGCCACGCTTTTCAACAACCTTGTCTGCCTGTTGTGTCTGTAGTGCCTTAACTTGAATACCTAAACGACGAGGTGATGCGTACCAGCTAACGCCTTCATGACCAAGTTCCAGTGCTGCTAGTTCCAGCTTGGTATTCTCTGCAAACGATTCAGCAAGATTACGCAAAGCCTTTGGTGGTAATTCTTCTGTGCCAATTTCTACAAGTAAGTTTTCAGTCGACATTATTAATCCTTACAAAGCGGGAAGCCAAGAGCTTCACGTGCATCATAGTACGCCTGTGCACAGGCTTTTGATAAAGCGCGAACTCTCAAGATATAGCGCTGACGCTCAGTTACAGAAATAGCATGGCGCGCGTCTAACAAGTTAAAAGCATGGGACGCCTTCATCACTTGCTCATACGCTGGTAATGGTAGCCCTGCTTCAATCAGTTTTTCACTTTCTTTTTCGCACTGGTCAAACTGTTTGAATAGCGCATCTACATCTGCATGTTCAAAGTTATATGTCGACTGCTCAATTTCATTTTGCATGAACACATCACCATAAGTGACACGTCCCATTGGCCCATCTGTCCAAACTAAGTCATAGATGCTATCCACGCCTTGTATATACATTGCAAGACGCTCTAAACCATAAGTAATTTCACCGGTTACTGGCGAGCATTCAATACCACCAACTTGCTGGAAGTAAGTAAATTGTGTCACTTCCATACCGTTTAACCAAACTTCCCAACCAAGCCCCCAGGCACCTAAAGTTGGTGACTCCCAGTTATCTTCGACAAAACGAACTTCATGAGTCAGAGTATCGATACCTAGTGCAGCTAACGAGCCTAAGTATAATTCTTGAATGTTCTCAGGTGATGGCTTCAGTACCACTTGAAATTGGTAGTAATGTTGAAGACGGTTCGGGTTTTCACCATAGCGACCATCTGTCGGACGGCGACATGGTTGCACGTACGCGCTCGACATTGGTTCAGGACCAATGGACTTTAGGAAGGTCATCGGGTGGAATGTACCCGCACCAACTTCCATATCTAAAGGTTGAGCTACAACACAGCCTTGCTGCGCCCAGTAATCCTGTAAAGCCAGGATCAAACCTTGGAAGGTTTTGATATCGTATTTTTGCATAGTTGGCTTATTTTTATCTGGTACTTATCGTGTGTGAACACTGTGCTTTCCGCGCTCACGCTAGATTCAATGATTGAAAATTATGCTCAGTATACCGCGAGCGCTTTAGGGTTTTAAGCTTTAAAGCATAAAAAAAGGAGGGAAAACCCCTCCTTTTTATTAGATGGTTGTATTTATACGTCTAAGTTAACTACGCGCAAGGCATTTGTTTCGATAAACTCTCGACGAGGTTCTACCTGGTCACCCATTAGGGTTGCGAACAATTGGTCTGCAGCAATGGCATCCTCAATGGTCACACGTAGCATACGACGCGCATCTGGATCCATGGTGGTTTCCCAAAGTTGATCAGGGTTCATCTCACCTAGTCCTTTATAGCGTTGTGTATACAAGCCACGCTTAGACTCCGAAATTAGCCACTCAAGGCCAGTTTCAAAGTAATCAATTGCCTGAGTCTTTTCACCACGCTGGACGTAACCGCCCTCGGAAATTAAGTTACCAATTTGACGTCCTGTATTTGCAATACGGACATAGTCTTTTGAAGTAATAAAATCGAAGTTTAATGTGTGCGCTTTATCTACCCCGTGCTGGCGAATATTGACCACTGGGTAATACATATTACGCTCTTCATCAAATGCAACTTCAGCGTTGAAAATAGTGGCATCTTCATCTTTTTTCACAAGATCAGCAACTAAGCCTTCAGTCCATGCTGTTACTGTTGACTCATTAGATAAGTCTGTTTCGGTCAGTTCAGGATGGTAAAGCAAACGGTTCATAATTGAAGACGGATACTTACGCTTTAAACGCTCAATGATATCTATCGTATTCTGATAATCATGTACTAAGTTTTCTAGCTTGTTACCAGAAATTGGTTCCGCACCTTCAGCTGGGTATAGTGCAGCATCGTTAAGTGCCAATGTCGTTAGATACGCAGTTAGTGCATTATCATCTTTAATATAACGCTCTTGCTTACCTTTCTTCACTTTATATAGTGGCGGCTGAGCAATATACACATAACCGCGTTCAATAATCTCTGGCATTTGACGATAGAAGAAAGTCAGTAGCAGCGTACGGATGTGTGAACCATCCACGTCCGCATCGGTCATGATAATAATGCGGTGGTATCTTAGCTTTTCAGGGTTGTATTCATCACGGCCAATACCACAACCTAACGCAGTGATTAGTGTTGCCACTTCCTGAGAAGAAAGCATCTTATCAAAACGTGCTTTTTCTACGTTAAGAATTTTACCTTTGAGTGGTAGAATAGCTTGGTTTTTACGGTTACGACCTTGCTTAGCAGAACCACCTGCCGAGTCACCCTCCACTATATATAGTTCAGAAAGAGCAGGATCTCGTTCTTGGCAGTCTGCAAGTTTACCCGGCAGACCAGCTAAATCCATCACACCTTTACGACGAGTCATTTCACGTGCTTTACGTGCAGCTTCACGCGCGCGCGCCGCATCAACGATTTTGTTTACAACGGTTTTTGCATCACCAGGGTTTTCAAGCAAGAACTCGGTGAGCTTTTCCGCCATCATTTGCTCAACGGCACCTTTCACTTCACTTGAAACAAGCTTATCTTTGGTTTGTGAAGAAAACTTAGGATCAGGAACTTTAACACTAACTACAGCAGTTAAACCTTCACGGGCATCATCACCAGTAGCATTCGTTTTATGCTTCTTGTTAAAGCCCTCTTTTTCCATATAAGTGTTTAGTGTACGTGTTAATGCTGCACGGAAACCAGCTAAGTGAGTACCACCATCACGTTGTGGAATGTTGTTCGTAAAGCAGTATATATTTTCTTGGAAACCATCATTCCACTGCATCGACACTTCAACACTAATGCCGTCTTCACGCTCAGTCGAAAAGTGAAAAACACTTTGATGAACTGGTGTCTTTTTGCGGTTGAGGTATTCAACAAAGGCTTGAATACCCCCTTCATATTTGAAGTGGTCTTGCTTGTTCTCTTCACGCTCATCGCTAAGAATGATACTCACACCTGAGTTTAAGAATGAGAGTTCACGTAGACGTTTTGCAAGAATATCATAGTGGAAGTTTGTGTCAGAGAATGTCTCAGCACTTGGCCAAAATCTCAGTTCAGTACCTGTAGTTTCAGCTTCACCAATAATACCTAAGGGCGCATCAGGAACACCCATGGTGTATTTTTGTTGGTGCACTTTGCCATCGCGGCGAATTGTTAATTGTAGTTTTTCAGAAAGTGCATTTACAACCGATACACCTACACCATGCAAACCGCCCGATACTTTATATGAGTTATCATCAAATTTACCACCAGCGTGTAGTACTGTCATGATAACTTCTGCTGCTGATACCCCTTCTTCTTCATGTATTGAAGTTGGGATACCACGACCATTATCTCTAACAGACACGGAGCCATCAGTATGAATTGTTACGAAAATATCGTCACAATATCCTGCTAGTGCTTCGTCGATTGAGTTATCAACGACCTCAAACACCATGTGATGCAAACCAGTGCCATCATCTGTGTCACCGATATACATTCCCGGACGCTTTCTTACAGCATCCAATCCTTTAAGTACTTTAATACTCGACGAATCGTAATTTTCCGACATGGTTTCTTCCAATTATTTTGTTATTAAGCTGCCATGTTCCACGTGGAACATTTTAATTTCACGTTCCATAGGTTCAATAACGGCGGCAATACTTTCTGGAGTAATTGCAGTAATAAACAGTTGAGACTGGCATTGTGCGAGTAAACGCGATACCGCCCCCTTAGTCTCATCACTGAGCTCCGAAGGTAAATCATCAATAAGCAATACAGATTGCTTATTACTCTCTTGGTCAATCAAACTATTCTGCATAACTTTTAAAGCATACAGCAGCAGCTTTAACTGTCCCCGAGAGAAAATATGTTCCACACTGTGCCCTTGAGTATAAAAGTTAAAGTCCGCCTTGTGCGGCCCTTTACTTGTATAGCCAAGTTTTATGTCACGCTCTAATTGATTGGCAAGTACTTCTGCCAGTTCTCCCTTCCAGCCCGCTTGAAAGCGAATTTCAAGGCCTTTAAAGATAGGGCTTATATCCCCTATCTTATCAAAAAAATGCGCCTGAAACCTACTTATATACGCTTCTCTTAGTATATTTATTTGTTCAGCAAGTCGAACAAATTCTTTATCCCAATAGCTTAATTGGGACTGAAAATCTCTGGGCTTGGTCTTAAGAAGTGCATTTCGTTGTTTGAGTACTTGGTTAAACATCTTCCAAGCAGAATAAAACTGGTGTTCCACGTGGAACACCCCTAGATCAAGAAACTTTCTTCGCTCTTTTGGCCCACCAAAAAACAACTCATAACTTTCTGGAGTTATCACTTGAACAGGCAGCACTTGGGCGAGTTCAGCAACTTTCCGACTTGCTTGCCCTTGGATTCTCAACTTAGTTTCGCCACTCATGTATTTACTAATACCAAGAGGTATAGACAAGTTATGTAGTTGTTTTTTAGCATGTACAACGCAATGAGAAGCCTCATGCTTGATCATTAACTTTTGTAAGTTAGTACGAAAAGATTTACCGCTGGAGAGAAAATAGATGGCTTCAAGCAAGCTTGTTTTACCGCTGCCATTTTCACCAAGAATGATGTTAACGGCATGACTAGGTGAAAGTGTTATAGCCTCAATGTTGCGAAACGTATTGAGGCTGAGGTGAGTTAAACTCATATATCTATAGGCGCATCGGCATGACTACATACATTGCATTTTCATCGCCAACCGCTTCAATGAGCGCACTGCTATTCGCATCAGATAATGTAAATTGGACATCTTCCGATTTGATAGTATTCAATACATCTAGCAGGTAAGACACATTGAAGCCAACCTCTAGATCATCACCCTGATAGCCTACCTCTACAACCTCTTCCGCTTGCTCTTGCTCTGGGTTGTTAGCACTGATCTTCAAATGTCCATTGGTTAGATTTAATCGAACTCCACGGAATTTCTCATTGGATAAAATAGAAACACGTTGAAATGCACTACGTAGCCAATCACGATTTGCCGTAACTAGCTTGTCTCCACCACGTGGTAAAACTCGACGATAATCAGGAAAACGTCCGTCCACCAGCTTACTGGTAAAAGTGAACTCACTATCTATAATACGCACATGATTAGCACCAAACTGAATAGTAACGGCATTATCATCCGCCGGTAACAAGCGCATTATCTCTTGCACGCCCTTTCTCGGAATAATTAGCTGTCGTTGTGTATTTAACGATTCTGGTAGCGTTTGTTGCGCAATAGCCAAGCGGTGGCCATCTGTTGCCACTGTTTTTATTTCATTATTATCGACTTCGAAGGACATGCCATTTAGGTAATAGCGCACATCTTGATTAGCCATAGAGAAATGCGTTGCTTCAAGGAGTTTTCGAAGCTCTAAGCGTGTAACCATAAACTCAACTTCGCCATCCCATTCTTCAAGATTAGGGAAGTCTTCTGCAGCCAGCGTTGTCAGAGAGAATCGGCTTTGACCGCTCGTTAATAACAACTGATGCTCTTGGGCACTTAACACTAAATCAGAGTTATCCGGCAAGCTCTTACAGATGTCTAACAGCTTTTTCGCAGGCAGCGTGATCTTAGCATCTGGAACACTGTTTTCTAAAGTCACTGACGCAACTAGCTCTATCTCTAAATCTGTTCCTGTCATATATAGCGCACCACTTTTTACTTCAAGTAATACATTAGACAGAATAGGCAGTGTATGCTTGCGCTCAATGGCGCCAGAAACCTGCACGAGTGGTTTTAAAAATAGTTCTCTTGGAATAGTTATTTGCATCATTTAACCCTTAAGAAGACAGCGTTCTAATTAAGTTTTGATAATCTTCTTTAACTTCATGGCTTTCGTCACGAAGCTCTTTTACTTTTCTGCACGCGTGCAACACGGTGGTATGGTCTCGGCCACCAAACGCATCACCAATTTCAGGTAAACTATGGTTAGTCAGTTCTTTAGACAACGCCATAGCAACTTGTCTTGGTCTTGCAACTGAACGGCTGCGACGTTTAGACAATAAATCAGAAACACGAATACGATAATACTCTGCAACTGTGCGCTGAATATTATCAATGGTGACTAGTTTATCTTGCAGCGCTAATAGGTCACGTAGCGCTTCTTTTACAAAATCGATAGAAATTGGTCGACCTGTAAAATTGGCATTCGCGATCACACGGTTTAACGCGCCCTCCAGCTCTCGAACATTTGAGCGAAGTTTTTTAGCGATAAAAAAAGCAACTTCATGTGGTAAATTGATATTACTCTGCTGCGCTTTTTTCATCAAAATAGCAACTCGAGTTTCAAGTTCTGGTGGCTCTATGGCAATTGTTAATCCCCAACCAAAACGAGATTTTAATCTATCTTCTACCCCTTCAATTTCTTTGGGGTAACGGTCAGAAGTTAAAATAATTTGCTGATTACCTTCAAGCAAAGCATTAAACGTATGGAAGAACTCTTCTTGTGAACGTTCTTTATTTGCAAAAAATTGAATGTCGTCGATCATGAGTGCATCAACGCTACGATAGTAGCGTTTAAACTCTTCTATCGCATTATTTTGCAATGCTTTAACCATATCCTGAACAAACCTTTCAGAGTGCATATACACAATTTTTGCATCTGGTTTTTGCTCGATAATACCATTCCCAACGGCGTGCAATAAGTGCGTTTTACCCAAGCCTGTACCACCATAAATAAATACAGGGTTAAAAGCAGATCCTGGATTATCGGCAACTTGAGTTGCAGCAGCCTTGGCAAGTTGGTTGGACTTACCTTCAACAAAGTTATCGAAGGTATAGTTTTCTTTAATATTGGACTTATGTGCTGATTTAGGTGCCGGCTCCACTTTCTCAGCAACTCTAGTTTGTCCGCCTTGTGAGGCTGTAGTCTGCTCTGGAGCATGACCAACTGTCGGTGTCCTTTCTTGCGCAGTATTTGGTTGCGCCGCCAATACCGGCTTACTACCAACATCAAAGCGTAATTCTGGCGCTTCGTCACCACAAATTTCAATGAGTAGCTCATTAATACGATGGAGATACTTTTCTCGCACCCAATCTAATACAAAACGATTTGGCGCATAGATAGTTAGCGTATCATCAGTACTTTCTGCCTGTAGCGGTCTTACCCACATACTAAATTGCTGAGATGGCAATTCATCCTGCAAAACATATAAACAACTTTGCCAAACCGACAGATACACTCTGAACTCCAATAGGTTTTGATTCCCGGGAATCAAAAATAGACGTTTTAGATCAACTGAACAGTTAGATCTAAACGATGATCGCCGGAAATACTTATTTATAATTACAAAATCACTGGTGGAAGCGGGGTATTATGAAGTGATCTTATCCACAAGTTCAATATTGACTTTTTGAAAAAGTAAGATCTCATCAAAATAAAAAATCAAGCACATGATTTTAAAAGATTTTTATTTTTTACCCACAAGTAAGATCATAGCAAAAAAACCACCAGATCTCACCCCAAAATTAAGATCAAATTTAGTTTTCCAGAGCTTTTCCTATTCTTACTAAATGCTATAATGCCGCCCGTCGGATCAGATCTATGCAGATCGATTTCGTATTGATCCTACTTTATATGGATCATCTATGTGTGTTCGATACTGCTGCTCAGTTTGTTCTATATATAAGGCAACAAAACGCTTGCTGTGGAATATTTAGCCACACAGAGCAGATTTTGATTGACTTTAGACGTACTCAGCTTTAATATCTCGCGCTCGCAATGGCACCTGTGCCAGGATCGCGACCTGCATAGGATGTTTTAACTTTTAACCGATCGGATGGAATTGTTATGAAAAGAACTTTTCAACCTAGCGTACTTAAGCGCAAGCGTACTCACGGTTTCCGTGCTCGCATGGCGACTAAGAACGGTCGTAAAGTATTAGCACGTCGTCGTGCTAAAGGCCGTAAAGTACTTTCTGCTTAATATTTAGTGGAAGACTTTAGCTTTAGCAGGGAGTTACGTCTGTTAACTCCCTCGCATTACTCCCGCATATTTCAAGAGCCAGCTCGCGCTGCTACACCTTATTTTACTCTACTTGCAAAACCAAATGATGTTGGTCATCCCAGACTCGGTTTAACAGTTGCTAAAAAGCGCTGTAAAAAAGCGTGTCAACGAAATCGCATTAAACGTCTTGCCAGAGAAAGCTTTCGTCTAAATCGTCATAAACTGGATAACATCGATATTGTGTTGATGGTCAAGACCGGTGTTGATGAGCAATCTAATGAAGAGCTAACAAAACAGCTAACTAAGATGTGGCGTAAAATAAATGAACGTTGTAAACCAGGAGCACCAAAGCCTGCTTTTAAGCCAAGACAGCAAAAGCGTTCAAAAAAACCTCAAGGGAACGCGAAAAAGCAATAATTCGCTTTTCGCATTTCTTTTTAAGCCGCATTTACCCTTGCCAACGTAGTAATTTTACCTCAATTAAGGTAAGGTTAGCTCACCTTTTAATCAGCTATATCAATGGAAAAATAGTCTGTTTTTTCCCACTTGGGTTGAAGCAGTAAATTGAGGAAATTGATATCTACAATGCCATGAATTCAACTTCAGGGCATGGCAAAATCAGGCGTCAGTTCAAATTAGTGAGTTCGCTACCCAAGCATCTCCTTATTTTACTGATACGAGGTTATCAACAATGGATCAGTCCCCTACTTGGACCTCATTGTCGATTTAATCCAACCTGTTCGAGCTATGCAATTCAAGCAATTAATTTACATGGAATTGCAAAAGGGAGTTGGTTAGCGGTTAAACGCATATTAAAATGTCACCCTTTGAGCGCAGGTGGAGATGATCCTGTACCTGTGAAGTCAACTAAAGTTAAACAACACGAGAAATAAGAGCTGTTATGGAATCGCAACGCACGTTTTTATTTATCGGTTTGTTGCTTGTTTCGTTCCTATTGTTCCAAGAGTGGACACAAGAACAAAACCAGCCTCAAACTGGTACCAGTGCCGCCGCACATCAAGTGGCGAACTCAACCCCAACAGAAGATCAAACTGATGTTCCAGCGTCTAGCCAATCCGATGTGCCTGTTGTGGCAACTCAGGCGACACGTTCTGTTATTAGTATTACTACCGATGTACTTGCGGTAAAAGTTGATACTAAAGGCGGCGACATCGTTGAAGCTAAATTACTCCAACATGCAGAAACCCATGGCAGCGATCAGCCTTACCTGTTACTTGGTGAATTTGATGCTAAGCAGTATATTTCACAAAGTGGCTTAATTGGTTTAAACGGCCCTGACGCGAATAAATCAGGCCGCCCAGTGTACAAGTCAACTCAAACTCACTATGAGTTAGCAGGCGATACATTACGCGTACCTCTTACTTTTACTGATGAAAAAGGCGTACAGTACACCAAAACCTACATCTTCAATGCTGGTAAATATGACGTTGGCCTAGAGTATCATGTCAACAATACCACGGCAGATCCCGTACAAGTGCAGCTTTACACACAAATCAAGCGTACTCGTCAGGATAAAGGCAGCATGGTTGACCAAACTTACCTTGGTGCAGCCTATGGTACAGCGGAAGAGCCTTACGAGAAATACAGCTTCTCAGATATGGCTGAAGCAAACCTTAATAAAAATACCCAAGGTGGTTATGTCGCATTTCTACAGCACTACTTTGTAAGCGCTTGGGTTCCTGATCAGCAAACCAATAATACTGTGTACACAACACTAAGAAACGGTAACGGCATTATTGGCATGAAGAGTGAACCGACCAATGTTCAAGCAAATACCGCTGCAACGATTACAGCAACGTATTATATGGGACCTAAAGACACAGAGGCGCTAGAGGCTATTCAAGAAGACTTAGACCTAACTGTAGACTACGGCTGGTTATGGTTTATCTCACAGCCATTACTCACACTACTTAAGTTCCTTTATGGTATTTTGGGTAACTGGGGTCTGGCTATTATCGCGATTACATTGATTGTAAAAACCGCTTTGTATCCACTGACCAAAGCACAATACACTTCAATGGCTAAAATGCGCATGCTGCAACCAAAAATGCAGGCATTAAAAGAGCGTTATGGCGATGACCGTCAGAAGTTCGGTCAAGCGATGATGGAGATGTACCGTAAGGAAAAAGTAAACCCTATGGGTGGCTGCTTCCCATTATTACTACAAATGCCAATCTTCCTTGCGCTGTTTTACGTTTTCCTTGAGTCAACAGAGTTACGTCATGCTGAATTTGTCTTATGGCTAACTGACTTATCTGCAATGGACCCTTACTATGTACTACCTGTGCTATTTGGCGCAAGTATGTTCCTTACTCAAAAGTTACAGCCAATGACTGTGACTGATCCAATGCAGCAAAAGATGATGACTTACATGCCAGTTGTGTTCTCTATCTTCTTTATCTGGTTCCCATCAGGTCTAGTACTTTACTGGTTGGTTTCAAACCTTATCTCTATCGCGCAGATGCTAATTATCTACCGTGGTATGGAGAAAAAAGGCATGAAAGTACGCGGTTAATTCCCCGTATTCAGAAAAAACGGCTCTCTAATGAGCCGTTTTTTTATGTCTTAAAAACAATAACTTGATAATATTTTATGGTAATTTTATGCTAATTTGATAGGTCAGATAGACACTATCCGTCATGCTAATTTGCAAATACAGCACGCAAAGAGAAGACGATGTTTGAATCAACGTTACTACAGGCACTTTCTAGTGCGGAAACAAGCTGGTGGTTAATCCCCCTCGCCTTGCTAATAGGTGTTCTCACCAGTTTTACTCCCTGTGTCTATCCTATCTTACCTATTACTCTTGCTACGTTGAGTCAGCAACGTCATATCCGCCTTGCACCTATGTTGTACGCTATTGGCTTTGCAGCTGTCTATGCAGCACTTGGGTTCGTAGCCGCACTCACAGGTAGCTTTTTCGGCCAAATTGCCACGAACCCTTGGGTGCTACTGATTTTTGCAAATCTGCTACTTTACTTTGCAGCAGTATCAAAAGGGTTACTCCCCTTGCCTGCATTCTCCACAGCCTTCAGTAATACAGCCTCTGCTCCGCTACTCATGGGCATGGCCAGCGCCTTTGTTGCAGCACCTTGCACATCACCTGTGCTGGGCGGTCTGTTATTGTTCGTGGCCAATGCTCAGCAGCCCTTATTGGGCGGTATGTTGCTATTTAGTTTTGCCCTGGGAATGAGCACCTTGCTGTTGCTTGCTGGGTTTAGCACACGATTTTTAGATAAGTTGCCAAAATCAGGGGCATGGCTTAATCACATCACCACAGTCACAGCACTACTCTTAGTCGCAATGGCGCAATATTTTCTTATTCAAGCTGGCAAAAGCTGGCTATAACAGTGAAGGAACTACCATGAACAGAGTCATTTTTTATTTGCTACTCACTTTATTGAGCACCACATCGACGGCTAAGGAATACCCCATACTGAATGCTAGTACACTGACCAACAATGTGATTACAAGCAAAGGGAAGATCACTTATTTAAAATTTTGGGCAACTTGGTGCGCTTACTGTATTGAGGAGATGCCGCTACTTGAACAAAGCTACCAACAAGCCAATGACCACTATCAGGTTATCGCCATTAATATCGGCTTCAATCAGTCAGAAAAAGGTATCAAAGCCTATCTTGATAAACATAATTATCAATTTCCAACGGTATTTGATGAAAGCGGTAAGATAACCCAACAGTTTCAAGTATTAGGTACACCGCAGCACATCTTAATTGATGAAAACGGTAAAGAAATTTATCGCAGTGCACTATTTACCGATGAGCTACAGCAGCACCTAAACACACTACAAGGAGTAAACTAATGTCACTAATCAAATTACTACTTGTGCCCATTACCATCTATTTAAGTATGTCTGCGCAGGCGAGCACACAAGAGTATATCTTTATCAATATTTGGGATGAGTATGTGCAGCCAACCTCATTACCCGCACCATCAGCTCCGAGAGTTATGTTGCAGCCAGATATCAATATTGATGATGCAAGTCTAGAGCAGTTTAAAGCAGCTTACCCTAGTTACGGTAATATCAAAATTGATAAGCAAAACCAGTTAATGCTGCAGTTTTCAGTGAGGCAAACCCCCATGCGCATACTCGTTGAAAACGGTAAAGTTATCCAACGAGAGCAATTGTCTACGGCAACCGTTGCCAGCAAAGAAGAAAAGACAAACACCCCTTTAAAAACATTAGCCGGTACGCCTTTCTCTATTGAAACAGTTAATAGCCAATACCGAGTGCTATTTTTCAGTGATAGCTTATGTCCATTTCAACATATTCCAGCATGCGAAATGAAGATTGAAATGAATAATCACCTCGCAGCAGTCAGCGATTATCCCGTGCTAACGATAATTAAGCCATTTTACGTCGACGAGCAAAGTGCTTATGCCTATCAAAAGCGCTTTAATATCAAACACGATATTGTGTTCGATCACCACAATGAAGTATTCAGTACTTTTGATGTACGAGAATTACCTTATTGGTTGGTACAAGACAAACAGGGCAAAGTGGTATATCGCGGTAATCAACCACCGAGCCTAGACTAATTCCCTGTCGCAGCCAGCTTGAGCGAAGACTGGCTGCTCAACAAGATTGTAAATTTAGGGAGATCTCGAGCTAATTTATCGTCCATTTACTTTGACAATATACGCTATACGGCGCATCAATAAGCTCAGCAATAAAGCGTTTATCGATGCGGCTTTGCTGTCGTAACTGCTGCAACTGCAACTGTAATAATTGACTATTTTCAAGCTCAGTGAGTTTATCTGAAAAGTCTTGCTGTAACGCTTCCTCTTTCGCCATATCAGCGGCTACAGCACCATAAAGTAGCAAAAGATGCGAGCTGGGGTGTTGCTGTGAACTAATAATATCAAGTGCTTGTTGTGGCTCACCATTTAAAAGATGTATATACATTTGAGTATAAAGCGCATAGGTTTCAACCTCCTGTAGTTGTAGCGTTTGATACGCTTGCATAGCCTCCAATGAAAGCTGCTCGGCAGACTCAAGCTCTCCTGCTTTTATCAATGTCCAACTGAGTAATAACTTAACGTTCGCCCGCGTCACGACAGATATATCATCACTTTTGAGCAATGCTTGGTATTGTAAAATTGCGCTTTGCATTGCTTCTTCATCACCCGTTTGCAGTGCAATATCCATTTGCGCCATGCCTATCAGTAATTGCTGCTGTTCATAACTAGGCACAAAACGTGGTTCGGGTGTAATTTGCTTTAGGTAATCAAGCGCTTTTTCCCCTTGATGAAGCTGAATATAGAAAAACCCCAAGTAAGTTAGTACTTGCATTTCTAGATGGTGATAGCCGCCCTGTTGCGCCAATTCCAACGCGTTTAATAAGCTTGGCTCACTCTCACTAACAGGCACTAAATAGTTTTGTCCGTAAGCAAATAATGCCTTAATTAAGCTTAATTTTTGTGCCGTTTGCTGATAGTAAGTGATCGCTTGAGCAAGGACTGGCTTACTTTTTTCTAAGTTGAGTAAAGTCTTTTCTATTGGCCCTGCTGCGGGTGGATTAGCTAAATAAAAGCTGCGCTGCGCTTCGCTGTAGGCAAAAGAGCGACTCCCCACCAAAACATGCGCTGAATTCATTGCTTGTTTATATTCATCCCAGCGCTGAAGGCTCCAATAGGCGTCCGCCTGAAGTTGATAAGCAGATGCTATTAATTCAACCTGTTGACTTTGCTGTGCAACATCCAATGCCAATTTCGCTTGTTGCAAGGCCTGCTGCGCTTGTCCTGTTGCTTTTAAAAACTCGCCATAATACAAGTGATAGCGAGCCTGCGTCGCGATAGATGCTGTGCTCAGTGAGATATGCTCAAACTGCTTATGTGCAGACTGTATATCCCCAAGCCACCAGCAAATTTGTGCAAGCTCAAGCTGACTTTCTATATGATCTGGCATTTGCATAACCGCCGCTTCAAAGTATGCTTTAGCTAGCTTTGGACCTTGCTCATTTAACGCTTGGACACCGCGATAATAGTCACGCATACCACGATTAAAAGGAGCCATATCTATCGCTTCAGTTTTAAGTGCTAGTTGTGTTATGACTTGCATTGCAATAGCTGTAAAGTTTTCATCTAGCTGTTCGACTATCAGCTCGGTGCGCTCGCTTGCTAAACTAGCCGTTAATAGAAATCGTTGTTGTAACGGTTTAAGAGAAAGCGTGAGCTTTTTAGTTTTATCACTGTTAGAAAGCTCTGGATACTGGCTTTTGGGTACTAAGTGATAACTAGATTGCAGCTGTTGCCGTAGTGCGGCTTCCAACGCATACCCCCACCACGCATTTGCTTGTACACCCGTTTCATTAGCCATAGGTGGGATAATAAGTGTCGGCAATGTGACACTAGCCTTGCTTGAAACCGGCTTTGGTGCAGATAAAAAATATAAGCTGACTGTACTAACAATCGCTATTAAGCCAACCGCAGTGAGCAATATTGTGGCTTTCTTCCCTAGCTTAGTAACATGTGAAATTAGGCTTTTTGAATGCGGCTGTTCAACAGGACAAATCCACAAATACCCTTGCTGTGGGATAGTTTTGATAAACGTTGGATTTTGGGGACTGTCGCTCAGTGCTTGCCTGAGCTCTGTAATGCTTTGAGTGAGTGCGGTTTCTCTAAACTCGCCATGTTGCCAGAGGCTGCTTAGTAATGTTTCACGTGCAACAACTTGATTTGGATGCGTTAAAAAATATGCCAATAGCTGTGCAACCTTTGGCCGCAATGGAACTTGCACAGCATCACGATATAAGCACAATGTCATTGGATCAAAGCGAAAATGTAAGAAGTACAACACGGTGTTTATTTCCCTTATACAAACCTATTACCAGAAGTATCCAGTAAGTATTGTACCTATACTATAACTAACAAACACGACTAATCCTAAGCAAAGTCATCTAACTGCTAAAATGAAGTTAAGCCAACCTTTCCAACTTGATTGTTACCAACACCAGGTCAAATCCATATCGCTCAATTATCGCTTGAACCACGAAGCGACAAGTCAAACGCTATAGCCACAGTACACTCCGAAGAACAAAAACAAAATCGCAAGGGAACCAACACTTGTAGATATTATCTAGCAGCTATACCTGAGATATATCAATTGCTGTACAATTATGTCTATTAACCAGACAGTCTAAAGAGTCATCATGATTGCACAAGACACCATAGCAGCACAAGCTACCGCTCCGGGTCGCGGTGGCGTTGGTATTATTCGCGTATCAGGTAGTAAAGCCAAAGCGGTCGCCGAGCAAATCTTAGGTAAATGCCCAAAAACTCGCTATGCCGAATACCTGCCATTCAATACCTTAGCAGGTGAACAGCTTGACCAAGGCATTGCGCTGTTCTTTCAAGGACCAAACTCATTCACAGGAGAAGATGTGCTTGAGCTACAAGGCCACGGTGGCCCGGTTGTCCTTGATATGCTGCTAAAGGAGATAAGCCAAATCGAGCAAGTGCGCTTGGCAAAGCCTGGTGAGTTTTCAGAACGTGCTTTTATGAACGACAAGCTAGACTTAACGCAAGCAGAAGCCATCGCAGACTTGATCAATGCCACCAGCGAGCAAGCTGCAAAAAGTGCGCTACATTCGCTGCAAGGTGACTTCTCTAAACATATCAACGCATTAGTCGAAAAAGTAATTCACCTTCGTATGTATGTAGAGGCTGCAATTGATTTCCCCGATGAAGAAATTGATTTTCTATCAGACGGTAAAGTCGCAGGGGATCTTGAGAGCATTATTCAGCAACTCGCTGAAGTGCGTAAACAAGCCAAGCAAGGCAGTATTATGCGTGAAGGTATGCGCGTGGTGATTGCAGGTCGTCCTAACGCAGGTAAATCATCGCTACTCAATGCCTTAGCTGGCCGTGAAGCCGCGATTGTTACAGACATTGCAGGTACCACAAGGGATGTACTGCGTGAGCACATTCATATCGATGGTATGCCGCTTCATATTATCGACACTGCAGGACTTCGTGATAGTCCAGATAAAGTAGAACAGATAGGCATAGAGCGTGCTTGGGAAGAGATCCGTGGTGCCGATCATGTACTATTTATGGTAGATGGCACAGAAACCCACGAAACCGATCCTGCGAAGATCTGGCCTGATTTTATTGAGCAACTACCGCAAGGTATGGAGATTACGGTGATCCGCAATAAAGTCGATTTGAGCGGTGAAGCCATTGGCACGACCACGAGTGATGGCCATACTCTTATTCGCCTGAGTGCCAAGGATATTCAAGGCATTGATTTATTGAGAGAACACCTAAAAGCCTGTATAGGATTCACAGGTGCAACTGAGGGTGGCTTTATGGCTCGTCGTCGTCATTTAGACGCCCTAGAACGCGCTGCTGAGCACCTAGAAATAGGCCAAACTCAGCTAGAGATGCACATTGCCGGTGAAATTCTGGCAGAAGAGCTGCGCCTTACCCAGCAATACCTCAATGAGATCACCGGCGAATTCACCTCAGATGATTTGCTAGGCAAAATCTTTAGTTCATTCTGTATTGGTAAATAACCTGAGCTTCGGATAAATAATCCAAATATTTGAGTCGCCATACGCCCGATGTTCGGGCGTATGGTTACACACTAGCTAACCTGAGGTTTGGATAAGGAATGAGCTGAACTCAGGTTAGCTACAGTAATGGCTGACTGCTTCTTTTACCTTACGAGATTTGTCTTTTTTCAATGGAGCTAGCAATACTTCAGCATCTGCTTCTTGGCTTAATATTTCAGGAAGTTCAGCGCGGCGACCTGCGTGTAAGTAGCTCAAACTCTGTTTAAAACTGCCATATTGGCCACGGGCATGTGCCACAATAAACTCACGACACACATCAAAATGGCTGCGCTTAATACAAAACAGCACCAAGTGTTCAGGTTTAATGCCGATCTCAAATAACCAGGCAAGTAAAAATGCCATACCGGTCTCGGATGCTTCACCTTCATACTCATCGCTGGTTGATAGGTAAGTCTCAAAATCAATTTCATTGTGTGCCAGTTGATGTAACAACCAAGGTTGCTCCATTTGCGCTTCAATTAATTTAAAGCCGCGATAGTCATGATTGAGCAGCAGACGTACCAGTTTGTTTCGACGCTTAACATCTAGCATCCACACAAATTGACGCAGACTATACATGTGGTATTCATCGGCATCGATACGCATAAACTCGGTGAATATTTGCTCTTTGAACAGCGCAGCCATGGCGTCAAACTCTATTTCGTTATCTAGATAAGCCATCGTTTGTTCAACAATCCCGTTAATACGATTGCACTGCACTTGAAGTTCAGCAACGCGCTTTACAATAGCAGCACGTTCAACCTGCTCTGAGAATACCAATAAGGGTCCCGATGGCAGTCTGTCTTCATACCAAGCAAGCGGCACCTCATGATCGGCCATCACAATCACGTAATTGTCTCCTTGCTGCTGCAACACAGTGCAGGCTTCCCAACTTCGACCATCAACATGACAAGGTTTATCATGTATTGAAAGGCTATCTGCCACAATGGTTTTATACAGCTTCTTTGGTAACTTTTCACCTTCACCGAAATACAGACAATCCTTACCTGACTCATGTGCCAGCGCATGCTCCCAAGAGTGCAGATTTAATTGCACAAAAATATCTATCGTACGGCGCAAGTCATGATCAAAGTCCACTGCAACTTCAGGATGTTTGAGTGATACATGATGTAAAAACTCAACTTTCGTGCGCTCATTAATATACGCAAGTCCCCGTTCCATGGCTTTGGCTTTTTTACGCCCCATGCTGCCAAACATACTGGTATCATCACTGACTATTTCGCTGTAAATCTCTATCCAATTTACGTAACGCCCGAAGTCATAACGTTGATAACTCATTTCATAGGCATTCAGAATACCGCTATCTATTCCAGCTTTAGTTAAGTGCTCATAGACATCAATCCCATCGAGTATATTGTTAAACTCTATATCCCAATGATCATCTGAATAAGCACGAAGCACATTGCGTGCAACCCTAACAGGCGCCAGTGCAATAATAAATTGCCACAAACGATCTGCTTTATTTTGTAAGGGTAAAGGTAATTGCCGCAACCAAAATGCGGCTAAGGTAAAGCGCTGAAAGTCATCATCATGATCTTTAAAAAGCTGATAGCTGGGTTGCTGCTCACTAAATTTGTTTAAGTAAAGGTCGCCGAGACAGCACTCATCTCGATACAAGTGTGGCTGTACTAGTGCCAATATACTGGTCAAATCATCTTGCGGCGTGTCTGCAGTAAAGTGTTCGCAGATCCGCGCTATTTGCTCCTCAGATAATCCCAGATTTTCGGGGTTATAACGGTCTGACTTTTTATGACATTTTTTAATTATGTGCTGGGCAGCGAGTTGCCAAATATGATTATCGTTAAGATAAGTTACCAGTGCCTCTGTAATATCATCGCCAATACGCTGATTGTAATCACTGTGAAGGTGATAACTGGCCAGTGTCATTAAGCCCATATCCAATTGCGGCCACTGCTCTGGATGGCAAAGCGCACGAGATGAGCGAAAATGCTCGTCAACCAACTTTAGATGCTTGCGACACAGTAATTCATCGTGATTAGTAAAGTGGCGAAATATCGATTGAATATTTTTGGCTTTAGCACTTTCTACTGCGCTTTCAATATCAGATAAGGAGAGTTGAGTGTAGCGCTGATAATAGGCTTCTCTAGAAAGTAGCGCCTCATCACCTTCGGTAAGTGATGCCATCATATATTTACTAAACTCACGTTTGCCTAGAGCATGGTAAAATACGTCAATCACGCGCAAGTATTGCTGAGCACGAGCTTGTAGTAAGTTAGTTTCTGTATCTTTGCGTACCGTAAGCGTCAATACCAAACCATTTGGTTGTGTACATTCAACTTCTTCACTGAAGTGATCAGTCAGTAGATCGCCCCGTACAAGATTGAGCACCGATTTCAACTCGTTGGCTATGCCTTGGTTGTTGTGCTCGAAACTAACCAATTGATCAACAAAATGCTCAGCCATATCACTGGCATGCACTTTTGCTAATTCAAATACATCTACTTCACAGAGTGTTTCTAACACTGTGTGTGGCTCACCACTTTCAATATAGCGCCACAATGACTCACCTTGTGGCATAGCTAGCACTAAGGGCTTCAATAAATTGCTACCGTAGTTAAGCTCATATTTTCTCTCGTCTCTGGCGAGATAGGCGCGATAGTTTGCACGCGCAGTAATAGCACTTTGTGCTATTTTAACGAGCGGCCCTACAACCTGTGATTGGACTTTTTGCTGTAAATCATACGCTTCATTTTCGAGCGTGTTGCCAAAAAACGGCATTGCCATAAAGCTATCTTTGGCTTCTTCATCGTCATAAAAACAGGTATGAGGGAATAGCGATTGGTATAGAGACACGACGGGTTGATAAGCACTTAAGTCTTCTTCTTCACCTTCATCGCACATAGTATCGATACGCTCAAGTAATGCAGGTTCAGCTTTGAAACGTGCAATAACTAACGCTTTAAACGGTTCATAGAACTCCGGGTGCTGGCATAAATATTCCCCCAGAGGCTGGTGACTACAATCATCACTATATTGATCATTTTGGAACATACCAGATCTAAAGCTATCGTTGTCACACCATATAAATGCTTTGATTATTTCATTGTGCCAGCCATGCTCATGAAGTAACGAACTTAAATAGCTTTCGTAACCGCAGGCATGTTCATCATCCCAATAAGGCACAAAAAACTGTGCAAGCAAGTAGGCATATCGTATATCTGTCTTTGCAAGCATATATAATGCTTCTACGCCAAATACCCGCATATCATCTAGCCACATTTCATCTGTATTGTTTTGGCGTCGACTATAAGCGACGATGGCTTTGGCAGTTTCTACAACAACCTCTTTAATTTCGGAATATTGCAGCGCAGCTGCAAACAGAATAACCTCAGAAATATAAGTTTCAGTATCATCATCTATCGGATGATTATAGTGGTGAGAGCCACCTTCTTGGCCTAAGTTTAATGCAGATTGTAGCAACTTAAGGTTGTTGCCGCTGTCTTGTGGTTGTAGGCGGCGATCACCGTCTTTTCCCCGTTGCTTAAATTCAATATCAAATTGACTATCGCTAAAAGCCCTATCCTCATCTAATAAAGCTTTATATTGTGTTAATGCTAATTTGATTTGTTGCGGGTCTTGAATATCCAGCGTGATAATCTGGTTTTTATCGAATTGATTCATGTCGTTATTTCTAATTGGATTTAACGTATAGCCGCACTAATCGGACTATAGAGTAGAAAAAATAATGAAGCACAGTTATGTAAACTGCGGTGATTTCAAGTAAATATTAAAAAGCAGCGGGTGTCGATTACGAGCTAGTATCGTCCTCTTGTAGCTCTTTTAACCTGTCGACGTCTATTTGGCAGTCCTGCTTTGCCTTTTTCTGTTGATCGGGTGTCATATCATCCCAATGAATATAACCACCATGTGTGTATGATGACTTGTATAAATAGTTGGCGAACTTTTTGCTCACAGTACCAGAGACAAGTCCTGTTACTGAACCATGTTTATCGGCGGCCCATAGTGCAACACGTTTAAATTCCAGCTCTCCAGAAGCGCTAATACGAAATGAATACCAATCTTTAGCGGCACTGATGCGCAGTTTCTTCTCCATGCTTTACCTTTTAATGTTCCTTAAAGTCGAAAGCATTATTTCCAATCTTAATCATGAGGTCAATACAACATATAAAATTAAGTCTTTGAATTATATTAATAAAAAGTAAAGTATAAGGTAATATCGTTGGCAACAACACATATACCAACGATATTAAATCTATGTATTAGATGGGCTTAACAGGGTGTAGTACCGAAGATTCAGGTCTAACAGGGTGTAATACTGAAGACTCAGGTCTCACTGGGTGCAGTACTGAAGATTCAGGTCTAACAGGATGTAAAACAGACGACGCTGGGTCTAATGGATCCAAAACACCACTACCACCAGAAATACTAGATAGCACACTTTTTTCAATTAATTTTTTCATGTTTTTTCCTTAACTTTACGGTTATGTAACGGCTAGTAATAAGCACCTTGTTTATATCGACTTATCTGGAATGAGAATAAATCGATAAAACATCTCATTGCCCAAGCAAAATCCAGTTTTGATGTAAAAGTAAAAACGTTTACCAAAGCAATCCTTGCTATTTTGTACAATTCACAATCAGTATTAACATCAAAGCGAATGGGATAACAAATAATGAGAAAATAAACAAAAAGTTTATTTATCAATGACATAAAATTTTATAAAAATACGGGAATTGTTGAAAACTTCTTCACATGTATGAAAATCATACATATTTTTCAAGTAAGCGACTCACCTTACTTTTTTGTGAAAATACGTATAAAAATGTTGAGTGCCGAATGTGGCCGGTTTGTTCTGACAAGAATATTTATGCTAAGTATTTAAACTTACGAGAAATAAAATGAATAAACGAACAATTTTTAAAGCCCTTCATCAAAACCCCAACCCCCTCTTTATTGCTAATTGTTGGGATCCTTTATCGGCACTTATTATTGAGCAAGCTGGTGGCCAAGCAGTTGCAACAACAAGTTGGGGCATGTCTAATCACCAAGGCTTTAAAGATGGAGAACAACTCACATTTGATCATGTGCTACAAATAGTCAGTGCCATTCTTAAGGTGATCACTATTCCCTTAAGCGTTGATATTGAGGCAGGCTACAGCGCGGATCAAAGTCAGATCATCAAGCATATTATTCAATTGGCAGATCTTGGTGTTGCAGGTATCAATATTGAAGACACGCCCAGTCATCAGAACGATTTACGTGATATTCAAGCACACCAGTCATTACTATATGCTATCAGGCAAGCATTACGTGACGCTGGTTTTAAACACTTTTTTATCAATGCACGTTGCGATCTTTGCTTACAACCACAATGGAATGAAACAGCATTACTTAAACGTGCACTCGCTTATCAAGAAGCGGGTTGCGATGGCTTTTTTATTCCCGGTTTAACTGAACTTGTCACGATAAAGCGCCTGACTACTCTACTTTCGATTCCAGTTAACGTAATGTTGATGCTCGGACTAAGTGATAAACAGCAGCTCACAGAATTGGGCGTCAAACGTATCTCATCCGGAAATGCACTGAGCGATCACGTGATAGCGCAGCAGGTGTCAGTAACTAAAAGGATGCTTAAAGAAGCAACAGTTGACTTCTTATTTGAACACTCTGTCGGCATAACATGGCAGTCAAATTAAATTAATGGCTAGATCTCCCGGTTTTTTTAGATTCTTTTATTATATGGATCTAACTATATAGATCTAAAAAAACCGATCAACTTCAACCATTTAGATCGTTATCCACAATCGCTAATCCACAACCTTACTGCTTGCATCCATAATGGCGATATCAACCACTTATTAATGCAAAACATCACCTAGGCTACGTACAGTTAAACTCAACTGGCTCATAGATTATCCACAAGTAAATCACCTACAAACCATAAGGAATATTTTATTTTCTTCTTTAAATTCATAGCCATAATTAAAAAACTAAAAAATCAAACAGAATTTGAGCAAAAAAAATTCCCACAACGTAAGTGTTACTCTTTACATATTCACGTTAATCGCTAAGATGTCGCGCACTAGAAGCTTAGGTAAGGTAATAATGCAAACTTTAGATCTGATCGTTGGTAGTCAAATGGGGTCAGCAGAATATGTTGCAGAACAAGTAGTAGAGTCACTTGAATCCCATGGCATTGCAGTGAACCTACATGAGCAGCCAGAGCTTGAGGCATGTCAACAAACACTATGGCTGGTGGTCACATCAACCTATGGTGCTGGAGACTATCCTGAAAACCTATTGCCTTTTATATCAGCCCTAAACGATACAACAGATCTCCAAGGCCTGCGCTTTGCAGTGATAGGGATTGGCGACTCAAGTTATGACACCTTTAACTATGCAGCACTTAATCTTGCAGCCTTGTTAAAAGAGAAAGGAGCGACATTGCTGGTCGACGTGGAAAAGATCGATGTATTACAGCCTGATCTACCAGAAGATACCGCTATTGCTTGGCTACCTAAGTTTATCGACAGCATCGCTTAATGAGGCGATCATAAATACACAGAAGTTATACACAAATTTAGTCTATTTTAGATCGCATTGTGGATAACCTCTGATCTAACTGCAGATCTAAGGTTACTTATCCATTGGATAAAATAATCAAGATCTAAGCCTGTGAATAAAGTGCCAAGTTGATCAAAGGTTTTAAGCCTGTTGATCCGATCTAATTCACATCAATTGATCTAAGCTAAGCAGTTGGATCTAAAAAGGAATACAAAACTATTCACAGATCATAGGATCAGTAATAGTAAGATCAATAAAGATCTTTAAAAAGATCCTTATATATTTTAAGAGATCTCTTTTTTGCGTTGTCTAAAGTTTAACCATTTCACTTCTGGTTAATTCTAGGTAGAATACGCATCCTTTCTAAATTTGCTCGGTTGTTTTAAGTAGGATCCCGTAAATGATTTATCATGAACATTTTGATGTCATCGTTGTTGGTGGTGGACACGCAGGCACAGAAGCTGCACTCGCAGCAGCCCGAATGGGTATGAATACCTTATTGTTAACACACAATATGGATACCTTAGGCCAAATGTCATGTAACCCGGCAATTGGTGGAATTGGTAAAGGTCATTTAGTAAAAGAGATCGATGCACTTGGCGGTGCAATGGCCACGGCTATCGACAAAGGTGGGATCCAGTTTAGAACATTAAATTCATCTAAAGGTCCAGCGGTACGGGCAACTCGGGCTCAAGCAGATCGCGCATTATATAAAGCCGCGATCCAAGATATTTTACAACACCAAGATAACTTAAAGATCTTCCAACAATCTTGTGATGATCTCATTGTTGAAGGGGATCAGGTCAAAGGTGTTGTGACACAGATGGGATTACGTTTTAGTGCTTCTTCTGTGGTGCTAACGGTTGGTACCTTCTTGGGTGGTCAGATCCATATTGGTTTAGAAAACTTTAAAGGCGGCCGTGCTGGCGATCCACCTTCTATTGCCCTAGCTGAACGTTTACGTGAAATGCCATTCCGCGTTGATCGTCTAAAAACGGGTACACCACCACGTATCGACGCACGAACGGTTGATTTTTCAGTGATGCAAGAGCAACCAGGCGATACCCCTACTCCGGTTTTCTCATTTATGGGTAAAGTGTCTGATCATCCAAAACAGATCCCATGCTATATCACCTATACCAATGAAAAAACTCATGAAGTGATCCGCAATAATTTGCATCGCTCACCTATGTATGCTGGTGTGATTGAAGGTATAGGTCCACGTTACTGCCCTTCTATTGAAGATAAAATTGTACGTTTTGCTGATAAAGAAAAGCATCAGATATTTGTTGAGCCTGAGGGGCTAACTTCTTACGAGTTATATCCAAATGGTATTTCCACCAGCTTACCATTTGATATTCAGCTAGAGATCGTGCGTTCGATCCAAGGTTTTGAAAATGCTCATATCTGCCGTCCTGGTTATGCAATAGAATATGATTTCTTCGATCCACGTGACCTTAAACAGTCACTAGAAACAAAGTTTATCAATGGCCTGTTCTTTGCTGGTCAAATCAATGGTACCACTGGTTATGAAGAAGCTGGTGCTCAGGGCCTGATCGCGGGTATGAACGCGGCACTTCAGGTTCAAGGTCGTGAAGCATGGACTCCTCGCCGTGATGAAGCTTATGCCGGTGTGCTGATTGATGACTTAGCAACATTAGGCACCAAAGAACCTTATCGTATGTTTACTTCCCGTGCAGAGTACCGCTTGTTATTACGTGAAGATAATGCAGATTTACGATTAACTGAAAAAGGCCGCGAGCTAGGTCTTGTTAATGATGAACGCTGGGCAGCTTACAATGAAAAGCTTGAAGTCATGGAACAAGAAGCACAGCGTTTACGCAACACTTGGATCCATAAAGATCATCCAGCACTTGATGCGGTAAACGAACTGCTGAAAAAGCCACTCGTACGCGAAGCCAGTCTTGAAGATTTAATCCGTCGCCCGGAAGTTAATTACCATGATCTCATGTCAATAGAAGGGCTAGGATCTGAGTTTGATAACATCCCTGCTCTTGAGCAAGTTGAGATCCAGACTAAGTACGCAGGCTACATTGCGCGTCAGCAGGATGAGATAAATAAACAGCTACGTCATGAAGAAACAGTATTGCCAGTGGATTTTGATTATAGCCAGGTAAGTGGCCTGTCAAATGAGGTTGTGGCAAAGCTAACTGATGCGCGTCCACAAACGATTGGCCAAGCTTCACGTATTTCTGGTATCACCCCTGCTGCTATTTCGCTATTATTAGTGTATCTGAAAAAGCAAGGGCTATTGCGTAAGTCGGCGTAATAGCAGTGGAACACTGTGTTATTAGAACAATTGAATGAATTACTCGCTGATACCTCAATCGAGCTCAGCGAACAACAAAAGCAGCAGTTGGTCGACTATGTCCAACTGCTGGATAAATGGAATAAAGCTTACAATCTCACTTCCGTTCGAGACCCTAAAGAAATGATGGTGAAACACATCATGGATTCTTTAGTCGTCGCACCGCATTTAACAGGTAGCAATTATATTGATGTTGGCACAGGTCCTGGTTTACCTGGCATGGTGTTAGCGATTGCTAGACCGGACATCAATTTTGTTCTTCTTGATAGCCTTGGTAAAAGAGTCCGATTTTTAATGCAGGTAAAACATGGGCTTGGCATTGATAATGTCACCCCTGTGCAGTCTCGTGTTGAAGAATATCAACCAAGTGTTAAATTAGACGGTGTACTCAGCCGTGCTTTTGCATCACTACAAGATATGATCCAGTGGTGCTCGCATTTAATCGATGACCAAGGTGTATTCTTAGCGCTTAAGGGACAGTACCCTGCTGATGAGCTAGAAAAGCTACCAAACGGTGTGAGTTTATCGCAAGATATTAGCTTAGTGGTGCCTAAACTAGACGGTGAGCGCCATTTAATCATTCTTTCTAAAGATTAATTGTCGAGGACAATGTGGCAAGAATCATTGCAATAGCAAACCAAAAAGGTGGTGTTGGTAAAACAACCACTGCGGTGAATTTGGCCGCGTCCATGGCGGCGACAAAACGTAAAGTATTACTGATCGATCTCGATCCTCAAGGTAATGCAACGATGGGAAGCGGTGTCGATAAATATGGTGATGTGGCGACGGTGTATGATCTGTTGATAGAAGAGTCACCTATCGATCAAGTCATCTCAACTGAAACTAGCGGTGAGTATCATTTGATCGCAGCGAATGGCGATGTAACGGCAGCTGAAGTCAAACTAATGGAGTTATTTGCCCGTGAAGTTAGATTGCGCAATGCGTTAGAAACCGTCAAAGATAAATATGAATATATATTTATTGACTGCCCACCTTCTCTCAATATGCTCACGGTTAATGCGATGGCAGCAGCTGATGCGGTGTTAGTGCCTATGCAGTGTGAGTATTATGCACTTGAAGGGTTGACCGCCTTGATGGATACCATCACTCAATTGGGCAAATTGGTAAATCCTGGATTGCAAATTGAAGGTATTTTACGCACCATGTACGATCCGCGTAATCGCCTTGCAAACGATGTATCCGAACAGCTAAAGCAGCACTTTGGCGATAAAGTGTATCGTACTGTGATCCCACGGAATGTGCGCTTGGCGGAAGCACCAAGTTTTGGTGCTCCAGCGATGTATTATGATAGAGCATCCAGTGGTGCAAAAGCCTATCTTGCTCTTGCAGGGGAAATGTTAAGACGCAAAGAAAAGCAAGCAGCTGCGGTTGCCTAAGAGGATAAAAAGAACATGTCGGTTAAAAAACGAGGTTTAGGCCGAGGGTTGGATGCCCTTTTGAGTTCGGCGAAACCTAATCCAAGTGCATCTGCACCTGCTACGGCCGCTGAGCAGCCGGTGACTGCCGAAAGTGAACCTAGTGCAGAGCCAGTTATCGAGCAAGAGTTACAACGTTTACCCATAGAGTGGCTAGTGCCGGGTAAATACCAGCCGCGTAAAGATATGTCTGAACAGGCACTGGAAGAACTTGCCAGCTCAATTCGATCTCAGGGAATTTTGCAACCTATCGTGGTGCGTAAAGTGTCAGCTCAACAGTTCGAGATCATCGCCGGTGAGCGACGTTGGCGTGCTGCGCAGTTAGCCAAGCAAGACACAGTCCCTTGCTTAGTTAAAGATGTTCCTGATGAAGCCGCGGTTGCCATTGCATTGATCGAAAACATTCAGCGTGAAGATCTTAATGCGATGGAAGAGGCAATAGCACTTGATAGGTTATTAAATGAATTTGAGCTAACACATCAACAAGTGGCAGATGCTGTGGGTAAATCTCGTACCACAGTGACTAACTTACTGCGCTTAAACAATCTCAATGACGATGTAAAAGTATTGTTAGAGCATGGTGATATTGAAATGGGTCACGCGCGTTGTTTGTTAGCACTCAGTGGTGAAGCCCAATCAGAAGCTGCTAGAACGGCTGTTGCTAAGGGGTTAACGGTTAGGGAAACCGAAAAACTGGTACGTACAATTCTAGAACCAGTTGAGGAAAAAGCTGTTAAGCAAAAAGATCCTGATGTGAAGCTATTGGAACAGCAACTACAGGAAAACCTGGGTGCAAAAGTTGAGATTAACTATAACCAAAAAGGCAAAGGTAAACTGGTTATCTCTTATGCGAGCTTAGATGAACTCGATGGTATCTTAGGGCGTATTAACCCTGAGATGAACGATGCCAATTAAGATTAAAATGTTGACTAAAAGCACTGCTATTTTTTGTGTTTGAGTCCAACTAGCTAAGCCCCCTAGCCTAACTGGTAATGTGGTGTTGAGTCAGACATCACATTACCGTCTTTACAGTTTATTGTGCAGCCCCAAACAACAGAGCTTCGCTGTAAAAGCAATTACCTTCGAAGTGCGACCAATCTACGTGCTCTTACTTAACAAAATATGACCTATTTGGAGTCCAAAAAACGTCACATTTCATCGCGTCAAGTTGCAAATTAAGCAGAAACAAGTATAATTTCGCCAGTTTTCATACCCTGATAAAATTTAACGTCATTAAGGTTAATATAAAGTGACTCATTCGTTAGCCCGTCCATATCGGCGAGCCGCATTAAAAGGTGTTTTGATTCAGGGTATCGTAGCATTAATTGCTGCAGTAATCGTTTTTATGGGTTGGGGAGTACAAGCCGGAGTTTCAGCATTAGCTGGCGGGGCTGTGTTAGTACTCCCTAATTTTGTATTTGCTGCTTATGCTTTTCGTTTTATGGGCGCGAGCAAAGCAAATCAAGTATATTCCTCGATAAAACGAGGAAATGGATTAAAATTTTTGCTAACTGTTGTGCTCTTTGCACTGATTTTTAAGCATTTTTCAGTAATGATGCTGCCATTCTTTGGTGTGTATATGCTCGTGATGCTAACACAATGGTTAGTCCTGATTTTTTTTAATCATTAACTTTTGGGATAAAACATGGCTGCAGAAGAAGTTACTCTATCAAGCCATATTCAGCACCACTTGACCAATGCCAAGATGTGCTCGACCGATGCCGGTCTTGCCTTCAACAAAGCATGTGCGGATAGTGGTTTCTGGACATGGCATGTAGATACCCTCGCATGGTCAATCGGTTTAGGTCTGATATTTTTATGGATCTTCCGAAGTGCCGCTAAAAAATCCACTATAGGTGTTCCTGGTAAATTCCAGTGCTTTATCGAAATGGTTGTTGAGTTCGTTGGTGCCAACGTTCGCGATACTTATCACGGTAACAGCAAGTTAGTTGCACCTTTGGCCCTAACGATTTTCGTTTGGGTATTCCTAATGAACTTGATGGACTTAGTTCCAGTTGACTTCCTACCTGCATTTGCCGGCTTTGTTGGTGAACAAGCATTTGGTATGGACTCACACGATGTATACATGAAGATTGTACCTACAACAGACTTAAATATGACTGCGGCACTGGCGCTAGGTGTGTTTATTCTGATGATCGGTTATTCAATTAAAATCAAAGGCATCGGTGGCTTTATTGCAGAATTAACATTGCACCCATTTAGCTCTAAGAACAAGCTAATGATGGCAATCTTAATTCCATTTAACTTGTTACTTGAGACAATCGCACTAGTGGCTAAGCCATTCTCACTAGCACTGCGTTTGTTTGGTAACTTGTACGCTGGTGAGATGATTTTCATCCTTATCGGTGCAATTGGTTTAATGCAGTTACCACTGCACTTCGTGTGGGCAGTATTCCACATTATGGTAATCGTACTGCAAGCATTTGTATTTATGATGCTAACTATCGTTTACCTCAGCATGGCTAGTACAGAAAGTCACTAATCAGCTGAATAATAAAGATTTTTTATACTTAAATTTAAACTTTAACTTTAATTTACTATTGAAACTTTGGAGATAAAAATGGAAATCGCAGTTGCTATTAAACTTATCGCTGTTGCACTACTAATCGGTTTTGGTGCTATCGGTACTGCACTAGGCTTCGGTAACATGGGTGGTAAGTTCCTAGAAGCATGTGCTCGTCAACCTGAGCTTGCGCCTTCACTACAAGTTAAAATGTTCATCCTAGCTGGTCTTATCGATGCCGTTGCAATGATCGGTGTAGGTATCGCTATGTACATGTTGTTCGCTCTTTAATATTGCAAAATACCTGAAACGAACAACTGTCAAGTAAGGAGGAGCGGTCGTGAACTTAAACGCCACTCTAATAGGTGAATTAATCGCATTTGTGGTCTTCGTATGGTTCTGTATGAAGTTCGTATGGCCACCACTAAATGGTGCGATTGAAGCTCGCCAAAAGAAAATCGAAGATGGTTTAGCAGCATCTGATGAAGCTGAAAAAGAACTTGAGCGCGTACGTGCACAAGGCGCTGAACAGCTCAAAGAAGCGAAAGCACAAGCGGCTGAAATCATCGAACAAGCTAAGAAGCGTGCTGCGCTAATTGTTGACGAAGAGACAACTCGTGGTCAGCAAGAGCGTGAAAAAATCATTGCTCAGGGACACTCTGAAATTGAGTCTGAGCGCAACCGTGTGAAAGAAGAGCTGCGTTCACAAGTCGCTGCACTTTCTATCGCAGGCGCTGAGAAGATTTTAGAACGTGAAATCAATCAAGCCACACACAGTGACATCGTTGAAAAACTTGTCGCTGAGCTTTAAGCAGGGGGTATGAGCATGTCTGAATTGACTACTATCGCTCGCCCATACGCTAAAGCGGCTTTTGAACTTGCCGTTGAAAAAGGCACAGTTGAAGCTTGGAATGAAATGCTGTTCTTCGCTGGTCAAGTTACCAGCGATGAGCAGGTTCAGGCACTACTAGGTAGCATTGCTACTGAAACACAGCAGTCTGAAATCATTATCAAGTTATGTGCTGAGCAACTCAACGAACAAGGTCAAAACCTTATCAAGCTGATGGCCGAAAATGAGCGTTTAGCTGCCATTCCAGCTGTTGCAGAATTGTTTGCTGAATTTAAAGCAGATTATGACAAAGAAATCGAAGTAGATGTGGTTTCGGCAACAGCGCTTGCGGATGATGCGCAAGCAAAATTGGTCGCGGCACTTGAGAAACGTTTCGCACGCAAAGTTAAGCTGAATTGTAGCATCGACGAAGCCATTGTAAGTGGCCTAGTGATTAAAGCCGGTGACACCGTAATTGACGGTTCTGTTCGCGGCAAGTTAGATCGTCTTGCGACGTCGCTACAATCGTAATTGGGAAAAAGAGCATGCAACTTAATTCCACAGAAATTTCTGCACTGATCAAGCAACGCATTGAACAGTTTGAAGTTGTAAGTGAAGCGCGTAACGAAGGTACTATCGTATCTGTTACCGACGGTATCATCCGCATCCACGGTCTTGCTGACTGTATGCAGGGTGAGATGATTGAGCTTCCTGGCAACCGTTATGCTATCGCACTAAACCTTGAGCGTGACTCAGTAGGTGCTGTAGTAATGGGTCCATACGCAGACCTTAAAGAAGGCGTAAAAGTTAAATCAACTGGTCGTATCCTTGAAGTACCAGTAGGCCGTGGTCTACTTGGTCGTGTTGTTAACACACTTGGTGAGCCAATCGACGGTAAAGGCGCTGTTGATAACGATGGTTTTGAACCAGTTGAAAAAATCGCACCTGGCGTAATCGAGCGTCAATCAGTAGATGAGCCAGTACAAACTGGTTATAAGTCTATCGATGCGATGATCCCAGTTGGTCGTGGTCAGCGTGAGCTTGTGATCGGTGACCGTCAGACTGGTAAAACAGCACTAGCAATCGATGCTATCATCAACCAAAAAGACACAGGCGTTAAGTGTGTGTACGTAGCGGTTGGTCAAAAAGCGTCAACAATTGCAAACGTAGTACGTAAACTAGAAGAGCACGGTGCACTTGAGAACACGATTGTTGTTGTTGCTTCGGCGTCAGAATCAGCAGCACTTCAGTTCCTAGCGCCATTCTCTGGTTGTACTATGGGTGAATACTTCCGTGACCGTGGTGAAGATGCACTAATCGTATATGATGATTTGTCTAAGCAAGCTGTTGCTTACCGTCAAATCTCACTACTACTTAAGCGCCCACCAGGCCGTGAAGCATACCCAGGTGACGTATTCTACCTTCACTCACGTCTTCTAGAGCGTGCGTCACGTGTAAACGCTGACTACGTTGAGAAGTTCACAAATGGTGAAGTTAAAGGTAAAACAGGTTCATTGACGGCATTGCCAATCATTGAAACTCAAGGTGGTGACGTTTCTGCATTCGTACCTACCAACGTTATCTCAATCACTGACGGTCAGATCTTCTTGGAAACTGACTTGTTCAACGCAGGTATCCGTCCAGCGGTTAACGCTGGTATCTCGGTATCTCGTGTAGGTGGTGCAGCGCAAACTAAAATTGTTAAGAAACTAGGTGGTGGTATCCGTCTAGCGCTAGCTCAGTACCGTGAACTAGCGGCGTTCTCTCAGTTCGCTTCTGACCTTGACGATGCAACTCGTGCACAGCTTGAACACGGTGAGCGTGTAACAGAGCTAATGAAGCAGAAACAGTACGCACCAATGTCTGTTGCTGATATGTCATTATCGCTATTTGCAGTAGAGAAAGGCTTCTTAAAAGGCATCGAAATCAACAAGATCCTTGATTTTGAAGCAAGCCTAATCGCATTTGCTAAGAGCGAGTACGCAGAGCTAATGGCTCAAATCAATGAAACTGGTAACTACAACGCCGAGATCGAAGCGCAGCTTAAAGAACTTCTAGAGAAGTTCAAATCTACGCAAACTTGGTAATGTGTTATTAAGGTGAGTAGGGAACTACTCACCGAGATTCGGAGAGAGAGTCATGGCCAGCGGAAAAGAGATAAAAAGCAAGATCGGGAGTATCAAGAATACTCAAAAGATCACCAGCGCAATGGAGATGGTTGCCGCTTCTAAAATGAAGAAGGCACAAGAACGCGTAGCGTCTAGTCGTCCATACGCTGAAAACTTACGCAAAGTGATCGGTCGTGTTGCTCAGGCTAATCTTGACTTCACTCACCCGTTCTTACAAGAACGCGAAGTGAAGCGAGTTGGTTACATTGTTATCTCTACAGACCGTGGTCTATGTGGTGGTTTGAACTCAAACGAGTTCAAAAAAGTAGTAAGAGACGCAAAAGCGTGGAAAGACAAAGGGGTTGAGGCAACGTTCGCAGCTCTAGGCAGCAAAGCTGCTGGTTTCTTTAAGCGTTTTGGCGGTGAGCTAGAAGCCAAGAAGACCGGGTTAGGAGATACGCCTTCAGTTCAGGATATTATTGGTCCTGTAAAAGTAATGCTTAAAGCATTTGAAGAAGGCAAAATTGACCGCTTATTCGTTGTGTACAACCAGTTTGTCAACACAATGAAACAAGAGCCTGTTATCGATCAGTTATTACCTTTGCCAAAAGCTGAAGAAGATGTATCAGCTCACGCTTGGGATTATCTATATGAGCCAAGCCCAGAGGCGATTTTAGAGACACTATTAGTGCGCTTTATTGAGTCTCAGGTCTACCAAGGTGTAGTTGAGAATGCTGCCTCTGAACAAGCTGCCCGTATGGTTGCGATGAAAGCCGCAACAGATAATGCAGGTGGCCTGATTGATGAGCTACAGCTGGTATACAACAAGGCACGTCAGGCCGCAATCACACAAGAAATTAGTGAGATTGTGAGCGGTTCGGCTGCCGTATAACGCTTCGGCAAAGTTTAATAAGAGGAATAGACATGAGTTTAGGTAAGGTCGTCCAAATTATCGGCGCCGTTGTGGACATCGAGTTTCCACAAGACAACGTGCCAGCCGTATATGACGCACTAAAAGTTACAGAAGGCGACTTAGCTGGTTTGACACTAGAAGTGCAACAGCAGCTAGGTGGCGGTGTGGTACGTGGTATCGCACTAGGTAGTACTGACGGTCTACGTCGTGGTACTCCAGTACAAGGTACAGCTGAGCCAATTAAGGTTCCAGTTGGTACAGCAACACTAGGTCGTATCATGAACGTACTTGGTGATGCAATTGATGAAGCAGGCCCTATTGGTGAAGAAGAGCGTTGGTCTATTCACCGTGCAGCACCATCATACGAAGATCAGAGCAACTCAGTTGAACTTCTAGAGACTGGTATCAAGGTTATCGACCTTGTATGTCCATTCGCTAAAGGTGGTAAAGTTGGTCTATTCGGTGGTGCGGGTGTAGGTAAAACCGTAAACATGATGGAACTTATCCGTAACATCGCAATCGAGCACAGCGGTTACTCAGTATTCGCAGGTGTTGGTGAGCGTACTCGTGAGGGTAATGACTTCTACCATGAGATGAACGACTCAAACGTACTAGACAAAGTATCGCTAGTATATGGTCAGATGAACGAGCCACCGGGTAACCGTCTACGTGTTGCACTAACTGGTCTTACAATGGCTGAGAAGTTCCGTGACGAAGGTCGTGACGTACTATTCTTCGTAGATAACATCTACCGTTATACACTAGCAGGTACTGAAGTATCAGCACTTCTAGGTCGTATGCCTTCAGCAGTAGGTTACCAGCCTACACTAGCTGAAGAAATGGGTGTTCTACAGGAGCGTATCGCATCAACTAAGACTGGTTCAATCACTTCAATCCAAGCGGTATACGTACCTGCGGATGACTTGACTGACCCATCTCCAGCAACAACGTTTGCTCACTTAGATGCGACAGTAGTACTTTCTCGTGATATCGCGTCTCTAGGTATTTACCCTGCGGTAGACCCTCTAGATTCAACTTCACGTCAGCTTGACCCACAAGTTATCGGTCAAGAGCACTACGACACAGCACGTGGCGTTCAGACAGTTCTTCAACGTTATAAAGAGCTGAAAGACATCATCGCAATTCTAGGTATGGACGAGCTATCTGACGAAGATAAGCAAGTAGTATCTCGTGCACGTAAGATCCAGCGTTTCCTATCTCAGCCATTCTTCGTTGCTGAGGTATTTACAGGTGCACCTGGTAAATACGTATCTCTTAAAGACACAATCTCTGGCTTTAAGGGCATCCTAAACGGTGATTACGATGATATGCCTGAGCAGGCATTCTACATGGTTGGCTCAATCGACGAAGCAGTTGATAAAGCTAAAAACATGTAATTAGGAGGTTGTTATGGCAATGACAGTACACCTTGACGTAGTAAGTGCAGAGCAGAGTTTATTCTCTGGCGAAGTGGCTACGATTCAAGTGACAGGTAGTGAAGGTGAACTTGGTATTCACCCTGGCCACGCGCCACTACTGACTGGCCTAAAACCTGGTATGGTACGTTTGGTTAAAGCAGATAGCTCAGAAGAAGTTATCTACGTTGCCGGCGGTACGCTTGAAGTTCAACCGAAAACAGTTACCGTCCTTGCGGACGTGGCTATTCGTGCGGATGAAATTGATGAGCAAGCTGCTGAAGACGCTAAACGTGAAGCGCAGGCGCAATTAGCTTCTGGCACTGCAAGCGAGCTGGATTATCAGCGTGCGGCATTGCAGCTTGAAGAGGCTCTTGCTCAACTACGCCTTCTACGCCAGCTGCGCAAATAAGCAGCCGCCTATCTGGTTATCAAAAACCCACGCAATGCGTGGGTTTTTTTATACCTGAGGTTGCTCTGCTTCACACTGATACTCATCGTGATAAGCAATAACCACCGGTGAGCGATAGATGATATCCTAGCTCAGGTTATTTAATAAATTACACTTGAGTCAGTACTTACCTTATTCATTATTCCTCGCTACAATATCGTACAATTTAGTACTCAGTATGTACTTATTGTCTGCTGCTATGTTCGCAGTATTCCTATGCACAATGAAGTGGTTGGATTAAAGGCAAGAGTATTGAACTGTACATTTGTTTTTTGACACAAGAAAAAGGATCCTGTGTTCATGCCGTTAAATACAATTATTCTTGCTGCGGGTAAAGGTACTCGTATGCGCTCTAAATTACCGAAAGTTCTGCACCCGATTGCGGGCAAGCCAATGGTGCAGCATGTTATTGATAATGCTGTTTCACTGGGGGCACACTCGACAAATTTGGTGTTTGGTCATGGTGCTGAGCAATTACAGGCTGCCCTTGCACATAATCAAGTTAACTGGGTGCATCAAGCAGAGCAGCTAGGTACCGGTCATGCGGTTGCCGTTGCAAAAGAGCACATCGCTGATGATGATAAAGTATTGATTTTATACGGTGACGTTCCACTGACAAAAAAAAGCACTTTACAAAGATTGCTTGATGTCACACCTGACAATGGTCTTGCCGTGTTGACTGTGGACTTGGAAAACCCCACAGGGTACGGGCGCATGCTGAGAGAAAATGGTAAGTTGGTTGGCATCGTGGAGCAAAAAGATGCGTCAGACGAGCAGCTAGCGATCACTGAAATTAATACAGGGATCATGGCTGCTAACGGCAAGTTGTTGAAAAAGTGGTTAGGGCAATTATCGAACAATAATGCACAAGGCGAATACTACTTAACAGACATTGTTGCTATGGCACATTCTGAGGGTGTAGAGATAACCTCAGCACAGCCTGACGATAAAATGGAAGTTGAAGGGGCAAACAACCGCGTTCAACTGGCGGCACTGGAGCGCGCTTACCAAGCTTGGCAAGCAACAACATTGATGCTTAATGGTGCAAGCCTTGCGGATCCTGCGCGCATTGATGTACGGGGCCAAGTAACGACAGGAGAAGACGTACAAATTGACGTAAATGTTGTCTTTGAAGGTCGTGTTGAGCTTGGTGATGATGTGGTGATCGGTCCCAATTGCGTACTTAAAAACTGTAAAATTGGTAATAATGTTGTGATTAAAGCCAATACACTTATCGAAGATGCGCAAGTAGCCGATAAATGTACCTTAGGGCCATTTGCACGGCTTCGCCCAGGTGCAATAATGGAGGAAGATTCGCATATTGGTAACTTTGTTGAGATGAAAAAATCTCGTTTGGGCAAAGGTTCAAAGGCCAATCATTTAACCTACCTTGGTGATGCTGATGTTGGTGAAAAAGTAAATATTGGCGCCGGTACCATTACTTGTAACTATGACGGTGTTAATAAATCCAAAACCATCATTGGTGATAATGCGTTTATTGGCTCTAACTCCTCGTTAGTGGCACCCGTGGAAATTGGCAGTACCGCCACGATTGGTGCGGGCTCGGTGATCACCGCGACAGTCAAAGAGAAACAGTTAGCGGTTGCCAGAGGTAAGCAACGTAATATGGATGGCTGGAAACGCCCAAAGAAAAAGTAATTTAATCCGCACTATCATAGAGATAGGATTAAATTATCAGTGAAAACAATAAGGCAAGCGTGACTTGCCTTATTTCATTCCTTTCTGTAACCACTCGTGGTACATTGTATTTTCAATAAAAAAATATTAACAATAATATTACCCGATAAGTGCTATGGAAAATTTATTTCGCCGCGAGGTGTTAGAGCATAAACAGCACCGCTTAGAGGGCACGATCAGCTTAGTTCAACCACCTGTTTTTAAAACACTTGGATTGCTTATTTTAGCGGTGGTTATTTTGAGTCTCGTGTTTTTGTCAAACGGTAGCTATACCAGAAAGGAAAGTGTATCTGGCGTGATTGAGCCCAGTGGAGGGCTGCTGCGTGTTGGTGCGATGCAACAAGGGGTGGTCTCAGAAGTACTGGTCAAAGAAGGTGAAAAGGTCGTTGCTGGGCAGCCGCTGCTGCGTATCGCCTCGGCAAAGCACAGCACTGAAGCAACCGAGTTAAACCAAGCTTTACTCAATCAATATCGCTTTCAACAACAAAATTTACTTCAGCAAATTGAGCAACTGCGTGAGCAATATCAATTAGATATAGCAGAGTTGCGCCAGCAAGAGAACACGGCAAAAGAAAAACTAAAAGAGCTTGAAAGCCAAGCGAGTACCTTTCAAGAGCGGTTGTTGCTTAATCAAGAGTTGGTCACCCAAATCGCTACCCTTAAGGGGACGGGTTATATCTCCGAACTTGAGTTACAGCGTCAAAAAGACACCTTGCTGTCATTAAAGCAGCAGTCTTCTTCGATCCGCTCTGAACGTATTGCGCTTGAGTCGCAACTGAAAAACATTAGCAACCAATTGGCCAAACTACCGATTGAGCATCAGAATCGAATTTCCCAACTACAATCCCAGCAAGCTGATTTACTTATTCAAATCTCTTCTATCGAACAAGCGCGACTCGGTGAGATCCGAGCAACTCAAGCAGGAGTGGTAACAGGGTTACTGGCAAAGCTGGGTAAAAATGTGTCAATGGGGCAGCACTTACTGACTATTATTCCCGAGCATAGTGACATGCAAGCGATAGTCTATATTCCAACATCGGCGTTTGGTTTTATCAAAGCGGGGCAAGAAACTAAGCTTAGGTATCATGCGTTCCCTTATGAAAAGTTTGGTATTTATAAGGGTAAGATAGTTGAGCTGAGCAATAGTGTTATTTTACCAGAAGAAACCAATATGCCGGGTATTATTCAAGAGCCTGCCTATCGGGTAGTGATTGCGCTTAACGAGCAAGCGGTTAAGGCTTATGGCAAAGACACGGCTTTGCGAGCAGGGATGACATTAGATGCTGATATTGTGGTGGAAGAGCGGTCATTGTTGCGTTGGTTGTTTGATCCAGTGTTTAGTATTAAAGGCCAGTTATAAGTAGTAGAAGGGTTGATATGGAAATGGAACATGAAGGCGCAGCCAGTAAATTAGAGTTCTGGTCTCGAAAATCTTTACCTGTGATCATCCAGTCTGAGGCTGCTGAATGTGGTCTAGCGAGCCTTGCAATGGTCGCTGGGTATCATGGTCATCACACTGACTTAACACGCCTTAGACAACGCTTTAGCATTTCAATAGAAGGCTGTACGCTGCTTGATATTATGCACTTTGCTGAAAAGCTACATTTAACTTCACGGCCACTGCGAATTGAACTAGAAGATCTTGATGCTTTGCAAGCGCCAGCCATTTTACATTGGGATATGAATCACTTTGTGGTGCTCAAAAAAGCAAATGAAAAGCGCATCGTGATACATGACCCTGCCGGTGGTGAAAAAACTTACACAATGGAAGAAGCTTCGAAGCATTTTACCGGTGTTGCGCTTGAGCTTACCCCAACAAAAGAGTTTGAAAAGAAAGAGAAAAAAGCAAGCCTAAGGTTTTCTGATTTTTGGAGCCGGATCACTGGACTGAAGCGCTCTTTGCTGCTGATTTTTATGCTGTCTATTTTGTTGCAAGTGTTTACGCTCGCAGCACCGTATTATATTCAGTTGGTGATAGATGATGTTATTCTCACCGGAGATACCTCGCTGCTTACAGTACTTGCCGTTGGCTTTTTCTTGGTGCTAGTGTTTGAAATCGCGACGAATGCACTGCGGGGTTTTACATTACTGCATTTCGGTAACCAAATGAATATTCAGTTGGGTGCCAATCTGTTTCATCACCTAGTGCGATTACCTATTTCCTACTTTGAAAAGCGTCATATGGGAGATGTGGTTTCTCGATTTAGCTCATTACAACAGGTCAAACAGTTACTTACCACCGGGGTGATAGAAGCCATTATTGATGGCTTAATGGCAGTGATCACATTGGCGATGATTTTCTTTTATAGTCCGATGTTATCCGCCGTTGTACTAGTCGCTGTAATTGCCTATGCCGCAATCCGGATAGCCATGTATAAGCCGTTTCGTAATATTAGCGAGCAGGAGATCATGGCGCGCGCAGAAGAAAACTCAAACTTCATGGAAACGGTACGCGGGATCCAAACCATCAAGTTATTTGGCTCTGAGGTAAAACGAGAAGGGCAATGGCAAAACCGCTATGCCAGTGCAATTAATCATAATATACGTCTGGGTAACTTTAAAATTGGCTATGATGCTATCAACCGGGCATTGTTTGGGATTGAAAATATCATCGTTGTTTACCTTGCCGCGCATTTGGTGATTGCTGGTGGGTTTAGTACAGGGATGCTATTTGCTTTTATGTCGTATAAACGCCAATTTATGGATAAAACCGCAAACCTTATTGAGAAGTTAATTGAGTTTAAGATGCTTGGTTTGCACTTCGACCGTATTGCTGACATTGCACTAACCGACAAAGAAGAGTTACAGCCAGATCAGTATCGAAAACTGAATATTGAAGGCAAAATCGAGGTGAAAAATGTCTCATTTTCCTATTCGGATGCAACGCCAAACGTCATTGATAAACTAAATTTAACGGTTCATGCGGGGGAGTCAGTGGCAATCACTGGGCCTTCAGGTTGTGGTAAGTCGACATTACTCAAGCTGATGCTTGGATTGAATAAGCCCTCAAGCGGTGAAATAGTGGTTGATGGTGTGCCACTGAGTCAAATCGGTGCAAGACAATATCGCCAACAAATAGCTGCGGTGATGCAAGATGATGAGCTGTTATCAGGCACTGTTGCAGACAATATCGCGTTTTTTGATTCCCCAATTAATATGGAAAAGGTAGTGCACTGTGCTCAACTTGCCGCAATTCATGACGATATTAGTGAAATGCCAATGGGTTATGACAGCTTGATTGGTGATATGGGGTCGAGTTTATCTGGCGGTCAAAAGCAGCGGATCATTCTCGCTCGCGCCTTATATAAAGATCCAAAAATTTTATTTATGGACGAGGCCACAAGTCATCTAGATACTGGACTGGAAGAAGATATTAATGATGCCGTCTCGCGCTTGAAAATCACTCGGGTAATCATCGCACACCGCAAGGAAACCATTGCCTCGGCAGATAGAGAGATAAAGCTGAAAAAACCTGAGCACCATGAGGATGAGGAGCACACCTCAACGACCGACTCTGAATAATGCGAGCGCCGTGCTCGCTTTATCTTGCTTGGTAACCATTTATCCGAGTTATTGCCCTTTCGTCGGTTAGATCACAAATACACCTGCTACAGCGTTATTTTACCTCCATCAACTTGGAGGTAATAACGATGTATATATACCAACGATGCTTTTTTCTGATACTAACGCTTAGTCTACTAAATCCGGCTTTTGCTGGTGCGCAGCTCAATACTACGTTACGAGCCCAGCAACAATATAGCCAGGCTGATCATAGTCAATTCTTTAAAACGACAGATGCTCATTTATCGTTTGCTGCTTTAGACGTGGATTATGAAGCGGGCGGTGTGAGGGTGGCGACCACCTTTAGTATGACTAAACAGCAGCGCACTGAAACAAAATTTACGATTTCAGAAGCCTATTACGACTTCTCGTTAGCTCAGTGGTTTGGCTCTGTAGGTAAAAAGAAAGTCGATTGGGGAGTAGGTTATGGTTTTCGTCCTTTGGACCTGTTTTCGCCGACTAAGTCCCTCGCGCTGTATACAGCGGTTCCTCCAGGTAGTTATGTAGTGGCTGGAGATTATTTTACACAGCGCGGTAATGTCAGCTTATTATGTAATGAAAGCAAGCGGTTATATTTAGACAAAGGGCGAGCCACAACATCATCGTTAGGTTGTGGCGGTCGATATTATCATTATTTTGATAATGTTGAATCTCAGTTTATCGCGCATTTTGACCGTCGTATGGGGTGGCGAGTTGGAGGCAGTGCAGTTACTGTGTTGCGTGAGGCAACCGCTTTATATGGCTCGTTATTGTGGCAATCTCGTTATCAATCTCCGACATTTAAACGTGGATTGAATAACGCGTGGACACAAACTACTTGGCATGAAAATAGTTTGCAGGCACTGATTGGGGTAAATCACAGCATGATGGCGGGGGTGAACATCATTGCAGAGTACTGGTTTGATGGTCGTGCACCAAAGCAACATCAATGGCGTCAAGTCTTGGAGATGGGAAGTGCCTCACTACGAGGCCACTATGCGACACAAAACTTGTTTCAACATAATTTGATGCTGCATGTGCGAGGCCATGATAAATCTTGGCAACCGAGTTTTACGGCAGTGCTCAACCCCCAAGATAGCAGTATGTTTATCGATGGTAAGTTATGTTACTCTCAAATTCAGGGACGTCAGTTCTGCGCCGGTGCTCGCCGTTATTTGGGAAGCGCGCTTAGTATTTATGGTCAATTAGGTCAGCAGCAGGTGGCTTATTTGAGCCTTGAGATAAAATTATAATAACAATCATTATGTTGGGATCATCATTGTCGGTAAATTTACTGCGTCGTCATGGCCTGTTATTTACTATTTGCTGCATGATAGGTGTGCTTATCTACCTAATGGGGTGGTCAGCGTATTTATCAATTAGCTTATTCGTTTCTGTTGGGATTGGTTTTACAATCCGGTTAACACGTTATTGGTTAAGTAAAAACTATACCAATATGCCTCTATCTGTACAGTTTGTCAGCGCTATCTTTATCGCCCTTGCTTTGTGGGGAAGCGCGCCTTTATTAATGGGATGGGCACAAACTGTTTATCAACATAATTTGCGCCAATACATAGGCATAGTGGCTATGGGAGGCTTTTTTACTGTGGTGATTAGTTTTGTTTATTACCGCACTGAGCAAACCATGGCACTGAAAAAAGCGCTATTGCAAGCTGAGCTTGACCAAGCAAAACATGAAAAGGTGCTCGCTGAGACTGAGCTTAAGCTATTACAGTCACAAATGGAGCCACACTTTTTATTTAATACTCTTGCCACCATTCAAGCGCTGATAGATATCGATCCTAAACAAGCCAATGATATGCTCAATGCCTTGACTGCGTTACTAAGGCAAAGTCTTACTCATGCTCGCCGTGCTTGGGTCTCACTTGAAGATGAGCTGGCATTTATCAGGGCATATTTAGCAATTCAAGCGGTGCGGCTTGGCGAGCGACTGGATACTGAGATAACCGTTGCCGACAGTGTCTCTTTAGCAACACAATTTCCTCCCATGTTATTGCAGCCTTTGATTGAAAATGCGGTGATCCATGGTATTGAGCAACTACCGTATGGAGGAAAAATAACCATACGTTTGCTATCCCAAGACAGTACACGTCTACTCATCGTCATCGAAAATAGTATGCTTGCTGAGGGGAGTCAAAAGTCGGGCAACGGGGTAGCGCTTGATAATATAAAAAGTAGGTTACAGCAGATTTATCAAGGAAGTGGCCATATCGACATTTCACAACAACAAGAAACATTTTTGTTAAAACTGGAGGTACCTTTCAATGGCTCAGCAGTATAAAGCCGTTATTGCCGATGACGAAGCGATCTTACGCGCGCATTTACAAGCAAAATTAGCAGAAACTTGGCCTGAACTTAATATCATTGCGCAAGCTGCTAACGGTGAGGTGGCGCTGGCTCTTAGCAAAACACTACAACCGGACGTGTTATTTCTCGATATTAATATGCCAGCAAAAACTGGTTTAGAAGTGGCAGCTTTGATTAATCAGCAAGTTACGCACCGGCCGCTTATAGTGTTTGTGACCGCTTATGATGAGTATGCTATTTCAGCATTTGAACATCAAGCATTAGACTACGTACTTAAGCCCATCAGTAATGACAGGCTACTAAAGACCATCGAACGAATAAAACAGCGGCTATTGCAAGCAAGCTCGCAACAGGTGCAGCTCCAACAGTTGTTGGCCTCATTAACGCCGCCAACAGCGAACGATAATTTGCAATGGATCCGCGCTAATAAAGGTGGTTCGATACACATGCTAGATATTAATGCCGTGGATTATTTTATTGCCGATAATAAATATGCCCAGTGCACAACGGCTGGAACTGGCTGCGAAAATGGCAGTACAGGTAGGATTAAAAGACCATATTAATAAACGACCTGATCAGCTTTCTGGTGGCCAGCAGCAACGAGTTGCTATCGCAAGAGCACTGGTAAAGCGACCAAAGTTAGTGATAGCAGATGAACCGACCGCAAATTTGGATACCACCACCGCGAACCTGGTTATGGACATGATGGCGGCGCTAGGTCAGCAGTATGGCACGACTTTTTTAATGGCAACCCATGACGACAGGATGCTACATCGCTTTACTCGTCGATTCAATTTACAAGATGGTGAATTACAACCAGTGACTACGACAAACTCGTTTTGGAGGGCTGGATAATGCGCTGGTGTTACTTTGCTTTGTTAAATGTAATTAGAAATATGCGCCGCTCAATATTGGCGGTGACTATCATAGCGGTGGCGATGGTTGCCATATTAACAACCTCTGGTTTTGCATTGTTTACTTATCAATCACTCGCAGAAAAAGCAGCGCGAGATGAGGGAAACTTTATTGTGACGCATCAAGACCATGAGTTAGAGGAAGACATGCCTTTGCAATATGGGCTTGGAGATATTAGCTCACTACATACTGCGCTGAATGCTGATGAAGCGGTAAAAGCTGCATTACCTCGAGTGAAGTTTAGTGGTTTGGCTTCAAACGGTGATAAAAGCTTAATATTTATGGGTCTTGGAGTAGACAGTGAAGAGTTTATGGTCAAAGGGCCAATCTTCAGTTTGTTGGAGGGGCGGTTATTATCATCTTACACCGATCCTCAGGCACTACCACAATTGTTGTTGGCGAAGGGGTTGGCAAAAAGCTTAAAGGTCTCCATAGGTGATGTCGTCACGTTGATGACCACAACGACAAGTGGTGCCTTGAATGCCGTTGATTTCGAAGTGATAGGGATCTACACCACCGGGATCCCAGAACTTGATAAGCGTCAGCTCTATGCCGCGTTAGATCAAGCACAAGCTCTACTTAATACAACAAAAATAAGTTCACTGTCAGTCTATTTGTTTGACTTAGCGGCTACAGCAGAAACGATGTCTTACTATCAGCAGCTTGAACAGGATTATGCTTATACACCTTGGTGGGATAAAGCGTTTTACTATCAATCGGTTCAGTCACTGTATAACCGTATATTTGGTTTGCTTGGAGTCATGCTGGTGTTGTTAGTGCTGTTTGCAGTGTCGAATACGATGACGCTATCTGTTGCCGAGCGTACCCGAGAGATTGGCACATTAAGAGCGCTTGGGATATATCAATCTGAAATTTTACGCAACTTTACTCTGGAGGCGGTCACTATTGCACTTATCGGCGTGGTGATTGGAGTTGTGGCTGCATGGCTAGTAAGTCTAGTCATTATGATGTTAGGTATCGAGATGCCTCCCCCTCCTGGTAGTGAGCAGGGGTATCCTCTGGTGGTGTTATTCTCATGGCATATCGCGTTGATGAGTGCGGTGGCAATTTTGGTTATTTCGGTGTTGGCAGCACTTAGAGCTGCGCATCAAGGTTGTAAAAATACGATTGTGGAGGCATTAAGTCATGTTTAACTCAGTTATTTTAGCCATGTTATTGATGTTATTGATGTTATTGATGTTATTGAGTGCTAGTAATACTAGTTGGGCGCAAGAGCAGGAGAGTGAGCAAGCGCTTAGCAAACAAGCTATAGCCGATGCTCTGAATCAAGCGGATCAATTTCGTAGTAAATATGACAATGCGAAAGTAGCGATTAAGGTGAGTCAGTATGAAGCTGAGCAACTTCTAACAGTCCGTGAATTTGACGTTTATACTCAGTCACAACAGCGTGCATTAGTTATTTATAAAAGTAAGTCTGAGCTAGGCCAAAAAGTACTGATGAAGGGTAATGATTATTGGATGTTTTTACCAAAAAGTAGACGCCCAATTCGGATCACTCCGATGCAAAAGCTCCTCGGCGAGGCTGCAATTGGAGATATCGCTACCATGCGCTGGAGTGATGATTATCAAGTCGTCACACATCATCATAACGCCCAAGGTATAGAAATGACATTGCAAGCAAAGCATGAGAAGGTGAGTTATCAGACCATTAAGCTGTTAGTGGCTAAAGAGAACTTTTTTCCAAAGCAGGCAGAGATGTTTTTAAGTTCAGGACGTTTGGCTAAAACGGTCAATTTTACGGCTCGAGGTGAGCGGGTGGGCAGCATGCTAATCAGAGATAAGGTACAGCGTAATAAAATGACCCAAGTGGAGTATCAAGATTTTGAAGCGATAACTCTTGCAGAAAAATTCTTTAACCCGCAAATACTGATCCGCAATGATTTACGCTTTTAAATCACCAGAGTTCAAATACAAGTAGAGGATTACCTCTACTTGTATATACCGTGACCGATTATTCCATTTGACAAGTGTGCTCGCGACATGAACGAGGTCTACCTGTCCAACAGTTGTAATCATCACTACAATAGTTACTACCAACAGGTGAAAGTGGCTGCATATTTCCACCAACAACTTGTGGTGTCATCGCTGCTGGTACTGACTTACCATCATTTGAAAGTGCTTTAATATTTTTTTTGTTTAATTGTAATTTCATGTGTTTTTCCTTACCAAAATTAGCAACCTAGATTTGAAATAGTTATTACGTCGCCTAATAAAAACGTACTTTGGCTAGATAAAGCCATCGTATAAGGCGAGCCTGAAAATACATACCCTATCCAAACCCAAGTTAAGTAGATGAAAAATCCTTTTGTAAATATCCTTTTTAATCACTCAAACTTGAGTGGTCAAAAATTAAACTAGTCCCTCATTTGGGGTTTGTCAACACTTTTGATTTGTTTTTTTAATTTTGTTCTTTATGTTTAATTTTGGTTTTTTTTGTATGTATGGTGTGAGTTATGTGGTTAGAATCAGCATTTGAGTTTATTCACATAAGAGGTTAACTTACCTATAGTAAAGACAAATAAAACCACCATAGTGTGTTAACAAGGACAACCATGTTACTCCCAGTAGATTCAGAAAAAAAACATAAAATACAAACTCTTATTGGTGATTTGGTGAAGTTAGTCGAATCCGATCTTACAAGTGTTATGAGTAATGGGCTACTCAGTGGATTGGCTGGCCACTTATTATTTTTATATCGTGCATCAGAGTGCTGTGACGATTGGGTCGATGAAGTGCAGTTTCATCAGGCTCTTGAGCGGCTGCAAAATGAGCTGGCTGAACAAACGCCCGAATTGAGCTCAGGGCTTGCAGGTCAAGCCTGGCTTTTAGAGTATCTGAACCAGTCTAACAGCGAAGAGTACGACCCCGAATTACTCGAAGAAATTGATAGCTTTTTTGCTGCAGCTCTAGATTTCACCCCGTGGACGGGGGAAGTAGAAATGGTACTCGGGCTGGGTGGATATTCTCCTTACATTGCCAGAAGAGCAAAACAAACCACTCAGACCGTTTTACTAGACAGAGTCGTGACTGGTTATGAGTCGGTAGCTGTTAACATCAATGAGCAACATACCACTTGGTCTCAACCCGCACAGTCTGTATTTCGATTTGATAAGGATGATACGACGGCACCTGAATTTAACTTGGGACTTGCGCACGGTGTACCCGGTATTATTGCTGCGTTACTTCCAGCATTACAAGATGAGAAGACCAAGTCGCGTGCTCAAACCTTGATTATCAACAGCTGTGATTGGTTGCTAGAGCAACAAACGCATGCCACAGATAGGGCTGCTTGTTTTGGTTCTTGTGCTGGCGACAAGCATGAATCTCGTTTAGGTTGGTGTTACGGTGATTTAACCATTGCACTGACCTTGGCCAGAGCTGGGCATGCTTTGGATAAACCCTGTTACCTTGATCGTGCGCTAGAGATTGCGCTTTTTAATGTCGACAGAGATGCAGAGCAAGGTCATATTAATGATGCTGGCCTTTGTCATGGCTTTTTTGGTTTGGTGACAATTTATCAGCGCCTAAATCAAGAAATGCCACATCCAAAATTACTACAAGCAGCGCAAACATGGCTTGATTATGGCCTTGCCAAGTATGAAGAAAGCGGTCTTAAAGCACTATATTCATTTAATGGTGTTGATCAAGATCATCAGCAAGACTTTAGTTTTTTAATGGGCTATGCCGGAATTGGTCTTGCGCTCATCGGCGCGCTAGACGACAACTTGGATTGGACTGATTGTCTCTTAATGAGTTAAGGAATAACGATGTCAGCAAAAATAACAACAGACTCTTTTTTTGTATTAAGGGCACCAAAGCTGCCAGTTGAAACATTATTTGATCAGCAAGACAGTAACCTTATGCTAAGCCAATGGCTTGCAACCCCTGGGGTGATGGAAGCGCTCTATGTGGCGAGTCCGTCATTGGTGGAGCGGTTGGACCAATGGCGTGAAAAGCCACATTCCAAGCAAGGCAAAAAAGTTGCCTTAGCCTTATTACGATATTTAATACGCATGTCTTCTAGGCCTACACCATTTGGATTGTTTTCAGGGATCCATACCGGCAAACTAGGTACTGAAACACGTTTAGTCAGTGACAGTGCGCAGCGTGATACACGAAAAACACGCTTAGACATGTTCTTATTGTCAGCAATACGCTCACACCTTGCTGACACTGAAGCAAAATCAGACAACTTACAGTATCACCCAAATCCGTCACATTACTTTATTGCCGATCAATGCCGATATATTGAAACTTATTTATCCGATGATGCGATGCAGTATCGTTTAAGCGCTGTGGATAGTGACGAGTATTTCAATACGATGCTCGATTTGGCGAAGCAAGGGCTGAGCTTTTCACAGTTAGTTGAGCAATTTAAGTTGCGTTATCCTGATGCTGAGCATGAGGAAGTCACTCAGTATCTCGAAGCATTGATAGATGAAGGGGTACTTGTGCCTAATATCCCTTTACCGCTTACGGGTGAAAGCCCTGACACTGCACTTTTAAAGGCGCTACAGCAGTTCGCACCAGAAACTATTACAACTAAATTATCACAAGCCATTACTGATTTGGCTGCAATGGACGAAGCTGGGGAAGCAAGTCCGCAACAGTATCATGACATTTATCGTTACTTGTCAGAACTCCCCATCAAAGTTCAGGAAAATAAACTCTTTCAGTCAGATACTTATCGTGCATTTATTGAGTGCGAATTATCTCAACAAGAGGTGAGCAGAGTCACCAAGCAATTACAGTTGATCACAAGCTTGAGTCAAACGAGCCAAAATAATCCGCTAGAGAAGTTTATCAATCAGTTTAACACTCGATTTGAAGGGCAGTTTGTGCCATTAGATGTGGTACTAGATGATGAATCAGGTATTAGTGTTTCAACTGAGACTGGCTATGATGCGCCGCTGGTGGGGGGGTTACAGCTGGGTAAAGCAAACAGTAACCAGACATCTACGCAAACCCAATCTGAGTTGGACTTTATTATTGAGCAAGCCGTGTCTATGCCCAGTAATTTAGGTAAAGACTGTATCGTGCTAAAAAGCAGTGAGTTAAAACAGCGAGTAAAAAATAAGGTCGACTATCAATTCCCCTACTCAATGGCGGTTATGCTGAGCCTTTTTGAGGACGAAGAGTCAAACTCAGTGGTCAAACTAAATGGCTGCTATGGCCCTTCGGCGGCTAACTTGTTAGGTCGTTTTTGTCACCTAGATGACACGTTAAACAAGTCGGTAGTGGCACATTTAGCGCAAGAACATAACCATAGCGATGACGTAATTTTTGCCGAAATTGTCCATGTTCCTGAAGGACGTCCTGGTAACGTCATCGCTCGACCACACTTACGTCAATACGAAATTGTATTTATGGCGGACAGTGTATTAGACCCTGAATACCAAATTCCCCTGCATGATCTTTATGTATGGGTGGAAAATAGACAAGTTAAACTTTGGAGTAAACGTCTAAATAAGCGAGTGATCCCAAGGCTTTCGAGTGCACATAACTTTTCAGCAAGAAGCCTCAGTGCCTATAAATTCTTGTGTATGATGCAGTATCAAGAAACCGATCCTCCAAGGTTTTCGATGCCAGCTAATTTGAGTAGCGCAGCTTATTTACCTCGTATTATGCTGGACAACCTGATCTTAAAAGAAAAAACGTGGCGAGTTGAACGTAAAGCACTAGAGGCGCTATTAGTTAACCAGCAAGTAGATAGTGCTAAACTCGCACAATTAAAAGCACAGTATCTCCTTGATGATTGGGTAAGCTTTGCTGCTGGAGACAACATTCTCACCTTGAACTTAAATCAAAGTAGCATGGTCGAAATTCTACTAATGGAGACAAAAGGGCGCACTGTGGTTGAACTAAGTGAAGTACTCACTTCACGCTTTACGTCCCGCGTGACCGATAAGCAAGGTCGGCACTACGCTAATGAAATCATTGTTCCTTTATTTACAGAGACAGCAAAACCATATCGCCATTATATTGAAAAGCCGCTAGAAAATATTACCGCAACACCTATTACGCGGCGCTTTAGTGCAGGTTCAGAGTGGCTGAGTTTAAAGATTTATTCCGGTAATACGATTGTCGAGCAGCTACTATATGAACAACTAGTACCATTGATTGAAGAAAACAGCACGTTATTTGAGAAGTGGTTCTTCATTCGCTATGGCGATCCTGATTGGCATATACGATTGCGTTTTTATGGTCAGCCAGAAGTACTTTGTGGAGAGCTACTGCCAAAGCTTAATCAGCTGCTGGCGCCAATGATCGAAAGCTCTCAACTTCACAAAGTGGAGCTAATGACTTATGAGCGAGAAGTCGAACGCTATGGCGGTCCACAGTCTATGGCGTTAGTTGAGAACTTATTTATGTTCGACAGTATACTCATTGCCAAAAGCTGCCAATTAGTCGAAGAGTTTGGAGAAGATATTCGCTGGCGTGTCGCATTGGCTTGTACTGATAGATTACTCTCGCTATTTGACTATGATGCCGAGCGCAAGCTTAACCTTATTTCCTCGTTAAGGGCTGGCTTTGGCAAAGAGTTCAATGAAAATAGCATGCTAAGAAAGCAGCTGGGGAACCGATATCGTGATCATCAAACGCAACTCGATGATGACTTTGTGAAGTTACAGGTGTCGCAACTTGCTCAATGTGATGAAACCCAGCAAGCTATTTTAGCGCTTTTGGAAGCTTGGCAAAAACAGGCTGAGCCGGTGGTAAAAGAGATCCTCGAGCTTGAGCGCAGCGGTGAACTGAATTTGAGTACGGACTCATTGCTTAGCTCGTTGCTGCATATGCACAATAACCGTATGTTCAAAGCATATGGCCGAGAGCAAGAGTTTGTGATCCACGATATGCTAAGAAGAAAATATTTTTCTGAGTCTAAAAGTCTGTAGATTAGAGGGAAGTCTAGTCGCAACCCTCTCGTATTTTTCACTAGGTAAAGCACCATGTTGGTGCTTTACCTTCACTATGAATCAAAGTGAGCTTTAGCAATACTAGTTCAATGATGATAACTTGAGGCTGGATAAAAAGTTAGTTAATCAATTACTTTTCAAAATTTACTTTAATTTGCCTAGTCAGAGAACCTTACGGTAATGACGAATTTTACTTTACTCCTGCTGGTTACTGAAGGTGTTCCCAACACCGTTAGCGCTCACATCAGTGATTAAAAAGGGAATAGTTGTTTGCAGCTTAAGCTGAATACTTTTTCTGTTATCACTACTGTAGTGATAAAGCTTGTTCCAATATGTGTTGCGTTAGAGGGTCACAACAATAAGCTGATAACACAACCTAACTTTTGCAAATATTCATTAATATTGCTGTATAAACTCACCAAAGAAATCATATTAAACATTATCTTGAAACCAGAATAAAAGCATAAATATCATTAACTTAAACCTTTCTAAGGATTGATAATTACCATTTTTTACAGTTTGTTTGTACTCTTTAATGGCTCTCATAAAGGTTCAAGGCTGATTGAGACTAAAACTACAAAAATAAACATAAATAAAAGGTGTAGACGTCATGCTTAAATTAAAACTTATAAAGAAAAACTTAAAACAGTTAAACGATAAAGCTCATATCGATGGATCGATGACTAAAAAGATTGCAGGTGGTAATACTGATGGTATTAAGACTACGTCACATATCAGTCAACCTGAGCCTGATCCGTATCACTCCAACTCTTTAACAAAGCCTCAGCTTTAGTAGTCTAGCAATGAATGTAAGAAAAACATTATTTGGAGGGTTCACGGCGTATTCTTTGATGGCTTCTGCTTCTACTTCACCATCCATCATTATTGAGGTAGAGCCACCTAGAATCGAACTCGTATATGCGTATGAGAATGCAATAGACTTTGAGTTTTTAGCGTCGGAAAATGTAGAGGTTTTTGAAGGGGATATTCTAATTAAATATCTCAATGAAAAAAATGAAGAAAAGAAAATAGTTGCTACATCTCCGAGTTTAGTCAAATGGACAAGGCAGCATAGTCTTGCTCAACAAAGGTTTAACTCTGGAGATTTACTTATGAAACTGAAAAGCAAAACAATTTATGGCGTTATCAGGATGCCAGATAACGCTGATGAAAGTTTTAAGGTTGGACAATTAGTAACGTTGTGTAATAGGGGAATGTCTGCAAATATCGTGATCCAGAGTAAAGAAAAAGGAAATTATACATTTGTAGCTAACGATGCTTCATTTGAATGGCAATCAAAAATTGGTATAAATATCAAGGAGGATAACCATGGTTGTGTATGATATTTGTTGCATTAGTTAATATGTTGTTTTCTTTGTTGTTTGGTGGTTTTTTAAACTAATAGTCTTTTGCGCTGTGTTACTATTGAGTTATTGTTCTTATCGGGTAGAATAACTCTGTGGGTATTTATAGCAAAAAGTAAATAATGAACGAAGTTAGTTTTTCAAGGAAAGTTACAGAAGTTCGATTTGGTGAATGGGTTTTAGACCCCAAGTCACAGAGAATATTTGATGGCGAAGTAGCCAGAGAATTAGAGCCGCTTATCTTTAAACTACTTTGTTACTTTATTGTTAATCATGAAGCTGTTGTAACTCGGCAAGACCTTGCTGAAAATGTTTGGTGTCAACGTTACGTTGATGACAACGCCATCAATCGTGCGATGTCTGAGTTAAGAAAAATTTTACGCTCAAATAAGCAGCAAAGCACAGTAATCAAAACACACTACAGCAAGGGTTATAGTTTTTTTCTCGAACCCGAAATTATTTACTTTGAAAACGTCTCAGAGTCTCGCCCTCAAGATAAGCCGCCAAAAAAAACATCTAACCACCGAATATTCATTTTCTACTTTTTATTCACCATGTTACTTGCGGGTTTAGCATCTGTCTTTATCTCATTCGAGAAACAGGGAGTAGATGTGAGAGAAGTTAGTGTTGATGAAAAAACGATTTCTTGGCTTGAAGGTAGCTATAACTCAATTATCATACATCCTTCTGAACGGTTTCTTGCTTTTGAATTTACGGCAGAGGGAGAGGAGTTTTCTAGTGTTATCGTTAGAGACCTAGTGACGAATCAAGAAAATAAGCTTGCCCACCCAAACGTTAATCTTTCTCCTTCCGGCTGGTCATTAAAGTCGAGTGAGCTTTTCGTCAAAAAGATTAAAGACAACCAATGTGAAATTTGGAAAATAGACTTAGAGGACAAAGAAAGATCTCAAAAGTTTATAATGAACTGTGACGAGCGACAGCGCGTCATGGTCGGAATAAGTGACGAAACAATAATTTATTCTAAATTTGGTTACAGAAATAATAATAACTTATCTACAGTCGTTATCAGAGACATAAAATCTGGTGACGAATATCAAATTACCTCGCCGAGTCTTAGTTCATTTGGGGATAACTTTCTTTACTTCGATGAGTTAGCCAAAAAGGTATATTTTGAACGAGTTCAGTTTGGTTTTACCGAATTAATGGTGACTGATATCGAGGGCACGGAGGTGAAAAGCTTATATAAAACAGAAGGTAGAATATGGAGAGTTAGCTACGACAAAGAGAGCAACTCGATATCGTGGTTTGATAACATAGATCAAACTTTAGTTTACTTTTCATTGAGTAAGCTTTCAGTATCCAAAGTTGAAGAATTAGAAAAGAAAAGCGCTTATTCATTGGCATATAACTTAAGTAATAATAAGATCATAGCTGTGAGTGTTCCGTATTCTTTTGATATTTATAACTTCGATTTAGAAGATTGGAAACTCAGTCCTTTACACGTGAGTGCGGAAGATGAGTTTAAAGCGGTCCATAAAGGTCAGTTCAGCGCTTATCTCAAAAGGTATAATAATGGTTTAAAACAATTAATAGTTAGTGGGCCTGAAATAGATAAGGACACGCCTTGGGAGGTAGGAAGTGCTCTAGACTTTGATCTTGATGAGAGGTCACAAAAGCTACTGTTACTATATAAAGATTCGTTCAAAGTCTATGACCTGATAACTAGAGAGTTGAAAGCAGATATAGCGCTAAAAAATCATCCAATAAGTATCGGATTCAAAAGTGATAGCGTTGTTTATGGCCTACTAAAGAACGACAAGCTAAGACAAAATCAAGCTTTTCTCTATGACCTAAATGCGATGAAGATGATTCTCTTACCTCTAGATAAGGTTAGTTGGTTTTCTCCTTACAAAAACGGCAGCTATGTTTATATTGATGTAGAGGGCAGAGTATGGATTAAACAGAGTGATGGGAGCACTAAAAATGTTGCCAATATTACAAAAAGCTACTTTAAAGACTCTTTTGCGTTAAAGGAAGGCGAACTATTCCACTCGGATGGAAAAAACATATTTAAATACGAACTCGAATTGGATAGTTCTCAGCCCAAACTCATTTCATCAGAACTTTCTAAGAACATGTTTATTAATGATATTCACATTGTTGATAGTAGCTCAAAGCTGGTTCTAGATATTGTTAGTGTATCTTCAAACTCACTAATTTATGCAGATATTAGCCGAGTTGGACACTAAGATAAATCTTTACTAGCAACATGTATTACCGTATGACTACGTAATATTGTCCAAGAAATCATGTGAATTATCAAAACTTAAAAATAACTGCTTGTTGATAGTTGCTATGAATTGGCGACTACCATAGTATCTAGTATTTGCTTTTTGTCTGTGCTTGTGAACTCATCTTTTGTTCTTGTAAGTGTTTTACGCATTAGCCAATGGCACATCCTATTTTCATTTTCTATCCTTTTAAATCAATGGCTTATGTTATTTTCTACGACATACACTTCACAAGGTGCTAAGCGTCCTTTGTTGAATACCCATTTGAAGAGTTTTTCATATCCGCAAATCAACTTATACTCTCCGGTTGCATTGGCACCTAAGACAGTACAGGTCTGCTGTGTTGATGAGTTTATCAAGCGCATGATCTCCTGATTGATGTGATGCCACTGCTTGGTGTTTCTCTGTGCTGTATTTAAGGCAACACCTTTACCTACAAGGATCCCATTTTGTAGCGGAAAAAATGTCTTAATTGCCTCTATGCTAATATCACGTCGGATAATTTTATTTGCAATTTCATCTTCTATAACACCTAGCTGTATGCCTTGATGGTTGCTTTGTATTGACGATACTTGGTTCATTGTTATTGCTTTCTTTCGTAGTTTGATAATAATTTCAGTATTAGAGTCTTCTTTTTTACTATTCATATCTTACCGTCTAAATTCCCGCAAACTATGGTAAAAACACTCTCTTCATGGAGTACAAAGTAGCAAGTAAATTTACTACCTGCTCGGATCTTATCGGATAAATCTTCAACTATTTCCAGCTCTAGCAAGTGTTTTTCAGTGTCTAACATGACTAACTTTGCCGCATCAAAGCCAAAGTATTTTTCCACATATTTATAGATAGCTTTAAATAAACTCTCTTTAGCAGAAAATAGTAATGTCACTAGATCGGAGTCATTAAAATTACTATGTTTAAAGGCTAATTCCTCTTCTTGCGAAATTACTAAGTCTCTGATTTCATTTGATATATCTTCTTTCATCCAGTGTTCTATATCGATTCCTAAGTATTCGTACTCACTTTCAATTGCTGCGGCACAGATAGCACTTGTATCAACATGAGAGATAGAGCCTAGAAGTCCTTCAGGCCAAATTGGTTGTCTGTTTTCTCCAATTGGTATTTGCTTACAACTCCTGTTTAGAGATTTTACAGCTTGCGATGCACAAAAACGGCCTGCTAAAAATTCACTTTGGCGACTTTTTACCGCTGAGTGAAGTGATTCAGGAAACTCGATACCTAATTCATCAAACTGCATTGAGCTAAAGTTATCACTGTTAAATTGGCACTTATAAAGCTGTATGTCCTTTAAATGTGGTAAAGTATACGACTCAGTGGCTTCTATAAAGGCATTGTTTATACAATGGCTTTCTGATATTTTACGGTTGTGAAAATGTAACTGTTGCATAAGCATCTCCATATTCAAAAGAACTACTGGTCTTTTGAAATTGAAGGTTCGCACTTATCAACGATGCGACAGTATGCCAATGTATATAAGTCGCTAAGCAAAGCTGCTTGTAATTCTTGGTCGTTGTTTGTTGTGTTAGCTTCACTCGCATATGTATTAAAAGAAAGTAGAGTTGTTGCTAAGATTACTGCTAATTTTTTTGTTACGTTTTTCATGTGTTAATCCTTAATAATGGAACATAGTTGAATTGTTTAACTAGGCTTCAGGTCGCTCTCTAAAGCTCCATTTCAAGGTACTCAAGGTAGGATGATTAAAACTCTCGGAATGTTTTTGGTTCTTACTTTTAAATCGTGGGAATAGCTATTTATAATCTCGCGGAATTGTCACGGTATTGAATTTAAAGCTTTTTTTCTTGCTGGCATTAAGGCGGTGAGAAAAAAGGAAACAAAATCTTCTGGTAAAGGTATTGTTTGCGATGGAAATTAAGTGTGGGAATTGGGATGTCTTTGTTGATGATCTCGTTGTGCAGATCCACGATGAGACATTTAAACTAGAGCCCAAAACGATGGACTTATTGGTATGCCTGGCTAAAAATCAGGGTAATATCATGTCTAAGGATGCTCTAATAGAAAGTGTATGGGATGGTATGGTCGTCAGTGATCATGCGGTGACATCTTGTATCGCAAAACTAAGAAAGGTGCTTTCTCAAGATCAGAGTATTCCAATATATATTGAAACTATCTCCAAGCGCGGTTACCGTATCCCCAAGCAGGTATATGTTTCGATCTGCAATAAAGAAGAGGTAACTGAAACTACGAGTCATACATCGGCAACGAGTACGAATAATATCAAACTGATCAAGGTATCAGTCGTATTGATATTTGCACTTGTTGTTATTTTGGTGGTGTTTTATAGCGCAGATACCTTATCCATTGTTAAAGAGAACCATGTTGTAGAGAAGCCGTTAAAGTTTCAAGGTATGCACCCGGTCACTAGTTTAGAGGGGCCTGAGAAAACACCTAGAGCTTCACCGGATGGGAAGTTTATTAGTTACTTATCTTTCAACCTTGATGAGAAAAGGTGGGATATCAATATATCGTTGTCATCTTCCAGGGAAATTGTACATCGCATCTTAGACGTTTCTGAATTTACGGCTCCAGCATGGTCATTTTCCAGTGATAAAATTATATTTCATAGAATAGGAGAGGATTTTTGTGAAATCTATATAGCTGGCTTGCGTGAAAGTACTTGGAGTGAAGAAAGCGTTTATACTTGTGAACTATTCAGCCATGCTATGGATTTTGCTTGGGATAAGAAAATCGAACTTATCTACTTTAATGAAAAACCATACCTAACTGAGCCCGCGGCAATCTTTCAGTTAAACCTAAATACTGGACGAAAAGTACAAGTAACTAATCCAATCGTTAGTGGCTTTGGAGATTACCGTTTAAACTATTCATATGACTTAGGTCTGTTATATTTTCTCCGCAACGAGCATTGGAAGAAGAGCACTGATTTTTATAGCTTAGATCCTCTCAAACAAGAGATAACGCACTTATTTAAAAAAGATAGATTAATCAAATATTTTACGCTAACCGAAGCCGGTTATCCGCTGTTTTCCAGTAGCAAGTACTCCTTTGATTATTTTGATTTATTAACTACGAAACAACATTCTGCATATCGAGCTTCTTTTCCGATAAAGCACCCACAGATATTCGCTGATGATAACAAGCTGCTATTCATGGTGGAATCGATAAAAGGGAGAGATTTAGAAGTTTTCTCACATAATAAGGATGTGCCAACTGCGCTACTTAAAACCCTTAACACTTCTAGGGACGACTATAGCCCTAGGTTTGCCAACAAGACAGGGTTACTTGCGTTCGTCTCCAATCGTAATGGTTCACCGCAAGTGTTTGTTGTTAATATGCAAGGTAAGGTGATTTCTACGAGTAAGTTACCTGAAGAAGTGCGCCCAACAGGCTTAGTTTGGTCAGCAGATGATTCAAAAGTTTTATTTTTATTCGAACAAGATATATACTCAGTGAATGCAAACACTGGCGAGCATGAAGTGACTGAGTTATACCAACCTTATTACGCATTCAGTGATGTAGCTCGAGAAGGTCGTTCGTATTACCTGTCTTCCGACCATAAATTGGATTGGCAGATATATAAGGTAGGCGACAATCAAGTTGAGCAAGTAACAGATAAAGGAGGGTATTATGGCATCGAAAGTGATGACGGGAAGTATCTTTATTTTAGTAAGTTTAGAGCGAAAGGGCTCTGGCGAACCGCTATCGATGTCGGTAACGAAGAGTTAGTGATCCCCGATATTGATCTATTGAATACTGGCGGGTTTCAAATATTAGGAAAGTACCTTTACTATAAAGAAAATACCAAAGACGGGTTTATTGTCTTTCGGTTTGATACTGAAAATGATGAGCTAGAGCAATTTGCTAATATCAAAGGTGAAGTCGATAAAGGATTTAGCGTTTCATTTGATGGGAAATATGTTATTTATACAAATAATATGACAGAGGTTGAGTCTGACATCGTGATGGCTGAAAGGTTACGCTAGTATGTACGGTTTTCCTCTTTTGTTAATTGCTGAACAAAATAGATGAATGTCTCACGTGTGAGATGTGTTGTTCACGCAACATGGTGACGCATCATAGCACTTTCATTTAATGTGCAATAAATTTGAGAAACTAAGGCTGACGCCAAAAAAGATAAAATCTCGCACCTGACTTGAGGTTTATGTAAGGAATGAGCTAATTGAATGCTTTATCGCTCACCTTAATTATTTACCTAGTTTAGGGATACCGAGGAAAATTCATGGGTCAATAACTCGGCTATTGGAAGTGAATTTAACGCCTCTAGCGCTATGGTTGGATACCAAAGAGGCGATAGTTAGCAAAAGTGCAGGTATTAAGTGTAACCAAAACGAAAAGTTGTGCTTTATGTGCACGGACCAGGAAACCTTAGTGGTTTCAATGTTATTAACAAAATTTCACTATCTGCGGATAGAACACTTGGTTAAGTAAGTCGGAAACACAATGAACAGTAGGCTGTATCAGTTCACTATTTACAGGAAAAATAATGAAAACAATAGAAGTAAATTTTGACGGCTTGGTCGGCCCAAGTCACAACTTTTCGGGTTTATCATCAGGAAATCGCGCTTCACAATTTAACAAAGGACGCATATCCAACCCAAAGTTAGCTGCCTTACAAGGGCTAGAAAAAATGAAGTTGTTGATGGATAGTGGTTTAACACAAGGGATACTTCCGCCTCAGATGAGGCCTGATATTAGCATGCTAAGACGGTTTGGCTTTACGGGAAGTGAGTACCATATCATTGATAAAGTTTCCAAAATAGAGCCACAACTACTGAGCCTATGTTATTCATCGTCCTCAATGTGGGCCGCCAATAGCGCTACAATTTCTCCCAGCTCTGACACGGGTGATGGTAAGCTACACATTACGGCTGCTAACCTTGCATCTAAGTTTCATCGGAGTTTAGAAGTGGAAGGTACAGAGTTAGCACTAAAGAAGATTTTTAAAGATAGTGATAAATTCGTGCATCATCCAGCATTGCCTCCTGCTGAGTTATTTAAAGATGAAGGCGCTGCAAACCAACTGCGATTTTGCAATGAGTATGGTGACGCTGGTTTAAACGTATTCGTTCATAACCAATGTGCAACGGTTGCGGAGAATGAAGGTAGACAGTCGCGTCAAGCGCATGAAAGTATCCGGAGATTACATCAGTTAAACTCAGATACAACCATCCTCCTAATGCAAAACCCTGAAGTTGTGTCAAAAGGTTTTTTCCACAACGATACTATTGCTGTAAATAATAAAAATGTTTTTCTCTATCATGAAATGGCTTATATAAACCATGATGAATTGACAACAAAGATAGCCGAATATTTTGGGGGTAGGTCAAACTTTTACCCTATCTGCGTACCTTCAGAAATGATCAGCCTAGACTTGGCTTTGAAAACGTATATGTTTAATTCTCAGCTTATTTCTATAAATAGTGAACATATGGCATTAATCGCTCCGATTGAATGCAGTATGGAACCAACAGTTAAACAATTTTTGGATAGCATTATCACCTCTGATAACCCTGTGAAGTCGATACATTATGTCGATCTTAGGCAAAGCATGTTAAATGGAGGTGGGCCAGCTTGTTTACGTTTGCGTGTACAGCTGACAGAAAGAGAGCTCGCGGCGGTGCATTCAGGGGTTATCCTGACACCTGAACTGTATGCACAGCTTCGTCAGTGGATTGAAAAATACTATAGAGATCAGCTTCGTGTAGAAGATTTAGCTGACCCTAATCTATATGTAGAAAGCTGTGAAGCATTGGATAACCTGTCGCAAATTTTAGATTTAAATTCGCTTTATTTTTTTCAGCAGAGCGAAATATAAAAAGATATGGCACTCATTGGGGAGTGCTATATCACATACAAATTTAATTAATCATTATTTATCAATGAGTAGTGTTTAAAGTGTAACAGAAGAATTAGAACCTACGCTTTAATACTAAGATTGTCATAGAGTTAAGAGGAAAAGAAGTTGATTGAACAACAAAATAAGCCACTTCCCAAAGTGCTACTAAAGTTGATTGAGAATAGTCAAAACTATCCTGATAAGGTGGCTTTCACGTTTATCGAAGCGCAAGGTGAAGTAGAACTTACTTTTAAAGAGCTGGAACATCAAGCGAGAGTAATGGCTAAGCAGCTCTTAGATAACGGAAAGAAAGGCGATAGAGTTGCACTTCTACTTCCAAATGGAGCGGCATATATTATCTCGATGTATGCATGTATGTTTGCTGGCTTGGTATCAGTCCCCCTCTATCCCGCAAGAGCGAAAGATAAGCACTCCAGAATCGATGCTGTTGTTGATAACTGTAATTCAACTATCATAGTTACATTAAGTGATAATCTTGAAAATACAAAAGCTTACTTTGACAGTAGCAGCTATGATTTTCACAGTAACATCGTAACGTTTGAAGCATTGTTAGAAGGTGATGCGATAGAAATTGACACCCAAATTGATGCTGACGACATCTCATATCTACAATATACATCAGGTTCTACAGGGATCCCGAAGGGAGCAATCATTACCTATGGAAACATCGCGGCAAACTTAGATGCATTAATTGCAGCGAGTGATAGCAGTGAAAAGGATGTTTTTGTAAATTGGTTGCCTCTGTTTCATGATTTAGGATTAGTAAATACGCTATTCCTACCTGCTTATATTGGTGCCCAGTCAGTTATTATGTCTCCTTCTGACTTTATCAGAAACCCATTTTCGTGGTTGTCCGCCATTGATAAATATAAAGGGACGATATGTGGTGGTCCAAACTTCTCGTTTGATCATTGTTGTAAGCATGTTACGGATGAGCAGGTATCACAGCTAGACCTCAGCAGTTGGCAAGTTGCATTCAATGCTGGAGAGCCTATCAGGGCGAAGACTTTTGAGAAGTTTCACGATAAGTTTAAATTAGCAGGCTTTTCAAAAGAAGCTTACTATCCTAGCTATGGGATGGCTGAAATCACAGTGTTCTTAAGTGCACCACTGCGTGCTAATTGTGCAATAACAACTCACTTTTGTACCGAGTCCCTTGGTGCGGGAATTGCGAAGGCCTTGGAGACTGGTGCAACAGCAGTAAACTCGACAACTCTTTTGGGGTGTGGTCAAACATATACAGACCATAGTGCAATCATTGTAGACCCCACAACACTTGAAATTTTACCAGATAATCAGATTGGTGAAATCTGGGCCAGTGGTAGTAGTGTGGCGCTAGGTTATTGGGGTCGAGAGGAAGAAACTGCTAAGACATTCGGTGCACAGCCAAAGGGGAGTGATGCCAAATACCTCAGAACTGGTGATTTAGGCTTTATCTATAATGGTGAAATATATGTCGCTGGTAGAATAAAAGATACCATCATCATCAACGGAACTAATTATTACCCACAAGATATAGAGTTTGTTGCAGAACAAGCGCTAGAAGGGTTGCCTCTTGGGAATGCTGCTGCATTTTCAATAGAAGATGAAGCAACAGAAAAGTTAGTGCTCGTGCAAGAGTTACGCCCAAGCAAAGATATCAAAGAAGAATTAGACTCGGTTATTCATAAAATCAGTGAGGCTATCAGTACACGTATAGGGCTAGATATTTACAGTATCAAGCTGGTACGCAAAGGTAAGCTTTTAAAAACCTCTAGTGGCAAAGTGAAAAGGCAAGCGACAAAAGAGTCATTCTTAAATGGAGATCTTGGAGAATATCATGGTGTAACATTTAAGGATACATCAAGTGAATTGGCAGATAATCTTGAATTAACTCGTCAGATACAAGCTAACGCTGTAGAGCGCACTACACTATTCGAATATTTACAAGCTGAGATATCATCTGTTACTAAACAGCCTATTGATAACGTGAGTTATGATAGTTCTTTATTGTCATTAGTGATGAATTCACTGCGAGCGTCGCAATTACAAGCAAGATTAGAAAGAACATTTTCCGTCTCCTTGCCACTTGCCGAATTACTCGCAGTTGCTAAGGTCAAAGACTTAATTGATACCATTTTATTAAAATTAAATAACGTTAAAACTGAGCAATCCATTGAACCTCAACAGATCATTGAAGGTAAGCTTTACCCTGCAAGCGCAAATCAAAGGTCTTTGTGGTCGCTACATCAAAGAACGCCATTACAAACAGCCTACAATATTCACTATGCCTTTAAGTTCGAGTCATCAAGCTTGGAGATTGATCGGGTAAAGTGTGCTTGGGATAAGGTGATTGCCAAACATGCGGCGTTACGTACGCAATTTCAATTTGCTGATGGCATCCTAAATCAAAAGATTTCTTCTGATCTCGGTGAATATTTTACGCACAAACACTGTAATAACTCTGTTGCAGTAGAGGACGCATTACGGCAAGCCGCTTCGTATCATTTTGATTTGGAGAATGGCCCTTTAATTAGAATTGAACTAATCAGTTCCAGTGAAGACAATTATTTAGCGATTACACTTCATCACATTGTGACAGATATGCACTCAATGATGATCTTAATCGAAGACTTCAAGCGCTTTTATACAGCCAATACAGTAGAGGAGTATGAACAAACGAACGCATTTTCTTATGTTGACTTTACACTGTGGCAAAGCAAAGTGGAGCGTTCTGAACCCTATCAAACGCAGCACGAATTCTGGCAAGATAGGTTAAGTAACGTAAACCCTAATCTAGAGCTAGTTACAGACTTTGTTCGTCCTAAATCATACTGTTATGATGGTGAAGTGGCCTCGTTGATGCTAAATAGCGATGAAAAAGAGGCTGTTAAGCAGTTTGCAGTGAGTAATAACATTACGATGAACCAGCTGCTTCTATCTATTTATTTTCTTTTCCTATATAGATATACAGGCCAAGATGACATTGTAGTTGGCACTCCAAGTATGGGTAGGCATCTTAGCTGTTTTAACTCAACAATTGGGTATTTTGTTAACCCTCTCCCTATTCGAAGCAGTTTAAGTCGAGATCTGACTTTCCAACAGCTACTCACAGATATAAAACAAAATCTATTGTCTGCAATGGCAAATAGCCAGGTACCGTTTGAACATATTGTAAATAGTACCTTAAGTACTCGGCTTGAAAATTTTGCACCCTTGTTCCAAACCATGTTTGTGTACCAAACAACCGATGCAAAAGACTATGAAGTACTTGATATACTGCTCAATAATAGTGGCGCACTTGCCTTGAGTGAAAATGAAAGACTGATCCCGGTGCAACGCGATAAGTCGACGGCTCAGTTTGATTTAATGTTAGAAGCAACAGAGTTCGATCAGAGTATAAAGTTAGAAATTAACTATAACACTTCCTTGTTTGAGCGTGCGACAGCTGAGAATATGCTCAACAGTATTAAAGAGTTGCTATTTGCAGTAATACAAAACCAGCATGAGACCTTAGATAAAGTCGCTATACTCAGTGAATCGCAGGAGCATAAAGTGGCAGCTATGCTGGCTCCTCGTAGACGCTTCAATAACGCATCAAATACCATTCAGTCTTTATTTGAAGCGCAAGTAGAAAGAGGGGCTGAGCAAATTGCTGTAGAGTCAACAAATGGCGATAAACTCACGTATCTTGAGCTCAATAAGCGAGCGAACCAGCTCGCTCGCCACTTGCAAACGCAGGGCATTCGAGCTGGAGATAAGATTGCGCTGTTGATTGATAGAAACATTAATACCGTTGTTGCTATTCTTGCGGTATTAAAAGCTGGAGCTGCTTATGTCCCGCTCAATACGACTAATCCTTCGTCTCGTTTGGAGGGGATATTATTAGATGCTCAAGTTGATTTTATGATTTGTGAATCTAATACCGAACATACGATATTTGATGGTAAAAAATTCATTATTGATGCAGATGCTGAGTCACAAAAATTGGCAGAGTATAGTGGCCAAAACTTACAAGTTGATATTGAGAACAATGCATTAGCTTATGTAATTTATACATCTGGCTCTACCGGTAAGCCTAAAGGCGTGATGGTAACGCATAATAATGTCATGAGACTTATCGACTCAGCTTGTGAACTCTACTCTTTTTCAGATCAGGATGTATGGACTTTATTCCACTCTTATAGCTTTGACGTCTCAGTGTGGGAAATGTGGGGAGCCTTGTTTACAGGAGCTAAATTAATAGTGATGCCGCTTGAAATTGCTCGAGACTCCTTTGCAATGCGTAATTTAGTGCAACACTATGGGGTAACTGTACTTTCTCAAACGCCATCGGCTTTTTATCCTTTCATGGCTGTTGAAGGGCTCGAAAGTTATCATCATGAACTCCGTTACGTGGTTTTTGGAGGAGAAAAATTAGAGCTACAGAAATTACAACCTTGGTTCGAAGCAAACTCAAACTCTCAAACCAAACTAGTAAACATGTATGGCATTACAGAAACTTGCGTCCACTCTACGTTTAAAGAAATTGGAGTGTCCGCATTAAAATCTACAGGTAACTTAATCGGCCAGCCTTTGGGTGATATAGGGATTTACATCTGTAATGACAGTATGCAAATACAGCCTTTTGGGGTGATCGGGGAGATGTACCTCACAGGGGATTGTGTCGCCAAAGGTTACTTAAATAATGAAACACTAACGAGTGAGCGATTCTTTAATCATCAGTTTCCTGGTCAACAAAGTTTACCAGTATACAAATCAGGAGATTTAGCGTATTTGCGACATGATGGCGAACTTTGTTATGTGTCTCGTGCAGACGATCAGGTCAAAGTGCGTGGCTTTAGAATAGAATTAGGAGAGATTGAAGGCTGTATTCAAGCGCTAGATGGTGTGAAAGAAGCCGCTGTTTTGTGCGTGACACATGATGAAAGCAAAAAGCTTGTTGGCTATGTTGTAGCAGAACAAGGGGTTGATTCTAAAGGTGTATTTACACATTTGAAAAGGCACCTACCGGATTATATGGTTCCTGCATCAATCATGATGCTCGATAATCTCCCACTTACTGCCAATGGTAAGTTAAATAAAAGAGCATTGCCTGAGCCTATTTATCATCATGGCAATGATGTTCAATCTGATACTGTACCTGTCACACCTTTGGAGCTTGAGTTACTGGATATTTGGGCCAGACTATTGAGCGTGCCGAAAGAGAATATTTCAAAAAATGATAGCTTTTTCTCTTTGGGTGGTGATTCAATCTTAGCTATTCAACTATCTTCTCAGGCTAAATTGGCTGGCTTATCACTTACACCAAATGATATTTTCAAGCACCCAACGATTGAAATGCAAGCCGTAGTAGGTGATAAGGAAAGTGAGGTCTTAATAGAATGTGAAACAGAATCTCGTAGTGCTCCACTCACTGCCATTCAAAAGTGGTTTTTCTCGTTGGATTTGGTTGACCATTCTCGTTGGACACAGTCACTAAGGCTAGAAGTGAAAGAAGGGATCTCAAAAGAGGTGTATCAAGCCGCATTTAAACAGCTGATACAAGCACATCGAATATTCAAAACTGGATTTTCAGGTGATGCTCAACACTACCTTGATGAGAATGCGCTTGCTTCTTTAGAATATAACACGGTAGGTTCTGCTCAGGAGGCCAGACTTCTTGAAGCTAAATTACAAGGTAGTCTGAATATTGAGACCGGTAATACTGTTGCTGCAAGTTATATTTGTTCACAAGACACTCCTGATTATATTTTTATTACTATTCATCATTTGATTGTCGATGCTGTTTCATGGCGGATCCTAATTGAAGACTTTTCCCATGCAATCTTAGATCGTGTTAATAATGTCGTGTCGGAGCGAAAAAATACGACTTCTTATTTTCAGTGGGCTGCGGAATTACATGCTTACAGCGACGTAGACTCGGTTGCCAAAGAGGTCCCATATTGGCAAGGTGTTATTGATAAACACTACTCTGCTTTACCGTTTCGCTCCGAAATGCAAGCAACCTATGAAGAGCAGAAGAAAGTTACGGTTGAGTTAGGACAAAGTGAAACGCAGACATTGCTCAAAAAAGCCAAGGATACTTTCAATACAGAGATGCAAGATATATTGCTGAGTGCGCTTGGAGTTGCATTACACTCATGGTCCGGTGGCTCTGACTTTATGATTGACTTAGAAGGGCATGGCCGCGCTAGTCTCAATGAACGTATTGATTTAAGCCGAACAATTGGCTGGTTTACAAGCATTTATCCATTCAGTCTACGTATCTCTGATCCCAGTGCTTTAGGGCAAACGGTAATTGAGACGAAGGAACGGTTAAGAAACGTGCCTGAAGCAGGATTTAATTACTCTGTGATCAATTATCTAGCTAATGACATACAACAAAATCATCGAGCCCCAATTTTGTTTAATTATCTTGGTCAGCTGGATTATTCACTACAACAAAGTGATGCGTTTAATAAAATACAGCTTGTTGAGGAGGGCGATAGAAATCCTGCCGACAAGAGAGCATACCCAATAGAGGTGCTTTCTAAGGTACAAGATGGTCAGCTTTGTATTGAGTTACTTTATGATGAGCTAACACTGAGTGAAACAACAGCTCGACAGTTGGTAAACGATATTCACACTCAGCTACAGCAATTTAGTCGTGTTTGTCTAGATCAAGATACGTGTTTTTATACGCCGAGCGATTTCCCGTTGATTGAACTGCCGGAGCATAAATTTAATTCACTAATTCATGATTTAAAACTGAGCACTAATAAAAAAATTAGCAATATATTGCCGACTACTGAAACGCAAGAGTCTATTTTATTCCATTGCCTATCCTCTTTGAACAAGAGCTTATACTTTGAACAAGTTAAGTTTAACTTTACAAAGAAACTAAATGCGCAATATTGGGCAGAAGCTTGGGAACAGGTAATTGAGAGGCATCAGATATTGAGGTCGGGTTTTGTCTATAAAAACTGTGCAAACCCACTGCTGGTTGTATATGAAGAGCAGCCATTCTCAATGACGGAGTATGACTTTAGTCACTTGGATGCGTCTACGAAAGTTACCTATCTTGCCAATGAATTAAATGCACAAAGGCAAAAAGGGTTCAATTTAGAAGATGTGCCATTGAGCCAATATCATTTATACAAAATGAGTGATTCATCATTCGTATTTGTCTGGAACTTCCACCATAGTATTCTTGATGGTTGGTCAATGGCCAACATTATCAAAGAAGTGCTTACTATATATGAGCAGCGTCTTGGTCGAGAGTTACAAGAGTTACCTGTTGCTGCAAAGCTAGAAGATTACGTTGAGTTTAAACTTACTAATACATCTAAAGAGAAAGAAACAGAGCGTTTTTGGTCTAATTATCTAAAAGGTATTTCTACGGCAACCACACTGCTCGCGGATAGGTACAATGACCCCAAACTAGATGAAGATCTTGAAGAAAAAGAGAATTTTGCTAAAGATTTTACACCTGCTCAAAGTGAAAAAATACATCGCTTTTTGACGAAGGAAAAGTTAACGCTTAATCACTTTATGCACACCCTGTACACTTTACTCATTGCCAGTCATAGCGGCAGTAAGGATATCATGTATGGCGAAACATACTCAGGCCGACCTGCTGAAGTTAAAGGGATTGAACAGTTGGCGGGTCTATTTGTAAAGTCTCTGCCAGTTAGGCAACGATTAGAGGCAGGTGAGACAATAAACTCCCTGTTGCAGAAGCAAAAAAGTGAGCAAAGCAGTAAAAATGGTCATTTAGATATTGAGCAAGATAGGCTATATAAATTGACTAACTTTAGTAGCTCACAGTTATTTGAAATTCTGTTGAACGTTAATAATTATCCAATTGATAATAAAACACTTGAACAGTCTACGCTGATAGATCTTCAGGATATTGAACATCATGGTGAAAGTCCGACAGCATTAACACTGATAGTAATACCACGAGATAATATACAGCTTTATTTCTGTTACGACGTTCGTCGCTTTTCTCGAGTAGCGATTACAAACTTACTGGATGATATTCATTATCTTGCAGAGCTGATATGTGACCAGCCTGATACATCAGTGACAGAAGTCTTGCAAAATCTAGATGAGCGTAAACGGAATCTGCGCTCAGCAACAAGCCGAAAACGAGTCGTTAGAACAGGAACTTCTAGACGCGAACCTAGTAATATTTAGTAGAGAAATTGTATATGATTGAATTAAAAAGCAGCCCTAAAATGGCAAAAAGAACAATAACAAGAAGTCGTCAAGCTCCTATTTCTAGTTTAGATCTAGTGGCTTGCACTGAACTGTTTCAAGGTGACTCTTATGCACTGTTAATCACCCCCCAGGTTCCAGGCGTTAGCCTTAAAGATTGGACTCGTACGAACCAAAGCTTTATTGATCAAAAACTTTTGCAGCATGGTGCAATATTGTTTAGAGGCTTTGATGTTTATGGTGATAAGGAGTTTGTTGAATATGTTCGAGACTCACAGTATCAATTAATTGAATATGTAGAACGTTCTTCACCCAGAAAGACGATCGCGAATAATGTGTTTACTTCAACATTGTACCCAGATGATGAAACTATCGCGTTACACAATGAAAATACAGCGTCAATTTCATTCGCATTAAAAGTATGGTTCTTCTGTGAAGAAGAGCCGATCACTGGGGGAGCTACACCAATAGGTTGCAGCAAGCGTATATTGCAACATATAGACCCAGATGTATTAGATAAGTTTAGAAAAGTAGGCTGGACACTACATCGAAATTATGGAAAGTATTTGGCATATGATTGGAAAGATGCTTTCGCTGGACGTTCTAAAAGTGAAGTTGAAGAATACTGCCGTGTGAATCAAATTGACTTTCGATGGAAAGAAGACGACGGCCTCTTCACTAGCCAAACTCGCTCTGCCACGATTATTCACCCGCAGACTAATGAAGAATGTTGGTTCAATCACATTGCCTTCTGGCATCGTGCAAATTTGCCACCGTTTGTACTTGAAAGCATGTTAAGTCAAGTGGGTGAAGAAGGGCTACCATTTGATACCTTGTACGGTGACGGTACAAGGATCCCAGATGATGTAGCGAGACACTTGAAAGAAGCATATTTAAAAGAAAAGAAAATGTTTGATTGGCAAAAAGGGGATGTACTACTTATTGATAATGTGCTCTCTGTTCACGGAAGGGAGGCATTTACAGGCCCAAGAAAAGTACGTGTAGCCATGGCTGACCTTTATTCAAGACCTGAATTTTAATAATAATAATTAGGAGAAAATTATGTCTGATGGATTTCTGACTTCACCACAGCAGAGGGATCTTTTTCAAATACTTGAGCATGATCGCTCTGGTGCACAAATTGTAGTAGAGCTTAAAGGTAGTGTAGATATTGCTGCTTTAAAAGAATCTTTAAGCACTGTCGTGGAAAGGCATGAGATCTTTCAGACAGATTACACTGTTATTCCAGGGATGAAGTACCCACTGCAAGTGCTAGCGGGAGCAAACCTCGAATGGAGCGAGCATGAATTGAGTGAATCGTCGCTAACAGAGATTGCTAAAGTACAAAATGAAGAGTTCCAAAAAAGTGGTAATAGCAGCACAGTATATATCTCTTTAGTAAAAGAAGCCGAGAATAAGCATCATATCATTCTTTGCTGTCATGCCCTGGCTATGGACTACCAAGCCGTAATGACTATGCTAAAAGAGTGGTCCTATTGCTACGATGCTATACACGGATCAGGGTGTCCTGAACTGGAGGAGCCTCTACAGTATATCGACTATGCAGCATGGTTAGATGAGCTTCAAATGTCAGATGATGCTTTTGAAGGAAACAAGTTCTGGAGCAATTATTGCAAAGACTTTTCCCCACGTTTTAGCTTTGCGCTTGAAGAGCCAACAACAGAGCGTGCGTACACCCAACACAGTCAAGTTGTTAACTTACCTAGTGTGTATACAGAGCAGCTTAATGCGTATTGTTCACAACATGATTTGCGGGCTCAAGACGTGCTTTGCTCGATGTGGCTTTTAATTGTCTCACGCATGAGTGGGCAATCCAATCAAGCTGTCTCATTCAGGGTTGAAGGGAGAGATGATGAGCAGCTACAAAGTGTCATGGGTATAGTTCAAAAAGACATACCAATTTGTGTGGACATCACTGAGTTTAAATCATTTTTACCACTTGTTAAGCAACTTTCTAGGCAGTTAACTTCTATTCAAAGTTGGCAAGACTTTTATAAATGGCCTGAGTGTTGGAGAGAAGAAGCATCGGAATCGTTAGATATCGGTTTCGCTTTTTATAACAGCGCCTCTACACTTACTTGTTCCAACAGCGAGTTAAGTTGGGCCCCTAAACATATCCAGCTGGCTCCTTCTCTACACAAGCTAGCTTTGCATGCCGAAGTAAACATCGACAATAATATCGAGCTATGTTGGCGCTTTGACAGTAATGCTTATACTGAACAAGTAATCCAACAAATAAACAATGCGTTTATTACCCAAATGCGTTATTTGTTATCAGCACAAGTTGATGGGTTGCACAATATACCGATATTCGAGTTAGAAGAAGCAGCGCTAGATAATACCAAAGTTAAAACATCGACAGGCAATACAGTAAACAAAGCGATCCACCAACTAGTTGCAGAGCAAATCAAACAATGCCCCGATAAAGTGGCACTAGAGCATGATTCGGACACGCTTAGCTATCAAGAATTGGGTAATTGGGCGAATGCTATTGCGCAAAAGTTAGATGACAATGGGGTAGAAAAAGGGGAAGTAGTTGCCGTTTTTGCACCGCGTTCATTTTTACTGATCGCTGCTATGTTAGGGATTTCAAGAGCAAATGCAGTCTATTTACCACTGGATACTGAGTACCCAGAAGAACGCATCAAATACATGATTGAAGATTCAAACGTCAGCAAGGTTATTTGTTTAGCAGATGATCAACAACAGCTAGAGAAATACAACTTACAGCTGATTACGGTTAATAAACCCTGTGAATCAATAGCATACAATAAAAATCATGAATATTGTCAAGATGACGATGCCTATATGATTTATACATCTGGCTCGACAGGGAACCCAAAAGGAACTTTAATACCACATCACTCAGTGATAGCACATACATTATCCATGATTGAGTACTATCAAATGAGCGGAGCTGATCGTTCGCTCTTATTTGCACCAGCAAACTTTGATCCATCTATTGAACAAATCTATGTTGCGTTGGCGAGTGGAGCGACACTATGTATTAGAGGGCCCGTTGTTTGGAGTCCTGCTGAGTTAGCTGAAAAGATTGCACAGTATCAGTTGAGCGTGGTTAATATACCTACAGCATATTGGAATCATGTGGTTGATGATTGGCAAAACTTACCATCACTTGAAAAGGTAAGTAGCCTAAGGCTCATGATCGTCGGTGGAGATCGGATGGTAGCTGACAAAGCGAATAGTTGGAACGAGCTATTTGAAAACACTGTCAGATTAATAAATGCTTATGGCCCAACGGAAGCAACGGTAACGGCACTGGCGCATGAAGTTGGTCGCGACCAAAGTAACGCTATCTCAATCGGGCAGCCGTTACAGGGAAGGGAGGCTTATATCTTAGATGAAAAAATGAACCCTTTGCCCCCAGGCTTTGTTGGCGAGCTATATTTAGGTGGGATGAGCCTTGCTAAAGGCTATATAAACCGTGATGAAGAAACACGTGCTAAGTTTGTAACCTGTGAAATTGGCTCACAACGGAAGCGATTGTATCGTACAGGTGACAGAGGGTATTACGACATAGATGGTTTATTCTACTTCACCGGCCGAAACGATGCGCAGTTGAAAGTTCGGGGCTATCGCGTTGAGCTTGGTGAGATTGAATCGCAGGTACATGCTATTGCAGGAGTTACAGAGGCGGTTGTTATAGGACACCCATCGAACGGTGATGCAGATAGTGTTGAGCTTATGGCATTCTTCACGGCTGAAGCTGCCACAATAGATGTAGAGCAGCTGAAGAACACGCTAAAAAGCAAAATGCCGGACTATATGATACCCAATGCACTATTTCAGGTTGAAAGCTTTCCGATGACACCGAGTGGAAAAGTGGACAGAAAAGCTTTGGTAAGCGAAATAGATAAGTATCAAAAGGAAGAAAGTCGACCCTACCTTGCGCCAACAACAGAAACAGAAGCTGTATTAGCTAAGGTATGGGAGAGTGTCTTTTCACAAGACAAGGTGAGTATCAATAGTAGCTTTTTTGGGCTATATGGAAACTCTCTCAAAGCAATGAGGATGATTGCAAACATTCGTGACGCATTGGAAGTTAAGCTGACAATTAAAGAAATATATGATTCAGAAAGCTTAGCGTCGATGGCCGCACTTATTGATGAGAAAAAAGGTAAAGCGACGAGTAAACAAACTCAGTTGCCTGAGATTAAGCCGCTCAGCGGCACAGAGGATATTCCTTTATCTTATGGTCAAGAGCGAATGTACTTCCTTGATAAAATTGGTGAAAGTACAAAGTACCACATGACAGGCTTTGTTAAGATTAGTGGCCAGATTGATACTAAGGCTTTGGAAAAAGCCATTGCTTACACAATAGCAAGACACGATTCGCTGCGAACTAAGTTTAGTGAGTTAGGCGAGCGACTTTGCCAAATTGTGGAGCCACATATTCAGCTTCCATTACAACAGCTAGATATGTCTATAGAGGCTGATATTACTGATCTATCAAGCTATAGAGCGACATTAGAAAGCTGGGTTGAAAAACCATTTAACCTTGGTGAGTTGCCCTTGATCCGTGCATTACTTGTTCGTTTTGCAGAAGATAAATGGGTATTAGGACTATGTATGCACCATATTGTGGCAGATGGGTTGTCTCTGAATATTATTCTTGATGATATCACGTCTAGCTATAGAGATTTTGTACAACAAAAAGATGTGGAGGTCGTGCATCCTGCCATTCAATATACTGACTATGCGAAGTGGCAGCGCGACTTTATCAACGAGAAGACATTAGCTAATGAAGTGAAGTTTTGGAATAAGGAATTAAGTGGCTATCAAAACTTAGAAATGCTAACAGATCACCCAAGACCTAAAGTACTGTCAGGTAAAGGGGAGCGAGTACTTTTCAATCTAGACAAAGGACAATTTGATTCCTTAAAATCTCTATGTGATAGCCGTCAATTAACCGTATTTAGTATGTTAATCAGTGCGGTTCATCTCCTTTTACAACGATATTCAAATCAAACGGATTTTTGTCTGGGTATCCCGGTTGCAAATCGAGAGCAATCTCAAATCCAAGATACTGTTGGACTATTTTTAAATACAGTCGCATTTAATTTAAAAGGTATTTCTCAAGACAGTTCGGTTGGCCGTTTTCTTGAAACAACACAGGAGAAGATGCTAGAGGTACAGTCCAACCAAGCTCTGCCTTTTGAAAAGGTTGTAGAGCTCGTTGAGCCTGACAGAGACCTTAGCAGAAACCCCCTATTCCAAGTATTAGTTAACTATCTTGACCTAAATAATAATATTGACTTTGCAGGGTGTGATGCCGAGCTGATAGAGCCATTACAAATATCGGCCAAATTTGATTTAACTTTTGACTTTGCCAATACGGATGCTGGTGGGCTTGAACTACAAATCGAGTATTCTCAGGACTTATATAACAGAAGTACAATTGACAAAATTGGTGAGCAACTATTATACCTATTAGAATCGCTACAAGCGCAGTGGCTAAGTCCAATAAAGGATATTTCATATCTAAGTGAAGCGGATAAAAACGCTATCTTAAGTCACAGTAGAGGTAAGAAAAGCGATTTAGCTGCTACATCTGTGAAAGACTTATTTGCTCAGCAAGTTCAGGTATCTGGCCATAAAACGGCGATCAAATGCGAAGGGATGGAATTTAGCTATGAAACCCTAGATGCTCGAAGCAACCAAGTGGCAAATATGCTGCTCCAGTCTTCTCAGTTTGTACAAGGAGACTTTGTCGGTATTTTGATGGAGCGCTCTGAGAATATATTGATCACCATGTTAGGGATCATCAAAGCGGGAGGTGCGTTTGTTCCTTTAGATCCTACCTATCCAGCTGAGCGATTGGGATATATCGTTGAAAATAGCGACATGCGTTTAGTGATTTGTAGTGACACGCTAAGTGTTCAGGCAAGCCAGTATGGAGATGAGGTCACAGTATGCCGTATAAGCGAAACTGAGCATCTCAGTAGAGCTGCTGCCAGTAAAAAGTTAGAGCAAGAGCAACTGGCATACGCAATTTACACATCGGGTAGTACAGGAAAGCCTAAAGGGGTTCAAATATCACATGGAAGCTTTGTAAACTTCTTGATGAGTATGCAAGTAGAGCCTGGGTTTAACCGTGACGACTCCATTCTTGCCATTACACCATACAGCTTTGATATAGCGCTACTTGAGCTCTTTTTGCCTATTGTATCAGGTGGAACTTGTGTGATTGGCTCAAACGCTCAGTTAGCTAATATTGAGTCATTGGCGAACACCATCTCTGATGTCAAACCCAGCGTATTACAAATGACGCCTTCAACTTGGAGTGCATTGCTCAATTTCGGTATTGACCTCCCTAACAGCATTCGTGCGCTCTGTGGTGGTGAAAGCATGCCAACACAACTGAAGCGTCAGTTGTTAGATGTGACGAGTGATGCCTGGAATATGTACGGCCCAACAGAAACGACTATTTGGTCATCTTGCACTAAAATTAGTCGTGACGAGTCTGTTGCGTTAGGTCAGCCTATCTTGAATACAGACTTGTATATTCTTGATGAGAACCTTTCATTAAGCCCACAAGGCGCGCAGGGAGAAATTTATATTGGTGGTGCCGGCCTCTCAACTGGTTATATTGCTCGTGATGATTTAAATAGCCAGAGCTTTATAGACTCACCTTGGGGTCGATTATTCAAAACAGGAGACATGGGCCGTTGGGTCGGTGAACGAGATAACTTAAGTGTGCAGTATCTTGGTCGAAAGGATACTCAAGTTAAAGTTCGTGGATTTAGGATTGAACTGAGCGAAATTGAATCAATCCTTGAGCAACAGGCTGATGTCTCTGCAGCAGTCGCTATGATTAGTGGCAAAGGAGATATGACCACATTAGAAGCGTTTGTGCAGGTAATTGATGGCGGAAGTGTTGATACGCAAAGTTTGCTGACAATATTAAAGCAGCAGCTACCGCATTACATGGTACCTAATTATATTCAGCTACTTGAGCAACTTCCGAAAACACCAAGTGGTAAAGTGGATAGAAAGGCGTTAGCTAATCAGTTTACTGTCGCAAACGAGGTGCAAACATACGAGCTACCAAAGTCTAAAACAGAGCAAGAGCTATCGGTAATGTGGTGTGACGTTCTTGGTGTCTCACACGTGAGCAAAACAGACGGGTTTTTCAAACTAAAAGGCCACTCATTAAAATTGGCCAGTCTGTATAAACGGATCAAGGCCCACTTTGATGTAACCTTTTCACTGCGAGATCTGTTTGAAGCAGATTCATTAGAGCAGATGGCAAGCTTGATCGATAGGCATACATCAGGTGGGAATAAACAAGAGGCAATAATCCGTAATACATCAGCAACAGAGGGGCCGCTTTCTTTTGCTCAGCAAGGCTTATGGCTAGCAGATCAAATAGATAACCATCACACTAGGTATAATAATGTTGCAGCTATTGCCTTAACTGGCTCGCTCAATACTGCGAAGCTTGAGCAAGCAATCAATTGTGTGGTGGAAAAACATGCGGTACTGCGCACTGCGATTATGATGGATGTAGAAAAAGGCATCCCTCATCAAAAACTGGCTGCAATTGGAACTGTTGCATTACCAATTGAGCCGCTGCACCACCTACCGGAGTTTGAACAGCCGGATGCCATCAATAAAGTAGTTACCGAAGAGGAAGCTTACCAGTTTAACTTATCTGCTGCGCCTTTATGGCGGGCTCGTTTATTACAGCTCTCACCAGAGAAGTTTATTTTGGTGCTTAACTTCCATCACATTATTACTGATGGTTGGACAACGCGTCTGTTCATCAGTGAGTTGTGTCGCTTCTATGAGCAAGGACATAATGAGCAATCTACTACAGATACCTGCGATTCTGTAAGCTATATTGACTATGCCGTTTGGCAAAGAGATACGCGTAAAGATGAGCTCCAACAGCTACGCTTTTGGCAACAGTATTTGGCAGATATGCCAAACACGATGCTAGCACTGAGTGATAAGTCTGTACCGCAAGCCGGTGACGTGATTACAGGCTCCCAACAGTATGAGTTAGGCGCTGATTTGACGTCACAGCTAAGACGATTTAGTGATCAGACACACTTTTCACCATTTATGCTGCTTCAAACCGCATTCAATCTTGCGCTTGCAGCATTAACTGGAGAAAAAGATATTGTTATCGGGACAGATGTGGCAAATCGTGAGCATTATCAACTTGAGAATACAATGGGTTTCTTTGTAAATCAGGTGGCATTGAGAAATGCTGTAGATCATGACAGCAAGGTCTCAGAATTTCTTGATCAGGTTAAATCTAACACCTTAGATGTGTTGAGTAATCAAGAGGTGCCATTTGAAAAAGTTGTCAATCATCTAAGAGGAACGCAAGCAAATAGAAAGTCACCGATTTTTCAGATCAAGCTATTTTTAGATCAAGCGCCAGACACCGAAATTGCATTAGAAAACGTGCATTGTGAAGTTTTAGATATCGGTGAGCCCAAAGCTCGTCTTGATTTAACACTAGGTCTATTAGAGTATTCAGATACGATAAAAGGTAAGCTTGTCTATAATGCGAATGTGATAAGCGAAAAGCGAGTTGATGAACTATTGGCAAGCTTTGAAGCTGCATTAAGACAGATTGCGGCAGGCGCAGATACAGTAAAGGTAGGTGAGTTAATTAATTCTCTGCAACAAAATCTTGCGACACAACGGCAGAATCAAGAAAATGCACTACTAGAAAAACAGTCAACACTTAAGATAACAGGGCGCCGCAGGGGGGCGGATAATAACGGTTCTGCGATTGTATTAACGCCCCCAAGCAACATCAGTGAGCCAATGTCTATCAGTGCTTCACAGCCTGGTGTGAACTTAAGGAATTGGATAAATAGCAATAAAGCTATTGTAGATTCTTATTATTCACGGTATGGTGCTATTCTATTTAGAAATTTCAATGTTGGATCAGTAGAAAACTTCTCCAGCATAGCGAATCTGCTAATCAGTGATTTAGTTGAAGATAATGGCGAGCACAATCCAGTTGATGGTCACGCGACTGTACAGACTCCAGTTCAGTACTCGAGCGAACATCATTTGTTGTGGCACAATGAAAATACATTTAATAGCACATGGCCTTCTCGAATTATGTTTGGGTGCCAAGTCGCCGCCCTTGAGGGGGGAGAAACGCCACTGGTAGACACGAATGCGGTTTATCAAGCTTTACCTGTTGAGGTTGTTGAAAAGTTTAAACAGCATGGTGTGATGTATGTTCGAAATTATTCTCGTACTGATGATGTAGGCTTAGGTTGGGAGAGCGTATTCTGTACAACCGATAAAGCAATTGTTGAAAGAAAATGTAAAGAGCAAAACATCCGCTTTGAATGGCTAGAGAAAGACAAGCTGCGGACTTATGCGGTAAGACCTGCTTTTGTAACAGACCAAGAAAATAAATGTTATTGGGTAGCTCAAATCCAGCATTGGCACTTTTCTTGTTTGGATGACAATACTAGGCAATCAATAGCGACTGTTTACAGCGAAAGTGAATATCCTCGTAACTGCTATTTTGGTAATGGGGACAAAATAGAAGATGGGTTTGTATCAGATTTATTAGCGCTATATAAAAAGCTTGAATCGTCATTTGCTTGGCAGGACGGCGATGCTTTATTAGTCGATAATGTCATGATGGCTCATGGGCGAAACCCGTATAAAGGTGACAGAAAGCTTCTTGTATCAATGGGCAACCTAATCACATTTGAAAGCTAAGGGTAATATTTTGAACGAAAATTGTTATGCAATGACAATTCAGCAACGCAACCTCTGGGCTCAACGCCCGGAGGTTGTAACTGAAAAGTATAATTCAGTGTCAATAATCATCAATGGTATTATTGATAGACAGCGGCTTAGAGACAGCTTACATGAAGTGATTAATGAACATGAATCACTGCGTATGGAGCTGGTACATGATGAGCTGTATCATCAGCCAAGACAGAGTGTCGTATCACCTAAATTAATATGGCAGGAGACGCCAGAGGGTGATGATAATCAAATACCTACAAGTGGAAGCTACGGCGTTCATGCGACACTAACAGCACTCGCGATTGATAAACATCAGCTAGCTATCCGTGTGCCAGTATTGTTTACAGATAGCCAGAGTTTACAGAATATCTTTAAGCAATTAGTTTCTCGGTACAATGGTAAAGCTCCCTCATTGGCTTCAACAGAATATATTGATTATGGACTTTGGCAGCAAGAAATGATTGAACAAGACAATCAAGCTACCGAATTTTGGTCATATCATGAAAATGAAGTCGAGGATATTCAAGCACCTTCTGAGCGTGGTAATTATGAAGTTGGATTACCTGATTCAGTCGAAAGTAATATTGTTCTAGCGCAGTGGGCTGGTGTATTGGCTCAGTACTCGGGGAACAACCCATTATCTATCAATGTGGTACTAGACGGTCGTGTGAACCCAGAGCTTCGAGATGCAGTGGGCTTGTATGCGCGAGCGCTACCTCTACAGCTAACCATAGGTGAAACTGAATCTGTAAAAGATGTTGCGTTGCAACTCGCCGATAAGCTCAAGGCGAACAGCGCGTATCAATTATATGCACCTGAAGCGATCAGTAGTTCTATGGCATTTGCTTTTCAAGAGATACAAATTCACAATGTGCAGGCTTCTGAAGGGGCTGAGTTCGTTATTGTAGATCTAGACTGTTGCCATACTTATCAAGGCATTGTGCTAAAGTTGCTTTGTTTTGAAAATGGCAAAAGAGTGGCCAAGTTTGATTATGCAGAAGATCAATACACGACAGAACAGATTGAAGACTTAGCTAATATGCTCTCATGTGCGTTGTCTCATCAAGATGACGATAAGGCACTGTTGGCGACTCAGCTTTTAGATGCTGAAAAAGAGCAAAGCTTACTGTCACAGCTTAACCCTACACCATCTACCGCACCTAACTTGACGAGTCTGTTTTCTGACTCTTTTGCTGCATATGCAAAAGATATCGCTGTAACAAATGGTGAGGTTAGTTATGATTATGCCACGCTAGGCTCTGATGTGGGTAAATGTATAACCTTTCTAACATCCCATGGCTACGGACGTGGCGACACGATAGGTGTGATGTTGCCTCGAAGCTATGAGTTACTTGTACTTCTCCTTGCATCTATATATTCAGGAGTTAGCTATTGCGCCATTGACCCTAAAACAAAGGGTAAACGTCTAGAGCGTTTGCTGACAGGTCTCAAATGCACGTTTGTGAAGCACTCCTGTGTAGAGGTGCTAGATAGCGTATGTCACGACACGAAGGTCTTTGATATTGATTCGGCATGGCAAAGTATTAGTGAATGTTCTGAGGTCTTGCTGCAAGATATCACTGACAACACTGATATTGCATATCGACTTTATACTTCTGGTTCTACAGGTGAACCAAAAGGGGTCGAAGTAACTCGTCAAGGGCTCGCAAATTATTTATCTTATGCAGCTAAGCATTACTTATCTCATCAAGGTAACAGCTTAGTTCATACCGCCATAAGCTTCGACCTGACTGTAACCTCGTTGTTTTCTCCCTTACTTGTTGGTGGCAGCGTTCAGCTGGTTGAGGGCGATGAGACTGATGATTTTAAACGTGCGCTGGTTGATATCAAAAATATCAACTTACTTAAAATTACCCCATCACACCTGAAGCTAGTAAACAGCTGGCTCGCCTCAGGGGAGTTGGAAAGCCTTTGTATAACCCATTTGGTTGTTGGTGGCGAATCCTTACAGCATGAAGATTTGGCTCCTTTGTTCCAACACAACCCAGATATCAAGGTGTTCAATGAATATGGCCCCACAGAAGCAACTGTAGGTTGTTGTGTAGCTAGATTAGAGCGTGGTGGTAAGGGCAACGCTGCAATTGGTCTGCCAATCGACAATATGCAAATGTATGTGCTAGATAACGCCTTGCGAGTTGCACCTTATGGTATTGCTGGTGAAGTTTATATTGGTGGTACAGGACTTGCTGCCGGCTACTTTGAAAAAGAACAACTCACGCGTGAGCGCTTTTTGACAGTGCGTATAGCTGGCGAGGATAAGCGACTATATAAGTCGGGTGACGTTGCGAAGTTAAATCGCACGAAACAAGGTGCAGAGTTAGTATTTCTAGGACGTAATGATCGACAAATTAAGATTAATGGCTATAGAATTGAGCTAGATGAGATTGAGCGCGTTATTAGTCAAGTTAGCGGTAAGAATACCTTGGTTACTACTCGAGAAAATCAACTATCCAAATTGTCGATTTGTGCTTTTCTAGAGACTCCAGAGCAGGATCTAGAGGAAACGCTACCGTATCAATTAGAGGAATTTCTTCCACACTATATGATACCCGACAAAGTGATAACCTTAGATGCGTTCTCGCTTAACACCAACGGTAAAGTCGATATTCAAAAGCTGTTGGCTCATGCAGATTCAAAGCTTAGTAACGTTGCGTATGTAGAACCTAATACGCCCCTTGAAGCGCAGTTGGTGAGTATTTGGCAAGAGAGCTTAAAGGTTGAGCGAATAGGGATAAACGATAACTTTTTTTCCTTGGGTGGAGATTCTATTCGAGTAGTACAGATTGTTGGAGGTGCTAAAAAGCAACAATTGGAAATTTCTTCTGAAGATGTTTTTCAAGCGCCTACTATTGCAAAACTGGCCAACTTGATTGAAACGCGACAGAAACGTCAGGCTGCTGATGAAGCACAGCTAACAGAGCAGTTGCTAGCGGAAATAGAAATGCTTTCAGAAGAAGAAGTGGAGAGGCTTTTGGCTGAAGGCTAAAAGGTTTGGTAATCGGACAGGCAGAATAAGTATAACAATTATGAATAATCTTTCGAACAACAAAAAAAAATTACTAGCACTACTAAAGCAAAAAAAACTAAAAGAAAATGCCCAACATAACGTAGAACCGGTAGCTCCTTTTAGCTTAATTAGTGACCATGATAAGAGCTTGCTTGCCGATGATGTTGTAGACGCTTATCCGATCAGTGTCTTACAAATGGGCATGCTTCACCACATGGATATGAGTAATGGTGAAGAAAGTCCTGCTGATTACCATAACCTGACTACCTTTAGAGGGCGCATAAAAGGCGCCTTTGATAAAACGCTTTTTCAAGAAAGTATCAATATCATCGTAAAGGAGCACGATAACCTTAGAACTACTTTTGACTTAACGAACTTTAGTATCCCGCTTCAATTAGTGCATCGTGAAGCCTCTTTGGAGATGGGGTATGACGACCTTAGAGGTTTGTCTGAAGCAGAGCAAGAAGCTGAAATTAGTAGATATATCGAACTCGAAAATAAAAACATGTTTGATATTACTCAGGCTCCACTGATGCGTTTTCATGTACATCAAATAGAAGATGATGTGATCAGTCTATCCTTTACGGAGCCTCATTCTGTATCCGACGGTTGGAGTACACACTTAACCGTCATGGATATTTTTGATATTTATTTCGCGCTGCAAAGAGGGCAGACCTTCTCTTTGCCAGAACCGGCGCTGAAATATAGTGATTTTATTCACGAAGAATTGAAAATATTGAAATCTCAAGAAGCCATTGATTTTTGGGATGCAAAGCTTAAAGAATGCGTTAATACAGAGCTACCTTTCTTAGAAAAAGAAGTCGCGACACAAGAAGTAGACATATATAGCCATAAATACCCATTTAAATTACCCCGTGACATCGTTAAGCAACTGCATGAAGTGGTAAAAAAAACAGGGGTGCCATTCAAAGGAATTCTGCTGGCTATTCACTTTAAGTTTTTAAGTATTGTCACCGGTCAGAGCAATGTGACAACTGGTTTAGCATTTAATGGTCGGCTAGAAGCGGAAAATAGTGAGCAAATGCGCGGAATGTTCCTCAACACTTTGCCGGTAAGCATGGATCTGTCCGCGGGGAGTTGGCGCGATCTTATTCTTGCTTCGCATCAGTCTGAGCTAGAGCTAGTACCATTTCGTCGATACCCATTTGGTGCGATCCAGAAAAAGTACGGAACTCAGCCTGTTTTTCATACTCATTTAGGGTTTCTTCACTTTCACTCGATGGCAGATAAAATCGCCGAGGGGAATGTAGAAAAAATAAGCAATGTCGACTTGTCAAAGACCAACTTTGATTTATCTACTGTGTTCTGTATGGATCCGAGCGATAAGTACAACATAGAATTTCTTGGTGAGGTAAACCTTAATAAAGTATCTAAGTCGCAATTTGTAAGTTATATGGAAGTTTACGTTCGACTGATGAAGGACTTAGTTGAGAACCTAGATAACCCCCATGCAAGTAGCTGTTTTTTGAGCAATGATGAAAAAGAAAAGCAGTTAGTATTGTGGAATCAACATGAACAGGAGTATGACCGTACTTTACATATTCACACTATGGTTGAGCGCTGTGCTGAGCTTTACCATGATAAAATTGCTGCAAAATATGACGATGACTCTATTACTTATGGGGAACTAAATACAAGAGCTAACCAGCTGGCATATTGTCTCGTGGAGTTGGGACTAAAAAATAACGAATTAGTCGGTATCTGCTTAGAACGCTCCGTTGAGTCTTTAATCGCAATGACCGCGATCCTAAAAGCGGGAGGGGCGTATTTACCGTTAGATCCTGACTATCCCCAAGAACGCTTGGAATATATGTTTGAAGACACACAGTTAAATCTTGTTATTAGCACCAAAACGTTGCAATCAAAATTACCAGCTAATTCACATACCATGATTTGCTTAGACTCTTTTGGAGAAGAAAAGTGGGATCTTCAACATTTATCTACGCTACCGAGCAGTAACCTACATCACTCAGAGTTACTTCCTAGCGAACAGCAGCTTGCTTATGTTATCTATACCTCAGGCTCCACGGGTAAACCTAAAGGTGTGGCAGTAACACATAATAATGTCGTTAGCCTTGTCGAGGACAATAAAAATATCGAAGTATTACCATCAGATGTTATGGCTCAGGCATCCAACGCCGCTTTTGATGCCGCGACCTATGAATTTTGGGGAGCATTGACTAAAGGCGCGATGATATGTGGGGTAAACAAAACGACTCTACTTTCTCCTGAACTTTTAAAAGCGCAAATTGAACAAGATAAGATTACAGTCATGTTTGTTACTACGGCGTTGTTTAATCGTATTGCCGACGAGCAACCGGACACTTTCCAATCGCTGAGAAAAGTTTTATTTGGGGGAGAGGCACACTCTCTAAAAGCGATTGGAAACATTCTATTGGGTAAATCACCACAGCAATTAGTACATGTTTACGGGCCAACAGAAACAACGACATTTGCGACAGCGTTTAAGTTTGACTGTAATGAGTTTCGCCGCTACGCGAGTGCGCCAATCGGTAAGCCATTGAGCAATCATAAATGTTATGTACTGAACCCACAGTTAGAACCAGTACCTGTTGGTAGTGTTGGTGAGCTATATATCGGCGGAGATGGCGTTGCGTGTGGATACTGGCAACGTGAAGCCTTAACGGATGAGCGCTTCATTCCTAACCCTTTTAATCACAGTGGTGCAGCAACGCTCTATAAAACAGGGGATACGGTACGTTACCTAAGTGATGGTAACATTGAATTTGTTGGTCGTGTTGATAACCAAGTAAAGATCCGAGGCTTCCGCATAGAGCTAGATGAGCTCAGTACAACACTACAGTCTTGTCCTATATTAAAAGACAGTACTGTCATCGTCAGAGAAGATGAACCTGGTGACAAAAAGTTAGTGGGCTATATTGTTTATCGTGATGACAGTGAAAGTAATTTAGACGAAGTAATCAAATATTTAAAATCCAAACTGCCTAGCTATATGGTACCAACACTGTTTGAGGAGCTTGAAAGTATCCCATTAACAGTAAACGGAAAAGTAGATAAAAAATCGCTGCCGAAGCCAACACTTACAGGACAGAATCAGAGCCACTTTGAAGCACCACGTAACACCAATGAAAAGATACTCTGCGAAATTTGGCAAGAAATTTTGGGTCTTGAGAAAGTGGGGATCCATGATAATTTCTTTACTTGTGGCGGTGACTCAATTATTTCAATTCAACTGGTATCTAAAGCAAATCGACAAGGTATTAGCATTAATACAAGGGATATATTTGAAGCACAAACAATCGCTGAACTTGCGAAGAAGTGTGCTGAAAATGATACGGTATCCGCTAGCAAGGTGAGTAGTGGTAAACTGACACTTCACCCAATCCAAGCTAATTTTTTCTCAACACAACATACAGATCACAATCACTTCCATCAATCCGCATGTTTGAGTGTACCAACAGATTTTGATATTAAGTTTTTGGATGAATTTGTTTCAGCTTTATACCAACGACATGACGTGTTGAGGCTAACTTTTGCAAAGCAAGATGAGAAGTGGCAGGGTAAGTTTGCACACATGGATACTGACAAATTAAGTCAGGTAGTTAAGCAGGTAAACTTAGACACTCGTGATGGTGAGTTAGCAACGCGTTATGAAGAGATTGGCTTTGAGTTTAAATCATCATTTGATATTTCATCGGGGCCGCTCCTTAATATCGTGTATATTGATAGCCAAGAGCCTGAAAACAGACGCTTATTAATTATTATCCATCACCTTATTGTGGATGGTGTCAGCTGGCGGATCTTATTAGAGGATTTGAATTCGGCTTATCAACAGTATTTGGCTGATGGCAGTGTGTCTCTTACAGCTAGTGGCACTTCTTACAAAGATTATGCGGCGATGTTAAGCAATCAAGATAGCCAGCAGCGCTTTGAATCAGAAAAGCAATACTGGCTACATCAATTGCAAAATGGCGATCTAGTACTTCCATATCAAGATACTGGTTCCAGCGATACTTATGCAGATGCTGCAAATCAAGAGGTTGTTGTAGATGCTAAAACAACACAGTCATTATTAGGTCAGAGCAATGCACCATTTAAAACCAAAGTGAACGAGTTGCTCCTAAGTGCGCTTGCACTTGCGTTTAACCGCTGGTGTGGTTCTACTGCGATCAATGTCACACTTGAAGGTCATGGGCGAGAAGAGTTTCATGAAAACGTGAGTTTGTCTCAAACAATGGGCTGGTTCACGAGTATGTATCCTGTCCTGCTTAGTCACCAAGATTGTAAAGCCAGTGGTGGACTTGGAAATCTTATTTGCTCAGTTAAAGAGCAGCTAAGAAAAGTACCAAATAATGGAATAGGTTTTGGTGCGCTTAGCTATATATTTGACGATCAAGATATTAAGCGTGCGTGTGAGCAACATGAAAATAGCATCTTATTTAACTACCTAGGACAATTTGATCAACAAGCTGGTGAGCAAGCACTATTCAAAGGCGCAGGAGATTTTACCGGCGCAGATATTAGTGCCCAACATACTCGCAGTCATTTATTGGATATAAATGGCATGGTGTTTAATGGCGAGTTGAAGTTCCAAGTAAACTATCATGCAGAAAAGTTCGATAATGCAGACATTAAGAAATTTTGTTCATTTTTCGAATCTGCACTGATGGAAGTATCGGCGTATTGTGAACAGCCTAATGTAGAAAGACTAACACCTGCGGATTTCCCTTTATGTCAATTGAGTCAAGGTGAATTAGATACGCTACAGTCTCGTTATACCAATATCGCAGAGTTATATCCTGTAACTAGTATGCAAGCGGGATTGATTTATCATGGACTGTTAAATACTGAGAAAGATTCTTATATCAATCAGCTAAACATTGAGTTTAAAGGCAAGTTTGAGATAGAACTGTTTAAAAAAGCGTGGTTAGCCGTGATCCAGCGGCACAATATCTTAAGAACGGCGTTTGTTGGGTTAGATCGTGAAACACCATTGCAGCTTGTATCTGAGTCAATTCAAATGGATTGGACACACCTAGATTGGAGTGCCAAAAGTGCAACTGAGGTAGAACATGAATTCGCTGACTTGTTGCAAGAAGACAAACAGCAAGGGTTTGACTTTTCAGTTCCTGGACTCATGCGCTTTTTCACCATTAAGGTTAATGCAACTTGCTATAAGTTCGCATGGACTCATCATCACACACTGATTGATGGTTGGTCACAGCCAATTTTATTTGGTGAAGTTTTTAGTGCCTATCAGGCTTTTGCAGCTAATCAACTACCTGAGTTTGTTGGTGAAGCTAACTATAAAGAGTACATAAAGTGGTGTGTTGAGCAACCACTGGATGAAGCGAAGCAGTTTTGGTCTGAACATCTCAAAACACTAGAATCACCAACGCAACTGGGCATTGAGAAGAGAGAGGGTGATGACACCTCCGGAGCCATTGCTGAGCAGAGAAAATCGTTAACCACAGATCTTACAAGCCAATTAAAGAAGGTTGCTGGCGAGGCACAAGTTACATTGAACACTTTGGTTCAAGCTGCTTGGGGTTATTTACTGCATCGCTATAGTGGTAACGATGAAGTTATATTTGGTGAAACGGTTTCTGGGCGCAATGTTGAAGTCGATAACGTGGATAAAATGGTTGGTTTATTTATCAAGACGTTACCTTCAGTTGTGTCGTTCACAAATAACACTCGTGTCGATCAGTGGTTGAAAGAGCTGCATGAGAATCAGAACAAACGAGATAAATTCAGTTACCTATCACTCACGCAAATTAAAGAATGTAGCCAATTTGATCCGATTGCACCGTTGTTTGATGTTGCAATGGTATTCGAAAACTATCCTATCGCGGATGCTCCTGAGCTTGGTCAGCAAGAGAGTGAGTTTGAAATCTCAGGCTTTAATGCAAAAGCACATGCACACTTTGGTATGAGTTTGATAGTCGCACCAGGCGAGGCTTTGACATTTGAATTAAATTATTCAGAGCAAAAATATGAAGCTCATTATGTTCAGACATTACTGGATCATCTTGAAACCGTTTTAGCAGGCATTGTAAATAACTTAACAGCCAACGTCAGTGAGCTACCATTACTGACCGCAACTGAGCTGGATGCCGCGGTAATATCATCGGATAATGCCGCTGAAACTGTACCAGGAATGACAGTTCACAGCTGGTTTGAACAACAAGTTGCACAGTACCCAACTCGTCCGGCTCTGCAGTTGCATGATGAGGTCATGAGCTATCAAGCTTTAAATATCGCGGCAAATCGATTTGCCGGGTATCTACAAGCCCAGGGCGTTAATGCACAGAGTAAAGTCATTATTCACTGTGAACGTTCGTTTGAAATGATCGTTGCGGTTTTAGCCGTTTTAAAAGCGGGAGCATCGTATGTTCCTCTTGATGTATCTTACCCTGTTGAGCGCAAAGATTATGTGATTAATGATTCTGGAGCTGCAGTTATTATTACACACTCAGCGCTAGAGGAGACGTTACCGACTCATTCTTGTGATGTCGTTAGTGTCGATAATTTATCTGAATTAACTGCGGCCTATTCCGAGTGTAATACCGTCAGTGAACACACTGGTGCGACGCCAAATGACCTTGCATATGTTATTTATACATCTGGCTCGACTGGCAATCCAAAAGGTGTGTTGATTGAGCATGCGTCAATGTTAAATTTAGCTCGCCAACAGACTGGTTTGTTTGCAGTTGATCAGCAAAGCAGAGTGTTGCAGTTTGCATCGCTGAGCTTTGACGCCGCGGCATGGGAACTACTCATGGCATTATGCAATGGTGCTTGCTTGTGCTTGATTGACGCTCACACATTGATGAATCCAGATCTAATGGCTCAATACCTTTCTGACCAAGAGATCACACATGCTACGCTGCCTCCGGCGCTGCTAGTAAACTTAGCCTCAGAGCAATTTAGTCAATTAGAAACTTTGATTGTGGCAGGTGAAGCCATATCAAAAGAGCAGGCAATCATTTGGTCAGAAGGACGGAAATTATTTAATGCCTACGGACCAACGGAGAATACAGTGTGTATTTCTGTTGGAGAAATTACCACTGATAATGTGCATATTGGACGCCCGATTGGTAATGTCGAGTGCTTTATTCTTGACGCATATCAAAGGCCAGTGCCTGCTGGTTGTGTCGGGGAACTATATGTTGGTGGCCGAGGTCTGGCGCGAAGCTATTTAAACTTACCTGAAGTAACCGCTGAGAAATTCCTGACACTTCCAACGAATGTGGTGGGAAGTAATACCGAGCGAGTATACCGAACCGGTGATTTAGTGAGGCTTAACCTTGAAGGTAATCTTGAGTTTATAGGAAGAGTTGATAGCCAAGTAAAAATAAGAGGCTTCAGAGTGGAGCTAGGTGAGATAGAGAGCGTTATTAACAGCTTCGATTTCATTGCAAATAGTGCTGTTCTCTTGGCACAGGGAGAATCACATGACAATAGATTGATCGCCTTTATCGAGACGACTGAAGCGCTGACAAATGCAGCGGATGATGTATTCACCTTGTTGGAAGCTAAGTTACCGTCTTACATGCTGCCTTCAACTATTAATGTGCTTGAAGCATTGCCTTTAAACCATAATGGCAAAGTGGATCGTAAAGCCCTCAGTCAAAAAATACAAAGTGAACCGAGCACGCTGGAGTATGAAGCGCCAAAATTTGAAATTGAAGCACAATTGATAGCGCTGTGGCAAAGTTTGCTCAATAAGCGCAATATTGGGATAAAAGATAACTTCTTTAAGTTGGGTGGAAACTCTCTGTTAGCCATGCGGTTAAGAGAAAAAATTGTTCAAGAGTTGGAAATTGAGGTTTCAGTCACAGACATCTTTAACTACCCAACGGTGGAGCAATTGGCAGGTTTCATTCTGCATGAGCACAAAGATAACCCATTAGTAAATACGGCGCTGATTCAGTTTACCGAAGAAGGTAGCGGCAATGTCCCAATCGCAGTTGTCGGTATGTCTACTCGCTTCGGTAACACACAAAACTTTGAGGAGTTTTGGTCGTTGCTTGAGTCAGGACATGAGGCTATTGAAGAGCTGACTGATGAGCAGCTACGAGCAGCAGGTATTTCAGAGAAGCTAATTGGTAACCCAGAGTATATTAGGAAAACTTTCCGTTTTCAGGGAATGGAAATGTTTGATGCGGAGTTCTTTGAATTTAGCGAACGTCAGGCTGAAATGACAGATCCACAACACCGAGTGCTGTTGGAGTGTGCATATGAAGCTATGGAAATAGCTGGATACCCAAGTGAACCTGAATCAGGAAGTGTGGGTGTTTTTGTTGGCAAGAGCGACAATATTGGATGGATCCAAAAGATGATGTCGCAAAGTCATGGGCATAATGCCGTTGATGGCATGGAAGCGATGAAAGCATCATCGGGCGCTTTTTTATCGACTCAGCTTTCTTACAATCTGAACCTCACTGGACCGAGTGTTAATATCAATACTGCTTGCTCAACGTCACTTGTTGCAGTTCACCAAGCATGTAAAAGTATTCAAAATGGTGAATGCACGATGGCCTTAGCAGGAGGGGTTTCTATCTCAGCTATGGAGCCTGCAGGCTATGTTCATCAAGAAGGCTTTATCACCTCAAAAGATGGACATTGTCGCCCGTTTGATGAGAGCGCGAGTGGGACACGAGTAGGACAAGGTGCTGGTATGGTGTTACTAAAGCGCTTAGATCTTGCTATTGAGGACGGTGATACCATCTTCGCAGTCGTCAAAGGCTCGGCTATAAATAACGATGGGTCGCTAAAGCCTGGCTATACAGCACCGAGTGTTGAGGGGCAAGCTAAAGCAATTGCGAGTGCAATGACAGTGGCAGGTGTTGAACCCAGCACGATAGGTTTTGTTGAAGCGCATGGTACAGGTACTTATTTAGGAGATCCGATAGAGGTTCGAGCGCTTAACCGAGCATATAAGAGTGTTGCTGGCAAAGAACTAGATAAACAGTCGATAGCGCTAGGTACGCTCAAAGCCAATATCGGCCATTTGGATACAGCAGCTGGTGTAGCTGGATTTATACATGCCGTTTGTGCACTTAATTATAAGAAAATATCTCCAAATATTAATTTTAACAGCCCGAATCCTGAACTTGATCTACAGTCGACCCCATTCTATTTAGAGAATGAATTACGCGAATGGAAAGGTGGTGTGGAGCCGAGAAGAGGTGCTGTAAGCTCCTTTGGAATTGGTGGAACGAATGCACATGTTATTTTGGAAGAGTTTGAGGGATCCGGTGAGGACAGAAGCCGTATGAAATATCACGTATTACCTTTATCAGCAAAATCTCCAGAGGCGTTAATTGCAAGTAAGGGGAGATTGTCTGCATACATCAATAGCCATGCGGATATTGATGTGGCGAATATGGCGTATACTTTGCAGCAAGGCAGAAAACCTTACCAGTATAGAGATGCGTTGGTCGTGACGTCGGCATCTGAAGCGACTGAATTACTACAAACAACAGCTCAAAAAGTACATCGCGCAGCGTCTCGTGAGCTGACCTTTATGTTCCCAGGGCAAGGTGCACAATATACCGGTATGCTACTGTCTCTATATCAGTCTAGTGATGAGTTTAAACAGCAACTAGACGAGTGTATCGCGCTATTTAATCCATACCTAGACAGTGACTTGTACGCAGTCTGCTTTGACCCCGAAAAAGAAAGGTTATTAGATCAGACTAACTACACTCAAGCTGCGTTATTTAGTATTGAATACGCGTTAGCACGTCACCTTATGACTCTTGGGATCAAACCGAGTGCGATGATAGGCCATAGTATAGGAGAGTACGTGGCTGCATGTCTTGCTGGTGTGTTCAGTCTAGAAGATGCGATTCATATCGTAGCGAATCGTGGTAGGTTAATGCAGAGCATGCCAACAGGTAATATGGTGGCGATTAAATGTACGGCTCAGCAAGCTAATGAGATTGCGGCTCAGTTTAATTTATGTGTAGCTGCAACAAATGCAAAAGAGAGCATCGTGCTATCAGGCGACAGTGACTCTATCTCTCGTTGTCTAGCGTCTCTTGAAGCAAACTCGATTAAGTACAAGAAATTAAAAGGTGATAGAGCATTCCATTCGCGTCATACCCACTCAATCTTGATGGAGTTTAAGTCTGTTTTTGATGGCATTTCTCTACACGCTCCTGCATTACCTTTTATTTCCAATGTGAGCGGCGACTGGATCACGCCGGATCAGGCTATGACAGCGCAATACTGGGTTGAGCAGCTTGCTGGGGAAGTGCGCTTTGCCAGTGGGATTGAAAGTTTGATAAATCGTTACCCAGAGCATGCACTATTAGAAGTTGGGCCTGGGAAAACGCTAGCGGGCTTGGTCTCAATGCATCTTCCTGAGCTAATAGAAAGTGTAGTACCTTTTGTGTCATTAGCGGATAACCATAGTGAAGGCGAAGAGCTAGTCGCCAATGTAATGGCTAAACTTTGGTCAATTGGTGCTCATATTGATTGGTCAGTTTGCTATCGTGGTGAGAAAAGAAGACGCATTCCTTTGCCGACGTATGCGTTCCAGAGAAAGCGATTTGAACCACAAATACGCCAAGAGATGCACAGTGCAATTACCAATCAAAACAATAAGCTAGACTTTAGTAAGTGGTTCTATGCACCAAATTGGCTGCGCAAGCCAAACCAGCCTAGCCAAGTAGATGGCCATAGATGTTTATATATTCATGATGCTAAGCATGATCCATCTCTACATATTGCGCAGTTAACAAGGGCAAACGTAGAAGTTGTTCAAGCGATGGGTGCTCAAGCAACGAGGCAAATCAGTGATTCAACATTTGAGGTTAACTTAGCATCTGAGCAAGGAGTGGTTGCACTATTCACGCTGCTAGAGGAACAGCACTTTGACCATATTGTCATGCCGCTGGGCTTTAGTACACAAACCAGTAGTGCGATGTTGTCCTATGAAGCACGTTTACAAAACGACTTCTACCCTGCATTTTTCATGTTTAAAGCGCTTGCAGAAATTCACAGGTCAGACTTGAAAGTCACGCTGTTAACAGCTGAAGCATTTGAAGTCGTGGGTTATGAAAATAACAACGCAATTGCCGCGATGCTCCCTGCATTATGTAAGAGTGCAACTGCTGAGCTCGTGAATATTGATGCGGGTGTGGTAGATATAGAAAACACACAGGCTTCATTCAGTCATAGTTGGGTAGATGAATTAGGCCGCGTGTTCAGTAATGATAGAATTGTCGCGCTTAGAGGAAAAAATCGTTATGTTGAGACCTACTCGCAGGTAGATGTTTCAAGTTCTGCGTCCAATCTTAGCCAAGTAAAAGAGAATGGTACTTATATCATTATTGGTGGATTAGGTGGGATGGGATTGGCGGTTGCAGAAGAGTTGGTTTCTAAGGCAAGTGTAAACCTTGTGCTCACAACAAGAACTCAATCTACAATTGCTGATTTACAGACAAGGCTTGAATCACAGGCATATCAGCGCTTACAAGACATTAATAATAGTGCGATGTCTTGCCAGATTAGCGCACTTGATGTCGCCGACAGTCAAGCATTTGAAGCCTTTGTTACTGATTGTATTGCGACAACAGGCACGATTGACGGGATTGTATACTGTGCGGGGGTGCCTGGCGCTGATAAGCCCATCGCTGAGTTAGATATTGCAGAGTTACAAGCGGTTATGGCAAGTAAGGTCTCAGGGCTAATCAACCTAGAAATGGTAATTAAACGCCATGAATTGCAGCCTAACTTCATTACCTTGATGTCCTCATTACAAACCGTGGTGGATACCCATAAAAACCGAGTTGATTATGGTGCTGCAAATAGTTTTGTTGATAACTTTATCGCGCAGCTATCTGAAACAATACCTACGTGCCAAATCCAAGTAATTAATTGGAACACTTGGAGTGAATCGGGTATGGCTGTGAACGCCGTATCGGAGCAATCTTTGGAAGTTAACATTGCTGAAAAAGTCGTAAATAGCATTTCTAATAGTGAAGGTCGAAGAGTTTTCGCAACGGCGTTAAATAGTGGCTATCAGCGTATTGCAATCTGTGCTACTGACTTATCAGAATTGAAAAATCTTGAAAAACAAGCTTTGAAAAAAGCACAGCCCAAGCAGGAACAACAACTAACCTCGGATGAGGCTGCCGAAATCTTTGATAGTATATTGTTTGATATTCTTGGCTGTCAGGAAGTAGATTTGCGTCAGAATTTCCATGCGTTAGGCGGGGACTCTTTGGCTGCTATTCGCTTAAATGCGCAATTTGCAGAGCGCCTTGGCGTCGATATTTCGATGGCGGAGATCATGGAATCACAAAGCATGTTGTCTTTATTTGACAGCATAAACCAAAAGCTAGGTGACTCTGTACAGAAAAGGCAAACCATTGCGAGTGTGGAAAAGCTGTATGGCCCACTTACTTTTGCACAGCAACGCCTTTGGTTCATAGATGAAATGGAAGGTGGAAGCTCTGCATATAACCAAGCTTGGGCTATCAAATTAACAGGTGAGCTAAATACGGTTGCGATGGAAAATGCAATCAAGTCAGTGATTGAACGCCACACAATCCTAAGAACAACGTATCATCAGGGTGATGAGGCCTTCCAACAAATTAATGAAAATTTCGAATTTGAGTTGGCATTAGTTGATATTAGCAATGTTAACAAAGCGCAGAGAGATGATGAAATCGAGCGCATAATTAATGAAGAGCAACGCCTACCATTTGTACTTTCTCAGGATCTCATGGTGAGGTCAAAGTTACTTAGACTGGGACAAACAGAACATGTCTTGCTGTTTTCACAGCATCATATTTGTACTGATGGTTTTTCAATGAGTCGCTTATTTGAGGAGTTAAGCTTCTACTATAATGGCTTCCTGAGTGATAATAAGCCGGCTTTACCAGCACTTCCTATTCAGTATATGGACTATGCTTACTGGCAGCGTGAACATATGCAAGGCGAGACGTTTGCGGCTGAGCTTGAATCTGTGTGTGAAAGGTTGAGAGGTGCACCTCAGGTACATAGTCTTCCTTTAGATTTCCAGCGACCAAATCAACAGAGTTATCGTGGTGATAAGTGGATCAGTAATCTAGACAATACGCTATCTAAAAAGCTCCATGCGCTGGCAAAATCGACAAATACGACCCTATTTATGGTGATGAATAGTGCGCTTTCTATACTCATTTCAAAACTTGGGACAGAAAATGATGTAGTCATTGGTACTCCTGTAGCTAACAGAGGTGAGCAAGAGACCATGCCATTGATTGGTTTTTTTGTGAACACAATGGCTATTCGTACGCAAGTTGATGTTGAGCAATCATTTACTGAACTACTGACACAGGTTAAAGAGGAATGCCTTCATACATACGAAAATCAACATATTCCTTTTGAGTTAGTCGTTGAAAAAATTAACCCAGAGAGAAGCTTGGGATACCATCCTTTGGTACAAATTTTACTGGTTGTACAAGATAAGAATGTGGGTGATCTACAGCTAAATAACCTTGATATTGAACGTATGTTACCTAGTGAAGCTTATAGTAAGTTTGACTTGAGTGTAAATGTGACCGATCACGATGATGGTATAGAGGTTTGCTGGGAGTATGCGAAAGATTTGTTTGCTGAGTCTAGTATGGCACGTTTTACCAAACACTTTATCACTTTGTTAAATAATATTGTTGAAAATCAATCTCTCCCAATAGCTGAATTGTCTTTGATTAGCCCAGAAGAGCAAGTTGAGTTATTGTCTTTTGCCCAAGGTGAGGTGATAGAGCTATCTAAAGAGCCGACGATCCACGCCTTATTTGAACAGCAAGTCCAGAAAACACCAGAAGCGACTGCTGTGAGTTACGATGATGACACGCTAACTTATACAGAACTTAATAACCGAGCGAACCAATTAGCGAGTTACTTGAAGCAAAAAGGTGTTGGGGAAAATAAATATGTGGCCCTGTACATGGATCGCTCCGTCGAGTTGGTGGTAGCAATTTGGGCTGTGTTAAAAGCTGGTGGTGCATATATTCCTTTGGATGTGTCAACGCCGAGTGAACGCTTAGCTACGATCCTGATGGATAGTCAGCCTGTCTGTATTTTGACTCAGCAGCATCTATATGACTTGGTCGCTCCATGCTCCGCTCTTCCAGTGATCGCGCTCAATGAGCAAAGTCTACAAGCTGAGCTTGTGAGTTATACTACTGTAAATCAGTCAATTAACTCTCAGTCACCAGATAGTTGTGCCTATGTTATTTATACCTCAGGCTCGACAGGCACACCAAAAGGCGTTGTTTGTACTCATAGAGGACTGATTAACCGTATTGATTGGATGCAAAATGAATTTAAATTGCATCAAAGTGATGTCGTGTTGCAAAAAACACCTTACAGTTTCGATGTATCTGTTTGGGAGTTTGTATGGCCTCTTACTTCGGGTGCTAAACTTGTCGTGATGCGACCAGAGGAACACAAAGATCCAGAACAAATCCGTCAGTTAATTCAAGCAAAGCAAGTAACCACTTTACACTTTGTGCCCTCAATGCTGAATGCGATGTTAAGTGCTGATGCATGGCATGGATGTGATTCTGTTGCCCGTGTAATTTGTAGCGGAGAAGCTTTACCCATAGAACTGCAAAATACTTTCTATAGCAAAGCAAAACAGGCTTCATTACATAATTTATATGGCCCAACAGAAGCATCGATAGATGTGAGCTTTTGGCACTGCCCGAATGATACATCGGCAAAGGCGGTTCCGATTGGTAAACCTATCCAAAATACGCAGCTGATCATTTTAGATGAGCATCAGCGACTTGTTCCTCACGGTGTGGTTGGTGAGCTGTATATTGGTGGTGTTGGTCTTGCGAGAGAGTACCTTAACCGACCAGAATTAACGGCTTCGACCTTTATTGCTAATCCATATTCTAGCTTGAACACAGAGCGATTATATAAGTCAGGAGATCTTGCATATGTTAATCAACAAGGGCAAATCGAATATGTTGGACGTATCGATGATCAAGTGAAGATCCGAGGGCTTCGTATCGAATTGGGCGAAATTGAGTACCATCTAAACAATATTGAGCAAATATCTAAAACCACAGTGCTTGCAAGACAGGATCTGTCAGGTAACACCCGACTGGTTGCATACTACAGTGTGGTTGGCGATGCAGAACTTACAAATGAACAACTACATCAAGCACTTGTTGCGGTGTTACCTGAATATATGGTGCCAGCAACTTTCGTGCTGATGGAGCAATGGCCGCTAACGGTAAGTGGTAAAGTAGATAAAAAGCAATTGCCCAACCCTGTGATGCAGACAACATCGGAATATCTTGCTCCGCAGACGGATGTCGAAAAAGTACTTAGCAGTATTTGGGAGGAATTGTTAGGTATTGCAAAGGTAGGTATTAAAGATAACTTTTTCTCGCTGGGCGGAGACTCTATTTTATCCACTCAAGTCGTGGCTAGAGCGAAAAGGGCAGGTTTAACGTTTACAATTAAAGATATGTTTAATTATCAAACGATCCAAGAGCTTGCACCTGTAGTGATGAGTAATGCTGCAATTGATATTCCTCAAGAAGCAGTCGTTGGAGAGCAGTTACTCACACCAATTCAAAAACAATTTGTCGAGAAGCGTTTAGCTAACCCAAATCACTATAACCAGGCCGTATTATTAAATGCTCCAGAGGGAATGCAGCTATCTGAGCTAGAAACAATTGCAAAAAGTGTAATATCTAGGCATGATGTACTACGTCTGAAGTTTGGACTTGAACAAAATCAATATTGTTACATCCCCGAGTCTGATATTGATATTTCTACTGTTGTACAGGAAGTTAGCTTTACTGAGATTGCTGATTCGGAGCAAGCAAAAGCAATTGAGCTTTTCTGCGGGGGTCTGCAAGAGTCTCTGAATATCAGCAGTGGAGAGACATTTAAGCTTGCTTTAATCCATCTTGGAAATGGCCGCTTGAAGCTGTTTATCTTGGGACATCACTTAATTATCGATGGTGTTTCATGGCGGATAATCATGGCGGATCTAGAACAAGCTTGGGAAGATTTGAAATCTGGTAATGATGTGTTATTGTCTGCTAAGACAACATCTTATCAGTTTTGGGGTCAGACGCTATCTGACTATGCATGTAGTGATGATTTGCTAAGCCAACGTGAATATTGGATTGATCAGCTAAGTAAATATGAGCAGCACAATATCGAGTGTTTGGCTGATACGCAGGACAGCATTATTAGTACTGCAAGCCTTGCTGTTTCTGAGGAAGACACTGCACAGCTTGTAGATTCCGCAAATAGTGCATATAGAACAAAAGTGCATGAGTTGATTATAGCGGCTGTATTTAGTGCATTTCGACAATGGTCTGGTGCTGAAACCATACGTGTGGATATTGAAGGCCATGGGCGGGAAAATATTGCCGATGGGATTGACCTAAGTGATACGGTAGGCTGGTTTACGTCAATCTACCCATTAATGTTAAATGCACCGATGAATGAACCTGTTGGTGAGTTGATTAAGTTAGTTAAAGATTCGTATAGAGGTGTGCCTGACAACGGTATTGGGTTTGGTGCCTTGCGTTATCTAGCAAATGACCATGAGATACAAGCGCTTGACGAAAGCACGAGTAGCTATAATGTCGTGTTCAATTATCTTGGTCAGTTTGACAACATTGCTTCGGCAAAATCAGCGTTTTCCTTTGCTGAAGAAAAAACGGGTCTATCGTCGAGTGCAGAGAATAAGATTGACGATTTTATCACTGTGAATGCTCTTATTTATCAAGGTAGGCTCAAGGTTGATATTTCATCAATTAAAGTCGGTGAAGCACAATTAGCGCAATTGCTGTCATACCTAGAACAAAGTATCGAGACAGTGTTGCTGGCTTGTCATAGCAAGCTAGCAGAGCAAGAGATGATTGCCGAGTATAACGAGCTTGCACATTCGCTTCCTAAGCAAGTTGAAGCAATTGAAATTTAAAAACGGATAATAGATAAGCTGTTAATATGAATATCTTCAATTTACTAAAACAATTAAAAGAACGAGATGTCTCTGTTGGAGTAGAAGGGGAGAAGCTGAAAGTTTACGACCCTGAAAATAACTTAACACCTGAGTTGTTACAGAGCTTGAAAGAAAAGAAACAAGAAATTATTCATTTCTTCAGTAACAGTGATGAGCTAACCAAGTCTGACTTTCCTTTGGCTGATCTCACGCGTGAGTTATTTACGGAAATTCATGCAGAGTATACCGATCTACAGAGCATTATGATTGCTACACCAATGCAATCAGGAATGATTTTCCAAAGTCTAATGGATAAATCCAATGCTGCTTATACGGTTCAGCTATCAGGGGAGCTGGTCGGTGTTATCGATGAAAAGGCCTTTGAAGCAGCATGGCTTCACCTGATTGAGAGACATGAGATATTAAGAACTTGTTTTGTTGGACTTGGAGAAAAGCGTATTCATCAACTGGTCCGTAAAGCGGCTGCTTTTTCAGTCCAGTATCATGACTTATCAAGCTATAATCGAACGCTCGCATATGAGCAGCTTGATGCCATCAAACAAGCAGATAGAGAGCAAGGCTTTGACCTTAAAGTGCCTCCTTTGATGCGGGTGCAACTTGTTAAACTTGATACGGAGCTATATCAGTTTATTTGGTCATATCATCATGCTTTGCTCGATGGTTGGTGTAACCCTATTGTGATCCAAGAAGTGATGGCGTTTTATCAAGAAGTCGTGAATGGGACTCCAGTGGTGCTCGGTGAACCTGCTAAATATGAAAACTTTATCCGCTGGTTGAAATCCAGAAATACAGATAAATCAAAACTATTTTGGCGGGAAACTTTATCTGGTTTATCTGAAGCTGCGCCTTTGCCATTTTTGAAACCTGCAAAGACGCTTACTTCACACTATGAAAAATGTTCTTTTTCGCTGTCTGAAGAGCAAAGTCGTAACCTTGCGCAATTAGCCCAAAAAGAAAAATGCACAGTGAATGTACTGTTGCAATTTGCTTGGGCATACCTATTAAGCCAGTACTCGGCGCGCCAAGATGTGCACTTTGGGGTCACTGTATCAGGCCGTCCAGCGGAGCTGGTTGGTGTTGAGAATATGCTAGGGTTATTTATTAACTCTATTCCCCTCTGCGTATCAGTAGACAAAACGTCAACAATTCGAGCTGTGTTAGACCATATTCATCGAACTAACATGGAATGTAACGAACATAGCTATTTGTCATATAGCGATATTCAAAAGCAGTCAGATATTCCTGCGAATAAACCGTTATTTGAAAGCCTCGTTATTTTTGAAAACTATCCCTCTGATGGGGTGGCAGGTGATGACAGCTCAGTGAGGCTCACTCAATTAAACAGTGAAGAGGATACTAACTTTGCATTAACCTTATACGCGTCAATGGCTGAGAAATTGGAGGTTGACTTACATTTCCAAACCGCAAGAATATCTCTAGAGAATGTACAGAGTGTAGTGGAATATCTACAACAGATCTTAATCAGCTTAAGTCAGGTATCAATGGAGGAGATAATATCTGAAGTAAGCCTTATCCCGGTACCAAAAACGAAGGCTTTTATTGCTGGGGAAACGAAAGAGATTAACGCTAAATCAGGGTTGTTGGCACAGTTTGAACATTATGTTGGAATGACGCCAGACAAAGTGGCGGTGGTGTGTGATGGTCACGCTTTCACATACAAACAGTTGTCTGAGCGCATCAATAAAATGGCGAACATGTTACATACACAAGGCCTTGGTGCTGGCGATTTGGTTAGCGTTTATTTGCCAAGAAATATTGAACTGTTAACCTCTATGTTGGCAATTCAGAAAGTAGGAGCCGCTTATGTCCCACTTTCGACCAATTATCCAATTGACCGGATAGCCTACATGCTAGAACATTCAAAGGCTAAGCGTGTTATTACGAGCGGTGATTTAGCGTTGGAGCTTGAGATCTGCGCGGATAGGGTTTTAGATTTGTCTGCATCAAACATAGTGACTGCCTTAGAAGGCAGCTCAGTAGCCCTTAACAATGAAATTCAGCTTCCTGCACCTGATGATCTCATGTATGTGATTTATACCTCAGGATCGACAGGCAAGCCAAAAGGGGTTTGTATCAGCCATAATAATGTCGCTAACTTTCTCCATGCAATGGAGCAAAGTCCTGGGTTATCTAGCCAAGATAGGCTACTTGCGATCACCCCTATCAGTTTTGATATTTCAGTACTTGAGCTCTATTTGCCACTGTATGTTGGCGCAACTGTTCATATTGTCGATGAGAAAATAAGTAAAGATAGCGGTAAACTGGTAAGCTATATCGAGCAAAATCAGATCTCTTGTGTACAGGCAACACCAGCTACTTGGACGATGTTAGAAGGGCAATCAAACTGGTCTACAGTCCAGCCTATAAAAGCGCTTTGTGGCGGTGAAGCATTGCCTCTGCATTTAGCAACAAAGATGGTGTCTAGGTACGAAGAAGTTTGGAATATGTACGGTCCAACTGAGGCAACCGTGTGGGTTGGTGCACATCGTATTGACAATGCTGATACTATTTCAATTGGTACGCCAATACTCAATACTAAGTTTCATGTTTTAAATGACAAGCTAAAACCAGTAGTGCCAGGCATGAGTGGAGAGTTATATATATCTGGGGCTGGATTAGCGAAGGGTTATTTGAATGAGCCGGAACTGACAACTGAACGATTTTTATCTTCTCCAGAATCTGGAGAGTTGATTTATAAAACTGGAGATGTTGTTCGACAGATCAGCAACAATGCCTATCAATACCTAGGGCGTGTGGATGAGCAAGTCAAAGTGCGTGGTTACAGGATTGAACTAGCAGAAGTGGAATCAGCGCTGATACAAAACGAATTAATTGAGTTCGTTGTGGTTAAAGCCGTATCAAATGGGGATGATTTCTCTCAACTGGTTGCCTATTGTGAATTAACCCCGGCAAGTAATGAGTATGATAACCTCGACTTACTTCAAAAAGTTAAAGCTCATCTCAATGAAACTTTACCTGAATATATGCATCCAGCTTACTTTGAAATTATCGAAAATTGGCCGCTTACGCCAAGTGGTAAGGTAGACAAAAAGGCATTACCTAAACCAGAGATCTCGCTTGCTTTAGAAGAGTATGTTGCGCCTAATACAGACACTGAGCATAGCTTGGTTGCTCTGTGGTCAGAGTTACTTAAATTAGAGCCTTCAAAGATAAGTGTTACCAGCAGTTTCTTTCTTTTAGGGGGCAACTCTTTGCTACTGATGCGCTTAGTATCACGACTTAGGGAACAATTTTCTGTTGATATTGAACTAGAAGAAGCAATGGAACTATCCAGCATTCGATTGTTGGCTGAGAAAGTCGATGACTATCAGAAAAGTAATGCACTTTCAGACATCAGTAAGGTATCGGATGTATTGGCAGAAGATGAAGTGGAAGAAGCTATATGATAGAGAATCTACTACAGAGAGTTAAGGAACAAGGGATAAAGTTATACCTAGATAACGAAGGTGCCTTAAAACTAAGAAGAAAAACGAACACAGCAAACGACTCATTAATTGCAGAAATAAAAGAAAAAAAAGCACAGATTATCGAATGGCTTAAGGTTTCAGCAAAGGTAAATGACAAAATAGCAAGAGCTGAACATATTGATAGCGAAGCGCCAGCATCTTTTGCTCAGCAGAGAATGTGGTTGATTAATCAATTAGAAAGCAGTGATGCACATTATAATATGACAGACGCATTGCATATTAATGGCACCATAGACTTATCTGTGATTGAACAGACTTGTGATGAGATTATTAAACGACACGAGCCTCTTAGAACCATTTTTTTTGAAAGAGATGGGCAGGTGTGGCAAAAGGTATTAGACAAGTTTCATTTTCAAGTTACTCGTTTTGACTTTGCTCAAGAAAGTGAAAATGTGGACAACCTAGTTTCTGAGTGTGTGAAGCAGTTTTCGTTACAAGCTTTCTCTCTTGAATCTGACTTGATGTTGAAAGTTGGCTACATTGAGCTGCCAATGAATAACACCGGTGAAGCGCAAGGAGTATTACTCTTTAATCTGCACCATATTGCTGGAGACGGATGGTCCAGAGGACTGCTGCTTAAGGAGTTCAATCATCTCTATCAATCAATTCAGCAGGGAGAGCCGAGTCGGCTGACACCAAATGCACTTCGATACATAGATTACTCGGTATGGCAAAGAGAGCAGTTCGAGTCATCAACAGTAGACTCTCAGAGGGCGTATTGGTTGAAGCAGCTTACTGAGTTGCCAGATGTGCATGCTTTGCCACTTGATCATCCTCGCCCACCAGTGCAGAGCTTTGATGGTAGTCGTGTTCAATTTGCTCTAGAAGCGCAGTTGAGCATGCAGTTGAAAGCGTTGGCTGTTGAGCAAAATGTAACATTATTTATGTTACTTCACGCATCGTTTAGTTTATTGTTATCTCGCTATTCGGATTGCACTGATATTGTAATTGGTACACCTGTGGCAAACCGAAGGCAGCAAGAGTTAGAGGGATTAATAGGCTGTTTTGTAAATACGCTTGTACTGCGTACCAATACGTCTGAGAACAGGCGCTTTATTGATTACTTGCATGATGTAAAAAAAATCAATGTAAATGCACAAGCAAATCAAGATATGCCATTTGATTTACTTGTTGATGAGCTAAATCCGCAGAGAAGTCCTGCATACTCACCGTTATTTCAAATTCAGTTTAGTATGAATAATACTGAGTCGGTGAAGCCGAACTTAGCGAGTTCTTCTGTTTCTTCTGCGAATGTATCACGTAGTCTAGTAAAGTATGAACTTGCGTTACATGCCGTGGAGGATCATGACAGACTGAATTTTAGATTTGAGTATAATACTTCAATATTCAAACAAGATACGATACAGCAACTACAAGCCTGCTTTGTTCAATTGCTAAAAAGTATTGTTGCGACGCCACAGCAGGGTATTCATGAATTAACACTAGTTTCTGAATCTAACCAACATCACCTTTTGGTTGAGCTCAATGATACATCAGCACCAATAGCGCACGATGATAATGTCGTCGCAGCATTTACGCAGCAGGTTGCCGATAACCCACAACGTATAGCTGTGACTTATGAGGGAGAGTCGTTAACGTACCAGCAACTCGATGAAAGAGTGAATCAATTAGCAAACCATCTACAAGATAATGGTGTTGGGGCGCATAGTTATGTTGCTTTATATATGGAACGTTCGTTGGAAATGGTTGTTGCTATTTGGGCGATTTTAAAATCTGGTGGGGCCTATATTCCGATCGATCCGACATTACCCGCTGCAAGGGTAAGGGTTATATTGCAAGACGCGTCACCAGTCTTAGTTTTAACACAGAAAAGGTTTTACGGCTCACTGTCCTCATACCATCATAATGTTGTCTCTCTTGATGAGGATTCGGTGATACAAACCCTAAGTAGCGGCTCACGGTCATTTGAAACTAATTCACTATTTCAGCAAGGGCAGGAAGCTTATATTATCTATACTTCAGGTTCTACTGGTGAACCAAAAGGGGTAATTTGCGAACACAAAGGCTTGTTTAATCGCATTGATTGGATGCAAAAAATGTATCAGCTGACCTCGGCTGATTGTGTGCTACAAAAGACACCATACAGCTTTGATGTATCAGTATGGGAGTTTATATGGCCGCTAATTACAGGGTGCCGACTAGTCGTAGCAAAACCTGAGGGTCATAAAGAGCCGAGTTACTTGTCATCACTTATTCAATCACAAAAGGTAACAACATTACATTTTGTGCCCTCTATGCTTAATTTGATGCTTCAAGCTGGTGACTGGGAGCAATGCAGTACGGTTCGCCAAGTGTTTTGCAGCGGAGAAGCGCTATCAAGTGAATTACAAGCGCAGTTTTTTGCAACGGAGACAAAGTCTAAATTACATAATTTATATGGTCCAACAGAGGCTTCAATAGATGTTACTTATTGGGAGTGCGATAGCGCTGCTGATAAGGGGGCTAGTGTGCCAATAGGTAGACCTATACAAAATACAAGTTTAGTTGTGTTAGATAAAAACGGAAAACTTGTTCCATATGGTGCTGTTGGAGAGCTTCATATTGGCGGAATGGGATTGGCGGTAGGTTATCTAAACAAACCCGAATTAACAAAAGACAAGTTTATTCCAAACCCATTTCCACAGTTAAATGGCCCTAGACTATACAAAACGGGTGATTTGGTTCGTTATAGCGAAGGCGGTAAGCTGGAGTATTTGGGTCGAATAGATCACCAAGTTAAGCTGCACGGCTTAAGAATCGAGCTTGGCGAAATTGAGTATCAGCTGGTTCAGCATGACAAGGTTAATCGATGTCTCGTTATGGTTCGTGAGGACATTGTTAATCAACCAAGATTGGTTGCGTATTTTGATAGTCCACATCCTGATATAGAAACACACTGTACAGAGTATCTAAAACAACAATTACCAAGTTATATGGTACCGGAAGTCTTGATCAGGGTAACGCAATGGCCGCTCACTGCGAACGGCAAAATCGACAGAAAAAAGCTACCTGTACCTAATGTGCCAGACACACTGAAGTATCTAGCTCCTGAAAACGAAATAGAAAGTCAGTTGCAACTTTTTGTGATGTCAGTACTACATTTAAACGAAGAACAAGTAAGCGCCGATGCTGACTTCTTTGAGCTGGGTGGTAATTCTTTACTGGCAATAAAGTTGATATCGAAGATTAACGAACAGTGGCAAATAAATATATCTAGTAAAGAAATCTTCAATACTAGAACCATAAGAGGATTGGGTGCAGAGATAGAAAAATATACTCTAGTATTGGCTTCCCAAATAATAACAAATAATACGCAAGTAGAGGAAAGTGGCTGGCTATGAACATTGTACAACTAATTCACCAAGCAAATAGCTCGGGTGTAACACTATTTTGTAAGTCTGGAAAATTAGGGTTTAGATTAAATAAGGGTTGTACTTTCCCACCAGAACTAAAACAAAGCATAGCGGATAACAAGCAAGCTATTATTGAATTTTTGACAGCCTATGAATCTTCGCCGAGCCTAGCGTTAAAGCCTATCACCCCAGTAGACAGAAACACAGATAAGTTCCCTCTGTCTTTTGCCCAGCAGCGGCTATGGTTTATTGATAGTTTGCAAGGTAGCACTCCAGAGTACAATATGCCGATGGTATTTGAGCTGTCAGGCACGATTAGTCTGA